>NZ_JBNHHX010000003.1:0-800740 GCF_059092685.1 Arthrobacter sp. Y3221048 | reverse complement strand
CGGGGGGAGAGGACCCCAGCCAGACCACTGGGTTGATAGGCCGGATGTGGAAGCGAGGACAAAAGACTCGTGGAGCTGACCGGTACTAATAGTCCGATAACTTACACCACACCACCCCTTGGGGTGGGTGATCAAAACATGCTACGCGTCCGCTATGTGGTTCCCAGACAACAACCGTTGTCCCGGGAACAGATAATTGAATACAGTTCCAAGCACATGCTTGTAACCGACAGGTTTGCCGCCGCCCCCCACGGGGTTGGCGCGCACGAAGGGTTACGGCGGTCATAGCGTGGGGGAAACGCCCGGTCCCATTCCGAACCCGGAAGCTAAGGCCCACAGCGCCGATGGTACTGCACTCGGGAGGGTGTGGGAGAGTAGGTCGCCGCCGGACATTCTTTGAACACGGGAAGGCCCCGCCAACGATGGCGGGGCCTTCCCGCGTTTAACCACCAACCGCCCCACCCAACCGGGACTAGGCTGGGGCTATGAATTCGTCCTTGTTCTCCCACGCGCCGCGCGAGCCGGAACCATCCAAGAGCGCAGATCCAATCCACTGCCGCGTCACCGTTCCGCGGGACAGCCGGGAGGCTTTCAGTGGCTTCACCGATCTCATTCATTTGTGGTGGCCGGTAGACAGCCAAAGCGTGGGCGGTGAGGGCAGCCACGTGGAGTTCGAAGACCACGTGCTGACAGAAACGACCCTGGACGATGAGGTCCATGTCTGGGGCGAGATTTTGGAATGGGCTCCCGGCAGCCACTTGCGCTGCACCTGGCACCCGGGCACGGGTCCCGGGTCCTCGGGCCAAGTCGACGTCGACTTCGTGGCCGTCGGCGACACCCGCACGGAGGTGCGGCTGACCCACTCCGGGTGGGAGAACATGCCCGAGCACGGGCGGGAGCGGGCCGCCTATGCCGCGGGTTGGCCGCAGGTGCTCGACCGCTACGTCCGGTTCATGGGAGGCACCGCGTGAGCAGCAAGCATCACGGAACTGCCCCCGGCGGCATCGAGCGCGTGACTGACTCTTTTCTTGAGGACCTTCAGCGTGCGTTGCCCGCAGGGTTGGTCAGCACGGAACCGGCGGATTTGGCTGCCTGTGCCATCGACCAAGGCCCGGTCCTCGACCACCAGCTGCCCATCGCCGTCGTCCGCGCGCAGAGTGTGGAGGACGTGCAGGCCGTGATGTGCGCCGCGCATGCGGCGGGAGTGCCGGTAGTGTGCCGCGGGGCCGGCACGGGGGTGTCCGGCGGCGCGCACGCGTCCAAAGGCTGCCTGGTGCTGAGCCTGGCGGCCATGAACCGGATCCTGGAGATACATCCGGAGGACGAGATCGCCCGCGTGGAACCGGGCGTGATCAACGCCGACCTGAACGCCGCCGTCGCCGAGTATGGGCTGATGTACGCGCCGGACCCGGCCAGCTATCGCAGCTCGACGATTGGCGGGAACATTGCGACGAACGCCGGCGGGCTGCGCTGTGCCAAGTACGGGGTGACGCGCGAATCCGTGCTGGCGCTGGACGTTGTGCTCGCCGACGGGACGCTGATCCACACCGGCCACAGGACGTTCAAGGGCGTCGCCGGTTACGACCTGACCGGACTGTTCGTTGGCTCCGAGGGGACCTTGGGCGTGGTGGTCGGAGCGACGCTGCGGCTGCGCTATCTGCCTGCCGCCCTGGAGACGGTGGCGGCGTTCTTCCCCGACGTGGCAACTGCCGCGGCCGGGGTTTTGGCGGTGGGGCGGGCGCGGGTCCAGCCGGCGATCATGGAACTGCTGGACGGAAACACCATGGCGCAGCTGGACCGGGAGCAAGGTTCCAACCTGCGCAGCCGCGGCGGGGCGCTGTTGCTGATTCAGACGGACGGCTATGCGGCGGAGATGGAAGCCGGCATCATCCGCGGGGTCCTCACCGGGCTCGGCGGCGAGATCAAGGCGGCGGACACCGCCGAAGCGGTCCGGTTGATGGATCTGCGCCGGCACAGCCGCGGCGCCGAGGTGGACGATGATTACCGGGTGGGGGAGGACGTCGCGGTCCCCCGGTCCCAGCTGGTGCACTACATCAACGAACTGCAGAAAATCGCCGAGCGCCACCGCGTCGGACTCAAAGTGGTGGCGCACGCCGGCGACGGCAACCTGCATCCGACCTTCTGGGTCGGACGCGGGGCCGTGGCCAAGGTGGCAGCGCTCAACGAGGCGCTGGACGAGTCCATCGACGTCGGGCTCGCGCTGGGCGGCACGATTACCGGCGAGCACGGCATCGGGCAGTTCAAGGTGCGGTGGCTGGGGCGGGAGCAGCGCGAAGAGGTGTTGGAACTGCAGCGCCGGCTGAGGGATGTGTTCGACCCGCGGGGGTTGCTCAATCCGGGCAAGGCGTTGCCGGCGCGGATCTCCGAGCCCACGTCGGCCTGAGCCGGTCCGGTCGCGCGACATGCGGGCCGGCCGCGCGCCCGCCACGCGTAGGCTGGTGGCATGAGGAAAGAGACGTTGTGGGAAGAAATGAAGCGCCGGAATCCGGGCCATTCGGCCTGGTACATCCAGCGCTTCGAGCAGATGCGCGCCGAAGGCACCGACCTGCACGGTGAGGCCCGGCTGGTGGACGCGATGGTGCCGCGCGGCAGCCGGATCCTCGACGCCGGCTGCGGACCGGGGCGGCTGGGCGGCGAACTGGCGCGCCGCGGACACACGGTGGTCGGCGTCGACATCGATCCCGAGCTGATCGAAGCGGCCCGCACGGACCATCCGGACTGCACCTGGCTGGTCGGCGACCTGGCGGAGCTGGACCTGCCCGCCCAGGGCATCGCCGAGCCGTTCGACGTGATTGTCAGCGCCGGCAACGTGCTGACCTTCCTCGCCCCGGGCACCTCGGGCGAAGTGCTGCGCAACCTGGCCGGCCACCTGGCTCCGGCGGGCCGGCTCGTGGCCGGGTTCGGCGCCGGCCGGGGTTACGACTTCGACGAGTTCTTCTCCGACGCCGCGGCGGCGGGCCTGGCGGCCGACCTGCGGTTGGCCACCTGGGACCTGCGGCCGTTCACTCCCTCGTCGGACTTCCTCGTGGCAATCTTCAGCAAGACCGGAGGGCAGCAGCAGCCCGGACCCGCCTGAGCGCAGTCAGCCTTCGTCGGTCTCGGCCGCGTCCAGGGCGGCGGCGGTTCGCGCATCCGGATTGAGCATGATGGCGGCCTCGTCGCGGCGGTGCCGCAGCACCGTATCGACATACGACTGCACTGCCTCCGCCAGCGGCACGTTCCGGTCCTGCGCCTCGGAGATATACCAGCGGTGCTCAAGAACCTGGTGGACCACCTCGGCCGGTTCCAGCTTGCCCGCCAGCTCGCGCGGTATGGCCCGGACAATCGGTTCGAAGACATGACGGACCCAGCTGTGGGCGCTGATCTCCTCGCTCTGCTCCGGCTGGTTGTCCGCCCGGTAGGCATCCAGGTCGTTGAGCAGCCGGCGCGCCTGGTTCGCCTGCACATCGAGGCCCGTGAGCCGCAGCAGCCGGCGCTGGTGGTGTCCGGCGTCCACCACCTTGGGCTGGAGTTGGATGGTGGCTCCGTCGGCGGTGGTATTGATGGAGAACTCCTCCACATCGAACCCCAGGTCGTTCAGGCGGCGGATGCGGGCGTTGACCCGCCACCGCTCACCCAGGTCGAACGATTCCTGCGCCGTCAATTCCACCCACAGCTTGCGGTAGCTGTCCATGATCCGCTCGCTGGTGGCCACCGGATCCACTCTTTCCTCGAGCAGCCCGCCCTCGACGAGGTCCATCATCTCGCCGGCGATATTCACCCGGGCGATCTCGAGGTCGTGCTCGCGCTGGCCGTCCGAGAGCCGCTGGTGCAGTTCGCCGGTTTCGGCGTCCACCAGATAGGCAGCGAACGCTCCGGCATCCCGCCGGAAGAGCGTGTTGGACAGGGAGACATCGCCCCAGAAGAACCCCACCAGATGAAGGCGCACCAGCAGCAGCGCCTGCGCGTCGATCAGGCGGGTCAGGGTCTCCCGCCGCAGCGTCTGGGAAAACAGGGCGCGGTACGGCAGCGAGAAACGGAGATGCCGGGTGACCAGCACCGGTTGCAGGGGAGTGCCGTCGGTGCGCAGCCGCCCGGTCATCACGGCCACCGGTTCCACACAGGGGATAGCCAGCCGCTGCAGCTTGCGCAGCATCTGGTATTCGTGCCGGGCGGCGTCTTCGCCGGTCTCCTTGATCGCCACCACGCCCGCGCCCAGCGGAGCGAACCGGACCACGTGCCGGGACAGCCCGCGGGGCAACGCGGCCAGGTTCTCCGGCGGCCAGTCTTCGAGGGCCAAATGCCACGGCAGATCCAGCAGCCGCTCGTCGGTGGTAGCCGCGGTGATGCTCAGGGACGCTATCGACGCGGCCCCGCCGGACAGGGCCGTGTCCGCGGCCCCCTGGACGGGGCCGCCGGTGCCGGGATGGTCAGCCATGATGACTACATCCTAGGCGCGGAGACCTAGTCGGCCGTCTTGCCGGCTTCGATCGGGGTATTGAGGTCCGCCACCGACGCCGGCGGCGTGTCGGGGGCATGCTCGCCCAGCCGCAGCCCGTTCTGGGTGTCGAACAGGTGCACGTGGCCCTCCTTGGGCCGCACATACGTGGTGCTGCCGGCCGGCGGCGGGGTGCGTCCGTCCACGCGGCCGGTGATGTCGTAGCGCTTTCCGTCCAGCTCGGTGTGCCCGTAGACGTATGCATCGGCGCCCAGTTCCTCGACGACGTCCACGAACACCGCGAGCCCCTGGCCGTCCTCGGCGCGCTCCAGGTCCTCCGGCCGGACTCCCAACGTCACGGTGTTGCCGTGCGCGGCGTCCAGCAGGTTGCGCGGCACCGGGTATGTCAGGCCGCCGAACTGCACACCGCCGTCGGTCACCGGAAGTTCCAGCAGGTTCATGGCCGGCGAACCGATGAAGCCGGCCACGAAGACGTTTGCCGGCCGGTCGTAGAGGGCGCGCGGGGTGTCCACCTGCTGCAGGATGCCGTCCTTGAGCACCGCCACGCGGTCGCCCATGGTCATGGCTTCGACCTGGTCGTGGGTGACGTAGACGGTGGTGACGCCCAGCCGGCGGGTCAGGGAGGCGATCTGCGTGCGGGTCTGCACGCGCAGCTTGGCGTCCAGGTTGGACAGCGGTTCATCCATCAGGAACACCTGCGGGTTCCGCACGATCGCCCGGCCCATCGCCACGCGCTGGCGCTGGCCGCCGGAGAGCGCCTTGGGCTTGCGGTCCAGGTACTCCTCCAGGTCCAGCAGCTTGGCTGCCTCGCGGACCCGCTCGATGCGTTCTTCCTTGGACACGCCGGCGATCTTCAGGGCGAAACCCATGTTGTCGGCAACGGACATATGCGGGTACAGCGCGTAGTTCTGGAACACCATGGCGATGTCGCGGTCTTTCGGCGGTACGTCGGTGACGTCGCGGTCGCCGATCAGGATCCGTCCCGAGTTGACGTCTTCCAGGCCGGCCAGCATTCGCAGCGAGGTGGACTTGCCGCAGCCCGACGGTCCTACGAGGACCAGGAACTCGCCGTCGGCGATCTCCAGCTTGAGGCTGTCCACCGCAGGCTTTTCGGTGCCCGGGTATAAGCGCGTGGCATTGTCGAACGTTACCGTTGCCATGTCGTTTCCCTTCACGGGCAGGTACGTGCCCGACGATCCGTAGTGATGGGTGCGTATTCAGTTTCCGAGCCCGCCGCACAACGGTGTGAGGCGGCTCACGCCCTCAGTATGCCACGGCTGTCAACGCGCCCCGGGCCGGCCGTGCGTATGCCGCGCTAGGCCGGCCGGGCAGCGGCCCGCAGCTCGGCCAGCAGGGCCAGCGCGGCGGCGAACGTCTGCGGCGAGTCCACCCGGTAGGCCGCGGCGGTGTCGCCCGGCCCCACCTTGACGCCGACGTCGGAGTCCCGCAGCACGGCGAAGGCATGTTCGTCGGTGACGTCGTCGCCGGCGAAGAAGACGGCGGTCGCGCCGGTGAAAGAGCGCAGCAGTCCGAGGCCCTGGCCCTTGTCGGCACTCAGCACCGACGTCTCCAGCACGCGCTTGCCGTCGCTGATGTGCAGCCCGGGGACTTCCCGGAGCGCGGCGCGGGCCCGCTCCGTGGCCGCCGCCGCCACGTCGTCGGCGGCCGTGCGGGTATGGAGTACGACGCCGGCCGGCTTGGCTTCCAGCCGGGTGCCCGGGTGGGCGGCCACGACTTTTTCGACGACGGCGGTCGCCGCCGCCAGCGCCTGCTGCTGCACTTCGTCCAGCACCAGGGGAGGGCTGTCCGGTCCGGTGAAGACCTCGCCGCCGTGCGAGCCGATGAGCAGCGTCCGGTCGTCCGGGGAGGCGACGGTGCGCAGGCTCGCCAGCGCCCGGCCGGAGATGAAGGCGGTGGACGTCCCCGGTAGGGCCGCCAACGCGGCAACGGCGGCCGCCGAGGCCGGCAGGGGACGGGCGTCCTCCGCCCGCGGCACGATCGGCGCGAGCACGCCGTCGAAGTCCAGCGCCACGAGCAGCGTCTCGGTGCGGGCGAGCTGCTCCAGCGCCTCCCGCAGCTCCAGCGGCACCAGGTCCCGGCCGGCACCGGCGTCGGGGACTGCGGCGTCGGGGACACCGGCGTTGGGGGCACCGGCGTCGGGGACTGCGGGCACGCGCGGCTGTCCCGCGTCGCGGCGCTCAGTCATCGGCCTGCGGCTGTTGGAGCGCCTTCAGGAACGCGCGCGACCAGTGCTCGACGTCGTTCTGCAGGATCTGCCGGCGCATGGCCCGCATCCGGCGGGTTGCCTCGGCCGGCGGGATATTGATCGCCCGGACGATGGCATCCTTAAGCCCGTCGATGTCATGCGGGTTGACCAGGATGGCCTGCTTGAGCTGGTCGGCGGCACCAGCGAATTCGCTGAGCACGAGCGCGCCGTCCACGCCCTTGCGGGAGGCAACGTACTCCTTGGCCACCAGGTTCATGCCGTCGCGCAGCGCGGTCACCAGCATCACGTCCGCGGCCAGGTAGAGCGCCACCATCTCCTCCACCGGGTAGCTGTGGTGCAGGTAGCGGATGGCGGTGTTTTCCAGGGTGTCGAACGTGCCGTTGATCCTGCCCACCGAACCTTCGATTTCCTCACGCAGCAGCCGGTAGGACTCGACGCGCTCGCGGCTGGGCGAGGCCACCTGGATCAGCACGGCGTTCTCCACGTCCACCTTGCCGTCCTCCAACAGTTCGCCATACGCCTTGACCCGGTGCCGGATGCCCTTGGTGTAGTCCAGCCGGTCCACGCCCAGCAAGACGGTGTCGGGGTTGCCCAGCTCCTGCCGGATCTGCTCGGACCGGGCGATCACATCCGGCCGATTGGCCAACTCGCTGATATGGGCCACGTCGATCGAGATCGGGAAGGCGCCGGCCCTGCAGAGGCGGGCACCGCCGTCGTTGTCAACCACGTGCACCTGCTGCTGGCGCACATTCAGACCGCTGAAGCGCCGCACGCAGCGCAGGAAGTTGCTGGTGTCGCTGGGGCGCTGGAAGCCCACCAGGTCCGCGCCGAGCAGGCCCTCAATCACCTGCCGGCGCCATGGCAGCTGGGCGAAGATCTCCAGCGGGGGGAACGGGATGTGGTTGAAGAAACCGATCTTCAGGTCCGGGCGCATCTCGCGCAACAGCTTGGGAACCAGCTGCAACTGGTAGTCCTGCACCCAGATCGTCGCACCCTCGGCGGCGATCTCCGCGGTTGCCTCGGCGAAGCGCCGGTTGACCGTTTTGTAGCACTCCCACCAGGCGCGGTGGAACTCCGGCGGGGCAATCACGTCATGGTAGAGCGGCCAGAGCGTGGCGTTGGAGAAGCCTTCGTAATACAACTCGACGTCGTCGGCGCTCAGGGTCACCGGGACCAGATGCATGTTGTCGTGGTCGAACGGGTCAACTTTCTCGTCCGGCACCCCCGGCCAGCCCACCCAGGCTCCGTCGGTCTTCGCCATCACCGGAGCCAGCGCCGTAACCAGTCCGCCGGGCGAGCGCCGCCAGGGGCCCTGGCCGTCGTCCTCGGGGGCGCGGTCCACCGGAAGGCGGTTGGAGACGACGATCAGGTCGTACTCCCCGAACTGAGGTCCTTCTGCTTCCTGACCGTTCATCTCTGCGGAATTCGCCAATTGACCTCTCCTTTGTGTATACCGTCCTGTTCATGACTTTATAAGGAATGGCAACCTGAGGCTTCCCCGGGGGCGCACTGAGGCAGTAAACGTGAACGCGGCCACTCGTTCCGCCTGAACATTGAAGTTGCAACTAAACTAGGTCTGTAGTGCCCTGCCTGGGCGAAGCAGACCAAGAAGACGCGAGGATCCATGGCTACCCAACACAGCCCTAAGCCGACCAAGGCCGAGCGCACTGCTGCGGCCCGCGAGAAGGCCCGCCAGATACGCGAAGAGCAGCAGAAGCGCGAAAAGCGGAACTCGCTGCTGGTCAAGGGCGGGGTGGTCGTCGCTGTCCTCGTGATCATCGCCGTGATTGCGGGGGTTGTCATCACCAACCAGCGCGGGCAGGTCGCCGACACCGGTGCTGCGCCGGCCCACGGCAATGAGTTCGGCGGGTACACCATCACCCAGGACGGGCTGGCGGACACCGAGCCCATCCAGGTCGACGTGAACAACATCCCGGAACCGGCCGCCACCGAGGGCGATACCATCGTGCCGCCGGGCGTTGCTGCTGCGCCTGAGGGCGAACCGGCCAACATCGTGGTGTACGTGGACATGGGTTGCCCGGTCTGCAAGGACTTCGAAGGGCAGTACGGCGGGTACCTGACCGACCTCACCTCCTCCGGCGAGGCCACGGTGGAGTACCGCGTGGCGACCTTCCTCGACCGCGTGTCCACCACCAACTACTCATCCCGTGCAGCGAACGCCGTGGCCTGCGTGGCCGACTCCCACCCCGAGGCCTTTAACGGTTACCTGACCCAGCTCTTCGCGCAGCAGCCGACGGAAGGCGGGGCCGGACTGGACAACGCCACCTTGGCGAGCATCGCCGAATCCGCGGGAGCCACCGACGTTGCCTCCTGCATTGACGACGGCGAATTCCGCCCCTGGACCGCGTTCGTGAACCAGACGTTCAACGAATACCAGGTCGGCGGCACCCCGGCGGTCTTCGTTGACGGCCAGAAGTGGACGAACTCCGGCAACTTCCAGGAGTTCGCCCAGGGCATCATCGACGCCCGCGCCTAAGCCATCCGCCGGGCCGGTCCCGGCCGGCATCCAGGCGGCGGCTGCTGCGGTTTCACGCAGGGCCGCCGCCTGGGCTAACCTTATCTAGCCGGTTTTGTCCGGTACGCCTCCTTAGCTCAGTTGGCCAGAGCACCTGTCTTGTAAACAGGGGGTCGCCGGTTCGAATCCGGCAGGGGGCTCCGCGAACCCCTCTCTGACTAGGCAAAACGCCAGTCGAGAGGGGTTTCTTGTGTCTGGGATAGCGAAATCCAAGGGTGGCGGCGGCATCAGAAACACGGCAGGTCGCGCGGTCATATGGTTGGTGTCTTGGGTGGGCACCATCGTGTTACTTGGTATCTGGATCAGTCGACTCGTTAGGGCTGCGCCATGACAACGAATAACGGGCCGTCTGGGGAATAGGGTCCGTGGACGGAGGACAAGGCTCGAAGCGTTGCAATCTTGGTTGGCCTTGGGCCGACTTATCTCAGTGGGCGATTAGAAGTTTTACTGCGACGATAACGCTGGCGACGATGGCAAGAGCGATACCGCCCCACAGTGCCCCTCCCTTGGCGGACCTGCCGGTCAGTCTTTGGACGACAAGGCCGATGGAGGCAAGTCGGACCAGGATCAGCGCAGCTGCCGCCGCAAGTCCAAGCCGATCGTCAAACCTCCCCACCGCAGAAAGGCTGACCATAGCCGCTGGCATCAGCCCCGATGTCAGGATCGGGCCGGCATCCATGACTAATCGAAGCATTTCGGTTCGGGAGAGTTTGCCGCCCACTGCTGATGCACTGAAACCGTTCGCGAGGATGTGAGCGCAAAAGGTGGTCAGCGCTGTTCCCAGGATGTAGATGAGAGCTTCACCCGTGCGGACCGCGGACGGAGTGGAGGCGACAATGGCCGCCAGCACCAGGACATTGCCGTAGACGTAGGCGGAGATCCGGCTTACTGCTCTTGGGCGATTCACCTGTCCGTCGGTCCGGCGGCGCAAACCCCGAATGAAAAATGGTTCGCGGTTGGTCATGTGAATAGCCTATTCAGGTGCAAAGCCGCACTGATTTCCGGTCAGGACTGACTGCACGGCCATAGGCCTTCCTGCCTGCTTCGCTCGTGCTGCTACCTTGATGGCTCACTACGAGGACCGACCACCCCTGGCGGCACGTCAGCTTTGAAATCTTTGGTTGGTCCTTGTGCATCCTGTCCGTGGGTGGAGGAGTGCTGACGCCGGACCGAAAGCGCATCTCGCGTTTAGTCGTCCTGCCTAATCTGGCTGTGGCACAGGATCACACACTTGGGCGGTTGCGTGGGTCTTGTTCTTGTTGTGAAATCGGGCATTTGGCGTCTCAACTGCGGATGACTCGGATGCTGTAGTCGACACTGTCCAGCATGCTGCGGTTGCCGAACGGTTCGTCCTTGATCCAAACGACTCCCATTTCCGGGGCAGTCTCTTCCACCCGGCCGCGGTAACGTACTCCGTCGGGGCTAGTGGCTTCAATCCGGTCCCCGCGACGAAGAGCGGAGACGTCATCCAAGCGGGCAGGACCGGGGGTAGGCTCAAGCGGATCGGTCTCGGAAATCAAGAAGTTTTTCCTCTCTCTAGCTGCAAGGGGACGCTGTTGCAAGGACTAATCCGGTGCTGTCCACCTCCTGCCCGTAGGTCGTTCTCCGGAAGATGAGTCCAGCCCGCGGTTATCCTGTCCATCCCTAGGGGCGTTCTGCGTATTACCTGAGATGTCTGAACGTGTCCGCGCCGAAACACTCAGTGCCCGCAAAGCTGCTCTTGGCTTGGTGTGACCGCTCTTTCCCAGAGTTCTTTGCTTCTGCCCCTTCCTGCGTTGGCTATGGCAATGGTCAGCCTGGAGAGTACCTCCGCCGGCGTACCATCGGAGGCCAGCTCGGTGAAGTGCCCGTATTCAGGAAGCGAACGGTAGGCGGCGCGGAACGAGTTGAGGTCGTACAGAGTTTCCTTGTCCGTTCCGCGTGCCAAGACTCGGCGATGCGCCTGTTCAGGGTCGATCACGAGGTGGATGATCAGGTCAGGTTTTGGGAGCTTCCTGAGGAGGAAGGGAAGAAGGCTTCCCCGGGGAAGGCCCCGCGCCTGCCGCAACGCCAACTGGCAGTGCAGGTGACGGTCCATGATCACTAAGCCCGGATAGTTGCGGATCCGGGCATGGGAGATCAGCACATTGCCAGTGCGGATTATTGTCTCCACCGCATCCGCAAACCGCGGAGGAATCCGGACCCCGCACCGAGTGCTAAGCAGTGCTAACCTGCGGCGGCCGGCGTAATTCCCGAGCAGGAGTGCGTCCTTGCCGTCTCGCCGTGCGGCAGCAACCATCGCCCGCCCGGCCGTTGTTTTTCCCGAGCCATCAATCCCCGTCAAAACAACCAGCACGATACCTCCTCCTCCTCATAATTCGTTCCAGCGGCACCCGGGTCCGACGCTCACAACTGCGGCGAAGTCCGTCATTGGGAAGGCGCCACGACACCCATACGCCCCGGGAGGTGGGGCGACGCTTATCAACACCGGACTGCCCCAAGCCTGCAGGCCCGCAGGAGTGCACCCATTACTACAACGGATAGTGCCGCTGAGTCGTCCCCACCGGCACCTGATGCGCTGTTGTCTCTGCTGCGGGTAGATACGCACGGTCCCTGCAGCGATGTAGTTTTCACCGTGGCGGTGATAATGGGAATTATCGGAGCAACATCTCTAGTGCGCTCGTTCCTGCGGGAGTAGCCTGTTGGTCACGATCCCCGTTTGTCGCTCAGGTACGCAGGCCGGTCCTATGGAAACCGGGGGCGGTGACTACCAGGGCTATGGCCAGCAGCACGACTGGCATGGCACGGTGTACCGAACGCGAGAGGCGCTCGCCGAAAATGTTTACGGCGGCGCCACCGCGGATTTCTGTGTAGCGAATGAAGTAGAGCGCTGCAATGTAGTGATTTTCAGGCCCGGGCCCGATCATTGTCGGCTCTCTGAATAAACCGATGATCTGGTTGGCTGGTGCTTGGTGTGGGCCGCTGCTGGCCTACCAGCAGATTGGTATAGCCTTCTTCTGAGCTTGACCCTCCCGACAGATTGGAACAGTCGTGCAGACTGAACGACTTCACGCACAAGCAGCGGAACAGAAGACGGGCAAGCTTGCCTTGGGACTATCTCTCCTGGGCCTGGCACTCTTCCTGGCCGGCCTGCTGCTGCCGACGGCCTGGGCGCTCATGTGGGCGTCGTTGCTGCCGTTGCTGGCAGGCCTGATCGCAGGCCTCTTGGCGCTCTCGAAGAATGCGGGCAGGAAACCGGGAGTCTGGGCAATCGTCATCGCCATGCTGCCGATTCTCGCGGCGGCCGTCTTTGGTGGGCTCGTGTGGATGGCGCTCTCCAGCGTTTCCTTCCTTTAGCACAAGCCCCGCACCGAGCGGGGCTTCTTTGTGCGCAGAGGAAGTCGACGGTGACGCCTTAGGGGCTCCAACGGATTGCCGTGCGCCGCCAACGGACTGTCCCTAGGCTGCCTTGGCGGCTTGCACCTCTGGGCAGGGCCATTCAACGAGCCGGACGAAGTTGCCATCCTCGTCATAGCAGCAGTCCTCGCAGATCACCGGTGCGGGTAGTTCGTCGCAGGCATCGCAGCGGCCGCACGAGTTTGAATCCATAAAGTCGATTCCGATGCCGCGGGAATGTGTCTTGGCCATCTCGTCCTCCTTTTCTCCATCTGAAGTTGCTGCCAACCTAACACCGGCCTCTGACAGGATCGGAGATTTCAACCGGCGTTGTCGGGACCGGCCGGGATGCGGGGCACCGAAGGCAGAGCGACTTATCCTAGGGCGCCCTTGTGGGTTAGGAAGGGCGTCACGGTAACCCTCCGCCGTCGCCGGACTGGCTCTAAATTGAGGCGGCGCGAGGCACCGCCGTCACCGATCCCTGGGCTGGCAGCTCAACCCATTGTGTGCCCGCCAATCGGCGCCTACCCTAAAAGCCAAGGGTAGGAGTTGGCCATGGAAGTCACCCTTTTCGTTATCGACGTCGTACTCGCCTTTGCCCCTTTTATGGTGCTGGTGCTCGTGCCGAATCGACGCGAAGGCAGACCCACGGCACCGCACCGTCGCTCCCCTTCCGGTTTGGCAGCTTCCCGACGGGCCAGGAAGAAGGTAGCCCCGGAAGGGACCGGGAATCCACTCCTCCCGGCGCCGTCGGGTGTCGGTGGAGGAACCGCGGCGACAGTGCAACTGCGGCCAACCCGGCGGCCCACCCGACCGAGGTTCCGCCGAGGCCCAGGACGGCACGCCCGGGGACCGCGATGAACGGAAGCATGGTGCCGTTGTGCTGAACACCTGCCATTGTGCTCGCCTTGTGTGCCTTCCCAGCCCGCTACGCCCCTGAACCCGCGGAACCGATCCCTGTCGGCGGCCTCTTCCATGACCGCGAAGACTATTGATCCGTGAATTAGCGATTCCCTTCCGTTCTCGTCCACCTTCATATGCTTGACCCTCCGGCGTGTCAGCCGGGACGCGGTGAGGCATCTGCCGTAGACATGAAGGGACATGGAGAAGAAGAAGCCCCTCGCACTGGCCGGACTGGCGCTGGCCGTTCTGTTATCCGCCTGTACCTCGCCCGCTGAAGCGGATCAGCGCCTGGCCGGCCCCACCATCGAGGTGACCGGCAGCCCCGAACCGACCCTGGTTCCCGAAACCACGGAACCGGCCAAAAAGACGGAGGAGCCCAAGGCCCCACAATCCAAGGAACCCGCAGAGGAGCCTGCCGCCGTTGGCACCGCCTTGGAACAACTGGACGGCATCGCCATCAAGGGCCGCGCCCCGAAGACCGGATACTCACGGGATCAGTTCGGTGACGGCTGGCTGGATCCGGACCGTAACGGCTGCGACGCGCGCAATGACATCCTCCAACGCGATCTGGAATACACGGTTCTCAAGGCCGGCGGCTGTGTGGTCACCTCAGGGGTGCTGGCCGATCCTTTCACAGCCACGACCATTGACTTCGTCCGCGGCAATAAGACCAGCACCGCCGTCCAGATCGACCACGTTGTCTCCCTCTCGGACGCCTGGCAGAAGGGTGCCCAGCAGTTGGCCAAGAACCAGCGTGAAGTCTTCGCCAACGACCCGCTGAACCTGCTTGCGGTCGACGGGCCCACCAACGGCTCCAAGTCCGACGGCGATGCCGCGACCTGGCTGCCTCCGAACAAGTCGTTCCGCTGTGAGTACGTGGCCCTGCAGACTGCCGTCAAAGCCAAGTATGGACTCTGGATGACCCAGGCAGAGCACGACGCCATCAAGAACATCCTTTCCAGCTCCTGCCCGGACCAGCCGGCCCCGGCAGACGGGGGAGTGGCCGTGCCCGCGGCGGCCGCGCCGGCGGCACCCAAGCCGGCCCCAGCGCCAGAGCAACAGCCTGTACCGGCACCCGTCCAGGAGGCGCCGGCCGGCGGGAACGTTTTCTACAAGAACTGCACCGCCGTGAAGGAAGCCGGTGCGGCCCCGATCCGGGCCGGCGACCCCGGCTGGGACACCAGATTCGACCGCGACGGCGATGGAGTCGGCTGCGAGAGCTGAGGCGGGCGCTCAGTAGCGGCGTCGCAGTCGCATCCGGAGGGGGCGGCCGTCGGGGTCGAAGAGGAGTCGGTAGGCCGGGGCTGCGAACCGGCGCTGCCAGGGGGATCCCTTTGCCGGGATATGGCAGCGCAGCCGTCCCTGCGGCCGCGGGAGCAAGCGGCCCGCACGATACCAAGCGTCGAGCTCGTCGGCGCTTGAGCGGACGGCGCGGACCGCCTCGCGGGGATCGAGGAGGTCGGCGTTATTGCCGGGAACGCGTCCCAGATGTTCGCAGAGCAGCCGCAGGCGCAGGTCGCGGGCGAACGGGCGGGCGCCGTCGCCAAGTTGGGCCGGGTCTGCCGGGTGCCTTGGGTCTCGCTGTTCGTCCAGCACGGCGGCCGTGAGTTCGGAATCGTGGCTCCAGGATCGCCGGTTCAGGTTGGCGCTGCCCACGGCGGCCCAGACGTCGTCGACCACGCAGACTTTTGAGTGGACGTAGATCGGCCAGCCGCTCCCGTTTTCGATGTCCAGCATCAATAGCCGGTCGCCTCCGGCATCGCGGACCATGCGCCAGGACAAACCCTGGCCGAACAGCGCCGGTGGAACCTTAAGCCTGCCCTCCTGGTCCGGGAACCGGGGGCAGACGGCGATGACATGGAGGCCGGGATTGCGGCGCAGGGCTTCCGCGAAGACCCGGCCGACGTCGGCCGACCACAGATACTGGTCCTCCACGTACACCAGCTGTCGTGCTCGTTGCAGCGCCTTCGCGTAATCGCGGGCCACGCTGCGCTCCCCATCGGGCGCGAACGGGTACCCCGGGGAGCGCGTGGGGTAGGTGCGCAGCAACTGCACGTGGCAGTGGCCCGCGGCCGGCGGTGCCGGCCGCTCTGGAGGCAAGGGGGAGGCCTTCTGCGGTAGGCCGCGGATCACGTCTGGCAGCCGGTGCCAGGGCAAGGGCGTCGTCGGTGCGGGATCGTCCCAGCGCTCTCGAAACACCTTTTCTACTTCGAGGACGACCGGTCCGCGCAGCAGCAGCTGGACGTCGTGCCAAGCTGGAGTTGGTCCGTAGGCGCTGGCGAAGTTGCGGGGCTGCGGGTCCCCCTGATGCGTCTCGTCGTCGCCGCGGGAACGGGCTAAATCCATCCCACCCATGAAGGCGACGTCCGTGCCGGGATGGGCCGCGTGCCGGATGACCACGAATTTTTGGTGGTGGCTGCCGAACCGGCGAACGCGGTGGTCCAGCAGCATCTCGGCGCCCGATGCGTTGATGTGGGTGGCCAACGCCCGGTTCTGTCTCAACGTGCCCACTACCCAGGAGTGATGGGATCGCCAGAGCAGCCCCTTCACCTGTGCTCCGCGCCGCGCGCTGCGGCTCAGCGCTTCCGCCACGGTCAGGTCGGCGGTGAGGAGCTCGTCGGCGTCCATGCGCCACCCGGCCACGAGGATTAGGTCCCCTGGCCCTGTCCCATCCAGCTCGGCGGCCAGGAGCGGGAAATACTCTCGGCCGTGCAGCAGCACGCGCACCTCGTTACCGGCTGACCACGGGAGCAACCGCGTAGCGTCGTTGCCCCGCTCGGTTCGCGACAGCAGCCATTGGTCGAAGCACGGGTCGTTGGCTCCTCCCGCCAGTCTCATCCCAGCATCATGCCCGCCCGTCCGGCACCGGGCAATGCACAGTCCTGCGGACAGGTCCGTGATATCCGACCCAGGCTCGGCTCAGCTGCTCCAATGAGTCCGATAAGTGCTCCCATCGACAATGCCGCCCAAAGTTATTGCCGCAACGGCCAGCGGAGACGACCGCATCTACGGTTGTGGTGTCATTTGCGGGATTCGGGGTCCTCGTCGCCGATGTGTCCGGCGGCGTTGGCGTCCAGGACGCGCTGGACGAACGCGGAGTACTCCTCCATGTAGTGGCGCAGGAAGGCCTGCGTGGACTCATCCCTGACGTCGCCGTCGTCGCCGTAAACGTCCGGATTGAAGCTGATGTAGGCCTCGGGCGCGTTGAGCTGCGGGGCGTCGAGGAAGCTGAGAACACTGCGCATGTTCGACTGCATGACGGCGGTTCCGATGCCGCCCGGGGAAGCGCCGATGATGCCGGTGGGTTTGCGGGCGAAGGAGTTGGTGCCCCACGGGCGGGATCCCCAGTCGATGGCGTTCTTCAAGGCGCCGGGGATGGACCGGTTGTATTCGGGCGAGATGAAAAGGATGCCGTCCGAGGCCTCTACCGCTTCCTTCAGCGCCCGGCCCTCGGCGGGGTAGTCCGCGTCGTAATCCGAGTTGTAGAGGGGGAGGTCCCGGATGGGGATCTCGTTGAATTCCAGACCCTCCGGGGCGAGCTTGATCAACGCCTTCGAGAGGGTGCGGTTGATGGAGCCGCTGGCCAGGCTCCCGACAAAGTATCCGATCCGATAATTGGGCATGACGATTTTTCCTTCCAGTCAGCCAGCCGGAACCGGCTTTCTTCCTGTGGCCGCAAGGACCCGGGCCCGGCTTATGTCAGGCCACTCCCGTACTAGCACGACGTGCCGTGCACCACCAGACCAGCCTTCGGGAGCAGGGTCCGGCGATCGGAAAGATCCTCTGCGTTTTTCCGGAGAGGAGCACAGCTGAGCGGCAGCCCTCGGGGGACGAATGCACGGGTGCTGGCCGGACCCTCGACAGCCCGGCTGGCCCCGTCGAGAATGGACAGACCCGGCCCGCCTGCAGGCGGGCACACCTCGATCGGAGGAGCACGCGGTGACCGAAAGCAATGTCGAGGCAGAGACTACGGCCGCGGCCGCCGTCGTTCACCACCACACCGAGATGCTGGCCCGGCTGCAGGCAACGACTGCGGAGCTCACCCGGGGCCTCGACACCGGCGACGAAGACACCGTCTACAACGCGCACGGCATCCTGCTGGAGTGGGGCGAACGGGAAATGTTGCCGCACAACGAGTTGGAAGAAGCCAAACTGTTCGGGCCGGCCGGTGCGACCGGGGAAGCCCGGCTCCTGGTGGAGTCGCTGCTGACTGACCACAAGGCGCTGTCCTCGCTGCTGGATGAGCTGCGGGGAGCCGAAGGACTTGAGGCGGCCACGGTTGCCGCGTCGATGCGCAGCGTGTTCGCCCTGCACATCGAAAAGGAGAACAGGCTACTGGTGCCTTTCATCGCCCGGACTCCGGACTTGTCCCTGTCCACTGCGGTGGAAGGCCTGGTGGAACTCGTCGGCGAGGCCCATGTGCATGCGCCGGACGAGAGCAAGCACGCCCACGGCTGAGGGCCTGCAGGCAGTAAGCGTCACGGAAGGGAGCAATGCTGTGAGCGAAGACCGCCCCGAACTGGATCCGGACATCCCGCAGAACGAAGACGGCATCGTCATCGAACCCGGATCGGAAATCGACCGGGACCTCGAAGCCAAACTGCCGGCGGACAGGGACGGCGCGGGACCGGAAGGGGAGCAGCCCGAGGGCCAGGAAGACTAGCCCGACAGGACCAGCCCCGCGCTCGCCGGCCAGGAGCACGGCTGGACGCCGCGGGCTTCGGGCCTCCGGCGCTCGCGGGTCAGCTGCCGATGATCAGGGTCTGCCAGCCGCCGACGCCGATGACCGCCCGCGAGCCAAGCTTGTTGGTCAACACCGGGTAGTGGTACAGGTTGCCGCGGGTGTCGCGTGCCAGCACACCTTGCTTTCCGTCGCCCAGATGGTCCCGGATCAGGGACAGGTGGGTCATCGCGTTCCAACCGGAGGAACTGATGATCCGCCGGGTCTCGGAGATGAATTTGCCAGCGCCGTTGGAGCGGTACAGCTTGAGCTGGCCCTGGGGCGTCTTGGCGACCACGTCCATCTTGGCGTCGCCGTCGATGTCGGCCGTGAAGATCGGCAGGGACTTCCAGCCGGTGCCCAGTAGCGTGCGGCTGCCGTGCTTGAGCCCGGCCGGGTTCGGGTAATAGTAGAGTCGGCCGGTGTCCGTGTGGCGGGCCAGCAGTGCAGGGTAGGGGTCGGCCTGTTTCCACGCGGTGACGGTGACGTCGTAGCTGCCCCAGCCAGAAGCCCCGATGGTGGCTGCATTTTCCAGCCCGCCGTCCGGCTTGCCGAAGTGCGCCGTCAGTTTGCCGGACTTCCAACGCACCACCACATCGAGCACGCCGTCGGCGTTCCAGTCGGCCACCTGCACCTGTGCCACACCCTTGAACCCGCCCGCGACATACCGGCGCTTATAGAGGTCGTGCCCCTTGGCCGAGTCGTAGGCGTAGAGGTTCCCTGCGGAGTCGACGGCTGCGACATCGCCGTGCTGGAAGCTGGCCCGGACCATGCCCGGATGCGGCGGCAGTGTTGCCCGGGTGGTCGCGTAGCCGGCGATGTTCGCGACGGCCACGTACATCCCGTACCAGTCCTTGTGCGTGGTCTTCATGTACCCGATGCCGATGTCGGTGGCATTGGGGCTGAGCAGGCCGGCCCGGTGGGCGGGGGAGTTCATCCACCAGTCCACAACCTGCCGGGCGTTGTTGTTGATCGCGATGTTCTCGGTGTACCAGTCGAAACCGCGCGGGATTTGCATGCTTCCGTAGCCCGGGCGATGGATCTTGTTCATGTCCAGCGTGTTCTTGTTGATCCGCGTGTTCAGTTCCTCGGACCATTGCTGGGCGACATTGCCGACGTTCTGGTTCCAGACCACCGGCGACAAGCCGTTCTGCGCGCGGTAAAGGTTGGTCAGCCGCAGCACCTCGGCAACGAAGGGATCCTGGGCGGTACGGGTTACCGCCGCAGCCGGCGAAAGTCCGGCGAAAGCGAGGGCGAGCAGCAGGACGGTTGCGATGAATGGTTTAACAAGAAGGCGCACATCCTTCAGGGTACGGGTTGAACGTTAAATGCACGACGGTGGGACCCCGGCAATGGCCCGCCCGCCCCAAAAAACACTACCAAGGGCGAGGACGACGACGGCGGGAGGCTTTCCCGCGAAGCCTCCCGCCGTCGGACGCTAAGGCATGCCGAGCCGGTATCTCGTTCCGATCCCGGCAGCCTTAGGGTTTGTTCCGCCAGCTGTGGCCCGGCTCGGCCGGCTTTGGCGCCTGCCTCGCCGGATTGCGCGCCTGCCCGCGCCGGCTTTGGCGCCGGCTTTGGCGCTTGCCCCGCCGGCGCCTACTCCGCCAGCTGCTCCCGCACCAGCGGGGCCACCTTGGTGCCGTAGAGCTCGATGGAGTTCATCAGCTTCTCGTGCGGGAGGGTGCCCAGGCTGTACTTCATGTCCCAGCGGGACAGGCCCAGGCCCTTGGCGACCTTCACGATCTTGGTGGCCACGGTCTCCGGGGAGCCGACAAACAGGGCGCCGTCCGGGCCAGCCTCGGCTTCGAACTGGCCGCGGGTCATCCGGCTCCAACCGCGCTCGCGGCCGATCCGTTCCTGCATGTCCGCATAAGGCAGCCACATCTCCTCGCGGGCCTGCTCATCCGTGTCCGCGATGTAGCCGGGGGAGTGCGCCCCGATGGGCAGCGCCGGCTTTTCGAACTGGTCCAGCGCCCGCTGGTAGAGCTCGGTGAACGGGGCGAAGTTCATCGGTGCCCCGCCGATGATGGCCAGCATCAGCGGCAGGCCGTAGTGGGCCGCGCGGACCACCGACTGCGGGGTGCCGCCGACGGCGATCCAGGTTTTCAGGCTGCCGGACGCCGTGGGCGGGTAGATCCGCTTGTTGTCCAGCCGCGGCCGGGTGCGGCCGGCCCAGGTGACGGGCTCTTCCTTGAGCAGTTCGGTGAAGAGGTGGAGCTTCTCGTCGAAGAGGACGTCGTAGTCGGCCAGGTCCAGGCCGAACAGCGGGAAGGACTCCGTGAAGGAGCCGCGGCCCAGGATGACTTCGGCGCGGCCGTTCGAGGCGGCGTCCAGGGTGGAGAAGCGCTGGAACACCCGGACGGGGTCGTCGGAGCTGAGCACGGTCACGGCCGAGCCCAGGCGGATACGGCTGGTCTGGCCGGCGATCGCGGCCAGCACCACGTCCGGAGCGGACACGGCGAAGTCCTCGCGGTGGTGTTCACCGATGCCGATGAAGTCCAGGCCCACCTCGTCGGCCAGCTTGGCTTCGGCGATGACGTTCCGGATGACCTCATCGTGCGCCAGGAGCCGCCCGTCGGCCCCGGTGGTGACGTCCCCGAAGGTGTCCAGCCCGAGTTCGATTGTTTGTGCCACGCGGTGGCCGCCTTTCGTTGGTGTCGAGGCATATATGCGTATGCATGTTGTACTGCGGCAACCGCGGACAGTCCGTGGTTATTCCGCGGCGCGCGGGCGGGAGAGCGGCGGCACCAGCTGCCCGGACTCGCGCCGGATCCACCACTGGCCGGTGCTGCGTTTTTCCGCCCAGGTGGAAAACCGGTAGTGGTAGAGCGTTGCCCGCACAAAGGCCGGTGGTACTCCGCCGAACGGATCGTGCCGGAGCAGCTTCAGCGTGGCCTTGTCGGCCTCCAGCAGCCGCCGCAGCAGCGGGATGAACCAGTTTTCGCCGCGGGAGCCCAACGCCAGGAACCACATCAACCAGTCCAGCCTCAGGTGGTACGGCGCGAATTGCCGCGGCATCCGCCCCGGGTCTCCGGGCTTGCCCTTGAACCCGTACTCGCGCCAGTGGACGCCGTCGGCGGACCCTTCCACCGCCACTTCGTAGCGCTCCCGGGTGATGGACCCGAAGGCGCCGTAGGCGTTGGCCAGATGCCAGCTGTTGAAACTGGCGTTCATCAGCTGGTGCCGGCTGAACAGGTTCTTCAGCGGCCAGTAGCTCAGGTACACCAGCAGGGCGCAGACCGCGAGCACCACCACGGTGAACCACACAGGTTCCTGCTGGTACTCCGGCGTGAAGTCACCCACCGGCAGGATGGCCTGCACCGCGTCGTCGGACACCGCCGAGAAGGCGAGCAGGATGGTCAGGGTGTTCAACCAGGCGAAGTTGCCGGACACCACGAGCCACAGCTGCGTGATGATCACGACCGCGGCCGCCATGCTGCCCACCGGCTGCGGGAAGAACAGGAAGAACGGCACCACCAGCTGGGCGAAGTGGTTGCCGGCCACCTCCACCTTGTGCAGCGGTTTGGGCAGGTGGTGGAAAAACCAGCTGGCCGGATTGGGCATCGGCTGGGTCTCGTGGTGGTAGTACAGGGCGGTCAGGTCCCGCCAGACCGGGTCGCCGCGCATCTTGATCATGCCGGCGCCGAACTCCAGGCGGAACACCAGCCAGATGAACAGCCACAGCACCGGGGCCGGGGGTGCTACCCGATCCGAGCCCAAAAAGGCGGCGAGGAAGCCGGCCTCCAGCAGCAGTGTCTCCCAGCCGAAGCCGTAGAAGGTCTGGCCCACATTCACGATGGACATGTACAGGAACCACAGGGCCAGGAACGCGATCAGCGGCACCCACGGCGGCCCCAGCTGCGGCAGGCCGGCCACCAACAGGGCCGCGATGACGACGCCGGACCATGCCACCGCGCGCAGCCGGCGGTCCGTGTACCCCCAGCGGAAGAGGGTGAAACCGCGCGGGGTTCTTCGCTCCAGCAACCGGGGCACGGGCAGCAGCCCGTGTTCGCCCAGCAGGGCCGGGAACTGGGCCAGGGCGGAGGCGAAGGCGATCAGGAACACCGCGGCGATGCCCCGTTGCAGCACCTGCCGCGCCAACTCGAACCCCTCGGCGCTGAACCAATCCATGGCATGTCCAACGCTACGTCCGGCCGGTTGGCTGTCAAGCAGCAGGCCCGGCTCGAAGGAGCCGGGCCTGCCGGGGGTTGCGCTTCGCCGGGGCGGCCGGCGAAGCGTGTTGAGGGATCAGCCGAAGAGTGCGGAGACCTTCAGCAGCGTCTGGCTGACGCCGTAGAGCAGCGGCACGCCGACCAGCACCCAGCCGAGGGCTACTTGGGCTTTCTTCATGTCAGGCCTCCTTCCCGGCCATCGCGGCTTCGCCGGCATCCCTTGCCGGTGCCTCGTGGTACTTGCTGTCCACCGGCTTGACCATCAGGTTGGCAATGAAGCCGATGACCAGCAGGCCCACCATGGTGAGCAGGGCCGGCTGGTAGGCCTGCGCCGTCAGCTCGCCCGGCTTGCCCTGGGCGTCCAGGAAGGCGTTCACGATCAACGGCCCGGCGATGCCGGCGGCGGACCATGCCGTGAGCAGGCGGCCGTGGATGGCGCCTACTTGGAAGGTGCCGAACAGGTCGCGCAGGTAAGCCGGAACGGTGGCGAAACCGCCGCCGTAGAAGCTGATGATCACGGCTGCCAGCAGCACGTACAGCCCGGTGGAGGTGTAGCCGAACAGCGCGAGCACCACATACAGGGCGGCGCCGACGCCCAGGTACAGCATGTAGTTGTTCTTGCGGCCCAGGTAGTCGGAGGTGGTGGACCAGACAAACCGGCCGCCCATGTTCGCAATCGAGAGCAGCCCCACGAACCCGGCCGCAACGCCCGCCGACACCAGCGAAACGCCGTCGGGCTGGCGGAAGAAGTCCTGGATCATCGGGGAGGCCTGCTCCAGGATGCCGATGCCTGCCGTGACGTTGCAGAACAGGGCGATCCAGACCAGCCAGAACTGGCGGGTCTTGATGGCATTTTTCGCCGAGACATTTGCCGTGGTGACCAGGGCCTTGGCCTTGACCTTGGAGGCGTCGAAGCCTTCCGGCTTCCAGTCGGCCGCCGGAACCTTGATGGTGAAGGCACCGAACAGCATGTAGGCCAGGTACACCACGGCCAGGGTCAGGAACAGCTTGCCGACGGCGTCGCCGCTGGCTACCCAGCCCGGGGTCCCGTCGAAACTGGGGTCGTAGAACTGCAGCAGTGCGGTTGAAACCGGGCTCGCGATCAGCGCGCCGCCGCCAAAGCCCATGATCGCCATGCCGGTGGCCAGGCCCGGGCGGTCCGGGAACCACTTAATCAGGGTGGATACCGGGGAGATGTAGCCAATGCCCAGGCCGATGCCGCCGATCACGCCGTAGCCGAGGTAGACCAGCCAGAGCTGTTCGGTGAAGATGCCCAGCGAGCCGACCAGGAACCCGGAGCTCCAGAACAAGGCGGACGTGAACATCGCCATGCGCGGACCGTTGCGGTCCACCCAGGTGCCCATGACGGCCGCGGAGAGCCCGAGCATCACCATGGCGATGGAGAAGATGATGCCGATCTCGGTCAGGCTCACGTCGAAGTGGGCGACCAGGGCGTTCTTGTACACGCTGGTCGCGTAGGCCTGGCCGATACACAAATGCACGGCCAGCGCCGCCGGCGGAATCAGCCAGCGGTTGAAGCCCGGAGGGGCGATCGTATGCGATCGGTCCAACCAACTCATCGTTGGGCGTCCTTTCAAAAAGTTTGGGGTGCGAGGCAAAACTGCAACTTGTGTTTCAGTTCACATCCTGACCGATGGTTGGGCCAGGCAACCGGATTCGACCGGCGTGTCGTGCAGACCTGCCCTCCGGGCACGGTGAAAGGTACGGTTGAGGAATGGAACAGGTCCTCGCCGTTCGTGGCGTGGAGGGCTACCGCCAGTACCGGGCTCCGGCGCTCGCCGTGACTCCGGCAGGCAGCGCCGTGGTTGCCTATGCAGGCCTGGGCAGGCAGGGCCGGCGGCCCGCCGGGGACCTGCTGCTGCGCCGCAGTTTCGACGGCGGAGCCACGTGGGAACCGCAGCAGGTGGCGTGGGCGGACACCTCCGGGCACGCGGCCGGCGAACCGGGACTGTTCTCCGACGCCGCAACCGGGCGGATTTTCCTGGCCTTTGTCGCCGGGGCCGGCGGCGGTGACGCAGGCCCGGAGCCCGCGGCCAAGGGACGCCGCTTCGAACTCCTTTCTTCCGACGACGACGGCGGCACGTGGCAGCATCGGTCGGTCGCCCCGCGGCGGGCTTCGGACACGATCACAGCGCTGGCAGGTGCCGGCCCCGGCACGGGCCTGCATGCCGGCCGGTTTGCCGGGCGGTTGCTGGTGCAGTTCGCGGTGATGGGGGAGGGTGCGCGGGCGAGGGCGGCCTCCTGCTACAGCGACGACCACGGGGACACATGGACCATGGGAGAGCCGCTGCCGGCACGGGCCTCCGGCCCGGTGGCCGCGGAGGACGGCGGTAGTGCCGCCGTCTGCCTGACCGACGGCCGGGTGCTGCTGCATACCTGGGCTGCGCCCCGGCGGTGGGCGGCGGTCTCGGACGACGGCGGGCACAGCTATGGGCCGCTGCAGCCGGTCGACGAACTGCCGGATCCCGGGAGCAGTGGCACCCTGGTCCGATTCGACGGGCTGCCGGCCCTGGGCGGGCTGGCCGCACCGGCGAGCAACCGCTGGCTGCTGGCCGCCAACTGCCAGGACCCGCTGCTGCACCGCAATGTTGTGCTAAGCCTGTCGCGGGACAACGGTCACTCCTGGCCGCACAAGCTCACGGTTCACGGGAGCGGTGCCACCGGGCCGGCCGCCGTGCGGCTGCCGGACGGCCGCATCGGAGTGCTGTACCAGCGGCACGGCGGCCGCGAGATCGTCTATGCCACGGCAGATCCGGGGCTGCTGCTGGCGGCGTGGCCGCGCGGGGCAGTCACGTCCCGGGCCGACGGCGGCGCGGGAGGGCCGAGGCCCGTGACCGGACCGCTGCCGGTGCCGGGGGACTACCCGCTGCGCTTCGACATGGTGCTGCACGCGGTCCGCAGCACGCCCGAGGGCCAGCCGGGGCCGGGCTACCGTGCCGGGGACGTGCTCGTCTTTGCCGGACGGGCAAAGATGCTGGGACCGCAGCACCTGAGGGTGCGGTTATCCGGTGGGTTCGACAACTCCGCGGATTTCCCGCCGCAGGACCTGGGTCCCGGCGGGGAAGCCCGCTTCCTCCATCCTGTCCGCACGGTGACCCGCGCGGACGTTGCGGCCGGAGGCTTGACCGTTTCCTTCACCTGCACCGCTGTCCCGGGGGACAGCCCTTCCGGTGGCGCCCCGGTGGCGAGCCTGACGCGGAAGTTCAGCATCGACGTCGTCAGCGGTGAAATCCGCGAGGCGTGACGTGCGCCTCGGCGCCATGCCGGTGACCTGCCAGCGAGGTGTGCAAGGATTTAACCCGGGATCAACGAGCGCCGCCGTGACGGTGGCGGTGACGCAGAACGGAGAGGGATTGCAGGACAAGGACCCAGACCAGGAATCCATGTCACCCACGACTCCGCAGGCGGGGATGCTGCCGATCATCAAGCCGAAGAACATTCCGGCCAACGATGCCGGCAGCGGCTCCGGTGCCGGCCGCGCCGGTTCGGTCGCAGGACCCCAGCCCACCCACCCTCCGGTGCCACGTCCGACGGACCGGCCGGTAGCCAAGCAGGTCAAGCCCGTCCCCAGCGGCACCGCGCCGCTGCCCGCCTCCGCGGCAGCCTCGCGCTCCAACGCGGCAGCCCGCCGGATGCTGCGCAAGCTCGTGCAGGGCGAGGCGCCGCCCACTGCGCCGATGAGCATCGTCGAGAGGCTGGCCGGCAGCCCCTACGCGAACCCGATGATCCAGACGGGCGGGGTCGATGCCTCCGCCCGCATCACCCTGGATTTTGCCCTGGACGTGGCGGAAACCATGTTCCGCTACGGGGCCGGCGCGCTGGAGGTGGAAACCAGCATCATCGCCGTCACCGCGGCCTTCGGGCTCAGCGACATCGACGTGGACATCACCAACCAGTCCGTGGTGATCAACTACGCCAAACCGGACACGATTCCCATCACCGTGATGCGGGTGGTGCGGTCCTGGACCAACAACTACGCCGGCCTGTCCCTAGTGCACGAACTGGTCACCGACATCGTCAACGGCGGGGTGGGCCGCAGCGAAGCCAAGGAACGGCTGCAGGAGATTACCTCGCGTCCCAAGCCCTTCGCCCGGTGGATGGCCATCGCGGCCGGCGGCGTGTTCTCCGGCTTCATCATTGCCTTCCTCGGCGGCAGCATCTTCGCGGCCCTCGTGGGCGGCATCTCCACCGTGCTGATGGGTTTGGTGGGACGGAAGCTGAGCAAATGGCGGATGCCGGACTTCTTCATCACCGGCATCGGCGCCTGCCTGGCCACCGTCATGGCGCTGCTGTTCTGGGCGCTGCACGTGCCGATGAGTCCGTCGCTGGTGATCGCCGGCGGCATCCTGTTCCTCCTGCCGACCGGTCGGCTGGTCTCCGCCACCCAGGACGCCATCAACGGCTTCCCGGTCACCGCGTCGGGGCGTTATCTCTCGGCCTTCTTTACCTTCGCCGCGATTGCCGCCGGGGTCGCCGTGGGGCTGGTAGGCGGCTCGATGCTCGGCGTCAGCCTGCCCGAAGTCTTTGTGGATGGCCAAGGCCAGTACCCCTACGTGGTCCGGGCGCTGCTGCTCGTCGTGGCAACCATTGCTCTCTGCATGACCGAGCAGACCAAGCTGAACATGCTGCTGCCCACGGCCGCCGTCGGGCTGGTCGGGCTGTTGATCTACGACCTCGTGGTGTGGGCGGGGATCGGGGACCGGATCGGACCGGCCGTCGGAGCCGTGGTGATCGGGTTCCTCGGGCGCATTGTGGGCCTGCGGATGGGCTCGCCGCAGCTGGTGGTGGCGGTCCCGGCGGTGCTGTTCCTGCTGCCCGGCCTGTCCGTGTTCCGGTCCATCTTCGAGCTGACCGTCAACACCGAGGCGCCTTTCAACGGCATCCTGGGGCTGTTCAGTGCGCTGACGGTGATTTTGGCGATCGCCGGCGGTACTGTGCTCGGCGACAACCTGGCCCGGCCGTTCACCAAGGGGCTGGGCTCGAACGAAAACCGGCGGGCCCGGCGCCGTTAAGGACGCCGGAACCGCCGGGTGCGGGATGGGCCTGGCGATCGGTTGGCGCCTGGTCGGATCAGGCCGGGTAATTCTCCGGGAAGATCTGGCCCGCCGCCGTACGCTTCTCCGCTTGGAAGGCGTCTTCGGCCCGGCCGTAGGCCCAATAGCCCGATATCGAGACCTGGTCCCGGGACAACCCGTGGTCCTTGAACAGGACATCGCGCAGGGACTTCACCTCGCCGCGCTCGCCGTGGACGAATGCATCCACCCGGCCGTCGGGCCAGTTCAGGCCGGCTATGGCGTCGCGCAGCAGGGTTGCGGTCCCGGGCGTTTGGCCGCGCCGGAACAGCCAATGGATCTCCAGGTTGGCCGGAGCGTCCAGTTCCTGCACGTCCGCCTCGGAATCCACTTCCAGGAAAGCATGGCCGCGGGCGTCCGGGGCCAGTGCCTCCATGGCGGCAGCAACTGCCGGCAGTGCCGCATCGTCGCCGGCCAATAGGTACCAGTCGGCGTCGGGATCGGGCCGGTACGCGCCACCGGGTCCGTTGAACATCATCCAGTCGCCGGGCTTGGCCTGCGCGGCCCAGGGCCCGGCGAGGCCTTCGTCGCCGTGGACCACAAAGTCGACCACCACTTCGCGGGTGTCGCGGTCCAAACGGCGCACGGTGTAGGTGCGGGTGACCGGCAGCTTGTCGGCCGGAAGCGTTTCCTTCAGCTCCGCGACGTTGACCGGAAGCTCCACGTCCAGCGCGGGGTCCAGGAAGAAGATCTTGATGTACTGATCCGTGGCGTCCTTGGCCGCGAACCTTTCGGCGAACGAATCGAACGCCTCGCCGCCCGCGTAGACCCGGACCATGTGCTGTGAAATCCACTCGGTGCGCGTCACCTGGAGGTTGGTCTGCACCTTCGGCGGCCGAGCGCTCCGTCCCGCACGGGCGGGGGCTGCTGCCGGTTGTGTCTGCATCCTGCACTACTCCTGACGAAGGGAAACTGCTACTTAGGACAACCTAATCCACCGGTCAGGTAATCCCAATTTGCGGATGGGGAAGGTCACACGCGCCCAGGAACGCGCGAACCCTCACCGCGAACCGCTTGGCCTCAGCGGTCCGCGCACGGTCCCCGCTGTCCACGTTTGGCCGAAACTGTCCATGTCTTGGAAACCGTTAAGCCCTTGACCTGCGGCGACGCCGGACCCTTGCGCTAAACATGGACAAAAACGTCTTGGCGGCCAGCCGGAAGCCCACGTCGCCCAGCCCCGGCTAGCGCAGTTCCCAGTGCACGGGGTCTGCGCCCTGTGCGGCCAGCAGTTCGTTCACCCGGCTGAACGGCCGCGACCCGAAAAACCCGCGGGACGCCGACAAGGGGCTGGGGTGCACCGTCTCGATCCGCGGCACCTGCTCCAGTACCGGAGCCAGCTGCTGGGCTTCGCGGCCCCAGAGCAGTGCCACCAGCGGGCCGCCGCGCTGGGCCAGCGCCCGGACCGCGAGTTCGGTGATCTGCTCCCACCCCTTGTTGCGGTGCGAGCCGGCCTTGCCGGCCTCCACGGTCAGCGCCCGGTTAAGCAACAGCACGCCCTGGTCGCTCCAGGCGCTCAAATCTCCGTGCTGCGGCGGCCGGATACCCAGATCCATCTGCAGTTCCCGGTAGATGTTGGCCAGGCTGCGCGGCAGCGGACGCACGTGCCGTTCGACGGCGAAGGCCAGTCCGATCGAGTGTCCGGGCGTGGGATAGGGGTCCTGGCCGACGATCAGCACCTTGACCTTGGACAGCGGCCGCTGGAACGCCCGCAACACGTTGGCCGGCGCGGGCAGCAAGGTCTTGCCGGCGGCGCGCTCCCCGTCCAGATAGGAGGCCAGGTCCCAGAGCAGCGGTTCGGCCGGAGCGAGCACCTCGGCCCACTCGGGATGAATAACGGCGGAAAGCTCCTGCGGGGAGGCAAACGGGTACGGGGCGCCAAAGTCCGCGGCAGGCGGGTGGGCTGGCAGCGGAAAGAGGGCACCGTCGTCGTAGTTCACCGTTCTATCTTTGCGGAAACCACCCGCCGGCAGGCAATCGGGGACCGCGGGCACTGCCGGCCAGCGAACAAGCACGCGCCACCGGCACTGCCTCAATCAGGCGCGGCGGGCACTGCCGGTAGCTGGCGCCGGCGGCACCGCGGGCACTCCCGGCAGCGGCCAGCCAGGCAGCGGGCGCTGCCGGCCAGCGGCCGACCCGGACCCGGCAGGCGGGGTGAATGACACGCTTGTGATTCGCACTTATTATGGGAGGCGGTATTGATTGCTGTCAGCAAGTACTAGGAAGCGCAGGTGTGTTGTGGCAGGTTCGGCCGAGGCCAGTGCCTTTTCCCTCGAGGCCGAGGTTGACGACGCCAGCCCCCTGAGCGAACGCGACCAGCGGATGCTGGCCCTGGAGCGGCAGTGGTGGAAGTATGCCGGAGCCAAGGAACAGGCCATCCGCGAACTGTTCGACATGTCCGCCACGCACTACTACCAGATCCTGAATGCGCTGATCGACACCGAGGATGCGCTGGCGCACGATCCGATGCTGGTGAAGAGATTGCGTAGACTACGTACGTCCCGCCAGCGCGCGCGCACTGCTCGCAGGCTGGGCACCGACGCCTAGATCCGGGACGGCCTGGTAGGCCGGTTTCCGTTTCTCCACCACCAAGGATGCACTGTAAGCGATGACCAAGTACCCCCGGGATGAGTTCGACCAGGTCCCTGAAACTTCAGACCGCCACGGTGTGCACCGCGCCCGCATGGCGACGCCGAAGTCCAACGGCCTGGGCCTGATCGTCCTGGCTGCGGTACTTGCACTGGCGGTGGGGGCCTTGTCGTTCTTCGTGCTCCCGCTGCTGGGGAGCGGGGGATCTCCGACCCCGGTGGCCGCGCAGTCCAGCGCCGCAACTGCCTCGGCTTCACCGTCGGCGACGGCACAGCAAACCAAAACCCCGGAACCAAAGGATACAGCCACTCCGAAAGCCACCGAAGAGGCGACCAGCGAGCCCACGGATGAGCCCACCGAGGAAGCAACCGAGGAGCCCACGGAAGAGGCCGCCGCGGTCAACAAGCAGGATCCGGTGATGATCCTCAACGGCACCGGCGTGACCGGATTGGCCGGAACGGTATCGCAGAGGGTGCAGGCGGACGGTTGGTCGATCGCGGTCGTGGACAACTGGGGCGGCGCGCCGCTGGCCGGTTCGGTAATCTTCTACAACCCGGGCCAGGAAGCCAATGCGCGGGCGCTCGGTGAATTGCTGGGCATCAGCGCTTTGCAGGCAAACGGCAACGTCTCGCAGTACGTCACCGTGGCGCTCGGTCCCGGCTACCAATAGACGCAGCCGCCGCCGGCCGGGCCGCCGATAGGCCTGGCGCCGGATTCGCAGTACCCGTAGGAAGCGCCCGCCCGTGCGGAATTCGGTTACGCCTCAATAACTTAAGTGTGCCGCAGCTCACTTTTCCGCCCCTGCTTGGTTTAGGGTAAAACCACTCTGCCGCCGAACCGTCGGCGGCAGGCTGGAACTACTGAGTATGGAGAACGCTATGGCGCTGGGAACCGTCAAATGGTTCAACGCGGAAAAGGGCTACGGCTTTATCACCGTGGACGAAGAAAATTCCGATGTTTTTGTCCACTGGTCCGCTATTCAAATGGATGGTTACCGTTCCCTGGATGAGGGGCAGCGCGTAGAGTTCCAGATCGGCCAGGGCCAGAAGGGTCCGCAGGCCGAAGAGGTCCGGGTCGCGCCGTAGCAGACCCGCAACGACGACGGCGGCGGAGGCCGGGGTGCCCCGCCGCCGGTTCGTCGCGCCGATGGGGCCTACTCCTTCAGCGGGACTCCGCGGGCATCGCGCTTGAACGGTTCCGCCCCGACCAGGATCATGATGCCCTCGACGAAGCCCCAGACGGCGCCGAGGCCAAACGTCAGGAAGGTGACCACAATCTGCACCACGCCGATGGCGACGTGGCCCAGATAGAACCGGTGCACGCCCAGGCCGCCCAGCAGGATGCCCAGCAGGCCGCCGATCAGCCGCGACTTCTGCTCGGGGTAGTAGTAGCCCTGGGGAGCCCCGTAGTACTGCTGCTGGCCGTAGGGCTGTCCCGGCTGCGGGTACTGCTGTCCCGGGGCGCCGTAAGGTTGCTGGCCGAAGGGCTGCTGCCCGGGGGCGGGCTGCTGCTGCCCCGGAACCCCGTAACCGGGCTGCCCGGAAGGCCGCTGGCCGGATGCGCCGTACGGCGGTTGGCCGCCGAGCGGCCTCGTCGGGTTGGGGCCCGGCGCCAGGGGTTCGGTGGGGTTGCTGATGTTCTTTTCGTCCGGTGTTTCAGACATGGTTCTCCGACCTTTGCCCGGTGCCGGGCCGATAGTTCGCTTGCGCTGTCTTACCTGCCAATCTACGCGGGAGCGAGCGGCCGTTTCCATGGGGGTCCACCCTGATTGTTGGCCCGGGGGCGCTCAGGGGTAGCGCGATCCGCGAAGCGGTCCGGCCGGCCGCCCCCCAACAGCTTGCACTCGACACCTGCGAGTGCTAATTATTGAGTTAGCACTCTCGCGGGCTGACTGCTAAGAAAGCCCGTAGGGAGTGAAACCCGCCACCTCGGTGAGGTGAGCGGCGCGGCGTACAGAAACCGCCGTCGTCGTGAGCCGTCCGTCGCGGGCACCGCAGGTGGCCAGCAGCCGTCAAAAGCTGCGTCCAGTGTCTATTGTCCAGAAGGGACGTAAGCCGCTATGGCAAAGATCATTGCATTTGACGAAGAGGCCCGCCGCGGCCTCGAGCGCGGATTGAACATCCTCGCTGACGCCGTGAAGGTGACCCTCGGCCCGCGTGGCCGCAACGTCGTGCTCGAGAAGAAGTGGGGCGCCCCCACGATCACCAACGATGGTGTATCCATCGCCAAGGAGATCGAGCTGGACGACCCGTACGAGAAGATCGGCGCCGAGCTGGTCAAGGAAGTCGCCAAGAAGACGGACGACGTCGCCGGTGACGGTACCACCACCGCGACCGTCCTGGCCCAGGCCCTGGTCAAGGAAGGCCTGCGCAACGTTGCTGCCGGCGCCGACCCGCTGAGCCTGAAGCGCGGCATCGAGAAGGCCGTTGACGCCGTCACCGCCGAGCTCATCGCTTCCGCCAAGGAAATCGAGACCAAGGAACAGATCGCCGCCACCGCGTCCATCTCCGCCGGAGATCCGCAGATCGGCGAGCTGATCGCCGAGGCTCTGGACAAGGTGGGCAAGGAAGGCGTCGTCACGGTCGAGGAGTCCAACACCTTCGGCCTGGAGCTGGAGCTCACCGAAGGCATGCGCTTTGACAAGGGCTACCTGTCCGCGTACTTCGTTACCGACGCCGAGCGCCAGGAGACGGTCCTTGAGGATCCGTACATCCTGATCGTCAACTCCAAGATCTCCAACGTGAAGGACCTGGTTGGCATCCTGGAGAAGGTCATGCAGTCCGGCAAGCCGCTGCTGATCATCGCCGAGGACGTCGAGGCCGAGGCCCTGGCCACCCTGATCGTGAACAAGATGCGCGGCACCTTCAAGTCCGTTGCGGTTAAGGCTCCGGGCTTCGGCGACCGCCGCAAGGCCATGCTGGCCGACATCGCCATCCTGACCGGCGGCCAGGTCATCGCCGAAGAAGTCGGCCTCAAGCTGGAGAACGCCACCCTGGACCTGCTGGGCCAGGCCCGCAAGGTGGTTGTCACCAAGGACGAGACCACCATCGTCGAAGGTGCCGGCGAAGCCGACGCCATCGCCGGCCGCGTCAACCAGATCCGCGCCGAGATCGAGAACTCCGATTCGGACTACGACCGCGAGAAGCTGCAGGAGCGCCTGGCCAAGCTGGCCGGCGGCGTTGCAGTCATCAAGGCCGGTGCCGCAACCGAGGTCGAGCTCAAGGAACGCAAGCACCGCATCGAGGACGCCGTCCGCAACGCGAAGGCTGCCGTTGAGGAAGGCATCGTCGCCGGTGGCGGCGTGGCCTTGATCCAGGCCGGCGCCAAGGCGTTCGCCAACCTCACCCTCGAAGGCGACGAAGCAACCGGCGCCAACATCGTCAAGGTTGCCATCGACGCTCCGCTGAAGCAGATCGCCCTCAACGCCGGCCTGGAGCCGGGCGTCGTGGCCGACAAGGTGCGCGGGCTGGCCGACGGCCACGGCCTGAACGCTGCCACCGGTGTCTACGAGGACCTGCTGGCTGCGGGCGTGAACGATCCGGTCAAGGTCACCCGCTCTGCCCTGCAGAACGCGGCGTCAATCGCCGGCCTGTTCCTGACCACCGAAGCCGTTGTCGCCGACAAGCCGGAGAAGGCCGCTCCGGCCATGCCGGGCGGCGACGAGATGGGCGGCATGGGCGGCTTCTAAGCTTTCCCGCCACCACCTCGGCCCAATAACAGGCCACGGTTTAGCGAGGCGCGGTTCCCGTCACGGGAGCCGCGCCTCGCGGCCTTAACCCCTCGCCTTACCGCCTCTCCGGGCGGAGCCAGGCCCGCCCCTCGTACCGCCAGGCTTCTAGCTCCGCGGAGAGGTTCTGCCTTGCACGCTCCAGCCACTTCTCCCGGGCCGCCGGTGTCCGGTACAGCGGATCCAGCGTCAGCAGACGGCGGACGACGGCGGTGCGCCCGGCGGCGAAGTCGGCGTCGGGCACGTGCGCATAGTCTTTGCGGACGTCCCGGACATAGCTGCGGTACTCCGCCGGTGGTGCGCCGAGGATGGACAGGTCGGCGTCGCACAGCAGGGCGCCGGACTCATCCTGCGGGCTGGGCGAGTGGCTGGCTGTGAGCAGGACCAGCCGGACCACTTCGGCCGTCTCGTCACCGCTGCAGCCGGCCGCCGGCAGGCAGGCAGCCGCCAGGTCTGCCGATTCCTGTTCATCCACGCCGGGCCGGCCGTTGTAGACGGCGTCGTGGAACCAGGCCGCCAACCACACCGGCCGCGGCCGGGGACCGGACGCGGCGGGGGAAGTGAGCTGTTCCAGCGCCTCCAGGACTGCCAGCAGGTGGCCGGGGCCATGGTAGTGGCGGTGTGGTTCTGCCCAGCGGTCCAGCAGGTCGCGGCCGAGGTCCTGCTGCCCGGGCAGCAGTTCGTTCCACCGGCGCAGCAGTACTCGGCGCAGTTTTTCCGGGCGTTGACGGGCCGGTACGCGCAGCCCGCTCGCCTGCAGCCGGCGGGTCAGGTCGCCGGCGCTGACCTCGACGGCACCCAACTGGACCAGCTCGCCGTAGCGGCTGGCCGGCACGTCGTAGTGATCCCGGTCGAAGGCCCGCTCGCGGATACCGGCGGCCGCGGCGAAGCGGTGCAGTTCGGCCAGCGAGGTGTCAGAGACCAGGTGGGAAAAGTGGGTGCCGTGCGCCGGCCAGAGCGGAGGATCGATGAGTATTGCCACGTGCCCCAGCCTAGGGCCAGGAATGTTTGCCATGTGCCCGCCCAGGGCCAGGAATGTTGGCCGGATCTGAAAAGATGGAGATCATGACTATCACTGCTGCCGCCGATGGCTCTGCGCTCGGCAATCCCGGTCCGGCCGGCTGGGCCTGGTACATCGACGACACCGCGTGGGCTGCCGGCGGCTGGCCGCACGGCACCAACAACCAGGGCGAGCTGATGGCCGTGCTGGACTTGTTCCGGGCCACGGCTCACCTGCCGCAGGAACACCTGCGCGTGTTGTGCGACAGCCAGTACGTGATCAACTGCGTGACCAAGTGGATGCCGGGCTGGAAGCGGCGGGGCTGGAAAAAGGCCGACGGCAAGCCGGTGCTGAACGTCGACATGCTCAAGGACATCGACGCCGCGATCAAGGGGCGCAGCTACGAGTTCGAGTGGGTGAAGGGCCACGCCGGACACAAGCTGAACGAAGCCGCCGACGAACGCGCCCGCGCGGTGGCCCTCGCCTTCCAGAACGGCACCGGCGCATCGGCCGGCCCGGGCTTTCCCGGCGGACCGGGAACCTCCGGCAGCGCCGTCTTCGAATCGGCGCCGGCTGCTGCCGCCCGCCGAGGAAACGCACCGACGGCCCGGGCGGCAGCGGAGCCGGGTTCTCCCGGAAACGGAGCAGGGCGGCCGGCAGCCGCAGTCGTGCCGGAGCCCGACCTGTTCTCCGAGCTGGAAGACTTCGCGGATGCCGCCGCAGGAGGGGACGCCGCGGAAGAGCTGGTGGTGCGGCTGGAGCAGGAGCTGCTCAGTCCCGCCGTCCGGGCGGACTACGGGCGCTTGGCCGTGCTGCTGCACCCCGACTTCGCCGAGATTGGGGAAGCCGGCCGGATGTGGACGCGGGACGCTATGATCAGCGAACTCCAGGAAAGCCCTGAGCTGGACGCCTCGATGGAGGTCTTCGCCGTCGAACGGCTCGGCGAAGACAGCATCCTGCTGACATACCGCAGCACCCGCCGCGACGCTTCGGCACTGCGCAGTTCGCTCTGGCTGCGCGATGGCGGGCGGTGGCGCCTGCGCTTCCACCAGGGCACACCCGAGCAGGCCTGAACGGAGACCGCGCGCCCGACGACGTGCACCCGCGCGCCGGCACCCGCGCCCGCACACCAGTTCCCGCGTCCGCACCCCGCGGCCGTGCGCCCTCACCCGGTCCGACGATGGTCAGGCCAGGAACATCCGGGCGTTGGCCTCCTCGGCCTGCGAGTACTGCTGCGAGGCGTGGGACAACGCCGCGTTGATGCTGGCCAGGGATTCCTCCACCTTCAGCTGCGTGGCCCGCCAGTCCGTGATGAGCTGCTGGAAGTTGGCCGCCGCCGAACCGGTCCACAGCGACTCCAATTCGCGCAACCCGGACTGCATGGTGTTCACCTCCGCCTGCAGCCGTCCGATGGTGCCCTGCACGGCCATGCTCTTGGCGGCAAGAGCCTCGCTGTCTACCTGGAATACGGCCATGGTGTCCTCCGCTCTTGGGGGTGAATCTATCCGACACGGTTCAGACTAGGCAGCGGCCAAAGGTGCCGCGAGGCCCAAGCCGCCGGCTGTGGAAAAGCCCGGCGCGGAATGCCCCTGCGGTCACTCGAGGTTGAAGGCGCCGTCCTCGTCCGCGGGCGGATGATACGGGATCCGGATGGACATGGTTGCGCCGCCGCCCGGGGTCTCGGTCAACCTGACGGTGCCGTCATGCTGGGCCACCAGGGCCGCGACGATGGCCAGGCCCAGCCCGGTGCCTCCGGTCTCGCGATACCGGGAGGTGTCCGCCCGGTAGAAACGTTCGAACACACGGGAGGCCTCGTCTTCGGAGATGCCCGGTCCGTGGTCGCGGATTTCCAGGACAGAATCCAAGCGGTCGTCGATCACCGGCTGAACGCCGACGGCGATCTCCAGCGGTGAGCCTTCAGGCGTGTAGCGCAGGGCGTTGGTGACCAAGTTGGCCACCACCTGGCGCAGTCGGGCCTCGTCGCCCACGATCGGCGCCGGCCGCGGCGCTCCGCCGTCGAGCCCCACGACGGTGATGGCGCGGTCCGGGGCGCTGGCGCGGGCATCCAAAGCCGCATCGTTGCCGAGCATGAGGAGATCCAGCGGCTTGGTTTCGAGCGGACGCTGTTCATCCACCCGTGCCAGGGTCAGCAGGTCCTCCACGAGTTGGCCCATGCGCTTGGCTTCGCTCTCGATCCGGCCCATGGCGGCACCGACGTCGTCCGGCGTCTGCAGTGCGCCGTGCCGGTACAGCTCGGAGAAGCCGCGGATGGTGACCAGCGGGGTGCGCAGTTCGTGCGAGGCATCCTGGACGAAACGCCGCATTCGCTGTTCGGATGCGGTCCGGGACGCGAAGGCGGTTTCGATGTGGGCGAGCATGGCGTTCAGCGAACTGGAGAGCCGGCCCACTTCGGTCGCCGGGTTCAGCACGTCGACGCGGCGCGAGAGGTCCCCGGCGGCAATGGCCGCGGCCGTTTTCTCCACCCGGGCCAACGGCCGGAAGGACCGGGTGACGGCCAGCCACACGATGCCGATGGCGGCGACCGTGGCCGAGACGGCGATGAGAAGCGTGCTCGCCGCGACCTTGTCGAAGGTGCTGTTCACCTCGTTGTAGCTCACTGCCACGGCGACCGAGCCGGAATCGTTCTGGAGGGGCGTGACCCACACGCGCCAGCCCTGGCTGTCCCGTTCGGTGCCGGGCACGTGGAAACCCCGGCCCTCGAGTGCTTGGGCCCTGTCCGGAGTGATGTCCTTCAGAGCCGGGCGGTCACCGGCGGGGTTGGTGTCAATCGTGAGCTCGCCGTCCCGGGTGAACAAGGCGCCGTAATACCTCGACGAGTAGGACATCCCGCTGGGGGCGGTCGCTTCACGGACCAGGAAGGACGAGATGGACTGGCGGTTATTGAGCAGGTCCTCGTCGAGTTGCCTCACCAGCGTGTCGTGAAGCTGGGTCAGGATCAGCGCCGAGGTCAGGGTCAGGGTGGCGACCATGAGCACGCCCATGATCAGCACCAGCTGCGACCGCAGGGATGCTGACTTCCATCGATCCAGCATGGATCAGCGGCGGTCGGCCGTGCGCAGCAGGTACCCCACGCCGCGCTTGGTCTGGATCAGCGGCGGAGTGTCCGGATTCGTGTCGATCTTCCGGCGCAGGTAGGAAATGTAGGACTCGACGATTGAGGCGTCGCCGTTGAAGTCGTATTCCCAGACGTGGTCCAGAATCTGCGCCTTGGAGAGCACCCGGTTCGGGTTCAGCATCAGGTAGCGCAACAACTTGAACTCGGTAGGGGAGAGGTCGATGACGTCGCCGCCCCGGCGCACCTCGTGCGCGTCGTCGTCGAGCTCCAGGTCGTCCACCTGGATGATCGCGTCGTCCGCCAGCAGCGGGCGGGTGCGGCGGAGCACGGCGCGGATCCGGGCCACCACTTCGTCCAGGCTGAAGGGCTTGGTCACGTAGTCGTCGCCGCCGACCGTCAGGCCGGTGACCTTGTCTTCGGTATCGTCGCGCGCGGTGAGGAAGACCACCGGGAAATGACGGCCGGAGGCGCGGAGCTTGCGGGTGACGGTGAAGCCGTCCATGTCCGGAAGCATCACGTCCAGCACCGCCAGATCGGGTGAATGCTCTTCGGCGGCGTCCAGCGCCTCGCGGCCGTTGGCGGCAGCCACTACCTCGAATCCTGCGAACCGCAGCGAGGTCGACAGCAGTTCCCGGATGTTCGGCTCGTCGTCGACGACCAGCAGTTTGGCTTCGGGCTCAGGCTTTTTCACTCTTCCAGTGTGCGCCCGGTTTCTGGGAGTTTGCTGAAAGAATGCTGCGCGCGCACGGCGGCCCTGATGACCCATTCCGGGCCAGGGCAAATGGGGCGTTTGCCCGATGCTGCCCCACCTGTCGGAGGCGGATTCTTGAGTGGTCGGCGAAAGTCCGGCAAAGCCGAAAGGGAAATCATGCAGTCAGCAGTAGTGGCCAGCGAATCCGAAGCAGCCAATATCTACGAAACGGTTGAGGAGTTCGAGGGCTCCCGAACCTTGGACCTCCGGCAGCTGCTCCACGACACGGCAAGCGCGCTGAGCGCGGCGGCGGCCAGCATACGCCGCAGCCTTGCCCGTCGCCGCATGGACCGGCGCCGCTGGGCGGTTGATTACCAGCGTCTGGAGGAGGTCCGCGAAGAGGCCTTCCGCCAGCTGTACCGAAACGGCGGCCTGCGCTGAGGCTGGCGGCAACCCCCGGAGGGGCATGATCATCAGGCGTTACAGCCCTTGATGAGCTGCCCTTCCGGGCGCCGGCAGCGGTCGGTGACGCCGATCTCGATGTCCAGGCGCCCGCCACAACGGTCGCGGTGCCGCGAGGGTCCCCGGGGCGCGGGCCGACCTACGGCTGCAGCACGTCGTTGGCGTCCTTGATGGTGTAGGCGTAGCCCTGCTCGGCCAGGAAACGCTGGCGTTTGGCCGCGAAGTCCTGGTCCAGCGTGTCCCGCGCGACCAGCGTGTAGAACCGGGCGGCCCGGCCATCCGCCTTTGGGCGCAGGAGCCGGCCCAGGCGCTGGGCTTCTTCCTGCCGTGAGCCGAACGAGCCGGACACCTGGATGGCCACGGTGGCTTCGGGCAGGTCGATGGAGAAGTTGGCTACCTTGGAGACCACCAGCGTCTGCAGTTCACCGCGGCGGAAAGCGTCGAACAGCCGCTGCCGTTCCTTCACCGACGTCTCGCCCTTGATCACGGGCGCGTCCAGGTGCGCGGCGATCTCGTCCAGTTGGTCGATGTACTGACCGATCACCAGCAGTTGCTCGCCCCGGTGGGCCCGCACCAAGGCGTCGACGACCGGGGTCTTGATCGGGGACGTTGCGCACAGCCGGTACTTGTCGCCGTCGTCGGCCATGGCGTACGCCACCCGCTCGTCCCGCGGCAGGTCCACCCGGACTTCGACGCAGTCGGCGGGCGCGATGTAGCCCTGCGCCTCGATGTCCTTCCACGGCGCGTCATAGCGCTTCGGGCCGATCAGCGAGAACACTTCGCCCTCGCGGCCGTCCTCGCGCACCAGCGTGGCGGTCAGCCCCAGCCGCCGCCGCGCCTGCAGGTCCGCGGTCATCCGGAACATCGGGGCCGGCAGCAGATGCACCTCGTCGTAGATGATCAGGCCCCAGTCGTTGGCGTCCAATAGTTCCAGGTGCGGATACAGTCCGCCGCGGCGCATGGTCAGCACCTGGTAGGTGGCGATGGTGACCGGCCGGATTTCCTTGACCGAGCCGGAGTATTCGCCCACCTCCTCCGCGGTCAGGGAGGTCCGGCGGACGAGTTCGTCCTTCCACTGCCGTGCGGAGACGGTGTTGGTCACCAGCACCAGGGTGGTGGTGGAGCTGGTGGCCATCGCGGCGGCGCCGACCAGCGTCTTGCCGGCCCCGCAGGGCAGGACGACGACGCCGGAACCACCGGCCCAGAAATTCTCCACGGCCAGGCGCTGGTACGGCCGCAACTGCCAGCCGCCCGGTTCCGCGGATTCGGCCAGCGCAATCGGATGCGGCGTGCCGTCGACGTAGCCCGCCAGGTCCTCCGCGGGCCAACCCAGCTTGAGCAGCAATTGCTTGAGCTGGCCGCGCTGCGAGGAGTGCACCACGGTGGTCTCGGCATCGATCCGCGGACCCAGCAGCGGCTGGATCTTCTTGGCGTGCATGACCTCTTCGAGCACCGGGTAGTCGCTGGTGCGCAGCACCAGGCCATGCTGTGGGTCCTTCTCCAGCCGCAGCCGCCCGTACCGGGACATGGTGTCCTCGATATCCACCAGCAGCGCGTGCGGCACCGGGAAGCGCGAGTAGTTCAGCAGCGTGTCCAGCACCTGTTCGGCGTCCAGCCCGGCGGCGCGGGCGTTCCACAGCCCCAGCGGAGTGATCCGGTAGGAATGCATGTGCTCCGGTGCGCGCTCCAGTTCGGCGAACGCGGCGATGGCGTGCCGGGCCTCGGTGGCCTGTTCGTGGTCCACCTCCAGCAGGATCGTCTTGTCGCTTTGGACGATCAGGGGTCCGTTGGCCATTCAGCTGCCCTCCACTAGTTCGATGTCCATCACGCGGTGGATGGAGACGGTGCGCTCGCTGTCACGGTCGGGGTCGAAGACGCGCACCCGCCCGCCGCTGACGGACAGCGGGAGCATCACCTGGCGCCGGTGGTTGCCGTCCGGGTCCACGATGCCGATCCGCACCTTTTGTTTCAACCGGACCGCGGTGCGCAGCGTTTCCAGCGCCAGCAGCGGCCCGGCCTCGGCGGCCGGGAGGGAGGGAACGCCGCTGCTCCGGAGCATTGCCAGCTGGGCATCGGCATCTTCGGCGGTGAGTTCCCAGGGATTCGTCCTCACCGGAAACGACGACGGCGCGCGGCCCGCCTGCGCAGCTGCGGAACCATCCGCCGGGGTGCCGTCCGCAGCAGGACGCCCGACGGTCCCCGCCCCGACGGCCCCCGCCCCGACGGTGCCCGGCCAGCCGGTGCCGGCCCCGCCGGCGCCGGCCCCGCCGCCCAGCGCCACGCCGTCGTCGGCCTCCGGAGCCGGCGCGTAACCGAGCTGGCGCAGGGAGGCGAGCAGATCGCGGGCTCCGGTACGCGACACCAGCACCGTAGGCGCCAGCCGGCGCAGGCCCAGCCGGGCCGCGCGCGGGTCGGCGAGCAGGTCCGTCAAGGCATCTTCGTCATCGCTGCGCAGGAAGCTGGCGGCCGCTCCGACCCGCAGCGCACCGTGCCGGGAAGCGGTGTCCTCCACCAGATACTGCAGCGGCTGCGGCACGCCGGTGGCCGAATGGCGGGTCAGGAAGCCGAGGATCCCGGCGGCGTCCCGGCCGGCGTCGAGGGCGCGCCGGATGCTGTCGGCCGAGAACCGGTAGATGGCTGCCGGGCCCTGGCCTTCAGCATCGGACAGCAAGGACAGCTCGGCGGCGATATCCGGGGCCAGATAACCGGGAGCAACGGCCGTCAGGTCCGCCTGCAGCATGAATTTGTCCAGCGGTTCCGGCAGCTGCTCGGCCAGCAGCGCGGCGGCCTCGGCCAGCCGGCCCTGCGCCGTCGCCCGACCCAGCCCGGTCAGCGCGCCGGAGCCCACGAGACCCAGCCGCGCGGCCTCGGCCAGGATGCCCGGAACCAGCCGCTTGAACCGGCGCTGCTGCCGGGGCCGCCGCCAGACCAGATAGGCGGTAACCTCTTCCGGCGAGGGCGCCGGCGTGCTGCCGCCGGTGGAATCAGCCGCCCCGCAAAGCTCCTCCAGCGCCTCGAGCACCTGGCGCCGGACTGCCGGGGCGTCGGGCCGGGACGCTTCGGCCGCCAGCGCATTAATGGCGGTGTCCGACGGCGTCCGCCCGCCCACCAGCGACGGCGCCCGGTCCAGCTGCAGCCAGGACGAGACCAGCAGGTGCCATTGGTCCCGGCGCTCCAGGGAACCGAACCTGGCGTTCGCATGGACCACCCAGCGGGAGGTATCCACGTCCAGGATGACCAGTCCGGCCGCGGCGGACAGCTCCAGCAGCCAGCTGGTCACGCCCGGTTCGATCCGCAGCGCCTCGGCCAGCCGCCGTACTTCGCGGACGCCCACACCGCCTGCCCGCAGGGTGGCCACCGGTACCCGGCGTATCTGTTCCAGCAGCTCGGCCACCAGCCGCAGCGTCTCGGCCGCGGCGGAGAACGCCGCGTTGTCACGCAGGGAATTTCGGACCTGCCGGTCAGCAATTGCCGGCGGATGCGTGTGCCAGGGATCTGCCACGGCGCCGCCGCGCACCGCCAGGCCCGCCGGCCGGGGGAGTTCCACGTGCGACGCGTCGATGGGCACCAGGAGTGCATGGGCTGCCAGCCAGTCGATCGGTGAGGCGGCGTCGCGCGGGCCCGTGCCGGCCAGCCGGTGCGGCAGCGCCCCGAGCGGGGAGCGGCGGAACTTCCCGAGCAGCTCGCCCGTATGCTCCGGCGCCTTGGCCATCAGCGCCTGCCAGGTCCGCGGGTCGGCAAGCCAGCTCTCAAGCACGGCGGCTGCCCGGACGCCCGGGGACGGCGCGCCGGGGCCTTCGTCCGTGCCCGGCTCCGGAAAATCTGCCGGGAGGGCGTAACCGGCCTCCCGCAGCAGCCGCACCGTACCGACCAGATGGTCGGCGGCCACGGGGCTGGCGGCGGCCAGGGCTGCGTAGCTGCGGCCGAGGCCGGAGGGGTACGGTCCCAGTGCTTCCGCCAGGCTCGCCACCGGAAGGTAGGCCGGGGAAGGAGGGGTGGCACCGCCGTCGTCGTGGGAGGGCAGTTCCGCGGACAGCAGCAAGGCAAGTCCATGCAGCCGAGCCAGGCAGGAGTCCAGTTCGTGAAGCGTCGCGGTGCCTTCCGGCGGCACGAGCAGCGGCCGCAGGGAGCGGGCATCGGTGGCGCGCCCGGCATCCACATCGGTGCTGAGCACTACGGCTTCGAGCACGTCCAGTTCGGGCCGGGACAGCTGTTCCAGCACCCGCTGCAGGCTGATCCGGGTGCACGCGCGCGCCGCCAGGGCGGAAAAGTCCGGCACGGCCGGCAGGCACAGATCCGGACGGGTGCTGAACAACTGCCGCAGCTCTGTGTCGCTGCGGGCGGCCAGCTGGCCAGCCAAGGCGCGGATGGAGGACACCGGATTAACGTTACCCCGCGCCTCTGCGGCGCAACGGTGCCGGGGCGGGCCGGTCTCGGGAGCGGCTGCTGCCGCTAGCTGCGGCGGCGGCGCCGGACGCTGCCGGCCACCAGCAGCACCATCAGCACGAAGGCGATGGGAAAGCAGAACCAGGCCAGTCCCAGGAAGCCCGTCCACACCTCGGTGCCGGCCATGGCGCCGGCCAGAATCACGCCCAGGCTGCCCAGCCCAACCAACAGCACGACGACGGCGGCAACGACCAGCGCTCGGTGCAACGCACCGGACTCGGCGGGTCGGGACGCATTCTGGGCGGGGACGGTTCCGGGCATGACACCAGATTACAGCGGCCTGCCGTGGCCCGATTCCCGACGCTCACGCCACGAGCGGAAAGCTGTGGGCAGCGGGCTCGGCCGTCGGCGGAACACGATAACCTAGAGACAGACTTTCCCCGATTCGGCGCGGTCGCGTGTGCGGCCGCTGTGCTACCGGCGGGGCCCATGGTAAGAACGCAGCAGCGTGCGGTACCGCTGCATCATGAAGCAGAACGAGGTAAGCAAAGTGCCCATCGGCAAAGTCAAGTGGTTTGACACGGATAAAGGGTTTGGATTCCTGGCCAGCGAAGACGGACAGGAAGTATTCCTGCACGCGTCGGCGCTGCCGGCAGGCGTCAAGGACGTCAAGCCAGGCACGCGGATGGAATTCGGCATAGCCGATGGCCGGCGTGGCCCATCTGCCCTCTCAGCGCGCATCCTCGACGCCGCTCCCTCGGTGGTCCGGGCAACGCGCAAGCCGGCCGAGGACATGGCCGTGATCACCGAGGACCTGATCAAGCTGCTGGACGAAATTTCCAACGGCCTGCGCAAGGGCCGCTACCCGGAGCGCTCCCACGCGTCGAAGGTCGCAGCGGTGCTCCGCCGCGTGGCCGACGACCTGGACGCGTAAGCGGCCTTGATGACTGAAAACATGACCGACGCCAGCGCTGAAACGGTTGAGGCGGAGGCGGCGGCCGCCGGCGAGCCGCAGGCCGAGGCCGCTCCCCGGCGTCGTCCCGCGAAGCGCGCTCCCAAGCTGGATGCTGTGCTGGCCGCCGCGGTGGACCGTGCGCGCAACGGTGTGCTGGAGATCGCCCCGTCCGAGCAAATCGGTGCACACGTCGGCAGCTTTGCCGACGGCGACCGCCTGGTCACCCACCGGTTCGAGGCACGACTGGCAGGCTACGTGGGCTGGCAGTGGTACGCCACGCTTGCCCGGGTGCCGCGCGGCAAGGATGCCACGGTCTGCGAAGTAGGCCTGCTTCCCTCGGAGAAGTCGCTCCTGGCTCCCGAGTGGGTGCCGTGGGCCGACCGGGTTAGGCCTGAAGAAGCCGCGGCCGCGGCGGAGGCAGAGGCGGCGGACCGCACCGAGGCAGCCGAGGCAGCTGCTGCGGCGGATGCGGCAGATGCGGCGGACCGCACCGAGGCAGCTGCTGCGGCCGATGCGGCAGACGTCGCCGGTGCAGCTCCCGATACGGATGAGGCAGAGGACGCCGGTGCAGCTCCCGATACGGGTGCGGCCTCCGACGACGGCGGTGCAGCCGCCGATACGGGTGCGGTCTCCGACGACGCCGGAGTAGCCGCGGACGGCGTGGCTGCAGCCGAGGACCTCCGTCCGGCTACCGAGGACGTATCCGAAGGGAACGGCGCCGAGGCCTCCGACATCGCCGCGACCGAGACGTCCGACATCACCGCGACCGAGGACGGCGCCGAAACTACGTCCTGACGCGACCCATCGACGAGGCAGGTATGCAGCCGGAAAGGGCGGTAAAGCGTGTTTCGTTCACTGAGGTTGTTCAACTACCGGATCTGGTTCATTGGAGCGTTGGTCTCCAATATCGGCACGTGGATGCAGCGCACGGCGCAGGACTGGCTGGTCTACGACATCCTGACCGAGCAGGACGCCGCTGCCATGGGCATCGTGATGGCTCTGCAGATGGGACCGCAACTGGTCATGGCTCCCTGGGCGGGGCTGGTTGCCGACCGGTTTGACCGGCAAAAGCTGCTGATGGCCACCCAGATTTCGATGGCCGTGCTGGGTCTGGCGTTGGGGCTGATGGTGATCGCCGACGTCGCCGAGCTGTGGCATGTCTACGCCTTCGCCCTGGCACTTGGGATGGTGACAGCGGTGGACGCGCCCGCACGGCAGACGTTCGTCTCGGACGTGGTGCGCGACGATTACCTGCCCAATGCGGTGGCGCTGAACAGCACCTCGTTCAACCTGGCCAGGATGGTCGGGCCGGCCATTGCCGGTGTGCTCACCGTCGCCATCGGGCCCGGCCCGGTGTTCCTCATCAACACCGCCACCTTCGCGGCGATGATCGCGGCGCTGCTCGCCATCCGACGGCAGGAGCTTCACCTGCGGGAGAAGGCCGCCAAGGGGCGCGGCCAGATCCTCGAAGGCTTCCGGTATGTGAAGCAGCGGCCCGACCTGGTGGTGGTGCTGGCCGCCATTTTCATCATCGGTACCTTCGGCCTGAACTTTTCCGTCTTTGTCGCCTCCATGGCGCGCACGGAATTCGGCGGGCACGCCGGTGATTTCGGCATACTTTCCTCGGTGATGGCAGCGGGTTCGGTCACCGGTTCGCTGCTTAGCGCGCGGCGGGACCGGCCCCGGCTGCGCTATATCTTTGGCGCGTCGGTGGCCTTCGGCATCGCCTGCACCGTGGCAGGGCTGGCCCCGACGGTCTGGCTCTTCGGGCTGGCGCTGGTGCCGGTCGGCGCTGCGGCCATCACGATCATGACCAGCGCCAACGCCTATGTGCAGACCACGACTGCTCCCATGATGCGCGGGCGCGTCATGTCCTTGTACATGGCCATCCTGATGGGCGGGACCCCGATCGGTGCGCCGCTGGTCGGCTTGGTGGCCAACAGCTTCGGCCCGCGCTGGGGGCTGGGCGTTGCCGCGCTGTCGGGCGTGGCCGCCGCCGCCATCGGGATCATATGGGCCTGGCGTGCGCACCACATGCGCCTTCGCTTCGACCGCTCTGCCGAGCGGAAACTGAGCATCACCTACGGCGTGCCGGACCGGCCCGCCTAAGAGCTGCCGAGACCGCAGGCAACCCGCCCTCGGCATCTTCTGCTGGCGCCCCCCACATCTTCTCTTGCCGCGGGAAGCTCAGAAAGGCGGTGGTGCGTCGGGGTCGGTGGTGTCGTCGGGCAGCTCGATGCCGCCGAGAGTACGTTTAGGCGTTTGGTCACCGCGGTCAATTGGGTCAATGGTGCCGCTGACGACGTCTTCTCCGGTGCCGTCGGTGGTGTATCCGCTGCCGCCGTTGGCGGCGGGATCTGTCTCCTTCGGCCGGTGCAGGATGGTGTCCCAGCCCTCGTCCGGATGGGTGGTCTTGCGGTGGCCGGTGCGCGTGGTCCATGTGATCTCGCCGTGTGGCCCGGCAGCGGCCCGGACGTGCCCGCCGGTCTTCGCCGCATGATGCGCACTGCACAGGCACTGCAGGTTCTCCAGCACGGTCGGCCCGCCGTCGTCCCACGCGAGGACATGGTCGATCTCGCAATACCTGGCCGCCCGGCGGCACCCGGGGAAACGGCAGTGCCGGTCGCGGACACGGACCAGCCGCTTGAGCCATTCGGGCGGAATCCGCAGTCTCCGGGCGGCCGCGATCGCCTGACCATGGTCGTCGGTGAGCACCAGCAACCAGGACCTGGCCAGCTCGGCGAGTTGCCGTCCCATGTCTGCCGGGATCGGTCCGTGCCCGGCCAAGTCCCCGGGCTCCTCGCTCAGTCCCAGCAGCGTAGTCAAGGGCATCGTGACCAGCATCCCCGGCCCCGCACCGCCGCCGCAGACAGGAGCGGCTCGGCCACCGCCGCCGCAGGTAGGTGCGGACCGACCACCGCCGCCGGCCGGTGCCGGCCTTGGAACCGCAACAGTGCCGTCCCCGGACGGGCCTCCAGCGAAGCTTCCGCTGCCGGCGGATACCTGTGCAGCTGCCGGCGCTGCCGGTACCGTGTCGTCCACTGCCGCAGTATCCGCGGGGCCAGCCAGGCCAGTGCCGTCGGCCAGCAGCAGGTCGGTGAACACGTCGGCTCGCAGCTGGGGCAGGGTCCTGGCCTCGCCGGGGCCTTGGAGGGAGCGGGCCGTGGCCTGGATCCGGTCGAAGACCAGGTGCGCCTTATCCGCGCTGGTCCGGATCCACAGTTCGGCCATCCCGTCGTCCTGGTCCATCAGTTGCACGTCCCGGGACTCGTTCGCCCGCCGGTGCCGCTCCGCCAAGGATTCCGGGTGCAGCCTGTCCCGCATCCGCCGGACCCGCGATCTCACTGAATCCAGCGTGACGTCCCCGGCGCCGGGCAGCACAGCGGCTTCGAAGTCCTGCAGGCATTCCGCCGGCAGGTCGGCGGAGCCGCGGGCCAGCGCTTTCGCGCGCGGCAAGTCCAGGTCACCGCGGCCCATCGCCTCGAGAGTGCCCGGCAGGTGCGAGCAGATGTGCCGGGCATCGGCCAGCATGGCCCGCGCCGCGGCATCCCCCGTGCACAGATGCGCCGAAATCTCCTGCGGCGCGAACCGGGAAAAGCCTTCCGGGTCGCAGTCGGCGCCAACGCCGGGACGAAGCCGGGCGAAGCGGCCCAACGCCTTGACCTGGCAGGACTGCACCCACGCCTCCACCCGCGCCGCGGCCAAAAGATAGTCCATGGTCTGCGCGTCATCCAGATCCGCCGGCTCCACCACCGCCAACAGGCCAGCCAGCACGGCAGGCACGCCCACGCCACCCTCGGGGACCACCGGCTCGCCCCCGGTGCCCTCCGGCACCACGGGCAGGCCTACGCCGTCGTCCTCCCCGTTCCCGGCCGATTGCAGCCCGGCGCCCAATCTCTGAGCTGATCCGGCGTCCTCGGGCAGGGATACCTGCCCGGCGCCCAATCTCTGAGCTGATCCGGCGTCCTCGGGCAGGGATACCTGCCCGGCGCCCGTAGCTTCGTTTGGGGAAGAAATCCCTAGAGGGTGGGCGGAGTCGACGGCGGCAGACGCGCCCAGGTCAGCTGCCGCCGGAAAGAATCCGGCGCCATCAGGCCTGATGCCATAACGTCGCAGCAGCGCCGCTGCCACCACCTGTTGCAGCAGCGCTTCCAGCAGGGAACTGTCCGGACGCGAGGGCACACCAAGGTCCATCACCAGTCCCTGTCCCGGAACCGGGAACCGAAGCTCGCCGCCCTCGCCGTCCATATCCTCACGCTACCGGCTGCTTCGGACAGTTTTGAGGTGGAACCTCACGCTTGCTGGAGGGGCGGTGTAACGCTGGTGACGCTTCGCTGCTGAGGCATCGCGGGTGACGCAATGCTGCCTGCAAAGATCCCAATGAAGCGCTGCTGACGCATCGCTGGTGACGCCGCGCGGCTGACGCATCGCTGCTGCGTAACGCTGCTGCGTAACGCTGCCAGGGCTGCACCCAACTGCCAACCAAAAAGGTCCGGCCGCCGCGAACGGAAGCCGGACCTTAGCGAATCGACGCGTCGTCGGTGGAGTCAGCCCTGCAGCCGGTCCACCACGTAGTCGATGCAGGCCAGCAGTGCGCTGACGTCCTCAGGCTCCACGGCGACAAAGGTGGCGATGCGCAGCTGGTTGCGGCCGAGCTTGCGGTACGGCTCCACATCCACCACTCCGTTCGCACGCAGCACCTTGGCGACCGCAGCGGCATCAATTGACTCGTCGAAGTCCACCGTCGCAATGACGTTCGAACGGTGCTCCGGGTTCGCCACGTACGGGGTCGCCACCGCGGAAGCCTCCGCCCACTGGTACACCCGTCCTGCCGAATCGGCGGTGCGGCCGGAAGCGAAGTCCAGGCCCCCGTTGCCGTTTAGCCACTCGATCTGCGCATTGAGCGTGACCAAGGTGGCCAGCGCGGGCGTGTTGTAGGTCTGGTTCTTCAGCGAGTTGTCGATGGCCGTTTCTAGATTGAGGAAGTCGGGAATCCAACGATCGGTGGCACCGATCCGGGCCGCCCGTTCCACCGCTGCGGGGGAGAAGACGCCCAGCCACAGGCCGCCGTCGGAGGCGAAGTTCTTCTGGGGCGCGAAGTAGTAGACGTCGCTCTGGGTGACATCGACGTCCAGCCCGCCCGCTGCGGAGGTGGCGTCGATGAGGACCAACGCGCCGTCGTCGGCACCATTCACGCGCTGCACCGGCGCGGCCACACCGGTGGAGGTTTCGTTCTGCGCCCAGGCATAGACGTCCACGCCGGCCTCTGCCCGCGGCTCCGGCCGGGAGCCGGGTTCCGAAGTGATGATGCTCGACTCGGCCAGGAACGGGGCCTTGTTGGTGGCCGCGGCGAACTTGGAACTGAACTCGCCGAAGGACAGGTGCTGCGCCTTCTGCTCCACCAGTCCGAAGGATGCAACGTCCCAGAACGCCGTCGAGCCGCCAACCCCCAGGATGACCTCGTAACCCTCCGGCGCCTTAAAGAACGACTTAAGCCCCTCGCGGACGCTGCCCACGAGGTTCTTCACCGGTGCCTGGCGGTGCGACGTGCCCAGCAGGTTCTGGCCGGCGGCGACCAGGGCGTCGACCTGTTCCGGACGGACCTTGGACGGTCCCGCGCCAAAGCGCCCGTCCTTGGGGAGCAGGTCGGCGGGAATGCTGATGGACTGGGTATCGCTCATGAATACCTTTCCTGGCGTGGGGGCAATGATCTCGATGGCGGTTCGCCGTTGAACGCCCGTTTCATTCTGCCCCAACGCCAAGGGCCGCCGTTAGTTGAACCCGGCATTGTTGCGTTGGCCGCATGGCGCGTCAGCCCGCGGCGTAGCTGCCGGTCGGGCACGGAAAACAGGCTAGGCTGGTGAGGGGAGAACACCCTCATGCATGCTGCTGGAGCAGCCTTTAACCGCGCCGAGGAGCAAGAAGCCATTGACTGATCTCATCGACACTACCGAGATGTACCTGCGCACTATCCTCGAGCTCGAAGAAGAGAACATCGTTGCGCTGCGCGCCAGGATCGCCGAGCGGCTGCGCCACTCTGGCCCGACGGTTTCGCAGACGATCGGGCGGATGGAGCGGGACGGACTCGTGGTCGTCACCGGCGACAGGCATCTCGAGCTGACCGAACTGGGCCGGCGAAAAGCGACCGAAGTGATGCGCAAGCACCGGCTGGCCGAGCGGTTGCTCTCCGACGTCATCGGACTGGACTGGGCCTACGTGCATGACGAGGCCTGCCGCTGGGAACACGTGATGAGCGAGCGGGTCGAGCAGCGGCTCTACGAACTGCTGGGCAGGCCAACGGTTTCGCCGTATGGCAATCCCATCCCCGGTTTGGAAGCGCTCGGGGGCCAGCCGGCCGAAGAGTTCACCTCCGGCGTGCTCAATCTGGCACAGGCCATGGGCAGCTACACGGCCGATAAACAGGTGAGCATAGTCAGGCTGGCGGAGCCCATCCAGGTGGAACCGGAACTGTTGCTCCAGCTGGAAGAGGGCGGCTTGAAGCCCGGCGCAAGCCTTCAACTGGAGACCGCCGGCGAGTACATTTCCGTGCGCGTGCCGGGGATCGACGGTGCCTTGGAACTGCCTCCGGAAGTTGCCGCGCACATCTTTGTATCAATGCGATGAAACGTTGTCCCCTAAATACACGCACCACGGATAACGGATTTATTACTTTCGGGGAGTTTTACGTATAGTTGACCGGGGTATCGAGACATCGATCCCACACCCTCCGCAAGCCGAACCCTGTCGGCGGAGGCGTGTATCCGTGAGACAGGGGCGGAGGACCCACCAAGCGGCAGTTTGTACGCTGCCTTGGGGTGAAGCCGCAGCGGGCAAAGCGTAGGTGAATCGTTCCACTCACGCTGTGTGCGGTGCGGCCGAGTTTTCTCTTGACTCGAATCCGACAGCTAACTTCGCAGGCGCTTTGGAGAGGTAAAGAATTTTGGCAGGTCACAAAGCCTCGGGACGGCGCCGTTCATCCGCCCCGGTCGAACACTCACGCCCACGTGCCGCGACACCCGGCCGCCGCCGCGCCCAGCCGGCGCCGTCGCCGGTAGCAGCAGCCGCACGCGACGTCGGGCATAAAACCGCGATCGTCGCAGCCGCGTCCGGGATGGCCCTGACAGTGATGCTCCCGACGACGGCCGGCGCCACGGCCGACGCCCCGCAGGAGGCTCCGGCCGCCAGCAGCAGCATCTCCGCCGCCACCGAAGCGCGCCTGACGTTTGAGCGTGCCGGGCTGACCAGCAAGTTCGACCCGGACACGAAGCTGAAGCAGGTCATGGTCGCTTCCGGCAGCAACGCCAAGGTTGTCAGCAGCGAAGGTTCCCTCTCGCAGCCGATGGACGAGATGACCATGACGTCGCCGTTCGGCTACCGCGTCAGTCCGATCACCGGCTATGCCGGGGAGTTGCACACCGGCCAGGACTATGGAGCAGCCTGTGGCACTCCGGTCCACGCGGCAGCCGGCGGAACCGTCGTCGAGGCAGGCTTCCAGGTCGGCGGCGGCGGCAACCGGATCGTGGTGGACCACGGCAACGGCCTGAAGACCACCTACAACCACCTGAGCACCATCGACACGTCGGTCGGCGCCACCGTGCAGCGCGGGGAGATGGTGGGCCAAAGCGGCACGACCGGAGCCTCAACCGGATGCCACCTTCACTTCGAAGTGATGGTCAACGACAAGCTGGTGGACCCCACCGGCTGGCTGTGACCAACACGCCGTAACCGGAACGTGACACAACCCGCAAACTGTTATAAGGTTTCACCCGTGCCAGTCGCCCACAGCCTGGCACCTTCGGGCGGAATGCCGAACTCTGCCGTCGCCCGAAGTTCGTTCGCACCGATTCGCATGGCAGAGGCGGGGGAACCACTTCCCGGACATCGCACGGTGTCCTTGGGGTAAAGCCGATCAGGCCCGGGCCACCAGCCCGCACGCCGGCCGGCCGGATGAACTCCCATCCGAACCCGACAGCTCACCTCGCAGGCATTTGGGAGAGGTACAGACCGTGTCCAAGAGCATTACTGCGGGCCGCCATCGTGCGACCCCCGTCCGCACGAGCCCGCTTGAGACGATTTCCAAGGCTGTGTCCGCGAATGCGGGAACCATGGGACGTCAGGGTGCCGTGATCGCCGCCGCTACCGGCCTGGTTTTGACCGGTACCATCCCGGCCCAGGCTGTCAGCGCTGACCGAGGGGTCGACGCCCCGGCCCGCGTGCAGGTGGAAGCCGTGCAGGCCTCCGCAGCCGTGAAGCTGACCTTCGAACGTGCGGGGATCACCTCCACCCCCGCGCCGGAGGCAGTTGTCCAGGCCGTCTCCAACGAGATCACCCCCACGACCGGCAACGACGCCGGGTCGAACGAAACCAAAACCGTCAAGAAGGCCGACGAAGCTGCCGCCAGCGGAGCCGCCGGCGCCATCGTCGCGGCCGCATACGGCCAGATCGGTGTCGGCCAGGACTGCACCGCCCTGGTCGAGAACGCCCTGCGCGCGGCAGGCTTCGCGGTGGGCGACCTTGCCCCCGCACAGTTCTTTGCCTACGGCACGCAGGTGTCCACCCCGCAGCCGGGCGACATCATTTACTACGCCAACGGCGGTGCCGGTGTGGCTCACGTGGCCATTTACGTCGGCAACGGCCAGGCCATCCACGGCGGCTGGGCCGGCTACAACACCGTCCTGGGCAGCGCCTACATCGGCTCCGGCCCGGTTTTCATCCGTCCGGCAGGCTAATCCCTTCCTTCCACGGTCTTCTCGCGGCGCGTCCTTCGGGGCGCGCTGCGGCCGTTAAGCGGCGCCCCGCGGAAGACTGAGCGGAGCTCGCGAGATCCACAGCGGCGCCTTTCGCGCAAGTGCCGTCCCCGAACCGTCCGGAGCCGCGAGGCCCCACGCGGCACCCTTCGTACCAGCACCATCCCGGAACCGTCCGGAAGCACGGCCCGCGGGCCTCCCGTAATCAAAACATCACCGCGCCGTGATCAGAATGTGACAATGCGTGATTGATCGTATACGCTCTAACGCGTGCCAGTTGCCAAACGGCTGGGACCTCCGGGTGGATTGCCGAGCTCTGCCACCGTCCGGAGTCCGTTCGCAAAAACTTCGCGGGCAGAGGCGGGGGAACCAATTCCGGGTTTCGTACAGAAACCCTTGGGGTTAAGTCGCTAGCACTCTCAGGTCTTGCCGGAGAGGGCTGCGGCCGGATGCACTCCCATCCGAATCCGACAGCTCACCTCGCAGGCATTGGGAGAGGCCTTTAACGTGTTCAATGACACCGCTACGGGGCGCCACCGCGCCGTTTCCGTCCGCACCAACCCGCTGGAGACGATTTCCAAAGCCGTCTCGTCCAATGCCGGATCCATGGGTCGCTCGGCAGCCGTCATCGCTGCCGCGTCCGGACTGGCCCTGACCGCCGCGGTTCCCGCGCAGTCAACCACCATCGAACGCACCGCATCCACCGTGTCCGTTCCCAGCCGCGTGCAGGTGGACACCGTCCAGGCTTCGAGTGCCGTCGAGCTGACCTTCTCGCGTCCCGCCATCAAGTCCACTCCGGCCCCGGAGCCTGAGCCTGTTGTCGAAGCCGTGGCCGAAGAAGTGGCCCCGGTCGTCGAGGAGGCCGCAGGCGCAGCCCAGGGCGCCGTCCAGGCCGCCGCTCCCGCGGTCGAGGTCAAGGCCGCCGCCGCCGCCCCCGCGGCCAAGGCGGAGCCGGCCAAGGCCGAAGCTTCCGCTAGCGGAGTAGCCTCCACCCTGGTGTCCTCCGCGTACGGCCAGATCGGCATCTCGCAGGACTGCACCGCCATGGTGGAGAAGGCCCTGCGCGCCGCCGGTTTCTCGGTGGGCGACCTCGCCCCCGCGCAGTTCTTCAGCTACGGCACCCAGGTTTCCACCCCGCAGCCGGGCGATCTGCTGTACTACTCCGACGGCGGTGCCGGCGTCGCGCACATCGCCATCTACGTGGGCAACGGCCAGGCCATCCACGGCGGCTGGACCGGCTACACCACCGCACTGGCCAGTGCGGACGTCGGATCCGGCTATGTAGCCATCCGCGTCAACTAGGCATCAGCCTTCCCGGTCCCCAGGACCGACCCCGGCCCCGGTACACGCCCACAGCGTGCACCGGGGCCGGCGGCGTTGTGCCCACAGACGGTAAAAAAGTTAGCGCAGAACGCACCCGCCGTCATACTCTTTGACTGTCAGTGCAGAAAATCCAGTCCCGGACCGGGATCTGAAGCACCGGTCGGGTTGGTCAGGCCTAGAGGAATGTGCATGCGCACACTCGTTCTGAATGCTGGTTACGAACCCCTGGCGGTTGTCACCTTCCGCCGGGCGCTGCTTCTTGTGCTCACCGGAAAAGCCAGCGTGATTGCCGAAGACGGAGACCCCGTCGTCGGCCCCAACGACATCCTGGGCCGTCCCTCGGTCATCCTGCTCAACCGCTACATTAAGATGCCGTACAACAAGAACACCGCGGTGACCCGCCGCGGCGTCCTGCGCCGCGACAACCATCTCTGCGCTTACTGCGGCAAGACGGCCACCACGGTGGACCACGTCAAGCCCCGGTCGCGCGGGGGAGAAGACAGTTGGGAGAACCTGGTGGCCTGCTGCCTGCGCTGCAACAATGCCAAGGGTGACCGCACGCTGGCCCAAATGGGCTGGAGCCTGCGCTTCACACCCCGGCCGCCCAGCGGCGCCCGCTGGCGGATCCGCGACCTGGACCGTCCTGCCCCGGCCTGGAGCCAGTTCCTCGACACCCATACCGCCGCGTGACGGCTCCGGTTTTCGACGCAGTCGTGCTGGCCGGCGGCCGTTCCTCGCGCTTGGGAGGCAGCCCCAAGGCGCTGTTGCAGCTCGACGGAGTTACCTTGTTGCGCCGCACGCTGGAGGCTGTCCGCGGGGCCCAGCGGATCTCCGTCGTCGGCCCCGATGACCTGTCGGAGGAAGTGGAAGCTTTCCGCCGCACGGCCGCCCCGCAGCCGCTTCGGCTGAAGCTCACCCGGGAAGACCCGCCGTTCTCCGGACCGGCGGCGGGCATTGCTGCGGGAATCCAGGCGCTGGTCAAGGACGACGACGGCGGTGCCTCCGGGCGGGTCCAGGACGGCGACGGCGGTGCCTCCGTGCGGGCGCCGTTCACGCTGCTCTTTGCCTGCGACATGCCGATGCTGGCCGGGCTGCCGGAACTGCTGCTGCGCCACGCCGTCCTTCGGCCGGAGGCCAGGCTCTGGATCCCGGTGGACGCCGACGGCAGACAGCAGCCGCTGGCTTGCTGCGCGGACAGCGCCGCGTTGGAGGCGGCGGTGCGGAACGCCGGGGGAGCCGCCGGGCTGGCCGGCCAGCCGGTCCGGCGGCTGCTCGGCGGCCTGCCGGCTGCCGAGATCCGGCTCGAGGGTCCGTCAGGGGACCACACCTCCGACGTCGACACTTGGCAGGACGCGGGCCGCTTTGGCATTGCCCGGCCCGCCCCGTAGCCTGAAACAAACGTTGTACAAAGCCCGCGCACGGGCGGATCGGAGGCCATTGTGTCCGGAGCGGCCGAAAAGCTCTCCCCGTATGTCAGCGAACTGCTCCAGGCGCTGGAAATCGAGGACACGCCGGTTGACATCGACGCCGTGCTGGGACTGGCCGGCGTCGCGGCGCACAGTGTGGTCCGCCCGGCGGCGCCACTGACGACCTTCGTGGTGGGGTACGCCGCCGGCCTGGCCGCGGCCACCGGACAGGCCACACCCGAGGTGGCCATGCGTGCGGCCTCCCGCGTGGCCGACGAAGTGGCGCGCCGGCACGGCGCAGTGCAGGAGTGAGCGGCTCCGGCCTTCGCTGGGACGATGCCCGGGGCGCAGCCTACACCGCCGGCAAAGAAGCGGGGCGGCCGCACCCCGCAGACGTAGAGTTGGCCGCCTGCGCCGGCCGCACGCTGGCCCGCGATCTGACGGCGCTGGTGCCGGTCCCGCATTACGCGTCCTCCGCCATGGACGGCTGGGCCGTCGCCGGCACCGGGCCCTGGCGGCTGGTGCCGACCGGCAGCGCCTTGCGGCCCGGGCTGGCCGCCCCGGTCGTCACCGGAGGGCTGATCCCCGAGGGCACGGACAGCGTGCTGCGCAGTGAATGCGGGGCCGCGGCGACGGACCGGCTGGAGCTGTGTGCGGGCACGGACGGGCGGGAACTGGCCCCCGGGCGGCACATCCGTCCGGCCGGCGAGGAGACCGCCGCCGGCGCCGTCGTGGTCTCCGCCGGCACCGTGCTGACCCCTGCGCATCTGGCCGTCGCGGCGGTGTGCGGCCACGATGTGCTCCCCGTTGCCCCCGTGCCGCAGGTTTCCCTGCTGTTGACCGGCGACGAGGTCGTCACCTCCGGCATACCGGCACCGGGCCGGGTCCGGGACACGTTCGGACCCACGCTGCCGGCGATCATCGCCCGGCTCGGCGGCCGGGTGATGGACAGCCGGCGGCTGCCCGACGACTTCGCTGCCACCGAGGAAGCCATCGCCGGCTGCGCCGGCGACGTCGTCATCACCACCGGCGGAACCGGCCACTCCTCCGCCGACCACCTGCGCCGGGTGCTGGACGCGGACGGCGCCACGATCCTGGTCCCGTCCATCCGGATGCGCCCGGGGCATCCGGCACTGCTGGCCCGGCTGGCCGACGGCCGGCTGCTGGTGGGGCTGCCGGGCAATCCGCTGGCCGCCATGATGGCGCTGCTGACCCTGGCGGCTCCGCTGCTGGCGGGCATGACCGGCCGGCCGCTGGCCCGGTTGCGCACCGTGCCCGCCGGAACTGCCATGCCGCCGCTGCACGACCAAGACCGGCTGCTGCCCTACGGCCTGTCACCGGACGGGGGCGCCGTCCCCGCGGACCGCATCGGTTCGGCCATGATGCGGGGACTGGCGGCCGCGGACGGCGTGATGGTGGTGCCCGCCGCCGGCGCCGAGCCCGGCGAACAGCTGCCTGCCCTCGACCTGCCCTGGTAATGGGTGCCTTACCCTTGTTACAAGGCAGTAGAGGAGAACTTCATGGGCCGCTTGACGCAGCGCCGCAAGGTGCTCAAACTCAGTCTCGATGCGCCGGCGCGCCGCCGCGAGGACGTGATGGCGGTGGAAGAGCCGCTGGAAATCCGGCTGGCCGGCCGCGCGTTCTCGATTACCATGCGCACCCCGGGTGACGACTTCGACCTGGTGGCCGGCTTCCTGGTCTCCGAGGGCATCGTCTGGTCGCCCGAACACCTCGTCTCGATGCGCTTCTGCGCCGGCGAGGACGAGGACGGCCGGCAGACCTTCAACGTGGTGGAGGCCCAGTTGGCGCCAGGGGTGGCGCTGCCGGATCCGCGGCTGGACCGGCAGGTGGTCACCAGCAGCGCGTGCGGCATCTGCGGCACCGCCTCGATTGACGCCGTGACCAAGCGCTCCCGTTTCCCGCTCCAGAATGACGACGGCGGAGCCTCCCCGGGCCCGGACGGCGCCGGCCTGGGCGGCGAAGTGCCGCTGGACATCCTGCTGCAGCTGCCGGACCGGCTGCGCGAACAGCAGCAGGTGTTCGAGCGCACCGGTGGCGTCCACGCCGCCGGCCTGTTCAGCGTCGAGGGCGACCTGCTCTGCCTGCGGGAAGACGTGGGCCGCCACAACGCGGTGGACAAGGTCGTGGGTTGGGCGCTGCGCGAGGGCCGGCTGCCGCTGCGGAACACGGTGCTGCAGGTCTCCGGGCGGGCCTCGTTCGAACTCGTCCAGAAGGCCTATCTCGCGGGTATCCCCGTCCTGTCGGCCGTGAGCGCGCCGTCCTCGCTCGCCGTCGAACTGGCGGAAAAGGTGGGGCTGACGCTGGCCGGTTTCAGCCGCGGACGCAGTATTAACGTGTATGCGCACCCCGGGCGGGTCGGCGCCGCCGTCGGACATTTCGTGTAAGACGCGCCGAGCGTGTCGGAGAACCGGTGTGAGCCGGGATACATTAGGGGCATGACTCGTCCCGGACCCGTGAATGACATTGATGAAAGCACCCTGAAGGTCAAGGAACCGAAGAAGGCCGCCGCCGGTCTTTCGGCTGTGAAGGTTGCGCTGGAGCGCGGCATTGAGCAGGCCGGCGTCGTCCGCACCGCCCGGTCCCTGCTCAGGATCAACCATCGTGGCGGCTTCGACTGCCCGGGCTGCGCCTGGCCCGAATCCATCACCGGGCCGCGCAAGCCGGCCGAGTTCTGCGAAAACGGCGCCAAGGCCGTGGCGGAGGAGAACACCAAGCGCACCGTCACGCCCGAGTTTTGGGCGCGCCACTCCATCGAAGAGCTCTCCACGAAGACCGAGTACTGGCTGGGCCAGCAGGGCCGGATCACAGAACCGGTCATCATCCGCGAGGGCGAGACGCACTACTCGCCGATCTCGTGGGCGGACGCGTTCAGCCTGATCGGCGAACGCATTAACGCCACGACGCCGGACCGCTGCGTGTTCTACACCTCGGGCCGCACCGCTAACGAGACCGCGTTCATGTACCAGCTCTTCGCGCGCTCGCTCGGCACCAACAACCTGCCGGACTGCTCCAACATGTGCCACGAATCCTCCGGCAGCGCACTGAACCCGACCATCGGTATCGGCAAGGGCACCGTGTCGCTGGAGGACATCCACCACTCGGAGCTGATCTTCGTGGTCGGACAGAACCCGGGGACAAACCACCCGCGCATGCTCTCGGCGCTCAAGGAATGCAAGGACAACGGCGGCACCATCGTGGCGGTAAATCCGCTGCCCGAAACCGGACTCATGGCGTTCAAGGACCCGCAGTCGGTGGACGGGCTGCTGCGCGGCGGAACCGCGTTGGCCGACGAATTCCTGCAGATCAAGGTGGGCGGCGACCTCGCCCTGTTCCAGGCGCTGGGTCACCTGCTGCTGGAAGAAGAAGACCGTGCCCCGGGCACCGTCGTCGACAAGGCTTTCATCGCGGCGAATACCGAAGGCTTCGAGGAGTACGTCGAAGCCCGTCGGCACATCGACTGGGCCGAAACCGAGAAGGCGACCGGGTTGTCCCGGCTGGAGATCGCCAAGGTGGCAGGGCTGCTGGCCAAGTCCAAGGCCACCATCATTTGCTGGGCGCTGGGCCTGACCCAGCAGCCGCACTCGGTGGACACCCTGCGCGAGATCATCAACCTGCTGCTGCTCCAGGGCAACTTCGGCAAGCCCGGCGCGGGCGCCTGCCCGGTCCGCGGCCACTCCAACGTCCAGGGCGACCGCACCATGGGCATCTGGGAAAAGCCGAAGGAATGGCTGCTGGCCGCGCTGGACAAGGAATTCGGCATCACCTCGCCCCGGGAGCACGGCGTCGACTCCACCGAGGCGCTCGACGCCTTCGCCGACGGCAAGGTGGATGTCTTCGTATCCATGGGCGGCAACTTCGCCCTGGCGAACTCGGAGACCGAGGCGCTGGAAGAAGGCATGAAGAAGGCCGGCCTGACGGTGCACGTGTCGACCAAGCCCAACCGCTCGCACGTGGTGCACGGCAAGACCTCGCTGATCCTGCCGACGCTGGGCCGCACCGACCGGGACGACAAGCACCCCAAGGGCGCGCAGTTCCTCTCCGTGGAAGACTCCATGTCCGTCGTCCGGTCCACGCAGGGCCGGCTGGAACCGGTCAGCGAGCACCTGCTGGCCGAACCGGTGATCATCGCCCGGATGGCCCAGGCCACCTTCGGGGACGACCACCCGGTGGACTGGCGGGCGATGGCCGAGGACTACGACGTGATCAGGGACCACATTTCCCGGGTGCTGCCCGGATTCGAGGACTTCAACACGCGGATCCGGAACAAGAGCGGCTTCGTGCTGCCCAACCCGCCGCGCGACACCCGGTCCTTCGCCACCGACATCGGCAAGGCCCGCTTCACGGTCAGCCCGCTGGAGTACCTTGAGGCGCCCGAGGGGCACCTGATCCTGCAGACCATCCGCAGCCACGACCAGTACAACACCACGTTCTACGGCTTGGATGACCGCTACCGGGGCATCTCCAACGGGCGGCGGGTCATCCTGGTGCATCCGGACGATTTGGCCGAACTGGGCTTCGCGGACCGCGACCTGGTGGATGTGATCAGTACGTTCAAGGGCAACGAGCGTCGCGCGGACGAGTTCCGCCTGGTGTCCTACCCGACGGCGCGCGGCTGTGCGGCCGCCTACTTCCCGGAGGCCAACGTGCTGGTCCACCGGGACCTCGTGGCCCGGGAGTCCAACACGCCCGGGTTCAAGGCCATGACGGTGCGCTTCGTCCCGCACGAGGAGAAGCAGCTCAGCTGACGCCGGGCTGGCACGACTGCGGCTGGCGCGGCACCGGGCGGTGGCGCGACGGCGGCTGGCGCGGCACCCGGGCAGCGGCCGCCGGCGGGGGGTGTGGCGCGAAGGCGGCTGGCGCGGCACCCGGGCAGCGGCCGCCGGCGGGAGACGCCGTGGATGACAGCGTTCCGTCGGGCTCAGGGGTTGGCGTCCAGATCACCGGTTGCCGCCCCTGAGCTCGCGGCGAGGTCTCCCTTTGGCGTCCAGATCGGGGCCTATTGCGGGCGATCTCGGCGCTAAACCCTGTACTCGCCGAACCGGCTGCAAAACCGGGTGGCATCCCGCGCCTGTCCCGGCCCGGCCATCCAGGACAGCTTTCGGCCGCATGGCCAACGGCAGGAACACCAGGGCGCCCGGAATGGTTCTAGGGTTGCAGTAGCACCATCAGCCGTTAGGAGCCATCATGTCCATGGAAGGGGCAGCCTGGAGTTCGCTGTACCGGCTTTCGCACTCGAAGGACCAGAAGTCCTTCTCGCGGGAGACAGTCCGCCGGACCTTTGCGTTCGCCGCGCCCTACAAGGGCAAGATTGTGATCTTCGTGCTGCTCTCCGTGGTGACCGCCACGTTGGCCGTTGCCACGCCGGTGCTCGCCGGCCAGGTGGTGGACGCCATCGTGGCCAGGACCGGCGTCGAGGTAGTGGCCTGGCTGGCCGTGGTCATCGCCCTGGTGGCCATCGCCGACGCCGGACTCAGCATGGTGACCCGGTGGATTTCCTCCGGGCTGGGCGAGGACATCATCCTGGACCTGCGCACCGCCGTGTTCGACCACGTCCAAAAGATGCCGATCGCCTTCTTCATGCGCACCCGCACGGGCGCGCTGGTCAGCCGGCTGAACAACGACGTGATCGGGGCGCAGCGGGCCTTCGCGGGAACGCTCTCCGGGGTGGTGAGCAACCTCGTGGCGCTGATCCTGACGCTGATCGTCATGCTGAACACCTCCTGGCAGGTCACCGTGCTGGCGCTGTTGTTGCTGCCGGTGTTCCTGCTGCCGGCCCGCCGGATGGGCAGCAGGCTCGCGGAACTGCGCCGCGAGACCGCCAACCACAACGCCGCCATGAGCACGCAGATGACCGAACGGTTCTCCGCGCCCGGAGCCACGCTGGTCAAGCTGTTCGGCCGGCCCGCCGACGAATCCCGCGAGTTCAAGCTCCGGGCCCAGCGGGTGCGCGACATCGGCATCAAGACCGCGGTGATGCAGTGGGTGTTCGTCACGGCGCTCACCCTGGTTTCCGCCCTGGCCCTGGCCCTGGTCTACGGGCTCGGCGGCTTCTACGCGATCATCGGCCGGTTGGATCCGGGCGACGTGGTGACGCTGGCGCTCCTGCTCACCCGCCTGTATGCGCCGCTGACTGCCTTGGCGAACGCCCGGGTGGAGATCTCCAGTGCGCTGGTCAGCTTCGAGCGCGTCTTCGAAGTGCTGGACCTGAAGCCCCTGATTACGGAAAAGGACGACGCCGGCGCCGTGCCGCCGGGCCCGGTCTCCGTCGAGTTCAAGGACGTGCGGTTCGCCTACCCGTCCGCCGAGAAGGTGTCGCTGGCCTCGCTGGAGGAGGTAGCGACCCTCGACGCCCGCGGCGGCGAGGAGGTGCTGCACGGGATCAGCTTCCGGGTGGAACCGGGCCAGACGGTGGCGCTGGTGGGGTCCTCGGGGGCCGGGAAGTCCACCATGGCCCAGTTGCTGGCCCGCCTGTACGACGTAGATTCCGGTTCCGTTAAGCTTTCGGGCACCGATGTCCGTGACCTGAGCTTCGAGGCACTGCGCGGAACAATCGGCATGGTGACCCAGGACGGGCACCTGTTCCACGAAACCATCCGGTCCAACCTGCTGTTGGCCCGGCCGGAGGCCAGCGATGACGAGATCTGGGACGTGCTCCGCCGTGCCCGGCTGGAGGACCTGATCCGGTCCTTGCCGGATGGCCTGGACACCATGGTGGGGGAGCGAGGCTACCGGCTCTCCGGCGGCGAACGGCAGCGGATGACCATCGCCCGCTTGCTGCTGGGCCATCCCCGGGTGGTCATCCTGGACGAGGCGACAGCCGCGTTGGACTCCACCAACGAAGCGGCCGTGCAGGCGGCGCTCACCGAGGCGCTCGAGGGGCGCACCGCCGTCGTTATTGCCCACCGGCTATCCACCGTGCGCTCCGCTGACCGGATCCTCGTGATTGAGGGCGGCCGGATTGTGGAGCAGGGCACGCACGCCCAGCTGCTGGCCTTGGAGGGCCGCTACGCCGAGCTGTACCGGACCCAGTTCCTCAGCGATACCCGGGTGGCCGGCTTGGCCTGAGGGCGGCGGTCCGGACTGCGCGAGAAAGGCGGCCGCGCCGCGGGTGTGGTCAGCCCGCTCAATGGCTAGAGTTGCTCTGGGTCCCACACATCGAATGAGTGGAAAGCGGGTGCGATGCAGCGCGGAACCAACCTTGGCCGCCTGGGCGGCTATAACCAGGCCGTGATCCTTAACGCCATCCGCCGTGCCCGCGAGGGAATCGCCCGGGTGGAACTGGTGGAGAGCACCGGACTGTCCCCGCAAACGATCTCCAATGTGGTGCGCCGGCTGGTGGACGAAGGCCTGGTGCGCGAAGACCGCAAGACCGTCAGCGGGCCCGGCAAGCCGCGCACCGTGCTGCAGTTGGAGGTTTCCAGCCGGCTGGCCATCGGCATCCACCTCGACCCAGTGGTCATGACCCTGGTCGTGCTGAACCTCGACGGCGAGGTGGTGGCGCGTGCCCGGCACGACGTTCCCACTGCCGGCCAACCGGACGGCATAGCCGCTGCCATGGCCGCCGCAACGGAGGCGCTGATCACCGCCTCCGGCATCAAGCGCAACCGCATCCTGGGCATCGGGCTGGCTGCACCCGGGCCGATCGACGCGGCCGAAGGGACGGTGGTGGATCCGCCGATGATGCGCGAGTGGACGTCGGTGCCGTTGCGCGAACCCCTGCGTGCCCTGACGGGCCTGCCGGTGCTGATGGACAAGGACACGACAACCGCGGCGGTGGCGGAACTATGGGCCAGTGGACGGCCGGAGCCCGAGAACTTCGTGTTCGTTTACCTGGGCACGGGCCTGGGCGCCGGCGTGGTGCTCGAAGGCCAGGTGCTGCGCGGCGCCTCCGACAACATCGGCGAGATCGGCCATTTCCCGGTGGAGGCGGAGGTCCCGCCGTGTGACTGCGGAAAACGCACCTGCGTTGGCATGGCGCTGAACTTCGGCACGCTGTTCCAACAGGCCGTGGAGGCCGGGCTGTTCCCGGCCGATGCCGAGCTGGGGGACCGTCACCAGGCCACGGAAAGGATCCTCGCGCTCTTCCGCATGGCCAGCGAGGGCGAGCCGGCGGCCGCGGCCATCATCGCCCGGGCGGCCCGGTTGCTGGGCGGAACCGTCGCGCAGGTGGCCAATATCCTGGACGTGGACCGCGTCATCTTTGGCGGCCCGCTGTGGGACGGCCTGGACGAACTGGCGCTGCCGATCCTGCGCGAGGAGATCAACAAGCGCTTCGTCTCGCGGGCAATCCACGGGGTCGACGTGGTGTCGTCCTCGCTGGGATTCGAGGTGGGAGCCGTCGGCGGCGCCTGCCTGGTGCTGGACGACGCCCTCTCACCCAAGGCCAGCGGGCTGCTCCTGGGCAACTAGCCGGGACGCAGGCCCGTGTTTTACCACGCGACCCCGGCGTGAATGGGCGCGTCCTCGTGCCATAAACGGTCCCCGGAGTTGCTTTATTAAATCCAATCGATTTAGATATATGGTGACGGCAGTGCCTGCGGTGCGTACGCTCCGGGAAGGAACGGTCCCGGAGCGGCTTACGTGCTTCAGGGGAACGGCGCGGCCGTCGGCCAACAAGCGGCGGGAAGATGCTGCTGGCTCCGGCGAACGGGAAGAACCGGAACCAGCGGTCCCAGCTGACAGGGATTCCTGGCCGCTTCGGTGGAAGGCACTACAGCCGGCTACCGTCTGTGCTTCCGTGGGGGGTTGCACAGGCGGCGGTCGGCTGCCCTTTTAACGGCGGCTCTCGGTCGCCCGCATGCCGCCCTCAAGGACGCCTGGCGTTTCGCCGGCAGGTCCGGCAGGAAGTGCCCCCGGGCAGATTCGAACTGCCGACACCCGCTTTAGGAGAGCGGTGCTCTATCCCCTGAGCTACGGGGGCAACGCCAAAAGCTTAGCTTAAGTGGCGCTGCCGGCTGGAGCGGCGGCCGATTCTCCGGCCCGCTTGGGGTTACGCGTGAAGACCGCGACGACGGCGGCGACCAGGCTCAGCCCGAACAGGATGGACTTGGCGACAGTGAGGAAGCTCGCCAGCGAGGCGTCGCCCACCGGGTCCGTGGCCAGCACGGCGTCGAGGGCGGTGTTTTCACCCAGGTCCGCTGCCACATAAAGCACGACGACGGACCAGGCGAGCCAGCGCCAGCTGAGGCGGCGGATTTGCTGCCCCAGCAGGATCAGCCAGGTGAAGCCGAACAGCAACGGGAAGATGGTGTCTGCGGTCTTGTGCCAGTAGTTGTATTGCCCGGCGCCGTCTTCGCCGAACGCGGTGCGCACCTGCTGGACGTACTCGGTGGAATATCCGCCGATGAGCGTGTCCGGCATGGCCAGCCCTCCGGTCAGCTGGGAGAACTGCGGCATCACGAGCAGGAACGAGTAGCCGAACAGCAAGGCCGAGACCGCGGCTCCGGCGATGACGATCAGGTTCGCGTTGCCGGCAGCGCGCTGGGGAGACCGGGTGCTGCCGGGAACGGCAGGCTTGGCTGCGGCGCCGCCTGGGGCCGGGGCCGCCGCCGCACCGTGTTTCTTCGCGCGCTGTGCGGGGGTTTTGGACATACAACCATTATGCCGCTGGAGGTCCTGCGTCGGCCGTTGGCGGAAGTCGCCGCCGGCGTCCCGCAGTGTCGGTGGCGGCTAATAGACTTAGGGAACCATGGATTTCCTCACCGACCCGGACTTCGACCCGCATGTTGCCTCTCCGCCCGCTCCGCATCTGCCCGGCGCCGAAGAGCTGCTCTCGGGGCTGAACCCGCAGCAGGAAGAGGCGGTCAAGCATGCCGGTTCCCCGCTGCTGATCGTCGCCGGTGCCGGATCCGGCAAGACCCGGGTGCTCAGCCACCGCATCGCGTACCTGCTGGCCACCCGCCGCGCGCGGCCGGGGGAAATCCTCGCCATTACCTTCACCAACAAAGCCGCGGCGGAGATGCGGGAGCGGATCGAGTCGCTGGTGGGGGACCCGGCCAAGCGAATGTGGATTTCCACGTTCCACTCGTCCTGTGTGAAGATCCTGCGCCGCGAAGCCAAGCACGTGGGGCTGAACTCGAACTTCTCCATCTACGATTCGGCCGACACGCTGCGGATGGTCAGCCAGGTGGCCAAGGGGCTGGACCTGGACCCGAAGCGCTTCCCGCCCAAGTCCATTCAGCACAAGATCTCGGCGCTGAAGAATGAACTGATCGACGACGAGTCCTACGCCTCCAGCGCCAACTATTCGGATCCGTTCGAGCAGGCGGTGGCCTCGGTCTACACCGGTTACACCCAGCGGATGCGCCAGGCCAACGCCATGGACTTCGACGACCTGATCGCGCAGGTTGTCTTCATTTTCCAAGCGTTCCCGGCGATTGCCGACTCCTACCGCCGCCGCTTCCGCCATGTCCTGGTGGATGAATACCAGGACACCAACCATGCCCAGTACCGGCTGGTGCGCGAGCTGGCGAAGGAGTCCGAAGACGGGTCGGTACCCGCCGGTGAGCTGACCGTGGTGGGCGACTCGGACCAGTCCATCTACGCCTTCCGCGGGGCGGACGTGCGCAACATCGTCGATTTCGAGAAGGACTACGCCAGCGCGCGCACCATCCTGCTGGAACAGAACTACCGGTCGACGCAAACCATCCTGACCGCTGCCAACTCGGTGATCTCCCGGAACCCGGACCGCCCGGCCAAGCGGCTCTGGACCGCTGAGGGCGACGGCGAGAAGATCATCGGCTACGTGGGCGAAAACGAGCACGACGAGGCCCGCTTCATCACCGGCGAGATCGACCGGCTGCAGGACTCCGAAGGGATCCGCCCCGGCGACATCGCCATTTTCTACCGCACCAACGCCCAGTCCCGTTCCATCGAGGACTTGCTGGTCCGGGTGGGGCTGCCCTACAAGGTGGTCGGCGGCACCCGCTTCTACGAGCGCAAGGAAATCAAGGACGCGCTGGCCTACCTGCGGGTCTTGGCGAACCCGGACGACGTCGTGAACCTGCGCCGCATCCTCAACGAACCGAAGCGCGGGATCGGCGACCGTGCCGAGTACGCCGTCGCCGCGCTGGCGGAACGGGACCGGATCTCGTTCATGGACGCGCTGCGCCGTGCCGAGGAGGCACCCGGCATGGCCACCCGGTCGGTGAACGCGGTCGCTGGCTTCGTGAAGCTCATCGACGACCTGGCCGAAGTCGCCGCCGGATCCGGTGCGGCCGCCGCGCTGGAGGCCGTGCTGGAGCAGACCGGCTACCTGGCGATGCTGCGCCAGAGCAGCGACCCGCAGGATGAATCCCGGGTGGAGAACCTGGCCGAGCTCGTGGCCGTGGTGCGCGAATACGAACGGGACAATCCGGAAGGGTCGCTGTCCGAGTTCCTGGAGCAGGTGGCGCTGGTGGCCGACGCGGACCAGATTCCGGACGCCCCGGACGCCAAGGCGGCGCAGTTGGCCAAGGACCAGGGCGTGGTGACGCTGATGACCCTGCACACCGCCAAGGGGCTGGAGTTCCCGGTGGTGTTCCTCACCGGCATGGAACACGGAATCTTCCCGCACCAGCGCTCCATGACCGACCCGGCGGAGCTGGCCGAAGAGCGGCGGTTGGCCTATGTGGGCCTGACGCGCGCCCGCCAGCGGCTGTACCTGACCCGGTCCGAGTCCCGCAGCATGTGGGGCCAAAGCCAGTTCAATCCGGCCAGCCAGTTCATCGAAGAGGTCCCGGCCGAACTCATCGACTGGAAGCGTGAAGGCACGGCCCGCCCGACGTTTGCCTCCGCGGGCAGCTTCGGGTCCAGCCGCTACGGGGGATCGCACTGGGGTGCAGGGGCCTCCGGCAGTCAGGACATCAGCAATATGCGCGGATCGGCGCCCTCGATCACCAGTGCCAAGACCCGGGCCGGACGTGTGCAGCCGCAGAAGGAAGTCATCGCGCTGTCCATCGGCGACAAGGTCAACCACGCCAGCTTCGGCAACGGGACGGTTTTGGGCCTCGAGGGTGCCGGCGACAAGACGGTGGCCAAGGTGAAATTCGACGCCGGCGAGAAGCGGCTGCTGCTGCGCTATGCGCCGCTGACCAAGATGGGCTGACCTCCGCTGGGAGATTCGCCACGTTCGCGCCCGCGCATTTGGCAGCGGCCGGACGCGGCGCTTACCGTTCATATCCATGGACCACGTGGACATTAGGACTTTGGAACGGCTGGCAACCCCCGAGTTTTGGCTTGACAAGCCGCTGCGCGTTTCGCTGATCCTGCTGGGTGGATTCATGCTGAACATGGTGCTGCGGATGGTGATCAAACGCGTCACCGGAAAGATCGCCGACGGCGAGACCGCCAAGCTGGACAAATTCGACCCTGCGGCGCCCAAGAACACAAAAGACCCGCGCTACTGGCTGATTCAGGACTCGCCGATCGCCGCGGTTCGCCGGGCCCAGCGCTCGAAGACGATCGGATCGGTGCTGCGTTCGATCACCACCATCGTGCTGGCCAGCATCACCGTGCTGATGGTGCTCACGGAGCTGGACTTCAACCTTGGCCCGGTACTGGCCAGTGCCGGCATTGCCGGCGTCGCTATTGGTTTTGGCGCCCAGACCCTGGTCAAGGACTACCTGTCCGGGCTGTTCATGGTGGCCGAAGACCAGTACGGCATCGGCGACGTGGTCGACTTGGGCGAGGCATCCGGCACAGTGGAGTCGGTCGGTCTGCGGGTCACCCAGGTGCGCGCCGTGGACGGCACGCTGTGGCACGTTCGCAACGGGGAGATCCTGCGGGTGGGTAACTCCTCGCAGGGCTGGGCGCGGGCCGTGCTGGACATCCCGGTTCCCTACGACTCCGACGTGGAAAAGGTTTCCGATCTGATCCTCCAGACCGCCATGGAACTGCGCATGGACGAGGACTACCGCAGGCTGATCCTGGACGACCCGGAGGTCTGGGGCGTCGAAGCGCTCACCGGCGAATCCGTGGTGATCCGGCTGGCAATCCGGACCAAGCCGCTGGAACAGTGGGGCATCGCGCGCGTGATGCGGGCCCGGCTGAAGAGCGCACTGGCCCAGGAAGGCCTGCGGATCCCGCTGCTGAACCAGACCGTCATCCGGGGCGGCGCGCCGGCAGCCGCCGCCGCGCAGGACGCGGACGCCGCAGCGCAGGGCGGGGACGCCCCAGCGCAAGGCGGGGACACCGCCGTCGACCCTCGGGAAAACAGCGGCAAGCGTTAGCCGTGCCGCCCCGTTACCCCAAGCCGTGACGATTCTACAAGTTGTAGAAGTGTGCCCTTGGCCACTAAAGCGGTACTCTGGGACCGGCTCCCGAGGCCAAAGGGGCTAGAGTTCCCCATGGAGCACTGCAGGCATCCGCCGCCGTCCGTGGTCATCGCCACGGCCAACCGCGGATGCCGCTCCGAGTCAGAAACGACTTCGACGTAGAAGGACACAACCCGTGGACCTGTATGAATACCAGGCGCGCGATCTCTTCGAGGCACACGGAGTACCCGTGCTGGCTGGAATCGTTGCGTACACCCCAGAAGAAGCCAAGGCAGCTGCTGAGAAAATTGGCGGCGTAGTTGTCGTCAAGGCTCAGGTGAAGGTCGGAGGCCGCGGCAAGGCCGGTGGCGTCAAGGTCGCCAAGACCCCCGACGAGGCGTTTGAACACGCCTCCAACATCCTCGGCATGGATATCAAGGGCCACACCGTCAACAAGGTCATGATCGCGCAGGGCGCCGACATCGCCGAGGAGTACTACTTCTCCGTGCTGCTGGACCGCGCGAACCGCAACTACCTGGCCATGTGCTCGGTGGAGGGCGGCATGGAGATCGAGCAGCTCGCCGTGGAGCGCCCGGACGCCCTGGCAAAGGTTGCCATCGACCCGGCCGTGGGCATCGACCAGGCCAAGGCCGACGAAATCGTCGCCGAGGCCGGCTTCGCCGAGGACCTTCGCCCCAAGGTCGCCGAGGTCATCGTCAAGCTCTGGGACGTGTTCATCAAGGAAGACGCCACCCTGGTTGAGGTCAACCCGCTGGTCAAGACCGGCGCCGGCGACATCGTCGCCCTGGACGGCAAGGTCTCGCTGGACGAGAACGCCTCCTTCCGCCAGCCCGGCCACGAGGAGCTCGAGGACAAGGACGCCGCAAATCCGCTCGAGTCCAAGGCCAAGGAACTGGACCTGAACTACGTCAAGCTCGACGGACAGGTCGGCATCATCGGCAACGGCGCAGGGCTGGTCATGTCCACCCTGGATGTCGTCGCCTATGCCGGCGAGAAGCACAACAACGTCAAGCCCGCCAACTTCCTGGACATCGGCGGCGGCGCCTCGGCCGAGGTCATGGCCGCCGGCCTGGACGTCATCCTCAACGACGAGCAGGTCAAGAGCGTGTTCGTGAACGTTTTCGGCGGCATCACCGCGTGCGACGCGGTCGCCAACGGCATCGTCAAGGCCCTGGAAATCCTGGGCGAGAAGGCCACCAAGCCGCTGGTTGTCCGCCTGGACGGCAACAACGTCGACGAAGGCCGGCAGATCCTGCTCAACGCCAACCACCCGCTGGTCACCCTGGCCCTGACCATGGACCAGGGCGCCGACAAGGCCGCCGAGCTGGCCAACGCCTAAGGACCGAGGAACTAAAACATGTCTATCTTCATCAACAAGGACTCGAAGGTCATCGTCCAGGGCATCACCGGTGGCGAAGGCTCCAAGCACACGGCGCGCATGCTGCACGCCGGCACCAACATCGTTGGCGGCGTGAACGCGCGCAAGGCCGGCACCACCGTCACCCACGGCGAGAAGACCCTGCCGGTGTTCGGCACGGTCAAGGAAGCCGTCGCCGAAACCGGTGCCGACGTCTCCATCGTCTTCGTCCCGCCGGCCTTCACCAAGGACGCCGTGGTCGAGGCCATCGAGGCCGAAATCGGCCTGGTCGTGGTAATCACCGAGGGCGTGCCGGTTCAGGACTCGGCCGAGTTCTGGGCGCTGGCACAGTCCAAGAAGGACGCCGACGGCAACCAGATCACCCGCATTATCGGCCCGAACTGCCCGGGCATCATCACGCCGGGCGAGTCGCTGGTGGGCATCACCCCGGCGAACATCACCGGCAAGGGCGGCGTGGGCCTGGTCTCCAAGTCCGGCACGCTGACCTACCAGATGATGTACGAGCTGCGCGACCTTGGCTTCTCCACCGCCATCGGCATCGGCGGCGACCCGGTCATCGGCACCACCCACATCGACGCCCTGGCTGCGTTCGAGGCCGATCCGGAAACCAAGGCGATCGTGATGATCGGCGAAATCGGCGGCGACGCCGAGGAGCGTGCCGCCGAGTACATCAAGGCCAACGTCACCAAGCCGGTTGTCGGCTACGTGGCCGGCTTCACCGCGCCGGAGGGCAAGACCATGGGCCACGCCGGCGCCATCGTCTCCGGCTCCTCGGGCACGGCCCAGGCCAAGAAGGAAGCCCTCGAGGCGGCGGGCGTGAAGGTCGGCAAGACGCCTTCCGAGACCGCGCACCTGCTGCGCGAGGTCTACCCGGACCGCGAGGAAGCCTCCAACCTCTAGGCCCCTCGCCAACAGCACCGAAGCCCGCCACCTGCGCAAGGTGGCGGGCTTCGCTTGTTCCCTGCGGCCACCGGCCAAGGTGGCGGGCTCCGCCTGTTCCCGGCGGCCACCGGCGAAGGTGGCGGGCTCCGCCTGTTCCCGGCGGCCACCGGGACCGGGCTAGGCTGGAAAGCACACCCACTGCACAGGAGGTTACATGCGCGCTGCCATCATCCACGGACCGGGCGACATCCGGGTCGAGGAACGCCCCGACCCGGAAATCCTTGCCCCCACCGACGCGATCGTGCGGGTGACTGCCACCTGCGTCTGCGGTTCCGACCTGTGGCCCTACCGCGGCATCCGCGAGCCGGGCAAACCGCATCCCATCGGCCACGAACTCATCGGCGTCGTCGCGGCCACCGGCGACGCGGTGCGGACGCTGTCGGCCGGCGACTTCGTGGTAGCCCCGTGGGCCATCAGCTGCGGCGAGTGCCCGCCCTGCCGCAACGGCGTGCAAACCTCCTGCGAACACCGGGCCAGTTGGGGAGGCCGCGACGAGCATGGCCTCCCGGTCGACGGCGGCCAGGGCGAAGCCGTGCGGGTGCCCCACGCCGACGCCACCTTGGTGGCGGTGCCGGGCGTGACCGATCCCGGGGAGGAACTGGCCAAGAGCCTGCTCACGCTCTCCGACGTGATGGGCACGGGACACCACGCGGCCATCAGCGCCAAGGTTGGTCCGGGACGCACCGTCGTCGTCGTGGGTGACGGCGCCGTCGGACTGTGCGGAGTGCTGGCAGCCAAGCGGCTGGGCGCCGAGCGGATCATCGCGATGTCCCGCCACGACGACCGGGCGGCACTGGCGCGCGAATTCGGCGCGACCGACGTCGTGGCGGAACGCGGCAAGGCCGCCGCCGAAAGGGTCAAAGAGCTGCTCGGCGGCGTGCTGGCCGATTCGGTGCTCGAATGCGTGGGCACGGCGGAGTCGATGGACCAGGCGCTGCGCTGCACCAGGCCCGGCGGATCAGTCGGCTTCGTGGGTGTCCCCGCCGGTGGCGCCGAACTGCCCATCGGGGTGTTGTTCTCCAAGAACATTGCCGTCGCCGGCGGCGCCGCGCCCACCCGCGAATACCTTCCGGAACTCCTCGAGGACGTCCTGGCCGGGAAGATCAACCCCGGCAGGGTCTTCGACGCGGTCATGCCCCTCGCCGAGGCCGCTGAAGCTTACCGGGCCATGGACGAACGCCGCGCCATCAAGGTGCTGCTGCGGCCCTAGCCGCGGCCAGTCTCCCCGCCAGCGCGGACGGTCAGCCGCGCAGGCGTTCCATGCCGGGGTCGACGAGCGGTTCGGCGGCGACGGTGGCCTGAATGCGGCGGCCGAAGTACTCGATCTCGACGCCGTCTCCCTCCACGGTTTGGGCAGGAAGCCACGCGTACGCGATCGGCCGGCCCACCGTGTAGCCGAAGGCCGCGCTGGTGACGTAGCCGGACGGGACGTCGTCCACGTACACCGGCTCCTTGCCCAGCACGACCGACCGGCCGTCGTCGATGGTCAGGCAGCGCAACCGGCGGGCCGGTGCGCCCGCGGCGGCCAGCGCGGCATCGCCGACGAATCCGCCCTTGTCCGCCTTGACCGCAAACCCGAGGCCGGCCTCCTCCGGCGTGTGCTCGGTGGTCATGTCGGTGCCAAAGAGCCGGTAGCCCTTTTCCAGCCGAAGGCTGTTGAACGCGGCCCGGCCGGCGGCGATGATCCCGTGCTCCTGCCCGGCCTCGAACAGCGCGTCCCAGAGCCTGAGCCCCTGGTCGGCCGTGGTGTACAGTTCCCAGCCCAGCTCGCCCACATAGGAGAGCCGCATCGCGGTGACGGTCAGGCCGGCAATGCGCACCTGGGCTGTGCGGAAGTACTTGAGCGAGTCGTTGCTGAAGTCGTCGCCGCTGACCTTGGCCATCACGCTGCGCGCCAAGGGCCCCCAGAGTCCGATGCAGCAGGTGCCGGCGGTGATGTCCTCGACCCGGACCCACTGGGCCGGGTCGGCGTGCGACTGTGCGGACGCCTCGCCGCGCAGGTACTCGTAGTCGGCGTTGTTGTTGATTCCTGCCTGGAACCGTTCCGGCGCCAGCCGGGCCACCGTGATGTCGCTGCGGATGCCGCCGCCGGAATCCAGCAACAGGCAGTAGGTCACCGCCCCGGGTTTCTTGTTGAGCTGCCCGGTGCCCAGCCGCTGCAGCAAGGTCAGGGCGCCCGGCCCGGACACCTCCACCCGCTTGAGCGGCGTCATGTCATACATGGCGACGGCGGTGCGCGTCTTCCAGGCTTCGGCCGCGGCGATGGGGGAGTGGTAGCGGGCCGCCCAGGCGTCGCGCTCCGGTTCCCGCCAGTCCTGCGGCAGCACCGACAGCAACGCCGCGTTGGCCTCGTACCAGTGCGGCCGCTCCCAGCCGCCGGATTCCAGGAAGACCGCGCCGAGCTCTTGCTGGCGGCCGAAAAACGGGCTGGTGCGCAGGTTCCGCGGGGATTCGCGCGGCTGCAGCGGATGCAGCACGTCGTAGATCTCCACGAAGTTCTGCTGCGACGTCTGGCTGATGTACTCCGGCGCCAGCTGGACATCTTCGAATCGGCGCACATCGCATTCATGCAGGTCCGTCCGCGACCGTCCGTCCACCAGCAGCTCTGCCACAGCCTTGGCCACGCCCGCCGAATGGGTGACCCAGACGGCTTCGGCCAGGTAGAAGCCGGCGACGTCCGGGGACTCGCCGATCAGCGGGCCGCCGTCGGGGGTGAAGGAAAAGACGCCGTTGAAGCCGTCGGCGATGTGCGCGCCGTGGAGTGCCGGCAGCAGCCGCTGGCTTTCCCGCCAGGACGATTCGAAGTCCTCCGGCGTGAAGTCCAGCCGCGACGGCATGCGGTCTTCGGACACGTCCGCCGGCGGGACGGCGGACAGCTCGTCCAGGTTCACCGGCATGGGCCGGTGCGCGTAGGAACCGATGCCCAGCCGGTCGCCGTGCTCGCGGAAGTACAGGTCCGCGTCCTGATGGCGCAGGATCGGTAGCCGGGCGCCGTTGGGCAGCTCGTTCCGGCCGGCCAGCACCGGCAACGCCGAGGTCTTGACATATTGGTGCGCCAGCGGGAGCAGCGGCACCGTCATGCCCACCATGGCGCCGATCTTCGGCCCCCAGAACCCGGCACAGCAGACCACGACGTCGGCGGACACCCTCCCGGCGTCGGTCGCCACCGCGGTGACCCGTCCGCCGTCGTGCTCAATGCCTGTCACGGTGGTGGAACCGCGGAACTCGACGCCGGCGGCGGAGGCGCGGGCAATCAACAGCCGGACGGCGCGGGCCGCGAGGGCCAACCCGTCGGAAGGGATGTGCAGGCCGCCCAGCACGTTCCCGGCCGGCAGCAGCGGATGCTGCTTCTCGCATTCATCCGGATCGATCAGCCGCGCCTCGACGCCCCAGGACGCGGCGAAGCCGGCCTTGCGCTTGAGGTCTTCGAACCGCGCGGGCGTGGTGGCCACCTCCAGACCGCCCACCTGGTTGAAGCAGGAGATGCCGTCGGCCGTGAGTGAGCGCATTTTGCCCACGGTGTAGCCGGCGAATTCGGTCATGGTCTTGGACGGATTGGTCTGGAACACCAGGCCGGGGGCGTGCGAACTCGACCCACCGGCCAGATGCAGCGGGCCCTGCTCCAGGACGGTCACGTTCGTCCAGCCGCGGGTGGCCAGTTCGTCCGCCAGGTTGGCGCCGACGATCCCTGCTCCGATGATGACGATGCGCGGGGTAGTACTCATGCGGTAATGCTCCTTGAGGTAGCAGGGCGGTGCAAGGGATGAAGGGTCAGGCGTTTGTGCGGTGCGGCGGGCGCCCCGGTTGCACGGGTCCGCCCGCCGCAGGGCGGCCTAGGCCGGCGGCGGCGAAGCTGCCGGGCACTTCCCTTCGGGACAGGTGTCGTCGCATTCGTGCTTGGTGACCAGATCGAACCTGGTTCCGCGGTGCTGGCCCACCCCGGAACGGATGGCGCGCTCCACCACGGAGTCGGCCAGCCGTCGGCGCAGCGCCAACGGATCACGGCGCAGGTCCTTGGCCAGCGCAATGCACATCAGCAGCATCACCAGGACGAACGGCAACGCCACCACGATGGTGATGTTCTTGAGTCCGTTCAGGGCTTCGGCCGGCTGGTCCCCGCCGGCCAGCAACATCACCGCAGCCACCCCGCCGGTCAACGCACCCCAGAAGATCACGACGCCGCGGGACGGCTCTTCGGCCCCGTTGGAACTGAGGGAAGCCATCACCAGCGAGGCCGAGTCGGCGCCGGTGACGAAGAAAATCCCCACCAGCACCATCGCCAGGATCGCCACCGCGCCGGCCAGAATGTTCGGCAAGGGCAGGTTTTGCAGCAGATCGAATAGGGCACCGTCGAAGGAGATGGTCGGCTCGCCGTCCACCATGTCCACCAGCCCGTCGCCGGGATTCGGTGTGGCATCTGCTGCGGCCTGCACGCCGAAGCTGGCCCCGCCGAAGATCGCGAACCAGGCGACGCTCACCACGCTTGGCACCAGCAGCACGCCGGTGACGAACTGGCGGATGGTGCGGCCGCGGCTGATGCGCGCGATGAACATGCCCACGAACGGCGTCCAGGACACCCACCAGGCCCAGTAGAACACCGTCCAGCCGGACATCCAGCTGCGCAGCGCCTCGTCCCCCACCGCTTCGGTGCGGGAGGCCATCTCGGCCAGGTCGCGGGCATAATCCCCGACGGCGGCCGGCACCAGGTTCAGGATGAACAGTGTGGGCCCTGCCAGGAACACAATCAGCGCCAGGACCACGGCGAGCACCATGTTGATGTTGGCCAGCCACTGGATGCCCCGGCGGATGCCGGAGACGGCCGAGGCGATGAAGCATGCCGTGAGCACGGCGATGATGACCACGAGCACTCCCGTTGCCAGCTCGCCAACCCAGCCGTTGAAGGCCAGGCCGCTGCCGATTTGCAGGGCACCAAGGCCGAGCGACGCGGCGGTGCCGAAGAGGGTGGCGAAGATGGCCAGGATGTTGATGAACTTTCCTGCCGGTCCCTCCACCGTCTTGCTGCCGAACAGGGAGGTGAAGATTGCCGAGATCAGCTGTTTGCGGCCCAGCCGGTAGGTGCCGTAGGCCATGGCAATGCCGACGACGGCGTACATCGCCCACGGATGCAGTGTCCAGTGGAACAGCGAGGTGGCCATCGCCGTCTGGATGGCCTCGGGAGTCTGCCCGTCGACGGTGCCGGGCGGCGGGGAGATGTAGTGGTACATCGGCTCCGCCACGCCGTAGAACATCAGTCCGATGCCCATGCCGGCGGCGAACATCATGGAAATCCAGGAGATGGTGCGGAACTCCGGCTTTTCGCCGTCCTTGGACAGCGGGATGTTGCCGAACCGGCCGATCGCCAGCCACAGCACAAAAACCACGAAGAGCGAGGCCAGCAGAATGAACAGCCAACCGGTATTCTCCATCACCCAGTTCAGGACGGTGACCGAGGTGGTGCCGAGATGCTCGGTGGCCAGGAAGCCCCAGGCTACGAACGCGACGGCGAGGACGCCGGCCACGGCGAAAACCGTCTTGTCCAAGCCACCGCTCGTCCGCTGCCGGCCCGCGACCGCCTGCTCGTTCTCGCTCGCACGAAGCTCGGCCAGGATCCGGGCGTCGTCCTCGGTGTCCTCCCGCCGCGGCGGCGCGTCAAGCGGTCCGCCCGTCGGCTCCGGTGCAAGCACCTGCCGGACCTCGTGGTCGGGCGGGCCATCATCAACTGCAAGATCTTTGTTCACTGACATCTAGATTCCTTTGTTGGATGACGAAGGACCGGCTACACGTGCCCGTCGACCTGCAGGCCGGGCGGGAGATTCGGGACCTCTTCTGATTCCCAGACCATGATGATGCCGTCCACGACGGAGACACCGTGGACGCGAACCGGGAGTTTGGCCGGCGGCGCGTCCACTACGCCGGTGCGCAGATCAAACTTCGACGCGTGCAGCGGGCACTCGACTTCGCAGCCCTCCACCCAGCCGTCCGCAAGCGAGGCGTCTTGGTGCGTGCAGGTGTCGTCGATGGCAAAGAGTTCGCCCTCTTCCGTGTGGAAGACCGCGATGGGAGGCGAGGTATCCAGCCGGATGGCGTCGCCGGGGGCTAGTTGGTTCAACGGGCAGGCTTTGTGCATGGAGCGGCTTCTTTCGCAACGCCACGGCGTGGCAAGTTCCGTCATGAACAACGTTGTCCACGATAGGCAACAGTGTGCCGGGTCACAATCCGTTGTCAAGGGTCTTGGGAAAATCTTTATCCGCTTGACGTCGGAACCCCTTGACACACGGGCAATCTTTCTTCACGCTGTTTCACATAGCGCATCGAGTTGCGCAGCGTGCTGCTTGTTGGAACTGCCGTCGATCCTCCTGCCGTGAAAGGCCCTACCCATGCAGACCCTCGTCATCATTGGAGCTTCGCTGTCCGGGCTCTCTGCCGCCCGGGCAGCACGTGCCCAAGGTTTTGCCGGCCGCCTGATCGTCGTTGGAGAGGAAATTCATCCGCCCTACGACCGCCCGCCGCTGTCCAAGGACTTCCTGGCCGGCCGGATGTCGGAGGCGGACTTGGCGCTGGTCGGCGGGGACGATGGGTTGGACGCCGAATGGATCCTCGGTGTGAAGGCCGTAGGACTCGAACTTGAGTCGATGACCGTATCCCTCAGCGACGGACGCAGTCTCTCCGCGGACGGATTTGTCGTGGCCACCGGCTCCTCCGCCAGGGTGCTGCCCGAAGTCGATGGCTGCAAGAACGTGTTCACCCTCCGTACGCTGGACGACGCCCGGGCGCTGCGCGGGCACCTGCTGCCAGGTCGGAAAATGGTGGTGATCGGGGCAGGTTTCATCGGCGCCGAAACCGCTTCGACGGCCCGGGCCGCGGGCCTCGACGTCACTGTCGTTGAGCGGTCCGCTGCTCCTTTGTCCGGAGCCCTGGGCGCCGAGATGGGGGCGGCCGTCGCCGGACTGCATTCGGCCGGCGGGGTGGAGATACTCTGCGGCAGATCTATCCGGTCCTTCCGGACCAGCGGCGGAAACGTCAGCCACGTGGTGCTCGACGACGGACGGGAACTTCCCGCGGACATCGTGCTGGTGGGCGTTGGTGGGCAGCCGAACACCGATTGGTTGCTCGGCTCCGGAATCCGGTTGGGCAACGGCGTGCTCTGCGATTCGATGGGCCGCACCAATCACCCCTCGGTGGTGGCCGTCGGCGACTGCGCCGCCTGGTGGAACCCGCGGGCAGGGGCACACGAACGGGTTGAGCACTGGACCGGAGCCCTTGAGCAACCAGCCGTGGCCGTGGCAGCGCTGTTGAACGACACAGCGGCCGCCGCGCCGGTCAATCCGCCCTATTTCTGGTCCGACCAATACGGCTCACGAATTCAGTTTGCCGGCCATGTGCACGGACACGATCGGGTTGAGATTGAGCACGGCTGCGTCGAAGACAACAGTTTCCTGGCCGTCTACTATGCCGGAGCCGACCCTGTAGCCGTGCTGGGCGTCAACCAGATCCGCCAGTTCACCAGATGGCGCAAATTCCTCAACCGGGAAGCCGAGCGCTCCCTAGACGTACGGTCGGGCGAGTTCGCCACCGCTTCCTGACCCAAATCACCCGTTCCCTCCCTGCCAGTTCTGTCCAAAGGAGTTCGCATGACCGCCGAGATGGTTTCGGATAGCTTGATCGCCACGTTGCCTGGCCGGACTTACGTCGACGACGATGTCTTCCGTGCTGAGCAGGAACACATTCTCGAAGCGATGTGGTTCTGCGCGGTCAGGTCGGCCGATCTGGACAAGCCCGGCGCCTACCAAACCGTGCAGATCGGGCGCGAATCGGTCATTGTCACCCGCAACCGCAAGGGTGCGGTTCGGGCGTATTACAACATCTGCCGGCACCGCGGCGTCAAACTCTGCGTGGAGGAGAAGGGAGAGGCGGGACGTTCTTTCCAGTGCCCGTACCATGCCTGGACGTACGATTTCGACGGCAAGCTCATCGCTGCGCCCAACTTGACCAAGATGCCGGACATAGACCGGCAGAAGTACGGGTTGGTGGACGTCCCGGTACGCGAATACCTGGGCTACGTGTGGTTGTGCCTCGCGGACGAACCGCCGTCGTTCGACGACGATGTGGTCGGGGCAATCGAAGAGCGGTTGGGCGACGCCGGCGCGATCGACGGGTACGACATCGCCAACCTCAGCCTGGGCCGGCGGATCACCTACGACGTGAAGGCCAATTGGAAGCTCATTATTGAGAACTTCATGGAGTGCTATCACTGTGCCACCATTCATCCGGAGTTGACGGAGGTGCTGCCGGAGTTCGCCGACGGACTGGCCGCTCAGTACTTCGTGGGCCACGGCGCCGAATTCGGTGAGGACGTCAAGGGCTTCACGGTGGACGGGTCGGAAGGCCTGGAACGGATTCCGGGCATCGCCGAAGACCAGGACCGGCGATATTACGCCGTCACGATCAGACCCACGGTCTTCCTGAACCTGGTCCCGGACCACGTGATCATCCATCGGATGTTCCCGCTGGCAGCGGACCGGACCGTGGTGGAGTGCGACTGGTTGTATATGCCCAGCGTGGTGGAATCCGGAAAGGACCTCACGGCCTCCGTGGAACTCTTTCACCGGGTGAACCAGCAGGACTTCGATGCCTGCGAACGCTGCCAGCCGGCGATGGGCTCCAAGATCTACGCAAACGGCGGCGTGCTGGTTCCCAGCGAACACCACATCAGCGCGTTCCACGCGTGGGTCACGGCCCGCCTGGCCGGAGAGCCAGCCGCCGCTGCCGTCGTCGAGTGAGAGCGGCCTGCGACGGCGGGGGCGTCAGATATCCGGGGAATGGCCCATCCGGGCGCTGATGTCCTGCCCGGCCTGCTTGAGGTCCTCGACCAGCCCGTCAATCTGCTCGGGCTTGAACCGGAAGGCCGGGCCGGAAATGCTGACGGACCCGATAACGGTTCCCAGGTGGTCCCATACCGGAACAGCAATGGAATTCAGGCCGATCTCGAATTCTTCCTCAACGACGGCGTAGCCCTTGGCCGAGACCTGGAGCAGTTCCTTTTCCAGTTTCTGCCGGGAGGTGATCGTGTTCGCGGTCTGCGCCGGCAACCGGGTTTGCTTCACGATCTTCAGTCGGTCTTCGGAGGTGAGCCCCGCCAGCAGGACTTTACCGCTGGACGTGGCGTGCAGGGGCGTCAGGCTGCCGATCCAGTCGGACATCGCCAGAGTGGAGGTGCCCCGCGCCTGGTCCACGTTGACGGCATAGTTGGAACGCAGGACTGCCAAGTTCACGGTTTCCTTGTACTGTTCCGCCAGTCGTTCCAGCACGGGGCGGGCCTCGCGCACCAGGCTCAGGTTCCCCGGGATCGAGTTCGCGAGCCGCAGTATGCTAAAGCCGAGCTGGTATTTGCCGCGCTCGCTGTTCTGCTGCACCATGCCGCGCTGGTCCAGCGATGCCAGCAGCCGCGACGCGGTGGACTTGTGCACGCCCATTTCCTCGGCGATGTCGCTGACACCGGCTGCGCCACGGCGGGCCAGGATCTCGAGCACGGTGATGGCGCGGTCCACAGACTGCACGCCGCGGTTCAAGTTCTCCGGCGACGCCTCGTCGTCGAGCTCTTCAGGATTGGCCATAGGACCATAATCTCATTGCCGGCGGGGACGTGGCGCCGCGGCAGAGGGAATGACCCGGAGCGCCGTCAGTCCGACGTTGCCCCGGGGGAGCGGGCGGCCCGGGCGGCACGGTGTGAGCCGAAGGACGAGTAGTCGGCCGACCCGGGCTCTCCCCAGACCACGAGCACCCGCAGCGGTCCGCCGCCGGTGTTCGCCAGATCGTGCTCAGACCCCACCGGGGCGAGCACTGCATCACCCGGGTGCAACTGGTGGACCTGGCCGTCCACGGTCATCCGGGCCGTTCCTTCCATCACCACTTAGAGTTCTTCGAGAGCGCGGATGCCCCTGGGATGAGAATGCATGCCTTCGGTCCCGCCCGGCGGCAACTCCCACGTCTGAACCGCCACGGGCAGGCGGGACCGATCCTGAAACAGCCACTGCATCTTCACCGGGGCGCTGCCGTCGTGGAGGTTGTAGGCAAAGGCGAACTCGCCGCGGCGTTCCAGCACGTTAAGTCCCCTCGCCGGCAGGAAGTGCTGCGGCGGGGTGGCCCCCCATCCGGACCGAAACCCGGCGAGCAGCTTGGCGGCAGGCTTCGGATATTGTGCCCAACACGTCTTCGGAAATCCGGAATCGGGGCGCCGCAAGCATGACGCACCCGGCAAGGTTTCCTCGGTGATCGAAGACAGGGGCAGCAACGCCGACTTCCTCCGGTGACGTCTCGCCGTAGTTGGTGGCCAGGCCCTTGGCTGCGACCTCTTGGAGCCGGACGGCGTAGGCATCCAGGGCGCCGACCCCGCTGTCGGGGAGGATCACGTCCCCTTGGGCGATCAGGCTGCGGACCGTGTCCGAGCTGACTTGGGCCAGGAAGACCTGCACGGACGAGCTGAGAGCTGTGTTGTACCTGGTGCCCAAAGGGGTCGTGTGTTTGACCTGCTGTGGGCTCGCAATTTGTTCGACGCAGACCGACTCGCTGCCGTTCCAGACCATCAGCGCGCTGGTCTCGCCGGTGCGGTCCGTGAGTTCCTGCAGCACCGGATACGCCGCCCGGCGCACATCGAGATCGGCCAGCAGGGGGCCGGTCACGGCGATCAGGCCGAGGCCGAGCTTGAACCGGCGCGTCGACGGATCCCGCTCGACAAGATCCTCCTGCTCCAGTGTGGCCAGGATGCGGGAGACAGTGCTCTTGTGCAGTCCCACGCGAGAGGCAATTTCGGTGACGCCCAGCAGCGGCGTTTCGACACTGAAGCAGCGCATGACCTCGATCGCGTTAAGGATGACGGAGGCCCCGCGTGCATCCGAGGAACCGGCAGCACCCTTCTTGTTGGTGTCATCTGCAGCTTTATTCATAGTGCGTTCCATTCTGGCCGATTAAGACGCTGTGCGGCGCAACCATTCCAGTTGCGCCGCACAGCGTTTCAGCAGTCCCGATACGGGTCAGGCGTCGATGATGTTGTGCTCCGGTCCGAAGCCGAACTTGGTGATGTTCTCGGCGCCGTTTTCGCCGATGACGAGGATGTCGTGTTCGCGGTAGCCGCCGGCGCCGGGTTCGCCGTCGGCGACGGTGATCATGGGTTCCATGGAGACGACCATGCCCGGCTCCAGGACGGTGTCGATGTCCTCGCGCAGCTCCAGGCCGGCTTCGCGTCCGTAGTAGTGCGAGAGGACGCCGAAGGAGTGGCCGTACCCGAAGGTGCGGTTCGCGAGCAGCCCGTGGCCGATGTAGATCTCGTTCAGCTCGGCGGCGATGTCCTTGCAGACGGCGCCGGGCTTGATCAGTTCCAGCCCGCGGCGGTGGACCTCCACGTTGATGTTCCACAGTTCGAGCGAGCGTTCGTCCGGCTCGCCCAGGAACAGGGTGCGTTCCAGCGCCGTGTAGTAGCCGGAGGTCATCGGGAAGCAGTTCAGGGACAGGATGTCGCCGCGCTGGAGCTTGCGGGTGGTGGCCCAGTTGTGCGCGCCGTCGGTGTTGATGCCGGACTGGAACCAGACCCAGGTGTCGCGGACCTCCCGGTGGGGGAAGGTGCGGGCGATTTCGTGGACCATCGCTTCGGTGCCGATCAGGGCCACTTCGTATTCGCTGATGCCCTCCCGGATGGCGGCCTTGATGGCCTCGCCGCCCAGGTCGCCGATGCGGGCGCCGTGCTTAATGACCTCGATTTCCTCGGCCGACTTGATCATCCGCTGGCGCATCGCGTCCTGGGAGACGTCGAGCAATTCGGCACCGTCGAACGCGGCCTGGATGCGCTGGCGGGTCATCAGCGGCAGGGCGTCGTCCTCCACACCGAGGCGACGGGCGCTGACGCCGCGCTGGCGCAGGGCCTCCTGCAGCCCGAAGTAGAAGTTGTCGCGCTTCCAGTCCGTGTAGACGATGTTCTCGCCATAGCTGGTGCGCCACGGCATGCCGGCGTCGATGTTAGCGGTGACGGTGACGGAGTCGTCGGCGGTGACGACCAGCGCGTAGTTGCGGCCGAACGTCGTGTACAGGAAGTCCGAGTAGTACTTGATGCCGTGGTAGCTGGTCAGGATGACCGCGTCGAGTTCCTTGGCAGCCATAATCTGCCGCAGCCCGGCCAGGCGGCGCTCGAACTCGGCGTCGGAGAAGGTCAACTGCTGCTTTTCTCCGTTGTGCAGAACTTTCAGGCGTTCGAGCTCGGAAACCGAATTCGCGGTCGATGCTTCGATGGACATGATGACTCCTTCTGGGTGTGTGTGCCAAGCGGCCTGGAGGTACCGGCCCGTCCGCGGGGATGCCGGCGGGGGTAGATGGAAGCTAGAGAATGTGTTGACCTGTTGCGTTCCCTGCAACGGTGTTGCATTGAGTATGTCGTGTGATGCGCCCCACGTCAAGAGTTGCAGCGCAGGTTGCGAGCTATCGCGCGAGCTGAAGCTCCCGCACGATGTCCTTGGCCAGAGCATCAACGACCTGGTCGAACAGAATCTTGCCTTTGACGGCGTCTGAGCCAGTGGGAGAGGAGAGGCATCCGGTGGCAGGCGTACGTGAGGCAACGACTGGCAGGCGGTCGAACCTGGGTAGGTCTGCGGGTGGGTGGTCAACGCTTCGGTCCAGATTCACCAGACTCGGCTCCAAATGGAGCATGAGCGATGTCTCCAACACTCCGCCGTGTTCGATCTCCCATCCGGGGAAGCCGTTCGGATAGACGGTCTGGAGCGTCTCCTGTGAAACGTAGTCCCAATAGGACAGCAGCAGCACGCTGCGGTCGTCCCCTGGGCCGATGCCCAACTCGCCGAGCGCGAGGTCTATGCCTTCGTAGAGGAACTGGTAGTTCTCGAAGTGGCCGTTGACGAAGACGATGTTCCGCACGCCCTGCCTAAATAGCGAAACTGTCAGGCTTCTTGTAAGGCCGATCATCGTTGCAGCATCGAGGCTGGTGGTGCCCGCAAGATGGTTTCCGCCGCCGGATTTTTGCTGCGACTTGTAGCCGTAGGTAATGGGCTGCGCGACCAGCGCCCCGGCGGTTTCCGCAACCGCCGCGGCGATGCGGGTCGATAGGAAGGCATCCGTCCCCAGAGGCAGGTGCGGCCCGTGCTGCTCCAGGGCTCCGACCGGGACCAGCACGACTCCGCCGGGACCGGCGTTCAGCCATTCATTGAAGGTGTGGGCGTCGGTTTCTGACATGTGGATACTGGATGGGCGAGCGGGGGTGGGCAGGTTTGGATCCATGATGCTTCTCCTGAAGGGGTGGGCTCGGCGGGGCGGCGGCCCCGCCGAGCCGACGGTGGTGGGGCTAGTCGATCTGCCGCGTGGGCAGCCCGTCTTCGTCGACAAAGTCGTCTTCGACGCGGTGATTCGGGTCGTTGATTTCTTTCTCAAGGCGTTTGACTTCCTTGTTCCGCAGTCTCAGCCGCCGGATCAGGTTGGCGATCATGAGGAGAATGACGAAGGCGAAGGGGAAGCCGCCGATAATCGTGCCTGTTTGTACTGTGTCGACGACCGAAGTTCCGCCGAGGGACAACAGGATCAGTGCCACAGAGGCAATGCTGGCGACCAGTACCACCCGGAACCAGGGGCCCGACTTCTTAGGCGCCGACACGAATTCCGCCAGCGCATAGGCCCCGGAATCAAGGCTCGTGACGTAGTAGGTCGCGACGAGAATGGTGGCGATGACGAGGAGCAGTCCGCCCACGACGGGAATCATGTTCAGCATGGAGAACAGGCCGCTGGAGGTGTCTGCCGCAACGTCGGACGAGATGGAGCGGTCCGAGGTGTTGTCGTAGTGGATGGCGGCCGAGCCGAGGATCCCGACCCAGACCATCACGATCAGGGAGGGGATGACGGTCACGCCTATGACGAACTCGCGGATGGTCCGGCCGCGCGAGATTCGTGCGATGAAGCCGGCGACGAATGGTGAGAAGGCGATGACCCAGCACCAGATGAAGACAGTCCACCATCCGTTCCAGCTGTCCTGCCAGGATTCCAAGGGGGCGGCAGAAGTCGGCGCATCCGTCCAGAAGCTCATCGGAATGAAGTTGTAGAAGAACGAGCCGAAGGTCTGCGACATGTTGGAGATGATGAAGGCCGCCGGCCCGAAGATGAAGACGGCTGCCATGAGGACAATGCTCAACACCGAGTTCGCCTCGCTGATGCGCTTCATGCCCTTGTTGACGCCGAGGAAGGCGGACAGCGCCGTCAGGCCGCCGAGGGCGACGATGACGCCGATCCAGAGGCCGGGCCCGGATGTTAGGCCGGTAAACGAGGAGAGGCCCGACGTGAACTGCAGGGCGGCGAATCCGAAGGAGGTAGCCAGCCCGAGGACCGTGGCCATGATGGCCAGGAGCTCTACTACGACCCCCGCGCCACGCTGGGCGCGCTTGGGCAGAATATCAACCGTGGCTTCCCGGAAGGTAAGGGTCTTGCCCAGATTATGGTGCGAGTATGCCAGGCAAACTGCTACAACGCAGTACATGGCCCAGGCGGTCAGCCCCCAGTGGAAGTACGTCCACACCATGCCGCCCTCGCCGGCGGCGGCAGGGATAACAGGGGTTTCATCACGGAGCATGATCGGTTCGGCGACGGACCAGAAGATCAACCCGATGCCCTGCCCGCAGGCGAACAGCATGGAGTACCACGCGAACTTGCTGTGTTCAGGCTTGGCCTTGGGGCCGCCCAGGCGGATCCTGCCCACCCTGCTGACCGTTAGCCAAACACAAACGACCACGGCAACGAGCGAATACAGGACGAAGAGCCAGGTGAAGCCCGAGGTAACGAACGTGCGCAGTTGGCCGATCACATCCGCTGCGCCGCTGGGATTGGTGGTGACGGCGACAATGAGGGCGATGATCAGAACGGGCGGCAGGATCTTGATGATCGCCCGATCAAGCGGCGGGATCAAGCGACCCCGGAATCGCGGGAGATCCACTGTGGAAGGCGCTGCCCTGTCTCCCGCCGCGGTTAGGTCCTCGGCTCGGTCGGGGGTGACTGCATCGTCCTCCCCGACTCCGAGAGGAGTGGTGGTTCCTTTGGGTTTCTCTTGCTCATGAACGGACATGCCAGCGTCCCTTTCAATGGGCGACCAGTGGCTGGTCGGCTGCGATGGTGTTTATGGGTGAGGAGCACAATGCCGGGAACGTGTTGTTGCAATACAGGCAACACGGTTGCAGCAAAGTCTACAGTGAGGGGCGTCACAGTCAAGGGGAGTGTCTTTCTGATGGGGGATGAAGGTCTTTCGGTCAGCTGGAGCCCCGCGCGGTTGGCCTTTTTGAAGCCGGTGATGTGCTCGAGGGCGAGGCGGACAGCGTGGTCGGCGTCCGATCGTGAGGATGCCGTGATCGCTATAGCGACCGGCACCAAAGTCTAAATGGGGAGTAGGCCGGGAAATCGTTACTGATGGCGAAGCGGCTCGCGGCTTGTCTCGCGTGAAAGCGCGACGGCGACCAAAGAGACAGCGGCGGCGGCGATCAAGTACCACGCCGGAGCCAGGTCGCTTCCGGTGGAAGCGATCAGCAGGGTGGCCATGAACGGGGCAGTGCCGCCGAAAATGGCGTTCGACAGATTGAAGCTGACGGCGAACCCGCTGAACCGCACCCTGGTGGGGAACTTCTCGGCCAGGAAGCTGGGGAGCGTGCCGTCGTTGAGCGTAAGCATTCCGCCCAGCAGGATCTGCACGAGCAAGATCGTCATGAAGTCCCCGGTGCCGAGGGCCGCGAACGCCGGCACGGTCAGGACAATGAACAGCACGGACGCCGTGATTAGGACCTTCTTTCTGCCAAACCGGTCTGACAACATGCCGGTGAGGAAAATGAATCCAATGTAGGTCAGAAGAGCCACCGTGGTGGCGATGTATGAAGCAGTTGCGTCCATGCCGATTTCCTCGGACAAGTACGTGGGCATGTAGCTGAGGATGACGTAGAACCCGACGGCGTTAAGGAGCACGGCACCGACGGCCTGCAGCAGTTGGCGCCAGTGTTCCTGAAACATACTCTTCACCGGGGCCTTGATGGCCTGGTCCTCTAGGGCTAGCTCGCGGAAAGCGGGAGTGTCTTCCAAACGGGTGCGGATGTAGCGGCCGATGAGGCCCATGGGTGCGGCCAAGAGGAACGGCAGGCGCCATCCCCAATCGTTCATCGCCTCGGTGCTGAGCAGGCCGGTCAGGAGAGCTGCCAGCAGTGAGCCCAGCAGCAGGCCGGTGGCCGTGCTGGCGGGAACGACGGCTGCGTAGAGGCCTCGTCGGTTCGCCGGGGCATATTCAACGAGGAAGGCGGAAGCGCCGGCATACTCGCCAGAGGCCGAGAAGCCTTGAATGACGCGGATGAGCAGGAGCAGCACCGGCGCCCAGATGCCGATGGTGTCGTAGCCGGGGATCAACGCGATGCAAAATGTGGCGGCAGACATGATGAGGATCGACCACGAAAGGGCGGAACGGCGTCCGATTCGGTCACCGATGTGGCCCCATATGAACCCGCCGACCGGACGGACCAAGAAGGAGATGGCGAACAAAGCGAAAGTCAGCAGCAGCCCTGTCTGGGGGTCCGATTCCGGAAAGAAGACAGCGGAGATGTTCACTGCCAGATACCCGTAGACCGCGTAGTCGAACCATTCGACGAAATTGCCGATGAAACTTGCGGCAACGACTTTCCGGCGGGTTTGTTTCCCGACGCCGACAGGGGCCGGGCGGTGCTGTCCGCTCAATGTTGGGCCGAGTCCAGCTTCATTGGACGGGACAGAAGGAAGTTTATCGCTGTGTGTCATGGGATTTACCGCCAATTAGTCAGCTGAGTTGCATGCAATGCAACAATGTTGCACTACACTAAGTGTGAGGTGTGTCACTGTCAAGGTGTTTCTGCGCTGGTGCTGGTGTGCACGGCTGCTTGTTCCAAAGGCAAACGCCGGACGCTGAGGGGCGCGGCGCCTGCCTGTCCACCTCTTGGGGGTTGTTCAAACGCCTACAGCACCGCGCGGATGGCCTGTTCGAAGCCTGTGATGTGCTCGAGGGCGAGGCGGGCAGCGTGGTCGGCATCGCCGTCGACAATTGAGTCCAGTAGTTCCACGTGCTCTGTGATGTGGCCGGCAACGGACGGCACCTTATCCAGCACCAGGCACCAGATCCGGGTGGCCAGGTTGTCCAGCCGGATCAGCGTGTCCTCAAGGTAGGGATTGCCGGCGGCGCGGTAGATGGCCCGATGCACGCTGAGGTCGTAACGCATCAGGTCGTGCTTGTTTGGGGGGCGGTCTTCGAGCTTCCCGATGTCCCGGGCCAGCCGCGAAAGCTCGCCTCGCATGGCCTCACCGGCAGACTCGGCGGCCTTCCGGGCGGCCAGCGGTTCCAGCACCCGGCGCAGCTCCGAGACGGCGGCCAGTTCGGTGATGTCCACGATGGTCGCGAAGGTGCCGCGGCGCGGATAGGAGATGACCAGGTGGTCGATCTCCAGCTTCTTCAGGGCCTCGCGCACCGGGGTGCGCCCGAAGCCCAGTTCCGCCGCCAGCTGTCCGTCATTGATCGGGGCGCCGGGGCGGATATCCAACATGATCAGCTTGTCCCGCACCGCGCGGTAGGCCTGCTCGGCCAGCGACAGCGGCTCGGTTCCGGCATCGGGTTCCGCGGTGATGCTCATGATGCTCCTGACTCGTCCGTGGCCTTTTCGGGATCCCGCCAGCTCGAAATGCGCTGTTGGAAGGGTTCTCTTGACGTCCTGTGATCCCCATCATACTATTGCAATCAGTTCTGATATATCAGTCAAATATTAGTTTGTTTGGTCAGGTTCTTAGAAGGAGAAGTCGGATGGTGAACACCCTGACAACCGGATTGTCCGCAGCGGATCCCGAGGTCGCCGGCGCCATTGCCCGGGAGCTGGAGCGCCAGCAGTCCACGCTGGAGATGATCGCGTCGGAGAATTTCGCCCCCACCGCGGTGATGGAGGCCCAGGGCTCGGTGCTGACGAACAAGTATGCCGAGGGCTACCCCGGCCGGCGCTACTACGGCGGCTGCGAACACGTGGACGTGATCGAGCAGCTGGCCATCGACCGGGTCAAGGCACTGTTCGGCGCGGAAGCCGCCAACGTTCAGCCGCACTCGGGTGCGCAGGCCAATGCCGCGGCCATGTTCGCGCTGCTGTCCCCGGGCGACACCATTCTGGGTCTGAACCTGGCGCACGGCGGGCACCTGACCCACGGCATGAAGATCAACTTCTCCGGCAAGCTCTACAACGTCGTGCCCTACGGGGTCTCCGAGTCCGACCACAGGATCGACATGGCAGAGGTGGAACGCCTCGCCGTCGAGCACAAGCCCAAGTTGATCGTGGCCGGCTGGTCCGCCTACACCCGCCAGCTGGACTTTGCGGAGTTCCGCCGCATCGCGGACAAGGTCGGCGCCTACCTGATGGTGGACATGGCGCACTTCGCCGGCCTGGTGGCCGCCGGGCTGCACCCGAACCCGGTGCCGTACGCCGACGTCGTCACCACCACCACGCACAAGACGCTGGGCGGTCCGCGCGGTGGCGTGATCCTGTCCAAGCAGGAGCTGGCCAAGAAGATCAACTCCGCGGTGTTCCCCGGCCAGCAGGGCGGCCCGCTGGAACACGTGGTGGCCGCCAAGGCGGTGGCCTTCAAGTTTGCCGCCTCCGACGAGTTCGCGGACCGCCAGCAACGCACCCTCGAGGGCTCGCAAACGCTGGCCCAACGGCTGCTGGCCGACGACGTTGCGGCCGCCGGCATCAGCCTGGTCAGCGGCGGCACCGACGTGCACCTGGTCTTGGTGGACCTGCGCAACTCGGAACTGGACGGCCAGCAGGCCGAGGACCGGCTGCACTCCATCGGCATCACCGTCAATCGCAACGCCGTGCCGTTCGATCCGCGCCCGCCGATGGTCTCCTCCGGCCTGCGGATCGGAACCCCTGCCTTGGCCACCCGCGGCTTCGGCGCCGCCGAATTCACCGAGGTGGCAGACATCATTGCCGCCGCACTGACCCGTGCACCAGACGCGGAGCTGCTCACCGAGCTGCGCGGCCGCGTGGCCCTGCTGGCGGAGAAGTTCCCGCTGTACCCCAACCTGAACGCCGAGCCGAACGGAGCCGAATAATGGCCGATCTGCTGCCCGAGCACCCGGACTTCCTCTGGCGGAATCCGGAGCCGAAATCCTCTTACGACGCCGTGATCGTCGGCGGCGGCGGCCACGGCCTGGCCACCGCCTACTATCTGGCCAAGAACCACGGCATGACCAACATCGCGGTGCTGGAGCGCGGCTGGCTGGCCGGCGGCAACATGGCCCGCAACACCACGATCATCCGCTCCAACTACCTCTGGGACGAGAGCGCGGGAATCTACGAGCACTCGCTCAAGCTCTGGGAGCAGCTGCCGGAGGAACTCGAATACGATTTCCTCTTCTCCCAGCGCGGCGTGATGAACCTGGCGCACACCCTGCAGGACGTGCGCGAGAGCATCCGCCGGGTGAACGCCAACCAGCTCAACGGCGTGGACGCCGAGTGGATCACCCCGGACCAGATCAAGGAACTGTGCCCCATCATCAACACCGGGGACGACATCCGCTACCCGGTGATGGGGGCGACCTACCAGCCCCGCGCCGGCATCGCCAAGCACGACCACGTGGCCTGGGCCTTCGCCCGCAAGTGCGACGAGATGGGCGTGGACATCATCCAGAACTGCGAGGTCACCGGATTCATCAAGGACGGCGACCGGGTTGTCGGCGTCGAAACCAGCCGAGGCCGGATCAACGCGGGCAAGGTCGGCCTGGCCGGTGCGGGACACAGCTCGGTGCTGGCCGAACTGGCCGGCTTCGAGCTGCCCATCCAGTCGCACCCGCTGCAGGCGCTGGTCTCCGAGCTGCACGAGCCGGTCCACCCCACGGTGGTCATGTCCAACCATGTCCACGTCTACGTCTCCCAGGCGCACAAGGGCGAACTGGTCATGGGCGCGGGCATCGACACCTACAACGGCTACGGCCAGCGCGGCGCCTTCCACGTCATCGAGGAACAGATGGCCGCCGCCGTCGAGCTCTTCCCGATCTTCGCCCGCGCCCACGTGCTGCGGACCTGGGGCGGCATCGTCGACACCACCATGGACGCCTCGCCGATCGTGTCCAAGACGCCGATCGACCAGCTCTACGTGAACTGCGGCTGGGGAACCGGCGGCTTCAAGGGGACGCCGGGCGCCGGCTACACCTTCGCCCACACCATTGCCACGGACGAGCCGCACCCGCTGAACGCCCCGTTTGCTCTGGACCGGTTCGAAACCGGACACCTCATCGACGAACACGGCGCCGCCGCCGTGGCCCACTAGGAAGGACGACCGAGATGCTTCTGATCGAATGCCCCTGGTGCGGGCCGCGCGACGAGACCGAGTACCACTACGGCGGCCAGGCCCACGTGGCCTACCCGGCAGATCCGAACCAGCTGAGCGACGCGGAATGGGCCAAGTTCCTCTTCTACCGCGCCAACCCAAAAGGCCTCTTCGCCGAACGCTGGGTGCACAGCACCGGCTGCAGGCGCTGGTTCAACGCGGTGCGCGACACCGTCAGCTATGAATTCAAGGCCGTGTACAAGCCCGGCGAGAAACCACCGATCGACCTCGGCAGCCTCGTGGGTGTCAAGGCCCAGCCAGCCGAAGGAGGAGCGAAATGACCGCCCCCAGCAACCTCGCCGACCAGTCGCAGCGGCTTGCCGCACCCGCCGGCGCCGCTGCCCGGATCGACCGGACCAAGCCGCTGAACTTCACGCTCGACGGCCACACCTACACAGGCTACGCCGGGGACACGCTGGCCTCCGCGCTGCTCGCGGCCGGGAAGGTCACGGCGGGCGACTCGCTTTACCTGAGCCGTCCGCGCGGCATCATGTCAGCCGGCGTGGAAGAGCCCAACGCCCTGGTCAAGGTCAGTGCCCGTTACGCCGGGCACGTCGACGAGTCCATGCTGCCGGCGACCGCACTGGAGCTGACGGACGGTATGGACGCCAAGCTGCTGAGCGGCCTGGGCCAGTTGGACCCCCGGACGGACGAGGCCGTCTACGACCGCAAATACGTGCACACCGACGTGCTGGTGGTCGGCGCCGGCCCGGCCGGTCTCGCCGCAGCCCGCGAGGCAGCCAAGAGCGGTGCGCGCGTGATCCTGATGGACGAGCAGCCGGAGGCCGGCGGCTCCCTGCTGTCGGGCCGCGGCGAGATGGTCGACGGCCGCCCCGCGCAGGAGTGGGTCGACCGGACCGTCGCCGAGTTGTCCGCCGCCGACGAGCTGACCTATCTGCCCCGCACGACGGCGTTCGGCAGCTACGACAGCAACTTCATCGTGGCCGTTCAGCGCCGCACCGACCACCTGGCCGGCGAGCTGGGAGCCGGTGTCTCCCGCGAACGCATCTGGCACGTCCGGGCCCAGCAGGTGGTGCTCGCCACCGGTGCGCACGAACGTCCCATCGTCTTCGCGAACAACGACCGCCCCGGCATCATGCTGGCCTCCGCCGTCCGCAGCTACCTCAACCGGTACGCGGTGGCCGCCGGCAAGCGAGTGGTCGTCGCCACCAACAACGACTCGGCCTACAAACTGGTCGCCGACCTGTCCGCGGCGGGCATCAAGGTCGCCGCCGTGGTGGAGGCGCGTACCGAAGTCAGCGGCGACGCCGCCGAGACGGTCCGCGCGGCCGGCACCCGCCTGATCACCGGCAGTGCCGTGGCGGACACCCACGGCCAGAAGGACGACGGAAGGATCAGCGCCGTCGTCGTCAGCGGTCTGGATGCCGAAGGTCAGTTGACCGGGGAACCGGAAACCATAGAGGCGGACCTGCTGGCGGTCTCCGGCGGTTGGAACCCGGTGGTGCACCTGCACAGCCAGCGCGAGCGCCGCCTGGCCTGGAACGACGAGCTGGCTGCCTTCGTGCCCGGCCCTGCGGTCAAGGACCAGCAGACGGCCGGCGCCTGCAACGGAACCCTGGATCTGGCCGGCAGCCTGCAGGAGGGCGCCGCCGCCGGCGCCGCGGCGGCCACCCGCACCGGCTTCAACGTGGACCCGGAGGTTCCCGCGGCCGCCGCCGAAACCGTCTCCCCGATCCGGCCGCTCTGGCTGGTTCCCGCCCCCGACGGCGAGGCCGCCGGCTGGAAGAACCACTTCGTGGACTTCCAGCGCGACCAGACGGTTGCGGACGTGCTGCGTTCGACCGGGGCCGGAATGCGCAGCGTGGAGCATGTGAAGCGCTACACGTCGATCAGCACCGCGAACGACCAGGGCAAGACCTCCGGGGTCAACGCCATCGGCGTCATCGCCGCGGCGCTGAACAATCCCGACGTCGGAAGCATCGGCACCACCGCCTACCGCGCGCCCTACACTCCGGTGGCGTTCGCCGCCCTGGCCGGCCGGCAGCGCGGGGAGCTTTTCGACCCGGCGCGGCTGACCTCGATCCACCCGTGGCACGTAGCCCACGGTGCGCTGTTCGAGGACGTCGGACAGTGGAAGCGGCCGTGGTACTTCCCGCAGCCGGGCGAGGACATGGACGCCGCGGTGCTGCGCGAATGCGCCGCCGTCCGCGAATCTGTCGGCTTCATGGATGCGACCACGCTGGGCAAGATCGAGATCCGCGGCAAGGACGCCGGCGAATTCTTGAACCGGATGTACACCAACGCGTTCAAGAAGCTGAAGCCGGGCCTGGCCCGCTACGGGCTGATGTGCACCCCGGACGGCATGATTTTCGACGACGGCGTGACGCTGCGCCTGGACGAAGACCGGTACTTCATGACGACCACGACCGGCGGTGCGGCCAAGGTGCTGGACTGGCTGGAGGAATGGCTGCAGACCGAATGGCCGGAGCTGGACGTCGTGTGCAACTCGGTCACGGAGCAGTACACCACGGTCGCCGTCGTGGGCCCGAAGTCCCGCGCGGTCATCGCCAAGCTGGCGCCCGAGCTGGACCTGGACAACGACGCCTTCCCCTTCATGGCGTTCAAGGAAACCACGCTCGCCTCCGGCATCCCGGCCCGAGTCTGCCGAATCTCGTTCTCCGGCGAACTGGCGTTCGAGATCAACGTGTCCTCCTGGTACGGACTGAAGGTCTGGGAAGACGTCGCCGAGGCCGGTGCGGAGTTCAACATCACCCCGTACGGCACCGAGACCATGCACGTGCTGCGCGCCGAGAAGGGCTTCATCATCGTCGGCCAGGACACTGACGGCACGGTAACGCCGCAGGACGCAGGCATGGAATGGGTGGTGTCCAAGGCCAAGGACTTCGTGGGCAAGCGCTCCTACACCCGCGCCGATAACCTGCGCGAGGACCGCAAGCAGCTGGTCGGGGTCCTGCCGGTGGACAAGTCGTTCCGCCTGCCCGAGGGCGCGCAGCTGGTCAACCACGGAACCCGGATCGCGCCGGCCGAGGCGCCGGTGCCGATGGAGGGGCACGTGACCTCCAGCTACCACAGCGCCGCGCTGGGCCGCAGCTTCGGCCTGGCCCTGATCAGGAACGGCCGCAACCGCATCGGCGAGACGCTGCAGGCACCCGTCAACGGGCAGCTGGTGGACGTCGTCATCGCAGAACCCGTACTTTACGACCCCGAAGGGAGCCGTCGTGATGGCTGAACAGGTCATGACCAACATTGCAGCACTGCGCCGCAGCCCGCTGGCGCACTTGACCGAGGCAATCAGCCAGGGCGCCGTGGCCGGCGAACGTGGCGTCAGCCTGCGTGAAATCCCGTTCCTGAACATGGTCGGCCTGCGGGCCGAGCCGGGATCGGCCGGCGCCAAGGCGCTGGAGGCCGCCGCCGGGCTGCCGCTGCCGTCCGCCCACGGCCAGGTTTCCGGCGGCGCGGACTCGACCGCCATCCTGTGGCTGGGTCCGGACGAGTTCCTGCTCGTCGGGCCCGAGGGTACGGATGTCACGGCGGACCTGACCGCCGCCCTCGGGGGAGAACCGGGCGCCGTCGTCGATCTGTCCGCCAACCGCACCACGCTGGAACTCTCCGGACCCTCGGCCCGGCTGGTGCTGGAGAAGGGCTGCCACGCGGACCTGCACCCGCGGATGTTCCGTCCCGGCACGGCGATCACCACGCAGCTGGGCCCGGTGCCGGTCTTGCTGTGGCAGACCGGGGAGCAGGACGGCGGCCAGGTCTACCGGATCATGCCGCGGGCCTCGTTCGCCGACTACACCGCCCGCTGGTTGCTGGACGCCATGACGGAGTTCGCATCGCCCGAGGTCGATTGAGATGGCACTGAGCGCGCTGGACCTGTTCTCGATCGGCATCGGACCGTCGTCGTCGCACACGGTGGGGCCCATGCGGGCCGCCCGGCAGTTCGCCGAGTCGCTGGCGGCCGACGGGCTGCTGGAGGCGGTGGCCCGGGTGAAGTCGGAGCTGTTCGGCTCGCTCGGTGCCACCGGGGCCGGCCACGGATCGGACAAGGCCGTGATCCTGGGCCTGCAGGGCGAGGACCCGGAAACCGTTGATCCGGATGCAGCGGACGCGCAGGTGGAGGAGGCAGCGGCCGGGCGGAAGCTGCGCCTGGCCGGCACGCATTCGGTGGGGTTCGACCGGGCGGCCGACGTGGTGCTGCACCGCCGCCGTTCGCTGCCGGCGCACCCCAACGGGATGACCTTCACCGCGTACGACGCCGGTGGCTCACCGCTGCGCGCATCCTCCTATTACTCGGTGGGCGGCGGGTTCGTGGTCACTGCCGAAGAGGCCGAGGGCGCGGCGGAAGAGGCTGCGCACGGGAGCGATGCCGCCGCACGCGACGCGGGCGCGGGGGAGCGCGACACCGGGCGCGCGGGCTCTCCCGCGGAGGCGGAGCGGCTACCGTACCCGTTTTCCACCGCCGCGGAACTGCTCTCCCGCTGCCGGGAGGCCGAAACGTCGATAGCCGGCGTGATGCTGGCCAACGAGCTCACCTGGCGCAGCGAAGCCGAACTGCGGGCGGACCTCCTGCGGATCTGGGCCGTGATGCAGGAGTGTGTGGAAAACGGCTGTACCCGCACCGAGGAGACCCTGCCCGGTTCACTGCTGGTCCGCCGTCGTGCCCCGGGGCTGCGGCGCAGGCTGCGCGCCGCCGAGGCGGCGCTTGCAGCGGAAGGCACGCCAAACGCCGACCCGCTGTGGGCGATGGAGTGGGTGAACCTGTACGCGTTGGCGGTTAACGAGGAGAACGCCTCCGGCGGGCGGATTGTCACGGCGCCCACCAACGGCGCGGCCGGAATCCTGCCCGCCGTGCTGCACTACTACACGAGGTTCGTGCCCGGCGCGGACGACGATGCGGTGGTGGATTTTCTGCTCACCGCGGCAGCCATAGGCATCCTGTTCAAGACCAACGCCTCGATCTCCGGGGCCGAGGTCGGCTGCCAGGGCGAGGTCGGATCAGCCTGTTCGATGGCGGCCGGTGCATTGTGCGCGGTGCTCGGCGGGACACCGGAGCAGGTGGAAAACGCCGCCGAGGTCGGAATCGAGCACAATTTGGGGCTGACCTGTGATCCAGTGGGCGGCCTGGTGCAGATTCCCTGCATCGAACGCAACGCCATTGCCAGCGTCAAGGCGATCAACGCCGCCCGGCTGGCGCTGGCCGGCGACGGCGACCACCGGGTGTCCCTGGATATGGCCATCAAAACCATGCGGGATACCGGCGCGGACATGATGTCCAAGTACAAGGAGACGTCACGCGGCGGACTGGCCGTCAACGTCGTCGAATGCTGAACAGCCAGCGCTGAACAGCCAGCGCTGAACCTCCAGCCGGACGGCAGTCCCGCCAAGACTGCCACACGAAAAGTTAGACCGAAAACGGGGTAGCAACATGCCGATCCACCACGAGCACATCCTGACCCTCGACTGCCCGGAGCGGTTGGGGATTGTCCACGCGGTCTCCGGTTTCCTGGTGGAGCACCGCCAGAGCATCCAGGAGCTCAAGCAGTTCGACGACCGGCGGGACGGGCATTTTTTCATGCGCACGGACTTCGCCGGGGAGAACGGCGGAACCAACTCCACGGAGCGGCTGCGGGAGGCGTTTGCGCCGTTGGCCGAGCAGTACGGCATGGCGTGGCAGCTGGAACCCAAGGGCCGCCGGCGGCGGGTGCTTGTGATGGTGTCCAAGTTCGGACACTGCTTGAACGACCTGCTCTTCCGCTCCCGGATGGGGGAGCTGCCGGTGGAGATCGTCGCGGTCGTGTCCAACCATCTGGACCACAAGGGGTTGGTGGAATGGCATGAGGTCCCGTACTATCACGTGCCGGTCACGCCGGAGACGAAACCGGCCGCCGAAGCCGAGCTGCTGCAACTGATCGACGCCCACAACGTGGAGCTGGTAGTGCTGGCCCGCTACATGCAGGTCCTCAGTGACCACCTGAGCCGGGAGCTGACCGGCCGCACCATCAACATCCACCACTCCTTCCTGCCCAGCTTCAAGGGGGCCAAGCCCTATCACCAGGCCTACGAAAAGGGCGTGAAAACCGTGGGGGCCACCGCTCACTACGTCAACGCCGAGCTCGATGAAGGCCCGATCATCGCCCAGCAGACGGTGGAAGTCGACCACACCTTCGGGCCGGAGGACCTGGTCGCCGCCGGCCGCGACACCGAGTGCAAGGCCCTCACCAACGCGGTCAAGTGGCACTGCGAAGGCCGGGTCATCCTGCACGGAAACCGCACCGTGGTGCTGCGCTAAGAGCGGCGGGTTGGGTGGTTTCCGCGCGGACAGCGGCCTCCGATCCCTCTGGTCCCGGCGTCATCCGCCGGTGTGACGTTCCTCAAATTCTTGCAGGAATGAATGTTTGCACTTGTGCAAAGAGCGGCGGGGCTGACACACTGGTTCGGTGAGTCAACTAAATTCCCTGCGTGAGCGCAAGCGCGCCGAGTGCTGGGCAGCCCTGCACGATGCCGCGGCGGAAGCGGCTCTGGAAGAGGGAATCGAGGCCGTCACGGTGGATGCGGTCGCGCTCTCCGCCGGGGTCTCCCCGCGCACCTTCTTCAACTACTTCACGTGCAAGGAAGACGCGGTGCTGGGCCTGCGCGAACCGGTGCTTGACGATGCCATGCTGGCCAAATTCGACGTCCATGCCAATCTGCTGGATGAAGTCGGCAAATTGATGCTGGCGGTCACCCGTTCCATCCAAGGCGGAGACGACGCCACCCGCCACCGGATCCTGCGCAAGTACCCGTACCTGCTGCACCGCCGCGTCCAGTACGTCATCAAGGTGGAGCAGTTGGTCACCGCAGCGGTCTCCGAACTGCTCGCCGGCTCCGACCGGCTCGCGGACGCTGAACGAATCCTGGCCACACATCCTGTCGGCGGGCAGTACACCGCCGAAGACGCCGCCCGCATGCTGGTCATGACGGCAGGCGCAGCACTCCGCTTTGCCATGCAAAAAACCATGTCCCAACCCACCCTGGAATCGCAGACCGAGGCCCTTGAGCACAGCCTGGCCTTGCTGCGTGCAGTTCTGAAGGAATCCGAATGAAGAACGAAAGCCGACCGGCGCTACAGCGCCCACCGGCATCCGCGACGTCCCGGCCGGGGCAGCATGGCCACAGCCATGGCAACCTGCTGCTGGTGTTCGTTGCGCTGATGATGGCCATGTTGCTGGCCGCCCTGAACCAGACCATCCTGGCGACCGCACTGCCCACCATCGTGGGCGAGCTCAACGGCGCCAACCTGATGCTCTGGGTGATCACCGCCTATATCCTGGCCGCAACGGTCATGATGCCCATCTACGGCAAGCTGGGCGACCAGATCGGCCGCAAATACCTGCTGGTCGCCGCGATCATCATGTTCTTGATCGGCTCGGTCATCGGCGCCCTGGCACCGGACATGGGCTGGCTCATTGCCTCCCGTGTGGTGCAGGGGCTGGGCGGCGGCGGACTGATGATCCTGTCGCAGGCCATCATTGCCGATGTGGTTCCCGCCCGGGAACGCGGCAAGTATATGGGCGCCATGGGCGGAGTCTTTGCGTTCTCCTCCGTGGTCGGACCGCTGCTGGGCGGCTGGTTTACCGAGGGACCGGGCTGGCGCTGGGCCTTCTGGTTTAACATTCCGGTGGGCGTCTTGGCCTTGATCGGCGCGCTGTTCTTCCTGAAGTCCCGGCCGGTCAAGGTGCGGCCGAAGCTCGATCTCTGGGGCATGCTGCTGATGGCGGTCGCGACCACCGGCCTGGTCCTGGTGAGCAGCTGGGGCGGCAGCACCTTCGCCTGGTCCGATCCGGTGCTCATCGCCCTCATAGCGGGCACCGTGCTGGCCGCCGTCGGGTTCGTGCTGGTGGAGCGAAAGACCGCCGAACCCATCATCCCCATGTCCATGTTCCGCGACCGCAACTTCATCATGACCACCATTGCGGGCCTGTTGATCTCGGTGGCCATGTTCGGCGCCCTCGGCTACATGCCCACCTACTTCCAGATGGCTACCGGAGTATCGGCCACGGCCGCCGGGATGCTGATGATTCCCATGATGGCCGCGCTGCTCGCGTCGTCAATGATCTCCGGAATCCTGGTCTCCAGGACCGGCCGTTACAAATGGATGCCGGTGGCCGGTTCGGCGGTCATGGCGGTAGCCCTGCTGCTGATGTACTTTGTGCGCGCGGACACGCCCGTCTGGGTGCTCTGCGTTTACCTGGGCCTGCTGGGCCTCGGCCTGGGCCTGAACATGCAGATCCTGGTGCTGATCGTGCAGAACTCCTTCCCGCTGCGGCAGGTGGGCACGGCGACGGCGGCCAACAACTTCTTCCGCCAGATCGGTGCCACGCTCGGCTCGGCCGTCGTGGGAAGCCTGTTCGCCCACCGCCTGGTCGACCTCCTCAACGACCGCCTGCCGGCCGCCGCCGTCGCGGCCACCGGAGGCGGCAACTCGCTGACGCCGGACATGGTCGCAGGCCTGCCCGCACCGGTGCACGATGTCATCGTCGAGTCCTACAACGAAGCCCTGATGCCGCTCTTCCTGTTCATGGTGCCGATGGCCGTTGTCGCCACCGTGCTGTGCATGTTCGTGGTGGAAAAGCCGTTGGCCACCGCGCTGGAGCCGGACGTCCTGGCCGAGGCAGCCTCGGAGGGGAATATCGCAATCACCTCCGCGACCGAGGGCAACCGGCCGGCAAACACGGACCTGCGCCAGGCCGAAGCCAGCAACAGGTAGCGCGCCCGCCCGCACCGCTTACGAGGCCGCTTGGGCGGCGGTAGCTCGGGGCAACCGGGGGTGCGAAGCCGGTCCGGCAGCGCTGGCGGGCAGCCCGGAGCCCGCGGTTATGCTGGCTGCATGGGAGCGTCAGCGGCACTGCACAAGGAACCGCGTGTCATCGAGATTGAGTCGCTCGAGCACTTCGACCGGCTCGTCGCGCGGGCGCCGCGGGCCAGGGCAACGGAGGACGGCGAGCGGCGGCCATCCGGCGGTCCGCAGCCAACCGGGGCACCGGTGCCCGGCGGGGAACCGCCGTCGATGAACGGCTGGCACTTCCAGTCGGTGGATCTCACCGGCCGCACCGAGGCCCTGCGCAGCATGGACCCGGCAGGCGCGATGTTCCTGGGCTGCGCGTTCGAAGCCGCCACCGAGGCGTGGCTGCACCGCAACGGTGCGCTGATCTTCCCCACGCTGCCCGGCGTCCCGTTCGACCCGTACCGCGGCCAGGTCTACACCGCCGCCGAGCTCTACAGCGGGCTGGACACCGGACCATACGAGGGGACGCTGGACGCGCAGGTCTACGCCTGGTCGTCGCGCTCCGCCACCCGCCACGACCTGGACTCCACCCTGGCGGCAAGCCTGCACGACCATGCCATCGGCGACGCCATGGAGGCGCTGTTCCCCACCGTGTTCGCGGGTCGGAGGATGGTGGGGGTGATGGGCGGGCACGCCGCCGCGCGGGGCAGCATAATTTACGACGGCGCCGCCCGGCTGGGCAGGCTTCTCGCCAGGGAGGGGTATGCCGTGGCGACCGGCGGCGGCCCGGGCGCCATGGAGGCCGCCAACCTGGGCGCCCGCCTCTCCGCGGCCGGCGATGACGAGTTTGCCGGCGCGCTGGAACGGCTGGCCGGCGTCCCCGGCTTCCGGCCGTCCATCACCGACTGGGCCCGCGCCGCGGCCGACGTGCTCGCCGATGCCGGACCCGGCGTCGCAAATCTGGGCATTCCCACCTGGCACTACGGGCACGAGCCGCCGAACCTGTTTGCCACCCACATTGCCAAGTACTTCGGCAACGCCCTGCGCGAGGCGGTGTTGCTGCAGCGCTGCGACGGCGGCATCGTGTTCCTGCCCGGCGCCGGCGGCACGGTGCAGGAGATTTTCCAGGACGCCTGCGAAAACTACTACGCCACCCCGGAAGCGCTCTCGCCGATGGTCTTGGTCGGGCGCACGTACTGGACCGAGGAGCTGCCGGCCTGGCCGTTGCTCCAGGCGCTGGCGCGCGGGCGGTCCATGGAGGGCGCGGTGCATCTGGTGGATACCGTGGAGCAGGCCCTGGACGTTCTATAGCTCGGGCACGCACTCGCCTTGGCCCAGTAACGACAAGCCGGTGAGGTCGCCGTCGGCAAAGGTGAGGATGTCGCGCGAGGCCTGGGCGTACATCAGCTGGGTGGGATCATCAACGTGGTCCAGGCCGAGCAGGTGGCCCAGCTCGTGCATGATGATGGCCCGCGCGGCGTCGTTGCCCCCGGGCGAACCGAGCAGCTGGCGGAACTGCGGGGTGTCCAGTTCGACCTGACCTGACACGTAAGCGGAAACCCCGCCGCGTGATGCCCAGCCGCTGCCGCCCAAGCCGATGGTCGGGCCGGCCAAGGAGGGGCTTTGCTCCGGGTCGGACCAGGCGATCAGCACCGGTGCCCAGCGCTCGCCGTAGCGTTCGGGCTGGTAGGACCGGCGCCGCTCGGCGGGCTGTTCGGTGGTGGTCCCTTCGTAAATGAACTGCAGCCCGGTGGCCTCCGAGACGTGTTCCACCGCCTCATGGACCAACTCGGTGCTGCCCGCGGGGGAGCCTGCCGTACGGACCACATAGCGGACCGGGCGGCACGGGTCGTAGGCGATGTAGTCCTGCCTGTTGGACGGCGAGGCCAGGAAACGGTAGGAGTCGTTCTCCTCGTAGACCGGCGCGGGCACCCCCAGCGGTTCGTCCGCGACGTCGACTCCCGACGGCGGAAACCCGCCGTGGCCCGGACCCTTGACAGCGGATCCGGCGTCGAACGGAACACCCTCAAGGGCGGCGGCCCCGCCGGGTGGCACCCCTGAGGCGAGCCGTGGTTGTGCCATCCAGACGAAGGCCCACGCGGCCAGCGCCGCAGCGGCGGCCAGCAGGAGGAACTTGCCAAACGGTGACGGGCCGCCGCGCAGGTTCGGTTCGGCCCCGGGGGCCGGGGCTTGCCAAACCGGTATGGGCTGCTGCCCGGGAACGCGCCCCTGCCGCGCCGTCGGGTTGATCCAGACCTGCCCCTGGCCCGGGTGCGCACGCGGGCGCTCGGCGGAGCCGGCCGGGACCACCTGCGGTGCCTGGCCCGTCCCGGACCCCGGCACAAGCCGGCCCCCGCCCGGTGCATGGCCCGGGCCCTCGGTCGGTGGCCAACTCATGGTCCCCCTAGGCGTGGCGGACGGCGGTGCACCCTTGCCCCGCTTGCCTCAGAGTAACCAAAGCGTGAGACAAACGGTAGATGTCTGCCCGATGCCGGCAGGTGAACAAGCCGGCCACCGACGCGGGATCAGACCGCCGTGGTGCCGAACAAGGAACCCAACAGGTAGGTGGCCAGGGCCGCACCGAAGCCGATCGCCAGCTGCCGCAGGGCACGCTTGAGCGGCGAGGCCCCGGACAGCAGCCCCACGATTCCGCCGGTCACCAGCAGCGCCAAGCCGACCAGCACCAGTGCGACCACGACGGCCGCGGCGCCCTGCATGCCGAAGATGTAGGGCAGGATCGGGATCAGCGCTCCGCTGGAGAAGAACAGGAAACTGGAGAGGGCGGCGTTCCAACCGGTGCCGATCTCCTGGTAGTCGTTGATGTACGTTTCCGGCGGCTGCAGGGACAGGCTCGGATCGCAGTCGCAGTCCAGGTAGCCCATCCGTTCGGCGGCACGGTGTTCGGCAGCTTCCGGGGTCATGCCCCGCGCGCGGTATACAAGCACCAGTTCGTTCGCGTTCAGGTCCAGGTCCGGTGCTGCCCGCAGGGTGATCTGGGTGGGGCGGGTGGCAGAGAGCAATTCGCGCTGGGAGCGCACGGAAACATACTCGCCGGCGCCCATGGACAGTGCCCCGGCGAGGAGGCCGGCAAAGCCGGCGAACAGGATGAATCCGCTGGAGACCCCGGTGGCACCGATGCCCATGATCAGGGCCAGGTTCGAGACCAGCCCGTCGTTCGCGCCGAAGACCGCCGCGCGGAAGTTGCCGGAGAGCCGGGCGCGGCCGCGGGTGGCCAAGCCGCGGATGACCTCTTCGTGAATCAGTTCATCGGCGGCCATCGCCTCGGTGGCCGCAGGCTCACTGCCGTAGGGGGAGCGGCTTTCGGCCCGCTGCGCCAAAGCCAGTACGAACACCGAGCCGAAGCTGCGGGCCAGGAACCGCAGCACGGTGCGGCGCAAGGACGGCCGCAGCCCTTGCCCGGCGTGCTCGCCCAGCAGGTCGCGCCAGTGTTTTTCGTGCCGGCCCTCAGCATCGGCCAGGGCCAGCAGGATCTCGCGTTCCTCGCCGTCGCGGCGCCTTGCCAGGTCACGGTAGATGGCGGCTTCGGCGCGTTCGTCGGCCAGATAACGGCGCCACAGCCGGATGTCGGATTTTGACGGCGATGCTTTGCCGTCGGGTTGGGAGTCCATAGGGTCGGGGCCGGCTGGATCGGGGCTCGTTGTCACGCTGCTCCTGAGTCGGACCGGAGACGATTCGACGATCTCCGGTCAGTTAACCATCAACTGACCGAAGGTCTCGCTCGCCCGGGCGCAGCGGATCAGGCGGTACCTGCCCTGCGCTCAGGTGGACTGCCGGGCCGCACACGCTGGCCAGTATGTCGACAGGCCTCCACGCCCGGTGCGCGTTACGCGCGCGGCGGTGGAGCTACTCCCCTTCGCAACCTCCATTGTAGCCGGTCGGGGCGATCCCTTGAGGACCGCCCCGCCGTCAGCGTCTCCTAACCCGACTCGGGCAGGAGCCTCAGCGCGTGATGACCTCGTCGGGGCCCTCGACCGGGACTTCCTCCGTTGCCTGCCCCGACACCCGGCGGTCCCACGCCTCGCGCACGGCGGCATCGGTGGGCTTGGTGAGCAGCGACACTCCCACGTAAACCAGCGCGGAGGCGATCAGGCCGTAGTAGATGGGTTCGTTGGCGTAAACACCGGCATATTGTTCCTCGGCGTTGACTTCCAGCACGATCATGGTGGTCAGCGTGACGATGGTGCCGGCCGCCATGGACCACGCGGCGCCCAGGCCGGTGCCGCGCTTCCAGACGAGCCCGCCCAAGATTGCGACCAGCAGGCCGCCCACCAGGATGTCGTAGGCGATGGTCAGCGCAGCGACCACGTCCTGCACCACGATGGCCAGCAGGATCGAGACCGCACCCAATCCGAAGACCCACCACCGGTTGCCGGCCACGTCGTGTTCGGTGTTCTCGTGGTCGTAGTGGACGTGCTTGCCGAACCAGGAAGCGACGAACGGCACCACGTCGGCGCGTGCCACGGTCGCCGCGGCAATCAGGCAGCCGGACGCCGTCGACATCATCGCCGCCACGGCCGCGGCCAGCACAATGCCGCCGATGCCGATGGGCAGCAGGTTCATGGCCACGTCCGCGTAGACGTCGTCCTCGACTTCGATGGCGGGCAGCGCCACGGAGGCTGCCATGCCGATCAGGGCGCCGGCGGCTCCGTAGAGGATGCAGTAGACGCCGGCCGTTGCGCCGCCCCAGCGGGCGACGCCGGGATTGCGGGCGGTGAAGACGCGCTGCCAGATGTCCTGGCCGATCAGCAGGCCCAGTGTGTAGACCACGAAGTAGGTGATGATGGTCTGCACGCCGATGCCGGTCAGCGAGAAGAATTCCGCATCAACGCGCCCGCGGATGCCGTCCAGCCCGCCGGCGGCCGACCAGGTGAACGGCAGCATCAGCAGGAAGACGCCGACGGTCTTGATGATGAACTGGGCCATGTCGGCCAGCGTGATGGACCACATGCCGCCGACCGTGGAGTAAATCAGCACAATGGCGCCGCCGACGGCGATGGACAGCCAGCGCTCCCAGCCGAAGAGCACCACCATGATGGTGGCGTACGCCCCGGTGGACGTGGCGCAGAGCATGAGCGTGTAGGCCAGCATGACGATGCCCGACACCTTCGTGGCGTGCACGCCGTACCGCAGCGTGAGCATCTGTGCCACGGTGTAGATCTTCAGCTTCTGCAGGGTCGGGGCAAAGAGCAGGCTCAGCAGCAGCACGCCGGAGCCGATCGCGACCACCAGCCACATTCCGGAGATGCCCCACTTGTAGCCCAGGCCCACCCCGCCGACGGTGGAGGCTCCACCCAGGACGACGGCGGCCATCGTGCCGGTGTAGAGGACGGGGCCGAGGCGGCGGCCGGCCACCAGATAGTCGCTGGTGTTCTTGGTGCGGGTTTTGCCCCACCACCCGAAGAGCAGCATGGCGGCCAGATAGGCCACCACAATCACGACGTTGACGATTTGACTGTCCATGGGGGACTCCAAGCGAGAATAGCGCGGGACGACATGCCGGAAATTGCCTGTGAGGCAACAAGTGTTGAGTGTTAAGCTAAATGTGGCACGGGGCACACGTCAACTCGGCCAGGCTGCCGGGGTCTCGACGGGAGCAGTGCCTGCACGCCGCTTCCGTCAACTCTGCACCGAGAAGGATGATTAGTGAAGGCACTGCCAGTCGAACCCAGCAATGCCCCGGTGGCCATAGGCTCGCGGATCCGCGCCGCACGCCAGGGTCAGCGCATGACCATCGAACAGGTGGCGGATTCGACGGGGCTCACCAAGGGATTCCTAAGCCGCGTGGAGCGTGACTTGACCTCGCCGTCGGTGGCGTCGCTGGTCACCCTGTGCCAGGTGCTGTCCATCTCCATCGGTGACCTCTTCTCGATGCCGGAAACACACGTCTCGCGCGCGGGGAAGGGGCCGCGGATCAACCTGGGCGGCGAAGGCATCAAGGAGGAGTTGCTGACCGCCCGGCACGAGCGCCGGTTGCAGATCATCCGTGCCGTGATCGAACCGCACGGCCGCGGGGAAGCCGATCTCTACTCGGTGGACTGCGACGTGGATGTCCTGCATGTGATCGCCGGCAGCATCACCCTGGTCTTCACCTCCGAACGCTATGAACTCGGCGCCGGCGACACCATTTCCTTCTCCGGGCGGGAGCCGCACACCTGGATTAACGAGAGCGACGAAGAGGCCATCGTCACCTGGACGCTGGTCCCGGCGGCCGCGCGCTAGTGTGCCCGGGCCGCGCGAGAGCTCGTGCCGCACCCCGCGGTCTTGACTGTTACCCCCACCACAAATAACATCACAGGCAACAGATGTTGCACATAAGGCAACCATGCCGCGTCGGTCGCGCAACTGACCCGCCCGCCCGCGCCCCTCAGAGGAGAACCATGGAAGAGCTTCGTGTGGAAGCCAACGGCCATCTTGGCCCGATCGATTCGTCCCGCATCCCGCGTTACGCCGGAGCCGCCACCTTCGCCCGGCTGCCCCGCTTGGACCAGGTGCAGCAGGCGGACATCGCCGTCGTCGGAGTCCCCTTCGATTCCGGGGTTTCCTACCGTCCCGGCGCCCGCTTCGGCGCCAACCACGTGCGCGAGGCCTCGCGGCTGCTGCGACCGTACAATCCCGCCTGGGACCTCAGCCCGTTCGAAGAGGTCCAGGTGGCCGACGCCGGCGACATGGCGGTGAACCCGTTCAACATCAACGAAGCCATCGAGACCATCCAGCAGAACGCCCTCGACCTGACCGCCTCCGGCACCAAGCTGGTCACCCTCGGCGGCGACCACACCATCGCGCTGCCGCTGCTCCGCGCGGCCGCCGAGCGTGCCGGCGGCCCGGTCGCCATGCTGCATTTCGACGCGCACCTCGATACCTGGGACACCTACTTCGGCGCCGAGTACACGCACGGCACTCCATTCCGTCGCGCGGTGGAGGAAGGCATCCTGGACACCGAGGCCATTTGCCACGTGGGCACCCGCGGCCCGCTCTACGGCAAGAAGGACCTCGACGACGACCATCGTTTCGGTTTCGGCATTGTCACCAGCTCCGACGTCTACTACGAAGGCGTCCGTGACGTGGTGGCCAAGCTGCGCGACCGGATCGGCAACACCCCGCTCTACATTTCGGTCGACATCGACGTGCTGGATCCGGCCCACGCACCCGGCACCGGAACCCCGGAGGCCGGCGGCATCACCAGCCGGGAGCTGCTGGAAATCATCCGCGGGTTCCGCGGCATGAACCTCGTCGGCGCCGACGTGGTGGAAGTGGCCCCGGCCTACGACCACGCGGAGATGACAGGGGTGGCCGGCAGCCATGTGGCCTACGAACTCGTTTCGTTGATGGCCGACAACGCGTCCGGCGGCGGGTCCGGCAACGGCTACAGTGCCCAGGCGCTCAAGGGCGCGGGCGCCGCCGTAGGCAGCGGCAACGGATTGGATCAGGAGTCCTTCGAATGACAGCAGCAGGGAAAGCCCCCTCCACCGAAGCGGCCTCAGCCGGACCGACCGTCCGCAATGGCGGGGACCTCGTGGTCGAAACCCTCAGCGCCTTGGGTGCGACCACGGTGTTCGGTATCCCGGGACAGCATGCCTTGGGCTTGTTCGACGCCTTGTCCCGGTCGTCGTTGCGCTTCGTCTCCTCCCGGGTGGAGAACAACTCCGCGTTCGCGGCGGACGGGTTCTCGCGTGCCACCGGCGAGGTCGGCGTGCTGTTCCTCTCTACCGGCCCAGGCGCCCTGACCTCTTTGGCCGGGCTGCAGGAGGCCTACGCCACCGGCGTGCCGATGGTGGTCATTGCCAGCCAGATTCCGCTGGAAGGCTTGGGCGCGCGCCGCAAGGGCATGCTGCACCAGCTTGACGACCAGAAGGCCTCGGCGGCCAACGTCACGAAGAGCCAGCGGTTGATCCAGCACGCTTCCGGCATTCCGTCGGCCATTCAGGACGCGTGGACCGAAGCGATCTCGTCGCCGCAGGGTCCGGTCTGGGTGGAGGTGCCGCAGAACGTGCTGCTGGACCCGATCATGGTGCCGCCGGTGGAGGACGCGCTGGCCGAGGCGTTCGACAATCCGCCGCGGACCGAGCTGGTCAAGGAAGCCGTCCACTGGCTCTCCGAGGCCAAGCGTCCGGCCATCATCGCCGGCGGCGGAGCCCGCCGGGGCAAGGCCGAACCGTGGCTGCGCTCCATCGCGGAAAAGCTGCGTGCCCCGGTGGTCTGTTCGCCGGGCGGCAACGGCGCGTTCCCGTGGAACCACGAGCTCTCGCTGCAGTCCTGGGTCGAGGACCGATACGTCACCGACGTCCTCGAAGATGCCGACGTCCTGGTGGTCGTGGGCTCGTCGCTGGGCGAAGTGACGAGCAACTATTTCACGATGGAACCGCGGGGACGGATCATCCAGATCGACGCCGAACCCCGGGTCCTCGAATCCAACGGCCCCGCCCTGGGCATCCGCGCAGATGCCGGCCAGGCCCTGCAGGCGCTGGACGCAGCCCTTTCCGGCGATCCGGGCAACGGACCCGACTGGCACGGCCAAACGCCCGAGCAGCTGGTCAAGGACACGCTGGCCAAGGTGCAGGCCCGCCTGGACAGCCAGGATCTGGCCAAGGAGCGGACCTTCATGGCCGATATCCGCGAGGCCGTGCCGGACGACATGCAAACCTTCTGGGACATGACCATCTCCGCCTACTGGGCCTGGAGCTGCTGGGACTCCCGGGACGGGGAGTTCCACTCGGCCCAGGGCGCGGGCGGCCTGGGCTACGGTTTTCCCGGTGCCATCGGCGGCAGCGTTGGCCTGGCCAGCCAAGGAAAGCCGGCGCGTGTGCTGGCCGTCTCCGGCGACGGCTCGGCGATGTATTCGATCAGCGAGCTGGCCACCGTCCGCCAGCACAACCTGCCGGTCACCTGGCTGATTGTGGACGACGGCGGCTACGGCATCCTTCGCGAATATATGGAAGGCGCGTTCGGCCGGGCGACGGCCACGGAACTGGCCCGGCCGGATTTTGTGGCCCTGGCGCAGGCCTTTGGCGTGCCCGCACGCCGGGTGGCAGCGGAGGATGTCGGCCCCGCGCTCCGGGAAAGCTTTGCCGCCGAGGGACCGAACGTCGTCGTCGTGGAGACCCTGCTCAAGATGTTCGCACCCACGCACCTGGTCGGCTGACTCTTAAAACGGCGTCCAACCGTCTGGTCAAATCGGCGGCGGCGACGGTCTTCAGCAAGATGCTGCGTGACCGTCGCCGGCGGACCTCCGCCTTCTCGCCTCCGCCCAGCAGAGGGGGCCGCCCGGCGGGGGAAGTGGACGATTTTAGCGGCCACTGACGAGGTTCGCGGTACGTGCGAGCCAGTGGGTGGTGGGAGCGTCAGTGGCGTATTCACGACGGTCCGCATGCCTGTAGGCCGCGTAGAGCGCCGTCGCGCCGATCCAACGGATCGGTTCGACCTCCCAGTTGCGAGCTTGCCGGCCCACCCAGGGAAGCCTGGTCAGTTTCGTGTCTTCGCCGAGGATGAGGTCGCGGAGTGTCCTCGCTGCGAGGTTAGTGCCGCTGAGACCATGCCCCACGTACCCTCCGGCGGAGAGGATGCCTGTAGCGCGGTCGAAGTTCACGGAAGCGCACCAGTCCCGGGGCGCGCCCAAGACGCCAGACCATGACTGCTCGAGGCGGACGTTCGCCAGCGCGGGGAAAAGCTCCATGAGCCTGTGCCTCAGCTGGGCTACCGCCGCATCGGCTGTTCGCCCGTTTCGGTCGAAGCTCGATTGGAAGTTGTACGGTACGCCCCGGCCACCGATGGCGATACGCCCGTCTTGGGTCCGGTGCATGTAGGTGAAGCTATGGGCGACGTCACCAACGAGTTCTCCGCCAGCCCAGTTAATCGCTTCAAGCTGTTGCGCGTCGAGCGGCTCCGTGACGACCATGCTGCTGTTCATCGGCAACAGTTTCCGCGCCTTGCCCTTCAGCGACAGGGTGTAACCCTCCAGCGCCTCGACAATGAACTTTGCGTTCACCACTCCGCAGTTTGTCTGTACACGGTGCGCCCCAGTGCTGAGAGCCGTCGTCGACTCGTAGATCCGGACTCCCAGCGATTCGACGACATTGGCGAGTCCACGGGTGTACTTAGCAGGATGGACGCGCGCACAATGAGGCGTCCAGTACCCGCCTCGCGCGCCGGACACCCCGACTCGCCCATCAAGTTCGTTGGGGCCGAGTTCGAAGACGTCCTCGTTACCCCACCCCTGCGTTCTCATCTCGTCGATGTGGTGGCGTGCCCGGGACAGCTGGGCGGCGTTAGTTGCGACATGGATCAGCCCGTCGTGCACCAGGTCAGCGGAAAATCCCTCGTCTTGGGCGACCTTGACCGATTCCCGCACCGCACCAAACATCTCTTGTTGCAAGCTATGAGCGGCCTCAACGCCGCCTGATTTCGCATAGCGCCTAAATTGCCCGGCAGGCTCAGCGCTCATCCAGCCACCGTTGCGTCCGGAAGCTCCGAAACCGACGAATTCCCGTTCGAGGATGGCGATTTCCAGCTCCGGTTGTGCTTTCTTGAGGTAGTAGGCGGTCCAGAGGCCGGTGAGGCCTCCACCGATGACCGCCACGTCGACCGCCGTATCCCCGTCGAGTGAGGGCCGTCTCTCCGGGAGGCCGATGCTCCGCATCCAGAATGAGACCTCTCCGTTGACAAAACCTGGATTGTAGTCGGCCTGCAGCACCATATCTGGCCCATCTCCTCGCTGTAACGGTGGTATTTCAGCCGAGCCTAGTCCCGCTCCGTGGCCAGCCGGATCCGTTTATTGTATGAATGCGCGCGCGAAACTATTCCCACGTCCAACACAAGACGACCTGAAACCCGCGCCTCAGCGGTGCACCCGGAATAAAACGGTCTGCTCCGTGACCGGGATCCCCGCACATATCGGGCGTCCAACCACTGCGCAGGACGACACAACCACTAGCGGTCCCTGGTTGCCTCCCACGCCTGGTAAGCAATCCAAAACGCGGATAGGTCAGCCGAACGGGTCACACTCAGTCCGGATTCTTGCTCGATGCGGTTAAGTCGGTAGGCGAGGGTTTGCCGATGAATATCAAGTTCATCGGCGGTTTTCTGCCAATGCCGGTCGTTCCGCAGATAAGCAAAAAGCGTGTCTCTGAGCTTGGTGGCAGTGGCAGATGATTCGGCAAGTGAGCCCAGTACACCGGCGATAATCTCATCCGCTTCGCGGCGCGACCTGGAGAGAACTGCGATAGTAGTCCCTTCGAATTCGATCCACAGCCGGTCGCTGTACTGAGCGGCGGCAAGCACTCGAATCGCTTCGTCTGCAAACGTCCTGACGTCCCGATGATCCGTAAAAGTCGAAGACACACCGAAGCGAACGTGCGTCGGCTCCACAAATCGCTGAAAGTCCTCGACGTTCTCATAGGGAATGAGGGCAAGGTGATCCGTTGGCCCGGCCCCCACAAGAACTGGTAGTTGCCGCAGTGCTACTCCCCGAGCGATGCGCTCTCCTTCTCCGGAGGAAAAGGCTGCCACTTGAAATCCGCTTAGTGCTTGGTGCTCGCCCAAAAAAGCCTCAACCTCGGAAGTGAACGCACCAGTCAGTAACTGACCCAAGGCGCGCGAAGATGCTTCAGCACGATGGTTAACTGCGGTGAGGACCCGATCAACGCTGATTTCGAGGACCTTCATGAGATGTACCAGGATGAAACTCTCCAGCGCCTCTCGTGGATACTCGAATATCAGGAGTTCGGCCGCGTGGGTGCCACGCAGCGGATACTTCCGCTGCGACCGGTCCACTTCCATATTTTGTGCCACGTCCGCTTCAAGAACGGTCATCCCGGTGAGGCCATCGTTGACGCGGAGGCCGATGCGCAGGAAGGATGCCAGGTCTTGTACTAACTTGCTTGCATCATCATCAGCCGTCGCGGCGATCTGGTAGAGCTTGCTGAGCTTGAGTACCTGCAGAATCTGTGATGAGGAAGTCGCAGCTGCGACATGGCGCGCAACGACAGCGTAGGGCGTTTGCGCGGCGGCAAGCAGGACGGGAAATTTCCTCTGATTTGCTTCCTCAAGCATCGCTTCTGACACGACTGGTGCAGTCTCATGGTCACCGATCATGAGGCCGGCGAGGCCAGCATCGTCGAGTCGCCCGATGAAGTCGACCTGATTGCCCGGGTCGACGGGAATGCAGAGGCCGACGGTCATGAGAAGTTCGTGCGGACCGAGCCATTGCTCCGGAGCCTGCATTTCGCAACTGTGCGCCCAAAGCACTTCCCGGTCCAAGCCTGTTTCACCCGCCAGGACATTGATCCCCAGGCTGGTGGTCGATACCAGGTCTTGAACTTTCAGGACGGTCTCTGTCGCAGCCATAGCACTGGATCCTAATACAGCCACAGGATCTGTTTTAGATCATTGGACGAAAAGCCTTCACGCGCGCCCTGCGCTCAAAGCCGGTCTAGCCGGCGCTGGTGGACTATCCATGAAACGAGGCCGCAGGTCTCAGGGCCGCTCGTCTCGATGCCCGACTGCTTCATCCACCGGCACGCGTTGGCGAGAACCGTGTGCTCCACCTCCGGAACTAGCCTCCCGAACAGCCGGAAGCATGATTTTGGCTTGAAGTACAGTTGAGTGGCCGCACCTCCCTCGAGTTGCATGAGTTAGGACACATGCAGTGCAACTCAAGGAGACGACACATGACGTCCGCTAATCCGGTCATCGCGCCCCAGAGGACTCCCTCTGCTGAAGCAACTCAGACTCTTCACCGCGTTTCTGACCAGATCTTCGGGGCCCAAGGTCTGCTCCCGGCTCAAGGTGGGCGCCGCGAGCGGGTTCTCGATCCTGCGACGGCACGTCAGATCGGCAGCTTCACAGACCCGACGGAGGAACAGGTCGAGTCAGTTGTCGTTGCTGCCAATGCGGCCCAGAGGAGCTGGAACGCGCGCACGGCGCTCGTCCGCGCTGAGATGCTGCATGAGACGGCCGCAAGGATCCGCGAGCGCTCCGAACTCGTCGCCGAGGTTATGACCGTTGAGACGGGCAAACCGTTCAAGGAGTCCCTTGATGAGATGGGTTGGGGTGCGTCGGCGCTCAGCTATTACGCCGAGATAGGCCGCAATTCGATCGGTTCGATCCATGGCAGCACCGTTGACGGGCAGTCACATTTCACCGTCAAGGAGGCTATGGGAACGGCCGTCATCATTCTTCCCGCGAACTTCCCTGTCCTGCTGATGATGTGGTCTGCGGCCGCTGCCCTTGCGGCAGGGAACGCAGTCATCATCAAGCCTTCGGAGAACGCGTCTCTGACCACGCTGACGTTCATGGAGGTCTTCGAAAATCTCGATCCGGGGCTCGTGCAATGTGTGCCTGGTGGACCGGCCGCCGCGCAACAGTTGGTGGCGCACCCTGAAACGCACATGGTCGCGTTTACCGGGAGTGTCGCAACCGGCCGGACCGTGGCGAAGACCTGCGCTGACAAATTCAAGCCTTTTTTGATCGAAGCTTCCGGTAGCGACTCCTTTATCGTCATGCCATCGGCACCAGTTGACGTGGCTGCTCGTGCAGCCGCTTTCGCAGCGTTCATTAACTGCGGTCAGGTCTGCACCTCGGCGGAGAAGATCCTTGTGCACCAGGAAGTCTATGACGAGTTTATGGAGGCGTTCGTCCGCAACGTCAAGGAGCTTCGGGTAGGCCATGGCCTCGATCATGTCGATATCGGCCCCATGGAGAACGCTCGGGAGCGGGACCGAGTCGAGCGTCTGCTGGCGAGAGCCATCGAGCAGGGAGCTCACTTAGTCACGGGCGGCGCTCGGCCGCAGATGGATCCTGCCCTCGCGGGCGGCTTCTTCTTCACCCCCACAATCATCGAGAACTGCAGCTCCGACATGGACCTGTATGGGCAGGAAGTGTTCGGCCCAATCGCGCCCGTCTATAAGGTCTCGAGCTTCGACGAGGCGCTCAACCTGACTAATGCTTCACCTTTTGGTTTAGGAGCGACGCTCTACTCAACCGACATCGCGGAAATTCATCGCGCACAACGGGAGCTCGTAACCGGCATGGTCTGGGTTAATGCCCCGCTACTAGACAACGACGCCGGCCCCTTCGGAGGGCGGAAGCTCTCGGGTATCGGTCGGCAACTCGGCGCCGAAGGCTTGGACACCTTCCGACACGCCAAGCTCGTCATGGTTGATCCGAACTCTTCCGAACAGGACTTCTGGTGGTTCCCATACCCCGATGCCCGAGCGAGTTGAACACGCAGCCAATTGGATCGGTAGCAGGTCCGACGGGCCCGACCCGTCAACAAAACAACAAAGGAGTTGCAGAAATGATCGATACTACTTCCAATAGGCAGCCAAGCGTCCTCTCCCGGGTCGAGACGAGGTCGATCGACTACGTCCCGCTGGGCGAACGACGGGGGCGGCTGTCCGACCAAGCGACAATCTGGTTTGCGGGCAGCGCCCAACTGCTGTCCCTGGCCACGGGCGCCATCGGCATCGCACTTGGCTTGAATCTGGGATGGACGCTCATTGCCCTGGCTATCGGTACGTTCCTGGGCACCATCCCGGTATCGGCCCACGCGACACAGGGCCCTCATCTCGGGTTGCCGCAGATGATCCAGTCCCGCCCGCAGTTCGGGCGCTATGGAGCGCTACTCATCTGGGTAATGGCGATCATCGTCTACTGGGGTACATCGTACTAGGTGGCAACCTGCTCGGCGCCACCGCCGCTCAGCTCGCCGGCGGCGTTCCGCAGTTCTGGGCCGTTATCGTGTGCCTCGCCGCGATTCTTTTGGCCGTCTTCGGCTACCACTGGCTTCATACAGCCCAGCGGGTCATCACGTGGTTCCTGGTCGCGGTCATCCTTGTCTACGTCATCGGGCTGGCAGCGAGCGGGAGTATCCCGGCTGAGCTGTTCGACCTTTCCCAGTCCTTCACCGTCGGGCCCTTCCTGGTCGTGGTTTCCGCCGCCACCGGGTACCAGCTGACCTGGGCGTTCTTTGTCTCCGACTACTCGCGCTACATGCCGGCGTCGACGAGCAAACCGGCCATCATCGCGGTCACGTCGACGGGACTCTTCTTTGGTCTGTTCGCCTTCATGAGCGTCGGAGCGGTGTGCGCAGCCCTCCTTCCCGCGGAGGGAATCGTCAGCGGCCTCGTGATCACCGGCGGATACGTGTTCCCCGGGCTCGGCGAGCTCATGCTCATCAGCGGAGGGCTCGGCCTTCTCGGGCTGATGGCCATGTGTGCTTACGGCGGCTCGCTCACGCTCATCACGGCTCTGGATAGCATTCGCCGGATCCGTCTGACGCGCAAGCTGCGGGTGGTCACGATCCTCGTCATCGGTGTGACCGGCACGTTCGCCGCCATCCTGATTCCGGAGGACTTCCTCAACACCAGTTTCGCGACGGTCCTGATGGTAGTCGGGTACCTGATGGCCCCGTGGACTTCGGTAAACCTGACGGATTTCTTCGTAGTAAGGCGCGGGTTCTACTCTGTGACCGAAATGTTCAAGCAGGACGGCGTGTATGGACTGTGGAACTGGCGGGGGATCAGCGCGTACCTCGTGACCTTGCTAATCATGGTGCCTTTCATGAACGTCGGCTTTTACCAGGGGCCAGTGGCTGAGGCCCTTGGCGGCGTCGATATCGCCTTCTTCGTTGGCATTCCGGTCGGCTGCCTGATCTACTGGCTTCTCTGCCGAAGCCAGGACTTCGAAAAAGAGCGCGCAGTGGTTTCCAGGTCAGACCACGACCTGGAGTCGCTCGGGCGCCCCGTCGAATAGGGGACTCGGCACTCAACTACACACGGGGCCGAATAGTCCGGAACCAGGCTGAATCTGTGTCCTCGACTCCAAGTCTCGGGTCGGACGGGCATCCGCGTCCACGCCGAGGTGGGAATATTGGCCCGCGCCTGAGAAGTTCGGACACGGCCGACGGATCCTGTCCGTGATCGGGGTCGTCGGCCGTCGCGGTGCCGAGCCGGCGACTGCCCGATTCCTCGGCTAGTCATCAGCGGGCCGGCTCAGGCCAGGAAAGCGACCAGCTTGTCCTCGAGCGCAGCCAGATCGCCGGTCTTCTTGAACTCGCACTCCCAGACCGTGAGGACCTGCCAGCCCGCCGCCTGCAGCGCCGACCGCTGGGCTTCGTCGCGGGCAGCCGTCCGCGACCGTTTGGCTTCCCAGAACCCGGCGTTGGACTTCGGCGCATGCCGGCCGACCTTGCAGTCATGGGCATGCCAGAAGCAGCCGTTGACGAAGATTACTTTCCGCCGTCCGGCGAAGACCAGATCCGGTTTGCCCGGCAGCTTAGCGCCGCCCGAGCTGCCATGCAGGCGGTAGCGGTATCCCTTGGCATGCAGCAGTTTGCGGACCACCAGTTCGGGTTTGGTGTTTTTGCCGCGGATCTTGGCCATGTTGGCGCTGCGCTGCTGCGGGGTCAGCGAGTCGGCCATACCTAAAGTTTAGGGGAACGGACGTGCTGCCCGGCGGGCCGCCGGCCGCCAGGCTACGCCGTTCCCGCGTCCTGGGAACGCGGCTGCCGCTGCTAGGTTAAACGTAAGCGGCATGCGAAGGCCGCCCCTTACCTTCGAAAGGACCTTCGATGCGCTTGATCGGCACTTCGGACATCAAGATCTTCCCGCTCGCTCTGGGCGGCAACACCTTCGGCTGGACCTCCGACGAGTCCGGTTCGCAGCAGGTGCTGGATGCCTTCACCGAGGCCGGCGGCAACTTCATCGACACTGCGGACAGCTACTCCGCATGGGTTTCGGGAAACCGTGGGGGCGAGTCCGAGGAGATCATCGGCCGCTGGATGGCGGACCGGAAAAACCGCGAATCGGTGGTCATAGCCACGAAGGTCGGCGGGCATCCGGAGCTCCAGGGACTGTCGGCGGTGAACGTGGCCTCTGCCGCCGAGGCTTCGCTGCAGCGGCTGGGCACCGATTACATCGACTTGTACTACGCCCATTACGACGACGAGGGCACCCCGTTGATTGAGGCGGCCGCCGCCTTCGACGCCCTGGTGCGGGAGGGCAAGGTCCGCCAGATCGGGTTGTCCAACCTGTCCCCGGAGCGGATCGCCGAGTGGATGAACATCGCACAGCAGAACGGCTTTGCGCTGCCGGTGGCGCTGCAGCCGCACTACAACCTGGTGGCCCGCAAAGACTACGAACAGGGCTATGCTCCGTTGGCCCGGGAACACAACCTCTCGGTGTTCCCGTATCTCTCGCTGGCAGCGGGTTTCCTGGCCGGCAAGTACCACTCGGCGGACGACGCCGACAGCAGCGAGCGCGGCGGCATGCTCCGTGATTACCTCACGGCCGAGGGCTTCGCGGTGGTGGACGCCTTGGAGACGGTCGCCCAGTCACGCGGCATTTCCCTCACGACGACGGCGCTCGCCTGGCTGCTGACCAAGCCCGGCATTACCGCCCCGCTGGCCAGCGCACGCACGCCCGAACAGCTGCCGGACCTGATGGCCGCCTTGGATGTGGAGCTGACCGCCGAGGAAGTTGCCGCCTTGGACCAGGCGTCGCGCCCCTTCGCCTGACCGGCGTTTAACGACGACGGCGACGCCCGTGGGCATCGCCGTCGTCGGTGGCGGAAGCTCCGCCGTGGTCAAGGGTGGGTTACAGCCAGCCGGCCGGATCCACGAGCTGACCGTCCTTGACAACCTCAAAGTGCAGGTGGCAGCCGGTGGAGTTGCCGGTGGTGCCCAGCTGGCCGATGGCCTGGCCCTGGGCGACCTTCTGGCCCAGCGAAACGCCGATCGACTGCAGGTGGTTGTAGGTGGTCTTCAGGCCGCTGCTGTGCTCAACGACAATGCGGTTTCCGCCGCCGCCCACCTGCCAGCCGGCCTCAACGACCTTGCCGCCGTCGGCCGCATGGACCGGGGTCCCGCAGGCCATCGCGTAGTCAATGCCGGTGTGCAACTCGCCGGCAGCCCCGGTGATCGGGTTCTGGCGGTAGCCGAAGCCGGAGGTCTGGTTCATGTTTGGGATCGGAGCGGCCAGCTTGCCGGTCGCAAAGCCGGCGGTCTTCGCCTTGGCTTCGGCGGCCTTCTTGGCCGCGGCTGCGGCCTTCGCCTTCTTCTCCGCCGCGGCCTTCTTGGCGGCAGCTTCCTTGGCCGCAGCTTCGGCCTTGGCCTTCTTCTCCGCCTCGGCCTTCTTGGCGGCCGCTGCCTTTTCGTCGGCCTTCTTCTTTTCGGCGGATGCGGCGGCAACCTGGGCTTCCTCCTGGGCAGCCTTGCTGGCTACCTTGGCCCGGTCAAACCTGAGTTCGGCCTCCTGGGCGGCCTGAATCTGCACGGGGCTTTGCTCCGAGGCTCGGTCGGAGCCCACACCGGCGGTGCCGCCGGCCTGGGCCACCGGTACCACTGCCGCGGCCAGGATGCCGGCGGCAACCGCAGCCAGGCCGGTCTTGCGGGCGAGGGAGTATGCCGCCGGGGATGCTTCCCCTTCGCGGCGGGCAGGGGCGCCCTCGTTGGAACGGGTGATCTTCGCCAGGGTAGAACGGTAGATCTTGGACAGGGACTTCGTGGGGGTGTCGGAACGGCGACGACCGCGCACAGGGTTTTTCACAGGGGTTTCCTCTCTTGCGTCTGCGAAGTTAGCTGTCGGATTCGAGCGAGAGTTCACTCGGTCCTGCCGGCAGTCGGATTTCAGCGTCGGACTGTGCCGGTGAGGACTTCACCCCAAGGTGCCCCCAAGCACCGTAAGTGGTTCCTCCGCCCCTGCCTTCGATGTAAAGCTCGAATACTTCTGGCCCGCTGGCAGGGTTCGACGGGCGGGACCAGGTGCCTACCTAGATAGATAAGAACAAATTCAAAATTACCGGAACGACACGCGGCGTTACAAATTCGTTATCCGTGTTCCTCATCACCAGAAGCGCGTCGGGGCAAGGTAATTCCTTCAACCAGGCAGGGCGCTCCCCGACCGTTACCGGAACCCCGGCCGGGAAGTGATCGGAGGCCTCGTGGCGTTCCCGGGCCGTTACCGGAATCCAGAGCCGGGGGCCGGGAAGTAACCGGAGACCTCATGGCGCTGCCGGGCCGTTACTGGAACCCTGCCGGGAAGTAACCGCGCCGCCGGGCAACCTCCAGTTAGCATTAGCCGCCCGGCGGGCACCAAGCCTTCACGACCCTGCTCCCTGGAAAATGACGCAGTGGATCACGGCAGTCCTTCACCGCGGGAGCGGTGAAGGACTGCCGTGATGAACGTAACAAGCAGGGCAGGCGGCCCGTTCCAGCCCCGCACCGGTTAGGCCCGCTGGCGCAGCAGGCCGCGCCCGGCGAGCAGGTGCCGATCCAGGCCGGCGACCCCGGTGCCGACGATCCAAGGCAGACCGGACCGAAAATCCCAAGCTAGAGCGCGGCCGCTCCGGCCTCCGCCACGGACTGGTCCTGCTCCCCGGAGCCGCCGCTGACGCCGATCGAACCGATCACCTGGCCGTCGCGGGAGAGCGGGATGCCGCCGGCGAAGATCATGATCCGGCCGTGGTTGCTGGCATGGATACCGTAGAACTGGCTGCCCGGTTGCGAGTTGTCGCCCAGGTCCTTGGTCTGGATGTCGAACGCCCGGGAGGTAAACGCCTTGTTGATCGAGATGTCGACGCTGCCCAGCCACGCCCCGTCCATCCGCACATGGGAGACCAGGTTTCCGCCGGCGTCGGCCACGGCGATGTTCATCGGCTGGCCGATGTCGGCGGCCTTGGCTTCCGCGGCGGCAATGACCCGGCGGGCGTCTTCCAGAGTGACGGTGTCCATGTTTGCTCCTAGATCCATGGCCCCGTTGCGGAGCCTAGTAGATGTAACCGTTGGGATTGAGCACGTATTTGGTGGCGGCACCGGCGTCGAACTCCGCATAGCCCTTGGGCGCGTCCTCCAATGGGATGGCCGTGGCGTTCACGGCCTTCGCGATCTGCACCTTGTCATGCAGGATTGCCATCATCAGGCCGCGGTGGCACTTCATCACCGGGCACTGTCCGGTGGTGAAGGAGAGCGACTTGGCCCAGCCGGTGCCCAGCGAGAGCGAGCCCTTCTGCGCGGCCTCATCGATCCCGCCCGGGTCACCCGTGACGTACAGCCCCGGGATGCCCAGCGCTTCCTTGTAAGCCACTGCTCCGTTGCTGCTCATGGGGATTCTCTCTGATCCGGAGTCAAGGGTGGTGGGTGCCACGGTAGCCCTCTTGGCCGGGGGCTGGCTAGGGTCGGGGCCTCTTGCCCCTGCCGCCCCGCACCTTTTGTGGCCCGGCGTGCGCTCAGCAAGTCGTCCGGGCAAAGGCTCGGCGGTGGAAACAGAATGCGGCCAGTGTGGATCTTCCATCGATGCACGACGCCGGCCGCGCCAAGCGTGGTGACCTCGCCGTCCGCCGTCGGCCTGTCCCGGCATACCTCGCCGTCCGCCGCCGGCATGTCCCGGAGTACCGCGCGCGGTCCGCCGTCGTCACGCCCTCGGAATAATCTTGGCGGTGCGTTCGTTTGCCTATGTAGATGCGATTGCATGAACAAACAAGGAGGGCCTCAGTGTCAGAGCGCAAGATCGTTGTTATATCCGCCGGACTAGGCGTACCGTCCTCCAGCCGGATGCTGGCCGACCAACTGGCTGCCTCTGCCGTGGACCAGTTCCGACTGAAGGGCATCGAGGCCGAGGTCCGAATCGTGGAACTGCGTGATTACGCTGTTGATATCGCCAACAACATGGTGACCGGCTACGCCGCGCCGAAGCTGGACAAAGTCCTCAAGGCAACGGTGGCAGCCGATGCGCTGATCGTGGTGACCCCGGTCTTCAGCGCCTCCTACAGCGGGCTGTTCAAGTCCTTCTTCGATGTGGTCGAGCCACGCGCGCTCGCCGGCAAACCGGTGCTGATGGGCGCCACCGGCGGCAGCGCCCGCCACTCGCTGGCGCTGGACTACGCCGTCCGTCCGCTGTTCAGCTACCTCAGGGCCCGCACGGTGCAGACCACAGTCTTTGCCGCACCGGAGGACTGGGGTGCCGGCGAGGCCGGAACCGGCGGGTTGTCCGAGCGCGCGGACCGGGCGGCCGCAGAACTGGTCGACCTGGTGGAGGGCGCTCCGGTGACCGAGCGCGGCCGTGGCGGCGTCGAATCCAAAAGCTTCGAGGAGATCCTCGCCAGCGTCGGTCACTGAATGAACGTCCACCGCTGAGCATGACGAAGGCCCGGTCGGGAGTGGCTTAGCGCTGCGCACCAGCGCAGCGCAACCACCCGGACCGGGCCTTTGCCGTGGCTAAAAGCGTTCGGGATCTTTGTCCCCGGGCATGGGCTGCCCCCGCGGTGCCTCGCCGAGGAATTCTTAACGACCAGGCACCGCCGTTGGGCCGGTTGTCCGGCGCAACGGCGGTGCCTGGGTCAAGTTCCGTGCCCGGGCACGGCTGGCCGGTGTTACTTGGCCGGGGTGATCAGCGCGGAGGCGCCGGCGCGGGCGGCGTCGAAGCGGGCGGCGACGTCGGCCCAGTTGACGATGTTCCAGAACGCCTTGACGTAGTCGGCCTTGACGTTGACGTAGTCAAGGTAGAAGGCGTGCTCCCACATGTCCAGCATGAGCAGCGGGATGGTGCCCACCGGAATGTTGCCCTGCTGGTCGTAGAGCTGCTCGATGACCAGGTTGCCGCCGAGGGGTTCGTAGGCCAGCACGGCCCAGCCCGAGCCCTGCAGGCTCAGCGCGGCAGCGCCGAAGTGGCCGCGGAACGCGTCGAACGAGCCGAAGTACTCATCGATGGCGGAGGCCAGCTCGCCGGTGGGCTTGTCGCCGCCTTCCGGGGAGAGGTTCTTCCAGAAGATCGAGTGGTTGGTGTGGCCGCCCAGGTGGAAGGCCAGGTCCTTGGACAGCTTCGGCACGTTGCCGAATTCGCCCTTGGAGCGGGCCTCGGCCAGCTGCTCCAGCGCGGTGTTCGCGCCGGCCACGTAGGTGGCGTGGTGCTTGGAGTGGTGCAGCTCCATGATCCTCGCCGAAATGTGCGGCTCCAGGGCCGCGTAATCGTAGTCGAGCTGGGGCAGTTCGTACTTGCTCATGTTCTTCCTCTCGTCGGAATTACTGTGCGGAAAACTACTCAGTGCACACTTCCGCCCGGCGCGGGCCGGGGTGGCCCGCGGGGCTGCCTCTTCACATTCAAACATGTCTGCGCCCGGCACTGTAGCCGGACCATCGCTAGGAGCTTAAGCGAGGCCCATCCGCGCAGCCGCAAAGCCCCGCGAAGGCCCCAAGCTCCTCCAGGCCGGCGGGCCGGGCGGGCAAATAGTCGGTCAGGGCGCGCGAGCGCACGATGACGGCCCGCCATTGTCCGCGCGAGACGGCGACGTTGTTGCGGTTCCGGTTCAGCACGAATTCCATGCCGCGCGGCGCCTCTGCCGCGGCGGACACGGCGGTGGACACGATCACGACCGGGGCTTCCTGGCCCTGGAACTTGTCGACCGTGCCCACCCGGACCTCCGCCAGCCCGGCGCGGTCCAGCACGGAACGGATCAGCTGGACCTGGGCGTTGTAGGGTGCCACCACGAGAATGTCCGATCCGCCCAGGGGGCGGGGGCGGGCCGTGCCGTCTTCGCGCCAGGGCAGGCCTATATGCCGGCGGACCTGGGCCAGTACTTCGGCGGCTTCTTCGGGCGACGACGTGGCGTTGCCGTGGTGGTCCACGTAAACACATTCCACCCCGGGCGGCGCGCCTTCCAGCTGCCGCAGGGCAGCGGCCGGCGCCGACTTGAGCCGCCCCTCGTAGGCCAGGACCGAGACGGCCCGGCATAGGTCCGGGTGCATGCGCCAACTCAGGGCGAGGAAATAGCCCAGCTCGGGCGGCAGCGTGGCATGGCCGTCAGAGAGCCATCCGAGTGCCGACTCGTCGACCGGTTCGGGATGCGTGCCCTGGGTCACCTGGGGCAGTTGCTGCGGATCACCCAACAGCAGCAGGCGCTTGGCGGCACGGGAAACCGCCAGTGTGTTCGCCAGCGAGAACTGGCCGGCTTCGTCGATGACCAACAGATCCAGCGACTTCGGCGGGACAGCAGAGCCTGTCATGGTCCATGCCGTGCCGCCGACCAGCGCGCCTCCCGGGGACGCGAGCAACCGGGCCACATCGTCAGTACTCCGGTTGGGCCACGGAAGGTCGTGGTCACCGTTGGGTTTCTTGGCCACGACCTCCGGCGGCACGCCGGCCTTTTCGATGGCGGCGCGCAGCATGTTGTCCACCACGGCATGTGACTGGCCCACGACGCCGACCTTCCACCCCCGGGCCACCAACCGGGCCACGGCGTGGGACCCGACGTACGTCTTGCCGGTACCCGGCGGCCCCTGGACCGCCAGGTACGAATCGTTGAGATCTGCGACGGCGGCAGTGATCGCGTCAACATAGCCGTCCGGATGGTCCTGGACCTCGGGCAGCCGTGGCAGGGTGGCCAGTCGCGGCGGCCGCCGGCGCAGCAGGTCCAGCGCCGGTTCGGACGGGAAGCCGGGCAGCGTGCCGGCGACCGCGGCGGCGAGGTCCGCGAGGGCCTGGCGGATGGAGGTGGTGCGCAGCGGCTGGTCCGGCGTGAGCGCCACCGGCGGCTCGGTGTACTCGGGGGCGCCGCGCGGCAGCCGCTCCTTCACCAGGAGCGTGTCCTTTTCGCCGTCCGCACCCAGTTCCAGCACTTCGGCGCCGAAGCAGAACGCACGGTGATTGACGCCGTCGTTCTGGTCGCAGAGAAACGCCGGGAAGGGCTGGTCGTAGAGCCGGCAGAGCAGGCTGCCTTCTTTGATGGTGGATCCCGGGGCCAGCCTGCCGGTGAGCCGCAGCACGCGGACCGGGTTGCTGCGCGACGTCGGCTTCTCCCACTCCGAAACCACGCGGGCCGAATCCACGGTGAAGACGTCGCGGGTATCCGCCCAGTCCTCGACCGGGGCATCGAGCCGGTCGAAATGCGCCCACCAGTACTGCTTGTCTTCCCGCCGGTGGTAGCCGACCGCGGCAGCGACCATGGCAACGGCCTGTTCGTCGGCGGACAGCGTTTGGTTTCGTCGGGCGGCGCTTTCGGCCGCCGCCGCGACGTAGTCCTGCAGCCGCCGTTCCTCTGGCGGCAACGGCTCCTCGTCAGCAGCCGACGTCCCACTCGCCGAGGACGCAGCAACCGCCGCGGGGGCGGCCATGCGTCCCGGCACAACGCCGCGCTCGGCCGCCAGCCGCAGGAGCCAGTTGCGCAGTTCCAGCGTGGAGAGGCAGTCGTATTCGTTGTAGTCGGCAATGCTTTTCAGGACCGTGTCTGCCTCGGCGTCGTTGCCGGCGTCCCTGGCCGCACAGTAGCGGGCGTACGCGACCACCGAGGCTCCGGCGTCTTTGACGTCGCCGGAGCGCAGGTTGTCCCCCATATACAAGGGCTCGAGCTTTTTGATGCTGTAGGAGTTTTCCGAGATCCGCAGGCTGTGCCGGACCGTGTCGTACAGGTCTACCAGGATGCCCTCGCGCAGCAGGTCATCCACGGTTTCCTCGCCCACCAGGTGCTGCAGCGACAGCCGGCGCAACGCGGCCTTCTCGTAGTTGGCGTAGTGGTAGATGTGCATCCCCGGATACCGGCGTCGCCGATCGGCGACATAATCCAGGAAGTCCGCCAGCGCCTGCCGTTCGCCGGAGCGGCTGTGCGCCCAGAAGGGTTTGAACGGCGCGGCCGCGCCGGCAGCCGGCGGATTCTCCACCACGCCGAAAAGGTACTCCAGCCCCCACACGCCGTCCTCGTCCTGCCAGAGCGGGTCGCCCTCGAAATCGAAGAAGATGTCGCCGGGGTTCGGGGCAGGCAGGCGGGCCAACGTGTGCTGTTTCAGCACGCGGTACGAAACCTCGTGTTCTACGCCGTCCTTCCGGTAAGTCACCCGGCCGTCCGGCTCGATGGAGCCGGTCTGCATCCGCGCCTGGTCGCGGAGCCGGGCCAGCGCGCCGTCGGGCGCTTCGCCCGCGGGAAGTTCCAGGGCGGCCAACTGGTCGATGGTGAAGATTCCGGCCGCGCGGAGCTTACGGCGGCGCAGCGTGCTCATATTCGCCACCAGCAGCAGGTCCCGGTGCAGCTGAACCTGTTCGGAACAGTAGTTGCAGCGGCCGCAGGCGCCGACCCTTTCGTCTCCCCAACGGACCGGTTCCGGCTGTTCGCGGTGCGTGGCGACCAGGTCCAGGAACCTGGCGCGGCGTTCGCGGAAGACCGGCAGCAGGTCGGTGAGGCTGTGGTCGCTGTGCCGCCGGTCGCCCAGCACCAGCGTCACGGTGGGAGCCGCCGCGATGCCGGCCTGGAGGAGTTGGTCGCCGTACGCGGCCAGCTGCAGCAGCGCGGTGACCTTGGCGTGGCGAGCGAGCTTCGTGTCATAGACGGCGTAGGCGGCAGCTCCGCCGTCGTCATGGGTCTTAACCAGGAAATCCGAACGCCCATGGAACCGGCCGTCGAAGAAGGAGGCCTGGAACACCACGTCTGCGCCGGAGCGCAGCGCCGCGATCGACTCGGCGTGCTTGGCCTGCAGGTCCTTCCGGGTGTAGCTACGGGTCTCGGCGATCTCCACCACGCCGGCGCCGAAGGTGTCACGGAAGTGCTGCAGTACCCGGTGTTCGTGCAGATCGCCCAACTCCGCCGTGCGCTCGAGCATCTCGTCGCGGCCAAAATCCGCCACGGGGGAGCGCCCCAGCTTCTCGTCCAGCTTGCGCAGCAGTTGGTACTCGCACTGCGCAGCGATGACGAGGTCGCTGGCTGTGTAGACCAGGTCGCGGTCAGCCCCGTCGACTTCGGAGTCGAGCAGAAACACGGTGCCTCCTTCAAGCAGGTGCGCAGGTGCCAACCCGGCCGGCGGCGGGTCCCCCCAACGATAACCCGCCGCCAGCCGGTGCCTGCCGGCACTTAAAGGTCTACCGTCCGGCACCGACATTTTCGCGAAAGGGCATCGCCGTCCGGCACTCGGTTCCTGTTACGCGATGTGACCGCGGTCTCCGGCGGCCCGGCGGCCGCTCTGGTTATACTTCCAAAAGCTTCAAGAACTGTGGCCGCCAAGCTCCGACTTGGCCACATACCAACCCCACGCTCGTTGGGTGGTTCGGATGACGAAGCGGCCCGCATCAGCCCTTGGCTACCGGTGCGGGCAAGAGCACGCGAAAGGACGCGGCGCCCGGCGCCGGCTGCCATGGACATCCCTCACTCCCCGCAACTCCAGGTCTTGAGCCTGGCCGACTATGAACAGGTCTCCGCAGCACGGGAGGCCTTCGTGGACTTCCTGCTGGATGCCGCGCGGCAAGCCCGCGGGCAGCAGAGCGACATCGCCGCGGCACAATGACCACGCGGACCGGGCCCACACCGAACACCCCCGCAAGCACGCGGACCGGGCCCACACCGAACACCCCCGCAAGCACGCCGATCGGGCCCACACCGAACACCCCCGGAAGCACGCCGATCGGGCCCACACCGAACAACCCCGGAAGCACACCGATCGGGCCCACACCGACGGCCCCTGCGCAGGCGCCTGCCGCGGCTTCCAAACCGCGGCGCGCCCGTGGGCTGCTGTTGGACACCGACGTCGTGGTCGAGCTCAGACGCGAAAGCCCGGACCCCGCCGTCGTCGACTTCCTGCAGCGGCGCCGCCGCTCCCGGGTCTACATCTCCGCGCTGACGCTGGGGGAGCTGCGCGCGCTGAGCACACAGGACGAGGCGCTGACCGGGCAGGCCGACGCGTGGCTGGTCGAGCTGACAGCGCGGTTCTCGGCATTTATCCTGCCGGTGGATCAGCAGGTGGCCGAGGCTTGGGCGCCGCTGGCCATCCAGGACGTGCCGGCCGTCGAGTCGCTGATCGCCGCAACGGCCTCCCGGCACTGCCTGACCGTGGTGTCCGGCAATGCCGAGGGGTACCGGCGGTTGGCGGTAGAAGCCTGCGACCCCTGGGCGCCGGCCCGGGACCGCTAAGTCGCGCGCCGCGGTGCAGGACGGTTCGCGGTGCGGGAAGACCCGTGTGATGGAAGGCCAGGCACAGGCGCCGTCGGGTTCGCCGTCGGGCATGCGGCAGCGCGCCGGGGAGCACACCGTGGCGCGAGCACCAACCTCTGGGACCAGCCGCAGGGGCCTATGCGAACGGACACACTCGCCGGCGACTTTCCCGCCGAAGGGTGCCCGCGCTGCGCCGAACGGTACTGCGGGTGGCCCATTCGCCTATTTACCGACCGGGCGTTCGGAACGCGTGAGAAACTAGACGGGGTCCGGTGACGGGCGGCACTCTTGCCGCCCGCTTTTTTGCGGACAAGCCCCATCACGGTAAGGAATACATGGCTCATGGCCACTGAGAACAATGCCCCGGGCGCGCTCGATGCCGCCGCACGGGTGGATAACGACGGCGGCGCTCCCGCCAAGTGGAAGATCGTCGGTCCCGGTCTCGTCGTCGCCGCCACAGGCGTCGGCGCCGCGGACATGGTGGCCACCTTGGTCGCCGGGTCACGCTACGGCTACGGGCTGTTCTGGGCGGTGATCGTCGGCGTCATCCTGAAGATCATCCTGGTTGAAGGCGCCGGACGGTTCTCCCTGGCGACCGGCAAGACGATCTTCGAGGGCTGGCGCTCGCTGGGCCGCTGGACCACCTGGTACTTCGGTCCGTACATCATGATTTGGGGCTTCGTCTACGGTGCCACGGCAATGTCATCGGCAGCGCTGCCGTTGGCCGCGATGTTCCCGGTGCTGCCGCTGTGGGCCTGGGCGATCCTGATGGGTCTGGCCGGATTCGTCATGGTCTGGTTTGGCAAGTACGCCACCTTCGAGAAGATCACGGCCGTGTTCGTCGGGCTGATGTTCGTCACCGTCGTCGGGCTGGCCATCATCGCCGTGCCCAACGTCCCGGAGATGATCGGCGGCCTGGTGCCGATGATCCCGCAGGAAGAGGGCGCGGTGTTCTACACCCTGGCGCTCGCGGGCGGCGTGGGCGGCACCATCACGCTGGCGGCCTACGGCTACTGGCTGCGCGAGAAGGGCTGGCACACGCCCAAGTGGATGCGCGTGATGCGGATCGACAACTCCGTGGCCTACGTCATGACCGGCATCTTCGTGATCGCCATGCTGATTGTCGGCGCCGAGGTGGTCCGCACCGCGGGCGTATCCCTGAGCGCTGGCGACGAAGGACTGCTGGATCTGTACGAGGTACTCAAGGATGAGTACGGAGACGTGGTCGGCACCGGCTTCCTGGTCGGTTTCTGGGCCGCCTCGTTCTCCTCCATCATCGGCGTCTGGAACGGCGTGTCCCTGATGTTCGCCGACTTCTGGGGCAACATGCGCAAGAAGGAGTCCGGCCACCCGGACACCCGCGTGGGCGGCAAGTACTTCAAGTTCTACGTCCTCTGGCTGACGTTCCCGCCCATGCTGCTGTTCATGCTGGGCAAGCCGATCGCGCTGATCCTGCTGTACGGCGCGTTGGGATCGTTGTTCATGCCGTTCCTGGCACTGACGTTGCTGGGCCTGCTCAATGGCAAGCGGATCCCGAAGGAATGGGCCAACCGCCTGCACACGAACATCGCGCTGGGCTTCTGCGCCCTGCTGTTTGTGGTCCTCGGTGTCTACCAGCTGTGGAACTCCATCTCGCCGCTCTTCGGCGGCTGATTTCCTGCACGCTCTGCTGCCCCGTACCGTTTTCGGTGCGGGGCAGCGCTGTTTAACAAACGACGACGGCGGCGCGCGGCGGCGCGGGCCAAACCGCCCGGCGGCGGTGCCGGGCGCCACGCCTACTGCAGGCCGGTCCGGCACGACCCGCCTACTGCGGGCCGGTCCGGCACGACCGCCCGCTTACTGCCGGCCGGTCCGGCGTTTCCCGTCCTCTGCTGAATCGTCGTCGCCGACGATCGAGGCCAGGAGTTCGTCGGCCTCGCCCAGCCCGCGGACTGCTTTGACGAGGATCGCCCGGGCTTCAGCTTCGGGTGAGCGGTGGTGCGTATCGGCGAGGATCCGGAGTCCTTCCATGGTCCGCGAATCCAGATCCGGCACCGTGAGTGATTCCATGGCAGCCTTCTTCCCTTGGGGTGCGCTGCGCCCCGAATGCCGCCCATGATAGTCCCGCCCCGACGAGCTGTCAGCGGGTCGTCAGCGCAGCGGGTCGAACGGCCGGATCGCCTCGGGCACGCGGCCGGTGACGATCTGTTCGGCCAGCAGCTTGCCGGTCGCCGGGCCCAGCACGATGCCCCACATCCCGTGCCCGCCGGCAACGTAAACGCCGGGGGAGCGGGTGGCGCCGATGAGCGGCAGCCCGTCGGGCGTGACCGGGCGCGGGCCAACCCAGATGTCCTCGAGGTTCTCCAGATCCATGTTGGTGAACAACGGCCGCACGGCGGCGAGGATGGCGTCGATCCGCCCGGTCTGCAGCGGTTCGTCGGGGCCGCGGAACTCCATGGTTCCGGCGATGCGCAGCCGTCCCTGGTACGGAGTGCAGGCGACGCGGCGGGCGGGGAAGTAGATGGGGAACTCGGCGGGCTGGTCGGTGGCCACACTGAAGGAATAGCCCCGCCCGGCCTGCACCATGGTGCGAACACCCAGCGGCTTGGCCAAATCGGGCAGCCAGGCGCCGGTGGCCAGGACAACGACGTCGGCGTGGAACGGCTCCTGCGCGTAGGTCTCCACCGAGATCCCGGTGGGGCCGTGGCGCAGGGAGCGGACCTCGGCGCCGGAAATGATTTGCCCGCCGCGTGCCACCACGGAGGCAGCGAGGGCCTCCACGAAAGGGCCGGGCTCAAGGAACCGCTGCCCTTCAAGCTCGAACACCGTGGAGACGCCCGCGGACAGCTGCGGCACCTTGGCCTGGGGGTTGTCCAGGCGGTTCAGCGGGACGGACTGGCCGGCCTTCTCCACGCTGGCCAGCTCGTGGACAAAGTGGCGGCTTTCCTTCTCCTCCTCGAAACCGACGATGAAGGGTCCCTTGCGGGTCCACGACTCCACGCCGTTGTCGGTCAGCTCATCGAAGCTCTCCAGCGCCATCTTGTCGATCGGCGTCAACGCCGCCATGGTCCGGTCCCAGGCCTTCTGCGTGCCGTGCAGCGCGAAGCGGGCCAGGAACTTCCAGAGCTGCGGGTCCAAGCGGGCCGGAATGTGCAGCGGCGCCGTCGGGTCCATCAGCGCCTTGGGCCCGTAGGTCCAGACGGTCGGGTCCGACAACGGCATGGCCATGCCGGGCGTGAGCCAGCCGGCATTGCCCCAAGAGGCACCAGCGGCGACGCCCGATCGGTCCAGTACGGTGACTTCCACGCCGCGTTCCTGCAGATGCCAAGCGGTGGCCAGGCCCACCATGCCGGCGCCTACGACGACGGCGGTGCTCGGGGCGTGCGCACGAGAGTACATCGTATGCTCCTCGGGTCGACTCTGCTCTCGGCACCCATCCTGAAGAATGTTTACCCGTTTCTCAAGCGATTAGGAGAAGATTCTGTGAGAGTGAGGAACGGTGACAATAAGTTCAGAAAGTGGTGACGATCACATGGCCGAATCGAATGATCTTCGACGCCCGTTCGGAGCTCCCGCGGGATCGGGGCTGGACCGCATCGACCGGTTGATCGTCGAGATGCTCCAAGCCGACGCCCGAACCCCCAATAACGCGATTGCGGCGGCCGCCGGCATTGCCCCCTCGACGTGCTTGAGCCGGATCCGCTCCCTGCGCGAACGCGGCGTCATCCGCGGCTTCCACGCCGACGTGGACCCTGCGGCCGTGGGCCGCGGCCTGCAGGCGTTGATCTCCATCCGCCTGCAGGCGCACGCACGGTCGAACCTGAGCCAGTTCAAGGACTTTCTGTCGGGCCTGCCGGCGGTAGAGGGGATCTTCTTCGTGACCGGTGACCGCGACTTCCTGATCCATGTAGCTGTGGCGGACTCCAATGCGCTGCGTGACCTGGTCGCGAACAACCTCAGCGTCCGCCCGGAGGTCGCCGGCACCAATACCACCGTCATCTTCGAACACGTCCGCCCGCCCGGCAGTTCGCTCGCTCCGTGATGGGAGCGGGGTGCGCCTGCCCGGCTCCAGCCCGGAGTCCGCCCTCTCCCATGCCTGGGAGCCGGCGGCCCGACCCTTTGTTGACATGTCATTATTCGTGCCGCTAGGATAGTTGAAAGCTCAAGCAATCAATCGAAGGCTGCAATGTCCTGGTTTAAGAATCTTTTCAGCAAGTCCAGCGCCCGCCGGTCTGCCGCCAACCCTGCGGCCGCCGCGGCCGAGTCGTTCACGGATGCAACCGTCACCCAGCCGGTCGAGGCCGCTGGCAGCGAAGCCCGCGCCGTTCTCCCCAAGATCGCCATCATCACCGGCAGCACGCGCCCGGGCCGGGTCAATGACTCCGTCGCCAACTGGGTCGCCGCCGAACTGGCCGCTCGGACGGACGCCACCTTTGAGGTCGTCGACATCGCCGATTTCAACCTGCCGCTGCTGGACGAGGCCTACCCGGCCGCGTACCAGAACTACCAGGCCGACCACACCAAGGCCTGGTCGGCCAAGATCAGCGAGTTTGACGGCTACATCTTCGTGGCCAACGAATACAACCACACGGTCTCGTCCGCACTGGCCAACGCGCTGTCCTACCTGAACGTTGAGTTCAACAACAAGGCTGCCGGCATCGTTTCCTACGGCTCGATGGGCGGCGTCCGCGCTGCCGAACACCTGCGCAACATGCTGGCCGAGCTGCAGGTGGCCGTGGTCCGCAACCAGGTGATGTTCTCGCTGTTCACCGACTTCGAAAACTTCTCCGAGTTCAAGCCGACCGAGCAGAATGCCGGAACGCTCGCCCCGATGATCGACCAGCTCGTGCTGTGGGCACAAGGCTTCGCCACCATCCGCACTCCGCAGGACGCCGCCGCTTAGAACCCCAAGCCCGGTCCGCCCGCCGTCTCCGTTCGGCGGGCTGTCCTGCCGCCGGCATTCCGGCCGGCCAGCACCGCCCCCGCCGTTTCCCATCCGGCGGGGGCGGTGTTGTCTTATGGGACTGCGGCACGATATTAAGGGACCACGGCACGATTCCGTAGGCTGATCCCGCCGAGGTCGTCAGTGGGCTACCCGCCGTCGGCCGCCAGAATGGTGGCCATGGACATGGCGAAACCGGGCGCGCAGGCTACCGCCAGCACGACCAAAGCAACGCGTCCGCCCAGCATTACCCGCCGCTGCAACAGCTCACCCCGCGGCCCCGATTCCGCATGCAGCCCAGCCGGCCGGTCTGCGAAGTACTTCAACCTGAGAGCCGCCAGTGCCCAGCCCACGCCGATGGCGGCAACAATCCAGGCCGCGACCACCACGCTGGCACCGCCCAGCGGGACCGCTAGGAGCAGCAGCGGAAGGTACCACTGCAGGTCCTTGGCCGTCCGAAGCAGCGGGACGCGACGGGACAGCCAAGCGGTGGCCACCGCGATGAGCATGCCGTGGGCAATGGCCAGCGCGGAGAAGGCCGCGATCGAGAGCCAGCCCGGGCCCACGACCTGAAAGTCCCGGCTGTCCGGCTGCAACGGGCCAAACACTGTGCCGAGTCCCAGCAACAACAGCAGTCCGAAAGCCGCTCCGCCGGTTCGGCCGGCCGGCAGCCACCGCCGCACCAAGCCGTAAAGGAGCGCCGTCCCGCAGCCGATGGCAACGCCGAACAAGACGAAGCCGGCGGTCCCTTCCAAGCTGATCTCCCCGATGGTTTGGTTGTTATCCGTCAGCCTCCCGTCGTCTTCCGGCGACGTCACCGCCAGCAGGCGCATGATCAACCGGCCGCCGGCGCCCGCCATGCACAGCCCGGCCACCCCGCCGCCGACCAGCATCACCGTCGCCCACCACAGCACCCGGCGTGCAACGTGCGGCAGGAGCGCGCCGCCGTCATCCGGCAGGGCGCTTCCGCCGCGCAGAAGCGCTCCGTTTTCGTTCCCGTGGGTGCCGCCGTCGAGCACGAGCACACCGTCGTCGTCCACGACTGTGCCGCCGTAGTGCACGAGGGCTCCGTCATCATTGGCGCGGGTGCCGTCGTCCAGTACGAGCGCACCGTCGCCGTTCCCGGCGCCGTCGTCGTTCCCGTGAGAGCCGCCGTCGTCCTGACGCAGGTCCTCGTCACGGCCCGGCGGAGGCTGGAACCGCTCTCCGCCCCGGAAGGCCACCGCGGCCAGCCCGGCGGCCACCAGCAGGCCGCACAGGATCATGAGTATCACGGAGCCAGTATCCGACGGGCCCGGAAGCCAGCGAACCCCAGTCATTTCGACTGGGGTCCGGCAGCGAACCGTCCCGCCGATAACCCGGCGGGACGGCTGTATTTAGCGTGCTTCGCGCGCCTCGTCCCGGTGGCGCACCATGTAGGCGATGGCCAGGGCCAGCATCACGGCGCCAAGGACGAAGTTGAGCCAGTTGGTGGCTGTATTGGTGGACAGGAAGTTGGCCGCGGATTCGCCGGGGCCGACAATCAGGCCGTACAGCCACATCACCAGGTACAGGATGCCCGCTCCCATGAGGAAGTCCCGGGCACCACTGGCGGTGCGGCTCATGATGTAGCCCACCACGCCTACCACCAGGTAGACGATGTTGAGCAGCATGGACACTTGGAACGCGTTAATCAACATGGCGCCGGAGCCGCTGGCGAAAGCCATTTCTCCGTAGTCCATGGTGATGCCGGGAATGAAGCCCAGGACACCGATCACAAAGAGAACAATTCCCGAAGTCATCGCGGCATTACGCACGTTCCCGCGCGAGACGTGTGCGTGATGGGCATGCGGTGATGCGGTCGTCATTTCTCCTCCCATACAAGTGAGTTTCGAAACTTCGTCGAGTAGCAACTCGGCTGTTGGTAGGGGCGCATCTGACGTCAGAACCAGCGCTTTCAGTTTACGTCCGCCTGGCCCGCTGCGGCAGGGTAAACGGCGGTGGTCCGGTTAGGCCGACGGCGCGGCGGTGGCAGGGCTGGCGTAGCTCCTCCCAAACCGGGGGCCGGTTAGGCCTCGAGCAGCCTCTTGAGCGTGCGCAGGTCCCGGTCCACGGCGGCGGCATCGGCTTCGAACGCGGCCTCGTCCATGCCGTCACGGTGGTACAGGGTGAACACCACCTCTGTCCCGTCGCCGTTGCCGAGCACACGCAGCGGGTTGTAGACCGATTCGCCCGACGGCAAGGTCACGTAATGGTCCAGCACGCCGAACTCATTGCGCTCGGTAAACGTGACCCGCACCGGTCCGTTGTCGGTCTCGGCGACCCAGGCGTCGTCGACCACACCGATGGAGGAGCTGAGTCCGGCGGCCCATTGCGGCATGTTCTCGGGTTTGGCGGCGAACTCGTAGACCTCCCGAACTGGGCGGTTGATGGCGATGCTGATGTGCCGCGATGCAAACGTCATGTGGCCAGTCTTCAGGTTCACTTCGACGCGGGCAAGACCTGCGGAGCGGTCGGCGTCGTCGAGAGGATCCGCGGGATATCGATGCTGTCGCGAGGGCCGCGCGGGGAAGTCAGCGCCGTCGGGGAAGCGGGCGCCGGTCGGAAGAGTCCGCGTGGAAGCCGCGCCGTCGGGCGTGCCCGTGGTTGACGCCGAGGCGGCGCGCTGGTGCCGGTTCGGGCCGGAAAGCGTGTGCATGACAGACTTGGACCATGGCATCCATTATCGGCAACGGCGACGATCTCCAGGAGAAGGCAGCCCACATCGGCATGCGCCTTGAAGACCGCTGGCAGGCGGTCCGGGAACGGCGGGCACGGCAGCGCGGTGACGTAGCCACCGTGATGCCCTTTACCGGCTACGGCACCGACGGCTGGATCCGCGTGCTGGCCCGGGTAGTGATGGCGCGGCCAGGTGCGTTCGCCAACGGCCGCATGCCCTCCAAGCTGGTGGCCGACGGCATCCGCGGCTGGCGGAATTTCATCAGCCCGCCCGTGGCCAATGCGCGGGTCACGATCCACGCCGACGGCACCGAGCACCAGGTGGTGGCGGACCGCGGCGGCGTGGTGGACGCCAAGGTTTCCGTGCACCTGGCTCCCGGCTGGCACACCGTCACGCTGCGCTGCGAGGACTCGGAACCCGTGGAAGCGGCGGTCTATGTGGTGCCGCCGGAGGCGCGCTTCGGCGTGGTGTCCGACGTCGATGACACGGTCATGGTCACGGCGCTGCCCCGTCCGATGCTCGCGGCGTGGAACACGTTCGTGCTGGATGAACATGCGCGCAACGCCACGCCGGGCATGGCCGTGATGCTGGAGCGGGTGACACGTGAGCATCCGGGCAGCCCGGTGTTGTACCTGTCCACCGGCGCCTGGAACGTTGCGCAGACGCTGACGCGGTTCCTGTCCCGGAACATGTACCCGGACGGCGCGCTGCTGCTCACCGACTGGGGGCCGACGAAGGACCGCTGGTTCCGCAGCGGCCAGATGCACAAGGTGGACCAGTTACGGCGGCTGGCCGAAGAATTCCCGAACATCAAGTGGCTGCTGATCGGCGACGACGGCCAGCACGACGAAGCCATCTACGCCGGCTTTGCGCTGCGTTATCCCGACCATGTGGCGGCCATCGCCATCCGCCAACTGTCGGTCAGCGAGGCGGTGCTGGCCGGTGGCCGTTCACAGGACGGCCCGGTGGGACCCGCGCGCAGCATCCCCTGGATCTACGCTTCCGACGGGAAAGGCCTGGCGAACCAGCTTCAGCAGCTGGGAATCCTGTAACACTGACGGCGCCCCACTCCTGGTGGAGTGGGGCGCCGTCGTTTCGTCACTGGGCAGCGCCCGAACGTTATTCCGCTTGAGGCCGCCTGTTATACGGTGGCCTCAAGCGGACCGAAAACGGCTTCGATCATGGCCCGCGCCGTTTCGTTGTCAGTCTTTTCGGCCAGGGCAAGCTCCGAGGACAGGATCCGCATGGCCTGTTCAAGCTGGTGCTTTTCACCCGCCGAGGAGCCGCGTTCGATTGCCCGGAGCGAGAGATCGCGGACCACTTCGCTGACCCGGTAGATGTCGCCGCTGTTGATCTTTTCCTGGTTGGCCTTGAACCGGCGTGACCAGTTTTCCTGATCCTCCGGCACCTTCGCCTTCAGGATCGCAAAGACATCCTTGACGCCTTTTTTGCTGATGGCCTTGCGTACGCCGACCGTTTCCGCGTTGCCCAGCGGCAGTTCGATGAGCAGTCCGTCATGGTGTGCGCGGAACTGCACGAACTTGGTCTGGCAGTCCTTGAACGGACGGGTCCGGAGATCGGTCACGGTAACAGCGCCGTGTGGGGGGTAGACGAGGGTGTCGCCAACTTTAATGTTCATTGATGCCCTTTCATGCCATTATGGCAGATACTGCCACATTGGCAGCGAATACTCAAATATGGGGTATCTTGGAAGCTGCTATGCCACAGAAAACGCCGACCAGCGGCGCTTCCAGAACCGATGTGCCCGGCCCGACCACGGCTGAGCTCCCTGTCGCTGCACCCGGATTGAGGGAGCGACGGCGGCGCCAGACCCGGACGGAAATCAGCGAGGCTGCGCTGCATTTGTTCCAGGAACACGGCGTGGATGCCACAACTGTGGACGGCATCGCCCACGCCGCCGGGATCTCCCAGCGCACGTTCTTCCGGTACTTCACCAGCAAGGAAGAAGCCGCGCTGCCGGCACACCAGGATTTCGACGCCGCGCTCGAGGCCGGGCTGCTCACGATCGATCCGGCCGGCAACCCGCGCGAAGAGCTTGAGCGCGTCTACCAAGAGGTGATGCAGGCGTATGCGGACAACGACGCTCCCGCAGCGCGCCGCATGTTGCTGGTCAACCAGCTCATCCGCAAGGAGCCCCTGCTTAAAGCGGCCATGCTCAAGCACAACGCCACCCGGACAACCGGGCTGGTGGACGCCCTGACGGACCGGTTCGGCCGTGACGGGGTCAGCGACCTTCAGATCAGGCTCGCGTTCGAGACCTGCGCGGCGGTGGTCCGGGTTGCGTTCGAGGTCTGGGTGGCCCGGCGCGAGGCCGGCCGAAATGACAACCTGCCGGACATTTACGCGGCTGCCCTGCAGCTGTCCCACTGACCATGCGGCACACACGAACCCGGGGTGGCGCGCAGCCCGCCCTGACGACGACGACGCCTTGTCCCTGCCGGAGCGGCCGGCCGTACGGCGAATGCTGCGGGCCGTTCCACCGCGGCGATGCCGAGCCGCCGACAGCGGAAGCCCTGATGCGGTCGCGCTACACGGCTTTCGTCGCCGGCGACGCCGACTATCTGCTGCGAACCTGGCATCCGGAAACGCGGCCCGCCCAGCTTGAGCTGGACCCCGCCCTGCACTGGACCGGACTGGAGATTCTCAAGACCGTCCGCGGCGGCGAATCCGACCGCGCGGGCACCGTGGAGTTCCGCGCCACCTACCGCGATGGCGGCCAGAACCGGGCGCAACAGGAAAAGAGCACGTTTGTGCGCGAGGACGGCCGCTGGGTCTACCGCGACGCTTTGGCCTGAATCCGGCGCAGCCGCCCGCTGCTCACCGCCGCGGCTCACTTTGCCGACAGTCGCCAGTGCCGCCCCAGACGTCACGCCGCGCGTGCAACGTCGTCGTGGTTCAGTCCAAAAACAGGACGGCATAGATGCCGAGCGCGCCGAGCACCACCACGCTGCCGGCAACCCAGGCGGCAGCGGCGGCGTCGGCGTGGATCCTCTCGTCGGCCACGCCGGAGACCGCACGCCGGTACCGGAGCTTCTGCGTGATGTAGATGCCGAACGCCGTGCACAACGCCACGGCCACAAGAGTCCCGGTGAACCCGCCGTATTCCGGCATCCAGCGCAGGAACATGGCTGTTGCCACGATCATGGCCAGGGTGGTCCGGCTCCAGGCCAGGGAGGTGCGTTCGGGCTGCAGGCCGGCGTCGTGGTGTTCTGGCTCGGAACGGGCGCGTCGCATCAGGACGGCCGCAGGACGACGAAGACCACCAGCAGTGCCGCCACCACACCGCCGCCAATGGCCAGGATCGGGGCAATCAGCGGCAGCGGCAGGGGAGTCTTATGCCGCATGGCCCGCTCCACGTTGAGCCAGCGGAAGAACGAGCCGCCGCCTATCGCCATGGCCAAGACCAGGAGGATGATGGCGATGGTCTTGCGGATTTCCGGGACGAGGACGCCGCCGGTGAAAACCTCAACCGCGATGCCGCCCGCCAGGAGGGCCAGCGACGTGCGGATCCACGCCAGGAACGTGCGCTCGTTGGCCAGCGTGAACCGCGGGTCGGGCTCGGTGCCGCCGCGCAGCAGTTTACTGGCGAGTTTGCTGCGTTCCGGGCGGGGCGAGGGTGAAGAAGTAGGCACGGCTTCATGGTAACCATGTCCGCAGTCGGCGCGGCGACGGCGACGTCACATGGCAAGCGGGGGTGGCGCATGCGTCCCCGAACGGCCTGATGTCCACGCGCAGGCAAATGAACCCGATGCGGGCCAGGCGTCAGGCTGCCGGCCGGTCCTCGTCGTCGTCGTTCTCCTGATCCATGCGGGCCACGGTGAAGAAGCGGTTGCCCGCCCCCTTGCGCGAACTCGGCACCAGGAGCTTGGAGTATTTTTCGCACCACTGGGCGGCGCCGCCGGAATCCGCGGCAGCCGCAGCGATGGCGTCAATGTCGTCGGACCAACCCAGGACGCGTTCACCCTCGAGGCAGAACTGGATGAGTCCCAGCTGGGTATCTACGTGCAGTTCGACGTCCACCCAAACGTCGAATCCCACAGTGTTGCTGGCTGTATCTTCTGTTTTGTATGTGTTCATCATGAGACCTGTGTTGCGCATCACACCCTGTGGCGCCCTCCCACTATAGGGTCCACGATCCGGAATGCCAAACAGTTTCCCCCGCGTAAACGGCCGGTAAAGTAAATCGGGCGATGACTCAGACACCTTCCGACCAGCGCCTCACCTGCAACGTGCCGATGCGCTGGGGCGACATGGATGCCTACGGGCACATCAACAATGTGGAAATCCTGCGGATCCTGGAGGAAGCGCGCATCCACGCGTTCGGGCCTCCCGCCGGCACCGGCGGCCCCGGGCTCGAGGTGGACCTGCCGGTCTTCTCCGACCTGCCCGAATCCACCCAGGCTCTGGTGGCGGAACACCGGGTGAAGTACGTCCGGCCGCTCAGTTACCGCAACATCCCGGCGCACGTGGAGGTCTGGATCAGCGCGATCAAGGGCGCCAGCCTGACCATCGCGTACCGGATCATGGACCCGGTAACCACCGAGCAATGCGTGCTGGCGGAAACCACGCTCGCCTTCTTCCACACGGACACTGGCCGGCTGCTGCGCCTGAATGAGCGCCAGCGAGCGATCCTGAAGCCCTACCTGGGCGAGTCGAACTTCCGCTGAAACGACGACGGCGATGGGCTGGCTAATCCCGCGGAGCGGCCGGTCGGCTCGGGGAGTCCCGCGACCGCGGGCGGGGAGCGCCCAAACCGCTTGCAGCCGGGCTGCCGCCGTCGTCTTCCCTGGCGGTACGGCCGGACTGCCGTCGTCTGCCGTGGCTCTGCGGCCGGGCCGCGTCGTCCTCCTTGACGGTGCCAGCGGGCCGCCGTCGTCGTCTTCCCTAACCCTCCCAACCGAGGTTGCGGGCGATCCGTTCCAGCACGTCAAGGGCGGCCGCATATTCTTCTTCACTGATGCCCTCGGCCATGCGGGCGCGCGTGCGGTCGACCACCTCGCCGAGTGAGGCAAGGCTTGCCCGCCCGGTATCGGTCAGCGCATAGTGCCCGTCCTCGGCGCTGACCCAGCCGCTTTCCACAAGTTCTTCGACCGGTTCCTGGGGTCCTTCGCCCTCGGCCTCGGGAATGAAAGGCCCCAGAGCTTCCGCGAGTTCAGCGGCCGTAGACGGCTTGTCCGCCAGCAGGTTCATCATCTGCCACTGCCGGCGGGTGATGCCGTGTTCCTCCATGGTCTCGACAAACTGCTCGTCGAGCAGCCGGTCAACGAGCTTCAGCCAATAACCGATGGGTCGTAGAGGTGCCATGCCGCCACCCTACAAGGGTCCGCGCGGCTGATCGACTGAAACTTGCGAACACGCCGCCGATCGACTGGAACTGCCCAACAGCCCGCTGATCGGCCGGAGCTGCAGAACACGCCGCCGATCGGCTGAATCTGCGAGCACGCCGCCGATCCAAGACCACTACCACCCTAGGGGAGCATGATGCCCTCCTGACCGGTACGCGCGGCGGCGCCCAGCAAGCACAACGTTGGCGCTTTCTGCCCTGAGCAGACCCTGCTGACGCCGGCCAAGCAGCTTCCTACGATGGAAGCAGCCAGAAGGGAGTCGCGTCGTGCTCGAACTTCAAAAGCTTCACCGTGGGCCAGGTTCAGGGCCACCACCATTGCTCCGCGACATCTACGGGGCGGTCCTGCGCAAGGAGCGCCGTCGTCAGCAGCGCACCCTCGACGACGTGGCCAGCCGGGCCGGCGTGTCCCTTCAGTACCTGTCGGAGATAGAACGAGGACGCAAGGAGGCCTCCTCCGAGATCCTTGCGGCGGTCTGTGCGTCGCTGGGCTCGGGACTGGCCGCCTTCCTGGCAGCAGTGCATCGTGAACTGGCGGCGCTCGAAGGAAGGACCGTGCTGGCCAGGCCACCGGCCCTGCGGCCCTCTGCAGAGGCGCAGCAGGAATCGAACCGCCGGGAAACGGCACCGTCCCACCCAGGCAATTCCGGCTCTGTAGACAGTGCGACCGCGCTGCCACCCCTGGCACTGGAAATGACCCCTGGAGACCTCGCCGACCGGCGCCTGCAACGTACAGACCCCACCGGCCTGCGTTCTGTAGGCCTAAGCGACCGGGGCCTGCTGTGTGCTGACCACGCCGGCCTGCGTTCGGTAGGCCTGGCCGACCGGGATCTGGTGCCGCATGCCCCGATGGACGCGGGCAGGCAACTGGGCGGGGGCGCTCAAGGCGGGCCGCCGCCCATTCTGATGGCCGCCTGACGTTACACCGCTGCGTGCCCGGCGCGGACGGGCTGAGGGCATCCAGCCGCCGTGCCATGTGGGCCACGGGGCCGGATTTGTTCGGCCAACGAAAACACCGCCGCTGCTCGCCGCACACCGCACTTGCGGGAGGTGTGCTGCGAACGGTTGCGGCCGGGGGCAGCGAAACGGGCAGGTGCAGCCTTTCGGTTGCGCCTGCCCGTTTCGGTGTCCGCCCGTTTCGGCGGTTGCCCGGCGAGCTGACGCCGGGCCACCTGAGAGGTTAGGCCAGGGGAGCCAGCTTGGTCTTGCCGAAAACGGCGCGGTCCACCGAGATCCGGCCGGGGCCAACCAGCGCCAGCGCCAGCGATGCGGCGCCGAGCAGCAGCACCAGTTCGTAGCCGCCGCCGTCCACGAAGACGCCGGCGGGAGCGTGGACGAGCACCAGGGCGCCGAGCATGTCCAGCGTCAACAGGGCTGCCACGAGCCGCGTCAGCAGGCCGAGGATCAGGGCGATGCCGCCGCCGAGCTCCAGGCCGGCCACGATCGGTGCGGCGACGTCGGCGGCCGGGACGCCCATCTGGCCGAAGGAGGCCTGGGTGCCGGCGATGGTCCATTCGTTGAACTTCTGCCAGCCGTGGGCGACGAAGAGGAAGCCCAGGACGACGCGAAGAACTGTGCGTGCAGTGGTGGTCAAAGCGGAATTAGTCATGATGTTTTCACCGTTTCGATGGTCATTGGATCGGCCGTCTGGAACGAGCGATAAGCATCAATAACTTGACGCTTCAATCAAATATTGCCAGCAATTATGTTGAAGTGTCAACTTTCGGCTCTCGGGTTGAGGGCAGCAGGCGGGCAGTACCATGGCGATCCATTTAGGTGGCCGGAACCGCGCAATCCGTCCGGTCCGTCCCCAGCCCAGATCGCACAGGGCATGCCGATTGGCGGCCGCTCAGGTACCCCGCACCGGTTGGCGCAGGATTGTCTTGAGCTTGGCCGGTTCGGTCTTGCGTGGGTCGCCGAGATAGATTTCGTGGTGGTGCCCGTTTGGTTCCAACTTGTTGGCCGGCAGGAATTCATCCCTCAGCCGGGCCAAAACCGGTCCTTCGTCGTCGTACGAACCAACATGCATGACCTGGACGCTCAGCCCTTCGTCCAGCCACCCGTGCCGGAGCGATTCCACCGCCGGAAGACCCTTTTTGGCTGCCGCCTGGCGCCTTGCGTCTTCAATGTGTTCCGGTTCCAGCCAGTCAGGCTGGCGGATCATCAGTGTCCAGGACCACTCGTCCTTGGCCCGTCGGGTGAAGGCGGTCATATCCTCCGCCCACCAAAGGCCTTCCAGCGGACCCACAACGAAGTCGCGACCGACCTGCTTCTTGCTGGCAAACTTCAGCGTGTAGGAGACTGCGTACAAGGCCTCGACCGCCTGGGCGTACCCGTCTGTCGTGTTTGGATCGCCGTGACCGTCCGCCTGCAGGAACCGCATGGGTGGCACGGTGACCAGCTGGAAATCCTTGCCCGGGGCGTACAGCTCCTTCTGGTAGTTCTTGAAATCCAGCTTGTCCATGCGGGAGCTCTCCGGTGGTCGGCGATGTGGTCTAGTTATATCGCGTAGTCACGGATGAAACGAGGAACCTTGCTGCAGCAATTCGCCGCCGAATGGTGGACGCGGATCACCGCCGGCTTCATGCGCGGTGAACCACTCGAAACCGGAGTGCTGGAGTTGTCGCTCATCCTTGGTGTGGCGCTGCTGTTGTCAGTGCCCCGGGCCAGCTGGCGCTATTTCGGGTTGTTTGTCACAGCGGTCCACGAGTTGGGGCACGCGTTCGCGGCGCTGGCCACGGGGCGGCTGGTGCGCGGCATCCATTTGCGGTTCGACCAATCCGGCGCCATGATCAGCCGCGGGGCGGGCAGGGCATCGGCTGCCTGGACCGGCTTCTGGGGATACCCGGTGCCCGCGCTGGTCGGGGCGGTGTTGGTGTGGACCGCGTTCGTCGGCTGGTCCGGTGCCGCCCTGTCCGTCAGTGCGCTGCTGCTGCTGGCCACGGTCTTGTTCATCCGGAACCTCGAGGGTGTCGTCATCGCCGTGGGCTTGGCGGTGGGCGCTCAGTTGCTGGTGTGGTTCGCGCCGGTGGAATTGCTCGGGCACCTGACGCTCGCCATCGGTGTCGGGCTTCTGGTGGGAGCTGTGCGGGACTGGCTGAATCTGCTGAGCGTGCACACCCGGCGCCGGCACCAACTGGCCAATTCCGACGCGTTCATCATGGCGCGGCGGACCGGCGTGCCGGCCGCGCTCTGGCTGGCCGGGTTCGCTGTGGTCATCCTGCTTTGCTGGGCGGCTGCCGTGGCGACCGTGGCCGCTGTTGGCCCGCTGGCGGTTCTCTAACGGAGTCCTTGACAGTCCCTGATGAGGGATCTGTGGCACCGGCTGATTGCCCCTTGCGGGCGGCTTGCTGGCAGTAACTGAGCGGACTACTGCCGGTGGCTGGTCGGCCCCTCGGTTGTGACTGGTTAATCCCCTCGCAATTGGCGCCCCTCGACCTCAGGCAGTGGCCTTGCTCACAACGGTGTCATTCGGCTCGGGGCCCGCGAGCAACGGCGCGGGGGAACGGGAATTATGGCCGTGTGTGAGACGTTGTTGATCGATGTTGAAATCTTTGGAAGAGCGGCTATGATGGGCGCTCGCAGATAGGTCAAAACAACGAGAGCTTCAGGAGTTTTAAACCCGCATGGCAACCGATTACGACGCACCGCGCAACAAGGACGACGACAACAATAATGAGTCGCTCGAAGCCCTTCAGGCTCAGCGCTCCGGCGGTGCGAAGACGGCGCTGATCGACGTCGAAGATTCGGACACCGCCGAGGGCATCGATCTGCCCGGTGCCGACCTCTCCGGTGAAGAACTGGTGGTCCAGGTTGTTCCTCCCCGTGAGGACGAATTCACCTGTGGCTCCTGCTTCCTCGTCCGTCACCGCAGTCAAGTAGCCCGCGAAAAGAACGGCGAGAAGTACTGCCGCGACTGCGAAGGCTAAATCCTCAACCTTCCGAACCCCGCGCCGAGACCGGCGCGGGGTTCTGTGGTTAATTCACACGCTTCGGACGGCCTCGCTGATCGGCGTGCCGCCGTTAATGAACTCGATTACCTTGCCTGCCGTCGCAGGCACCGCGAGTACTTCGGCCGCCACCCTTGCCACGTCTTCGCGGCTCACTTCACCGCCAGGAGTGCCCGGGCCGGCTTGGATCTTCCCGGTCGCGGGCTGCAACGTCAACGAGCTCGGACCCAGGATCGTCCAGTCCAGCGACGTGGACTTCAGGTAGTCGTCCGCGGCGGCCTTGGCATCTGCGTACGGGAAAAACGCGTGGTCCTCCGGCACTCCGTGGTTCTTGCCGGCCCCCAGATAAGACACCATGATGTAGCGCTGCACCCCGGCCGCCACGGCTGCGTCCATCGACCGGATGGCCGCGTCCCGGTCCACCGCATAGGTCCGGGCAGGATTGCCTCCGCCTGCGCCCGCCGACCAGACGACGGCGTCGTGGCCGCGCAGCAGGTCTGTTAGATCGTCGGTGGTCGTCTTCTCGACGTCGGCGATCACCGGCCCGGCTCCGGTGTCCCGGACATCGGAGACGTGGTCCGGGTTGCGGATGATGGAGCTGACTTCGTGGCCCTGCGCGGTGAGGATGCGGGACAGGTGCAGCGCGACCCTGCCGTGGCCTCCGAAAATGGCAATGCGTGACATGGGGTTCCTTTCGGTGTGGTCCATCCCAATCTAGGCATGGAGTCGGGTGACGGCCAATGGCCGGCATCTTCAACGGCCGCGGTAACCCATCGGCTGGCTGCGCGCTTGTTCGGTGACCGCTTGTCGCTGCGCTGACTCCTGTGGACGCCCTTCCGCAGGGCTCGTGCGATGGTCTGGTCTCCGCAGGGCCTTGCCCCCGGTTCCGTCGGGCGGGTGCACCCGTTCAGGCCTCGGCGGAATGCGGTCCGGTTCCGCTGCCCTAGCCGTCACTGCCGGTGAGATGGATCCCGGCTTCCGGCGTGGCCACCCGGAAACTGAAGGACTGCTCGATGTACAGGTAGACGAACTCCTCATCGTGCCGGTCGTAGCCAACCGAGAGGTCCTGGCCGGATTCAAACAGGAAGTCCCCGCCGCGCAGGCTCATCACTATGGCCCCGCGGACTCCGGGCGCCCAGACAATCGGACCACCCAGCAACTTGCGCAGGTGCTCGGACAGCAGATAGCCACCGCGCTCGGTCGCCTCTACTACGGCGGTGTAATGCCCGGGGCCGAGTGCCAGGCCGAACGGACCTCCAATGCCGGCCTGGAGCAGGGCCGAGACAGCCTTGGCAATGCGCTTGGGGTAGTCATTGAAGTCAGCCACGCGAGGCACCGGCGAATGCGGGGTGGCGCTCGTGACCCCCTCAATGCCCACCTGTCTCCAGCCGTGAAATACGGCCGCGTTCTCTGCGATGGCAATTTGCATTGCCGCCTCGGCCAAGTCCGTCAGGTCCACATCGGCCGCACCGCGGTCATGGTCAAGCAGTTCCAACCGGGAAACCTTGAAAGGTGCCCGCACCTCTACCAAGGGAAGCACCCCGCGCCGTCGCGTCGTCACGCCGTCGGCCAGTGCCGGGCCCGTGATGCTTTCGGTGCGTCCAAGGTTTGTGGCCGAATACTCCCAGCCGAATGGACCAGCGAAATCCACCATCTTGCGGGCGCCGAGGGCAACGGTGAGTCGCTCCTTGGCTTCCCGGTCCAACAGCGTCCACCCACCGTCGGAAATTGGGGCATGCTCGCGCAGCAGGTGATTCATGGTCATGAGAAGTCCTCCTTGAGGCTGCCGATTCCCAGCGACGAATCAGAACCGGCCGGCCCGCGGCGAGGGTACGTACGAGTTTCCGCCCCCGACGGAGAGCAGCCAGCGGGCCCATGGGCAGAGACTGGAATCGGCAGCTCCGGGCCTGTACCGGCCGCCGCTGCCGCCTCGGCCGCTCCGCCGTTGGCCACGATATCGCCGCCTTGGAACAAGGTGCCCCGGGCAATTTGCCGCCATTTAGGCTTCCGCCGAAGCAGGAACTCCAAGTCCATGCTGAAATGTTTGAACTCCTCGGCCAGGGAATCCTCCATGATGGCGACAGATTCCGGGTCTTTCTCCAGCGACATCCGTTGTTCGTACCAGCCGATGGCCTCGGCTTCCTCTGTCAGGTTGGCGCACATCCGCGCAAAGGTCCGCGTCTCGGCGGAGAGCTCAGCGGCAGGTTCGTGATACTGGTCAAAGCCCATCTGGATTCCTCCGTGAGGTTGTGCCTCTTTGCCAGCGTAGCCACGGCCCCGCTGGCTGACTACCCTTGACGCAGGCCCCGGTGAGTGCGGTCTCGCCGCGGATGACCGCTCGGGTTGGGCACGGATCGGCGGAGGTGTTGAAGCACGCCGGCAAGTACACGGCGGACCCTAGGGGCAACCCGGCGACGCCGACCGCGTCGTCGACGCACGAGCCAGATCTGCAGTCCACGCTATGTGCTCGGTCGTCACGCCCGCTCTTGCCCGCGCCAAGTTTGCGCCCGGTGTTGTCCGCACGGGGCTACCCCCCAGCCCTGACCCCGCACAGGAACCCAACCGCGGCATAGTAAAGTTGCAGGGTGATTCGTCGAAACTCCGCACTGCTCATGCTGCCACTGGTCGCTCTGCTTGCTACCGGGTGTGCACAGGTCGAACAGGCCGCCTCCGACGCCGTCGACCAAGCCGCCAGCTCTGCTTCCGAGGCCGTGAATCAAGCCGCGTCCAACATGGCCAACGCAGCGGTCGGGGAAGCAGTAAAGCAGGTGTGCGCCCCGATTCAGGACGGCAGCATCGGTGCAGAGGAACAGGAGATGCTCGCGGGCCTGGTTTCCGCAGCAGGAGCAGCCGGCGTTCCCGCCGAGATCACCGGCCCGATGTCGCAGATCGCCGAATCCGGCGACCAGATCCCGGCAGACGCCATGGCCTCCATGCAGCAAGCCTGCGACAACAACGGCGCTGGGTAGTTAGGCAACCGCCGGGCTACTCCCAACCGCTCTTGCGCGGAATGGGAAAGCCTTTAGGCCGACTGCGGCGCGGGGGGCCGGCGACAACGCCAGCTGTCAGAACGGGGGAGTTTCAGGCTGGGCCGGCCAACCGTCAAATGGACTGGAACTTCTGCCGGGCGCAATGGCTCCCGCGGTGCTGTCCATCCCGATATCGAGTTCCGACTGCACCGGGACCTCCAGCGAACCCGAAGGGCGGACCGGCGTCCTGAGGACCGCCGCGTCAGAGTCTAATAGGCCTCCACCAGGTGAAGGGCCGCCGCACTGACCGGAGCCTGAGCCCACCGCCGCCGGCTCCGGCAGGCGTTCGGGCAGCCGCGCGTCCTTCAACCACACGTGGTTGCGGAGCGGCTTTTGAGCCGGGTCGACACTGAGCGGCGGTACGAACCAAGCCACGCCCTTGCTCACCTCGACCCGCCAATCTCCTTGATGCAGCAGATGATGGTGGTACCCGCAGACCAAGACGCCATTATCGACAGAGGTCGGACCACCCTTCTCAAACCACTGGATGTGATGCACTTCCGTCCAAGGAGAGGGCGCTGTACAGCCGGGGAAGGCACAACCTCCGTCCCTGGCAGTGATCGCCAGCCGCATGTACTTCGGAAACAGCCGCTGGGATTGGCCAACATCCAAAATCGCACCCGTGCCGGAGAGGATCACCGGGATGATGTCGGCATCGCAGGCTATCCGCCTAATGGTCTTGGCGCTCAGCGGTCCGGAGAAGGTGCTGGTGCCCGGACGTCCAACTTCGGCTGCCAGGTCCTTGTAGTCGATGGTGACCAGAAGCTGTGGGCGGCGACCGCCAGCGGCTGGCAGCAGGTCCGTGGTGAGAGCGACTTTGCAGGCACCAATGAGTCCGTCGAGCTGCTTCTGCTGGCGGGTACGCCCGTCCTCTGCCGTCTGGCTAACTAAAGCGTCCGGTCCGTTGTCCTGAGCGTCTGTGGTGACGAAGTCATCGGCGTTATCGGTGGCGCCGTTCAACTGAGAGTCTGTGCCGGGTGCGTCAACCGCTTCAAACCCTACTGTCCCGGCTGTGGCCGTCCCTTCCCTCAAGCGGGGGTTTGTGGCGGTGTTGTAAACGGTTGCAAGTACCTCGTTCTGCTCATCGGTGGCGTTAATTTCGTAGCAGTGCAGGCCGTTGCGCCGCCCGCGGTAGAACAGGCCCTGGCGTGCTTTGAGCTCGGCAGGCCCGAGGTCGGCACCGGCTGGGTTGAGGCCGCCCTCCCAGTGCCGGATCAGCAGCCTCAACGAATCGGTGTCGTAATCGGAGGCATGCTGAACCAGTGCCTCTTCCATCTCGCGGAGCTGTCCGGGGTCGGCGGTGCGACGCAGCCTGTCGACAGCCTTCCGGATCAGAGTTGCGGCCTGGCCGGAGACCATTCCTTCATCCATTGCACGTGCGAGCACCGGCAGCCTGGGCGGCGCAACAGGCTTGCCCTGAGGCGCCGGCCGGGCTTCGGTGGCTTCCGCGAGTTGGAACCGTCGAGCGGCCTCCTGCCGCGGAATGCCCAGCTTCGCCCGCAGATAGTCTTCGTTCGTTTTGTAGGCGCCGCGCATACGGCGATTCGGTTCCTCGGGGTCATGCGGCTTGTCCGTTTCTCCGACGGCGGCTATGTTCTGCGCCTTGATGATGCCGGCCACGATCAGCTGCGTTTGGCCAACGATGCTGGCCAGTTCTTCAACCTGTGCCGCCGTCTGGGCCACCGACTTGGTACTGCGTGTCAGCCCGTCGTTCCGAAGGCGATTATTCAGTTCAATGACCTCCGCACGGATCCGGCCCAGCAGGGCGGAATCATCCTGCCCTGCTCCCGGAGCCTCATCCAGCACCTCAATGGCCATAGATACAGCCTATGAAGCCCCCGAACAGGGTGGGAGAAGCAAGGGCTGGTATGTGGATGAAGAGTTCGTGGGGCTTTCTGTGGAGAAGAAGTGGATGATAGTCGGGCAAGGGGGTCGAGATCAGGCGTTCTCATTGCGTCCAGTCAGACCTCGACCGACTGAGTGCGACCGGACCTCGACCCGGCAAGGTGCGGCCGGACCTCGGGCGGCTCATGCCGCCAGGCCTCGTGCCGCCAGACCTCGAGCTCCAGAGGGACCTCGACCCGGCAAGGTGCGGCCGGGCCTCACGCTCCAGCTCCGGCCGGGCCTCACGCTCCAGCGCGGCGGGCCTCCCGCTTCAGATCCCGGGCGAAGAACCTCCGCTTTCAGCCGGCGACGGGCGCGCCTTCCAGGGCCGCCGCATCCTCGGCGGGCTCCTCCACCGGTTTCCGGATGAAGAACGCGGCTACCACGGCAATGATCGAGATGAGGGCGCCAGTCAGGAAAGCCATCCGCACTCCGCCCGCCACCGCCGTCGTCGATGCCGCACCTTCGGCGGAAAGAACACCTGCCTGCATGGACATGACGGTGACGAACATGGCGGTGCCCGCTGCCCCGGCCACTTGCTGCACGGTGCCGATGACGGCGCTTCCGTGCGAGTACAGCTGCCGCCGCACCGAGCCGAGACCTGCGGAAAACAGCGGCGTGAACAGCAGCGCCAGGCCCACACTGAGCACGATGTGCGCCGCCAGCAGTGTCAGCGGGGCGGTGTTCTCGCTGACCGTGGACAAGAACCAGAGCACGGCGCTGACCACCGTCGTCCCCGGCACCAGCAGCACCCTGGGGCCGAACCTGTCATAGAGCCGTCCAACGGGCGGGGCCAGCAGGCCCATCAACAGCCCGCCCGGCAGCAGCATCAACCCGACCTGCAGCGGCTCGAGCCCCAGGACCTGCTGCATATATATAGGGAGCAAAATGATGGTGCCGAACAGTGCGGCCATGCTGACAGCCATCAGCCCAACGGACACGGAGAAGTTGCCGGAGCGGAACGTCCGCAGGTCCAGCAACGCCCTGTCCGAGCGCTGCAGGCGAACCTGGCGCAGCAGGAATACCAGCAGTCCCACACCGCCGACTGCGAACGCAGCCCACATGGCGGCACCCGAAGCGGGCCCCGCCGTCGTTGTTCCGTGCCCGGAGCCGACCTGGCTGAGGCCGTAGATCAGCCCGCCGAAACCGATGGCTGAGAGCGCCACGGACGGCAGGTCCAGCGGCACCGGCCGGGGCTCGGTCACGTTCTGGATCCGCCGGTTGCCGACCGCCAGCATGCCCAGTGCGATCGGCAGGACCAACCAGAACATCCAGCGCCAGGACAGGGTGTTGAGGATGATGCCGGAAATGGTCGGGCCGATGGCCGGCGCCACCGAAATGACAATCGAGACGTTGCCCATGGTCTTGCCGCGGTCTTCGGCCGGTACGAGGTTCATCAGCGTGGTCATCAGCAGCGGCATCATGATCGCCGTGCCCGATGCCTGGACCACGCGGGCCACCAGCAGCACCTCGAACCCCGGAGCCAGCGCGGCCAGCAGGGTGCCCGCGGAGAACAGCGCCATCGAAGCAGTGAAAACCTGACGCGTGGTGAAACGCTGCAAAAGGAAACCGGTCACCGGAATGACCACCGCCATCGTCAGCATAAACGCCGTGGTCAGCCACTGGGCCGCGCGGGCGCTGATGCCCAGGTCATCCATCAACTCGGTCAGCGCCACAGACATGATGGTCTCGTTCAAGATCACCACGAACGCAGAGACCAACAGGATGCCAATCACGCGGCGGTTTCGGCGCGATTCGTCAGCCGTCAACCCTCCGCCGTTGGCTGATCCGGGTTGCGCCGAGGCTCTTTTCGTCGACGGTTCTTTATTCACGGGAGAATCCTCGGGTGGAGTTCGTGCTGTTGCGGGCGGCCGGAAATAGCCCTAGAACGCCGAGCCTACGGCAGAGTAGTAGCTTAACCTGCCCCCGCTGACTCCTATTCCCAGAGCGCGGCAACCGCAAATAAACAACGACGCCGATGCTCGCCGCCGGGAGAAAACCTCCGACCGGCGGGGGAGGGCGCAGCGTGAAGAGTTCCCAATCGGGTCCCCTTAAAGAGGAGAAGCCCGCCGCGTGATACGAGGAGGCGAAGTCCTGCGGCGCGTTAAAAGAGGAGAAGCCCCGCCGGCGCATGGCCGACGAGGCTTCCCTGTGATCCTGGAACTGCCGTTGGGGGGAATGGCCGTTCCAGGGGCATGAGGGGTGGTTACATCGTGTAGTAACCGGTAACGGGCATGGCGTTCACGTCGTGCACCATGGTGCCCTGGCTCGGGTTCAGGGCGCTGATCATTTTGCCGTCGCCCAAGTAGATGCCCGTGTGGCCGCCGCCGTTCTGCACCACCAGGTCGCCCGGCTTCGGGTTGCTGGTCGGGGTCAGGGCGCTGCCCTGGTGCTGGCTGAGGCGGGGCAGGTCGACGCCAGCCTGGGCGTAGACCCACTGAGTGAAGCCGGAGCAGTCCCAGCCGGCGGTGGAGGTGCCGCCCCAGACGTACGGCGTGCCCTGACCGGACATGGCGATGTCCACGATGCTCTGGTTTCCGCTGGTGGAGGCGGGCTTGATGTCGGCGCTGGCCAGCGAGACCGTCGCGGCGTCTGTCGACGCAGCCAGGGTCGTAGCGGCTCCGCCGTTGCCCTGGGCTGCCTGGCCGCCACCGGACTGCGCGGATCCGGTCAGCGCGATCTGGTCGCCCGGGTAAATGATGGAGTAAGCGCCAAGGCCGTTGATGGCCAGCACGTCCTGCACATTTTTGCCGTACTGGGCGGCAATCGTGCCGACGGTGTCGCCTGCGACCACAGTGTGCGTGGTGGCACCGGCGTCGGCAGTGGAGCTGGTAACCGAAGCGCGCTCCACCTCGAAGCCGGCGTTGGCCGGAGCGGCAACGGTGCCGGTTACGTCGGCGGCACCGTAGGTCGGGACGGTGACATCGGCGGCAGCGTTGGCCGGCAGGCCGGCACCCAGCATCAGGCCACCGGCGGCCGTGACCACGGCGGCGCCGCGGCCGACGGTGCCGGCGCGGGATGAGACGGCGTGGGACAGACCGGCCACGGTGGTGTTGCGGACCGGGGTGGCACGGTGGCGTGCGCGATTGTTTTTGAGCAGCAAGAAGATACCTCTCCCAATGCCTGCGAGGTAAGCTGTCGGGTTCGGGTGGGAGTCACCCGGCCGTGCGGCAGCGCGGTATGCACTCCGTACGGCTTAACCCCAAGAGCCCCAAGAGGGGCCCGGAAAGTGGGTCCCCCGCCTCTGCCAGATGTCTAGCGAACGAACCCGGAAAGGCTGGCAGAGCTAGGCAATACCCTCCGAGGACATCAGCGGATGATCGCCGATGTGTTGAAAACAGTACATAACGGTTCGATAACTGTCCAAGCCCTGAAATTTACCTGTGGATAACCTGAGAGTCACCGAATGACACCGGCTTCCTGCTCCGGATTCAGGCGCAGTCGAGGGCGGTGGGGAGTACATCGGCAGGAACAAAATGGCCTCGATCGCACCGCTTTCCTGTGCCTTGGCGCCTTGAAGAGTGGGGAGCATCACGGCCGTCGTTGATCCGGGCCGTTCTCCCCTGCAACAGGGCGGCCATTGTCCGAGCACGACGGCGGGAGTAGGCTCCGCCTTATCCGGGCCGCGGGGACGGCCGGCGCTTCGGCTGTGGCCGGCGGCGTGGCCCAGCCACTTCGGAAAGGAATGAGCGCCATGCCCATCACACGTGAGTTGATCATCAACGGCGAGCACGTCCCGGCAGCCTCCGGCAAGACCACCGAGGACATCAACCCCTACACGGGCGAAGCCTTCGCCACTGTCGCGGCCGCCGGACCGGAAGATGTCACGCGAGCGGTCGACGCGGCGTCGGCGGCCTTCGACGCGTGGGCCGCGACGCCTCCCACCCAGCGGGCGAAGATTTTCCTGAAAGCTGCCGACCTGTTTGAAGACCGGATGCAGCAGGGCATCGAGTTGATGGCCGGCGAAGTGGGTGGTGTGGCGGTCTGGGCCGGTTTCAACGTCCAGCTGGCCGCCAACATCCTGCGCGCGGCAGCGGCAGCCACCACCGCACCTCGTGGCGACGTGCTGGCCACCGACCTGCCCGGCAAGTTCTCGTTCTCCGTCCGGCAGCCCTACGGCGTGGTAGCGGCGCTGTCTCCGTGGAACGCGCCGTTCATCCTGGGCATGCGGGCCATGGCCATCCCGATGGCCGTCGGAAACACCGTGGTGCTCAAGCCCAGCGAGGACGCGCCGCTGGCCTGCGGCCTGTTCCTGGCGGACGCATTGCTGGACGCGGGCCTGCCCGCTGGGGTGCTGAACGTCATCACGAATGACCGGGCGGACGCGAACGATGTGGTGAGCACCCTGATCTCCGACCCCCGCGTGCGCAACGTGAACTTCACCGGTTCCACCAAGGTGGGACGCATCATCGGCACGCTCGCGGCGCAGAACCTGAAGCCTGCGGTGCTTGAGCTCGGCGGCAAGAACTCCCTGATGGTGCTCAAAGACGCGGACGTCGACTACGCCGTGCAGGCGGCGACCTTCGGCGCGTTCATGAACGCCGGGCAGATCTGCATGTCGGTGGACCGCGTGATCGTGGACCGCAGCATTTCCGAGGAGTTCTCGAGCCGGTTCGCGGAGAAAGTCGCCACGCTGCCCACCGGGGACCCGATGAAGCAGGACACGGTGATCGGACCGCAGGTCACCCAGGCCTCGGCGGACCGGCAGTACGCACTGATCGACGACGCCGTGTCCAAGGGCGCGACGGTGCTGGCCGGCGGCGGGAAGGCGGCCCAAGCCGTGGTGCCCGCGACGGTGCTCTCCGGGATCACCGAGGAGATGCGGATCTACGACGAGGAGATCTTCGGTTCGGCGACCACCATCATGGAGGTGGACGGCCCGGAACAGGCGGTGAAGCTGGCGAACGACACGAACTACGGCCTGACCTCCGGTGTCATCACGGAGAACCTGGCCGAGGGCATCGAGGTGGCGCAGCGGCTCAAGACCGGCATTGGCCACGTCAACGACCAACCGGTGCTGGATGAACCGATGGCCCCGTTCGGCGGCATCCAGGAGTCGGGCTACGGCAAGTTCGGCGGGCAAGCCGGCATCAATTCGTTCACCGAGGAGCGCTGGATCACCATCCAGCAGAACGGGCACGCGCAGTACCCGTTCTAGGGATGTTCAGGGCCTCCCACACTCCACGTTGGGGCAGAAGGCCCTGAACAGCCAGCGACAGGACGAACCAGTGAGCGGACGACGGCGGTGACCCGCCTGGGTAGGCGGGTTACGGGCGCAAGGTAATCACGTCGAGATCAGCCGGTACATGAAAGGTGCCGGAGTAATACTCCCTTGCCTGGTCCGTCACCCCTTCCCAACCCATCCCAGGCACCAAATGGTGCAGAGCCAGTTGCTTTGCTCCTGCCTTCTCGGCAATACGGGCAGCGTCCTGAACGGACGTATGAGACTTGTAATGATGGTCGCGGGAAGCGACGGATACCTCATCCGTCCGGCCGGCATAGAGCATGTCAATGTAGTCAAAATCCAGGGCTTCATGCATGAGCAGGTCGACGTCCCGGGCAAGCCTCACCATATTCGGTGTGTACGTCGTGTCGCCCGAGAACGCAACCGAACCGTTAGCGGTCTCGAAACGGAATCCAAACGCAGGGGCGACAGGTGGGTGCTGTACGAGCGTTGCCATGACTTTAACTGCACCGTCTTCGAAGACCTTGAACGGTTCCATGTCAGGTGTCGGGTTGTCGTTGGGGTGGTAACCGCTGGCAACCGGAATCTCGATGTCTTGTGCATCGAACAGATCCAGCGGCGAGGGGCGCAAACTGTCTAGGATCCTGTCATTGAGGTCGGTGGCGTGCGCGAACATTAGCTGCTCGAACATTTCACGTGTCCCGGGGGTGGGCGAGTGGGGGGCGATGGGAGTCGGCGGCACCTGCGCCCGAGGCGAGACCGGCGGCAGCACCGAGCGGTTCCCCGGTCCAATAATGGGCACGGGGTTCCCGGCCCGGTGTGCGAGCTCGTACAGTCCGAATATCCCCAGCGAAGCCAGGTCGACCGTATGGTCGGAATGAAGGTGCGTGATGAAGATGCCCTTTAACCGGGAAAGCTCCAGATTGGCCTCGCTCAGTCGTCGTCCTACACCATGGCCGCAATCCACTAGATAGAAGCCGTCCTCTACAACGATTGCGGTCGAAATTCCGGTGCGTTCGGTCGCCTTTCCATCAACCTTCCACCATCGCGGTCCTCCGGCGGTTCCCAGTGCGACGATCTGTGTCTTATACATGTATTTTTTCTTCCAATCCGGTGACGGCACTCTGCTCCATCACCCATACTTAGGGACTACGAATTCATCCATCAGGGAAATAAATGTCCGAATTCACACTTCGCCAGCTTGAATACTTTGTTGCCATCGCCGATCACGGCTCTGTTACCGCTGCTGCAGAGGCCCGACACGTCAGCCAAGGGGCTGTGTCGATGGCGATCGCGCAACTGGAGAAAGCACTCGGAGTCGAATTGCTGCTTCGTACGCGTTCCAAGCGGGTCGTTCCCACCGCCGCCGGCGAGGAGCTCATCGCCCGCGGCCGGCACCTCATGCTTCTGTCCAGTCAATTGGCAGATGCTGTCCGCGGTGGTGTTGAGGAGATGCGCGGGCCCCTGCGCATCGGCGTAACAGGCACGATCTCGCCCCGGACGATTCCCCCCCTGCTGGAGTACTTCGTCGAGAACTACCCCCTGGTCGAGGTCGACTTTTCCGAGCTGTACCCGGACGAACTGCAGCAGGCAGTCGCCCACGGCACGCTGGACTTCGGTTTGATCTATGCGATGCAGGCGGGTCCGCACCTGAGAAAGGTAACTCTCGGCGGGACGCGTCAGCACTTGATGTTCGCCGCCAATCATCGATACGCGAACGCAGACCAGGTGTGGCTCAAAGACGTCATCGAGGAACCGCTGGTACTGGTGAATATCCCGCCGACCGTGGACCGTGTGGTGGCCCTCATCCAGTCGGTTGGCTTGGAGCCGCGAGTGCGCTGGACCAGCGCCAGCATGGAGACCATACGTTCCATGGTCGCGCGGGGACTTTGCTATTCGTTCGTCAACACCGTCCCGACGATCCGCACTACATCCGATGACCTTCCTGTCAGCTACGTTCCTATAGCCGACAAACTGCCAGTAAATCCGATCAGTGCGGTCTTGGCACCGGCCACGACGCCACCGCGCCGCGTGCATGCCGCCTTGGACTTCCTCCGCGGGCACTTGGCCGTGCACGCAGGTGACAGCAAAATCCCGGGAAGCGGTGCCGCTTAATCGGGCTGCGCGTTTCGCATGCGGTGGGTGGCTGATTTTCACGGCTTACGGCTTCTTTTCCTGCCGCTGAAGACGAACCCCGACAGCCTCGGGATGCCCTGCAAGAATCGGACGGCGTCTGCGGCGCCTGTCCACGAGGAACCATAGGCCTGCTGCTACGACGACGGCGACGACGGCTATAGGCAGCGGACGCTCAATGAAAATTGAGAAACTGCCGTCGGACAGCGCCATGGTGCGGCGGAAGTTGTCTTCCAGGATCGGCCCCAGGATGAAGCCCAGGATGAACGGGCCGAGGTCATAGTTGAATTTGCGCAGGATGTACCCGAGCACACCGAAGGCGACAGTCATCATGACGTCGAACATGCTGTTCCGTACGCTGTAGACGCCCGCCACGGCGACGACGAGGATGATCGGTGCCATGATTGCCCCGCGGATCCTCAACAACTGGACAAAGACTCCGATGAGCGGGAGGTTCAGGACCAGCAAAATGATATTGCCGATGTACATCGACGCGATGACACCCCAGAACACATCGGGATGCTCGTTGACCAGTTGCGGTCCGGGCGTGATGTTCTGAAGCAGCAGTGCACCGAAAATCAGAGCCAGTACCGGGTTCGGCGGGATACCCAGAGTTAGCAGCGGTACGAATGCTGAATTGGAAGATGCATTGTCGGCGGTTTCCGTAGCGGCAAGCCCATCAATGGCACCCTTCCCGAACTTTTCGGGCTGCTTTGAAAAGCGCCGCTCAACCCCGTAGGCAATGACCGAGGAGATCGTTCCGCCCCCGCCGGGGATGATTCCGATGAAGAACCCGATGATCGAGGCGCGTAGGATTGCGAACCGGCTCAGTAGCCAATCCGCCCTCTCGGGCAGAATGCGCTTGAGCTTAGGGTTGCCCAAGGCCTTGTAGTACCCGGTTTCCGCGTTGTGCAGTATTTCCCCAATGCCGAACATGCCTACGGCGACAGCGACGACGTGGACCCCGGCGATAAGGTCCGTGCTGCCGAAGGTGAACCTTGGGGCAGCGGTGACCGGGTCGAGCCCAATGGACGCGATGAGGATCCCCAGTGCGGCAGCCGCCAAAGCCTTCAGCTTTGACCCGGAACCGATGAAGACGACCATCAGCAGTCCGAGGCCTGCCAGCGCGAACATATCCGGGGCGCTGATTCCACCTGCTACTGAAGCCATCGTGGGAGCCAACAGCGTCAAGCCAACGATGGCAACGGTGCCGCCGAGGAATGAGCCGATACCGGTGATGGCCAGCGCCGACCCGGCTTTGCCTTGCTGCGCCAGCGGATAACCGTCAAAAGTCGTGACGACCGCCGAGGCGTCTCCCGGGAGGCGCAGGAGTATGGCGGGGATGCGCCCGCCGTACATCGAGCCGTAGTAGATTCCGGCGAGCATCATGATGGCTGTTGCGGGTTCCAAGTTGAAGGTCAGAGGCAGCAGCAAGGCGATGGTCGCTACCGGGCCGAGGCCTGGCAAGAGGCCGATGAGCGTGCCCACGGTTACGCCGATGAACACGAACAACAAGTTCATGGGGTCTAGCGCGACCTGGAAGCCGGTGCCTAGACCCTCGAGGATATTCACAACGAGATGTCCTTTGCGATTAGAAGAGCCGGAGATTCACGCCGAGCGCGGTGGCAAAGACCACATAGGCAACCACAGGGGTGACGGCAGCAGTGACCAAGGCAGTAACCCATTTCTCCGCAGCGGAGAATCGAACCACCGCCAAAACCATCGCAAAGCCTGCTCCGACGAACCCAATGAAGGGGTAGGTGATGAGAAACAGGCACAATCCGACCAGCAGCCAAAGGATGCGGCGCAAGCCCGAGCGGCAGGGTACTTGAAAGCGATGCCCGGACATGGCGATGACGGGTGTCAGGACCAAGGCCAGGATGGCCACCGACATGGGCCACAGGCCGGGTCCGGGGCGGGAGATGTCGCCTAGACCCAGCTGGATCGAGCCGACGATGGCCATGACTGCGATCACGGCCACCAACAACGGTGAGTACCGATCGGCCGCTCCGGAGTCGTCCGGAGAAGGACGCTCATCTTCATCCAGACCATCGTGCGGTTCAGACCCAGCGGTGCCGACCACGCTACTTGCCGATTCCAAGACGTTCGTACATTTCCACGAAGCGGTCACGTTCCGCGGGGATGACCTCGGTGAACCACTTTTCACCCTCGACACTCGGAACGGTGCCCGCATTAGCCTCGACGAACTCGACAAACTCCGGGTCGGCTGCAGCATTTGAGGCGGCTTTTTCAAGCGTGGCAATGACGTTTTCAGGCGCATCCGCTTGGACCACGAGCGCTTGGGAGCCTGAGAAGACAGCCTTTTCAACGCCTTCCTCCACAACGGTCGGAACGTCGGGAAGCGCCGGGATGCGCTCTGTGGTGCTGATGGCGAGGGCGCGGATTTCTCCGGATTTCAAGCGCGGCTGTGCACTTGTGACATCCTGAATGCCGTAGTCAACATCGCCATTGACGATCGCCTGGAGGGCGGTGGGGGAACCGTCGTAGGCGACATTTTCGCCTTGGAAACCCTTAACCGCCGCAATCTCCGCCCCAATGAGGTGCGTGGGGTGCCCCTCACCGAAGCTTGAGTACGTCAGCCTCTCCTTTGCTGCCGCCAGGTCATCCAGGGCCTTGAAGGGAGAGTCAGCCGGCACTGCCACAACGAAGCCGTTGTCGGAGGTGGGCTGGATAGAGCGGAAATCATCAAAGTCGTAGGTGACCGCCTGCTGCAACATGCCCGATGTGAACGCTCCGGTCGGAGCAAAGAGGAGGGTGTATCCGTCAGGCTTGGCGTTGGCCGCTTCGGTGGACGCGAGAACGCCACCACCGCCGGGACGGTTGACGACCATAATCTTCTTTCCGAGCTCATTCTCAAGTGAGGCAGCAAACTTCCGGGCGGTGGTGTCGTTGTGACCCCCCGGGGCGAATCCGACGAGCATCTCTACGTTCTTGGTTGGGTAATCACCCGCAGAGCCGGACGAGGCTCCGGCGGCGCCGCATCCGGCGAGCGTTGCTGCCAGAAGTCCGGCAGTGGCGAAGGCCTTGATTTTCAAAATGTTCTCCTCTTGGGCACCTCCCGGCCCATTTGCCGAGGAGGACACTCAATACTGTGCACCAGATCACAGGGAAGCAAAAATGATACTTTTTGAAGACCCTCATCATTTTTCTTGATTGCCGTGCCTCGGGAGCGCTTTTCGGTCACGCGGTCCTGAAGCCTCGACCGCCGGGGACGTCAGGCTTGTCCTTCTTTCTTTCGGCGCCGGAAGACCGTTGCTAGATTGGGCGCATGATTGAGACGTTCATGAAGCCGGAGCTGACTTTTTTCGCCTCCGTCTCCGTAGAGGTAGGCGAAGCAATTGATATCGGTGAAACCATAGACGGGAGGCGCCGCGTCATTCCGATCCTCGGCGGAATTGTTCGCGGTGACGGATGGGGCGGAAAAGTACTTAACGCGGGTGCTGACTTCCAGGTGTACCCTTCCGCGGATACCGCCTACCTGAAGGCAATGTATGTGATTCAGGCCGATGACGGCAGCCGGATTTTCGTCGATAACGAGGCCATCCGGACCGGCTCTCCGGAGAACCTGGCTCGGTTGGTAACCGGGGAAACTGTTGACCCTGCTTTGATTTACTTCCGGTTCACTCCGCGGCTCACAGCAGCAATCGACGGGTCTTTCGCCTGGGTCAATTCGAAGCTGTTCATCGGGGCCGGCGTTCGCACGCCTGATTCCGTACGCTTGGAATTCTTTGCCGTCGAGTGAAGGAGATCGATGAAGGGCGAAACAGTTTCACGCATGACCGCGTCACATTAACTTTTTGAACTCCACAGGTGGCGTTCGTTGCCCTTGACTTTGTTTAGTCGCGGATGCGCACGGCCGTTTCGCGCATGTAGCGGTCCACGTGCGCGTAGGCGTCGCGGGTCAGGGCTTTCCAGAGTTCGACTGCGAGGCGCGGGTTTTCGCTCTCCAGGCGGCTCATGGTTTCGGCCGGGAGGAGCCTGACCCGAACCGGACCATCGGCGCGCACGGTGGTTTCCTGCCGGTCCGCGCTGCCCAGCGCCATTTCGCCGAACGTCATGCCGGCGCTGAGGGTGGTGAGTTTGACCCTGGTGTTCCCCGGCCCGGTGGAGGTGGTGGTGACGCGGCCGGACAGGATGAAATAGACCCCGGCGAAGCGCTGGCCGACCCGGCGAATGAGCTCGCCGTCGTCATAGCTGCGTTCTTCCATCAACTCCGCGAGCGCGGCGGAGTCCTCGGGGTCCAGCGGGCTGAGCGCAGGGGAATCGGCCACGTCCACCGTGGCGGGCCTGCAGAGCTCGTCGCCATAGGCGGCGATCAACCGGTTTTCGGCGAATTCGACGGCGGTGCTGCGGGTGGCGAACGACGGCACCGGCCGCCCGGAGTCTTCGAACCGCTGCGCCAGGGCGCCCTCGCCGTCGATCATCACCAGTTCGCGCCCGGCGTCCGCGAGCGAGGCCCGAAGCTGCTCCAGCATGTCCAGGGCGACCGGGGCGGTTTCATCCACCCGGCGCATGTCCAGGATGACAAGTTCCACCGACTCGTCCAGGTCGCTGACCTCGCGCACCATGGATTCCGTGCCGGCGAACAACAGGTCCCCGTTCAGCTCGATCACGCGGGCGCGGTGCCCGTTGGCGCGCAGCACCTCTGCGGCCTCGTCGTTGCGGCGGATCCCGGACGGGGCATCGGTGATGTCGTAGCTGGCGCGGATGGCGTTCCGGCCGGTGCGCGCGGCCCGGACGAAGTGCAGCCCCATGTCGTGGGAGATCCGCCGGCTGGCCGCCACCCCCCGCACGCTGCTGCCGTGGTCGTCCAGCGGCGGCGAATAAACTGCCAGCCCCAACTGACCCGGCAACACCGCGAGCAGGCCGCCGCCCACCCCGGACTTTGCCGGCATGCCCACGTCCGAGAGCCACGCGCCGGCGTCGTCGTACATTCCGCAGGTAGCCATCACGGAGAGGACCCGTTCCTCCACCTCCAGGTCCAGCACCTGCTTTCCGGTGAGCGGGTTGGTGCCGCCGTTTGCCAGGGTGGCCGCCATGACCGACAGGTCGCGGCAGGTGACCAGCACGGAGCATTGCCGGAAGTAATCCTCGGCCACCGGGTCCGGATCCTGCTCGATGATCTCGAAGGAGCGCAGCAGGTGGGCCAGCGCCCGGTTGCGGTACCCGTGCCGCGCCTCCGACTGGAACGTGCGTTCGCTGACCGACAGGTCGCGGCCAGCGAAGGCGGAATAGTGCTCGAGGATGCGCCGGAACCCGGTCTTGCCGCCGCTGCCCTTGATCAGGGAGGTGGCGGTCAGCGCCCCGGCATTGATCATCGCGTTGGCCGGTCGGCCGGTGCCCGGAGCCAGCGAAATTTCGTTGAAGGCGTTGCCCGATGGCTCCACGTCTACCTTTTGGTCCACGGCGTCGAGCCCCAGGTCGGAGAGCGCGAGCCCGTAGGTGAAGGGCTTGGAAATGGACTGGATGGTGAATTCTTCGCTTGAGTCGCCGACCTCGTACACGTAGCCGTCCACGGTGGCCAGGCAGATGGCGAACTTGTCCGGGTCCGCGCCGGCCATCGCGGGAATACCGCCGTACGGCTTGCCGTCCTTGAGGCCGGCGAGCTCGGCGTGCAAGGTGCGCAGATAGGTTTGGATAGGGGAGTCCATGATGCCAGCCTATGGGGTGGCTGGAACGTACAACCAGCGGGGGCCAGAGGCACCGCCCGGCGACCGGGTCGCCGAGACGTCGATCATGCCGGAAAGCCGAGCCGATGGAACCCGGCGGGTTAGATTGGCGGTATGACCGATCCCGGGCCGGTGCCTGCCGCCGACAATCCGCTGTTCGCGTTGCTGGCGGCCGGTGATCGCGCCGGAGTTCTTGCCTATGCGGCTGCCATGCCGGACAACGAAAAGCGGCGCGAGAAGTCGATGGTCCGGCGGTTCCGGATGGTGGTTTCGGCAGAGCCGACCGGCGAGCGCTCGCCGGACGGGTGGTGGCGGGGCCCCTTGAAACCCGACCACTGGGCCGCCGCGGACATCGCCCACATGGCCTGCATCGGCGCGGAACGGTCCGCCGCCCTGTCCTACACGGATTTCAAGGTCGCGCGCGACGCGCCGCCGGTGCTGTTTCCCGGCCACTTGGAGCTGTTCGTCGAGTCCTGGTCGGAACGCTATCTGCGCAATCCCAAAGGCTGGGACCGGAACCGCGGCACTGACGCGATGTTTGACTGGGTCCGCGACGGTCTGGTGCCCGCCCCGGCGCATCGCGGCGCCATGCTCCTGTTGCTGAGCCAGACGCAGGTTGGAAGCATCGACTTCCTGAAGTTCGTGCGGCAGCGGCCGGGATTGATCGACGTGACGCTGAAAGAACTGTTCCACGTACCCGGGATCAAGGGCGCCAGCGCCATGCAGTTCGACGAGGGCAATCCCCGGGAGAACCGCAAGCTGGCGGTTCTGCTGCCCCAACTGGTCAAACTGGGCTACTGGGACGCCGAGTGGGTCCGGCAGGGGATCGAACGGGTCTTGGCGAGCGACGAATGGCCGGAATACCAGAAGCGCTTCTTCAAGCTGCTGCGCAGCAACCTCGCGGACTGATTCAGGCATGACGTCGTAGCGCACGACGTCGACCAGACCGCCCGCGCACCGGTATGCCTGCGCTGATGCATCGTCTACGCTGAGGGAAACGGCGCAGCGGCGAAAGGCAGGACAGCAATGACTTCCAATCCGCAGGGCACGGGACGGGACGGAGCCGAGACCGGGGGCACGAACACCGGCCGATCGGGAGCCGGGCCGTCCGGTAAGTCCGGGCAGGGCGCATCCGACGACCTTGGACCCAAAACCGGTGGGGCAGGCCCGCAAGAAGGGCACGAGGCGAGGCAACAAGGCACCCGACTGGGGATGATCTGGACGTCGGTGGTCGTTGCGCTGCTCCTGTTGGTGCTGCTGATTGTGTTCATTGCGCAGAACCAGGACCAGGTGCTGCTGCGCTATTTCGGTTTCGAGGGGCAGGTCGCACTGGGGCTGGCGCTGTTCGTGGCGTCGGTCGCCGGCGGCATCTTCGTCGCCGCCGCCGGGGCCGCCCGCATCATCCAGTTGCGCTACCGCGGACGGGTAAGCCGCAAGAACGGCTCGACGCCGCGTTAGTTCGGGTTCGCAGATGGCACAGGACGTAGACCGGCGGCTGTTCACCGTCGGCCACGGCACCAGCACGACCGAAGAGTTGGCCGAACTGCTCAACGGCGCCGGGGTGCAGAAGGTCGTCGATGTCCGCCGCTTCCCGGGCAGCCGCAAACACCCGGACATGGGCCGCGATGCGCTCACGGAATGGCTTCCCGCCGCCGGCCTCGGCTACCGCTGGGAAGAAGACCTGGGCGGACGACGGCGGATTCCCGCCGGCGAGCCCGAGCCCGACAGCTGGTGGCAAGTCGCTGCGTTCCGGGCCTATGCCGCCTACACGCGCACCCCGGAATTCGCCAACGGGCTGGGACGCCTGCTGACCGACGCCGAGGCCGCCGACGTGGCGATCATGTGCAGCGAGAGCGTGTGGTGGCGCTGCCACCGCCGGCTCATCTCGGACGTCCTGGTGTTGCTGCACGCCTTTGAGGTGGTGCATCTGCTGCCCGGCGGCAAAAAATCATTGCACGAGCCGTCGGCAGGTGCCAGAACGGAAGCCGGCCGGTTGTATTGGGACCTGCCGGCGGCATGACGCCCGCGAAGTAAACCGGAGCGTCAGGGAACCAAGCCGGGTCGCCGCGCAATAGACCGCGGCGCGGGAAACCGAGCCGCGGCGGGTCGCCGCGCATAGACCGCGGCGCCGGGGGAACCGAACCGCGGCGCCCGGCAATAAGCCCGCGGCGCCGCGGCCGCCCAGTCAGCGGTCAGCGCTTGCGGCCGAAAATCAGCGAAGCCAGCGCCGTCGCCGCCGTCACCGTATAGACCGCCGGCCAGGCGCCGATCTTCTTCGCCAGCGGATGGGACACGCCGAAGGCCGCCAGATACCCACCGGTCAGCGCTGCCGCCCGGCCTGTCCCGGCGTTGCGCTGCCACATCGCGAAGGCTCCGGCTCCCGCGGCGGCCAGCACGGCGCCTGCCAGCGGACGGTTCTTGGTCGCTTGGCCGGTCTTAAAACCGCCCAGCAGGCCGGTGCTGGTGAGCAGGGTGGGGAGGACGGAACTCATGGGCATCTCCTTGGACGTCGGGACTCCCAGCCTATCCCCGCCCCGTCGCCAGGGTCTCGCCCGAGCGGCCGTGCCGGAACCCGGTGGGGAATCCCAGCTGTACCGGCTCCGGCGCGGAACAGCAGCTCGCGGCTGCTGGCTCCGGTTCGGCTGCTTCTTCGGGTGCGGACATTTGCCGACCGGCGGACTCCTCACCGGCCGCCACCCCACCCGCAGCTCCCGCCGCGGGGACATCGCAGCTGGCGCCGATGTCGGTGGAGCAGACGCCTGTCTCCGGCAGGTTGAGTTCCACGTTGTCGGCGGCCGCCCTGTCCCCGGCCAACGCGGCGGCGATCGAGCGAACCTGCTCATAGCCGGTGGCCAACAGGAAGGTCGGCGCCCGGCCGTAGGATTTCATGCCGGCAAGGTAGAAGTCGCGGTCCGGGTGGGCCAGCAGCCTGGCGCCGTGCGGGGGAACGGTGCCGCAACTGTGGAACTCCGGATCGATCAGAGGGCCAAGCGCGCGGGGCGCCTCCACGGCCGGATCAAGCTCGAGCCGGACCTCGCGCAGCATGTCCAGGTCGGGCCGGAAGCCGGTGGCCGGAACCAGCAGGTCCACGTCGAGCTGCACGTCACCGTCGGGAGTGCTGCCGCTGACGGCGAGGCTGTCCGCGCACTTGAAGCCGGTGATGGTGAACGAGGTGTGCAGGTCCACGTGGCCGTCCTCGACCAGCCGGCGCAGCCGCGTCCCCAGCTGGCCGCGCGCCGGCAGCCCGTCCAGCTCCCCGCCGCCGTAGAGCCGCGTGACACTGGAACCGCGGACCGCCCAGCTGACCCGCGTGCCCGGTTCGTTCTTGGCCAGCTGGCCAAGGTTGAGCAAGGTGTTGGCGGCCGAGTGGCCGGCGCCGACCACCAGGATGTGCTTGCCGGCAAAGCGCGCGCGGGCGCGGCCGACGACGTCGGGCAGCGGCCCGGTGATGAAGCCGGCGGCCAGGGCGTCGGCCTCACCGGGAGCGGGCAGCCCGGCCTGGCCCAACGGATTCGGCCGGCTCCACGTACCGGAAGCATCGACCACGGCGCGCGCTAGGTGGTCGGTGACCGTCCCCGAAGCGTCCTGCACCCGGACCAGGAACGGCGTCTCGTCCCGGCCCAGCGAACGGGTCTTGTCCATGCCGGCGCGGCTGACGGCCACTACCCGTGAAGAGGTGCGCAGGGCATTGCGGAGGGCCGGCACGGCGGCCAGCGGCTGGATGTAGCGCTCCACCAGTTCGGAGCCGTAGGGGAGTGCGCTCGGCCGTGGCTCTTCCCAGCCGGCAGCCTCCAGCAGCCGGCGGGACGCGGCGTCGATGTTGTAGCGCCAGGGGGAGAACAGTCGGATGTGGCCCCAGTCGGCGACCGCGGCACCGGCCGCCTCTCCGGCTTCGAAGACCAGCGGGGTCAGTCCGCGCTCCAGCAAGTGGGCCGCCGCGGCCAGCCCGACCGGCCCTGCACCGATGACGACGACGGGGAGTCCCGCACTGTTCCTGTCCTGGCTCATGGTCGGCTTCCTTGCGGTAGTAGGGCGGGTCAGTTCGCGCCGGGCTGCGCGGGCAGCAGTTCGGCGATCAACTGCTGGATGCGGCCCTTGATCTCATCGCGGATCGGTCGGACCGACTCCACGCCCTTGCCGGCCGGGTCCTCCAGCACCCAGTCCTCGTAGCGCTTGCCGGGGAAGAACGGGCACTCGTCGCCGCAGCCCATGGTCACCACCACGTCCGAATCCTTGACGGCCTCGGTGGTGAGGACCTTGGGCATCTCGGCGGAGATGTCGATGCCCTCCTCCCGCATCGCCTCCACGGCTGCCGGGTTGACCTGGTCGGCGGGCTGGGAACCGGCGGAGCGGACCTCGATGGCGCCGTTCGCCAGGTTTGTGAGGAAGGCGGCGGCCATCTGCGAGCGTCCGGCGTTGTGGACGCAGACGAACAGGACGGAGGGTTTCTTGGCGGTTTCGGTACTCATGCGCGGAATGCTCCTGGGCTGGTTGGGAGAGTCGGTGCGGCCGGGTCGGTTAGGTGTCGGGTCGGCCTGTCCGTGGGGTCGGGCCGGCGTGCCGACGGGGATGGATCAGCGGAAGACGACGGACGGCGACGCCTCCGCGGGGTCGGTGAAGAACCGCCGCCGTGCCCACAGGGCCACGTAGACCAGGGCCACGAGCACCGGAACCTCGATCAGAGGCCCGACGACGCCGGCCAGCGCCTGCCCCGACGTCACGCCGTACGTGCCGATCGCCACGGCGATGGCCAGTTCAAAGTTGTTGCCGGCGGCGGTGAACGCCAGCGTGGTGGTGCGCTCGTAGCCCAGCTGCAGCAGCTTGCCGACCACCATGCCGGCGACGAACACCACCACGAAGTAGATCAGCAGCGGCAGCGCAATGCGGGCCACGTCCAGAGGATTGGAGGTAATTTCGTCGCCCTGCAGTGCGAACAACAGCACGATGGTGAACAGCAGGCCGTACAGCGCCCACGGCCCCAGCTTGGGCAGGAACTTGCCCTCGTACCAGGCGCGCCCCTTGGCCTTCTCGCCGAGTGTGCGGGTGAGGAATCCGGCCAGCAGCGGGATGCCGAGGAACACCAGCACGGAGACCGTGATCGCCCAGAAGGAGAACTCGGCGCTGGTGGTCGGCAGGCCGAGCATGGACGGCAGCAGCTGCAGGTAGAACCAGCCCAGCGCGCCGAACGCGATCACCTGGAACACGGAGTTGGTGGCCACCAGCACCGCCGCGGCTTCGCGGTCGCCGCAGGCCAGATCGTTCCAGATCATCACCATGGCGATGCAGCGGGCAAGCCCCACGATGATCAAGCCCGTCCGGTATTCGGGCAGGTCAGGCAGGAAGATCCACGCCAGCGCGAACATGAACGCCGGCGCCGCCAGCCAGTTGATCACCAGCGAGCTGACCATCAGCTTCTTGTCCGCCACCACCCGGTGGGTCTCGTCGTAGCGGACCTTGGCCAGCACCGGGTACATCATCACCAAGAGCCCGACGGCGATGGGCAGCGAGACGTCGGCGACCTGCACCGAGTCCAGCGCCGGCCCAATACCCGGGACGAACCGCCCGAGCAGCAGTCCGGCGACCATGGCAGCGATAATCCACACCGGGAGGAAACGGTCGAGGGTGGACATCCGGGCGGCTACCGGGCTGGTGTCGGGTGTTGCAACGGGCGTGCTCACGTGGCTCCTCGTGACGGGACGTTGGCGCGGGATTTCGCCGCCGGAAGTCGTATCGATGTTCGTCGATACCGAGTATGGGTGGACATATCGACAACTGTCAATCTCTGGGCATAATGGATGACATGACGTCCGTTACCGACCTCGCGCCGACCAACCTCGACGGTGATCTCGTTTCGTGCTGCACGCCCAGCGGTGCGCCGCCCATGAGTGCCGACCGAGCCGCCGCGCTGGCCGGCCAGTTCAAGGCCCTGGCGGACCCGAACCGGCTGCGCCTGGTCTCCATGATTTCCGCTAGCGAAGGATCTGAGGCCTGCGTCTGCGATCTGACCGAGCCGCTGGGGTTGGGACAGCCCACCGTCTCGCACCACCTGAAGGTCCTGGTCGACGCCGGGATCCTGCACCGGGAAAAGCGCGGCGTGTGGGCGTACTTTTCGTTGGTCCCCGGGGCACTGGACAACTTGGCCGGCGTCCTGGTCGAGCCCGCCTGAGACCATCTGCCTGCCTAGGGTGCCGCCGGCGGGGATCTCCTCTCGGTGGGAACCCGGCCGGCCCCGCGGTGCCAGACGGTCAGGTACAGGCGGTGGGCGGTGATGACCAGCGCCAGCCACGCGACCCCGAGCGTCCAGGCAACCAGGACATCGGTGAACCAGTGATGGCCCAGGAAGACCCTGCTTAATCCCATGGCCACGGCAAACAGGGTGGCGGCGGCGACCGTGAGGATCTTGGATCGCCGCCTGGCCTGGCGGAGGATGAGCAGGTACGCCACCACACCGGCGATGACGACCGCGTTAAGGGAATGCCCGCTGGGAAAAGACGCCGAATATTCGAAGGGCGGCACTGCCTCCCGCAGCGCCGGGCGAGCCCGTCCAATGAACTGCTTGGCGGCAACCGTCATCAACAGCGACCCGGCAGCCGCGGTGGTGATGAGAATGGCCGGTGTCCAGGACCGCCGGCGAAACGTCAGGATACCCATGACCAGCAACGCGAGGGTCGGCATGCCGATGGGCCCGCCGAGGTTCGTAAACGCGGTAACTGTTGTATTGAGCCAGGGGGACCGGACGGTTTGCGCCGCGTCCAGGACCGGCTGATCGAATTCGGCTACGCCGTCTTCGTCGGTCACCGCCTCATAGATCTCCGCCGACGCGACGGTGAGCAACACCGCGACCAGTGCTCCGGCGGCCAGGGTGAGGATCAATGCGGCGTGTGGACCCAGGATGTTGCTGAGGCGGTGCATGCACCGCGCCAGGAATTTGCCCGGTGGCGTGCTCCACCGGGTCAGGTCCCGCCCGCCTAGGAAACGCTCTTCACTCGTCCCCTCGCCCGGCCGGAACGGCGCGTCGTCGTCGTTCAATTCATCAGGCACCGCGCCCCCTCAACATCAGCGCCGCACGGCCGCGCTACTGGCGTCGCACGGCCGCGCTACTGCGCCGCCTTCCGCCTCGCCGCGAGCAGCTTGTGCGTTCCGTCGCAGTACGGTTTGATGCCCGATCCGCCGCAGCGGCACAGGGCGACGGTCTCCCGCGTCCGGGGCACCGCCTCGCCGTCGCCGTCCACGAGGTCAAAGTCACCGCGTACCAGCAGCGGCCCGTCGGGGCAGACAACGATCTCGGTCGGTTCCTGGCTCGTCATTAATTTCTCCTATCGTGACGTTAAGGTGGCTGAATCGCCGCCGCAGTGACGCCGGACGGCTGGCCGCGCTCCGCAGGCGACGGCCGGAATACGGCACGCCGCCCGTACAGCGCCAGCCCACGGCGAGCCATGAGGTCACGGCCCGCTCCAGCACCCACAGCGGTGCCCACAGCGCGGCCCGCGCGCCGAACACCCGGGCACCGCCGGCACGCCGCCGCCCCGCTTCCGCAAGGACGACGGCGGCACCGGCCCACGCGCCGTAGCCTGCTGGCCGGCGCGCCTGCAGCAGCAGGAGCGGGGCCAGCAGCAGCTCGACGGCCAAGCGCGCGGGCTGGGTTTGTGAATCGTAAGCCTGCCGAATCCGCTGGCCCACGAAGTGCCGGAAGGTCGGCGGCAGCCGGCGGACGTAGATGCCATCGGCCCGGACTTGGCGTCCGCCCGCGGCCCGGACCGTGCGGATCAGTTCCAGGTTCTCGAACAACACGTCGCCGCGGTAACCGCCGGTCTTCAGCAGCAGCGAGCGGCGGACGCCGATCGTGCCGGGGTAGTCGGACGCGAACGCCCGGTTCAGCAGGGACCGCGCGGTGTCCCAGCGGGCATGCCACGGCAACGGGTCGAAGTAGTTCTGCGGGCGCACCAGTTCGGCATGCCCCAGCAATTCCGCCACGGCGGACAGGTTCTCCGGGGTGTAACGGACGTCGTCGTCGGCAATGATGACCCGGTCATGCCGCGCGTGCCGCAATCCGGTCAGCACCCCCTGCACCTTCCCGTTGGGCGTGGGCGGTCCGTCCGGGCGCAGATGCTGCACGCGCCGCTGCCAGAGCCGGTGATGCTCGGCGAAGACAGTCTCCGCGGAGCCGTCCACCACAGTGACGTCCACCCACTCCGGCAGGGACAGCAGATAGCGGGTGAGTTCGGCGTCGCCGCCGTTGTCCTGCCACTTCAGCGGCAGGACGTACTCGATCCTCACACCGAGGCGCCGGCGGCAACCGGTGCCTGCCGGCCCGCATCCAGGGGCTGGCGGAGCGCGGAACGGCCGGAGGTCCAGGCGTCCAGCTGCCAGCCCCCGGCCAGTCCGTCCAGGTAGAGCGCACTGCCGGCACCGAAGAACACATCGGCGGCCAAGGTCGGATCCCCGGCGATCAGTCCGCCGGCCAGGTCCCGTCCGGCGATCTGTTCGTGGACAGCATCGGCCTCCACGTGTTCCTCGAAGTACTCCGTCACCTCGCCGGCAAACCCCAGCCGGCGGAAACCGCGCGCGTATTTGCCGTTGGGAATCGAAGAGGTCATCTCGTAGATGGCCAGGTGGCCGCAGATCGCTCCGCGCAGCCGCCGCTGCAGCCCGAACAGCGACATGCTGTTGACCGACGCCAGCGTGATAGCCGGGACCGATTCCACATAGGCTCCGAATGAGGGGTCCAGCCCCAGTCCGCGCATGGTGCGGGCGAAGAGCTCCGAGTGCATCCGGCCGGGCTTTCCGCCGCCGTATTCGTCGGCCTGGATCTCGACCATGGCCGACTTGGCCCGGCCGTCCAGCCGGGGGATGGCCCAGGTGTGCGGATCCGCTTCCTTCAGCTGGTACACCGAGCGAAGGACCAGAAATTCCTTGGCCTGTTCCAGCGAGGCCTCGCGGGCCATGAACGCGGAGAGGCTGGGCCCGTCGTCGTCAGCCGCCAGCTCGAAGAGCCGGTCCGCCACCGCCTGCTGCGAAAGCTGTTGCGGGACCGGAACGGAGACGGAATCCCGCAGCCGGGCCTCCATCCGCTGCTCGATCAGGGCGCGGACCCGAAGGAGGGGCAGGTTCCACTCCCACCGGTCGTCCACGCCGTCCAGCCCGCCGTAGTGAAGTTCGTACAAGGAAAACAGCGCAAGCTGCAGATCGTCGTCGAACAGGACGTCCTCGGTGACTGCCAGCCTGTTCTCGGCTGCGGCCTGCAGCTCCGGCAGCGCGTCGGGAATCTGGCTGCTTTGCAGGGCGGCCAACAACGTCTCGCTGACAAGGCCCCGGGGGTGGGGGAGCTTCACGGCGTCTCCTTACTGGGTCGGCGCACGGCGCACCGGTTCGTGATCTCCAGTTGACCCCGGCCCCCGGGACACGTCAAGAGTCGGTGCAGCGCAAGGCGCCCGGCGGCGGGGACCCCCGCCCGGTAGCGCCTTGGCTTCGCTTCCCAGCAATGGCAAGGTGGAAGTTGTCCGAACATCTCCACTGGAAGGACGGAAAAAGCATGCCCGAAATCGCAGGCAAAAAGGTCTTGGTAGCGGTGAGCAACCGCGGTGTTGAACAGGACGAGCTGAAGGTCCCGGTCGAAAAACTGCGCGCGGCCGGCGTCGACGTCACGATCGCGGCGCCCGAAGCCGGTGACGTGGAAACCATGGTCGGGGACTGGGACCGCGGCGAAAAAATTCCGGTGGACAAATCGCTCCCGGATGTTTCCGACGGCGACTATGACCTGCTGGTCCTGCCGGGCGGGACGCTGAACGCAGACCAGCTGCGACTGGACCCGGACGCCCAGGGCATAGTGCGGTCCTTCTCGGAATCCGGCCGGCCGATCGCCGCCATCTGCCACGGCCCATGGCTCCTGGTGGAAACCGGGCGCACCCGCGGCAAGACCCTCACCTCCTACATCTCGCTCAAGGCGGACATCATGAATTCCGGCGGCCAGTGGGACGACGAGCCCGTGGTGATCGACCGCGAACACGGCTGGACCCTGGTCACTTCCCGCAACCCGGGCGATCTGGACCAGTTCGTCACCGGCATCATGGACGTTCTGGCCGAAACCACTTGAGCCCGGACTTTTCGCCGGTGCAGCCCCCTTCGGCGCCGCCCGTGCTGGCCACGCGGACGACAACTGGCACAATCGCAGACATGGATGCACGCCTGCCGCTGGCATGGCCGGAAGTCACGCCGGCGCAGGGCAGCGTCGTGCTGCGCCAATTCCGCAGCGAAGACGCCCACCTGGCCCTCGAGCTGGCCCAGGATCCGTACATCCCGCTGATCAGTTCCATTCCCGCGCCGTGCCGGGAGGACGATGCGGTGGAGTGGATCCTGCGCCAGAACGGGCGTTTCACCTCCGGCGCGGGGTACTCCTTCGCGGTGGCGGACGCCGAATCGGACCGGGCGGTCGGCCAGATCGGGCTGTGGCTGACCTACCTGCCGGAAGGCCGGGCCACCGCCGGCTACCTGATGGCCCCGGCACACCGGGGGCAGGGCCGGGCAGCGGATGCGCTCGCGGCGCTCGCAGCCTTCGCTTGGACCATCCCGGAACTGCACCGGCTGGAGCTTTACATCGAGCCCTGGAACAACGCCTCGATCCGGACCGCCGAGTCCGCAGGTTTCAGCCGCGAGGGCCTGCTGCGCAGCTATCAAACCATTGGTGGCGTGCGCCGGGACATGCTGCTCTATGCGGCGATCCGCCCAAGGACCTAACCGGATACCCGGACCGCGGTTCGCAGCCATTCCTGTTTATACCTGGCAGCTATACCATGTTGCCGTGCCGAACGCACCGGGTGCGTTATGCCAGGACCTGCACCTGGGAAAACTGAAGGGTATTTGGGGCCGGGGGCCCTTGGCCGCCAGCCTGCCGTTTCTGTCACAGGAGTGTGAGCCATGAGTGATGTGTCGAGGTGGTCGCCGTTCGAGCGCCGCTCACCCTTTGAACTGGCGGAGCCTTTCCGCCGCTTCTTCGAAGGTGAACACGAAAAATCCATGATCCGGGTGGAGGAGGAGATCAAGGACAACGTCCTGACAATCCGTGCTGAACTGCCGGGCATCGACCCGGAAAGGGATGCGGAAATTTCCGTCTCCGAGGGGCAGTTGCATATCCACGCCGAGCGGCACGAGCGGAAGGAGGAGAAGGAGAAGGGCACCTACCGCTCGGAGTTCCGCTACGGATCCTTCTCCCGCAGCGTGCCGCTGCCCCAGGGCGTCAAGGACGAGGACATCACCGCCACCTACAGGGACGGGGTGCTTGAGATCAAGGCCCCGGTTCCGCAGTCAGGGACGGAAACGCCGCGGCAGAAAATACAGGTCAGGCGCGGGTAGCGCGGCGGTCTCGTAAGCCGCCCCACAACAACGACGACGGTGCCCGCTGAGGCGGGCACCGTCGTCGTAGTTTTAAGACAGCGAAAATCAGAGGTGGATCTTGACGTCCGCCTTCTCACGCAGGTCGGTGACCAGGGCCTGCGTCGCTTCCGACTCCTTCTGCGCCTGGATCTGCTGTTCCAGGTTCGGCCGCATTTCCTCCATCGAGGGGACCTCGGCCTTCTGGCCGGTCTGTTGGCCCATCTGCTCCTGCTGCTTCTTGGCCTGCTCGTAAGCGGCCTTCAGCTCGTCCTCGGTGGGCTTGGCGTCGCCGGTCTCCTCGGCAATCAGCTTATCCACCCGGACCTGGGTCTCCATCTCGGCATTGACCTCGTCCTCGGTCATGCCCTGTTCCTTGATGGCGGCCATGAGCTCGTCCACGGTCTTGAACTGGTTGGCCTTCGCCATCTCCTCCAGTGAAGCCTGCACGTCCTTGTCGGATGCCTTGATCCCGCGGTTGTCCGCTTCCTGGATCAGCAGCTGCGTGCCGACCATGGCCTCGGCCGTCTGCTTCTTCAGCGCGTCCTGGTCCACTTCCTGCCCCGTCATCTGGGACTGCATGGCCATCTGCTGGAACTGCCCTTCGTACGCGGCGGTGAACTTGTCCTTCGGGATCTCCGTCCCGTTGACCTCGGCCACCACATCCGGGATGCCTTCGAGATCCGGCTCCGGCAGCTGGGCCTGTCCTTCGGCGCCCGCGCTGGATTCCGCCGAAGCGGCCGGACTCGAACCGCTCTCCGCAGGCGCCCCTCCGCAGGCGGTGAGGACGGCGATGGAGCCGGCAACGGCCAGGCTCAATAACCACTTCTTAGTCACACTGTTCTCCCATCTCGGTGCACAAGTCAGCGACACTACTGGGAAACCATGTGTGTTGCCGTGGCGAAAGCTGGGAGAATCCTAGGCGAAAGCGGAGGGAGGCCGCGGCGGACGGCGGGGACGGCGCGCGTACGCTATGTCCATGAAACGCTTCGAGCGCTGGTTTCCCGCAGCAGCCTTGGCCGCTCTGGCCGTGGCTGCCCTGGTCTTCAAGGGGCAGGACGGCGACTGGCTGCCCGGCAGCATCTACGCCGCGTTGCTGCTGGCCGGCGCGTGGGCGGTGAGTCCTTTCTTTGGCAGCCGGCGGGCCACCCCGTGGACCACGCTAAGGGACCAGGGCGACGACCCTGGCCGGGTGGTCATCTTCTGGCGGCCCGGCTGCGTCTACTGTCTGTGGCTCAGGGCGAGCCTGCGCCGCAGCGGCCGGGCCGCCCACTGGGTGAACATCTGGCAGGACCCGGAAGGCGCCGCGTACGTCCGGCAGCACAACCACGGAAACGAAACCGTCCCCACGGTGCTGCTGGGCGGCGAGGTCCTGACGAACCCCGAACCAAGCCTTGTCGGCCGGGCCTTGGCCGGCAGGTGAGCGGCGACTCTATCGCCGGTCGGGAGGGCTGAGTACCATGTTGCCTGCAGCCCCACGCGCCCAGCGCGGCCGGGCATTTAACGGACTGGGGCTGCCTGAAGTGCGCTGGCGTCCAGACGGGCCTCGTTCCTGCTGTATGAAGCGAGGGCCGGGCACGGTAGGTGCACTGTGACGGGGAAGCACACCAAGGGGGAGGTGGCACGATGCGGGTTTCGATTGCCTCTGCCAGTCCCCACGGTGCGACGTCGGAGACCGCTCAGCGGATTGCTGACGCGCCGACGCAAGAGAACCCGGTAGCTGGGCACCGATGCGGCTGCCCGGATCCTGCCAACCCAGCCGTAGGCGCTTAGCCCGGGCACGGTTCCGGCACGCGCCGCGAAAGGACCGTCATGACCGCCCAACCTGCCCCACCTCCTGCGCCCGGTCCGGCGCCTCCAGCGGCCCGCATGAAGCCCGGACACTGGGTGCTGCTGGTCCTCGGCGTGCTGCTGACCGTCGCCGGGCTGGCCTTGACCATCAGCGCCGCCGTCATTCTTGGTGCCAGCGCCGTGCAGGGTGGCGGCCGCTACCTGACCGGGCCGACGGAGCAGTACCAGAGCACGGGGTATGCCCTCGTAGGCCCTTCCGTGGACGTCGACCCCGGGGCTGCCGGAATGCCCAATATTCCTGCGCTCGGGGACCTGGCCAGTTTCCAGGTGCGCGTCACCCCGGTGGTTCCGGACCAAGAGGTGTTCGTGGGCATCGCCGAGGCCTCGGACGCCGCGGCCTACCTGGAAGGCGTTTCCTACACCTCGCTCGGTGACGCCTTACGGTCCGACCCCGGGGACCGGCCGGGGCGCTCGTCGTGGTTCAATGACGACGATGAGGTGACCTCGGAAGGGGACCGCGTTCCGGCCCCGCCCGGGGAGCAGGACTTCTGGACCGAATCGACCTCCGGCAGCGGCCCGCAGCAACTTGCCTGGGAGTTGCAACCCGGCCGGTGGTCATTGGTCGTGATGAACGCGGACGCTTCCCGCCCGGTGTGGGTGGATGCGCAGGCAGGGGCACGATCCGATGTGCTGGGACCGGCCGGGAACGGCCTTTTGATCGCCGGGCTGATCGGCCTGGTCATCGGTATTCCCCTCCTGTTGCTCGGTTCCGCAGGCCTGGGCCGCGACATCGATCAGGATCGTTCCCGTCCGGGCCAGGGTCAGGGTCCGGGGACCGACGGCCTGGAGCCGTACCGGCGCCCAGGCCAAGGCCCGGGAGCCGTGCCGGCCGGGAATGCCGGGTGGGGAAGGACGACGCAGGTATACCCGGTGCTGGTGACCGGCTTCCTGGACGGCCGGCTGTCCCGGTGGCTGTGGCTCGTCAAGTGGTTGTTGGCGATTCCGCACTACATCGTCCTGGCCGTGCTGTGGTTCGCCGTGCTGGTAACCACGATCGCGGCCGGGATCGTGATCCTGTTCACCGGGCGCTATCCGAGGTCCTGGTTCCGCTACAACGTCGGTGTACTGCGCTGGTCCTGGCGCGTGGGTTTCTACGGGTATTCCGCGCTGGGCACCGATCGATATCCGCCGTTCACACTGGCCACCGCCGACTACCCGGCCGACTTGGACGTGGCTTACCCGCAGCGCCTCTCGCACTGGCTCGTGCTGGTGAAGTGGTGGCTGCTGGCCATCCCGCACCTGCTCATCGTCGGCATCTTCACCAGCGGCACCGGTGCACTCTGGGACCGCGGTTGGGGCAGAGGCTGGGGCGAGGACGCCTATGCGTCCCCCGCCACGTGGGGCCCCTCGTTGCTGGGCCTGCTCGTGCTGATCACCGCGGTGATCCTGCTGTTCAGCGGCCGATACCGGCAGGAGCTGTTCGCCCTGATCATCGGCATCAACCGCTGGGCCTACCGGGTCGGGGCCTACGTCTTGCTGATGCGCGACGAGTACCCGCCCTTCCGCCTGGACCAGGGGCCGGTCGACCCTTCCGCCCCGGCCGCGGCGCAGGGGCCCGTCAACCCGGAGGCCGCACCCCCGGGGCAAGGGCCCGTCAACCCGCAGGCGCGGCCAGCCCGGCCGCAAGAACCCGGGACACCGGGAACACCGCCGCCGGGCAACGGGGGACCGGAGCCGTGGACCCGCCCGCCCGGGACGACCTAAGCCAAGTATGCTCCCAGCCCTCACCCGCGCATCGCGTGACCGCGCGGCGGAACCGGCTAGGGCAGGGGCGTCCGCGCCAGCGCTATCGCCAGGCCGTAGGCCGCCGCCATCACCATGAGCTCGGCGGCGGCCAGCCGGAGGAACGGCCGCAGCGGTGCGGGCTCGGCCGGCAGCCGGGGACCCGCCGCGGCCTGGCGGCCGGCGGGAGCACGTCCCTGGGCAGCAAAGGCGCGCAGCGTCGTGCGGCGGTGCAGCCAGCCACACACGATCAACAGCGCAAACGCCGCCGCCTTGCCCAACACCAGGAGCCCGTAGCCGGAGAACAGCGCGGCCGGGGCCTGCACCTGGAGCAGGGCATTGACCAGGCCGCTGGCAGCCACCGCTGTGGCGCAGGCCAGCGCCAGCGTGCTGTAGCGCCGCATGGTCCGCAGGAAGTCGTCGGGCGCCTGCAGGGCCAGATACGCCACGCCCGCCAATCCGCCCGCCCAGAGGCCCGCGGCCGACACATGGATGCCCAGGCTGGCAACCGCCAGGAAGTGTTCGTCGTGGCTGGAGGCGTGGCCCGTCAGCGGCGGCATGGCGAGGGCCGCCACCAGGAGGATCAGCGCCAGTCCCGCGCCCGTGGCCGTGCGCGAGAACCATGCGGTCAGCGCCGCCACGACCGTCAGTACAGCCTGAAAGAGCAGGACCCTGCCGGGCCTGACCTCTAAAACGACCCGCACCAACTCCGCGGGGTCCAACTGGGCGACGGGAACGCCGAGCAGTTCGCTCCCGGTAAACCAGAGGCGGAACAACACGGCCGGCACTGCGGCGGCTCCCAGGACCGCCGCCACGCCGACCAGCCCCCGGCCGGCGACCGAGAGCTCTTGCGTCCCGGCAGGCAGGCTAAGCAGCGCCACGCAGGCGAAGCCGGCGCCCAGGACCAGGCTGACGGTGGCCAGCAGCGTGGCAGCCGGCAGTCCCCAAGCTGTCACCGCTCCCGCCGTGGGCAGACCCGGCAAGGGCGGCGCCGCCGCGCCTCCCGCGGCAAGCCCCAGGACCAACAGCCCGGCCCCCAGCAGCAGGCACGAGGCCGCAACGGCCCAGACGGGCCGCCGGCGCAGCGGCGGTCCCGGAGGTCCGCATGCCGGCTGCGTGCGCGGTTCCGGAGATCCTGATGCCGGTTGCGTGCCCGGTTCCGCGTCGGGATGGGTCATTCGTGCAGGATAGGCCGCCCACCTCCCGGCGTCGAGAGGCCGAACACGGGCGGCCGCCCTTTAACGGTTGCCGCCTCCGGCCGGTTTGTCGCCGACGAACGGCACCCAAGCCCGCTGACGCGGCGGCCGCCGCCGGGTAGGCTGGCCTGCGATGAATACCAACGAGATACTGCTGCAGCGCACCGGCCGCCTGGGCCATATTGTCCTGAACCGCCCCAAGGCCATCAACGCCCTCAACGACTCAATGATCACGGCGATCACGGCGGCCCTCCGCGAGTGGGCCGAGGACGACGCCGTGGAGACCGTCCTGATTTCCGGCGCCGGGGAACGTGGACTGTGCGCCGGCGGCGATATCGTGGCCATCTACCGGCATATGAAGGACGGCGGCGACCAGGTCTTCTGGGAAGACGAGTACCGGATGAATTCGCTGATCTCCCGCTACCCCAAGCCGATCGTGGCGTTCATGGACGGCGTGGTGCTCGGTGGCGGCGTCGGAGTGTCGGCACACGCCTCCTACCGCGTGGTGACCGAGCGGACCAAGGTGGGCATGCCGGAGACCCGGATCGGGTTCATCCCCGACGTCGGGGGCTGCTTCCTGTACTCCAGGGCACCGGGCGAGCTGGGCACCCACCTCGCGCTGACCGCAGGCACCGGGACCGGAGCCGATGCCATCGCGATGGGCCTGGCCGACTATTTCGTGGACAGCGCGGAGCTTCCGGCCCTGGCGGCCGCGCTCGCCGAAGCCCCGGCCATCGAAGCCATGGCGGCCTTCTCCCACACGGACATCCCGGCGTCGGACCTGGAAAAGGAACACCACTGGATCGATGAGTGCTACGCGCACGACGACGCTGAGCAGATCCTCGCCGCCCTGCGGAACTCCCCGGTCCCGGCCGCGCAGGCCGCCGCCGAGGAGATTGCCATGAAGTCGCCCACGGCCGTGAAGCTTACGCTCGAGGCCCTCCGCCGGGCGGGCAGGATGGAGACGCTGGAGGAGGTGCTCGACCAGGACTACCGCCTGGGCATCCGGCTGGTCGCCGCTCCGGACTTCGCCGAGGGCGTGCGCGCCCAGGTGATCGACAAGGACCGCAATCCGCGCTGGAACCCGGCCACGCTCGCGGAGGTGGACCGCGCCGCCGTCGAGGCCTACTTCGCGGACCTCGGCGAGGACGAACTGGGCCTGGCCGCCTCCGTGGAAGCACAACCCGCCGCGGGAAGCTAGACGAACGGCGCGGACCCCGGAAACCGGGAACCCGCGCCGTTCCTGCTGTTGCCTATTTCTTGTCGTCTCCGGTCATCCGCTGGCTGAGGTAGACAGGGATCATCGACACGATGATCAGCACGGCAGCGATCACGTTTACCACCGGTGCCTGGTTGGGCCGGGCCATGTTGTTGAAAATCCAGATGGGCAGGGTCTCCGTTCCGGGCGGTGCCGTGAACGTGGTCACCACGATCTCGTCGAAGCTCAACGCGAAGGCCAGTAGGCCGCCGGCCACGAACGCCGAGCGGAAACCCGGGAACGTGACCTGGAAGAAGGTCCTGACCACGTTGGCGCCCATGTCCATCGCGGCCTCCTCCAGGCCCTTGTTCATCCGGCCCAGCCTGGCCTGCACGTTGTTGAACACCATGACGATGCAGAACGTTGCGTGACCCACGATCACGGAGAACAGCCCGAGGCCGATGCCGAGCGGCTCCAACACTGTCTTGAACGTGTTGTTCAGTGCCACGCCGGTGACGATGCCGGGCAGGGCGATGGGCAGCACCACCAGCAGGTTGACGGTGTTCTTGCCGAAGAAGTCGTACCGGGAAAGCGCGAACGCGATCATCGTGCCCAGCAGCAGCGCAATCACCGTGGCTACCGCGGCCACGCGAAGCGACGTCCAGAGGGCCTCGCGGACGCCTTCATTGTGGAAGGCGGCCTCCCACCAGCGGGTGGTGAGTTCCGTGATGGGGAAGGCGCCGGAGGTGGTGGCGTTGAACGAGTTGAGGATCACCAGCAGCAACGGCAGGTAGATCGCGGCCATCACCAGCCCGGCGAAAAGCCGCAGCGTGAACCTGGCGGAGGAGGAAAGTCTCATCGGTCTGTTCCTAAAGCTGCTTGAGGGCGCCGGACTTGCGGGCCAGGAAGAGATACAGGACAACCACCACGATGGGCACGGTGCCGAATGCGGCGGCCAGCGGCGGATTGAGGTTGATGTTGGAGGCGATCACGGTGCCGATCACCTGCGTCTTGCCGCCCACGAACTGCGCGGCGATGTAGTCGCCCAGGCTCAGCGAGAACGTGAAGATGGACCCGGCAATGAACGCCGGCTTCAGCAGCGGGACGGCCACGGTGCGCACGGTGGACCACGCCTTCGCGCCCAGGTCCGAGGAGGCATCGAACAGGTTGTCCGGGATTTGGCGGAAGGCCGAGTACACCGGCACGGCCATGTAGGGGAACCACAGGTAGGCCAGGGTGATGATCAGTGTCGCGGTGCCGTAGCCCGGCCCGGTCATGCCCAGCGGCGCCAGCAGCCAGTCCAGCGGCCCGCCGCTCATGAACGTGATGCGCCAGGAGAACACCTTCACCAGGTAGCCGGCCCACAGCGGCAAGGTGATGCCGATGGCCAGCACGGCCCGCATCCGCGGCGAGGCGACCTTGGCCATGTAGAGGCCCAGCGGCAGCGCCAGCACGGCGCACAGCACCGTCACGGACAGTGCGATGCCGATGGTCCGCAACGCGGTCAGTTGGTAGGCCGGCACGGTGAGGATCTCCACGAAGTTCTCCACGGTGAACGCCGGGATCACTTTGGAGGTGAAGGTGTCGGTGGTCCAGAACGCGGTGATGAACAACAGGATCAGCGATCCGATGTACAGCACGCCCAGCCACGCCAGCGGCAGGGTCAGGAGTGCGGCCAAGCGCAGTTTCGGGCGGCCGTACAGCAGTCGGGAGATCCGGTCGCCCAGTCCGCCGCGCTGGCTGCCCGGCGCCGGGGCGGTGCCGGCCGCGGCCTCCGGTTCAATCGTTGGTGCTGCCATGGTGGTTTCCGGCGGGCTTGCCCGCCGTTCCTCCTTCAGATGCGGTGCTGATCAAGATGCGGTGCGCACGGCCGGCGGGGCACCGGCGTCGTGCTGGGGGAGTGCCTCCATGGCAGGGGTACGACGACGGTGCTCACCGCGCGCCGCACCCCTGCCTGGGGAGGGGTGCTGGAGGGAGGGGTTAGCCCTTGACCTCGGTCCAGGCCTTGGTCCACTCCTGGTAGTTGGTGCAGGTGGCATCCGTGCGGCCGTCAATGCACTGCTCCACCGGGGTGGTCCACATCCACACCTGCTTGTAGTAATCCTCGTCCGTGGCGTGGTAGGTGGCGCAGTGCTCCTCGTTCTCCTTGGAGCCTTCGCACGCCAGCGCGTTGGCCGGGGCCATGCCGAAGTTCTGGGCCATCTTGGCGTTCACCTCGGCGGAGGAGGCCCAGTCCATCCACTGGTAGGCGCAGTTGGGGTTCTTGGACTGCGCGGAGAGCATCCACGTGTCGGACCAGCCGGTGGCGCCTTCCTTCGGCAGCACGGACTCGACCTTTCCGCCGTCGGCCTGGGCGATGTTCACGATGACCTGCCAGCCGGTGCCCAGGGACGCGGTCCCGGAGGAGATGGAGGAGACGGCCTTCAGCGCATCGTTCCAGTACTCGCCGGCGATGTCGTTCTGGGCCTTGAGCAGTTCCACCGCTGCGGCAAGCTGCTCCTGATCCAGCGCGTAGGGGTTGGTGATCCCCAGATCCGGCTGCGTGGCCATCAGGTAGAGGGCCGCGTCGGCAATGAAGATCGGCGAATCGTAGGCCATGATCTCGCCGGCGTATTCGCTGTTCGGGTCCCAGGTGGCTTCCCACGAGTCCGGGGCTTCGGGCACCGCCTCGGTGTTGTACATCAGGACGTTGGCGCCGCGGCCGATGGGAACGCCGTAGGTCTTGCCGTTGAGCGTGTCGTAGATCTGGCCCTTCAGGCCGTCCACGATGTGGCCGAAGTTCGGGATCAGGTCGGTGTTGATCGGGGCCACGTCGCCGCCGGCAATCAGGCGCAGCGAGGCGTCGCCGGAGGCCGAGACCAGGTCGTACTCGCCGGTGCGCATCAGCTGGACCATCTCGTCGCTGGTGGCGCCGACCTTGCGGTTGACCTTGCACTGGGTCTCTTTTTCAAACTCGGTGACCCAGTCGGCGTCGGGATTGGTGGAGCCGTCCTCGACGAAGCCGGCCCAGGCGATGATGTTGACTTCGCCCTCGGAGTCGCCCACCTCGGTGGCCACAGGTAAGTCCGGGACTTGGATGCCGCCGGCGGACGAAGCGGGAGCGGAGCCGCCGCAGCCGGCCAGGACCAGCGAGAGCGAGGCGAGTGCCGCCAGCGGCAGTGCCTTGGTGATCTTCATGGGGTGCCTTTCCTTCGGGTGCGTAGTGATGTAGTTGGTGCGGGACTAGACGGTGTAGTTGAAGCGCGAGGACCACTGCAGCCGGACCCGGTCGCCGCGCCGGGCGCCGGAGGCACGGGAATCGTTCGGCTCCTGGACAATCAGGGTCTGGCCGACGGCGGTGCGCGCCACGAAGCGGGTGGCGGGACCGGTGTAGATGACCTCCTCGATCACCGCATCCACGGTGGAGAGGCCATCGGCCGCCGCGGGCTCGTCCGCGGGGCGGATGTGGATTCGCTCCGGCCGAATGCTCAGCAGCGCCTCGGAACCGGTGAGCTGTTGGGCCAGTGCGCCCTCCACCAGGTTGGTGTTGCCGAGGAAGGACGCAACGAACCGGCTGCCGGGGCGTTCGTACAGATCCTCCGGCGTGCCCACCTGCTCCACCACTCCTTCGTTGAACACGGCGACGCGGTCCGAGAGCGTGAGCGCTTCTTCCTGGTCGTGGGTGACGAAGACGAACGTGATTCCCACGGTGCGCTGGATCTGCTTCAGCTCCACCTGCATCTGTTCGCGCAGCTGCTTGTCCAGTGCGCCGAGGGGTTCGTCCAGGAGCAGCACCTGCGGACGCAATACCAGCGCCCGGGCCAGGGCAACGCGCTGGCGCTGGCCGCCGGAGAGCTGGGAGGGCAGCCGGTCGGCCACCTGGGGCAGGCGGATCATCTCCAGTGCCTCGTTCACGAGCTTGCGGCGCTCGGTCCGCGGCGTCTTGCGCAGCTTGAGCCCATACTCCACGTTCTGCGCCACGCTGAGGTGCGGGAAGAGGGCGTAGTCCTGGAAAACGGTGTTGACGTCGCGTTCGAACGGTGCCTTGGACGTGACGTCGCGGCCGGCCAGGTCGATGCGGCCGGAGCTGGGCAGCTCGAAGCCCGCGATCATCCGCAGCACGGTGGTCTTGCCGGAGCCGGAGGGGCCGAGCAGCGAGAAGAACTCGCCCTGGCGGATGTCCAGGTCCAGGCCTTTCACGGCGGTGAAGTCGCCGAAGGTCTTCACGACCTGCTGCAGGGAGATGGCAGGCGTAGCGGCGGCCGCCGTGCTGTCCGGGGCAGTGGATGCGGAGGTGGCTGTGGCGTGCACGGCTGGGTCCTTTCAAGAGGCTGATGTGGCGTGGACTACATCGTCTTGCGTTAACCTATGAAACCAGAGGTTAAATGTAAAGCGGGTCACATCGTGTAGATTTTTTGTTACGGGCTGTTCCGGCGGCGGCCCTCCGCCGCGTCCTGCCGTCCTGCGGGCGGTCCGTCTGGAAGGATCGACGCATGCCCACGGATTCCCCGCCTCGCCAGCGCTTGCTCGCCGCGGTCTTCGCCCCGCTGGGTGAGGGCGGCAAGGCGCAGCGCGTGGAGGACCGGATTCTGGAAGGGATTGCCGCGGGTGTGCTGGCCGACGGCGACCGGCTGCCCAGCGAGGCCGAGCTGGCTTCCTCGATGGGGGTGGCTACGGTGACGGCCCGGGAAGCCTTGGTCGGCCTGCGTTCCCGCGGGCTGGTGGCCACCCGGCGGGGCCGCGAAGGAGGTACCTTCGTCACCGTCCCCACCGGACGGCGTGCGGAACTGGTCCGTGACCGCTTGGGCCGGATGAGCCGGGTGGAGCTGCGCGACCTGGCCATCCATTACCGTGCCATTGCCGCGACCGCCGCCGAACTGGCGGCGGATTTTGCGGACCCCGACGACGCCGAAATGCTGCGCCGGATCCTGCATGGCTCCCGTCCGACAAGCACCGGCGGGGCCGTCGTCGGTGATTTCCTGCTGGAGCTGGCAGCGTTGAGCCAGTCGGCGCGGCTGACGCGTGAGTTCGTCCGGCTCTACAAGGACTTTGGTCCGTTGATGTCGCTGCTGCACGAGGACGCGGAGTTCGACGCCACAATGGTGCAGTTGTGCGACCGCATCGCCGATGCGGTTGCCGCAGCCGATGCCGCGACGGCGCGTGAAACAGTGACCGCGCAGATCCAGGCCGGATTGGCGGCGCTGATCGATGAACATGCCCGGCTGACCGACCGGCCCGCCGGTCCGACGCCCGCTACCGCCCAAAGGAGGACGGGATGAGTTCCATGACCGAACCGGCAGCGACACGTGCCGCGGATCCGCTCGCCGAGGTCACCGGATTCTTCGAAGACATCCTGGCCGCAGTCAACGCCTGGGTACCGGCCCTGGCCGGGCTGTTTGGGGACCCGGCGAGGCCGCCGGGCGGCAAGCAGGTGACCACGACCATGCAGCCGCTGGCCGCTGAGCTGGTGAGGAGGGCGGAATGGCCCGTGGTCGGCGCCGGCTTTGTGGCCGCCGCCCACGCCGTGGCCGACGCTTCCTGGCACATGGCGTGGTGGCAGGGCGAAAGCATGGAGCGGCTGGTCTTGCCCGCCCTGGCATCGGCGTCCGACGCCTACATGCGGCGTGAGTGGTTCACCCGGCCGATGGAAACAGGCCTGCCGCATGTCACCGGACCCTACGTGGACTTCCTCTGCACCGACGAATACACCATGACCATGACGGTCCCGGTGGCAGCGGGGGAGCGGCGCGTCGGCGTGGCGGGGGCCGACGTCTTTGTCGAATCGCTGGAACCGCTGCTGCTGCCGGCGCTGAAGAGCCTGCACCCTGCCGCGGCCCTGGTCAACCGTGCCGGCCGCGTGGTGGTCTCCGCCGACCCCCAGCTGGCCGCCGGCACGCTGCTGGCACCGGGTGCCGTGTCAGCGTCCGGTCCGGAGGAAGGGGATGGCGGCGAGCCGGGAAGCCCGGCCGGTCGTCCGGCCCGGCCCCGGACCGTGGCGCCCCGCGGCGACCGGTACGCCGGCCGGGAGCTCGTTGTGCTGGCCTGCGGCCGGCTGCCGCTGGCGGTTGTCTACCCACAGGCTTAGGCCCGGAACCGCCGCCGGCGGTCCTGGCTCAAAGGCCTTCCCGGGAAAGGCCTGGTCCGGGGGCGTGCTTGCCGGGATCAGGCGACGCGACCGCGCCGGCCAAGGTCAGCCGCCGGGGTCCCGCTGGCCGGGGGCGTTTGCCTCGTGGTTCCGGAGCCCGTGAGTGCGCCGGTCCTCTTTCATCCCGGCCTCGAACAGGTGCTTGCGGCCGCCAGCCAGCGCCTCGCGTGCTTGCCGCTCCAGCTCCTTGAAGGGGCCGTAGTAGATCTCGTCGTACTCGTCGATGATCTGGAACGTCCAATGTCCCTCGATGACGTTGCGGCCCACGATCTCCCGGTCGACCCGCTCGGCCAGTTGATGGTGTCCGGCCTTGCGCAGCAGCTCCACCGCCTCGCCCAGCGCCAGGTCGGCCGTACCGGTGAGCCGGTGAAAGCCGTACAGCAGGCCGCGGGCGTGTTCCACCGCTTCCAGCGCCTCGGAGATCTTGCCCAGGGCCTCGAGGGTGGCGTCGTCGAGGCCCTCGGGGCGTCGATACTTTTCCGCGGGCCCGTCGTCCGGTCGCTCGTTCATGCTGGGCACTCTAGCCCTTGCCGGCCATCGCGTCACCGGCAGCCCCGCGCCCGGCAGCCTCACCGACGGTCGCGTCACCGGCCGTCCGGAGCCCGGCGGCCCGCCGGATGATGTTGCGGGCCATGGACGGGAAGATCAGTCCGTGGAAGGGGAGCACCAGCCACCAGTAGAGCTTGCCGGAAAGGCCGGTAGGGAAGTAGATGGCCCGCTGCCGGTACACGCTGCCGCCGTCCTCGGGAACCACCGACAGCTCCAGCCAGGCCTGGCCCGGCACCTTCATCTCCGCGTGCAGCCGCAGCAGCCGGCGCTCCGGTGCGTCCTCGATGGCCTCCACCCGCCACCAGTCCACCGCGTCGCCGACGCTGAGCCGGTCGGCATGCCGGCGGCCGCGGTTGAGCCCGGCGCCGCCCACCAGCTTGTCCAGTACGCCCCGGATGGCCCAGGCCGCCGGCCACGAGTACCAGCCGCTGTCCCCGCCGATCCCCTGGATCACCCGCCACACGTCCTCGGCCGGAACCGTGGATCCGCGTTCCCGCGCGTCCACGAACACGGTCCGGCCGGCCCATTCAGGGTCGCTGGGCAGCGGGTCCGACGGCGGGCTGTTGGAAGCATTGGTCCAGCTGGTCTCCACCTCGCCGCTGGCCATCTTGCCCAGCGCAAGCTGCACCGCGCGGCGATAGCCGGTCAGCCCGCCCTCGGGCGGCGGGATGTAGCGGTCGATGTCGTGCTCGGCGGAGACGGCGTCGTGCTGCAGGGACTGCACCAGCGGCACGGCCATGGCGTGCGGGATCGGAGTCGTCAGCGCCACCCACCAGCCGGCCAGCGCGGGAGCCGGAATCGGCAGTGCATAAATCAGCCGCCGCGCCAGTCCGGCCTCGCGCGCGTACCCGTACATCAGTCCCGCGTAGGTGATCCGCTCCCGGGAGCCGATGTCGAACGTGCGGTTCAGTCCGGCCGGCAGCTCCGGCGCCCGTTCCAGGTAGTGCAGCACGTCGCTGATGGCGATCGGCTCCACGATGCGCTCCACCCAGCTGGGCGCCGGCATCACCGGCAGGTTCTCCGCCAGATGCCGGATCATCTCGAAGGAGGCGGAACCGGAGCCGATCACGACGCCGGCCTGGAAGACCGCCGCCGGCACCTCGCCTTCCAGCAGCGCCCGGCCCACGGCAGCCCGCGAGCGCATGTGGCGGGAGAGTTCGACGTTTTCCGGATGCAGCCCGCCCAGATAGACGACCCGTTGCGCCCCGGCCGCCGCAGCGGCGGCGGCGACCGTGCGGGCTATGGCCAGTTCGCGTCCTTCGAAGTCCGTTCCGGAGGCCATGGAGTGCACCAGGTAGAACACGGTCTGCACGCCGGCGCAGGCCCGCTTGGCATCGTCGGGGTCGGCGAGGTCGCCGGCAACGATGTCCACGTCGTCGTGCCACGGAACCGCCGCGAGCTTGCCCGGTGAGCGGACCAGGACGCGGACGGCGTAGCCGCGGGCCAGCAGGCGCGGAACCAGCCGCCCGCCAATGTAGCCGGTGGCACCGGTGACCAGCACCAGCTGCGGCGTCGGTTCCGGTTCAGTGGCCATGCCGCCATGCTTCCACTCGCGCCGGACCCTGTCACGGGGTCAATGGCCCGGAAAGCGCCGCAACACGTCAGTCGCTGGAGCGCGCCTCTGAACCCCGCAGCCCGCGCTGCAGCAGGTACGGCAGGATCCACAGCAGGAAGAACATCGCCACCAGGACGCTGCCGCCCACCGCCAGGGCAGGGACGTCCCCGGCGACCACGTCCACGATGAACGCCACGCAGCCGGTGGCCAGCAGCCCGATGCCCAGCACCGCGACCTTCACGATCCGGTGCCCGTGCGCCACGGTCGCGTCTTTGAGGTGCAGCCCGAACAGCTTGCGGTGGATCGCCACCGGCGTCAGGATCACCCCGGTCATGAGCGCCGCGAGCACCAGCAGCGCAATGTACAGACCCACCTGGTACGGGGCCAGATCGCTGAAGCGGCTCTGGAACGGAAGCGTCATCAGGAACGCCGTGATGATCTGCGCGCCGGTCTGCATCACCCGCAGTTCCTGCAGCAGTTCGTTCCAGTTCCGGTCCAGCTTCTCCTCGAAGGTCTCGGTCCGGCCTTTTGAGTGTTCGTTAACGCGATCTTCCGTAGCCATAGGAAAAACTTAGCGTCTTCCGCGGCTCTGCATGGAACGGACGACGACGGCGGTGCTCGCCACCCCTGGCGATGGCTGAAAAAAACTTTCATGAAAGTGCATCCAAATACCCCGCCCGGACAGTAGTAGGGATGTAAGCACCGATCAGCCCGGAGCATCCGGGCCGTTGAAGGAGAAGGAAATGCGCAAGAGCATCGTTACCGTTTCAGCCCTGGGGCTTCTGGCACTCGGCGCGGCAAGTCCCGCCCAAGCAGCGGAACAGGAAGCCCAGCTTTCGGTCCTGCACGGCGTCCCGGATTTGACCGTGGACGTGTGGGTCAACGGCGAGCGGACGCTGGATGATTTCGCTCCCGGCGACCTGGCCGGCCCGCTGGCCCTGCCTGCCGGCGCGTACTCGCTGGCCATCACCGCCTCGGACGCCGAGAACGCCGACAGCCCCGCCATCGGCCCGGTGGATGTCCAACTGGAGGGCGGCGGCAACTACACGGCCGTGGCCAACCTGGACGCCGAGGGCAATCCCACCGCCAACCTGTTCGCCAACGACGTCTCGGCCATCGACGCCGGCAAGGGCAAGCTGACTGTGCGTCACACGGCCGCCGCCCCCGCCGTCGATGTGCTGGCGGGCGGATCACCGGTGATCGAAGGCCTGTCCAACCCGAACGAACAGACCCTCACCCTGGACCCGAGCACGATCTCCGCGGCTGTGGCTGCGGCGGGCACCACCGAGCCGGTGATCGGGCCGGCCGACGTGCCGGTGGCGGAGGGCACCCACACGGTCGTCTACGCCTGGGGCAGCCTGGAGGACGGCAACCTGGCTCTGGCGGTGCAGAACATAGAAGGACTGCATTCCGCACCCGGTGCAGTGCCGGGCGGCATGTCGGGCGCGGCCGCGGAGTCCGGCCCGGACTACACCATCGCCGCGGTTGCCGGCGGAGCAGTGCTGCTGCTCCTCGGCACCGGCGCAGTCGCCCGTCGCAGGCAAGCGGTTCGCACCACCGACTAACTGCGACGGGTCTGAAGAAGCCGGCGGCGCCAGCCCGGGGCGCCGCCGGCTTCCATCGCTCCGGCACCGGCAACCACCCCTTGAGGAAAGAATCATGACCGTACTGACGACGACGATGGGCACCCGCGCAGGGCTCCTGTGCTGCGGTGTCTTGATCGCCGCTACCGGCTGTGCCGCACCGATGCAGCCGGCCGCGAGCCGGCAGGTGGTACCGGCCGCTTCCCCGGCAGCTGAAAAAACCCCAGCCGGGCCCGTGGATACCGCGGTATCGATGGTCGACAAGATCCCGGATCCTGCGGATATCCCGGTGCAGCCCGCCGCACCACCGACCACCGCCAGCGACGAGACACCGCCCACCCGGCTGCTCGTGGCCGGTACGTCAATCGATGTGAGCGTCGTCGACGTCGGCGTCAACACTGACAACGCCATGGAAATCCCCAAGTCGGTTAAGCGGGCGGGTTGGTACCGCTACGGTGCCGCGCCGGGTGACCGGACGGGGACCGCGGTGCTGGCGGCCCACGTCGACACCCTGACGGGCATGGCTCCCTTCTCCGAACTGAGGCAGCTCGAGCCGGGCACCCTCATCACGGTCGAACGGGAGGCGGCCGAGCCCGTCACCTACCGTGTCACCGAGGTGGCGCTGATGGACAAGGACGATTTCGACGGACAGGGGATCTTTCGCCGTGATGGAAAACCGCTGCTCAAGCTGGTCACCTGCGGTGGCCAATGGCTGGACGCACGAGAGGATTACAGCCACAATGTGGTTGTCACGGCAGTTCCTGACTGACTTCTCCGGTCCTTCAACACCTGTTAGCGTGGCGTTTCCTCCCACCAACCGGAAGGACGCAGGCTTGGTACCTCATCCTTTCGATGCGTGGGACACGGACATCGATGCGGCCTTTGCTGCCGGCGAGGAGTCTGCCATCGCCGATGCTTACCGGCACCTGGCCCCGCTCGTCCACACGCTGGCCGCCAGGGCACTGCGGGACAAGTCCGCGGCGGACGACATCACGCAGGAAGTATTTATCCGGGCCTGGCGAGCCCGGGAAGGATTTGATCCCGCGCTCGGCCGGTTGCCGGCGTGGATCGTGGGAATCACCCGCCGCGCCATCGCTGATGCGTATTCCTCCGCCGCCCGGGAGCAGCACAAACTCCGGGCCGTTTCGGCGGTAATGCCCGACCCCGAATTCGCCCGGGACGCACAGTCGCCGGAAGTCCTCGCAGACCGCCTGCTGCTGGACGACGAGCTGGAGCGGCTGGGCGAACCCAAGGGCTCCATCATGCGCTTGGCGTTCTACGAGGATCTGACCCACGAGCAGATCTCCCACCGGCTGGACCTTCCCGTTGGTACCGTCAAGAGCCATATTCATCGCAGTTTGCACCACCTGAGGAGCCGTTTGGAGGTCGGCCATGCAGCATCTTGATCCGGAACTGATCAGCCTGCTGGCGCTGGACGACGCCGTCGGCAACCAGTCCGACAGGGACCATCTGCGCCACTGCAGCCAGTGCTCGGACGAGTACCAGGCGCTCCGCCGGGCGGTGGAGGCAGTGAGGGCCGACCCCGAACCGACCCTGGACTCACCCGGCCCGGCGGTCTGGGAAACCATTCACCGGGAGCTGGCGCTTTCCCCCGAACTGGCCGCGGACCCTTTGCAGGGCCGTGCAGAGACCGCCCCGGCGGGGCGCCGGCCGTTCCGGACCCCGTCATCCCGGGGGGTGCCTGCCAAGCCCCAGGCTGCCCGACGCCTCCCGGCCGGACCTCCCTCCTCCCGGCGCCTGCCCTCCCGGCACCTGCCCGCCTGGCTGGCCGCCGCGGCGGCGGTGGCGATCATTGCCGCCATCGGCATCTCCTGGGGCGTCACCCGCGACGCCGCCACCCTGGCGCAGGCGGCGCTGGAGCCGCTGGAGCAATACGCGGCCACCGGAACGGCCCGGGTGGTGGAAGCCAACGGCACGAGGGAACTTGAGATCCGGCTGAGTGAGAACGAGGCGCAGGGATATCAGGAGGTGTGGCTCATAGCGCCGGATTTGTCCGCCCTGGTCAGCCTCGGCGTGATGGAGTCGGACACCGGTAGGTTCGCCATCCCGGAAGGGCTGGACCTGTCGCAGTTCCCCATCGTCGATGTTTCGGACGAACCGTTGGACGGTAACCCCGAGCACTCCAGCGTCAGCATCGTCCGCGGCACCCTCGACACCTAGCTGTCCCTCCGGTCAAGACAGGAAAGTCTCGCAGCGCACCTAACATCCGTCGACAGCCGGAGGAATCATGCAGCAGCAAACGGAGACGAGGACCGGACCGGCCGTGCCGATCCTGGTGTTGGTCAGTTCCCTGGTGGCCATAGCCGCCGCCTTCCTGGGCAGCGGGGTGCTCCTGGGGACGCCGATTCAGGAGGCGGCAGGGGGTTGGTTGAACGAAGACTCGACGCCGCTGGCCCCTGCCTCGGCGGCCTTCCGTATCTGGTCGGTCATTTACCTGGGCCTGCTGGCCTACGCGGTGTGGCAACTGCTGCCGGCGCAGCGGCAGTCGGAACGGCACGCGGCCTTGCGGCCCTGGGCCGTGGCGGCCATGCTCCTGAACGCGGCCTGGATCTGGGTGGTGCAGGCGGGCCTGTTGGTGTTCAGCCTGACGGTGATTGTTGTCCTGCTGGCGGTGCTGGCGCGCATCCTCGTGCTGCTGGTCTGGTCGACTTCCGGCGCGTGGCAGGACACCCTGATCACCGACGGCACCTTCGGGCTGTACCTGGGCTGGGTCACGGTGGCCACGGTCGCCAACACCTCCGCCGTCCTCGCCGCGTCCGGGCTGGACGGCATTGGACTCCCGGTGACCTTGCTGTCTTCCATCGTGCTCGCCGTGGCGGCGGCGATCGGCGTCGGGACCGCCCTGTACAGCCGCGGCCGGATGGCGCCGGCCCTGGCCACCACCTGGGGGCTGGCGTGGATCGCCGTCGGACGACTGGATGGCGGGCTGGTCGACGAGGGCACCGCGATTGCTGCCGGCATCTGCGCGGCGGTGGTGCTGGTCTCCGCCGTCGTCATTCGGTTCGTCGCGAGGGGAGCCCCGGGAGATTAGTAAGGGTGCTGAATTTCGCCCTTGGCTGACGGAAGCGGCGCCGACGGGACGAAACCGCCGGCCATGGCTAGGTTGGAAATAGCAGCACGCCGACAAGCGGCAGCACCTACACAAGGAGGTTTCTCATGGCGGAAACGAACCGATCGAAGGCAAGCTACACCGTACCGGGGCTCGAAATTGAAGAGGGTGTCAAGGTCGCGGACCTCTTGCAGATGCGGCTTCACGCCCTCAACGACCTGCAGCTGACGCTCAAGCACGCACATTGGAACGTGGTGGGCCGCGACTTCATCGGCGTCCACGAAATGCTGGACCCGCAGATTGAAAAGGTCCGCGCCATGATCGACGAGACCGCCGAGCGCATCGCCACCTTGGGCGTCTCGCCGAACGGTTTGCCCGGCGCGTTGGTCAAGGAACGCAGCTGGGATGACTACGACATCCACCGTGCCGGGACCGCCGAGCATCTGGCCGCCCTGGACGTCGTGTACAACGGCGTGATCTCCGACCACCGCGAGGCCATCGAAACCGTCGGCGAGATCGATCCGGTCACGGAGGATATGCTGATCGGCCAGACCGCCGAGCTGGAGCTTTTCCAGTGGTTCATGCGCGCACACTTGGAAAACAGCGCCGGTGAACTGGCTACCGAAGGCGCCAAGACCGAAAAGGGTGCGGCCAAGAAGACGAAGTAGCCCGGCGGCGGCCTTCCCGCGCGCCAAGCCGCACCAGGGCCCGGCGACACTCCCACTGCAGGGAGTGTCGCCGGGCCCGTTGCATCCTGGGTGCGGGCGGGAGCAGAGGGGTTAGTACAGGAAGATCGGCAGCCAGTCGCGGTTGTGCGCGTGGACCAGCGCCAGGAACAGCACGAAGTCGAAGATCAGGTGCACGGACACGACATAGGTGAACGACTTCGTCAGCTTGAAGGTGTAGCCCTGCAGCAGCGCGAACGGGAAGGTCAGCAGCGGCCCCCAGGCCTGGTATCCGATTTCCCACAGGAAGGACGAGAACACGACGGCCTGCAGGATGTTGGCCAGCCAGTCGGGAAAGTGCCGGCGCAGCAGCGTGAACGTGGTGCAGATGAAGAACAGTTCGTCCCAGATGCCCACGGCGTTCACGCCGAGGAAGAGCCGCCAGAAGATCGTGGGGTCGGAGGCATCCGGCCAGTTTTGGTAAACGCCCGTGCTGACGAGGTACACCGGCAGGATGAAATAGCCGAGCGCCACGACGCCGATGAGGTACAGCTTGGCAGACAGCGGCCATTTGCGGCCGGTGTTGACCGGGAACCTGATGATCTTCTCGCGGTAGACGAACCTCGACACCAGCCACGGCACCAGGACGGCCAACGCGAGGGCGCCGCCCATCAGGGCCATGTGCCCGATGCTCAGGTCGGCGTTCAGCGGGACCAGGCTGATGATCAGCATTCCCGCGGCGATCAGCCCGAGGTGCCGCACAAACTCCAGGTCGACCAGCGCCGCCGTAGCAATGCTTAGCGCGAGCAGGCTGTAGCCAAGGGGGCCGTTCTCGACGGCAAACAGCAGCACGCCAGACGCCGAGAGGAACACCGCCGGCACCAGTTTCCAGCTCAGTGCGGTCCGGGGCGGTTCGGTCGAGATTGTTGTCACGCAACCAGCATGGCAGCACAGCCGCCCGCGCGGAAACCGTTGTCTGCTTAGTGCCCGGCTGGTTCCACCAGCGACGGCTAGTGGTGGCCGGCCTTGGCGGTGCCGAACATCAGCGTGCGGCGCTTGATGTCGTAGTACACGGTCTCCGCGGTGGAGAGGAGGTCCTGAAGGTTGTCGGCGTCGTCGGCGTCCAGCGTCAGCACCTCTTCCCACGCGCCTTGGTCGAGGACCAGTTGCAGGGTCCAGGTGCCCGGGGCGCCTGGCTCGCCGGCCACCCAGGTGAACTGGTAATGGCTGAGCTGGCGGACCTTGATGCTGTCGTCGGTGACAGGTTGTTGGGGTGTCGGTGTCATGGTTTTTTCCTTTTCGCGAGGAAGCCTTGACCGGCCTCACATGGCGCCGGGGTCCGGACGATATACCCCAACGATGCTAAGTGTGCTTACCACTTTCCATGATGGGACAGCCGCTGGCAAGCCTTTGGCCGACATTGGCGCCGGGCCCGCCAAAACGACCAGCTACTTGGGGATCCGGGCCCCGCCAACCGGTGGCAATGGTCGCGTACTGGGGCGGAGTGACGCACACTATGGAACAACGAATTTGCAGATTTGACGGGGGCAGCCATCGCGTCCCCACCTTGGGGAGAAGGTCAGTCATGACTCTGGACGCCGAAAGCCGCGCGAGCGCCGGGGCAGCGTCGGACTCCTGTGACTGGCAACGCCTAGGTCCCCTCGTCGAGTCGGAACTTCAGCGTTTCGCGGCAGGGAATCGCGCCCGGGCCGGCACGCTCTCGCGTTCCTTCCCCGTGCTGTGGGACCGCATTGATGCTGCGCTGGGTGGCGGCAAGCGGATGCGGCCCAGGATGGTGCACCTCGCCTATAGATCCTTCGGCGGCGAGGATCCGCGCCGCTGTGCCAGGCTTGCGGCGGCGTTCGAGCTGCTGCACACGGCGCTGGTAGTGCACGACGACGTCATAGACAGGGACTTCCTCCGCCGCGGCTTGCCGACCATCGGAGCCCGTTACCGGGACGACGCCGTGGGTCTGGGGTCGTCCCGCCCCGAGGCCGAACACTTGGGCCACTCGGCGTCGATCATTGCCGGCGACCTCTTGCTGACCGGTGCCCTGCGGATGGCCGGCAGCTCCGGAGCGGGGCTGCCGTGCGCCGACGTTTTGATGGATACGGTCCACGACGCCGTCTTTGCCTCGACGGCGGGCGAACTCGACGATGTCCTGCTGTCCGCCTCGACGGAGAGCCCGCTCCTGGGTGACGTCCTCGGCATGGAAAGTTTGAAGACGGCGGCCTACTCGTTCGAGGCGCCGCTGAAAGCCGGGGCGCTGTTGGCCGGTGCCGACCGGCAGCCGGCAGAAGCGCTCGCTGCGGTGGGTCGCCGCATCGGCCTGGCCTACCAGATCGTGGACGACGTTCTGGGGACTTTCGGGGAGCCCGGTACCACGGGCAAGTCTGCCGAATCCGACCTGCGCGAGGGTAAACGCACCGTGCTGACCGCGTACGCGGCAGAGGCGGACGGATTCGATGGCCTGCTGGCTGCGTTTCGGCGCGGCGCCGCGGGGGTCGGCGAGGTCCGCGCAGCGCTCAAGGACTGCGGGGCGGACACGCAGGCAATGGGGCTGGCCCGCCGCCTGGTGGACGAAGCGCTCGAGGAGTCCCGCAGCCTGCCGCTGGACGCCGGCGCGTGGAGCGAACTGGAACGGGTTTGCAATCACGTGCTGACGAGGGGGAACTAGCGGCCATGGAACCGAACCCGCTGCTCCGATATACCGACGCCGCCGGCCGGAGTGCCGGCGTCGTGATTGCCCGCTATTCCACGTCCTTCGGCCTGGCGTGCCGGCTGCTCGGGCCGGAGGAGCGCCGGCACATAGCCAACGTCTATGCGCTGGTTCGGGTGGCCGACGAAGCGGTGGACGGCGCGGCTGCGGCGGCGGGGCTCGACGCCGTGGCCGTGCGCGACCAGCTGAACCGGTTGGAACACGAGACCGAAACCGCGCTGCTGACCGGCTACAGCACCAACATGGTGGTGCACGCGTTCGCGGGGACCGCGCGCGCGTGCGGCATCGGCGTCGACCTGACCCGGCCGTTCTTCGCCTCGATGCGCGCGGACATTACGGTGGCCGAACACACTTCCGATTCGCTGGTGGACTACATCTACGGCTCCGCCGAAGTGGTGGGGTTGATGTGCCTGCGGGTGTTCCAAACGATGCCCGGCGCGATGCCCGGCCGGGACGACGAGCTCACCGCCGCCGCCCGCCGGCTCGGCTCCGCCTTCCAGAAGGTCAACTTCCTGCGCGACCTCGCCGCCGACCGGGCCGAACTGGGCCGCAGCTACTTCCAGCAGTCGGGCGCCGAGGCGTTAAACGAGGAACGGAAGCTCGCGCTGGTGGCCGACATCCGCGCGGATCTTGCCGCCGCGCAGCGGGGCATCGGGCTGCTCCCGCCCGGCGCCTGCACCGCCGTCGCACTGGCCCATGCCTTGTTCAGCGCGCTGGCGGACCGGCTGGAGCGGATACCGGCGGACGAGTTGCTCTCCCGCCGGGTGCGGGTCGGCACGCCGCAGAAGGCGGCGATCGCCCTGCGGATCCTTGCCCGCCAGCGGCTGCGCGGAAGGATCGCCGCCTGATGGGCCCGACGTCGTTCACGGACAGGCTGTCCCCTCGCCGGCGGGCAGCGGGAACGGCTCACGCCGGCGGCTCCGCAGGCCAACCGGTGGTGGTGATCGGCGGCGGGGTCTCGGGACTGGCAACGGCTGGGCTGCTGGCCCGGGCCGGGCACCGCGTCACACTGCTGGAGCAACGTTCCGGGCTGGGCGGCCGGGCGGGACGGCACGAGCGCGACGGCTTCCGCTTCGACACCGGCCCGTCCTGGTACCTGATGCCGGAGGTGATCGACCACTGGTTCAAGCTGATGGGCACCAGCGCCGCGGACCAGTTGGAGCTGGTGAGGCTGGACCCCGGCTACCGCATCTGGTTTGAGGGGTATCTGGAGGCCACCGAAGTGCGCTCGGGCCGCGAAAATGCGGCGGGCCTCTTTGAAGGCCTGCAGCCGGGGTCCGGGCCGGCCTTGCACCGCTACCTTGATGAGGCAGCGGAAACGTACCGGCTGGCCAAGGAGCACTTCCTGTACGACGACTTCGCCAGCCTGCGCAACCTGGCCCACCCGCACGTGCTGCGCCGGGCGCCCCGGTTGGCCAAGCTGCTCGGCTGGAGCCTTGACCGCTACGTCCGCGAACGGTTCACGGACCCGCGGCTGCATCAGGTGCTGGGGTACCCGGCGGTTTTTCTGGGAACCAGTCCGTACCGTGCGCCGGCGATGTACCACCTGATGAGCCACCTGGACCTGGACGACGGCGTGTACTACCCGATGGGCGGGTTCGCCGCCTTGGTCGATGCGATGGAGCGGCTGGCGCGGGAGGCCGGCGTCCGGATCGAAACCCGGGCCACCGCCCGGCGGATCGTCACCGGGCAGTCCGGCGCGAAGGCCCGCTGCGAGGCGGTGCTCTGGTCGGATGCCGACGGTGCCGAACACCGCACGGCGGCGGGCGTCGTCGTCGCCGCGGCGGACCTGCACCACGTGGAGACCGTACTGCTGCCGGCGCCCGTGCGCAGCCACCCGGAACGGGTGTGGCGGCGCCGCGACCCCGGACCCAGCGCCGTGCTGGTCTGCCTGGGCGTGCGCGGGACGCTGCCGCAGCTGGCCCACCACAACCTGCTCTTTACCCGGGACTGGAGGGAGAACTTCAGCCGAATCCGCTCCGGACGGGCGTTGGCACGGGAGACCTCCATCTATGTCTGCAAACCCAGTGCCACCGACGCCGGCGTGGCGCCGGCCGGGCACGAGAACCTGTTCATCCTGGTCCCCGCACCGGCGGCGCCGGCCTGGGGCTCGGGCGGTGACGACGGTTCCGGGGCGGCCGTCGTGGAAGCGGTCGCGGATGCTGCCATCGACCAGCTGGCCGCCTGGACTGGCGCGGCTGGCCTGCGCGGCCGGATCGCCGTCCGCCGCACCTACGGCCCGGCGGACTTCGCGGACGGCTTCAACGCCTGGCGCGGCAGCGCGCTGGGTCCGGCGCATACCCTGCGGCAGAGCGCTTTCCTGCGCCCGGGCAACCGGAGCCGCCGGGTGGGCGGGCTGCACTACGCCGGCAGCTCGGTCCGGCCGGGCATCGGCGTGCCCATGTGCGTGATCAGTGCCGAGCTGGTGCTCAAGGCCGTGCAGGGGATCGGGACGCCCGGGGCCCTGCCGGAACCGGACCCGGCGGCCGGCCAGGCGCCGTCGTCGGATGGTGCGGGGAGGGGCGCATGATCTACCTGGCCGTGCTGGTGGCGCTGCTGGGCTGCATGGCCCTGCTGGACGCGCGCTACCGGCTGTTCTTCTTCGCCCGGCCGGTCGCGGCCGCCGTCACCCTGGCCATCGGACTGGCCTACTTCCTGGCCTGGGACGTGTGGGCAATCGCGCTGGGAATCTTCGTGCACCGCGACTCGCCGCTGATGACCGGCATCATGCTGGGGCCGGAGTTGCCGCTGGAGGAGGCCTTCTTCCTGGCCTTCCTCTGCTACCAAACCATGGTCCTGTTCACCGGTCTGCTGGCGTGGGGCCGGCACCGGCGGGGTGTCGGCACGGCCGGAGCGCAGTTGGTCAGCCACGACGACGGCGCGACGGCGGGCGGTGGTCCGGCGTGAGTTTCCTGGAGCTGAATGCCGTTTTCCTCGGCGTCGCAGGTGCCGCGGCCCTGGCCGCGGTCCTGGCCAGGCGGGTGCCCCGCGGGGCCGCGGCGGCGGCCGGCCTGTCCGTCGCGGCGCTGTGGGTGCTCACCGCCGTGTTCGACAACGTCATGATCGCCTCCGGGCTGTTCGACTACGGCGGGCACGCACTGGCCGGACTCCGGATCGGCCTGGCGCCGATCGAGGACTTTGCCTACCCGCTGGGCGCCGCGCTGCTGCTGCCCGCGCTGTGGCTGATGCTCGCGGGAGGGGATCGCCGCCGTCGTGCCGATGACGGGGCCAGCGGCCGCGCCGACCGAACTGCCGGTCTCGATACCCGCCACGGTCCCGGCGGCGCAGCAGGCCGAGCCGAAGGGGGAGGAGAGTCGCCGTGATCCGCGAACTGGTCATCACCTCCCGGCCGGTGTCCTGGGTCAACACCGCCTACCCCTTCGCCGCCGGGTACCTGCTGGCTTCCGGCGGCATCGACTGGCTGCTGTTGGTGGGCACCATCTTCTTCCTGGTCCCGTACAACCTCGCCATGTACGGCATCAACGACGTCTTCGACTACGAATCGGACCTGCTCAACCCGCGCAAGGGCGGGGCCGAGGGCGCGGTGGTGGACAAAACCCGTCACCGCGCGATCCTGCAGGCCAGTGCCGTGGCCACGATGCCGTTCATCGCGGTCCTGGCGGTAACCGGCAGCATGGCATCCAACCTGGTGCTGCTGGTCTCGCTGGCCGCGGTCTACGCCTACAGTGCGCCGGGGCTGCGGTTCAAGGAACGGCCGTTCCTGGACTCGCTGACCTCCAGCACGCACTTCGTCTCGCCCGCGGTCTACGGGCTGGTCCTGGCCGGCGCCGACTTCACCCCGGGGCTGTGGGTGCTGTTGGCCGCGTACTTCCTGTGGGGCGTGGCCAGCCATGCCTTCGGCGCGGTGCAGGATGTGGTCCCGGACCGCGAGGCCGGGCTCGGGTCGATCGGCACGGTGCTGGGTGCCCGCCGTACCGTGCTGGTCTCCGCCGTTGCCTATGCCGCGGCCGGGCTGCTGATGCTGGCCACCGATTGGCCGGGGCCGCTGGCCGGGCTCCTGGCCCTGCCCTACCTGGCCAACGTGCTGCGCTTCGCCGGGATTGACGACGCCGGCTCGGCCGCCGCGAACGCGGGGTGGAGACGGTTCCTGTGGCTGAACTATGTGGTCGGTTTCCTGGTCACCATGCTGCTGATCTGGTACGCGGGAGTCCGGTGAGACCGCGGGGCGACGGCGCCGCGGCGGACCGTCGCGAAGGCCGCCATCAAACCATCATGACCGTGGTGATCCCGGTGCTCGACGACGCCGCGGCGCTCGCCGAATGCCTCGCGCTGCTGGGGCGGCAGACTCGTCCCGCCTTCGAGGTCGTCGTCGTGGACAACAACTGCACCGATTCCTCGGCCCACGTGGCACGGGCCGCCGGGGCGCGCGTCGTCGTCGAACCACGGCCCGGCATCCCGGCGGCATCGGCTGCGGGGTACGACGCCGCCGCTGCCGGTTTCGACGCCGACGTCCCGGGCTTCGATGCCGCCCGCGCTGGCGTCATCGTCCGCTGTGACGCCGACACCCGTCCCCACGCCGACTGGCTGGCACGGATCGGTGCCGCCTTCGACGCCGATCCCGGCCTCGACGCGCTGACCGGGCCGGGCGTGTTCTACGACCTGCCGCGGCCGGTGGCCCGGCTCGCCTCCGCCGCCTATGGCTCCGGCTATCGGTTCGGCGCCTGCCTCGCGATGGCGGCCCTGCCGGTATGGGGATCGAACTTCGCCATGCGACGGACTGCCTGGGAACGGGTTAAGGCAGGCATCCACCGCGACCGGCCGGACATCCACGACGACCTGGACCTCAGCTTCCAACTGGCTCCGTGGGCGCGGATCCGGTTTGACCGGCGGCTGAGCGTCGGTGCCGCCGGCCGGATCTTCGCCGGCAGGGCCGCGTTTACCAAGCGCTTCCGGTGGGCCTTCACCACCCTGACGGTGAACTGGGCGGTGCAGCCACCCGGGCAGCGGTGGCTGCAGCGCCTACGCTTCAGGCCTCCGGAGCGGAGGAGCGCAGCATCTCCAGATAGTGCGGGTTCTGCATGATGCCGAGCACGTTGCCGAACGGATCCACGACCGAGGCCGTGACAAATCCGTGGCCGCGTTCCGTGACGGGCTCCAATTCCTTCGCGCCCTTCTCCAGCAGGCGCTGCCGCACGGCCCTCACATCGTCCACATGCCAGTAGAGGATCGCACCGCCCGGGTCGATGGCGTGTCCCGGGGGAGCATGCAGGGTGTCGATCAGCCCCAACTCATGCTCGTAGTCGCCGACCCGGAACTCCGCATAACCCGGCTGCTCAAAGTAGGGCTTCTTGCCCAGCAGGTCGGAGTACCACTCGACCGCCGCCGGCAGGTCGGGGGTGTAGTAGCTGACCGTACTCATTCCCCGCAGCATGAGTCTCCCTCCGAAGGATTACCGACGCCGCCCCAGACGCCCGGACCGCTGTGATGGTTGGACGCTACCGCACATCGACGTCCGTGTCTGCCCTACAGTTGCCGTAGCGCGGCCAAGGCAAAGTACGACGGCGCGGCCGTGCCGGGAACGGAGCAGAAATGGACTGGGCTGACCTCCTGGTTGGTGTGGCGGGTGGCCTCGTCCTGGTCTGTTTGGTGCTGCTGGCCAGCCTGTGGTGGTACGCCCGCCAGCACCCGGAGACCGTGGGAATGCGCGACGCCCTGCGCCTGCTGCCGGATCTGCTGCGCCTGATGCGCCGGCTGGCGGCGGACCGCGCGGTACCGGCCCGGGTCCGGATGCTGCTCGTGTTGCTGCTGGCCTACCTGGCCAGCCCCCTCGACCTGGTGCCCGATTTCCTGCCCGTCGTCGGTTATGCCGACGACGTCCTGATCGTGGCCTGGGGGCTGCGGCTGCTGATCCGTACCGCCGGCCCGGAGGCGCTGCGCCGGCAGTGGCCCGGTACCCCGGCAGGACTTCGCGTGATCGAACGCTTGGCCGGGCTTCCGGGCGACGGGCTCCGGGCCAGCCAAAACGGCGCCATGAACCCCTAGCACGCGACAGCTTCCAGGCGTTACGGTTCGTGGTCCGGCAAGCGATCGGTAGTCCGAATCGTTATCGGCAGGGAGCGGGGAAGGCCTGCCAGGTGCCGGCGGCCGCTTCGAGCAAGGCCCGAGGCTGGGTAAGCTGAGTCCGCCGGCGACCCTCTTGAGCAGCAGCCGAATCCTGAATTGCCCTAGCTGTGACCCACCTCACGAGGTGTAGCGTGGAGCGTACGCCGGAGCATCAGTGGAGGGCATCATGGCACGCGAAATTTATGATGATTCCGAGACGACGGTCAAGGATTTTCTTCACGGACTGGCTGCCGACAGTGCGGACATCGAGGCGTTCCTGAACGCAGTCGCCCGCTTGGCGGTGCACAATCTGTCCCGACCCGGCGAGGAGCTCCTGAGCGGTATCACGCTGCTGCGCCACAAGAAGGCCGGCACGGTTGCCAGCAGCAGCGACCGTGCGCAGAAGATGGACGAAATCCAGTACGCCTATTCGGACGGGCCCTGCCTGCGCGCGGCCCGTGAGCACACGGTTGTCCATATCGCCGACCTGCAGGTGGAGACCACTTGGCCTGCGTACACCAAGGTCGTTTTGGCCCAGGGCATCCGGTCCATCCTGGCTGTCCCGATCCCGCTCGAAACCGGGGACAGCGCGGGGTTGAACCTCTACTCCGACCTGCCGCGGAGATTCGATGCGGACGCCCTCAAGGCCGCCGAGCAGTACGCGCACCAGGCCTCCCAGGCGCTGTCCCTGGCCGTCCGGCTGGCCCGCCACCGGGAGACCGAAGCGGACCTGAAAGCGGCGCTGGAATCCCGAACGACCATTGCCGTGGCCGTCGGGATCATCATGGGCCAAAGCCGCTGCAGTCAGGACGAGGCGTTCGCGATGCTGAAGTCTGCCTCCAATACCCGCAACATCAAACTCCGTGATCTGGCGTCCGACATCGTAGCCTCTACCGGAGCCCCCTCCGCCGAAACCCACTTCGATAAATAGTCGGCGACCGCATCGCCCAAGCCCTTGAGCAGCGGGTGATGTTCTTGTACCGTTGGGTCCGGTTAAGCAGTTGGCCATCGATCCACTCATTGGAGCGCCGATCATTGGTTCACAAACTGCGTGTACTTGTCAGGCTTGATATCGACCGTGTCTCAGCGGCCATCGAGGTGGGCGGATGCCTGACCGCCGACAGCTGCACAGCGCTTTTACCTCTTGTCCAACGCATGGATCGCCTGGCCCACGGAATGGTGGTCACGGTCGATCTGGCCGACGCGCAGCACATTGAGCGCCGCGGCCTGGAAATGCTCGAACGGTTCAGCGCCGGAGAAGCAGTTAATGCGACGCAGGCCGCGCCCTTCACCGGCACCTTGGCGATCGCCGTTCCCGCGGATCTTCCGGAGTGCCCCGCCCTGCCCTTTGACCGGCCACGACTCCAGGGAGCGGCATGAACCGCATGACGCCAACGTCCGGGCCTTCGCCGTTTCCGCGTGACCTGTCGGTCCTTTCCATGGACCAGCTGCTGACGCTCAGCAACCAATGCTTCGAACAGCTGGACTGCGAACATCCGGCACGGGACGCGCTGGTCCAGTACTACGTACTCACCGCGGAGCTTGAGGTCCGGGACGCGGCCGTGGAAGACGGTGACAGGGGAAGCCGCCTTGGCGCCTAGTCCTCCAGCCACGCAGGTGTGAACAGCAGGTTCAACCCCTCGGAGACGGTGGGGTGCGTGATGATGGCATCGCGCACCGCGGTGAAGTCCATTCCGCCGATCATCGCCATCTGCAGCACCGCGATCGCCTCGCTGGCCCCAGTTCCCAGCAGCGCGGCACCAAGGATCTTGCCGGTCTTCCGGTCCAGCACGGCCTTCCATTCGCCGTCCAGCTGACCGAGGGTCCGGGCGCGGGGGATCGCGCTCACGGGCATCCTGGCGATCCGCACCTCATGGCCGGCGTCCCGGGCCTGCGCCTCCGTCATCCCCACCCGGGCGAGCTCCGGCGTCGTAAAGACGGTGTAGGGGATCAGCCGTCCCTGGGTGGACCGCGGCTCTCCCTCGCCCCGGGTGGCAGCCAGGTTGGTTTTTAGGATCCGGTAGTCGTCGTAGGAAGCGTGGGTGAACTGCGGCGAGCCGGCGGCGTCGCCGGCGGCCCAGACGCCGTCGGCCGTGGTGCGCAGCTGCTTGTCCACCTGGACGAAGCCCTTGTCCGTCAGCTCTACGCCAACCTTTTCCAGCCCCATCCCGTCCGTCATCGGCCGGCGTCCCAGCGCCACCAGCACGTCGCCAGCCGTGACGGTCTCCCCGGTGGACAGCGTCACGGTCACGCTCCCGTCGGCGGCGCGCTCGATCTTCTCCGCGGACGCCTCGAGCTTCAGCGTGATCCCGGCGTCGGTGAAGTTCCGGGCCACCAGCTCGGCCACGTCGGCGTCCTCCCGAGGCAGCAACTGCCATGCGCGCTGGATAACCGTGACCTGCACGCCGATGGTGTTCAGCAGGTCGGCGAACTCGCAGCCGATGTAGCCGCCGCCCAGGATCACCATGCTCGCCGGCAGCTGCTCCAGGTGCAGCAGGGTGTTGCTGGTCTGCACACTGGATTCGGCCAAGCCGTCGATGTTGGGCAGGGCCGGCTCGGTGCCCAGATTGAGAACGACGTCGGTGCCGCGCAGGAGCCGGGTGCCGCCGTCGTTCAGTGCGACTTCCACGGTTTTTTCGGCTACGAACTTTGCCTCGCCCAGGATAAAGTCCATGCCCGACCCCGTGAACAGCTTTTGCTGCCCGGCGACCATGGTGTCCACCACGTCCTCCTTGCGGTGGCGCAGCAGCTCAAGGTCCATCCGTGGCTGCTCCGCGCCCGCCACGCCGAACTCGGCCGCCCGGCGCACGGTGTCCAGCACCCGCCCGGACTGGATGAGGGTCTTGGTGGGAATGCACGCCACGTTGATGCAGGTGCCGCCGACCATCGCACGCTCCACCATCGCCACCTTCTGGCCGGACTTGGCCAGGTCCATTGCCAGCGACTTGCCGGCCTTCCCGCCGCCGATCACCAGCAGGTCGAATTCCTCGGGTTCCATATCCATCCTTCCCTCGGTTAACCGTCAAGGCTCCTGCGCACACTCACCGCACGCGCCGCCTTACAGCGCATCATGCCGCCTTAAAACCACCCTACGCCGATGGGCGGCGGGCGCTTCCGCCGGAATGTGGGCTCAGGGAATCTCCTCGGCGGCCGAATCTTTGCGAGGTTCGAGGGTGTGCCGCGAGTCTTTGAGCCCGGCGGTTGTCTTGTCCCGGGTGGTGAAGAACACGCCGCACATCACCAGGGCCGCGCCGAGCAGCTGCATGCCGCTAATGCTCTCGTCCAGCAGCAGATACGCACCGAGCATGGTGAAGACCGGCACGAAGTTCAGGAACACGGACGTCTGGGACGCCCCGAGGACGGCAACGGCCCGGTTGTACAGCATCAGGGCAATCACCGAGGGAAAGACGCCGAGGTACACCAGCCCCGACCAGTGGCCTCCGCCGATCTGCGGGACTCCCACGATCAGCCACTCCGCCACCATGACGGGCAGCAGGATCATGACCGACAGTCCGGTCATGACCAGGACCGCCCCGTAGGACGGGAACAGGTGCAGATACTTTTTCACCGCGATCGAATACACTGCCCAGGACACCGCGGCCGCTGCCATGATGGCATCGCCGATGTTCCAGGACAGGTCCGCGAGGCTCATCAGCTGCCCGTTGGTCACCACCCACAGCGCCCCGCACATGGAGAGCACGACGCCGAACCACTGGATCGCCCTTAGCCGTTCGCGCAGCAGCCAGAAGCTCAGGGCCACCGTTGCCGCCGGAACCGATGCCTCCAGCACGGAAACGTTGGTGGCCGAGGTGAATTGGAGGGCGCTGTAGATCAGCGTATTAAAGAGGGCGACTCCCGTGAGCGTCAGCAGCAGCAGCGGTTTGCGATGCTGGAGGAACAGTCGACGGGACTGCCAGGCGCTGCGGTATCCCAGCGGGAGCAGCACCAGGAAGGCAATGAAGACCCGGAAGAACGCGATGGTCAAAGGCGGCAGGTCGCTGAGCGCTTTGCCGGTCAGGATATTGCCGGCATAGAAGATGACCACCAGCAGGAGGAGGAAGTAGGCGCGCATTCTCCTCCTAGGGTCGGTTTCCGGCGCTCGTTTCACACACCCTACGTGCTAAACACTGCGCCGGGCCGCAGCCTGGTGGCGCCCGGGGGGTCTTTGGCTTAGTCAAGAGGCGTGCCGGGGCGTCCGGAGCCGGGACAGCAGCCAAACCGTCCGGGGGAGGGAGCAGACGATGGCCAGCGTCAGTGCCGGTACAAGGGCGGCACCGACGTCGGGAAGCTGGCGGATGATGACGGCCAGGTAGGTTTCGAACCGGGCGGGTGCGTAAACGAATCCCAACCAGACGAGGAACGCGTCGAGGGCCAGGGCCCCGGCGGCCCAGAGCACAATCACTCCACGGTACCGGGCCATGCCGACCGGGTCGTTTCCGCGCGTGCCTGCGGAGCTGGCTCCGGCTGTGGTGGCAGGGCCGCCGCGGCGCGGGCCGAGGCGTTTCCGCCCCAGGACGTGGAGCGCCAGCGCCAGGCTCGCCAGCTCGGCGAGCAGCAGCGCCAGGGCGACGGCCCAGCCGTACTGCTGCAGCCAGTCCTCGTCCGCGTCCAGGGGTTCGGGAGGCTGTCCGTGGAGAATCCGCAGGACATTGCTGTCCAGCGCCTGCAGCCGGGACGGCGCGGACGTGTCGTTCCCGTTGATCAGCAGGGCAAGGCCCAGCCCGGAGGACGGAACCATGGCCTGATAGGTGTGCGTGTTGCCCCATTCGCCTTGATGTTCCAGCAGCAACGGCAGGTCGCCGTCCGCTGCGGGCGAGGCGTCCGGGTGTGTGGATTCCAGCAGGGGGCGCGCAAACCATGCCATGGCATACCTTTTGGATTCGTCCACACGGACCCGGGGCGTCAGCAGCGTCTCCACGCTTTCCGGCCGGAGGATTTGGCGGTCCAGGTAGGCGCCGCCGTGCAGCAGGGCGATCAACTCGTGGCCGAGATCCTGGGCCGATGAGTACATAACGGTCGAGGGCATCCCCGTTACCGCGGCCGGCACGTCCGTCTCCCGCCACCAGGTGCCGAACCACAGTGAGTAGCCCGACGCCAGGCCATCCGCGCGCGCAGCTGCCCGCGTGGTGTGGGTGTTGGCCATCTCGAGCGGCGTGAACACCTGGTCCTGCATGTAGTCCCCGAAGGGTTGGCCGGAAACGGTCTGCACCAAGAGGCCGAGGACGTTGTAGTTGGCATCGGAGTAGGCGAACGTTGCCCCCGGCGGGTTGGCCAGGCTGGCGTCGGACAGATCCCGCACGCCCTGTTCCAGCGCTGCAGGATCCTGGGTATCCGATGCTGCGTAAGCCGAGCCGTCTGCCGTGGACAGCCCGCTGGTCTGATGGAGCAGGTGGCGGACCGTGATGGCGGCCGCGCGGTGGTCACGCATGCTGAACCACGGCAGGTAGGTCCGCACGGGTTCGTCCAGCTCCAGCAGGCCGGCCTCCACCTGCTGCATCACGGCGATGGCGGTCAGGGATTTGCTGGTCGACGCCAGAAGAACCGGCGTCTGGGCGGTCATGGGGCGCCCCGAGTCATCGGCGCTGCCGAACGCCGCCTGGTGTACTAGTCCGCCGTGTCTGATGATGGCGACGGAGACTCCCGGAATCCCGAGGGCATCAATCTGGTCTTGCAAGTAGGCGTCGACCGCCGCAAAGGCCGGGTCGGGCGCACCGCGGCCCGGGACCGGGGGCGCAGGTGCCGCTGTCGCGGCGGCTGCCGCGCCGCCGTCCACAGACGCCGCAGGCCAGGTCCCCAAGGCTGCCAAGCAGGTTCCGACGGAGAGGAGGCAAGCGGCCGCACAGGCGAGGGTGAAGGCGGTCCGGAACTGCAACGGCGTCCGCCCCATCCGTCCGCGGTTTTTGCCCATTCCCGCTCCTGCGGTTCGGATTGCGGTTCATTCACCGTAGAGGCTGGCGCATGGGAGCACAATGGACCGACAAGACCAGCTGCTCCCCCCTAGGCCGGGCGTGGAGGAGTCACGCGCTCAGGACGCGAGCCTCATGACCGCCGGGCCGACGTCCATCCCTGCTGGTGAAGTTTTTCGAAACCGTCGAGGAGGAGGTCCAGCGCGAACTCGAACTCGAACTGGTCGTCGCAGCCCTGGCCCACCACGGATCCCTCGTCGTGGGCGCCCGCCATGGCGATTTCGGCGATATGCGGATACCGCTCGGCCATCGCGCGCAGCATCTCCGGCGGGACGTCGGCGGGCGCGCTTTGCGAGTCGTCGAACAGCTCCTGGGTAAACCCCCACATGCGGCTGCCCAGGGCGTGCATCACATGGTGGGTGAGGTCGACCGAGAATCCGCCGGCGCGGAACATGCCGATCACCGAGTCCATGTACTCCAGGACAAGCGGCGTCTTGTTCGTGCGCGACTCAAGAACCTGGCGCGCCCAGGGGTGGCGCAGCAGGACCTCCCGGGCCGACAACACCCGCTGACGGACGGCGTTCCGCCAGTCCGTCGCGCCGGGCCGCGTCTCGATCTCGCCGACGATGACGTCGACCATGCCGTCCAGCAGTTCTTCCTTGTTGGCGACGTGCTTGTACAGCGCCATCGGCACCACGCCCAGCTTTTGGGCCAGCTTGCGCATGCTGAGCGCGTCGACGCCCGCTTCGTCGGCAAGTACGACGGCGGCGCTTAACACCCGCTCCCTGTTCAGCGGGGTGCGGCGTGCCGACTCCACCTGCTGAGCCATCAGGATCACCCTTTCTGACGGGCAGATATCTCTTGACAAGTGTACAACGTACACCTAGTTTTAGATCACAAGGTGTACGCCGTACACCCAAGACTTGGGGGAATCAACAATGGCTGCAGAAACCATCGCCGTCACCAAGGCCTCCGGGCGCCAGCCCCGCGGCCGCTGGCTCATACCCGCCGGCTTGATCTTTATCAGCCTCATCCCGGTCATCTTCGGATCCATACGCGTGGCCGAGCTGACCGGGGGAGCACCGGTGACGCCGGCCAACGAGCGGTTCTTCGACTCGCCCGTTCCCGTGCTGATCCACATCCCCGCGGCCATCGTCTACAGCCTGGTAGGGGCCTTCCAGTTTCTGCCCTCGCTGCGCCGCGGCAAGCGAAGCCGGCGCAGCTGGCACCGCATCGCCGGGGTTGTCCTCATCCCGGCCGGCCTGCTCGCTGCCCTCTCCGGCCTCTGGATGTCCGTCTTCTACGACCTCCCGCCCGACGACGGCGTCATCCTGCTCGTCCTCCGGCTGGTGTTCGGCACGGCCATGACGGCGAGCATTGTCCTGGGCATCCTCGCGATCCGGCGGCGCAACTTCGCCGCACACGGCGCCTGGATGGCCCGCGGCTACGCCATCGGAATCGCGGCGGGAACGCAAGCCCTGGTGACCATCCCCTGGATCCTCCTGGTCGGCCCGACCAACGAACTGAGCCGTGCGGTGCTCATGGGGGCAGCCTGGCTGCTCAACCTTGCGGTCGCCGAGTACTTCATCCGCCGGCGCGCGCAAAGGGCCACGCGTTCAAAGCGCATGTCCGGCAGTGCCACGGCACTCTCGACAGGTGCTGCGCGATAGGGCCGCAGTCTACCGGAAGTGGCTCCTCCACATGTCGTGAGCGTGGTCGAGGTGCCTCAGGAACCCTGCGATGAAGTGGTCAGGGTGCTCGGTGGGAAGATTGCCGCCCACGCTGACTATGCCTGCCCCAAAGCACCGCCACCGCCGCCAAGCCCGCAGCATGCTCTTGGAGCAAGTAGCAGCCCTTTTCTTCGGTGGGCGGAAGAGAATGGCCGGTTCGGCGGGGCCGTCGTCAGGAATCGAGGGGCCACATTTTAATGCGCCTCTGATGACTGGAGCCGCAAAAACGTATAACCTGTGCGTAGTCTCACATACAAGGAGCGGGAAGCATGGAAAAATCGCCTGTTCACTACCGACCAGTGTTGTTGTCCCGGCAAGGGGAGCGTCGGGCGCTTAAGGATTTGACGCCGGAGGAGCATTCGCAGTTCACCCCGATCTTCGTGGTCCCTCCCCGGGCTTGGAATTATGACACTGAGGAATTCGACAAGAGTCTCGAGCAGCACTTGGAAAAGGTTCCCTCGGAATTAGCCTCGGCCCGCAGCGGTCACTCGGCCTACATAGATCTGGTATTCCTCGCGGACGAGCTCGCAAGTGCCGAGGCCGCGCAGCCTCTTCAGGTGTTGTTTGAAAAGTCCCTGGAGGAGGGGCTCACTCTAATTCCCGTCGTGTCGTCAACCAGCCCAGTCGAGCTCATCAAGGCAGCCCGTGACCTGGCTGCCGACGCAGGGACAGGAGCTGCTGTGAGACTTCTTCCCTCGGAGTGGCCTTCGGCTGCGCCCGACGTGTTCTACTCCCTTTTGTCTGACTTAGGGTTGCAGCCGAACGATATCGATCTTGTGTTGGATCTGGGCGAAGATACAGCTAGCGATCTGACGCTCCGAGCTCTTGCACCTGAGGTTCGGTGGACCACGGCCCATGGCCCTTGGCGTTCAGTGACGGTTGCCGGTGCAGGTATGCCGAAGGAACTGCCAAGCGGAAGGGACGTCCATGAAATCGAACGTACGGATTGGGTAACGTTCAAAAGCATACGTAGGTTGGTAGCAGCCGACGGTACAGCTGGGATTGACTACTCCGATTATGGCGTTGCTGCGTATGACCCCACCCTGGAAATCAATCCGCGGTTCCTCAATATAAGCGCTAGTTTCAGGTATACAACGCCCGAGTCGTGGCTTTTTGCCCGCGGTGATCTTTTTAGGGGCAACGGTGGGCGAGGTTTGGGAGCGGCTGCTGTTGGTCCCATGCTCGACAGGCTCCGGCAGCATCCGCGCTACGCTGACACTGAGCGAGACCTGGCGAACGAGTGGATCGATAGTGTCATCGACCAGAACACATCGGGAGGTAACGCGACTGTGTGGCGTCGGTGGGCAACGTACCATCACATCAAGACAGTACTAAATCAGCTCTCCAGTTAGCTCGGCCTTTCAAACGCCGCCGTACGATCTCCCGGATATCGTCCAGAGGGATGGATGTCGAGAGATGCTCCCAAAGTGCCCGTCTGGGTTTTGACCGGAATCCCTTGTCAAAGCCCAGGCGGGTTAGTTCGTCCAGCAGTTCATCTCGCCAAAGCAGCCGAGTCAGGTAACGGGGATCGATCCCGGGATTGAAGGAGGGCGGCCGGATATCGTCGAGAGTGACAGGGCCGTCACCTTCGGCCACAGCCATCGTCACTCCCCACCAATCTGGAACGATTTTCAGTGCGGCTTCATGATGGTTCTCAGCCACCACGAGAACAGCATAATCGAGCATTTTCGAATAGAGCTCGACCTGCTTTGGCAAACGCCGTAGGTTGTCCTTCGCACTCTTTAGCTCATAGCCCGAAAGACTTCCGTTGATAACCGCGACGTCTACCCGCACTTCTCCACAGAGATCTAACTCGTCCACGAAACGCGTGTGCTCCAAGTCATGCTCATGGATGCTGATCAGGGCACAGTGCAGGGCCTCTCTCACATCTTTATCGCGCACAGCGAAAGACTAGCATCTGGTGGCGCTCATCGCTGGTGGGCTCTTCTTCTGAACTGCCTGCTCCGTCGACTTGTGGTGTGCCCGGTCTGCGAATGTCGACGACCAATGGAACATCTTCACGAGGCCGGAGGGAAGCATCGTAAACTTCTCCGATGACCCGCACCGGCCTTCGGTAATCAGGCTCGACCTCGATGCTCGGCGCGTTGCTTGCGCAAATCGGGTCGCTAAGTACTTGTTACTTCACTGTTCGTGCGCATCCTTGGCTACAAATGTCCTTATGCTGAATTACCCTGGCCTAGTGAATGCATTTATTGGGGGAGGGGAAGCAGTCCCCCTACAAGAAGGTCTGTATGAGGTCCTCCACACCGAATCGCTGTCCCGCCGTTTAGAGCACTTGCCGAACTACCAGACGAACTTCGAATTGGTAGACGCTGCTGACTCCACAGAGATCCTTTCAAGACATATTGGTGAGGCCGCCAGGAATGCATTGGCGGCGGCGAAGCCCGAGGACCGGCTGGCACTTGCCAACGGGATGTTAGAAGTTATCCAGGCAGAAGACTCGATCAAGGACGGCCCGCGGCAACTTCTTTCGCTTCATGCACCGGAGAAACTGCGACGTCGAAACCTTCGTCGTCCACTTACCGCATTATCGGATTCTGCTCTTCTAACGAATGGCAAGGACGATCCGAACCTGGCAGCAGAACTCCGTGCCGAAATGGCCTCGGCCAATGCCGTCTACCTGCTCAGCGCCTTCATCAAGTGGAGTGGTCTGCGTCTTCTGGAGGCGGCACTCGATGAGCTCGTAGAACGCGGTGTCCCCCTCCGCGTTATCACCACCACCTATATGGGCGCCACCGAACGCCGTGCGGTTGATGAGCTGGTCCGCAGACACGGGGCAGAAGTGCGGATCAGCTACGAAACCCAAGCCACTAGGCTCCACGCCAAGGCATGGCTTTTCCGCCGCAACACTGGATTCGATACGGCCTACGTGGGCAGTTCCAATCTGAGCAGACCGGCCCTCCTGGACGGACTGGAATGGAACGTCCGTTTGTCGTCTGTCACAACGCCTGCGCTGCTGAACAAGTTCGAAGTCACGTTTGACAGCTATTGGGAGCAGCGGGCTTTCGTCCCCTATGACCCGGATGCCGACGCCGAAAGGCTCGACGCCGCCCTGCTGCGGAACGGCGGCACCACCGCGATGCAGCCCATGGGAGCCACTGGGCTGGAGGTCCAGCCACATCTGCATCAGGTTGAGATGTTGGAGGAGCTTGAAACGTCCCGCGGAATCCACGGCCACCATCGAAACCTGGTAGTGGCAGCTACGGGTACCGGCAAGACGGTTGTCGCTGCCCTGGACTACCAGCAGCTTTGCAACCAAGCCGGCCGCCAGCTTACTCTGCTGTTCGTCGCCCATCGGAAGGAAATCCTGGAGCAAGCCCTGCGCACGTACCGAGCCGTTACGCAGAGCGGCTCATTTGGCGAACTCTACGTCGGGGATGATAAGCCGACCCAATGGAAACACGTCTTTGCCAGCGTTCAGTCTCTGGGGTCCAAAGGTATCGAACAGATCTCTCCCCAGCATTTTGACGTCGTTGTCATCGACGAGTTTCACCACGCAGAGGCACCGACGTACCGGCGGATCATTGACCACCTTCGCCCGCAGGAACTGCTTGGGCTGACCGCCACCCCGGAGCGCGGCGACGGCGTCAACGTCGCGGAGGCGTTCTTTGGCGGCCGCACAGCAAGCGAACTTCGCCTGTGGGACGCATTGGATGCCGACCTGTTGGTTCCATTCCATTATTTCGGACTGGCGGACGACGTCGACCTGAGCCAGGTGGAATGGAAGCGGGGCAACTACGATCTCCAGGCACTGAGCGTCCTGTACACGGGCAACGACGCCCGTGCGGCCAAGGTCATTAAGGAACTGCGCGATAAAGTGCTCAGCACCACGGAGATGCGAGCCATAGGATTCTGCGTCTCCGTCCAGCATGCACGTTACATGTCCAAGGTTTTTAACGGCGCCGGCATCACTTCTGTGGCAGTCTCAGGCGACACGACCAGCGAGGACAGGGCCGCAGCCCTCGCCAATCTTCGGAGCAAGGAGATCAACTGCATTTTCGCCGTCGACCTCTTTAACGAAGGCCTGGACGTGCCGGAAGTTGACACGATCCTGCTGCTGCGTCCGACGCAAAGCTCGACCATCTTCCTCCAGCAGCTCGGCCGCGGCCTCCGGCGAGCCGAAGATAAGGCCGTCCTGACAGTTCTGGACTTCATCGGCCAGCAGCGCCGCGAATTCCGATTTGCCCCCAAGTTCCGGGCGCTGACCGGAACCAGTCGGGCAGGCCTCGTGAAACAGATCGAGGAGGAGTTTCCGCTCTTGCCTTCAGGCTGCCAGATCATCTTGGATCGGGTGGCGCAGCGGATCGTGCTGGATAACATCAGATCCCAGCTGAGGTTCAACCGCAACCAGCTGGTCGCCGACGTACGGTCACATGCCGAGGTCCTGCTGGAGGACTACCTGCGCGAGTCCGGCAGGGACGCGTCGGAGGTATACCGGAAAACCGGTGACTCCTGGACGTCGCTGATCCGTGAGGCCGGGCTGATCGAAGCCGGCGTGCAGCCGCCCGTTCACCGCGAGGGCCGGTCACTTTTCGAGGAGCAACTTGTACTCAAAAAGATGACCGCGCTGATGCATGTCGATGATCCTGAACGGGCTGAGACATACACTGCACTCGTTTCCCCAGCCGGCGTGCCTTACGAAGACCTGGGGGAGCGAGAGAAAACCCTGGCCCGGATGCTTTTCTTTACCCTCTGGCCTGATGGTGGAGACTTCGAAAAGTACGACGACGGCTTCGAGCAGTTGCGGGCCTATCGTTACGCTTGCTCGGAGATTAGCCAATTGATGAAGCTCGGCGTCGAGGCTGCCCGCCACATGCCTAAGGGGCTCGGACTAGGCCTACAACACCTACCCATGTACTCCCACGCCACATACCGCCGTGAAGAAGTGCTGGCAGCCCTCGGCATCGCCAATCTCGGCGGGCGGAACGCGCAGCACAGGGAGGGTGTTGCCTGGAGCCAGGAAATAGCTACCGACGCCTTTTTTATCACCTTGAACAAGGACGAAAAGAATCACTCGGCCACCACCATGTACAAGGACTATGCGCTGAGTGAGGACTTGTTCCACTGGGAATCACAGAACTCGGCGTCCACCACGAGCCCGGTCGGGCGGCGGTACCTTGACCGCAAAGCGCACGGGTCACAGATTGTTCTGTTTACAAGAGAGCATGCAAAAGATGATGCCGGAATGACCATGCCCTACACATGTCTGGGCCAGGTCGATTACGTGCAGCACTCGGGGGAGAAGCCGATCGCGATCACTTGGAAGCTGCAGAGGCCGATGCCGGCGGACGTTTACGCGGCAGGCAGGGCGGTGGCACGGTGAGCAACGAAGCAGTCAACTGCCCTGCATTAGCGGAAAATCTTATCTTTGGGCAGAAGAAATGTTCCCCAGACTGCCTGGAACTGTACAAGACTGTAGTTGTCAAAAACCCAGATCATCCAAGCGCAACTTAAGTGGCAGCCCAGCTCTGTCAGCGAAGCCAAATGATGAAGGAAATGATGGCGAAGTTAAAGCACTTCAACTACTCGGAATTGGTCAACGCAGGATTCGAGGGCTTCCGTCCCTTCGAAGACCTCACTCAGCGGCAGTACAAAGGGGACGGGGGCGTGCCACCATCTCCGGGTGTTTACGTTGTCTTGCGACCTTCGAGCGCCTTTCCAGTCTTTCGAGAAAGAGGCTTCGGTGGCACTCACAAGGCCAAAGATCCGAACGTTCAAGTCTCTATCTTGGAATCGAAGTGGGTTGATGGAGCCTCGGTAGTTTACATTGGCAAGGCATCAAACCTCTGGGCGCGGATTCGCGAATTTCGCAACGCGGGTCGGGGCAAAAGCCACGGTCATGCCGGCGGAGAATTCATATGGCAGCTGGCTGACGCCCGTGATCTCCTGGTCGGGTGGAGAGTAACGAGCGGCGAGACAGCAAAAATGATAGAAGGCTCAATGATCCAAGCCTTTGTTGAGAAGTTCGGTAGTCTCCCTTTTGCTAACCGCGTCAACTGAGATGTGCCGAGTGGAGGTAGCAGCGCGGCCGGGCAGAGTGGGGGAGGCTCATGGGTGGAACGCGTCGCAGCTTTCGTGCAACTGGCAACCTACGGGGTAACCACCACTAGACAAATCTCTCCCGGAGACGGCTCATTCGTCGCCGTCGTCGGGGTTGATCCGACGTCATCGAGGTGGACTATCTACCGGCGGTCAGGTCGCTGCGTCGCCGTTCGTCCGGTCGATCACGCGGCCGGTGCCGGCGATTTCCCGTGCGAGCTCGATGCCGTCCTTGGCCTCCTGGAGGGACGGATACGTGACCGATTCGGCCATGAGATTCCCCTTACCGTCCAGCATTCTGACCCGGTAGCCGCCGTCGGGCGCCTTGATCACTTCGAAATGCCCAGCCATGTCATGCGTTCCTGTCCACGAGGTTTCCACGGCGCGGTGGAGTCCAAACAGTATGCCATCCGGCGTTTGCTGCCGTCTTGAGCCCTTGCCACACGTGCCCGCCGCGAGGACAGTGGACAGTACGCTGACACGCTAGCGAAGGGAAAAACCCATGCAGATCGACAAGCAGCAGATCATCGATTTCCTCAAGCAGCAGGGAAAAGAGGACCAGGCAGTTGCGGCAGATGCGGAACTGCCGCAGAAGGTGGACACCGAGCGCGACTCAGGGCTGTTGTCCAAGCTGGGCATCGACGTCGACGCGCTGCTCGGCAAGCTCCCCGGAGGATTGGGCGAGAAGCTGGGCGGCATGAAGGACAAGCTCGGGGGATTTGGGTAACCAACGCTTCCGCCTAAAAGCGGCCGCGCCGCGCAGCGCCCGGTGACAACCTAGCGGTTGGCTCCGGGCGTTGCCGTGCCTGCCACCATGGGATTTATTGGCAGCCATGCCGGGCCTACGGCGAACTCATCTTGCATCGCCACGCTGAAGCCGGCGGCGGCTATCGCCGCGGCCGTGTTCCGGTTGGGCTCGCAGCCCTGTGCCGCGAACGACCACACGGGCCGCAGCAGGTCCTGCACTTTGCCGTGCGCGCCAGGGCCGCGGACGTGCTCCAGGAAGAGAAGCTTGCCGTCGGGCTTGAGCACGCGCTTGGTCTCGGCCAGCGCGGCCGCCTGGTCGGGGACGCTGCACAGCACCAGTGTGAACACCACGGCGTCCACGCTGGCGTCCTCGGCCGGCAAGTCCTCGGCTACCGCATCCACGACGCGCACCGTTGCGGAGTGGGTCCCCACCCTGGACTCCAGTCGCTTCCGCATGTTCGGGTCCGGCTCGACCAACGTGACGGAGCACCCCGACGGGAAGTAGGGCAGATTCGCGCCGGTGCCGGCACCGACGTCGTACACAATTCCGCTCAACCCGGACAGCAAGGCCGTGCGGTGCGACGCGAGCACCCCCGGTTCGCGGCGAATGGCAGCATCATATTGCGCGGCGAACAGCGCGCTTCGCAGTCCCATGAGCGTGGTCCTTTGTTCGGCTCCGGAGTAGGGCCCCGGTGTCGACCATACTCCGGGTGCCCGGGGGAGGGAGGGCGTTCAGGCCGGCCGCGTGGTTTCCTTCGGTTCTTCGTGCTGCTCATGTCCGGCCGCACGTTCCTTGGCAGCCTTGAGCTGCCTGTGCAGCAAAGCGTTGTCCTCTTCAAGCTCCAGGACCTTACCGACGCCGGCCAGGTTCACGCCGTCGTCCACCAGCTCGCCGATGCGGCGGAGGCGGTCGACGTCGTCCTGGCTGTACCGCCGCGTGCCGCCCGCCGTGCGCTCCGGTTCCAGCAGGCCGCGGCGTTCGTACAAGCGCAGGGTCTGCTCGCCGACGCCCACGATGTCGGAGACCACGGAGATGCCGTAGACACCCTTGTCCGTCCGCGGCCGCTTCTTCTCGCTTGCCAAAATTCCTCCAAAAACCGACTTGCAAACATAGTAGCGCAGAGTCATAATATCTATGCGCTCGGACACAGATTAGGTGAGCGTCAAGGAGAAGAACTGAAGGAGGCTGCCATGTTGATGAGAACTGATCCCTTCCGTGAGCTGGACCGCCTGACCCAGCAGGTCTTCGGAAACCAGGCGCGCCCGGTGGCGATGCCGATGGATGCGTGGCGCGAAGGCGAGGAGTTCGTCGTCGAACTCGACCTGCCCGGCGTCGATCCGTCCACCATCGACCTGGACGTGGAACGCAATGTCCTCACGGTTGCTGCGGAGCGCAAGTCCAAGATCGAGGACGGCAAGGAAGTCGTTGCCGCCGAACGGCCCAGTGGCACGTTTAGCCGCCAGCTGATCCTGGGCGACACGCTGGATACGGACAAGGTCACGGCGAACTACGAGGCCGGCGTGCTGGCCCTCCGGATCCCCATCCGCGAGCAGGCCAAGCCGCGCAAGATCGAGATCAAAGGCGGAGACACCAAGCAGATGATCGACGCCTGACCTGTGGGATCGCAGCCGGTGGTTACGCCCGGGCGCGGGCGGAACCACCGGCTGGCCATGAGCGGCGTAAGCTTCCGGCAGCAGGAGGGAGGCCAGCATGGGTGACGCCGACTTCTATGCCATCCTGGGCGTGTCGCCCGATGCCAGCGATGCTGACATCAGGCGCGCCTATCGGTCCTTGCTGCGAACGCATCACCCGGATCTGAACCACGACGGCGATGCGCCGCGGTCGCGTGCCGACGGCCTGGCGATGGGTGCCATCCTGCAGGCCTACTCCGTCCTGGGAGACGTGGGCCGCCGGGCAGATTACGACCGCGGACGCCGGGTGGGCAGCAGGCGCGGCCAGACGGCGGCCGCTTCGCCCGGCGGCGGGCAGACGGCTTCGCCGGGACGGCCCGCGGCGCCCAAGACGCGCCCGCGCCCTGCGCCCGGAGTGCGCCCGGCCATGCCGGTGGCGGATCCGGTCTACCTCGGCTTCCCACGACCGGAGCCCGAGGATACCGTGTGGCCTGAGTGGCTGCTATTTCCCTTTCGATGAAGCGAGGATCAATGCCTGTTTCCAGCTGGCGCCGGTACGACCATCACCTGTTTCCCGTTTTCCATGAACGGTTCGAGGAGCGCTGGGGGCCGGGGACCGCGCCGTTCTTGGACCCGAGCGTTTTCGAAGAAGGCCAGCCGCGGCCGCGTGCGCAGTGGATCAACGTCGATACCGGCGCCGCCGTCGCCGTCGTTCCGGTGTGGGAGGACGACGACGGCGAACACCGGTCTTTCGCCGTGTTCTACCTGCCGCCGGGCGGCGGCATCTGGGCGCTGCGACCGGGCTTCACAAACTACACGGAGAGCGTCAACGGCGGCCCGGAACAGGCGGCTTTGCGCAACGACTCGTTCAAGAAGGCCGTGGCCCACGCCGAAGAGTTCATCTACGGGACTGGCGGGACTGGGACCTGACTCTTTGGCGGCAGGTCGGGAAGAGAGCCTCCGTCGGGACTAGGAACGCTGAAGGGTGACGACGGCGGGTGGCGAGGAGGAAACGCTCCCAGGCCACCCGCCGTCGTACGTGATTCTTGGCTGGTCTTACCTGCCGGCAGCTTGCTTGGTGTCCCCGGTCAGGGCTGCCAGCGCTCCGGTGTCCATGTCCTCGGAGGGGCCGCTAAGGTAGCGTGCCATGCTGTCGTCCATGGCGTTGATCCAGCGGGTGTGGTGCCGGGCGGCCATGGTGCCGGTCATGACGGAACGGTGGATCGTGTCCCGGTAGCCGAGGATGTTCTCTTCTTTGTCCTTCATCCACTGCTTGAGCAGGGCGGCCACGGCATCCAGATCGAACTCCGGGTAGTCCGTCAGCGCAATCAGGTCGCGCAGGTAATCCGTCTGGAAATCAGCCTCGGCGTCATGGTCGGCAAGGGCGTCCTGGCGGTCCAGCCAAGCCTGGATGTCCGCGGCGCGTTCCTGCAGCGAGGGCAGTTCAATCCGGCCGAGCATCACGTCGCGGGCGAACCAGGCCTGCCCGTCGAACATGTTGAACGTGTAGTACTGGTCCTGCGCGCCCAGATAGAACAGGTTGGTGTTCTGCTGCCAGACCACGCCCTTGTAGAGGTCGCCGGGGTAGAGCAGGTTCGGCGACTGCAGCGACAGTTCGGTGGGGAGGAACGGGTACTTGTGCAGGTAGCCGGTGCACAGGATTACTGCGTCGAACCCGCCGGTAGTGCCGTCGCTGAAGTGCGCGGTCCGGCCCTCGAAGCGGGTCACCAGCGGGCGTTCAACGGCCGACTCCGGCCAGTCGAAGCCCATGGGGCCGCTGCGGTAGCTAAAGGTGACGGACTTGGCGCCCATCTTGTGGGCCTGCATGCCGATGTCCTCGGCGGAGTAGCTGCTGCCGATCATGAGCAGGTTCTTGCCGGCGAACCGCTCGGCGCCGCGGAAGTCGTGGGCGTGGAGCACCTCGCCCGGGAAGCTGTTGATGCCGTCGAACGCCGGCACATTCGGGTAGGAGAAGTGGCCGGTAGAGACTACGAGCTTGTCGAAAACGTGCGTTTCGGTGCGCTGCGCCGCGAGGTCCTCGACGGTGACGGTGAATTCCCTGGACTCCTCGTCGTAGGAAACCCAGCGGGCCACGGTGTTGAACCGGACGTACTTGCGGACGTCGGATTTCTCCACGCGTCCGGCGATGTAATCGAACAGGTCTTCGCGCGGCGGGAAAGAGGATATGGGGCGGCCGAAGTGCTCGTCGAAGGTGTAGTCGGAGAACTCGAGGACTTCCTTGGGCCCGTTCGACCACAGGTGCCGGTACATGCTGCTGTGCACGGGCTCGCCGGCGGCATCCAGGCCGGTGCGCCAGCTGCTGTTCCACTGTCCGCCCCAATCGGACTGCTTTTCGAAGCACACTATGTCCGGGATTTCGGCTCCGAGTTTACGGGCTGATTCGAACGCGCGCAGTTGGGCCATGCCGCTGGGTCCTGCACCAATGATTCCGACTCGCGTATTAAATGCATCTCCTCATTCATTGGATCTCTCCGTCAGGCTCGACGCTCCGAATCCGCAGAACGGCCGTATCGGCGCACCGGTGGCGGTGAACAAGGCGCTAGGTGCGCAGCGGTATGACACTGGCGGCGCAGGAAGGCGCCGGGCCCTGAATAATCAATCCCGAGAGGGAGACGGGCACCGTGTCCGCGGGCAGGCGAGGAGGCCTGCGCGAGCGATTCGGAGCGGCCACCGAAGATCCAATAACACCGGTTGGCCTTCCTCAATAGCATCAGGTTGGGTGTGGCAAGTCAAAAGCGGAGAGATCCGTCACGTTTCTCGTGACGACCGCCGCGCGGTCGGCGGGCGGGAATCATTCACTCAGTCATGGCCCGGGTGCTCGTGCGCCATGTGGCCTGCGGGCTCCAGTTGGAAGGTGGAGTGTTCCACGCTCAGCTCGAAGTGTTCGGCCACGCACTGCTGGAGATGGTCCAGAACCTGCGGGGCGTGACCGTCCACAAAGCAGGAATCCTCGATGACCACGTGCGCGCTCAGTACCGGGATGTTGGAGGAGATCCGGGAGGCGTGCAGGTCGTGGACCGACAGCACGTGCGGCACTTCCAATATGTGTTGGCGGACGTCCTCGAGATCCAGGCCCTTCGGCACGGTTTCCAGCAGAATGCTGCCGGCCTCGCGGAGGATCTTGATGGTGCGCGGGACGATCAGGATAGCGATCAGCATGGCGGCCAGCGCATCGGCCTGGGTCCACCCGGTGGTGGCGATGACGACGGCGCTGGCGATGACGGAGACGGAGCCGAGGGCGTCATTGACCACCTCAAGGAAAGCCGCCCGCAAGTTGAGGTTCGCGTTCCGGCCGGCGCTGAGCACCAGCATGGAGGCGATGTTCCCCAGGAGGCCGATGATGCCGAAGACCAGCAGGCCACCCGAACTGACTTCGGGTGGGTGGAACAGCCGCTGGACACCTTCGACCAGCGCGTAGATTCCGACCGCGAGCAGGACCGCGGCCTGGGCCCCCGCGGCCAGGACTTCCATCCGGAGGTATCCCCAGGTTCGGCGCGGGGTGTGCGGCCGGACCATGAGCGAAGCAGCGATCAGGGCGATCAGCAGCCCGCCGGCATCGGTGAGCATATGCCCGGCGTCCACCAGCAGTGCAAGGCTCCCGGTCACGAAGGCGCCGACCACCATGGCGACCAGGATGGAGGCGGTGATGGCGAAGCCTATGGCCAGCCGGCCGCGGTGCGTCGGCACGGCATGGTGGTGGTGTCCGCTCACGCCGACGCCTCGGCTGAGGGTGCCGCACCGGGCAGCGCCTCCGCGGCAGCCCGGCTCCCGGCAACCGTCGGGCACAGCTCGACGGCGTAGCCGGTGGCCTTCAACAGTTGCTCGGCCGCGGCAAGGGCGGCGAGCAGCTCGGGTTCGGTGGTCAGCGAGTACATCGACGCCCGTCCCACCGGCCGTGAGTTGACCAGGCCGCAGTCGCTCAGGCACGACAGGTGGGCGCTGACCGTGGACTGGGCAAGGCCGAGGTGCTCCGTCAGCTCCCGGACCTTGTGCTCACCCGTGGTCAGGTGCTGCAGGATGGTCAGCCGGGTGGGGTCCGAAAGGCTGTGGAACAAAGCGGCCGCCGGCGCCAGATCGCCTGTGCGGCCGGCAGTCCGTTCCCGTTGCATCGTCATGTGGCGATGATATCGGTATGGTGCGAATTTGTCTCAGCAGATACGAAGAACCGCCTGCCTGACGGTTTCCGCGCGACTCGAGTATTAACAGGAGGAGCGGTCGATTGTCGCGCTGAGCTCGACGATCGACCGCTCCTCCTACGAGTGGGAGGAAGTTCCGGTGCTACTTCTCCCCGGCAATCTCCATCGTTGCGGATTTCGAGCTCAGGGACTGCTCTTGGTCACGCAGCTCCTGCAGTTCTTCTGCTTCTTCCGCAGTGTCTCCGGCGGCGAGGCTGCGGTAGTGGAGCGGCCGGTTCTTGCGCAGCCAGAAACCGAAGGCCAGTCCAGCCGCGCCCGCCACGGGGATGATCCAAGGCACGGCGAGCATCTCCGGAGAGTCCTTACCCGTGATGTAGCTGAACGCGCTCAGCTCGATGATCAGGGCGGCCACCAGCAAGACAGTGGCGAGTATCGGGGCGACGGTCGTTTTCCACCAATGGCGCTCGGAGGCTGGCTGCCGGAGGAAGAAACCTACGGCGGAGCCGGACGCAAGGGCTTGCAAGGTAGTTGCTCCGACCGCTCCCAACCCAAACCCAATGGGGGCAATCTCCGTGTATGGGTCGATTCCCACGACGGAGAAGCCAAGGATGATCACAACAGCAAGGGCTGCGAGGATGAGGATGGCCGAACCGGGTGAATTGTGGCGGTTCTTCCGGCCAAGAATAGCCGGCAGCAGTTCCTCGCGGGCCAGGCTGTTGAGATAGCGGGCCACAAAGTTCGTGGTCGCCAGGGCGCAGGCCAGTTGTGCCAGCAGGGCCAGCAGGCTCAGCGCCCACACGCCCGCCTCGCCCAGGTACGCAGCCGTCGTGGCGAAAACGAAGCCGGCCAGGTCGGCCCCCACCGCCTCCTGCAATCCGTCGACGCCTGTCACACCGGTCAGTGCCCAGGCTACGAGCGCGAATGAGGCGACCAGGATGATCAGCGCCCCGTAGAGAGCGCGGGGAACGGTGCGTTCGGGATTCTTCGCTTCGGGCGCATAGAGTGCCCCTGCTTCAAAAGCCTGGAAGCAGAGCATGGCAAACACGAACGCGATCGTCCACTGCCCGACGCTTAGGACATTCGGGGAGAATGCTTCCGCCGGGAACGCCCCGGGCAAGCCCTCCTTGGCGACGATGGCAATCACCAGGGCGGCCAGAATCAGCAGTTCGAGGCCCACGATCACAAAAGTAACCTGTGCGCTCAGGTCGATCTTCCGGTATGCCAACACGGTGACAACCAAAAGTTGGGCAACGAACCAAACCTGCCACGGGGCATTGATGCCAAAGCCAGCCAGGATCTCCTGGTTCACAACGGAGGTCACCGCGTAGATGCCGATGAGCAAGGTCGAATACGTGACGACGGCAATCATCGCGGATCCCACACCTGTAGGCCGGCCGAGCCCCCGGGCGATGTAGTTATAGAACGCTCCAGGACGCGTGATCCTGCGGACCATCTGGACGTAGCCCACACAGAACAGTCCGATGATCAGTCCGGCGACAACGTACAAAAGCGCCGTTGAGGGTCCGCCGAAGGCCAAGCCCAGCGGGAGCGTGCCGACGACGACGGACAACGGTGTGAGGGCTGCGACGATAAGGACGATGATCTTCGTGGACGTTAACGTCCGCTTTGCGGAGTGCGTTGTTTGCGGCACTTCGCCCGAGTGGGTGGGAATGGACATCGTTGTCCTCCTTTGAACGGGTTGGAAACGGGTTATGGATGTGACTGACCGGGAGCGAAGGCCTTTATCTCCACTTAGCTTCTGACTCGCACACGTTCCGGGTCGTGCACGGGGGTGGGGCGGACTTCCACGGCAACCCTGCGCTCACCGACACGTATGGTGAGGCGGGTGCCGACCTTTGCGAAGTCCTTTGGCAGCCGGGCGAGGCCGAGCGTGGTTCCGCCCAAGGCAGGAGAAGAGACCGCCATGTTTACGCTGCCGATGGCTTGTTCCTCGGCGTACAGGATTGCGCCGTCCAATTCCTCCGGCGCGGCATCGGACACCACGCTCACCACGCGCAGGGGTGCAGTCTTCTTCCGCTCCCGCAATGCTTCCTGGCCACGGAAAGGCGACTTCTCCAGGTCGACCGTCCATCCCAAGCGGCACTCGAACGGTGTGATGTCCGGGTTATAGTCGACGCCGGCCAGCATCAGGCCGGCCTCGATTCGGGCCACCATGAGCGTCCCGCCGGCAAAAGGCACAACCCCCAAATCTGTCTGGGCAAACACAGCCTCATACAGCGTTTCCGCGTTATCGGCGGAGACCATCACTTCATAGCCAAGTTCGGCGGTGAAACCCAAGCGGAAGATGTCAACCGGAACGCCTGCCACCTTAGCGTCCGACAACAGGGAGTAGTAAGGCAGCGCCTCGTTGCTCAGGGCAGAGTCGGTAAGCCGCTGGAGCAGCGTACGGCTGTTGGGCCCCTGGACCGAGAGAACGGCGAAGTCCTCCCTGCGTTCCCGCACCGTGGTCCCCGCCGGTGCCGCAGCCCGGAGTGCGTGAGTGACGTCCGGGTTGCCGCCCATCACCACGACTCTGTCAGCGTCAAGCACGCTCACAGTTACGTCATCCACCATGCCGCCGTCATCCGCCACGATGACGCCGTAGGCAATCCGGCCCACGCCGATAGCGTGTGCATCGCGGGAAAAGAGCGAGTCGACCACGGTACGCGCCTCGGGACCCTCGACGAACCACTTGTAAAGCATGGAGTAGTCCTGCGCGACGACGGTGTTCCGGAGCGCACGGTACTCGATATCCAGGCCGGCGACCGCCGTCGGCATCCGGTAGCCCATAACCTCTTCCCACTCGGTCACGTCCTCTTCGTACAGCGGGCTGAATGCCGTGCGGCGGAGGTTGTAGGTCATCATGGCTTACGTTCCTTTTCAGAAGGTTGCTGCGGCTGCTTTCGATCAACCCAATCCAATGACCAGGCGTCGTCCTTCGTTTTAATATGACACAGGTGCTCGTAAAGTGTATAGGGGCAAGCCGCACGCTTTAGTCTGCTCCTCGTCCGGGCCTGAAGTACTAGTGCACCGAGCACAGAAGAATCGGCGATCTCTGGCTCCGATGGACATATGGCGTCCCGCACCGATTGCCTAAAGTGCTTGCAACCCTCAGCACGGTTGTGCTCGGCAGCTGATGCATCCTTCGAGATGTGAGACGTCCTGGTCCAGCGCTGAGTACGACCGAATGAACATCGACCGATTGGATGGACGCAGTGCACAATCCTCGCTATCTCGTTTTCGGCCTCGGGGCCGTCGGTACAGAAGCGGTGAACTCACTGCTTCTAGATGGGGCCGAAATCGTTGGTGCCTTCACGCGCGCCAGCCATGTGGGGGAGGACCTGGCCGAAGTCCTTGGGCTGCCGCCCTGCGGCGTGCGGGTGCAAGCGGCGGGGGACTTCCGGGCAGTGCCCGGCATGGCTGACATCGCGTTGTTCTTTACGACGACGGCGCTCACCGACCTGCTCGGCCCGGCGAAAGAGTGTCTGGCCAGCGGCATCAATGTGCTGACCATCGCTGAAGATGCAATGTACCCGTGGGACTTTGACGCAGCCACGGCCGCCGAGCTCGATGCCGCGGCCATCGCTGGAAACGCCACCTTGGTCGGCACTGGTGTCAACGAAGTGGTGATGGCGCAGGTGCCGGCGATGTTGGCGGGCATCGTGCCGGGCGTAAACCGGATAGAAGTCGAGTGCGTAGGCGACTTCGGGGCCTTCGGGGCTGAACTGCTGTCCTTCCTGCAGATCGGAGTCGACCCGGCTGACTTCAAGCCGGGGACCGGTGACGGCCAAGATGTCATTTCCCGACAGTGTGCCCGCATGATTGCCGGCGTCATCGGTACGGAGGTGGTGACCGAGAGTATCTCCGTGGAACCTACAGTTGCGGCTTCGCCGATGAGGGTAGCAGCGCTGGGGGGCGACTTCCCGGCCGGGGTGGTCAGTGGATCACTGGAAAAGACAATCGTCGCCACTGTTGCCGGTGTTGACATCGAAGTCCGCTTAATCGGGAAGGTATTCGAAGCGGGAGACGAGGAGTATGCGCTGGCCACCGTACACGCTCCCTTGCTGGCCGAGCCCATCGCGCTCCGAATCAGCCCACTGCCCGGAGTGGCATGCACTGCAGGCATTGCGCTAAGCCGGGTCCCTGACGTCCTTTCCGCTCCGGCTGGATATCTGCGCGCGGAGAAGTTGCCGAACCTCAGGTTCCGGGCCCCGCTCGCCTTCCAAGCGGTCGCCGGTCAGTAGAGCGGCCGTCCTAAGTCGGGCGGCCGGCACCGCCGGGAGTGCGTCTGCGCGGCTTCCGGCGGTGCTTGCCGCCTAAGCCGGGGCGATGATCCGGCGCAGAAGTGGCTCCACGTCAGAGGCAAAGAACATGGCGTCCTCCATGACCGACTGCAGCAGGATGCCTTCCAGTGTGTAACCCAGCAGTGCCGCCGTCTGTCGGTCGCAGTACGGGGCAACGACCTGGTCCATCCGCCACTCCCTGATCTCCGGCCGCAGTGCCGCACGGTGCAGCGTGCTCAGATACAGCCCGTACTCCAGCACCAGCTGCTGATGCTGCCGGACGGTGACTTCCTCTACGAGGCGAGCCAACCCGCCTGCGAGTCCATGCGCCTCGACCAGGGGTTTGAGGATCTCGTGGAAAGACCGCTCGTTGCGCTCGCGGATCACCCGGATGGTCGAGACCAGCAGGTCGTCCTTATCGGTGAAGTAATACGTAGTGGACCCCAGAGGGACTTTTGCTGTATCGGCAACCGCTCGGAAGGTCAGTGCGTCCACGCCGTGCTCGGCGACGACCCGGGCCGCCGCTTCTATGATGCGCTGCCGTCGCGCGGGGTCATTGGGGCGGCGTCGCCCGGTGGTCGAAGAAACGGTCACATAGTAACTGTACATACCTGCGGCCCCTACCTCGCAGAACATACGTATTCGGGAAAGTGTGTACAAGTAACTGGCGGGGATGGCGACATCTGTGCGGGTTCTTGCTGACCATCCTGCCCAAGCTAAGTGCACACATTCCGCGTTCCTTAAAATAAATCTCAAACCTCTTGTATTAACTCTGTGAGGTGCCTAACATCCTTAAGTATGTACAAAGGTACGCAAACGCTGATCAGGGAAAAAGCCTTGGACCCGATGGAATTCCGCCGCACGCTGGGGAGCTTCGCCAGTGGTGTTGTAGTCGTCACCACGGTCACTGAGGACGGTGAAGTCCACGGTATGACCGCCAACGGCTTCGTGTCGGTTTCACTCGACCCACCACTGGTGCTGGTGTCAGTGGGAGAAAGAGCCAAGATGCATGGGCATCTTAACAACCGCCCGCGCTACGGCATCAGCGTGCTGGCGGAAGACCAGCTGGATATTGCCTCCCACTTCGCCGGCAAACCAGGGAAGACTCTGCCGCAGTTCACGTGGGAAGACGGCATGGCCCTGGTCGACGGAGCCGTTGGCTACTTGTCCTGCAGCATCGTGGACCGCCACAGAGCCGGCGACCACACCCTGTTCATCGGGCACGTCCATCAACACAGCCACACCGGCGGCGCCCCCCTCACCTTCCATGCCGGCCAGTTCGGCGCCCTCGCGAAAGGACCCACTTCATGACCATCGTCAACGAATCCACCGAAACCGCCCCCGTCGCTCCGGCCTCGACAGGACGGATGCAGACGGGCGACGAGTTCCTGGAAAGCCTCCGCGACGGACGCGAGGTCTGGATCTACGGCGAGCGTGTCGACGACGTCACCACCCACCCGGCATTCCGGAACTCGGCACGGTCGCTGGCTTCACTGTTCGATGCGCTGCATGACCCCGAGACCCGCGACCGCACCACCGCGCCGACAGACACCGGAAGCGGGGGACTAACGCACCCCTTCTTCAAGTACGCCCGCACCAAGGATGACCTGCGCGCCAGCCGCGAGGCCATCAGGACCTGGCAGGAACTGGTGTTTGGCTGGATGGGCCGCACCCCGGACTACAAAGCCTCGCTGATCACCGGGCTGGGTGCCAACCCTGAGTACTTCGGCGAGTTCGCCGACAACGCCCGCTACTGGTACAAGGAAACCCAGGAACGCGTGCTGCACATCGGCCACGCCATTGTGAATCCGCCGGTGGACCGCTCCCGCCCCGCCGAGGAAGTCAAGGACGTTTACGTCCACGTGGAGCGGGAAACCGACCAAGGCATCATTGTCAGCGGGGCCAAGGTGGTGGCTACCGGATCCCCGACCACGCAGTATGTCTACGTCTCCCACGCCGGTGCCCCGCTGAAGGACAAATCCCTCGCCATCACCTTCCTGGCACCGACAAACGGCAAGGGGATCAAGATGTTCTCCCGCGCCTCCTACGAATCAACGGCGGCCCGCGCCGCGAGCCCCTTCGACTACCCGCTGTCCTCCCGGCTGGATGAGAACGACGCCGTACTCATCTTTGACCAGGCGCTGATCCCTTGGGAGAACGTGTTGATTTACGACACGCAGCGGATGGCCGAGTTCGACACCGTCTCCGGCTGGGAAGGCCGGGCCGTCCTTCAGGCCTCCACCCGCTTCGGCGTCAAACTCGACTTCTTCGTGGGCGCGCTGAGCAAGGCGCTGGAAATCACCGGTGCCGGGCAGTTCCGGGGCGTGCAGGCAGCCCTGGGTGAAGTGATCGGCTACCGCCACGCCGTCAACGCCCTGCGCGATGGAATGATCGAGAACGCCACCCAGGGCTGGGGCGATGACCTGGTGCCCAACCGGGCGTACGGATGGGCCTACGCCTCCATGGCGTCCTCCATGAACCGGCGCATCCGCGAAATCATCGAGACGGTGGTGGCCTCCGGGCTGATTTACCTGAACTCAAACGCCGTGGACTTCCAGACCCCCGAGATGCGCCCGTATTTGGACCGCTACCTGCGCGGCTCCAACGGGAAGACCGCCTTGGACCGTTCCAAGACCATGAAGCTGCTGTGGGACTCGATCGGCTCGGAGTTTGGCGCCCGGCACGAGCTGTATGAGCACAACTACTGGGGCCAGCCCGAGCTCTGCCACCTGACGCTCAACGAGTCGGCACAGCAGGACGGCACGCTCGATCATGCGCGGTCGCTCGTGGAAAAGTGCATGGACCAGTACGACCTCAATGGTTGGACCAGCGACAAGCTCTTCTCGCCCGATGATGTGAACTTCATCAGCAAGCGCTGAGCCGGCTGCCTCTTCCGGCCCGACCGCACGAGGCATGTCAGCGGTTGCGACGACGGCGGTGCCGCCCGGGGAATCAACTCCGGCCGCGGCACCGCCGTCGGTGTCTGTACAACCCAGAAAGGACGGCTAGTCATGGCCAAAGACCCGCAGCTTCCTGCGATCAACGAGCTTGCGGGCGACGTGACGCCCCGTCTTCCGGAAGCTGGAGGAAACGTCGCCGGGTTCCACGCGGTTCCGCCGACCCCGTTCCTCGTGGTCGTGTTGGCCGCAGTCTCCGCCGTGCCCCAGCTGGCGATCGACATGTACCTTCCCGGGTTTCCCGAGCTGGCCCGGGAGCTGGATGCTGCGCCCTTTGCCGTGCAGCTGACCCTGACGGCCTTCCTGATCGGGCTTGCCGGCGGGCAGTTGGTCATTGGACCGTTGTCGGACCAGTTCGGTCGCCGTAAGTTGCTGCTGGCCGGCTCAGCGCTCTGCGCTCTTGCCACGGCGCTGTGCGCTATGGCCCCAACTGTGGAGGCCCTGATCGCCGCCCGCTTCCTGCAAGGGGCCTCCGGCGCGGCTGGGGTCGTTTTGGCCCGGGCTGTGCTGGCCGATCGTGCGTCGGGACGCCACGCCGCGCGCCTGTTTTCGCTGATGATGGCCATCCAGGGCCTCGCCCCGATCCTCGCTCCTTTGGCTGGGGGAGCGGTAGTCCCGGTCCTTGGTTGGCGTGGAGTGTTCTGGGTGCTGACCATCCTCAGCGTGGTGCTGTGGCTGCTGGCATTGCTGTTCATCCGGGAGAGCCTGCCGCTCGAGCAGCGGCGGGCCGGAGGCGTAAGCGAGTTGGTGTCGCTGATCAAAACAGTCATGCTGAACCGCGCCTACATGGGGTATTGTCTTGCCGTGGGCTGTGGCCTGGGCGCCTTGTTCTGCTACATCGCCGCCTCGCCGTTCATACTCCAGGAGACGTTCGGGCTGGGCCCGGGCTGGTTCTCCATCATTTTCGCCGTGAATTCCGGTGGTCTTGCCCTGGCTAGCCTCTTAAGTGCCAAACTTGTCAGCCGGTTCAGCCCTGCCACGGTTATGCTGCTGGGGCTGGCGCTCATGCTGGGAGGCTCGATGATCTATGTCCTCCTGACTTCCACCGGCGGCCCGGGTCTTTGGGCCACGGTGCTGCTGTTCTTCCTCATCGTGAGCAGCCTGGGACTTGTTCTGGGCAACGCCACGGCGCTCGCGGTCGAACAGATCCCGCACGCGGCCGGCACGGCGATGGCGGTCATCGGAGCAGCGGAATACTCAATTGGCGCGGCTGCTGCTCCGCTCGTGGGCCTCGGCGGAGACGACTTGCAGATTTCGCTGGGTGTCGGCATGCTCGCCTGCACGCTCATCGCTGCTGCTGGAGGCTGGGCCGCCGGTCGGCGACGCCCCTGACCAAGCGTCCAGTACGGTCCTTCCGATGCCGCCACGGGAGGCGCAGACCATCACGCGGTCCTTCCGACGCCGCAACAGGGGCGCAGACAACATGCGGTCCTTGCCCAAACTTCGATGCCGTTTCCTAGTCCAGGCCCACTTCTGCGCAGCCGGATCAAGATGCGGCATACTCGAACTGTGCACACAAAGATCTCAACCTGCCGATTGGCGGGGATGGAGTTGGTCAGCTCCGACCCGGCCGCCAGTTCTGATTTCTATGCCTGGCTGATCGGTTCAACGGACGTCGATGCCGGTACCTGGGACGCCGCCGCAATGCTGCGGGGGCGTGGCATCTTCGCTGTGACGGAGCAGCATGCGGACGGACCGAACTCCGGTTGGATCCCGTTCTTTCACTTGGTTGACGCCGGAGCGGCAGGAAGCCGCTCCGCCGCAGCCGGGGGAGCGGTGCGAAGCATCGTTCTTCCCGGCGGCGATGAGCGTACCTATGTGGTGGACGGCCAGCAGGTGTGGACGGGTATTGCAGACGCCGGTTCAGTGAGCGGGTCGGGCGTCGGCCAAACGAACGTGGATTATTCGACGAAAGACACACGGGCAGCTGCCGACTACTACCAGTCTGTTCTGGGTGTGGACCGGTTGGACGTGGTAGACGATCCTTACGACTTCCGCCTGCTTTACGATGACCGCCGGATCGTGGCAGGTTTCGTACAGTTCGGCGGCTACTTCATGGAGGCGGGCGAATCAGGCTGGCTCGTCTACTTCGATGTTGCCGACGTGGACCTCGCCGTCGCAAGGGCGGTTGAGGCAGGTGCCCGGATTATTGTGCCCGCCAACAACAGCACGATGAACCGCTATGCGGTGCTCCGCGATCCCTTTGGCCAGACGTTCGGGCTCAGCCGCTACTACGAGCCCGATGACAGGATCCCGGTGACGGTGGAAGCTGGGGGTATCAGGGGTTTGCTTGACGACTTCGTCGACCTGGGCGGGCTTGGCTAGGGACTACAGTTCCTGCAGGCCGGTCAGGGCCTGAAGCGCAAGCCACAGGTTGGTGATGTGGCGAGTCGACGCGACGTCGTAACCCAGCAGGTCATGGATCTGCCTCAAGCGATACCGAAGTGTGTTGCGGTGTATGAATAACGCCTCAGCAGTCTCCGCAAAGGAGCGGTTCGAGGACAGGAAGGCCTGCAGTGTGGCCACCAGCTGCGTTCCATGACCGCTGTCGTAGTCGATCAATGGTTTTAGCGAGGCCGCGGCTAAATCCGACAACGGCAGCGTGGTGTTGGTCAGCACGAGCAGTTGGCCAAGGTCCACGATCTCCGGCCGCCGGACTCCCGTGCCACCGGAGGCTGCCGACAAAGCCTCGAAGTAGCCTGCCCGGATGCCTGCCGCGCCGGTATGGACAGAACTGACCCCCACGGACCCGTCGGAGCCCACCTCCTGCATGTGGTTTAGTAATGACGCGGCAATCCGGTCCACCATTGGGTCTTCGGGTACGAGCATGAGGATGCGACCGTCGACGACGACCCGCACAAAGGGCTCATGCTGGTTGCTCAGCAGAGTATGTATGTTCCAGGGCACGGAGAGCAGTCGTTCGCGGCGCATGTTCGCCTGGCCCAGCAGCACGCGGTAACGGGACTCGGGATCAAAACCAATGCTGCGCAGCCGGCTCCGGGCTTCCGCTTCCGAGACGCGGTGATGGATCAGGTCGTCCATGACATGCTGCGTGAGTTCGCGTTTCCCGTCCTGGCGGGCGCGCAACCGGCCAATCTCCAGGGTCACCAGGTCCACGGCCGCTGCCAGGAGTCGTCTCGGGGGTGTCGGCTCGTGGACGGCAAGAATCGCGACGGCCTCATTGTCCACGAAGACACGCGCCGCCGCGACCGGCAGCGCGGAATCGGCACCGAGGCTCGCCTCCAACACCAGGGGGTAGTTCCAGATGGTACGCGACGGTGAAGCAGCCAAGGTGTTGCCGTTGATATCGAACAGCGCGCTATCGGCACCCAAGGCCTGCCGCAGCGCCGCGACGATGCTTTGCAGTCCGCCCTGACGCGCGGCGCGGATCAGAGTCCAGACGCCGGATTCGCCCGCGCCTTGGTCCAAAGGAGTACCGGCCTGTTGGGCAGGCCGCACGGCATGTTGGCCTAGGTCAGCAGGAGAGTCTTCAGTTTTTCCAGACACCAGCGCATCCATCTTCTGTGTTCCACGCACTGCCAGGGCAGCACCTCGTCGGACAAATTGTGCGTCAGGCACCATCTCGGAGTCAATGATTGTCAGTGCCAGACATTGTTTGTGACGTCGGGCACTCCCAGACTTGAGGGAAAGTCACATCCCGTGATGCGCAAGGAGATTCCTATGACACGAGCATTTGTCGCCACAGCCCCCGCCCAGTCGGCATCGGAGCAAACCGCCGCCAAACCAGCAGTGGCCACCGGAGCGTCGGTCGAGCCGGGCTTGGCCGGCCCATTTAGCCTTCAAGTTCCAACAGAGAAAGACCCGCGGATCCGGTACGAGCTCGAACGGCTCCTTGAACGCGCCCGTGAGATTCGCGCAAAGCTCCGGGAAGCACAGGCCCAGACGGAAGTCGATGGACAATACTCGCAGGAAGTGCATGAGTACTTCCTGGAGCATGGTTTCTATCGGATGCTCCAGCCGCAAATGTTCGGGGGCTTGGAGCTGGGGGTTTCAGCCTTCTATCAGGTCATCGCCGAGGTGGCGCGTGGCTGCCCTTCAACTGCTTGGTGCCTCTCGTTGTCCTCGGGCCATGCTCTGACTTTGGGATCATTCTTCGAAGAGCGGGCTCAGCGAGAGGTGTTCGGCGCCCACGGCCACATCATCTGTCCGGCCAGCGGCAACAGTCAGAACACAACAGTTGAGCGCGTTGCCGGCGGTTGGGAAGTCACCGGGTTCTGGCGGTACTGCTCCGGGGCACCGTACTCCACCCACTTCATGGCCACGGCCTTCCTCCCCGGCTTGCAGCCTGACGACCCCGAATGCCGGGTCTGGATGATTCTGCGGAGAGAGGACTACGAAGTCCAGGACGACTGGGGCCGAGTCATCGGAATGCGCGGCTCGGGATCGAACAGCATCAAGGCGGAGAAAGCCTTCGTCCCCGATTACTGCATCTCCGAGGAAAAGTGGACCGCCTCCAATCTAGGCGAAACCGTCGGGTCGAAGCTGCACAACAACCCGGTCTATGCCGGGACGTTCTTCGGGTTCGCCGAGGGTGAGGTTGCCTCCACGTCCGTCGGGCTGGGCTACGCGGCGGTCGACGAATTCGAAAAAATCATCATGAAGACCCGGCATCCGTGGATCAAGGATGGGTCCATACGCGGAGATTATGAGGAATGGCAGCGGGTTCTGGGTATGGCCATCTCGTACGTCGACGGGGCACAGTCCATTCTGGTCAACAGCTCCCGGCTATACGAGGAATATGCGGCACGGTCGGCCGCCGGCATCGAAGCATTTGATGAATCACGTTCGATGAGGCTGAACGGCGTCTACTTCGTGGTTGAGGAGTTGGTCTGGAAGGCCGTTGAACTGATGTTGCGCAATGCCGGCAGTCAGAACAGCGCGGATGGTGCCCCGTTGCAGCGCTACTTCCGGGACATACTGACCACCCGAACCCGCACCGACACCTTCGAGTTGTTCTCCGTCAACACGGGCACCTCCCACCTCCGAGCCTGACCAGCCCAGCCAACTTTTGCCTTGTCCCGCCCATGTTCCATGGGCGGGACAAGGCGCATTTAACGGGCTTACTGACGGTCATCCCGGGTTTCTGAGCTTGTGCATGCGGCACAACGAACGCGGGTTTATCTGTCGACGGCTACATCGCTTGGCACAGCCGTCGACTTCAAACTTGAGATAACAAGCAAGCACGTCCCTCAGTCAGAGGAGCAGGAGTAAACCATGACAGCTAGCATGACCGATCAGAGCATTGACTTCCTACAGGATGCCTTGAGGGCGGACGCGAAGCAGGTCTTTGCCCAGTTCCCCAGCGGCGTGGTGGCCGTCTGCGCGGTCCTCGAGGGGGGCAACGCAGGCTTCGCCGCTTCATCCTTCCAGGCGGTGTCCTGGGACCCGGCCTTGGTTTCCATTTGCGTCCAGAACGACAACAACACCTGGAATGCTTTGCGGTCCAGTGAACGGATCGGAATTTCCATCCTGTCAGAAGACCAGGGTCCGCTGGCTTGGCAGTTGTCGTCACGGAGCCGGGACCGCTTCGACGGAGTGCAGACCCGGGCTTCTTCGGGCAGGGCACTGTTTATCGATGGCGCAACCGCATGGATGGAGTGTTCCATCCATCAAGAGATTCCGGCTGGAGACCACACGCTCGTCTTGTTTTCGGTGCATCACCTGGGCACCGCCGACCAGACGCCCATGGTCTACCACCGGCAGTCCATCGGACGCATCGTGGCGGCCTGACTGCCACGGGAGGGACTCCCACGGGCGGGAACTGCCTGCTCACGCTCTCGCTTCCCTGCTGTGGTCAAGGGCGATCGGATACGGTTTGGTCCCGTCAGCACATGAGCTGTCGGGACCAAGCCGTTTAATCGATAATTCCGTCGGGCACCTCAGGCTCTTACGACAACCGGTTCCGACGGGACGTGTGACTCGAACTAGGGTGTCTGCAGAACTTGTCATTGGATAGTTCATTGTTGCTCCGCGGCGACGGCTGGCTACACGTCCAAAACGATTGGGTCGCTGCCGCCCCGCGAAACGCAGATCATCATGCGGTCGTTGCGCGCTTTTTGTCCCTTGGTCAGATACACGTCCCGGTGTTCCGGGGTGCCTTGCAGTACGCGGGTTTCGCAGGACCCGCAGTTTCCCGCGCCACAGGAGGTCAGCACGTCCATGCCTTCCTCCTGCAGTGTCTGCAGGGCAGTCTTGTCCGCCGGCACCGTAAGCATCTTCCCGCCGCGGCCCAACTGGATGTGAAACGGCTCGTCGCCTTCGCGGAGAGCTCGGACACCCGTGAAGCGCTCGCAAAACACCTCGCCCCCAAGATCTTCAGCCACCCGCTGCGCCTCGTCCATGAGGCGATCGGGGCCGCAGCAGTAGATCGATGCCTCGTCTGCGACTGCACGGGCCACTGCATCCGCCACGTCGAGCCGGGAGCCTTCGGAAGCGATGAACAGCTTCACCCGATCTCCGTGTTCGTCCAGTTCGGACAGGAACGGCATGCGCCGTCGGTCTTTGCCGCAGTAAAGGAGCGTGTAGCTGATGCCATTCCGGGCAGCCTCGGTCATCATAGGTAGCAGCGGGGTAATGCCTATTCCGCCTGCGATGAAGACGTAGGACTTGGCCGGCCGCAGGGCGAAGTTGTTGGCCGGCTTCCCGACCCGGATCGGCATGCCAGGACGAAGGGTTTCATGGATGAACTTGGATGTCCCGCGGCTTTCGTCCTCCCTGACCACCCCGATGCGCCACACGTTCGGGGCGGCCGGATCCGAACATAGCGAGTACTTGGTGGAGCGGTCCGGCGAGGACCAGAAGTCAATGTGTGCCCCTGCCCTCCACTCGGGCAGCGGGAGGCCGTTGGGTTCGCGGAACTCCACGGACAACACCCCCTCGGCCTCCAACCGGATGGAGGAGACGACCAACTCGGCGCTGTCCTGCTGCTCGCGCCCGGAACCCGCCTCCGGCAGGCTGATCCGTTCCCGCGACATGGTCGGTGTGAAGACCACCGGAAGCTTCTTCGGGGCGCGGAAGACCCAACCGGTGACCTCCGGGGCTTCGGTCGGGGAAGCAGCGACGTCCGGCATAGTCTTGACGAGTTCTTCGAACATGATGCGCTCCACGTGACGACCGAAGAAATGCCCCGCACAAAAGTGCTCCCCGCCGCCAAAGGCCTGATGTGTCCGGTTGCTGCGATTGATGTCGAACACATCCGGGTCCTCAAACTTCCGTTCGTCCCGATTGGCCGACGACAGTGCCACTATGACGGGAACGTCGGCAGGCAGGGTCTTGCCGCGCAGCCTGGTTTCCCGGGTAGTCTGCCGGTCGGTGCAGCCGATCGGGGCGATCCAGCGCAGGCCCTCTTGGACGGCCAGCGGAATCCACTCCTCGGGATCTTTCACCAGCATCTTCCACTGGTCCGGGCGGGAAAAGAGGCCGTGCAGGCTGCTGGCGGCGGCGTGGCCGGGCTCCTGCATGCCGCCGAGGAGGATGACTTTCAGTGAGGGCAGGATCTGGCTGGCCGGCCGGGGAGTGGTGCCTTCGCGGCCTGCCCACAGCATGTGCGAAATCATCGAATGATCCGGGTGGTGCGAAAGGAGCTCCAGCAGTGGTGCAACTGCGGCCTCGAACTCGCTGGAGGCTTGTTCGGATACGGCGTACAGATCCGGTTCCTGTCCGAAATTGGAAACGCCAAGGTTGAGCTGCGTAAACCAGCGGCGGATGGTTTCCGTATCTGCAACGGCGTCCAAACCCATCACTCGACGCAGCGCCTCGACGCTGATGGGTTCGAAGAACTCGGTGACCAGCTCCGCGTCGCCACGTCCGCTGAGGCGGTCCAGGTAATGGCGCGCCACCGGACGGACAATTTCGTCGATCATGCTCAGCACAGGATCAGGCTGCAGCGAACGGTCGACCCCGTCGCGGATCTCGTCGTGCTCCTTACCCGTACTTGTCAGGATATTCGGCTGCCCGAAAACCTGGTTCATGGTCAGATGCTTGGTGGCGCCGCCGAAACCGTGGTCTCCGCGAAGTACAGTCGCGACGTCGTCGAAAAGGGTGATGACCCAGGATTCCGCCGCGGGGATGTACGCCACGGGCGACTCGTTGCGGAGCCGCTGCCAGACCGGGTACGGGTCATCCTCGAGCTGGTCGATGGTGATGGAGCTCAGGTACGAATCGATGTCTGCCATGAGGGCCTCCACAGCCGGGTGTTCGATGTAATAGGTGTTATAAGCACTATAACGAACAGAGGCGAGGGTGTGAAGCAGGACATATAGTGGCGCCGGGCGAAGGTGTAGCAGTTCGCTGTCTACATGGGCTGGATCAGTGTGATCCAGACGACGGCGTCTTCGTCCGGCGCTTCCCATACGTGAGGGCCGTCTGCGCGATAACTGGCGAAGTCTCCCTCGTGCAACAGTTGTTCTTCCCCCACCGGACCCGCTCGGACGCTGCCCTGAGCAACCACTACCAGCTCGCGGGAATTGACCCCGTGGCTGGCCGACACTTCACGGCGTCCCCCACTAACGGTCAGTGCATGGACCTCCAGTTTCGCCGCGTCCGTGCCAGCCGTGTGGACCAGAAGGGCACCGACGGCGTCGTCCCCAACGTCTACGCCTGCACCTCTGCGAACTACCACCACGCCGTCGAGTTCCCCGCCAGCAAGCAGCCTGTCCACATCGGTGGACAAAGCCGCGGCCAGATCCCGGAGCGTACTCAGGGTCGGGTTGCCGGAGCCTGACTCTATCTGCGACAGCGTGGCCTTCCCGACGCCCGAACGCTCCGACAGCTGATTCAGTGTCAGAGTGCGCCGCTCGCGCAATTGGCGGACGTTGCGGGCGAGGTTGGCGCTCAGGTCGGGTTTCATGGCTCCTTGTTGTCCCAGGCAGAAGATGTGTCGGAATGAAGTATTGCACCAACGACGGCGCCGGCTGCCATTCTTATCGAATAGCAGTCGGCGCGATCAATGGTGCTGCCGGAGCCCCAGGGTCATGGTGCGTGTTTTCCCGCTGGCCTGGGGAAATGTCAGAGACGAACCAGTTTCAGGTTGGCAAATTCGTCCATGCCCCACGGACCCAGCTCACGGCCGAAACCGGACTTCTTCACCCCGCCGAAGGGCAGGTCCGGTTCGGAGTCCGGGGCTTGGTTGATGAACACCATGCCGCACTCCAACCGCTCCGCGAGGTCCAGCGCCCGCTGTTCATCCGTGGTGAAGATGGAGGCCCCTAACCCGTAGGGGGAGTCGTTGGCGAGGGCGACGGCTTCGTCTTCGTCCCGCACCGAATAGACCACGATGGCCGGGCCGAAGAGTTCCTCACGGAAAGCACGCATGCCTTCGACGACGCCGGTCAGCACGGCGGGCGCCAGGAAGGCCCCCGGACCCTCCAGTCGCCGTCCGCCGGTGTGCAGGGTGGCTCCTTGCGCCACCGCATCGGCAACCTGTTCGGCCAGCTCGTCTGCCGCTGCCGACGAGGACATCGGCGCGATCGTCGTCGCGGGATCGGAGGGGTCCCCGGGTACGAGACCACCGGCCAGGGCCGAGATCTCGCGCACGAAATCGTCGAAGATGCCCTCCGCGACGATCATTCGTTTGGGGGAGTTACAGGCCTGGCCGGCGTTGCTGAGTCTGGCGCGGAACGCTTTGCGGGCGGTGGCCGCCACGTCGTCGCTGTCCAGCACAATCAGTGGATCTGATCCGCCGAGTTCCAGCACCACTTTCTTCAGGTGGCGTCCGGCGATTTCGGCGACGGCGGCGCCGGCGCGTTCGCTGCCGGTCAACGAGACGCCCTGGATCCTGTCGTCGGCGACGATCAGTTCGGTTTGGGTCGTGGCGGCGTAGATATTGCCGTACACGCCGACGGGAAGCCCCGCATCCAGCAGGACTTCTTCAATCGCCCGCGCGGAGGCGGGGCAGTTGGACGCGTGTTTGACCAGCAGGGTGTTGCCGAGCACCAGGTTCGGCGCCGCGAAGCGCGCCACCTGGTACAGGGGGTAGTTCCACGGCATGATGCCCAGCAAGGCACCTACCGGCCGCTTCTTAATCAGCGCCCGGCCCCCGCTGCGGGGTACGAACTCTTGGTCAGCCAGCAGCGCCGGGCCTTCAGTTCCGTAGTAGTCGAAGATGCTGGCGACAATGGACAACTCGCCCTTCGCCTCTGCCAGGCGCTTGCCCATCTCTTGGGTGATGATGGCTGCCAGTTCGTCGGTGCGCTCGGCAAAGAGTTCGCCCGCGCGCTTCACCCTGCGTGCCCTTTCGGCAACCGGCACGTGCCGCCACTGCAGGTATGCCTCATGAGCCGCCGCAATTGCCGCCACCACTTCCGCGTCCGATGCGGTAGGCACGCTCTGCAATACCTCTCCCGTGGCCGGGTTGGTTACTGCGAAACCGTTCTTCGTGGCAGCGGTAGCTGTGTGGGTCATGGGATCCTTTTCGATTCGAGAGCCGTTTGGCGGATGGGCATCGCCGGACGCACCGGCCGCGGATCTGTCAGCGTTGAAGTACGGTAGCTGGTTCCTGGCGGTGTTGCCGGAAGCGGTTGGCCGCTCGGACAAGAGCCGTGAGCAGCTTGAGGCCTTCCGGGTCGAGACGTTCCTCGGGGTGCCATTGCACCCCCAGTGTGAAGGCATCGCCGGGAGCCTCGATGGCCTCGATGACGCCGTCGCCGAAATGTGCCGAGGCGACGAGTCCGTCTCCGAGAGTTTCCACCGCCTGGTGGTGGTGCGAGGCAATGTCGAAGGTAGCCGAATCCAGGACATTCTCCAGCAGGGTGCCGGGGACCACGGACACCGAGTGGGAAGTGAATTCGCCTACGACGTTGCGGTGCGGGGTCATGTCCAGCCGGTCTGCCAGATGCTGTTCCAGCGTGCCGCCGCAGGCGACATTCAACACCTGCATGCCGCGGCAGGCGCCAAGCACCGGTATGCCTCGCCGGCGTGCTCCGCGGACCAACGCGATTTCGAGTTCGTCACGGACCCGCAGCGGCTTGTCGTTGAGCGGGTGGTTCGAGCGACCGTACAGGCCGGCGTCGAGATCCCGGCCGCCGGCGAGGAAGACGCCGTCGGCCAAATCCAGCAGCCGTTCGGCGTTGTCCCGCAGCACCTCGGTGGGCGGCAGCAGCAGCGGCATGCCGCCCGACTGCTCCACAGCATGGATATACGTGTGCGGCAGGGCATCGTTCGGGATGTCCGACCAGGCCCCCGACGTGACGGACTTGCGGTCCGCCACGACCAGGATCACCGGAGGTGTGCCGTTCACGATGCCCCCAGCGTGGCATGCTCCAGCGGGGAAAGGTCGTGCCAGCAGGTGACTCCCCAGGTGGTTGCCAGCCAGACGGCGTCGGCGCCTTCGTCCGCCCCGTGCCAGTGGTTCTCATCGACCGGGGTTTCAACCAGGGTTCCCGGGGCGATGCCGGTGTGTTCGCCGTCGTTGTTTCCCACCCTGCCGGTGCCGCTGACCAGATAGAGCAGCTGCCCGCCGGGGTGGGAATGCCAGTTTGTCACCGCACCGTCGTTGAAATGCACGCGGGCAATGTCGGGATCACCGTCTTGGGCGGCTTCGAGGATCATCTCCAGCTGCACCGGCCCGGTGAACTTCCCGCCATAGACGTAGTCCTTGTTTCCTGAGGCGATGAGTTTCATGGCGTTATGCCTCGGCGCGTACAAGGTTGCTGATCGTGCCGACGCCGGCAACGGTCACCTCGACGACGTCGCCGTCGCGCAGGTAACGCGGAGGCTTGCGCTCGTCGCCGACTCCGCCGGGGGTGCCGGTAGCGATGACGTCGCCCGGCTCCAGGGTCATCCCGCGGGACAGGTACTCGATCAGGGTCGGGATGTCGAAGATCAGGTCCCGGGAGTTGCCCTTTTGCATGGTCTCGCCGTTGATGACGGTCTGCACGTCCAGGGCGTCCTTGTCCACAGAGTCCACGCTCGCCACAACCGGGCCGAGGGGAGTGAACGTGTCAAAGCTCTTGCCCAAGGTGAACTGCTTCATGGGGGTCTCGAGCTGGGCACGGCGGCCGGACACATCGTTCAGGGCGGTGAAGCCGCCGACGTAGTCCCAGGCGTCCTCCTTCGCCACGCGGTAGCCGCGCTTGGAAATGACGATGCCGACTTCGCCTTCAAAGTCGGGGCGGGTTTCCTCGCGAGGAATCACGATGGTGTCGTTGGGTCCGGTGATGGAAGAAGGGAACTTGGCGAAGACCACGGGTGCATCCGGGTGCTTGAGGTTGGTTTCCTCGACGTGCGACTGGTAGTTCAAGCCAATGGCGATCAGCTTGCCGGGGTTGGTCGGCGCGAGAACCTTGACATCCGTCAGCGAGTACTTCGCCCCGGACGCATTGTTGATGGTGTTCCAAGCTTCAGCCGAGCCGTCGAAGCCGACGGCCAGTGCGGCGCCTGCGTCAACAATGGTTTCGCCGTCCAGGCGTCCAAGCCGGACTTCGCCGGCGCTTGTTGCAAAACGGATTGCCTGAGTCATGGGAGACCTCCGGTAGATGTGGAGCGGGTGGTTACTTTAAGAGTATATAAAGCCTTCTAAAAAAGACAAGGGGGCGGGCTCCCGAGTGGCAGGCCGTAGGAATGCATGGGCAACGGCATGGGTTTACTCGCGTACACGTCTCAGGGCTGATTCAGAGCAGGTCCCGGGCAACGCTGCTCCGGCCCACGGGACGGGGTAGCTCAGGTGCCTTCTTGCAATCCGCCACCAGGCGAAGCATGGCGTGTTATTTCCATGACGTCGGCCGTGAGCGTGCTCATGGCCCCTCGCCGAGTCAAGCTCGGGGGAAGCACTACTCGTTTCTGCTCAAAAGTCCGAAATACCGGCCACTTTAGGAGGATAAAGTTACTCTCATACGAGCTTGATAGTGCGGCAACGAAACCCAGCGGGATCGAGGATGGACAGATGAACGACCATATAGAGGCGCTTTCGGCCAACGTGCGGCGCCTGCGGGAAACCCATGGTCTTTCGCTGACCGAGCTAGGCGAACGCTCCGGAGTGGCAAAGGCAACCCTGTTCAAGGTCGAGCGGGGGCAGACCAATCCGACGCTGGAAACCATGCTGGCTATTGCCCGCACCTTTGACGTGCCGCTGCCCGACCTGATCGCGCTGCCCGAGCGCGCTCCGGTCGAGGTGGTTCACGATGGCGAGGGCGAAGATATTTCGGACTCGGCTTCGTTGGGGCACATTCTGCGAAGCCAAGTTATCGGAGCCGGCACGTTGGAAATCCACGCCCAATCCTTCAAGCAGGGTGCCGATGAGGTGTCCCCTTCGCACGGCGCCGGTGCCCGCGAGCATGTCTTCGTGCGCTCCGGCAAGATCCGGTTGGGGCCAGTCGGCCATGAGGTCCTCCTGGGCGAGGGGGACTACGCGACCTACGCTGCGGACAGAACGCACCGATGGCAAGCGGAGGGCGGCGATGCTTCTGTGTGGATCGTCCATACCTTCCCCCGGGCGGCAGCTTTTAACGAACGCCAATAGGTGCCAGGCCGACGCAGTCTTGACCGCAGTGCTCACGTCCTTCGACCGTGTCGGTCCCGACGGCGACGTCGAAACCAACCACACGGACATGTTCCGCACCGTTGAGCGGGTTCCGTTGACCGTGCCCTGATCTGGGGAAGCCGTAGCCACAAGGGCAGAGCGGCCCTGGCTGGATCAGCCGGGGCCGCTCTACTCTTCTCATGGATTGGGGGCCGCCATCCCCTGCAGCAAATGCCCTCTAATGCGGGCCCTTGCTCATCAAAAGACGACCGTGGTGTTGCCGTCGCGCATCACGCGGTCTTCGCAGTGCCACGTGACCGCGCGCGAGAGCACGCTCCGTTCGACATCGGCCCCAAAGCGCATGAGCTGCGCGGTGCTGTCCCGGTGGGAAACCCGGATGACGTCCTGTTCAATGATGGGGCCCTCGTCCAGGTCCTTGGTCACGTAGTGCGCCGTCGCCCCAATCAGCTTCACGCCCCGGTCCTTGGCCTTTTGATAGGGGCCGGCGCCGATGAAGGCAGGGAGGAATGAATGGTGAATGTTGATGACGGGAACGCCGACCTCGTCGAGAAATTCGGCGGAGATGATCTGCATGTAGCGGGCGAGTACCATCAAGTCCACGTTCCCCCGCAGCAACTCCAGGTGCCGTTGCTCGGCATCCTTCTTGTCACCCGCAATGGGAACGTGGAAGTACGGTATGTCGAAGGGGCGGACTTGGTGGGCGAGATCGGCGTGGTTTGAGACGACCATGACGATATCCATGGGGATTTCGCCCCGGCGGTGACGCCACAACAGGTCCAGCAGGCAATGATCGGTCTTGGACGCAAAGATGGCCACCCGCTTGCGTATTCCGGCAGCGGTCAACTGCCATTCCATTCCCCACGGAACGGCCAGTTCAGCCTCGATTTCCGCGCCAAGCCGATCCCGTTTGGCTTCGAAGCCCGGCAGGTGAAAAACCGTTCGCTGATACAGGGTGCCGTCCTCGACGCCCGTCGTGAATTGGTCCAGAGACACGATGTTGGCCCCGTGCCTCCTGAGCAGATCGGCGACATTGGCGACGATCCCTGGTTTGTCCGGGCACTTGATAGTGAGCCGCCCGACGTCCGCGGTATCGGTCGGGGACATCAGTCTGGCGGGCAGGGTGGAAGCAGGCGTTGGCAAAGCGATCACCTCTCGGTTCATGGGCAAGGCGGGCCAGGAGCTCGTGAGGCTCCCGGGAGAGTATGCTCGCGCCGGGTCAAGAGGCTCCGGCGCGTGTGAGTACGGGTTAGACGTGGTGGCGGTAGAGATTCCATTCCCAGTCGGTCACGTGGGACTCAAACGCCTGTACTTCGCGGCGCTTGAGGGCGGCGTAGATGGACGTGAACTCGTCGCCGAATCCCGCGCGCATGACCTCGTTCTTATCCAGGGCATCGATGGACTCGGCCAGGCTGCGTGGCAGCGGCTGGCCGATGGGATCCGGGGTCAGCTCGCGCCGAATGCCGTCGGAGGCAGCATGGAGCATGGCCGCCATCAGCAGATGCGGGGAAGCGCTGGCGTCGCCGGCGCGCAGTTCCAGGCGCGTGGCGCCCGCCCGTTCGGCCGGAACGCGAACGAAGGTGAAGCGGTTGTCTTCGCCCCAGTTGCTGGTGCGCGGGCTCAGGCCTTCGCCGGTCAACCGCTTGTAGGAGTTCACGGTGGGGGCCGCGAACGCCATGATCGCGGGGGCGTGGAGTTGGATGCCGGCTATGGCGGCCAGCGCCGTCGGGCTGAGGGTGCCCTCGGGGGCGGCAAACACGTTGTCTGCATCCCGCCAGAGGGAAAGATGCACGTGCAGGCTGCTGCCTTCCTCGCCGCTGACCGGCTTGGCCATGAAGTTGGCTTCCAGGCCCTCTGTGATGGCCAGTTCCTTGACCCCGGTCTTCAGCAGGAAGGCGGCGTCGGCTGCGACGAGTACATCGTCGTGCTGGAGGTTTACTTCGAACTGACCGGGGGAGAACTCACGGTTCACGACTGTCACGCCGATATTCATGCCGATCAGCTGCCGATGCATGCGGCCCACGGCTCCGTCGGGGTCGGTAATCCGGTCCATGGTGTAGGAGACGCCGTTCAGCGCATAAGGAGTCCGGCCGTCATTGTCGTTCCGGAAGAGATAGAACTCGGGCTCGCCGGCTGCAATGGCGGAGAGGCCAAGCTCTTCCTGCAACCGTTCGGCGGCTACAGCCAGTTGGCTGCGCGGGCACAGCGCTGACGGCTGGCCGTGCTCGCTCAGACGCGTGAGGACCCACAGGGAATCCGGTTCCCACGGGGGAACGAACGCCGTCGACAGGTCCAGGAACGCGTGCTGGTCGGGATGATTGGCCAGGGCGGGGAATTCCTTGTCGTCGACCGGTACACCTAGCAGGTCTTCGGCGTTGGCCATCTTTGAATACGCAACCCCCGAGGCCAGGTTGAGGAGGGAAGCCACGGGATATTGCTTACCTCGCTGGCGCCCGAACAAATCGGAATGGATGACCCGAATGACTTGTATGCCGCGGGCCAGCAACTGGTCCAGATAATCCGGGTCAAAGGCCGGAAGGACCGGTTCTCGGTCCAGCATGGGGCTTGTCATGGTTGCCTTCCTCAGGTTGGTACTGCTCTGCAGATCAAAGTCTTGCCGTTCGGCGTCGTGGTTATTATAGTAATGTACGTGTTCAGCAAAAGAAACACTCCGGTCTGAAAAGGGCCCGGCGGGCTGCCGGCCATCACCGGAACCGTTAATAAGGAGCGACAATGATCAAGCTGCATGACATCGACCATGTGGTCATGGGCGTCGAGGACCTCGATGCTTCCACGCAGCAATGGCAGGACGAGTTCGGCCTGACCGAGGTTGGCCGCGAGGGCAAGCAGACTTTCCTCGCGTGCAACTACGAGAAGCCGTCGCTGATCCTGCAGAAGGCCCCCGAGGCCGGCATCGTTCACGCCGCCTACCAGTTGGCGCCGGAACTGACATTGGACGACGCCGAGAAGCACTTGAAGGAGCACCGGGTCGAATACACGCGCTCGGACGAGGGAGCCTCCTTTGCCGACCTGGAAGGTAACGGCATCCAGTTCGTCGAATACCGGCCGAAGCAGGGGCAGGACCGCTACCCGCGCGAGTGGCGGCAGACCACCCGCAATCACCGCATCGGCGCCCCGCGCAAGCTCGGTCACGTGAACTACCTGACCGCGAACATCGGCGAGCAGGTGGATTTCTACCTCAACGTGGTGGGCATGAAGCTGGCCGACAAGCTGGGGCCGGATGCCGGTGCCTTCCTGCATATCGGCGCCGACCACCATGTGATGGCCTTCGTGAACACCGGCCAGGCACACTTCCACCACATCGCATTCGACATGCTCGACTGGGGGCAGATCCGCCAGTCCTTCGACCACCTCGCCCAGTACGGCCGGGTCATGCCGTGGGGTCCCGTTCGCCACGGTATTGGCGGCAACCTGGCCGGCTACGTCCGGCTTCCGGAGGCTGACTGCTTCATCGAGTTGTACTGCGACATCGAGCAGCTGGACGAAACCCATGTTCCGCGTGAGTATCCGGACGACCGCCACTCCTCCAATGTGTGGGGCATGCTGCCGCCGCGCTCCTACTTCCGCTTCGATAAGGAGTCGATCGAAGCCGAGCGCGAGTCCCTGCAGTCCATCTGGGAAAAAGAGCCGGCGCTGCTGGGCGAATAGGACCAACCCTCTAAGTTCTAAGGAGCTGTTCGTGACTATCACCACCACTACCTACTCGCCGGGCGCCAGTGTCTGGCAGGAGCTGACTGCGGGGAGCGCCGCAGGATTGGCTGATTTCTATCGCGACGTGCTGGGCTGGGAACTCGACCTGGAAGGCGATGCAGGCCTCTTCACCCTTCACGGCGTGCCGATCGCCGGGCTGCGCGTAGATTCTGCGGCCGGTCCGGTAGAACTCGGCTGGAAAGTCTTCCTCGGAAGCGATGACGTAGCCGCAGCTGTCGACCGGGCAGTTGCAGCCGGCGCCTCGGTTGTTGAGGAAGAGGTGAACCTGTTGGCAGGGGGAAGCAACGGCGTCGTGCTCCGTGATCCGGAAGGGCCTTTGTTCGGCATCGCCGCCATGGACGGCGGAGCAGTATCCGGGCCGTCCTCCGAGCTCGGCCGATTGGCACTGGTCGATGTGATGAGCCATGATCTCGCAGCGGCCGAGTCTTTCCAGACTGCGCTCTTCCCGGAGAACGTGCTGGAACATGTTGAGGACGAACTGAGCGTCTACCGCGACGCCGAGGGGCGCGCGCTGCGCGCGATCAACGCCATCCCTGCGGAAGCGAAAGACTTCCTGCCCCCGCACTGGCTGGCTTGGTTCGTGGTGGCTGACCAAGCTGCGGCAGCGGCTGCCGCCACGGCGGCCGGTGGCGGCGTCAACGTGCAGGACCAGCCGATCGCTTTCGGCCGGTGGGCCGTGGTGACGGACCCATCGGGTGCCGCGTTCAAGGCGTTGCAGCTGGATCGCGATATCTGACGGACGCCTACCGGCCGCCGGAGCGCCGAAGGGCCCGCTTCATCCCGTACATCGGGGATGGAGCGGGCCCTTTCGCGCGCGAGCCGGGTAGCCCTGCAGCGCCGCTGCCGGAAGGTTTAGATCTGGTCGTCGGGGACGTCGACCTCGATCTGTTCGAGCCCTGCGCCGACGGTGATCTGGCAGCCGAGCCGGCTGCGGGTTTCGTCGCGGGGGCCAGCGGTGCAGTCGAGCATTTCGTCCTCGTCGTCGCCGATTTCGGGCAGACCGTCGAGGTATTCGGGGCGGACGTAGACGTGGCAGGTGGCGCACATGGCCTGGCCGCCGCATTCGCCGACGATGCCGTCGACGCCGTTGGTGACGGCGGCGCGCATCAGCGAGGTGCCGGGGTCGACGTCGAGCACGTCAACGTTGCCGTCGGAGTGGTGGAAGCTGATCTTTGCCATGGTCCTTCTTTCCTAGTTCCAAGTGACGGGAAGGCTGGTCAGGCCGCGGAACACCCAGCCGTCCCAGGTCTCGGCGCGGCTTTCGTCGGTGCGGAGACCGGGGAAGCGCTCATAGGCCAGGGGCACGGCGAGTTGTCCGATGGCGGACTTCGCGGCCCAGTGTCCGGCACACAGGTGAACCCCGCTGCCGAAAGCCAGGTGGGAGGTCTTCGGCCGGAAAATGTCGAAGTCTCCGGCGCTGGGACCGAAATGCGCCGTGTCGCGGTTGGCGGAGGCCACGACGACGCCGATGCCGGCGCCGGCGGGCAGCTCGACACCGCACAGGCTCGTGTCCCGGGTGGTTTGGCGCGGGTACATGCCGATGGGGGAGAGCCACCGGACGGCTTCGTCGAAGACGGCGGGCCACAGCGATGAATCCTGCAGTACGGCCTGCCGCTGCTCGGGATGCCGGCTCAGCGCCCACACCATGTTGGTCACCATGTGCTGCGGCTCGTTCATCCCGCCGGAGATCGTGAGCTTGACGTTGGCGGCGACGTTCTCGAACGGCAGTCCGCTGTTGGCCAGCGCGGACGTCATCGAGGCGTCGGGATGCCGCTGGTAAAACGGGATGTGCTCGTCGAGGATTTTGTCCAGTTCGGCTCGCGAAGCCTCGCACCGGTCCCAGATGCTCTGGTCGTCGAGGACGTTCCCGGCTCCCGCGATGAAATCGTGCGACCAGCGGCGCATCTGGTCAACCGCCACATCCTTGAGGCCGAGCAGGTCGATGAGGTTTTTCGAGGCGACCGGCGCCGCGTAGTCCCGGTTGAGGTCGGCACGGTCGGGGCCGGCTTCCTCTACCTGGTCCAGGAACAGGCGGGCGTTGCGTTCGAAGACCGGCGCCCACGCATCCTTGATGTTCTTGGGGCGCAGCACCGGATTGATCGCGGCCCTGTCGGCGGCATGTTCCGGATCGTCTTTGCGCAGCATCGGCTGGCCGCCGAGGGCGCGGTTCATGGTGGCGCCGCTGACGTTGGCGCTGAAAATCTCCTGGTCCATCTCCACCGCATGGCATCCGGCGTAGCTCGTCACCAGGAACCGGTTGAGCGACGGCACCCACGCAACTGGTGCCTCTTCCCGGAGGCGGCGGTACGTGGGGTAGGGATCCGCCATCAGGTCCGCCGGCCGCACCCAGTCCGCCGAGGTGTACCCCCGGTTTTCAGGAGCCGACGTCCCTGCGCGGACGGCTCCGGGGGCGGCCGGTGTCGCGGCAAAGGGTGCTGCGGCGGGAACGGAAGGTGGGGCGGGAGCACTCGGTGTTGCCGCAACGGCAACGGGAGAGGGCTGGACCCCTTCCGATGTGCTGGTGCCAAACCCGAACGGGCACTGTCCGACGCCGGTAGTCATGGCTTGCTCCTTTGAACTCAGTGGATGTGTCCAGTGTCACCTCTCGGGTATCTGCTAGTAAACTGCGGATATCAGCACAACTTCTTCGATCGTTTAGGAATACGGTTTCTTGCCCAAGTTCACCCTGCGCCAGCTGGAACTCTTTGCGGCCCTGCCCGATCACCCGACGCTCAGCTCCGCGGCGGCCGCCCTGCATATTTCGGAGTCGGCGCTCTCGCACGCATTGAGCGAACTGGAGGCAGCGGTGGGCGAGCAGCTGTGCGTGCGCCGGAAGGCCAAGGGCATGTGGCTCACGCCTGCGGGGCAATACCTCGCAGGCCGGGCCCGGAGCATCCTGAAGGAAACCGATGGGCTGGTCAGCGAACTGGCCGGCGTCGACGGACAGCTGCGGGGACCGGTCGCGCTCGGCTGCTACATCGGACTGGCCAGCAACGTACTGCCCTCGGTGCTGGAGGGCTTCGGCAAGCAGCATCCGGGAGTGGAGATCGGCATTACGGTGGGCGATCACGGCGACCTGTTGCCGTCGCTGACGACCGGCGCCTTGGACGCCGCAATCGTCTATGACATCGGCCTGCCCGCGGGACTGCAACGGAAGGTCATTTATCGCACCGAGGTCATGGCCGTTTTAGCTCAGTCCCACCCGCTGGCTGGCAAGGCCGAACTGGATCTCGCCGAACTCGCTCCGGAGCCGCTGATCATGCTCGAATCGGTTCCCAGCAGTGGGTATACGCAGCTGATGTTCAGCGAACGAGGCCTCACGCCGACGCTGGCGGCCCAGGTGCCGCAAATCGATCTGGTCAGGGCGTTGGTGGGACGCGGCCTCGGCTACAGCCTGCTGATGTCGCGACCCAACCAGATTCCCGTCACCACCGAAGGTTTGCCGATCGTCTCGAGGCCCCTGGTGCCCCGGGCCGGCGGGACCTCGGTGGTGGCCGTTTGGCCCGAGGGCGTGGCCCTGAGCGCACGGGCACGCGCCGTGATGGATTACGCCTCCGAGGTGCTGCACGGGGTCGAAACCGTCTGAGCGGGACGCCTCCTTGCGCACCTTTTGTCGGTCAGCGAAAGGCGGGAACGCCGGTGATCTTCTGGCCGAGGATCAGGGTGTGGACCTCGTCGGTGCCCTCGTAGGTGCGCACGGATTCGAGGTTGTTGGCGTGGCGCAGCGGCGAGTAGTCCAGGGTGATGCCGTTGCCGCCGAGGATGGTGCGGCATTCGCGGGCGATCTCGATGGCTTCGCGGCAGTTGTTGAGCTTGCCGACGGAGATTTGGTGGGGCTGCAACTGCCCGGCGTCCTTGAGGCGGCCCAGGTGCAGGGCGAGCAGGAAGCCCTTGTTGATCTCCAGTGCCATGTTGACCAGCTTTTCCTGGGTGAGCTGGTAACCGGCCAGCGGCTTGTCGAACTGCATCCGCTCCTTGGAATAGTCGACCGCGGCCTGCCAGGCATCGCGGGCGGCTCCCATGGCACCCCAGATGATGCCGTAGCGAGCTTCGTTCAAGCATTCGAACGGGCCGCGCAGTCCCTTGGCCTTCGGCAGCAGTGCCGCGGCAGGCAGGCGGACGTCGGTGAGTTCGATGTCGCACTGGATGGAGGCGCGCATGGAGAGCTTGGCTTCGATCGGGGTGGCCTTGAAACCGGCGGTGTCGGTCGGCACCACGAACCCGCGGACGCCGTCGTCGGTCTGGGCCCAGATCACGGCGACCTTCGCGACCGAGGCTAGACCGATCCAGCGCTTGGAACCGTTGAGCACCCAGTCATCTCCGACGCGGCGGGCGAAGGTCTTCATGCTGGCCGGGTCGGAACCGGCGCTGGGTTCGGTCAGGCCGAAGCAACCGATGGCTTCGCCGGCCGCCATCTGCGGCAGCCACTCTTGTTTCTGTTCCTCGGAGCCGTGCTTGTGGATCGCGCTCATGGCCAGCGAGCCCTGCACGGAGACGAAGGTGCGCAGGCCGGAATCGCCGGCTTCCAGCTCGGCGCCGGCGAGCCCATATTCGACGGCGGAGCGGCCGGCGCAGCCGTACCCGTCAAGGTGCATGCCGAGCAGGCCGAGCTTGGCCAGCTCGGGCACGATCTCCAGCGGGAACGCTGCATTTTCGTACCAGCCGGCGATGTTCGGCTTGATTGCGCTGTCCACAAAGGAGCGGACGTTCTTCTGCAGTTGCCGTTCCTCCTCGGTGAGCAGGGATTCGAACGAAATCAGGTCGTGGTCCAAAGACATGGCTTTCCTTCTGCTGAGCTACGGGGAGGGTGTTGAAGTTGGGATGGCTGTGGGGATGCGGCTCGTGCCCGCCGCGCCGGTCGCGGAGGTGGGCACATCGGTCATAGGGCAACGCTATCCGCGCGATGGGCACGAGGTCATCGGATGTTCTGCCTAAAAGCTCCGGCCGTGTTGGATAATCAGTCCATGGTTTCCCTCGCCCAGCTCAGCCATGAACTCGGAGATTCGCTCAGGCCGGCGGTTCCCGGACCGGTGCCGGGGATCCAGCTCTCCGGTGTCCATGTTTCCGAGCTGGCAGACCCGGGTGCCTACCTGGAGGGCGGCGAGCTGCTGCTGACCACCGGCATCCCGCTGAGCGGAAGTGCCGCTGCCGTGGACGGGTACGTGCGGCGGCTGGCGGCCAAAGGGGTCGCTGCCCTTGGCCTGGGGCTGGGGGAAGGGCTGGACAGCGTGCCGCCGGAGCTGGTCCGGGCCTGCTCCGCCGAGGGCGTGGAGCTGCTGGTGGTCCCCGACGGCGTCCCGTTCCTGGACGTCTCGCGGATGTTCTGGGAATTGGCCTCGCGGAGTGATCAGGCAGACCTGATAGCGAACCTTGGAACGCAGACAGCTTTGGCCCGGGCGACGATGCGTCCGGATGCCCTGCCATCGGTCGTGCAGGGGCTGGCCCAAGCGCTGGGTGGCTGGGCGGCCTACCTGCCCGCGGACGACGGGACGAAGGCCACCGTGTGGCCGGCCAGTGCGCTGCCGTTGCTGCCGCACCTCAGACTGGAAACCACACGACTCAACGATGCCGGCACCCATTCCGCCGCTACCTTCTGGCTGCACGGCGCTCCAGTCGTCGAGTATCCGATCCTCGTCGGACGGCGGATCGACGGCTTCCTGGCCATCGGCCCGGGCCGGACCCTGACCAAGGCCGATCGGCAGATCATCACGACGGTCTGCGTCCTCCTCGCTCTGAAGGCCCAGCAGCGCGAGGAGCTGCTGGGGACGACGACGGTGCTGGGCTCCGTCGTCGCCAAGCTGATAGCCCGCGGCCAGGTGGAGGCCGCCGGATTGGTAGCCGCCGACGGAAACCTGGGACAGCTGCCGGAACGGGTCCGCGTGCTGGCCGCCAAGATGGGGACGGCGGATTCCCTCGCGGCGCTCGCCGGCGCGGTGTCCCGGCTCCGACCGGCCGAGGGCGACGGCTCGCCGGCGACGGCGCTGGCCAGTTGTGCGCTGCGCTTTGCCGACGACGGGGTGGCCTACTTCCTGCTGGATGCCGGGCTCGCGGAACAGGCAGCGGCAGACCGGCCGGCAGACGGGGAAGCTGACGCGGAACTTCTGGCCTGGACGGGAGTCGACGCGGGCACCGAGGCAGTCAAGGTTGCGTCAACGTCAACGCCAGCAGCTGCCTCCGGCGCCGCGGAGACAGGTGCTGCCTGGACGGAATCCCTCTCGTTGGCGGAGGTGGCGGGGGCGATGGCAGCTGTGCACCGTGCCGCGGTCGCGGCGCCTGCGGGCAAGCTCGTGGAACTGGCGGCCGACGATGCAGCCCGCGCCGATGCGTGGGTCGAGGCGCTGGCGGGGTATCGCCGCGCCGAGCTGCTGGAGACCGTGGCCGCCTACCTGCGCCACCGGGGCCACTGGGAGGACACGGCCCGCCAACTCAACGTCCACCGGAATTCGCTGCGACATCGAATGGCGGTGGCCGAGCGGCTGCTCGGGGTCAGCGTCGACGATCCGGACGTCGCCGCGCATCTGTGGCTGGCCTTCCGCCGACGCGGCCTCTGACGTCAGTCCAGGGTGCGCAGCCACTCCAGCACCGATGTGGTGTGTTCGCCGAGCGCGGGCGGGGCAGCGGTGCGGGGTTCGAACGCCGGGCTCCAGGAGATCGGGTGGCGAACCTGGCGGCCGGCGGGCTCCCCGACGGCATCGCGGACCTCGATGGTCGGGGCCAGCCCCAGTGATTCGGCATACCTGATGCCCTCGTCGATGCCCGCCACGGGGCCGGCGGGAACGCCGACGCCGGTGAGCTTGCCCTGCCACACCGAGGCGGAGGCGGCGGACAGGGCCTCCTCCAGCAGCGGGATGAGCTCGTGGCGGTGCTGCACCCGGGCGCTGTTGGTGGCGAAACGTTCGTCGTCCGCGAGCTGCGGCTCTCCCAGGACGGTGGCCAGCTGTCGGAACTGCCCGTCGTTGCCGCAGGCGACGGCCAGCGGTCCATCGGAGCATTCCAGCAGCTGATAGGGAACGATGGACGGGTGCTCGTTGCCCATCCGTTGGGGGACCTTGCCTGCTCCCAGATAGGCCTGGGCCTGGTTGGCCAGGGCGCCCTGCAGGCTGGACAGCAGGTTGACCTCGAGCCGGCTGCCCCGGCCGGTGGCGGCGCGCGCGTTGAGCGCGGCGAGGATCCCAATGGTCGCGTCCTTCGCGGTCAGCACGTCCACCAGGGCGACACCCGCCTTGTAGGGGGAACCGTCCGCCTCGCCGGTGATGCTCATCAGGCCGCCGACCGCCTGCACGATGAAGTCGTAGCCGGGCAGGGACGCACCTTCGGCTGAACCGAAACCGGAAATCGAGGCGTAGACCAGGCCCGGATTCCCGGCCGAGAGCTCCGCATACCCGAGCCCGAGCCTGTCCATCCCGCCGGGTTTGAAATTCTCCACGACGACATCGGCAGTCAGCGCCAGCGTCCGGGCCAACCGCCGGTCGCCGGGATCCGCCAGGTCCAGGCAGATCGATTCCTTGTTGCGGTTCACGCTCTCGAAGTAGGTGGCTCCGGTAGCGGAATACGGCGGACCCCAGCTGCGGGTGTCGTCCCCCGTGCCCGGGCGCTCCACCTTGATGACCCGTGCACCCAGATCGGCCAGCGTCATGGTGGCCAGCGGGCCGGCGAGCACCCTGGAGAAGTCGGCCACCAGCAGGCCTTCCAAGGGTCTTGTTGCTGGAGCCGGGGCAGCGGCGGTGGGAGAGTCAGGCACGATCCGTCCTTCCGAACAAGCATGAAGTGGCGTCGAGTCTACGGCAGGGCGGCCGGCACGGGATCGGATGTCTTGGCCATGGGGTGGTCGTTTCGTCCAAGGGGAGACCCCGTTGGCCTTCCCTTGTGCCGAGGCGTGCAGCCTCGCCAGCAGACAAAACGGTCCTCTCCCACCCGCCCATACAATGGCTGGTATGAACACGACTGACCGCTGGGCGCGCTCCCGGCAACGGCAGCTGCCCGGGTCCGGGCCGACATGACGGCAGAGTCACCCGAGCAGGTAGTGCTGCTGGACGAGAACCTGAAGCCCGCCGGCGTTGCCGACAAGGCCGACATCCACACGGGCGAGACGCCGCTGCACCTGGCGTTTTCCTGCCATATTTCCGACGCCGAGGGCCGCGTGCTGGTGACCAGGCGCGCACTGAACAAGCTGACCTGGCCGGGTGTCTGGACCAACTCCGCGTGCGGCCATCCGGCCCCGGGGGAGGAGATGGCCGACGCGGTGCGGCGACGGGTGCGCTACGAGCTGGGGCTTGGGCTGGAAGACCTGAAGCTGGTGCTGCCGGACTTCCGTTACCGCGCGGTGGACGCCTCCGGCATTGTGGAGAACGAGTTCTGCCCCGTCTACACGGCGCTGGCTGCCGGCGAACTGTCGCCGCGCGATGACGAGGTGGCCGAGTACCGTTGGGTGCGCCCCTCCGACCTGCGGACCGCGGCGACCGCCGCGCCGTGGGCCTTCAGCCCGTGGATCGTGCTGCAGCTCCAAGCCTTGGACCGCCTGGCCTAGCCGCCGCAGAGATAGATCCGGCGCCTCAGGTGGCAGACGAATGTTCGGGCGTCCGCTGGGTCATGGGTCGGCGGGAATCGCGGTGGGCGGGAGCCGGCAGCGCCGCCGTGCCGGAGGTGACCAGCCGGGCGATGAGTTCCTCAGGCCACATGGGCCGGCCGAAGTAGAAGCCCTGGGCGTTCAGATCCGGGCAGCCGGCCAGCCACTCCACGGTCTCGGCGGTCTCGATGCCCTCGATCACCACGTCCGCCTTCAGCGCGGTGAACATGGCGATCAAATGGCTGACCACGATGTTCCGGGCGTTTTCGTCGTCGTTCCGGGCGCTTCCGTCGTTGCCGCTGACCAGCGAGCGGTCCACCTTGACGATGTCGAAGGGGAACTCGGTCAGCGAGTTCATGGATGAGTAGCCGGAGCCGAAGTCGTCGATGGCGATCCTGAAGCCCTCGCTGCGCAACTGCACGAGGGCTGCCCGGGACTGCTCGGACATCTTGTCCAACGAGTTTTCGGTCAGCTCCACGATGATGTTCAGCTCCGGCCCTTCGGCGCGCATCCGCCGCAGCCGGTCCACGACGGGAGATCCGGCGGCGAGCTGGCCCAGCTCCACGTTGACGGAGATGGAGCGGACACTGGTGACTTCGCTGATTCGGGCCATCGCCGCCGCCGCTCCGTCGATCACCTGGATGGTCAGCTCGGTGAGCAGGCCCAGCCGGTTCGCTTCGGTGACCAGCCGGTCCGCCGGGATGTTACCGAGTTCGTCGTCCTCGTAGCGGGCCAGGGCCTCGAACCCGACGATCGCATCCAGGTCCAGGGAAACGATGGGCTGCAGCGCCACACGCAGTAGGTGCCGGCGGATGCCGCGTTCAACCGCAACAGCCAGGCAGGCTTCGGCCTCGGAGCCGTCGCGCTGTGCGTCGCGCAGGCGCTGCTGCAGCCGCTTGGAGCCGTACATGCCGGAATCGGCGTTGCGCAGCAGCTCCTCGATGTTGGGTGCCGGGTGGTCGGAGTACGCCACGCCAGTGCTGGCCCGCACCCGCAGCGTGTTGCCGCGGGCGCTGAGCGGGCGCGCGATCGCGGCGGCTATGCGGTCGGCGGCGGCGCGGGCGTCGGCTTCGCTGGTGACATCGCGGAGGACGACGACGAATTCGTCGCCGCCGATGCGAGCGGCCACGTCGTCCTCGCGGATTTCCGAGCGTATCCGCTGCGCGGTGGCGGTCAGCAGCAGGTCGCCGACGTCGTGGCCGTGCCTGTCATTGACGGCCTTGAATTCGTCCAGGTCAAGATAGACGACGGCGATGGCCTCGCCGGGGCGGCGGCCGGCATTGATCTCGGCCAGCCGATGCCAGAGGGTGCGGCGGTTGCCCAGCCCGGTCAGGGCATCGGTGTCCGCCTGCAGCCGCAGTTCGTGCCCCAGCTCATCGTGCCGGACCATGATGCTGCCGACGTGTGCCAGCGCGTCCAGCACCTGCTCGTCTTCTTCGGTGAACTGTGCGCCGCCGTTTCGCGAAGCCACCAGGTAGTTGTCGCCGTGGTCCCAGCGACGCATCCGGACGCCGATTTCCCTTTCTTTCGGCGCTTCCGGACGCAGGGACACGCGGTCCGCGCGCACCGAGGCGCTGGCGGCGGCGAGGAGGGTCCTGTCAAGCCCGTCCGGGCTCCACGGCAGCTCGAGCGAGGCGTCGACCAGGCCGGTGAGGCGGCGGCGCAGTTCGCGGTTGCGCAGCCAGCCGGTGACTGCCAGCGCCAGCACGGACGCGAAGACCAGGAGCAACGACTGGACGCCGTCGTGACTAAACCGCAGGGCGGCATACTGGGCGGCCAGGCACAGGAGCAGGCTGATGGCCAGCGTGCACAGTGCCGGCGGCCACCCGATGCCGTTGCGGAAGGTGCTGCTCCGCGTGGCCGTGGTGGCGAAGGCACGCTCGACGGCAATCGCCGTCAGGAAGAAGGCCAGCCAGCCAGCCAGCAGGGCGACCGGCCACGCGGTACCGGCAGCGTGGAGGACTTGGAACACGGCTACCAGTACGGCGGAGGCGAGCAGCCGGCTGATAAACCAGTACACCTCTCCCCAGCGGAAGCGCCGGAAAATTACGCGGGTGGCCAGCAGTCCGACTCCCACCACCGCCACCGTTTCGTGCAGCGGTGCGGTGAGATCGTTGCAGACGATCACGGCGGCGGTCATCGCGGCGGTGGTCTGGCGCCGCATGAGCGGCGTATCCACGCGCAGGTGCCAGGCCAGCACCAGCATCAGCACGGAGAGGACGGCCACCAGGTCGAACCGTGGCGGAGCGACGATTGAAGCCGCGATGACCTGGCCCAACACCAGCAGCCCGGCGGCCGAAATGCCGGCGATGGCAGCCCACGCCAAGGCGGCCGACGCTTTGGTCGCCGTCATGATGCTGCCGGCATGCCCGTTCCCCACTTCTGCCGTCTGATGTTAACGTTTCAACAATCGTAACCGTGCAGCGCGCTCAGCCGGTGCAGCCGGTGGTGGACCGGCCCGGCCGACACGGGGTGGGTTGCAGAATCTCCGCGACGGGCCGCGTCATTCTGTTAATCCGGGCCGACGCGCGTCGGGGCGTCCTCAGCGGACAGCCCCGACGACGCGGCTGACCGGAGCCGCACCGGGTGGACATCACCTTCAGTGCTTGAGCAGCCCCTCCAAGAAGGTGGCGGGCCGCTGCATTTCGCCGTGCTTGGCACCGAGCACGATGACAGTGCCGGCGAAGGCCGGGATGGTCCACTGCAGCAGCTTGAGTTGCTTCTGCGCGGACTTAAGCTCCGGTGAAGCCATCGGTGACGGCTCGGTGGCGCCCTCTGCCCCCTGTTCAGCCATCTTCTCCACCTTCTTGCCCAGCATGCCGGCGTAGAGGGTGACGGCCGCGCCGGCCAGGGTGACGACGGTCTTGATGACGGTATTCCGCGTAACCCCTTCCTGCTTGGCCATCCTGCCCTTGTTGCCCGCCAGCAGCGGCAAGCCGGAGGCAAGGTGCGATACGAAAGCCACGGCCTGGACCGGCGCCCATTTCATCCAGCCGACGCTGGACAAACGAGTCCGCTCGCGCGGATCCTGGGCGGCGGCGGCCGCACCGTTAAGGCCGATGGCGCCCATCAGGGAACCGCCAAACCAGGCGGCGGCAGTGAGGTCGTGCACAGAACGGGCCAAAAGATTTCCGGACATTGCTGACTCCTTAAGTGCGTGCTGTGTTGCCGATCGGCAGATGCCTCCGGCTAGAGGTTGACGACGTCGTTCTTGCCGACGTCGTCTGCTTGCTTCCCGGTGACCATTCCCTTGGCCAGCTTGAACAGCGTGGCCACCTTGGGGGAATCCGGCTTCCAGTATTCGGCGGTGTGGGCCTCGACCCGGAGCAAAGCCACCGTCGGGTCGTCCTTGCCGTTTTCAAACCACGGTTCCATCATGGGGCTCCACAGTTCGTCGATCTTCGCCTGGTCGCGGACGATTGTGGCGGTGCCCGAGATGGACAGGTAGCCGTCCGAACCGCTGACCGCCACGTTGACGTGCGGATTGGCGCGGATTTCGCTGGCCTTGGGCGAGGGATCGTGCGTCACGAACCACAGGTCGCCGTCGAACTCTGCTTCCTGTAGCGCCAGCGGCCGACTGAACAGCTGGCCGCTGGCATTGACCGTGGTGAGGACGCCTATGTCAGCGTCCTTCAGGATCTTGGCTACTTCCTTGCGTCCTTCATCATCGTTCGCCATGAAACCACCTTCCGTCTAGGGTTCAGGGATTCCTCAGCATACTTTCTAATTCCGAGGAGGCCAATGGTGGTTGCGGGCGGGAGACCTTTGGGCAGGGAAGTGCGCGGCCGGGATCGGGGCCCGGCAGGCTCCGACCCCAGGCCGCGGCAGGGCCCCCTCTTCACGTGGTGCGGGCGCCGGCGAGCAGCTCGTCAAGCCGCTCATAGCCTTCGCTCATGCCGCTTTCCATGCCGGACTGGGCCATGCCGTCGCGTGCCTCCAGTGTGGGGTAGACGGAATGGCCGATCAGTTTGCAGCGTCCGTTGCCGAGGTCCTCGAAGGTCATGAACTCGATGCTGACAACGTCCGGGTAGCCGCCGAACTCAAACGTCTGGATGGCGAACTCGTTCTCGCGGACCGTGTGGAAAATGCCGGTGAAGGCGTACTGTTGGCCGTCGGGGCCGGTGTGGAGGTAGCGGTAGCTGCCGCCGGTGCGGAAGTCGTAATGATCAATGTCCATCTTCATGCCGCGCGGGCCCAGCCACTGCTTGAGGAGGTCGGGGTCCTTGTGGGCGCCGAAAACGTCGGCGACGGGATAGTCGAACTCGCGTTCGGTATCGATGAACGGAAGGCCCTGCGGGAGGGTGACTTGAAGTGAGTTGCTCATGGATTGTCCTTGGATAGTTGGCCGAGCACGGCGTCCAGTCCGCGGTACTGCGCCTCCCGCACCAGTCGGTACTGGTCGATCCACGCAGTGAGCGCTTCGAGCCGTGCAGCGTTTAGGTGAACGGGCCGGCGCTGGGCATCCCTGGTGCGGGTGACCAAATGTGCCTGCTCGAGGACCTGGATGTGCTTCGAAACCGCCTGCTTGGAGATTTCGAAGGGCTCGGCCAGTTCGTTGACCGTTGCCGGTCCGCGGCTGAGCCGGGCGATGATGCGGCGGCGGGCCGGATCTGCCAGGGCCATGAACGCCCTGTCCAGGAGGGCCTCGTCGCTGCTACCAGTCACGTTATTCAACTCTTCCTTTGATCAACCTTTCGGTTGAATAAGAACTTACTCCTGCGGCAGGGGCAGGTCAAGAGGTAGTTGGCAATTGTGGCCCGGGCCACAATTCCTCCAATCCGTTTTCGGTGCCGTTCCGAAGTACTGGTGTCCCCTCTTTCGGGGCGCGAACATCACACCGACGTGTATGAGGAGATTTTTCCAATGAATAAGCCACTTCGCCTTCTGGCTGTCCCCACACTGGCCCTGGGCGCTCTTGCCCTGCAAAGTTCCCCTGCCATGGCCAATGACGGCGCCGACCACTACCAGTCAACCTTGGGCCAGATCAACGGCAGCTCCGCTTCCGGCACCATCACCGTTGATGTCACCGGCAACCAGGCCCACGCAGTCCTGAACGTCTCCGGCCTGGCTGCCACCTTCATGGACGCCCCCTACCCGCACGTGCAGCACATCCACGGCGGCGCTCAAGGCGTCTGCCCGGATCCTTCGGCCGACGCGGACGGCGACCAGGTCATCTCCACCACCGAAGGAGCGCCGTCCTACGGCGAAATCCTCACCACCCTGTCCACCGGCGGAGACACCAGCCCCGCAGCAGGCCTTGATCTCCAAGTCGCGGGCCAGGGAGCCGCCTACACCATTGACCGCACGTTCGACCTGAACGCCGAGACCAAGGCCGCCCTGGAAGCAGGCACCGCAGTGGTTGTGGTCCACGGCCTTGACCCCGCCACCCTCAGCGCGGCAGGCCAAGCCGCGAAGAGCGACCTTGCCCCCAACCTGCCGCTGGCCGCCACCTCTCCCGCCCTGTGCGGAACACTAACGGCCGGGCAGATGAAGATGCCCGCAGGCGGCGCAGACACCGGCAATGTTCAGGAAACCGGCACCGACACCGAAGCCCTCGTCCTCGGCGGTGGCCTGGTCCTCCTGGCCTTGGCCGGCGGAGCCTACGTGGTCCGCCGCACCGCCGGCGCGGCAGCCTAAAGCCATAGCTGAACGGACCAATACTGTGAGAATCAGCAATTCCGGCCGCCGTGGGGGTCTTGGGGCCTCCACGGCGGCCGGGGTTCTGCTCCTGCTGACCCTGGCCGGCTGCGGCACAGCAGGAAATGGAACCCCCGACTCCCCGCCGGCCGCCGCCCCCTCGTCTCCGGCGGTGCCCGGCACGGCTGCGGCTCCATCGCCGGCTACAGCCGCACCGTCAGCCTCCGCACCGGCGGTGACCCCTCCGGCAGAACAGCTTCCGCGGGTGATGGGTGCTGCCGCTCCGGTCACCCTGAGCATTGCCTCGATCGGGGTCCGGACAAACCTCCTCCATCTGGGCTTGCGGGAAAACGGCTCCCTGGAGGTTCCCGAAGACACCGGCAGCGGCGCCCCCGCCGGCTGGTACAGCGGCTCTCCCACGCCCGGGGAACGCGGTCCTTCGGTCATGCTGGGCCACGTCAACGCACTCGGCGGCAACACGGGAGTCTTCGCCGACCTGCGGAAACTCACACCCGGCACCGAAATCAACGTCTCCCGCACCGATGGCAGCATCGCCGTGTTCACCGTTGACCGCGGCGCCCTCTACAGCAAAAACGAGTTCCCCACCCTCGAGGTCTACGGCAACACTCCCGGAGCTGAGCTGCGGCTGATCACCTGCGACGGCTATGACCCGTCCACCGGGCTCTTCGACGACAACTACGTCATCTACGCAAAACTCAAAGCCTGAGAACGGCCGCCGACCCGATGAAGTACGGCTGCCAGGACGGAAAAGCTGTGAAACACCCCCAGCCCTTACTGGCCTCCGTGGCCCTGTCCGCTCTGCTGCTTTCCGGCTGTACCGCGGCCGCAACCGTGTCACCGCCGTTAAGCTCTCCCTCGGACCCGCCCACGGTGGCCGAGCCCGGGCATGCCGGCAGCCACGGCGGTGGGCAGCACAGTCAGGATCCGGAAGCGCCGGCAGCGACGGCGGACGGGCCCAGCGACGCTGCCCTGATGGTGTGCGGGGACCAGCCGGTGGACAGGCTCACCGCCATCCTGGACCTGGACGAGGACCCGCACACCATCAGCGACTGGGCCGACCCTACCTTCACCTGCACCTACCACCTGGCCGAAGGGGCTTTGAAGATCTCCGTTCGGGAAGCTGAGGACAAAGCATCCGCACTGCAATATTTCGACGCGATGCAGGCTCGTGCGAAGGATGCACACCCCATCGAGGGCCTCGCCAACCTCGGTTTCCCGGCCTATGAAACGCCCGACGGATCAGCCGTGTTCCAGAAAGACAGCTTCGTCCTCCACGTAAAAGCCTCCGGCCTGCCGGCAACCCTGGGGCCGGACAGCATCACCAGGAACGCTTTGGCCTACCAGCTCTCCACCACCATCCTGGCCTGCTGGATCGAACACCCCTGACAGGTGTCTAAGGCAGGCGTCCGTGCGGCGTTACGTCACGGTGACTTGGCCGGCGTCGACGTCCCACCGGGTGTCCAGCCGGACGTTTTCCAGCAGCCGACGGTCATGCGAGACCAACAGCAGCGTGCCGTCGTAGCTGTCCAGCGCCTGCTCCAGCTGTTCGATGGCGGGCAGGTCCAAGTGGTTGGTGGGCTCATCGAGGACCAGCAGGTTCACGCCGCGGGCCTGCAGCAGGGCGAGGGCAGCCCGGGTGCGCTCGCCGGGGGAGAGGGCGCCGACGGCGCTGGACACTTGGTCGGCCTTGAGGCCGAACTTTGCCAGCAGCGTGCGGACCTCGGCCTGGCTGTAGTCCGGTACCAGCTCCTCGAAGGCGGTACCGAGCGGCTGGTCTTCCGGGAGCTGGCCGCGCGCCTGGTCGATCTCGCCGACGGCGACGCTGGCGCCCAGCCCGGCGGCGCCGTCGTCGGGCTGCTGGTGTCCCAGCAGGAGGCGCAGCAGGGTGGACTTGCCCGCGCCGTTGGGGCCGGTGATGCCGATGCGCTCGCCGGCGTTGACCTGCAGCGAGACCGGGCCGAGCGTGAATCCGTCGCGGCGGACGGTGGCCTGGTTCAAGGTGGCGACCACTGCGCTGGAGCGCGGTGCGGCGCCGATGCTGAACTGCAGCTGCCACTCCTTGCGCGGCTCCTCCACCTCGTCCAGCCGGGCGATGCGGGACTCCATTTGCCGCACCTTCTGCGCCTGCTTTTCGGAGGACTCCGTGCTGGCCTTGCGGCGGATCTTGTCGTTGTCCGGGTTCTTTTTCATGGCGTTGCGGACGCCTTGGGAGCTCCACTCGCGCTGGGTCCGCGCCCGGGACACGAGGTCCGCCTTCTTCTCGGCGAACTCGTCGTAGGCATCGCGGGCGTGGCGGCGCGCCACGGCCCGCTCCTCCAGGAATGCATCGTAGCCGCCGTCGTACACCGCCACCTTGTTCTGGGCCAGGTCCAACTCCACCACGGTGGTCACGCAGCGGGCCAGGAATTCGCGGTCGTGGGAGACCAGCACCACGCCGCCGCGCAGGCCCTGCACGAACGACTCCAGCCGGGCCAGTCCGGCCAGGTCCAGATCGTTGGTGGGCTCGTCCAGCAGGACCACGTCGAAGCGGCTCAGCAGCAGGGCCGCCAAGGCAGCGCGTGCGGCCTGGCCGCCGGAAAGCCCGGTCATCGGGGCGTCCGGACCAACGTCCAAACCGAGTTCGGCCAGCATGGGCGGGATCCTGTCCTCCAAGTCCGCGGCCCCGCTGGCCATCCAGTGGTCCAGAGCGGCGGCGTAGGCGTCGCCGGCCTGCTTGGAGCCGGAGCCCAGCGCCTCGGCCGCGGCTTCCATGGCGGCGGTGGCGGCCGCGGCACCGGTGCGGCGGTCAATGTAGGCGGCGATGGTCTCACCGGGAATCCGTTCGTGCTCCTGCGGCAGCCAGCCCACAAAGGCGTCCGAGGGCGCCGTGCTCACCGACCCCGCCAGCGGTGCGTCCGCGCCGGCCAGGATCCGCAACAGCGTGGTCTTGCCGGCACCGTTGGCGCCGACCACCCCGACGACGTCGCCCGGCGCGACGGTCAGGTTCAGGTTGGAGAACAGAGTGCGGTGGCCGTGGCCGCCCGAGAGGTCCTTGGCCACCAGCGTTGCAGTCATGCCTACAAGTCTAAGGAGCGGCGGCGGGTGGTCTGGACCGCGCCGGGACCCGGCCAGGAACCGCGGAGCCTGGCGGACTGGCCCACGGCCGGCGGCGAGGGCGTGGGCGTCGGCTGGCTATGCTGGAGAAGTCGCGTCGCAGCGCCTGGGACGGACGGAGCCCGGCCGCGTGCGGCGCCGGATTTTGTTGGACAAGCGCGAAGGCGGGATGCAGATGTCAGGGATAGTGGCTGCCCACGGGGAGTTCGATGCGACAGCAGGCGAACGGATGCTGGACCGGTTGGCACACCGTGGACCGGACGGGTCGGGGTCCCGCCGAGTGGGCAAATCCTGGCTCGGCAGCCGGCAGTTGGCCATCGTCGATCCGGAGAACGGGCAGCAACCCCTGGCCGGCCGCGACGGCGACGCCTGGCTAGTGGGCGACGGGGAGATCTACAACTACCGCCGGATCCGCGACCGGCTCGGGCACGAGGGGTTCAGGACCCGCTCCGATCTGGAGGCCGCGCTGCAGCTGTACGAGGAGCTCGGCGTCGCCGCCTTCGAGAAGCTCTGGGGCCCGTTTGCCTTGGTGGTGGCAGGCGATGACGGGCGGTTCGTCGCGGCCAGGGACATGCTCGGATTGTCCCCGTTGTACTGGGCACGCCGCGACGGAACCGTGCTGTTTGCCTCTGAAATGAAGGCGTTCGACGACGAGTGGCGGCCTTTCGTGCAGCCTTTCCCGCCGGGCCATGCCTGGACACCGGAGGATGGCTTGATCGCCGGACCCGTTTTCCCGGCGGGCGCCCCGGTGCTGCTCAAGAGCCGGCGGCCGGAGGAGGATCCTCCGCAGTGGGTCTTTGATGCCCTGCGCGACACCTTGGTCCGGGCGGTGGAGCGCAGCATGACCGCCGATGTGCCGGTGGGCGTCCTGTTGTCCGGCGGGGTGGACTCCAGCATCGTCACGGCCGTGGCGGCCCGCAAGGCCGCAGAGCGCGGGAAGGTTTTGAAGACGTTCGCCGTCGGGCTGGAAGGCAGCGCCGACCTGCTGGCCGCCCGGGTAATGGCGTCCGCCGCCGGCACCGATCACCATGAGCTCGTCTACACGGCCGAGGACGCGATCGCGCTCGTACCGCAGGTCATCGCGGAGCTTGAATCCTTTGACCCGACGCTGGTGCACAGTGCGGTGCCGAATTTCCTGGTGTCCCGGCTGGCTGCTGAACACGTCAAGATCGTGCTGGTGGGCGAGGGCGCCGACGAGCTGTTCGCCGGCTATTCGCATTACGGCCGCCATGACACCGGCGAGGCGCTGCACGAGGATCTGTTGGAGACACTCGAAGGCATGCCCATCGGCGGACTGCAGCGCGTGGACCGGGTGGCCGGTGCCCACGGGCTGGAACCGCGGCTGCCCTTCTTGGACCTGGACGTGGTGGAACTTGCCCTGGCGTTGCCGCCGGCGTGGAAACTGACGGGACCGGAGCGGCCGGCCAAATGGCTGCTGCGCAGGGCCTTCGACGGGATGGTTCCCCACGAGGTGCTCTGGCGGCCGAAGGAGCAATTCGGCGAAGGCACCGGCATGAACGATGTGCTCCGCGAACACTTTGAAGCTTCGGTCAGCGAAGCGGAGCTGGAACACGAGGCCGGTGTCCTGGATCCGCCGGTGCGCACCCGCGAGGAACTGGCTTACTACCGCATCTTCGCCGCCGCCCTGCCGGGGATCGATGCGCAGAAGACGGTGGGACGATTCGCGGAGGCCTGAGAGGGCCGGACCGCTTCACGGAGGAATGAAACGGCCAGCGGCCGCCGGTCGTGGTGACCGGCGGCCGCTGGCCGTTGAGCGGTGCGGAGGTCCGGTGGCTAACCCACCAAGCCCTGCTCCGTCAGCCACTCTTCGGCGACATCGCGGGGATCCTCGCCGTCGTTATCCACCCGGCCATTGAGCCCGGTGATGACTTCATTGGTCAGTGCGGCGCTGATCGGTGCCATGATCTCCGCAATGGCCGGGTACTCGTCCAGGGTTTCCTGGCGCAGGGTCATGGCGCCCTGGTACGGGACGAAGAAATCCTTGTCGTCCTCCAACACGGTCAGGTCGTTGGAGATGACCCGGGCATCGGTGGAGAAAACTTCACCGAACTGGCAGGATCCGCCGACCTGGGTGTAGATGAGGTTCAGGTCCAGCTCCACCACCTTGCTGAAGTCAAAACCGTACGCTTTCTCCAAGCCGGGGAGCCCGTCGTCGCGGTTGATGAACTCGCTGGCAGCACAGACGGCACCCTGGTCCGGGTTCTTCTGGATGAACGCGGCGGCTTCGGTCATGTTAGTGATGCCTTCGGCCTCCGCAAACTCCTTCTTTGCGGCGATGCGGTAGGTGTTCTCGAACGGCGCCGGCTCCAGCCAGGCGACGCCGTTCTCGGCGTCTTCCTTCGCGACGGCGGCGTGGAGGTCTTCCGGCACGTCCTCGGTGGTGTGGCCGAGGACATTGACCCAGCCGGTTCCGGTGTAGTCCCAATAGAAGTCCACTTGGCTCGACTGCAGGGCTTCGCGCACGGTGGCGCTGCCGGAGATGCCTGTCTTGTCCTCGACGGTGGCACCGGCATCCTCGAGCGCGACGGCCGCGATCTGGGCCAGCAAAATGGATTCAGTGAATTCCTTGGAGCCCGCCGCGAAGTGCGCGCCCGCGAGCTCGCCGTCGCCTGTCGCCTCGGCGGCGTCGCCGCTGCCGCAGGCCGTCAGCAGCAAGGCCACTCCGGCGCCAAACGCGGCGAACGCCGTCTTCCGTAAACTATTCGCTTTCATCATTCCTCTTTCGTCATGCAGGGGATGGCCTAGAGCCCTTTCGGGCGCAGGAAGTCTTCGGCGATGCTCGCCAGATAGTCGATCAGCAATGCCAGCACCGCTGTGAGAGCGGCGCCGACAACCTGGACCAGCACGCGGTTGGTGGAGAGCCCGGCCACGATGATGTCCCCGAGTCCGCCCGCGTTGATGTAGGTCACCAGGGTGGCCGTACCCACGTTGATCACCAGCGCGGTGCGGACGCCGGCCAGGATGATGGGCACCGCGAGGGGCAGTTCGAGCCGGCGCAGGACACCGAACCTGGAGATGCCCATGCCTCGCCCGGCTTCCAGCACGGATTCGTCGACCTGCTCCAGGCCCACCATGGTGTTGAGCAGCACCGGGATGATGGCGTAAAGCACCAAGCCCACGATGGCGGCCTGGAAACCCAGGAACAGAAAAGCCACGGCCAACAGGACCAGCACGGCGATGGTCGGAACCGCCTGTCCCAAGGTCAGCAGGGTGATCAGGTAGGGGCGGACCCGGCGCATGGCCGGACGGGTGAACAGGATGCCCAACGGCACGGCGATGACAAGTGTCAGCAGCGTCGAGACCACGGTCAACTGCAGATGCCGCCCCAGGGCGGCGGCCAGATTGGCCGGGGCCAGGACGCGCGCCTCGATGCTGTCCAGTTCCTGCGAGCCGACATACAGGTACAGCGAGAGGCAGGCCAGCGCCAGGATCGCCGGCACCAGCAGGTAACCGGTCAGGGTCCGGCGTCGCGTCCTGGCCGCTGGTTGGACGGCAACGTCTTGGTCGTGCACCGTGTGCTGTGGTGCGGCAGCGGCCACGTCAGCCACCCGCCTGTACGGCTTCGGCCACCTCGCCCAGCCCGGCCCGGGCTCGAGCGACAGCCGTGTCCCGCATGGCCCGGATGGCCTCGTTGATCTGTTCGATATCCACCACGCCCTGGTAGACACCGTGCGAGTCCACCACGATCGTCACGCTGTAGCGGGCGGTGATGAGTTCGTTCAGCGCATCGGACAGCGTAGCCCTTGGTTCCAGGATTGCTTCCGGCGGCAGTCCCACCTCGTCCAGCGCGCGGCTGCCTGCGCGGTGCAGGTCGTCCGCACCTACCCAGCGGCGGGGCCGCCCGGCGTAGTCGAGAACCAGGAGCGCCGAGCGATCGGTGCGCCGCAACTGCTCCAGCGCATCCTCGGCCGGGGTGTCCAGCCGGACGGTCGGCCACTGGGTCAGCTCGATATCGGCCACGCGGCTGAGGTTCAGCCGCTTCAAGGAGGCGCCGTTGCCGATGAAGTCGGAGACGAAATCATTGGCGGGGGCGGTCAGGATCTGCTCCGGGGTGTCGTATTGGGCAATCGTGGAGCGGTCCTGCAGGATGGCGATCCGGTCGCCCATCTTGATTGCTTCATCGATGTCATGGGTGACGAACACGATGGTTTTGCGCACCTCCGACTGCAGGCGCAGGAATTCGTTCTGCAGCCGGTCTCGGGTGATCGGGTCTATGGCCCCGAACGGTTCGTCCATCAGCATCACTTCCGGGTCTGCGCCCAAAGCACGTGCCACGCCTACCCGTTGCCGCTGTCCGCCGGAGAGTTCCTTGGGGTAGCGGTTGCGGTAGGTCGACGGCGGCATGTTGACCATGTCCAGCAACTCGTCGACCCGGGCGGAAATCCGTTTGTTGTCCCAGCCCAACAGCTTGGGCACGGTGGCCACGTTTTCGCCGATGGTCATGTGCGGGAACAGGCCGACTTGCTGAATGACGTAGCCGATGCGGCGGCGAAGCTGGTCCGGGTCGGTGGTGGTGACGTCCTCACCGTCCAGGATGATCCGGCCGGAGGTGGGCTCGATGATCCGGTTGATCATCTTCATGGTGGTGGTCTTGCCGCATCCCGACGGGCCGACCAGCACCACGATCTCGCCCTCGTAGATGTCCAGTGTCAGGTCGTCGACCGCGTTGTCCTTCTGCCCGGGAAACCTCTTGGACAGGTTCTGTAGGCGGATCTTGACCGGCCTGGGCTGGGGGGTCTGATGGTCGGATACGGTCATCGGATTCCTTTGGAGGTAGTCAGCTTGCGGACGGTGTGGAAGAGCAGATCGAACAGGATGGCGAGGACAACCACTCCGAGGGTGCCGGCCAGGACCATGTTCACGGCCACCGGCGTGCCCACGCGGGCCAGGCCGGTAAAGATCAGCTCTCCGTAGCCTGGGCCCAGTACGATCGCGCCGATGGCAGCGATGCCAAGCAGGATCAGGGTGGTGACGCGGATGCCGGTGATGATCACCGGCCACGCCAGGGGCAGTTCGATCTTCAGCAGCCGCTGGGTACGGCTCATGCCCATGCCCTTGGCCGATTCCACGATGGCAGGATCCACTTCGCGCAGGCCGGTGATGGTATTGCGGACAATGGGCAGCAGGCCATACATCGTGAGGGCGACGACCACGGGCAGGGCGCCAAGGCCCAGCGGGCCGATGAGGAGGATGAACAACGCGAAGGAGGGAACGGTCAGGAAAGCACCGGTGACCGCGAGGACTGTTTCGCGCGGTCGTTCATGCCGATAGGTCGCGATGCCCAGGCCGACCCCGATCACGGTGGCGAGCATGACCGAGACGCCCACGAGGACGGCATGCTCGATGCCCATTTCCAGCATGTCGTCGGCCCGTTTCGCGAGAAACTCGAAAAAGTTCACACGTTCCTTTCTGCAGCCTCTGCCGGGAACAAGACACAGAGAGACCGCGGCTGGTGTGGTTTCTGGTGCCGATGTGGCAGATGCTACGACTGCCCGTAACTATAGTTGATGCCCGCGCGCGGATGCCCATCCGGCCGCCGGGAGCGGGCCGCCGCGGACGGTCAGTCGCGGATCCGGACGGCTGTTTCGCGCAGGAACTGATCCACCCGTGTGTAGGCATCGCGGGTGAGCGCCTTCCACAGGCGCATCGCCAGCTTGGGGTCCTGCTCCTCCAGTTCCTCGATCGCCTCCGACGAAAGCACCATGAGTTCCACCGGGCCGTCCGCTTTCTCGGTGGTTTCCTGCCGGTCTTCGCTGCCGAGCGCGAGTTCGCCGAACGTCATGCCGGCGCTGAGCGTGCTCAGCTTGACCCGCCGTCCCTCCGAGTCGGCGGCGATGGTGCTGATCCGGCCGGAGACAATGAAGTACACCCCGCCAAACCGCTGGCCAACCCGCCGAACGATCTCGCCGTCTTCGTACTTCGCGGGCTCCATGCGTTCCACCAGGGCCACAATTTCATCCGGGTGCAGGGTGCCCAGGGCCAGCGACTGCTCCACCGGCACCGAGGCGGGCACGCCCAGCGGATCTCCGTAGCGGGCAATGAGGCGGTTCTCGGAGAACTCGACGGCACCGGTGCGGGTATCGAAGACCGGCACGGGCCGCCCGGTGTCGACGAAGACGCCGGCGAGCGTGTCCTCCGGATCGATCAGCAAAAGTTCACGGTTGTCCGCGGCCAGGTGCTCCTCCAGGCGGGCGAACATGCGCAGGGCCACGCCGCCCATTTCATCTACGCGGCGCAGGTCCAGGACCACCAGCTCAACATCGTCCGGGAGCGAGCTGATCTCGCGGACCATTGATTCCGTGCCGGCAAACAGCAGGTCGCCGTTGAGCTCGATGAGCTGCGCGCGATGGCCGTTCTCCCGCAGCACCTCGGCCGACTCATCCGTGCGGCGGATACCGGAGGGGACGACGGTGATGTCGTAGCTTGCGCGGATCGCGGAACGCCCCGCCCGCGCCGAGCGGACAAAATGCATCTCCATGTCCTCGGAGAGCCGCCGGCTCACGGCGATCCCGCGGACCGACCCGCCGTGGTCGTCCAGTGGCGGGGAGAACACCGCCAGCCCTACCTGGCCGGGAAGCACCGCCAAGGTGCCGCCTCCCACCCCGGACTTGGCCGGCATCCCCACGTTGGTGACCCAGTCTCCGGCGTCGTCGTACATGCCCGAGGTCATCATGACCGACAACACCCGTTCCACCGGCCCGATGTCCATGACGTGGTTGCCGGTGACCGGGTTGGTGCCGCCGTTGGCCAAGGTCGCGGCCATGATGGACAGGTCCCTGCAGGTCACCTGCACCGAGCACTGCCGCAGGTAGTTCTCCAACGCGGTGGTGGGGTTGTCCTCGATGACGCCAAACGAGCTCAGCAGGTAGGCCAGTGCGTGGTTGCGGTCGCTGTTGCGCAGCTCGGCTTCGAACACGCGCGGACTGCTCTTCAGTTTCCGGCCGGCGAACTCCGAATACGTGTTCAGGATCCGCTTGATCGCGGACCTGCCGCCGGAGCCCTTGATCATCCCGGTGACAGCCAGCGCACCCGCATTGATCATCGCGTTGGCGGGCCGTCCGGTGCCGGCGGCGAGGGAGATCTCGTTGAACGGATCCCCGGAGGGCTCCACATCCACTTTTTCGTCCACCGCGTCGAACCCGAGCTCGGCCAGCGCGAGCGCGTAGCTGAACGGCTTGGAGATTGACTGCAGCGTGAATTCCTTGCGCGTGGTGCCCACTTCGTAGACGTAGCCGTCCACCGTAGCGAGGCAGATCCCGAAGTCGTCCGGGTTGACCACCGCGGAGGCAGGACCAACCAGGTACGGCGTGCCGTCGCGGAACTCTGAGATCTCGGCGTGCAAGGCGTGCAGGTAGCTGTCGATCGGCGATTCCATATGACCAGCGTAATTGGGCGGACGGCGCGCCCCGGACAGCCGCCGGGCCTGGCCGCACCGCTCATCGCGCCATCGGACTATCGCGCAATCGGACTCTTTTGCGGCGCGATGGTCACCGAGGCAACCTCTTCCAGACCCGGGTGCAGATCGTCGCCGTCGTTCACCACGCCCTTTTCCCACCAGATCCTCAGGCCGTCGGGGGAGTCCTCCAGGCTGGCCAGGTTGTTGTCGAACCATGGCCGCTTGAGGCCCTTCCACGTGAACGGCGGATTGGGTACCTTCGCGCCGCGGGCCACGAGCGCGCCGACCGGAGCGGCGATGCCATAGGACAAGGCTGCGGTGAAATAGCGCAGGAAGCGGGGCAGCGGGTTGCGGACGGGGGAGCAGACGACCTGGACGATCCGGCTGCCCGAGTCGCGCACCACCTCCGTCACGTACGAGAAGTGGACGTCACCCGAGAGGAACGTGACGGTCTCCGGCGCCGGTCCGCGCTTGCCGTCGGCCACCTCCTGCACCAAGGCTGCCACCTCGCGGAAGGTGCGCTGGAAGGCTGCCCAGTGCTCCAGGTCCACGGCACGCCGCAGCAGTTCGCCGGCGGCCGCCGGCAGCTTGCCCCAGGCGCCTTCGCTGAGCGCCTCGTTCCAGGACTCGATGTGGTGCAGGCCCTTGGGGAGCAGGAACGGCAGCGAGGTCCCGATCAGCAGGTGCTTGAAGCCGCCCTGGAGTTGGCTGTCCAGCCAGGCCATTTCTTCCTCGTCCAGCAGGGTCCGCCGTTCCGGCTGCAGGTCACGGGCCGCGCGGGAGTCGAGCACGACCAGCCGTGAACCGCTGATGTCGCGGGTGAAGCTCCACCGGTAGGTGTCCGGCTGCCGGTCCGCCCGTTCCGCGAAAGCCTCCAGCGCGTCGGTGAGGTCCGGTTCTCCGCCGCCCGGGTGGTTCACCACCTGCTGCCACAGTTCGTCCTCGGCGCGCTGCTCCGGGGACAGGTTGCCCAAATGCTGGTAGACCCAGTAGGACGCGAGGCCTGCGACGATCCGGCCATGCCACCAGGGCTTCTTCTCCATCTGCCGCCGCCAGGTCAGCGAGGCGTTCCAGTCGTCGCGGATGTCATGGTCGTCGAAGATCATCGCACTGGGCAGCGTGGACAGCAGCCATCGGTTGGCGCCGTCCGACCACGCGAGCATGTACAGGTGGGCGTACTCGGCGTAGTCCTTCAGCTCTTCGCCCGGGGGTTCCTTGATGTTGCGGCGGGCGCCGATGAACTCCTGCATCGCCTCGGACGTCGCGTCCGCATAGACCTGGTCGCCCAGAAAGAGCAGCAGGTCCGGCCAGCCGGGTTCCGTCCCGGTCCCGTCGCGGGCACCGGGTCCTGCCCCGTCCGAGGCTCCAGCGCGGGTCCCATCCCCGCCTCCGGTCCCGGCCCTGTCCCCGGGCCGGGCCGTGCCGTCGGCGCGGTGCAGCGCGTACGCCCGCAGCGCGTCCACGCCGTGCTGCCTGTTGCCGGTCGCGTCATGCTCTACGCTGGTGCGGCAGGAACCAAAGGCCAGCCGGAGCGGGCGTCCGGGCGTGAGGGTGCGGATGACGGGGTCCGGGTACGGCGACTCCGGCTCCGGCCAGGCCGGCACGCCGTCAACCTCGACCCGATAGGGCGTAATGCTCCCGGGCTCCAGCCCCTCCGCCTCGACCAGCGCGTAGTGGTGGCCGCGCACGGAGAACGTGCCCGCCTGCCAGCTGCGTCCTTGAACCACGACGGCGACGGTGGCGGCTTCGCGGGTCTCCACCCAGATGCTGGCCGACGTCTGGTCCACGTAGCGCAGCATCGGTCCAAGTACCAGCGGCGATGCGGTCATGAGTCCTCCTGCCCGTCCCGACAGAACGGTGTCCCCTTGGCGCAACTCTGCCACTATCGCCCGATTGCGGAAAGAGGCTGTGTCGGGGGGATTCGTTACCGCCGCGAGCATCGCCGTCGTTATTCCCGGGCCGGGCGGCGGCCGGTTAGCGCTCCGGTGACGGGACGGCCGGCAGCGCCGGAAGGTGGCCGGTACCGGGGACGGGCAGGTCCTGGCCTTCCCGCGGGGTGCCCTTGCCGGGCTTGCCGTCGCGTTGGCCCAGGGACGGCTCGGGCAGCCCGCCCTCCAGCGGCGGCACCGCGGGGACCCCGTCACGGGACGGCTTGCCCGGCGGTCGTTTCTCACCCTCCCTGCCGGCATCATCGGAGCCCTGGGTTTTCTCCGCCCGGGGCCCAGGCTGCGGCCCGGGGGCGGCAGGACTTGCCGGGACGGCGGGACCGGCAGGGGAGCCTGTTCCGGTGTCGGCCGAGCCGGAGCCGCCTTGTTCAACCGAAACCTCGCCAACAGCGGGGACATCGGCGGGGACTCCGGGCACGCCGTGGTCCAAGGGACCTTGCCGGCCGGTGTCGGACGGGGCGAGGAAGCCGACGACGTGCCGGACGGCCTGGTCCGCGGCTGCCCGGAAGTCAGGATTGGCGGCCGCGACGCCGGACATTCCCAGCCCGGTAGCGGCCACCGCGGCCGTGAGGACCAGGGCGCCGCGTACCGTGCGGCGACGCCGCAGCGGCACGACCTGCGCGCCCGCGGCCTGCACGCCGGCAGCCGGCGTCAAGTAGGCCAACACCTCGGGCGATGGAGCCGGGACGGGGGCTTCCCCGGCGGCCCGGAGGGCCAGCAACGAGGACTCCAGCGGGGCAGAAGGAGCCAGCCCGGATTCGTCCAGCAGCTGGCGGACGGCGTCGTCGTCGGACATCTCTGCGATGTTCATACCAGGGCCTCCTTCCTTTCCAGAACGGATTTGAGTTTGAGCAGGGCACGCCGCTGCAATTGTTTGATGGAGCCGGTGGTCCGGCCCATGATCTCGGCAACCTGTTCGATCGACAGGTCGGCAACCACGCGCAGCAACAGCACTTCCTGCTGTTCCGGTTTCAGCTCTTTGAGCTGGCGTCCGACATCGCTCTCGGCGAGCGTAGCCAGGACAGTTGTTTCGGCGGAGGCCACCGCGCGGGCATCGGCATCCGGGTCGTAAGGCGAGAGCACTGGCTGGCGGGCCCGGCGCCGGACATCGTCTACGTAGCGGGCATGGGCGATGGAGAAAGCCAGCGTCCGCAGCCCCTGGAATCCGCCCTTCACCGACTGGATCCGGGAGAAGAGGGCGAGGAATACCTCCTGCACGGCGCCTTCGTGGTCTTCCAAGCCGCGAACCTTCAGGTAACCATCCAGCCCGGGAGCCAAGGCGGCGTAGATCTCGCTGAACGCATCTGCATTTCCGGACTGCGCCGCGAGCACGATGTCGTCGGAGAGTGATTGGGGCAAGTCGACGTTCTTTCAGACAGCGGGCGACGGGTGCGGCGCCACCAGTGTAGGCGCCGCACCCGGTACTGCGGGAATTACTGTCCGGCTTCTACCTTGACTGAAGCCGCACCACGGAGCTCGGCGCGGGTTTCCGCGGCTTCCGTGCGGGCGTCGATGGCGGCCTGGGCCTCCGCGTTGGCGGTGACGGGCAGTTCCGGGACGGCAGGGACGGCCGGTGTAGCAGGCACGCCGTCGGCACCCGGGAGGGCCGGGGTCGCCGGGACAGCCGGAGCCACGGCGGCACCCGAACGCAGCTCGGCGGCTGCACCGTTCTCCTCGGTGCCGGCCTCGGCCTCTGCACCCAGCGCTGCGTCAGCCTCTGCTCCGTCTACGCCGGCGGTGACGTCGGCCTCGGCGTCGCCTGCGGCTGCGGACCGGACTTCCGGCACAGCGGGGGTGGCAGGGATGGCCGGGACTGCGATCTCACCCTCGTTGGCGGGGACGGCCGGGGTGGCCGGGACTGCGTCAGTGGTGACGGCGGTCTCCGAACCGCCGACGGCGGTCAAGGCGGGTGCTGCCACGGCTGCTCCGGCGCCTCCGACGGCGATGACGGCGGCCAAGGCGGCTCCCTTGGCGGGCAGGCTCAGGGTGCGGAAACGGTTCGACATGGATCTCCTCAAAAGGTTGCTCGGCACGGCTGCGGTGCTGCCACCGCGGCGCGCCCTTACACCTGCCTAATCGACGGACGAGGGTGAAAGGTTACGCTTTCGTGATATTTCGGGAGAAACTTTGTCACGGGAAATTCCGGTGGCCGGGGCATCACGCCCCGGCCACCGGCTTCGACCGGATATCGGAATCAGTAGGCCTTGACCCGCTGTTCAACCACCAGATGGATCAGCGCAAAGGTCTTGTCCTCGTCGATGGCCTTCAGCGCGGCCGCGAGCGCGGCAGGTACATCGGCGTCCTGCTCCACCTTCACCCCGAAGCCGCCGAAGGCCTGGGCCATCAAGGCGAAGTCGGGGTTCTTCAGCTGGGTGCCGGAGATGCGCTCGGGGTACCAGCGTTCCTGGTGGGTGCGGATGGTGCCGTATTCCTGGTTGTCCATGACGATGACCAGCGGGGTGGCACCGTACTGGGCGGCGGTCGCCAGTTCCTGGCCGTTCATGAGGAACTCGCCGTCGCCGGCGATGGTCACCACGCGACGTCCCGGGTGGGCCAGCGAGGCGGCGATGGCCGAGGGAACGGAGTAGCCCATGGAACCGTTGCGTGCCGACAGCATGGAGGCATAGTCGTGGGTGGGGAAGTAGCGGTGCGCCCAGTTAGTGTGCTCGCCGGCGCCGAGGGTGACCATGGCGTCGCGCGGCAGGCCCGCGACCAGGTTGGCCATCATGGTGTCCATCCGCGCCGGCCCGTCGGTGGGCTCGGCCGGCGGCAGCGCGGCGAACTTGACCTGCTCGCCGCGCATGCGCTGGGTGAAGTCTTTCCACTCGTCCTTCAGCGGCAAGTCCATCATGACCAGGTCGCGGACGAAGACGTCGGGCTTGGCCACGATCTGGTAGGAGACGGGGCCGGAGCGGCCCCGCAGTGACGGGTCGATGGTGACCAGGAAGTTCTTCTTGGACCAATCCTGCCGGACCAGGAAGCCGTCGGTGATGACATCGCCCGGGACCGTGCCGACGAAGACCAGCAGGTCGGTTTCCTCGAGCAGGTCGTAGGTGGGCTTCGGCCGGCCGTAGCCGATCGGGCCCACATAGGAGGGGGAATCGAAGGGGATGGTGCCCTCGCAACGCCATTCGACGGCCGCCGCAATGTGGTGCTCTTCGAGCCAGGTCGTGAGTGCGCTGGACCCTTCCTGGGTCCAGTCATTGCCGCCGACCACGAACAGCGGCTTCTCGGCTTCCTTGAGCGCGGACTTCAGCGCCTTCCAGTCCGTGACCGTCATGCCGCCCTGCGCGACGGGGATGACCGGGTGCAGCGCGGCGTCTACTTCTTCGCGGATGACATCCTCGGGGAGACCGACGACGACGGGTCCCGGTCGGCCGCTCATGGCAGCAAACATGGCCTCGGCCACGATCTCGGATGCCCGCTCGGGGTGGTCCAGCACCATGACCCGCTTGGCGCCGGTATCGAACCAGGATTTGATGTCGAATTCCTGGAATGCTTCGCGGTCACGGTGCTCGAAGGGGATCAGGCCCACGAACAGCACCATGGGCGTGGCGTCCTGCCAGGCGGTGTGGAGGCCAACATGCGCGTTGGCCGCGCCGGGTCCGCGGGTGACCATGGCGATGCCGGGCCGCTGGTTCATCTTTCCGTCCGTCTCGGCCATGTAGGCCGCGCCGCCTTCATGGCGGCAGACGATGGTGTCGATGCTGGAATTGTGGAGTCCGTCCAGCACTTCCAGGTAGCTCTCGCCGGGAACCACGTACGTTCGTTCGACCCCGTGCGCCATCAATGAATCGACAATGATATGCCCCGCCGATTTGCGGACCGGCTGCTGCTGCTGCGCTGCGACTGCGACCGCTTCCATTTGATCCTGTGTCACAGGAGACCTCTTTCACCTTTGAATCGAACTCGTCCGCGGCATTCTTCTCGTGCGGGTGCACGGTTCCCGATGAACGCGCTTGAGCAAAAGTACATGATGAGGTGTGTTATGGCAGCGTCCCTGTGACATGGCGAGGTAACGAAAGTGACGTGGTTCGCATCTGCGGGTCGGGGCGTGCAATCTAAGCGGACCTCCGGCAGCGCCCTCCGGAGCACCGGCACGGCTGTGCGGACCCGCGCGGGGGTTCCTGTTTCAGGCCAGGGGTGTCTGCCGCGACCGTTCTCACACGTGGCGGTGGCGGGACACGAAATCGGCGCAGCCGCGGATGGCGCCCGCCGCCAGGCAGATCAGTCCCAGCATGGCCAGAACCAGCGCATTTCCCGCTATGCCGATGAACAGCAGGAGTGCGCCGGCCAGGGCCAGCAGGGTCGCCGCACCGACAATGTGGCCGAAGACCATCACGCCACGGGCAGACAGGGAACGGGCCAGGCGGGGGTCGTCATTCTCCAGTTGCTGCCCCAGCCTGTCCAGGCGCTGCCGTTCTTCATCCGATAAGGACATTCCGACCTCCTCGGGCTCCGCGGCGCCGCAGCTGGTGCCGCGCCGGACACCGTATAAGACAAATGTAGCCTCGGGATGCCCGCCGGGGGTATGGGCTGGGGCCAAGCGAAGGCCGATTTGTTACCGGCAGGGCGGCGGTTCGGGGCGGTTTTGCTGGAGCCTCTCGGCCAGTGGTACCTTGATCCGGATAAATCTGATTTATTGACGAGAGATTGGTCACCAAATCAGATGTAATGGAGCGTCTGAGGAGTTCTGACCATGTCTCTGCAATATCCCCCGCTGGTGGTCATGGGCGTCCAAGGATGCGGAAAGTCTACGGTGGGCAGCGCGGTCGCCAAGCACCTGGGCGTGGAGTTCGTCGACGGCGACGACCTGCACAGCGAGGCGAACAAGGAAAAGATGGCCTCGGGCCACCCGCTGACCGACGCCGACCGCGAGCCCTGGCTGAGCGCCATCGGCCGCGTCATGGCAGGCAAACTGGCGGACGGAACCACCGCCGTTGTCGCATGCTCGGCGCTGAAGCGCAGCTACCGCGACCTCATCCGCTCCTTCGCGCCGCAGGCCCGGTTCATCCACCTCACCGGCAGCCAGGAACTGATTGCCGAGCGGATCAGCGGGCGCGACCACGAATACATGCCCCCGACGCTGCTGGATTCGCAGTTCCAGACGCTGGAACCGCTCGGCGAGGACGAGGCGGGGCTTGTGGTCTCCGTCACCGATTCGCCCGAGGAGATCGCCGTGCTGGTGGAGAACTACCTGCGGGACCCGGCGGGCTCGGCGGGCAGTTAGCGCCGGCTGGCGGGAAGCAACTGAAACACAACTGAAACGGTTAAACCGATAACCCATCGGACGACCGTCCGATACAACGAAGGACAATGATGACCGAACTCGAGCTCAACTGGACGTTGGGCACGGCGGGCCTCCTGCTTGTCGCCGTAGCAGCCATCGCGCTGCTGCTGGTGCTGATCATGCGGTTCCGCGTGCACGCTTTCCTGTCGCTGATTATTGTCAGCCTGCTCACCGCGGTGGCGACCGGCGTTCCGGCCGCAGACATTATGCCGACCCTCTTGGGCGGCTTCGGCGGAACCTTGGCCAGCGTGGCCCTGCTGGTCGGCCTGGGCGCCATGCTCGGCCGCATGCTGGAGGTCTCCGGCGGCGCGGACGTCATGACGCAGGCGTTGATCAACAAGTTCGGCGAGAAGCGTGCTCCGCTGGCGCTCTCCGTGGCGTCGCTGCTGTTCGGTTTCCCGATCTTCTTCGACGCCGGCCTGGTCGTCATGCTGCCGATAATTTTCACCGTGGCACGACGCCTGGGCGGATCGCTGCTGACCTATGCGTTCCCCGCCGCCACCGCCTTCTCCGTCATGCACATCTTCGTGCCGCCGCACCCGGGTCCCGTGGCCGCCACCGGCCTGCTGGGCGCCGACGTCGGACTGGTCCTGATCCTCGGCCTCGTGGTGGCTATTCCCACCTGGTACCTGGTGGGCTACCTGTTCGGCCACTTCCTGGGCCGCCGGTTCAACATCGCCGTGCCGGACATCCTCGATGCCCCGAAGGGTTCGGTGGAAAACGAATTCCGCTCCTCCCCGAAGCTGGGCACCATCTTCTTCCTGCTGCTGCTGCCGCTGCTGCTGATCTTCCTCAACACCGGCCTGAACATGCTCGCTACCGCCGAGGTTGTCTCGCTTGAGGACACCTGGGTGCAGATCCTGCGCACGCTGGGTGAGACCCCGGTCGCGCTGCTGATCACCGTGCTCCTGGCCATGTGGCTGCTGGGCCACCGCCAGGGCAAGAAGCACAGCCTCGTCGAGACCGTGGTGGACAGCGCACTGGGCCCGGTCTGCTCGATCATCCTGATCACCGGCGCCGGCGGTATGTTCGGCGGCGTGCTGCGCTCGAGCGGCATCGGCAACGCGATCGCGGAGTCGCTGGACGCCATCGGCCTGCCGATCATCGTGGCCGGCTTCGTAATCGCCGCCGTCGTCCGCGTGGCGCAGGGCTCCGCAACGGTGGCGCTGACCACCGCGGCCGCGCTGGTCCAGCCGGTCGTGATGGGCAACCCCGAGTTCAACCCGGTGGAACTGGCTGCGATTGTGCTGGCGCTGGCCGCTGGCTCGGTGTTCGCCGGCCACGTGAACGACTCGGGCTTCTGGCTGGTCAGCCGGTTCTTCCAGATGGACACCAAGACCACGCTGAAGACCTGGACCGTGGGCCAGGCGCTGGTGGGCATCGTCGGCTTTGTCTTGGCGCTGGCCATCTACCTGGTCGCCACGAACTTCTAGTACAACCTTGGACAACATGGACGGGGCGGCTGCGGCCGTCCCGTCCGCATTTGGAGAGTAAATGACTATGAACCTGTTCGACATTTCCTCCCGTGTGGCGCTGGTGACCGGCTCCAGCCGCGGGATCGGCAAGGCGATCGCCCGCGGGCTCGCCGCCGCGGGCGCCGTCGTGGTGCTCAACGGGCTGGACGAGGAACGGCTGGAAGGCACCCGCGCGGAACTGGCCGCCGAGTTCGGCGGGGACCGTATTTTTGCCGGGGCCTTCGACGTCACCGACGCCCAGGCGGCGGCCGACGGCGTGGCCTGGGTCGAGCGCGAAGTGGGCCCCCTGTGGGTGCTGGTCAACAATGCCGGCGTCCAGCACCGGGTGCCGATGCTGGACCTGGACGTGGACGACTGGGAGCGCGTGCTGCGCACCAACCTGACCAGCGCGTTCCTGGTGGGCCGCGAGGCCGCGCGGCACATGATCGAACGCGGTGCCGGGAAGATCATCAACATCGCGTCCGTCCAGGCCGACCTGGCCCGTCCGACCATCGCCCCGTACACGGCGTCCAAGGGCGGCATCCGCAACCTGACCCGGGCGATGACCGCCGAGTGGGCCAGCCAGGGACTGCAGATCAATGCGATCGCCCCGGGCTACATCCACACCGAGATGACCCAGAAGCTGGTGGACGACGAGGCGTTCAACACGTGGATCCTGGGCCGCACCCCGGCGCACCGCTGGGGCACCGTGGAGGACATCGTGGGACCGGCCATCTGGCTGGCCTCCGACGCCTCCAACTTCGTGAACGGCCAGGTGGTGTTTATCGACGGCGGCATGACCACCGTCGTCTGACCCGTCTGACCGTCTGCGCCGCTGGCCTCGGTCCCCAGGCCGGCCGGCGCAGGCACCCAAGGCGGACCATCGCCGTCGTAGTTTTGCAGCACCACTGAAAGGCATTTTCCATGACTTCCCTCCCAGCACAGTCCCTCGGCGTTGTGGCCCACGCGGCCGGTGATCTGCGGGTCGAACCGGTCGCGCTCGCGCCGGCCGGGCCCGACGAAGCCGTGGTCGAGATTGCCTACGGCGGCATCTGCGGGTCCGATCTGCACTACTGGCAGCACGGCGCTGCCGGCGAATCCATTTTGCAAGCACCGATGCTGCTGGGCCACGAAGTGGTGGGTACCGTGGCGGCGGCGGCCGCCGATGGCAGCGGACCGGCGGCGGGCACCGCCGTCGCCGTGCATCCGGCGACGCCCGGACCGGGTGACGGATCCAGGTATCCGGAGGACCGCCCGAACCTCTCGCCGGGCTGCACGTACCTGGGCAGCGCCGCACGTTTCCCGCACACCGAAGGCGCGTTCGCCCGCTACGTCAACCTGCCCACGCGGATGCTGCGGGAGCTGCCCGCCAAACTGCCGCTGCGGCGGGCCGCCCTGGTGGAGCCGGCCAGCGTGGCCTGGCATGCCGTCGCGCGCGCCGGAGACGTGGCCGGCAAGCGCGCGCTGGTCATCGGCTGCGGCCCGATCGGCGCCCTGATTATCGCGGTGCTGAAGCGGGCCGGCGCGGCCGAGATCGTCGCCGTCGACATGCACGAGAAGCCGCTGGACATCGCCCGTGAAGTCGGTGCCAGCCGCACGCTGCTGGCGACCGATGCCGAGGCGATCGCCGGGGTCGAAGCAGACATCTGCCTGGAGTCGTCGGGCAACCATTACGGGCTGGCGTCGGCCGTGCGCGGTGCGGCCCGGGGCGGCCGCGTGGTGATGGTGGGACTGCTGCCCTCGGGTGAGCAGCCTGCGCTGATCTCGCTGGCGATCACCCGCGAGCTCGAGCTGGTGGGTTCCTTCCGCTTCAACGACGAGATCGACGAAGTGATCGCGGCGCTGGCCGACGGTTCCCTCTACGCGGACCCCGTGATGACGCACGAATACGCCGCGGCCGAGGCCCTGGAGGCGTTCGGCATGGCGCGGGACTCGTCACAGAGCGGCAAGGTGCTGCTGCGGTTCAGCGACGCGGAGTAGGCGCCGGGGCGGCGGCCACGGTGGCGCCGGCGGCTTCGAACAGTCGCGGCTCGGACTCCCAGACGCTGCGCACTTCCTCGACCGTCCGCCGCATGATCTGGTCCATGGCCGCCCGGGCCGCTTCCGGGCGGCCGGACTGGATGGCGTCCGCGACGTCGACGTGCAATTGCAGCGCTTCTTCGTGCGGGTGCGCGGGCATCAGCCCGTAATGGGTGCGGCCACGCAGCACCTCGGCGATCATCGAGTGCATCTGCGCGAACATCTCGTTGCCGGAGGCTGCCAGCACCAGGGTGTGGTAGTGGATGTCCAGTTCCAGGAACTGCTGCAGGTCGCCGGCGCGTCCCACCGCCCGCATCCTCGCCGCGACGGCCATGAGCTCTGCCGATATTTCCTGCGGCGAATGCTGCGCGGCCAGCTCGGCGGCAGCCGGTTCGACGGCGGAGCGCAGCTCGGTCAGCGAGCGGAGCTGGACGCCCTTGCCGTCCCCGGCCAGGCGCCACCGGATCACCGAGGGGTCGAACTTGTTCCAATGCTCCGGCGGCAGGACGCGGATGCCGATGCGCTTGACCGACTCAACGAGCCCCAGGGACTGCAGCACGCGCACGGCCTCGCGCATCACGGAACGGGAAACGCCGAGCTCGACCTCGAACTGCTCGGCATGCGCGGTGGCACCCGCCGCCAGTTCACCGGAGACGATGCGCTTGCCGAGCGTCTCGATGACGAGGCTGTGCAGGCGCGAACTCATGCGCGCAGAAGGGTAGCGGTCACGCGTTCATTCTATGGTGGCCGGGCGAGCGAACCCGGCTGTGTTGCGGACGTTGCCGAGGCCAACAGGCAGGATGCTAGGGCCTTCGCGGAGGAAGGATCGGCCCCGGGTCGGGGAAGGGGCCGGGCTGCGGTTGCGGCGGAAGGGGCTGTGGCCCCGGGTCCGGCGGCGGCTCCGGCCGTTCGGGCGTTGGCGGCGCGTAGGGATCCGGACTCGGCTCCGGCCGTTCGGGCGTGGGCGGCGCGAAGGGATCCGGGTTCGGCTCCGGCGGGAACGGATGCCTGGGCCCCGGCTCGTTCGGGTCGTGTGCCGGCTCCGGCGGCGGTGGAATTGTCACGGCGTGCCTCCTTGGGCAGCGGTGCGATAGGCCTGCTGCCTGCCACGCTACAACTGTGTCCCGGGCGTCTCAAGGATCGTTCCCGCTGTCCATGGCCCGGACCCTCAGGAGCGGGGGTGCGCGATGGCCAGCAGCCGGCGCTCGTCGTCCGGCGCCAGGCCGGACTTACGCGGACGGTCGGCGCCGGCCGCCAGCTCCCACGCCAAGGTGTCGGCCAGTGTGTCCTTCAGCGGGCGCAAAGCCAGGCCGGCTGCCTTGGCGGCGGCGTTGCTGCGGGAGGCGAAGCCGGCGAACTCGGGCAGCGGCAGCCAGAGCGGCAAGGAGCACTCGCCGGCCCAGGGGTTGACGCCGGCCGCTGCCAGTTCCTCTTGGTTTAGGGACAGGACCGGCCCGGTATGGCCCGCGACCCGGCGCGCGGTTTCAAGGTGCTCGGCCAACGGAAGCACGTCGCCCACCGCGTTGAACTCGCCGGCCAGTTGCTGTTCGGCTGCGGCAATGAGCCAGGCGGCGAGGTCCCGGACGTCGATGACCTGGGCGCCCAACTCCGGCGCGTCGGGAACCAGCACGGCGCCGTCCTCGGCCACGGGCCGGGCGAAACGCAGGGGCCAGTAGCCGGTGCGGTCGGTGATATCACCCGGACCGGCGATGAGGCCCGGTCGGACGATCAGGCTGCGGTCGGGGCCGAAGGCCCGCCGCACCGCCTGCTCGCAGGCGGCCTTCGCCTCGCCGTAGACGTCCGGAGACGTCATCACGTCCGAGGCCAAAGGCGGCAGCAACCCGGCGGTTTCGTCGGCGCCCGGGGTGCCGTGGTCGGCGTAGACGCTGCAGGAGGACACGAAGACAAAGTGCTCCGCCGTGCCGGCCAGCGCGGCCGCAGCGCGGCGAACCTGGCCCGGCTGCCGGGAGACGTCGAGCACGGCATCCCAGTGCTGGCCCGCGACCGTGTCCAAGCTGTCCGGGGCATCCCGGTCCGCGCCGACCAGTCGAGCCCCGGCCGGAGCGGACCCCGATGTTCCGCGGGCCAGGCAGGTGACCCGGTGGCCGCGGCGCAGCGCCGCGGCGGCGGTTTCGTGTCCCAACCAGGCTGTGCCGCCCAGGACGAGTAGATGCATGCTGCCCATGGAACACCGTCCGAGGGACTCCGCGCACCGGTTGTTCGCCTAAAGCAGGGAGAACCGCACGGATTCGTGCTCAAACCCCCTATAGGCCGGGGCGCCCTGTGTCCGGAACTGTGTCTATGCTCCGTAGATGGCTAAACCCGACGACTTCACGCCGCGCCTCGACGCACCGGACCTGGGGGATCTGTCTCCCGGGCAGACATCAGCCTTGGTTCCCGAGGTGCGCGTGGCCGGGAAGCGGTTTGCGGGGGCGGAAGCGGACGGCCTCCGGCTGGCCGGTGCCTCCTGCACGGAGTGCGAATTCCTGGATGTTTCCGCGGACAGGGTGGATCTGCGTTCTGCCGGTTTCGTGGACGTAACATTCGAGCGGTTGAATGTCCCGGAGTTCAGTGCGCCGCGCTCGCGCTTCCGTCGGGTGGTGATCGACGGTTCACGGCTCGGCTCGGCCGAAGTCTACGAATCCGGGTGGGAGTCGGTGGAATTCCGCAACTGCAAACTTGGGTATGTGAACCTGCGCGGAGCCGAACTTCAAGATGTCGTGTTTGCCGGCTGCATCCTGGACGAACTGGATCTGGGCGGCGCGACCGGTCGCCGGGTGGCCTTCGAAGACAGCCGCGTCGGCCGGCTCGACCTGACCGGGGCGAAGCTGAAGCACGTCGACCTGCGCGGCCTGGAGATTCGGGAACTGGCGGGGCTGGAAGGCCTGCGCGGGGCGGCAATGACCCCCACCCAGATCAGTGAACTCGCCCCGCTGTTCGCCGCCCATTTTGGGATCGTGGAAAAAACTTAGCCGCAATATACGGAATTGCCGCACCGAATTAATCCACAGTTCAGCTTTTTTCTGTTTGGATGGTCTGTAGTGGACTGGACAGCACGCGTCCGGCGAACAACAGAAGGTAGATGATGGACTTCCGTCAGGCCGAGCATCCACGGCCAAACCATTTCTTACTTCACATCAGCGACACCCATTTAGTGGGCGGCGACGGCCGGCTGTACGGGGCGGTGGACAGCGAAGCGAAGCTGGAGCAGATCTTCGAGGATCTGGAAGACTCCGGCTCCCGGCCCGAAGCCCTGGTATTTACCGGCGATCTGGCCGACAAGGGCGAACCGGAAGCCTACGGAAGGCTCCGCCGGATCGTCGAGCCGGCAGCCGTCCGGCTGGGAGCCCAGGTGATCTGGGCCATGGGCAACCACGACGACCGTGCCGGGCTGAAAACCATGCTTTTGGACGAGCCCGGCGGCTCCGAGCCGCTCGACCGGGTCTACGACGTCAACGGCCTGCGCGTGATGACCCTGGACTCAACCGTGCCCGGGGCGCACTACGGCCGGCTGGAGGACGAGCAGCTCCAGTGGCTGGCCGACGAGTTGGCCGAACCTGCGCCGCACGGGACCATCCTGGCCATGCACCACCCGCCGGTGCCGAGCGTGCAGGACCTGTCCGTGCTGGTGGAACTGCGCGGCCAGGCCCAACTGGCCGAGGTGCTGCGGGGCAGCGACGTGAAGTCGATCATCGCCGGCCACCTGCACTATTCCACCACGGCCACGGTTGCCGGCATCCCGGTGTCCGTTGCCTCCGCCACGTGCTACACCCAGGACCTAGCCGCCGACGCGGGCAGCACCCGCGGCCGCGACGCCGCGCAGGCCTACAACATGGTCCACGTCTACGAGGAGACCGTGGTCCATTCCGTGGTTCCGGCGCGCGGAGGCCTGCCGGTGGGCCGCCAGGTCACCGCGGAGCAGACCAGGCAGCTGCTCGAGGCCGCCGCCGTCAGCATTCCCGATGCCGTGCGGCCGGGCCGGGTGCCGGCGCACCACTAACCGGGAAATTACGACGCCGGGGGTTTCTCCCACGGCGCACGGAGCGGGAAGTAGCGGGCCAGGAAGTCCGTGACCACCCGCTGGCGTTCCTCGGCCGGGACCTCCGGGAAGCTGCCGTCGTTAAGGCAGAAGAAGTCCCTGTTCCGTTTCTGCAGCAGTTTCTCCAGCTGCTTCAGGCCCGAGTACATGGTGGTGTCCACGTACGTGACCTTGGCGCCGGGGTTGGTCACCGCGCGGCCGGTCAGCAGCGCATAGTAGTGGTAGAGCGAGTTGGTCACCGAGATGTTGTCCTTGGCCCGGAAGCGGCTGGCCGCCGTCGTCTTGAACTCCTCGGCGAATTCTTCCTCCATCTCCAGCAACACGGATTTGCGCAGCGGCGCGGCGCAGTGTTCCAGGTGCCGGGTGGTGATCCTGCCGAAGCGGTCGTGCAGCAGCATGCGGTTTACCCGGGCGGCGTTCTCGAAACCGGAACGGTCCAGGTGGTTGTCGCCGAGCCCGATCCGGGTGTCTGCCTCCACGAACTTGGTGATGCCGCCGGGAGAGAAGAACATGTCCGGACCCACCGGCCGGCCGAAGAACATGTCGTCATTCGAGTACAGGAAGTGCTCGCCCAGTCCCTCGATGTGCTGCAGCTGCGCCTCGATCGCCTGCGAGTTGAACACCGGCAGCACCGACGGGTCGCGGAAATGCTGCTCGCTGCGCACCACCTGGATGTCCGGGTGCTCCGCGTCCAGCCACGCCGGCAGCGGCGAGTCCGTGCAGATGAAGATGCGCCGGATCCAGGGCGCGAACATGTAGACCGAGCGCAGCGCGTACCGCAATTCGTCGATCTGGCGGAACCGGGCATCGGCGTCGTCGCCCTCACCAACCACGGCGTGCTCCATGAAACTGTTCCGGTAGCGCCGGTACTCCGCGTTGTTTCCGTCCACCCAGGAGAAGACGATGTCGATTTCGAAGTCGATGTCCGTGGCGTGGTCGGCGAACATGTTCTCGATGGTGGGCCAGCGGTGCCCGTAGCGCTCCACTTCGCCGCGCACTGCCTCCCCGGCCGGCAGGGTGCGGCGCGTCAGCGAGTTTTCGATCGGCAAGTGGATCAAATCGTTCTCCCACCGCCACAGCTCCACCTGCACACCCGTGCCCTGGCCGTACCGCAGCCCGCCGGTCGGCTCGATCCGGGGCCGGTACAGCCGGAAGGCGCGCGCCTGGTCGCCATCGGCGAGCTCCCCGTCGGCCACCAGCCTCGCCGTTTTTTTCTTCGCGTCCACGGTCAGCGAATAGAACGGCTCATCGGCGCAGGCGGCCACCAGCGCCGCGCGCAGTTCGTCGCGCTTCTCCCAGTTCACCGCCACCACCGGGCGGGCATCGTTGCCGCGCACCAGCAGGTAGGGAATCTGCGCCTCGTCCAGCACCCTGCGGACAAACAGCAGGTCCTCCACCATGGCCTGGTGCGGCGTCAGGGTGGTGTTGACCAGTGCGTAACCGCCCTTGACCATGACCACGTCGGGGCGCTGCGTGAGGCGTACGACGGCGGCGGGCGAGGCTATCTCGACCGTCGACTCGGGTGCGAGGTCGGGTTCGGGCTCGGCGTAGAACGCGTCCTGCACAGCAGGCATGCTGGTCACAAAAAACCTCCGGAGAATGGTGGCGACAGCCGGTTAAAGGGCTGATGTCACCAATGGTAGGACGTGGGTGTCGGGCGTTACAGGCGCTGCCGCAACGAAATGAGGGCTGCCGCGGATCGTCCGCGGCAGGCCACCCTTTGACGGTACATGCAGTTGCGCCTGCCCGCGGCGCAAAGACGCGACCGGTCGGCAAAAAACGTTCCGGTACGGCACCCTGGCAGAGCCTGCCGGCTCCGCCGTCGTTGTCTTGGCGCTCCCGGCCGTGCAAAGTTCAGCAGCATTTTCCCCGCTGCATGCCCAAGGTGGCATACGATCTGTGCATGCCAGATCTTGCCGCGTCGATCGGACTGGTGTCCGAAGTGCTGACGTGGGCTGCCCTGGTCCCCGGCCTGTTGTTGCTGTTCGTGGCCGCTGTGCTGCGCCTGGCCGGGACCCGCTGGCACAGCGCCGAAGGCGTCGCGTTCGACGACGGCCGGCGCCGCGGGGTGCGCTGGTTCGACACCCGGCACGGTTTCCTGGAGGGCGTCTTTCCGACCGGAACGGGCGCCGAGGTGGCCGCCGGGTCGGACGTGCTGGTCTTCTACGACGCACGGCGGCCCGACCGCTGGCAGGTATCCGAACCGGAGCGGCCGGGCCGGACGGTCTTGCTGCTGGGCAAGATCCTCACCGCCGTCGGTGTGCTGTCCGCCGTTGTCGGGCTGTTGGCCATGGTCCTGGCCGGGGGCTAGCCGGGCCGGCTTTTGCTCTCGCTGCATGCGCGGGTAGGGTGAAACCCGGTGCGCCGGGAAGTCTGGTCGGCAAGTTCTATTGTCGACCCGTGAGGAGCCGCTGTGGCAGCCAAGACCCCTGAATCGTCCGCCAAACCCAAGGTGTTGGGGCGCGGAAGTTATGCCGAAGCGCTGCGAATCGGCGAGATCCTGCGGAAGGAAACCGTGGGCGGTGCCTTCTTGGTGGCCGCCGCCGTCATCGCCCTGATCTGGGCCAACTCGCCCGCCGCAGACAGCTACTTCGCCCTGCGCGACTTCACCATCGGCTACGAGCCCTGGCACCTGGAGCTGAGCCTCGGTGCGTGGGCCGCCGACGGGCTCCTGGCGGTGTTCTTCTTCCTGGTGGGGCTGGAGCTCAAACGCGAGTTCGTCGCGGGGGACCTCAGCAGCCCGCGGAAGGCCATGGTGCCGGTAGCGGCCGCCATTGGCGGTGTGGTTGTTCCCGCTGTCATCTACGCAGCCATCAACTGGGGCAGTCCGGAGACCATCCGCGGCTGGGCCATCCCGACGGCGACGGACATCGCCTTTGCGGTGGCGGTCCTGGCCGTCATCGGGTCGCACCTGCCCAGCGCGCTGCGGATTTTCCTGCTGACGCTGGCCGTCGTGGACGATCTCATCGCCATCGCCATCATTGCGTTCGTCTACACCAGTGAGATCGAGGTGCCGGCATTGCTGCTGGCCCTGATCCCCATCGCGCTCTACGCCTTCCTGGCCCAGAAGTTCCGCAGGTTCTTCGGGAAGCATCAGGCGGCTTTGTGGGCGGTCCTGTTGCCCATCGGCATCGTGGCCTGGGCCCTGGTCCATGCCTCCGGCATCCACGCCACCATCGCGGGCGTGGTGCTCGGCTTCACCGTCCCGGTATTGCGCAGCAAGGCCAGCGGCGGACCGGAAGCGGGACCGGGGCTCGCCGAGATCTTCGAACACCGGGTCCGGCCCGTTTCCGCCGGCTTCGCGGTCCCGGTCTTCGCGTTCTTCTCCGCCGGCGTCGCCGTGGGTGGGGTTGATGGGTTTGTCTCGGCCCTCGGCGATCCGGTGGCGATTGGCGTCATCGCCGGCCTGGTGCTCGGCAAGCCGATCGGCATCGTCGGCACCACGTGGCTGATGACCAAGGTGACCCGTGCGGAGCTGGACAAGGCGATGAAGTGGGTCGACCTGTTGGGCATCTCCATGCTGGCCGGCATCGGCTTTACCGTCTCCCTGCTGGTGGCCGAGCTCAGCTTTGGACTCGGCACGCCGGCCAACGACCACGCCAAGGTGGCGATTCTCGCAGCGTCCCTGCTGGCCGCGTTGGTGGCAGCGGTGGTATTGCGCGCCCGCAACCGGCATTACCGACGCATCCATGCCGAAGAACAGGTCGACGCGGACCACGACGGCATTCCGGACGTCTACCAAGAGGGCACGGCATAGCCACACCGGGCTTCGGCACCGCCGGCGCGGCTTCCCATCTGCTGCCGCGCCGGCACGGCCACCGGCCCGCGCTGCCCCTACTCACCCGCGCCGCCGTCCCCTAGGGTGGAGGCATGGAAGAGGTCGTCCTGGTGGGGTTCGACGGCTCGGAATCCAGCGCCCGGGCACTGGACTGGGGGTTGTTCGAGGCCCAGTCCCGCGGCTGGCCGGTGCGGCTGGTCACCGTCGTTTCAACCGCGGGCGTGGACGATCCGCAGGTGGACCACCAGTATCTGGCCTCCGCCCGGCGCGGCGGGGAAGGGGTGCTGCAGGCAGCGCTTGACCGCGCCGGAGCGCTGGGACTCCAGGCCGAAGGGCACGTGATGGCCGGGGACCCGAGCGAAGTATTGGTGGACGAATCCGCTTCCGCCGGACTGGCCGTGGTGGGCAAGCGCGGCCGCGGCGGCTTCGCGGGCCGGCTGCTGGGCAGTGTCTCCTCGGGACTGGCGGCCCACGGCGCCTGCCCCACGGTGGTGGTGCCGCAGCGCTGGAAACCGGGCGCGACGGCGGCAGAGGTCTCCCGGGATGCCGCCGCCGAACTGCCCGACGGACCGGTGCCCTGGCTGCTGCCGTCGCCGCGGGAGGGAGCGGACCGGGGGCTGCATCCGCCGGATGCCTCCGAACAGTTCAGCTACGCCGGGCAGGTGGTGGTCGGCGTCGACCAGTCGGGCAGCTCGAACCCCGCCCTGTGGGCGGCGGCCGAAATAGCCAGCCGGCGTGCCGTCCCGCTGCGAATGCTTTCGTCCCGGGCGCCCTTCTACCGCGATTCGGTCTGGCTGGACCACGCCGAAGGGGCCCACCGGTTCCGCGAGGAAGTCGCCGCCGAGCTGGACGGCCTGCTGCGGGAGGTCCGCGGCCGCTACCCGGACCTGGATGCGAGCTGGAACTTCTATCTGGCCAAGCCCGCGGAAGTCCTGGTCCACGCCACCCGCACGGCCCAACTGATGGTGCTGGGGACGCGCGGCCACGGCGGATTCCCGGGCCTGCTGCTGGGATCGGTCAGCCAGGCGGTACTGCATCATGGCCTCTGCCCCATGATGGTGGTGCCCAAGGGTGTGGAGTTCAGCCGGACCCCGTGACGCCGGGAGCCCGGTAGCGGACCTCTCCGGCCATTCGCAGGGCGTCGATGGTTTCATCGATGGTCAGCAGCACGGTTGTTTCGAAGGAGCTCAGCGCACCGCCCCCGCTGATGGCCAGCGCGACGGCGGCCATGGAGACGTTGTTCGGGGCCTCCCACACGCTGTAGCCGTCGTGCGCGCCGAAGGCGTACCAGAAGCCGTGCAGTTTCCCGCCGACGGATTCGATGTAGGCCTTGGCCGCTTTCCCCCGGTCCTCCGGGTTGTTGATCATTCTGGCCCAGGTCTCCGGGGTGTAGCTGAACTTCGATAGATACAGCACCATTGGCTTTCCTTTCGAACGTGTCCGGCCCTGGATGGGTGCGGAGCAGGCGTTGGCTCACACCTTGGCAGAACGGCGTCCGCGCCTCAGTGCCTGGGCGAACGTGGCAACGGCGTGGCTGGGCAGGGACTGCGCTGCCACGAAGCCGTCAGGCCGCACCAGGTACAGCTGCTCAGGATCGAGCTTCTTGTTTTCGTTCCGCGGCAGCACGTGCATCGAAAGCCCCAGCGCCGCCTCCACATGATTGACGACGACGGCGCCCGGATCTCCGTACGAATGCACCTGCCAGTGGAGGCTGCGCAGGACGTCGAAGTTACCGCCGGTGTACGGCAGCCGCCGTCCCACGACACGGCCCCGCCGGCCCCGCGCCGCTTCCTTGGCACCCGGGGCCATCCAGTAATGGATCCGGGTCTGCGATATATAGCCGAACAACCGAGAGGCACCGGAGGACCGGGGCACCACCCGCGCCACTACGGGAATGAGGAACGGCAGCACCGACCTCCGGGCGGCCAGTGCCCAGGGCGCCGTCGATGTGATGAAGGCGAATACACGGTCCGTGCTTTGCAGCAGCCGCACCGCGACCGGCCGCCGTTCGGCCTCGTAACGGTCGAGGTAGGAGTCCGCGGCCCGGCCGGCGAGGACATCGGCGAACTTGAAGGCCAGGTTGTGGGCGTCCTGCAGGCCGGTGTTCATGCCTTGGGCACCCACGGGGGAATGGACATGTGCCGCGTCCCCGGCGAGGAAGACCGGGCCGTTGCGGAACTGGGCGGCGATCCGGTGATGCACGCGGTAGGTGGAGAACCAGTTCGAGGCGCCGTAGCCGACGTCGAACTTCTGGGCCAAGCGCTCCCGGAGAGGCTCCTCGGAGACGTCCGCACCGCCGTCGTTGGCCAGCCCCGGCGTGCCGCCCTCCGGGTCGCGGACCACGCCGATCAGCCGGAGGTGGCCGGGACCGCTCATGGGAAACGCCAGCAGGAACTCGTCCACGCCCGCGCGGATATTGACCGCATCGCCGAACAGGCCGCGGACCTCGGTGGCGTCATTAACAAAGAAGGTGTGCGGACTGGTGGAGCCTTTAAACCCGATACCCCGGCTGGTCCGCACGGTTGACGAGGCACCGTCGGTGCCCACGCAGTAGCGGGCGCGGACCGATGCCTCGCCTCCAGGGCTCGTCAGCTGCGCCCTGACGGGGTGGTCAAGGTGGCTGCCGTCCGCGATGTCCAGGGCGCCCAGCCGGCACTCCCACAGCACCTCGCCGCCGAGTGCGTGCAGGTTCTTCAGCAACAACTCCTCGTTCTTGCTTTGTTCGTAGAACATGATGCCCGGGAACGGTGTGATCCCGCGGCCCATCCGGCCCAGCGGGACCCTGCCGCGCGGCTTCGTGCCGAAGCCGATGACCACCGCTTCGGCGAGGACACCTTCGGCCATGACGGTGCCGGCGACGCCCAGCTGGTCGTAGATTTCCATGCTGCGGGCCTGCACTCCGAGGGCCCGGGATTCCCTCGTGGGGCCGGACTTGCCGTCCGCGATGATGTGGTCGACGCCCAGCTTGGCCAGCCAGTTGGCGAGCATCAGGCCGGTGGGACCTGCCCCGACAATCAGCACATCGGTTTGGAGTTCGGCTGCCATGGCGGTACCTCCTCCTCCGAGGTTACCGCTGGCGAAGTTCCGGCGGCAGGGGAGGCCGGCCGGAACGGACGGGACCGCCGGCAGTTACCGCCCGCGCAGGTCGCTGATGAACTCGTCGGCCCGGGCCAGGTTCAGGGCGAGCTTGGTGCGCTTTTCGTCCGCACGCCGGATGTAGTCCTGCAAGAGTCCGCGCTCGGCGGGATGAGCGGCACCGTCGGATGATAAGACATCGATGATTTCCAAAAGCTCGGCCATCTCGTCCAAGGTGAAGCCCAGCGGTTTCATGGAGCGGATGATCAATAAGCGGTCCAGATCCGACTGGGTGTAGACCCGGAAGCCGCCCTCGGTGCGCGTGGTGGCCGGCAGCAGCCCGATGTCGTCGTAGTGGCGGATGGTCCGCAGCGACAGTCCCGTGGCATCGGCTAGTTCGCCGATGTGCATCGTACGGGTGCCGGACGCGGTACCTTCGTGCTTGTCCATGGTCCAACCTCCCTGATCGCCCGATTACAACTCTACCCTCACGTCAGGTTAGGGTTGTAACCATTATCGAGGCGATTCTTGTTCGTCGAGTTCTTCCCCGCGCGGCGTCGCGCCCCCAAACTTTTGCTGTAGTGAAGGCGTGCCTGCCTTCAGATGTGAATGGAGACCACCATGCCAACGTCAACCGCCGATGCCCGGCCGGAACTGACTCCCGAGGAGCGCCAGTCCGTGCTGCGCACCCTCAAGTCGCCGCGGCTGCTGAAGACGGAAGTGCTCGCCGGCCTCGTCGTCGCGCTCGCGCTGATCCCCGAGGCGATCGCCTTCTCCATCATCGCCGGCGTCGACCCGCGGCTCGGCCTCTTCGCCTCGTTCACGATGGCCGTGTCCATTGCCTTCCTCGGCGGACGCCCGGCCATGATCTCGGCCGCGACCGGCGCGATCGCCCTGGTCATCGCGCCGCTGGTGGCAAGCCACGGCGTGGAGTACTTTATCGCCGCAGTGATCCTCGCCGGGATCTTCCAAATCGTCCTCGCCCTCCTCGGAGTGGCCAAGCTGATGCGCTTCATTCCCCGCCAGGTCATGGTGGGCTTTGTGAACGCGCTGGCCATCCTGATCTTCATGTCCCAGGTGCCGGAACTGCTGGGCGTCCCCTGGCTCGTGTATCCGCTGACCCTCCTGGGCCTGGCCATCGTCTTCGGTTTGCCGAGGATCACGAACGTCGTGCCGGCGCCGCTGGTGGCCATCGTGGTGCTGACCCTGATCACCGTGCTTGCCTCGATCACGGTTCCCACGGTCGGCGACAAGGGCGAGCTGCCGGAGTCCCTGCCCGCGCTCTTCTTCCCCAATGTCCCGCTCAATCTGGAGACTTTCCAGATCATCTTCCCGTATGCCCTGGCGATGGCCTTCGTCGGGTTGCTCGAATCGCTGATGACGGCCAAGCTGGTCGACGACGTCACGGACACCCGCTCCAACAAGACCCGCGAGTCGTGGGGCCAGGGCGCGGCGAACATCATCACCGGCTTCTTCGGCGGCATGGGCGGCTGCGCGATGATCGGCCAGACCATGATCAACGTCAAAGCCTCCGGGGCCCGGACCCGCATTTCCACCTTCCTTGCGGGACTGTTCCTGCTCATCCTCGTGGTGGCCCTCGGGGATATTGTGGCGCTGATCCCGATGGCGGCCCTGGTGGCCGTGATGATCTTCGTGTCCTGGGCGACGTTCGACTGGCACAGCATCAAGCCCTCAACCCTGAAGATGATGCCGAAGAGCGAGACCGCCGTCATGCTGGTCACCGTCGTCGCCACGGTCGCCACGAACAACCTGGCCATCGGCGTTGGCCTCGGCGTGCTGACCGCCATGGTGCTGTTCGCCAACCGGGTGTCGCATTTGGTGACCGTGGAGCGGACGGTGTTGGAACTGAACGGCGAGGAAACGGCCACCTACGTGGTCGACGGCGAGCTGTTCTTCGCGTCCTCGAACGACCTTTACACGCAGTTCCAGTACGCACACGACCCGGACAAGGTCATCATCGACATGCACGCCTCGCACCTGTGGGATGCCTCGACCGTGGCGGCACTGGATGCGATTACCGAGAAGTACCGCAGCCACGGCAAGGACGTGCGGATCATCGGGCTGAACTCGGCCAGTGTGGCCATGCGGGAGCGGATGGCGGGCAAGCTCAACGGCTGACCCGTTCGCCCGGCCGCGGACGCACCGGCTGGCCCGCCCGCCGCCGCAGCCGGCAGCCTCCCGTGGTCGCCAGTCTCCCGTGGTGGGCGGTCCACCCCATGTACCGCGGCAACGGCGTAGTCTAGGGGCACTCCGGTCCGCACCTGCCGGACCGACCAGCCGACGGGAGGCACACATGAGCGAGAGCTTGACCCACGAGGATGTGGAGCACTTCGCCGCGCTGCTGGACGCCCGCGAGGCGTCGGACCGCGCCCAGGTGGAGCGCCTCACGGTCGACATTGCCGAAGTCACCGCCGCGACCCGTGACGTCCCGGCCGACGACGAACACGACCCCGAGGGGTCGACGGCCACGCTGGAACGGGCGCGCGAAGTGGCGCTGCTGGCCAGCACGGAAAAGGCGCTGGCAGACATCGCCGCCGCCCGGGCCCGGCTCGCGGCCGGCACCTATGGCACCTGCGCCTCGTGCGGCAACCCCATCCCGCGCGAACGCCTGGAGATCCGGCCGGAAGCACAATATTGCGTGACCTGCGCCGCGAAGCAGCGCCGTGCCTGAGCGAACCAAAGTGGATCGTGCCACGCACGGGGCGGGCGCCGCCGTCGTTGTTCCGGACGGAGACCCCGTCACCGCGGTGACCGGCACCCGGTTGGCGGACGGCCGGGAACTGCTGTATTTCGACGACGGCGCGCGGCCGGTCCCGCGGGCTTCGCGGGACACCCGGGACCTGCCGGAGCGGCCGCCGGTGGGGGAGCTGCGCTACGACGTGCTGACGGGGGAGTGGGTGGCGCTGGCCGCGCACCGGCAGACCCGGACGTACCTGCCGCCGGCGGACGCCTGCCCGCTGTGCCCGAGCACGCCGGACTACGCCTCCGAAATCCCGGCGGCCGACTATGACGTGGCCGTGTTCGAGAACCGGTTTCCGTCGCTCGGGCCGGACCTGCTGGCAACGCCCGAGGACCCGGACTGGGGCAGCGCCTACACCGCCGGCGGGCGCTGCGAGGTGGTCTCCTTCACCTCGGCGCATACCGGTTCCTTCGCCAGGCTGGACACCCGCCGCGTGCGCACCGTGATCGACGCGTGGGCGCACCGGACCGCGGCGCTCAGCGCGTTGGACGGGATTGCGCAGGTCTTCTGCTTCGAGAACCGCGGCGCGCAGATCGGTGTGACGCTGCACCATCCGCACGGGCAGATCTACGCCTACTCCTACCTGCCGCCGCGCGGGGCAGTCATGGCGGCGGCCGCGCAGAAACACTTCGAGGCCACCGGCGGGCGGCAGACCCTCACCGGGGCGCTGCTGGCCGGCGAGCGCTCGGCCGGCTCCCGGATGGTGCTGGAAGGCGAGCATTTCAGCGCCTACGTGCCGTTCGCGGCGCGCTGGCCGCTGGAGGTGCACCTGGTGCCGCACCGGCAGGTCGCGGACCTCGCCGGGCTCACGGGTGCGGAGCGGGACGAACTGGCGGAGCTGTACCCGCAGCTGCTGGGCCGGTTCGACGCGCTCTACGACAGTCCCACCCCGTACATCGCCGCCTGGCACCAGGCGCCGGTCGCCCGGGCGCTGCGGGAAGCGGGCTACCTGCACCTGCAGCTGACCTCGCCGCGGCGGGCCGCCGACAAGCTGAAGTACCTGGCGGGCTCCGAGGCCGCGATGGGCGCCTTCATCAACGACACGCTGCCGGAGCAGGTGGCCGCCGCGCTGCGGGAGGCGGATCCGGGCCGGACCCCAGAAGCAGGCAGTGACGGGTTGGACGGGACGCGCGCCGCGGGTGAAGCCACCGAGGACGCCGTGGCAGCCAGCGGGGACACCCCATGACCGCCGACGCATTGGCCGCACGCACCGCCGATGCCTTCGCCGCACGGTTCGGCCGCGGCCAGGACGGGGTGTGGGCGGGGCCCGGCCGGGCCAATCTGATCGGCGAACACACCGATTACAACGGCGGCTTCGTGCTGCCCTTCGCCATCAACAAGATCACGACGGCGGCGCTCGCCGTCCGCGGCGACCGCACCATTCGGGTGGCCTCCGCCCTGCCGGGCGCCGAGGCGGTGGAGGTCGGGCTGGACGATGTCGGCCCCGGCGCGGTTTCCGGCTGGCCGGCGTACCCGCTGGGCGTGGCCTGGGCGCTGGAGCAGGCGGGAGTACGCCTGCCCGGTTTCGACCTGCTGGTGGACTCGGACGTCCCGGTGGGCGCCGGATTGTCCTCATCTGCCGCGCTGGAATGCGCGGTGGCCCTCGGCCTGGCCGAACTTTCCGGAGACCGGTGGCCGGATTCGGGGCTGGATCCGGCCGGGTTGGATCGGACCGGGCTGGACCGGGCCGGGCCGGATCGGGCCGGGCTGAATCGGACCGGGCTGGATCGGGCCGGGCTGGCGGCGGCCGGCCGCCGCGCGGAGAACGAGGTGGTCGGTGCGCCCACCGGCATCATGGACCAGTACGCCTCCCTGTTCGGGGCGGCCGGGTCCGCGGTGTTTCTGGACTGCCGCAGCGAAGCCGTGGAACTGGTGCCGCTGGACCTCGAGGCTGCGGGCCTGGTGTGCCTGGTGATGGATACCAAGGTCTCCCACGCACACGCTACCGGGGGCTACGCCAGCCGACGCGACTCCTGCGTGCGCGCAGCGAAAACGCTTGATGTGCCGCTGCTCCGCGACCTTCCAGCCAGTCGGCTGGGGGAGGCACAGCAGTTGCTCGACGACGAGACCTTTCGCCGCGCGCGGCACATCGTGACCGAGAACGACCGTGTCCTGGCCACCGTGGAGGCGCTGCGCTCCGCCGGCCCCGCGACCATCGGCCGGCTGCTGGACGCCAGCCACGTCTCCATGCGCGACGACTTCGAAATCTCCTGCCCGGAGCTTGACCTGGCCGTGGACACTGCGCGGGCGAACGGCGCCCTGGGCGCCCGCATGACCGGCGGCGGTTTCGGCGGTTCAGCCATCGCCCTGGTTCCCTCCGGCGAAGCAGCCCGGGTGCAGGAGGCTGTGCTGCACGCCTTCGCCGCGCAGGGGTTCCGCCGGCCCGAGCTGTTCACCGTGTTGCCGGCCGACGGAGCACGCCGCCTGCTGTAGGCCGGACTATCCGGCCAGCGGCCCGGCCAGCGAGACCACGAGCGTGGCGGCAATCATGGACGGACCGAAAGGGACGTCCGAATCCCGCTTGAGTACGCGGGCCAGCATCAGCAGGACGATGACCGCGGCGTTCAGCAGGAACGCCCCCAGCAGGACGGCCACCCACGCCGTTACGCCGTCATACCCGGCAAACAGGCCCACCACGGCAGCAAGCTTCACGTCTCCCATGCCGATGCCGCCGGGCTTGATCAGAGCTGCCAGCAGATAGGCGGCAAACATCGCCAACGAGCCGAGCACCCCGGCCAAAACCGGCTGCCACGCGGAGTCGGTGAAGGCGGGCAGGAGCAGCAGGGCCAATGCCGCTCCCAGGAACGGGAGGACCACGCGATTCGGCAGCAACTTGTGTCGCAGATCAATGGCGGCTAGCAGCACGCCGAGGACAGCCAGAAGGCCGAAGGCCGGCAACTCAGCGGCTTCCCGGGCCGCGGCTAGGAGGCCGCACAGGACGCCGGTGGCAGCGGCCATCGGCCCGCGCCACCCGGCGGGCAGGGATGTGCGATCCTTCCGGTGGGCGAGCGCGAAGACGCACCATCCGGCGAAGGCTCCGGCAACGGTCAGCACGAGTGCCAGCAGCATGGTCACCGGTTCCGCCCACAGGTCACAGCCCTTGTTCCTTCATGTCCCTCGGCTCTTCGGATCGTTGGTCACCCTTTCATCACATTGCTGCCCAACATAGGCTCACAGTAGAACGAATCGATTAACCTCTAGGAGTATCAGAGATCCGGGCTTCTGCAGAGGCCGGACGGGCCTTCGCGCATGAGCCCGACGCGGACCGTGCAGGGAGGAGATGCAAGATGAGTGACCCGGGTGCGGCCGTAGTGATAGAAGACGACGTGGACATCCGCAATCTTGTGAGCGCCGTCCTCCTGCAATCAGGCTTCGACGTGCAGGCAGCCGCGAGCGGGCGGGAAGGTATCCATGCCGTGCGGCAACGGATCACCACCGTTGTCACCCTGGACATCTCGCTGCCGGACATCGACGGCTTCGAAGTGCTCCGGCGGATCCGTCAATTCAGCAACTGCTACATCGTGATGCTCACCAGCAGGAACGAAGAACTCGACACGCTTACGGCGTTGCAGCTTGGCGCGGACGACTACATGACCAAACCATTCCGTCCCCGCGAGCTGCGGGCCAGGATCCAGGCGATGATGCGCCGGCCCCGCACTCCCCATCCGCTGGAAACCACCCCGGCAAACGCACCGCCGCTGCCGGCGGCCCCGCCCGCCGACAGCAGAATCCTCGAGCACAATGGGCTCGTCCTTGATGCGGACCGGCGTACGGCGTCGCGCGAGGGTGAGGATCTGCGTCTGACCAGGAGCGAGTTTAACGTGCTCCAGGAGATGCTGCGCAGTTCGGGGGCGGTCCGCTCGAAGGCCGAGCTGGTCAAGGTAGTGCGCGGGGACTATTACCCCGAGGACGCCTATATCAGTGAAGCCGATGAGCGGGCGATCGAAGTCCACGTGGGCAATTTGCGGCGCAAACTGAAGGAAGATCCGCACCGCCCCCGCTGGTTCGTTACGGTGCGGGGAATCGGTTATCGGCTGGCGCCGGAGCGCCCGGTGTAGCGGGTGCTCCTCCTTCGGCCTTCATTCCCTGCATTTCGCTGACTGTGGCCGTACCGCATTGATGGATGAGAGCAAGCAGGGCGGTTGCCTCCGCAAAATCCGCCGCCCGAACATGAGCCTCGACCTTGCCGGACAGCCACGCCAGTCGACTGGCACCCACCATGATCGAGGCGGTCTTCAGGCTGAGGACCGCGTCCAGGGAATCGGTCCGGTCCTGGCTTTCCAACGCGGTCTCCAAGCAGCTGAACCGTTCCGGCCATGCTTCGGAAAAGTCCTGGACCAAACCGCGGGCGATGCCGTGGTCGGCTAAACCGTCGCCAAGATCTTCCACGACCGCGGGGTCAACCAGCGGCAGGACCTGGTGCTGGTCAGCGGTCATCATGGCACGCGCCGCGGGGGACGGGTCCCGGCCGGGGCCAGACCGGCCAGTGCACAGTGGGTGGATGGGGTGGGCATGGTTCGAGACTACTTTCCGATGGCGGGTGGGTCTGCCGGTTTTCCGGTTTCTTTGGCTAATGTTGCGGTATTGCTGTGGTTGCCGGCGTGCCGGTCCTCGGTCAGCCGCTCAGGGTAGCGATGATGTTCAATGCCGCAGGGCCGAGCAACGCGATAAAAAGCACCGGAAGAATGCAGAACATCAGCGGGAAGACTACCTTGACCGGGATCTGCATGGCCTTTTCCTCGGCGCGCTGGCGCCGCTTGACGCGCATCTCGGCCGCCTGCGTGCGGAGCACGCCGGAGACGGACACGCCATAGGCGTCCGCCTGGATGACTGCGCGAACGAACTGCTGCAGGTCCTTCGACGTGGTCCTGCCGGCCAGGGAGTCGTAGGCCTCGCGGCGGGAGCGGCCCACCTGCATGTCCTGCAGGACGCGAATCAGTTCGGCGGCCAGCGGGCCGGAACCGTTCGCTCCTACCCGGGCGACCGCCGCGTCGAAGCCCAGGCCGGCCTCCACGGCGATGGTCATTTGGTCCAGCGTGTCCGGCAGTTCCTCGCTGATCTTTGCCTGGCGTTTCTGCCCCGCGCTGTGCAGCAGAAGATCGGGGAGGCAGTAGGCGACGACGGCGACGACGATGGCCAGCAGGACGCTGGACCCTGCGGATGTGGCGGCCACGTACAGGAGCCCGAGTACGATGCCTGCCACGGCAAGTACGATCTTCGCCGCCATGAGCCGCTTCAGCGGCCAGGCCTCCGGACGTCCGGCCAGCGCCAGTTGACGTTCCAAGCGCTGGGCAAAGGTCGCCGGCGTGAACCGGCTGGCCAGCGCCTCGAACCGGCGCCGGCGTTTGCGTTTGACCGCGCGCGGTCCGGCCAGGCCACGGGACAAATTGGCCCGGATGGCCTCGTGCTGGGGATGCTTGCCGCCCAGCAGGGACCAGACAAACAGCGGGAGCGACAGCACCAGGGCTGCGGCAGCCACCATGATACTCAGCGGCATCGGCGGACTCCTTTACTTACGGTGCTGAACTTAGAACTTGAAGCTGACGACTTTGCGCATCCACAGCCCGCCCGCGACGAGCAAGGCGCCGGCCACGAACAGCAGGGAGAAACCGAGCGGGCTCTGGGTGAAACTGTCCAGGTAGCCGGGGCTGGACACGAACAGGAACCCGCTGAGGCCAAAGGGCAGGACCATCAGGACCAAGGCGGAGATCCGTCCTTCGGCGCTGAGCGCCTTGACCTGGCCCCGGATCTGGGAGCGCTCCCTGATCGTCTGGCCCACCTGGTCCAGGACCTCTGCCAGGTTGCCACCTACCTCGCGGTGGATGTCTATGGCCTGGGCGACCCAGTGAAAGTCTTCGCTGCCCATCCTGTCGGCGGTATCGTGCAGCGATCCGCCGAGGTCCCGGCCCAGCCGCGTTTCGTTGACCACCCGCCGGAGCTCTTCGGACGTCGGTGCCGCCGATTCGGCCGAGACCGCGTCTACGGCGCGCAGCAGGCTGTGGCCGGCACGCAGGCCGCTGGCCAGCAATTGGAGCGTGTCGTCGAGCTGGTCGGCGAAGGCCGTCCGGCGCCGGCCGGCCCGGAAAGCCAGGAACGCTTTGGCGGCGGCCGGGGCCGCAAGAGCCAGGAGCAGGCCGGCGGCGGGTCCGGCGAGCATGAGCCCGAGGGCCGCGCCGACCGCGGCACCGGACAGAACCAGCACCACCAGTTCCGCGGGGCTGAGCCTCAGCCCGGCGGCTTCGAGGGCGCCGGCCATCGCCGGGGCTTGTCGGCGGCGGGCCAGGAGCCGTTCGATGGCAGCGGTGGAGCGGGCGGCCACGTCACTGAGCCGGGAGCCATGTTCCGGGGCACCACGGCGGGACGCCGAAAGCTTCAGGGACCGCGTGCCGAAGCCGGCTGACACCAGCAGGGCCAGCGAGCCGTAGCAGAACAGCATCCCTACAACCAGGACCGCCGGGGTCATCGCGTCGCCGCCTGGGGCCGCAACGGGCCGGCGGCCGGCTCGAAGATGTCGGCCGGCAGGTCGATGCCCAGTTCCCGGAACCGGTCGGTAAACCGGGGACGAACTCCGGTTGGAACGGGTTTGCCCAGGAACCTTCCGCTGGCATCCACACCGGCGCTGTAGTCGAAGACGAACGCGTCCTGCAGCGTCACGATTTCGCCTTCCATGCCCTGTACCTCGGTCACATGCGTCACTCGGCGAGTACCGTCGCGCAGGCGGGTCAATTGAACGATGACGTCCACCGCGGAGGCGATCTGTTCCCGGATCGCCCGCAGGGGCAGATCCATCCCGGCCATCAGCACCAAGGTTTCCAGGCGCGCGATGGCGTCCCTGGGGGAGTTCGAATGCACGGTGGACAGCGATCCGTCGTGGCCGGTGTTCATGGCTTGGAGCATGTCCAGGGTTTCTCCGCCGCGGACCTCGCCCACGACGATCCGGTCCGGGCGCATGCGCAGCGAGTTGCGGACGAGGTCGCGGATGGTGATCGCGCCCTTGCCTTCGATGTTGGTCGGGCGGCTTTCCAGCCGCACCACGTGGTCCTGCTGCAGCTGGAGTTCCACGGCGTCTTCGATGGTGACAATGCGCTCGCCGGCCGGAATGAAGGAGGAGAGCACATTGAGCAGGGTCGTCTTTCCGGTGCCGGTGCCGCCGGAGACGATGATGTTCAGCCGTGACCGGACGCAGGCGTCCAACAACGCGGCCATCTCCGGTGAGAGGGTGCCGAAACCAATGAGGTCCTGGACCTGGAACGGGTCGGCGGCGAACTTCCGGATGGTCAGCGAGGACCCGTTGACTGCAAGCGGCGGGATGACGGCATTCACGCGGGAGCCGTCAGCCAAACGTGCGTCAACGAGTGGCGACGATTCGTCGATCCGGCGGCCGACCCGGGACACGATGCGTTCAATGACGCGGCGCAGCTGTTCCTCGGACAGGAACCGGGCCGAACTGCGCGACAGCTTGCCCTTATGCTCCACGTAAATCATGTCGGGTCCGTTCACCATGATTTCGGAGACGTCCGGATCCTCCAGCAGCGGCTGCAGCGGACCGTAGCCGAGCACGTCGTCGCTGACTTCACGGATCAGGCGCTGGCGTTCCTGGTGGCTGAGCGGGTTCTCTTCTTCCTCGACCACCTTGGCCAACTCCTGCTGCACCACGAGATGCAGCTTGTCTTCATTCAGGGAGGAATCCAGCAGCCGCGATCCCATGCGTTCGAAGAGGACCGTGCTGGCACGTTCCTTCATCTTGGACAGGGCATCCTGCGCCGGGGGAAGGACGGCCGGGGGAGCCGTGCGGCCGGCAGCGGCTGGCTGCGCCGCGGCTGCGGTGGAGGAGGCCGTCGCCGCAGTTGTCGCCGTCGCTGTAGCAGCGGAAGCGGAAGCAGCCGGTGCCGGCGCGGTGATGGCGGGCGCAGCCGGCGCGGCGGCATGGCTACGGGCGGGGGGAGCTGTTGGGGCGGTGCCGTGCACTGCCTGAAGCCGTTGGGCAAGGTTCATGGCTATCCTCTTCGGTGGCGGCCGCGGCGCTTGAGCAGGCCGGCCGGGGCGGGGGCAAAGCGGTCCACCACCTTGTGCAAGGCGCGGGCCGCAGGATCGCGCGGGGCGCTTTCGAGCACCGGCACGCCTTGGTTGGTGGAAATCCGGACCGCGCGGGTGTCCGGGATGACGTCGTCGACTTTGCAGCCGAGGGTGGTCTCCGCATCGCGGCGGGTGAGCCCGTCGCGCGGATCCGCCCCGTTCAACACGATGTGGCGCGTGAGCGGTTCCATGCCCAGCTCGCGCAGGATTTCGAGCTCCTTTCGGAGTCCGCGGATGCTGGGAACGTCCATGCCGCCCACGAAGATGTAGTCCGTGGCACGATCCAGCGCCGCCAGCGTGTGCTCCGACAGCCCCGGGGACGTGTCGATGATGACGTGTGCGTACTGCGCGGCCAGTTGGTCCAGCAGCAGCGATACCTGCTCGCCGGTGACCTGATCGGCATCGGCCGGCGACGGCGGCGCGCACAGCGCATACAGCCCGCTGGGGTGGCGGGCCAGGAAGGACTTGAGCACAATGCTGTCTTTCTGCGCGTTCGGCTGCACGGCGTCGACCAGCGAATGCTCCGGCTCCAGGCAGAGCGCGCTGGCCACGTCGCCGAACTGCAGGTCGAGGTCGACGATGACGGTCTGCTGCTCCGAGGCGGCAGCCAGCCCGACGGCGAGGTTGGTCGCCACCGTGGTCTTTCCGGCGCCGCCCTTGGGCGAGACGACGGCGATCATTCGGCCGTTCGCGCCCTGGCCGCCGGAGGAGGGAACGCTGTGCCGGCGGTGGTTGGCGCTGCGTACCGCGCGGTGCAGCAGCGCGGCGATGTCTCGGACATCGGCGCTGGGATCCACGACGTCGCGGATGCCGGCGCGCATGGCGGCCAGCACGACGTCGGGGCTCGGCCCCGCGACCAGCAGCACCGAAACCTCGGGCCGCTGGGATTCGAACTCCGCTGCCAAGGCAAGCGCCTGCCCGGGGGCCATCGAGGGGCCAAGCACCACGGCATCCAGGAGCTGCGGATTGGACAGCACGGCGAAGACATCATTGGGTTCGGTGGGGAGGCCCGCCCCGTTCCACAGCTGGGTTTGGCCGGCCAGGGAGCCTACCGCGGCGGCCGCGAAGCGTTGTTCGAAGTCGGGGTCGGTGCCCACCAGTACGTAGCGGCTCATTTGTAGACCTCATCCCTGTCCACCAGGCGCGTTCCCTTTTCGCTGGCATCGGCCGGTTCCTTCGAGAGCCAGGTGCTTGCGTACTCCTGGGCATACACGATCTTTTCGGCGTCCGGTGCCATGACCGCCAGGGTGACCAGCACGTTGTTGGCGGGGACCATGGCCGAACCCTCCGATGCCTCCGGGGCAACGGCCACCCCCTGGACGCGGGTGACCAGGACTTTGTGCAGCTCCAGGTGGGTGACGCTTTTGGTGTCGCCCGGGCCTACCATCGAGATGAAGACGCCGACGGTGTCGCCGGCCTTCAACTGCCCGCCAACCACGCGAGCCGGCTCAAGGGAGATGGAGAGCTCTTGCATGCCCTTCGGGACGGCGACTGTTCCCGCTTCCTGCAGGTCCGCGGGCGGGGCAAAGCGGGCGGCCAGCAGCTGTTCGCCAGCGAGCAGGTCGACAGTGGCGACCTTTCCGGCCAGCTTCTCCACGTCCGTTACCACCCCGTCCGCGGCGACCTTGGCCGGAACCAGCTCGGCCGCAACGTACGCGCCGAGCTCTTCGCCGGGTGTGCCGGCCGGTACGTTCTCGGCGACCACCAGGACCTCCACCGTCTCGGTGCCGGCCAGGGCGCGCTGATCGGCGCTGCCAATGTAGGCAAGGACCATCATGGTTCCGACGACGGCCATCAGCAGCGCCGCCAGTGCGCCTATGATTCTCTTTTTCACCGACGGTGCTCCTAATGGACAAGCGTGACGAGGGAGGCGCCGAAGGTGTTGTTGGCGCCGCCGAAGATGAAGTCTTGTTCGCCGGCGTCGAGCGTCACGAAAGTTTCGAACTCGCCGATGAGTGCCCGGCAGTTGCCGGTGCACTGCACCGAGGCCGGGCTGAGGTTGTTGTGGGACGTGCTGCTGAAGTTCCAGCCGGTGACCTTGAAGGCCGCGAACCCGATGATGTGGTACCAGCCATTCGTCCCCTGGCCGCCGACCTTGTCATACAGCGGCAGCAGGACGGTGGTGCCGGCAATCTGCTGCAGCATGTTGGTCTGCTTGCAGGAGGACGGCACATCGTTACCCGAATCGCTGGCTACTTCAGGATCGATGGGGAAGCCTGGAAGGCCGGTCGCGCCGAGGTTAATCTTGGCTTGGCACGGACGGGCCGGATCTTGCTTCAGCCAGCCGAAGCCGCCCGGAATAGTGTAGGCCGCCCCGGTGCTGCCCGGCACCGTTGAGCTGGAACATCCAGCTGGTGTTTGCCCGTTCGGGTTGAATTCCACCCGCTGCAGGCCGCCATCGAGCATGCCCACGAATTGGCAGTAGGAAATGGCGATGGGGAGGACGGATTTGCCCGCGACGGGGGCTCCCCAGCGGGCCCGGGATTCGGTGGTGATGGAGGCGGAGTCGTCCAGGCCGAGGATGGGCGCGAAGTGTTGGGCCAGGAAGTGACCGTCGGAAGACCGCGTGGTGGTGGTGACGGTGGCGGTGGCAGCGGCAGGGTCCAATTGGACGCTGGCGTTGGCCAGGCCGTCGTTCGCGTTCTGGCTGGCGAGCGACGTGGCGAGGGCCGTGAAGTCCGCATCGCAGTGGCCTGCCGCGCAGTTCTGGGCGACGGCCAGCGCGCCGGCGTCGGCGCCGTTCTTCAACTGGGCGCGCTCGAAGTACAGGGCCCCGATGTCTAGGACGACGGCAGCCATGCCGAGCAGGACCACCATGAAAAGGGCGGTGGTGACGGCGGTCGCGCCGCGTTCGTCGCTCAGACGCTGCACTGCATGACTCCTTTGCCGGTCAAGGTAATGCTGGCCCCGAAGAGGCCGGACAGAAAATTCATGGGGTAGGCCACGGTGACGGTGGCGACCGATCCCGGCGCGCAGGCGCCGGTGTTGCCGGGGCTGACCGCGATAGTGATCTGGTCGGCCGTGATGGCCGGCGCCAGCGCAGGGGCCGAGGCGATCACTGCCGCCCGGGATTCCGCTGTGCTGGACGCCGTGCTGTTGATGGTCATCACGCGCGCCCCGTCCCGTGCCGCTGCGGTGAGCTGCATTTGGGCGTTGTAGACACGTCCGAACTCGACGATCCCCAGCAGCAGCAACAACAGAACCGGCAAGACCAGGGCGAATTCGACGGCTGCCGCTCCGCGTTCCGATGTCATGCGCTTCATGTGTTGCTCTTTCACAGTTCGGTGGCTGAGACGGGAGCAACCAGTGCCGCCGTCCCAGCCACCAACAGGGTGGATTCCGTCGACCGGGATTACTTTGTGACCGGAGCGGTGCCGCCGGTGATGTTCAGCTGGCCGGCGAGGCCGCCGAAGAATCCGCTGAGCTGCGGGCCGAAGATGGTCAGGCCACCGATGAGGACGACGGCGATGAGGCCGACCATGAGGGCGTATTCGACGGCGGTGGCGCCGGTCTCCTCGCGCTGGAGGCGGTTCTTCACGGAGAAACCGAGGGTCTGAAGGGTGGCGATGATGGAAAGCATGAGAACTCCTGTGCGATTGAATCGCTGGCATCCTGGCCAGCGGCCGGCTGGCACCTCGCCAGCTCTTCAAGAAAATTAGCAAGCCGAAAGCCCGGAAACGGCCGGCTTTTGCCAATCCTGCGACACCTGCAGGGCAATGCTTCCCTGCGTGGGTAAACGATGCACTTTAGCTGCGGTTTAATGGTTTTTCCTGCGGAAAAGGCGGGTACCAAAAAACCCGCTCCGCCTGCGCGGAAGACCCGCTCCGCCTGCGCGGAAGACCCGCTTTCGCCCGTCGAAAGGCCCACGCCGGCCGGCGAAGAGCCCAGGGCCGGCGAACAGGCCCAGGCGCCTTCCAACAGCAGCGGGGGATCGAATCAGGGGTCAGGCGGACCGGGCGGCCTCGAGCTGCATCTCCAGGCCGGCTATCAGGGCCTCGAGGCCCAGCCGGAAGGCCGCGTCGGCCGCCGACCCTGCGGGGCCGGCATCCTGCGACCGCACGGCGGACGTGAAGGCCGGGTTGGCCGCGGCGAGCTCGCCCGATTCGAAGATGTCCGCCGGCGCGGTCACGTCGAAGGCCGAACCGAAAATGAAGGACTCCAGGGCCACGATCGCCGGCACCACCTGCGGCTCCGGCCAGCCGGCCTTCAGGAAGCCGGCAGTGACGGCCTCGTACATGGCCAGCGTGTGCGGGGCACCGGTGACCGGCAGCACCGCGATCACGGGAATCAGCGGGGCGTGGTGGGTGAAAGCGTCGCGGTAGGACCAGGCCCAGCGGCGCACCGCGTCCGGCCACGCCCGGTCTGAAAACACGCTCACGTCCACGCCGGCCATCACGTGGTCCTGAAGGAGCAGCAGGACGTCGTGCTTCGACGCCACGTGGTTGTAAAGCGCGGAGGGTGCCACGCCGAGGCTGCGCGCCAGGGCCGACATGGTGAGCCCTTCATAGCCGCGCGATTCGATCAGTCCGAGCGCCGCCGTCGTCATCAGTTCCTTGGACAGCAGTTTCTGCACGGGGCGGCCGGCGGGGCGGTTCCCGTTGCGGACGGAGGCGTCCTCGCCCGCTGGGCGTGCTGTTACCACGGGCTCCTTCTTCCCTCGGCCGTGCGGGCCGCGGCGGTGCGGCCTGTAGAGCCATCCTACGCAACGGTTTTCAAAAGGCTGTGGCACGGGTTACAGTGTTGTGGCTAAATGAATGACATTCATTTAGCGGCGGCGGCCAGGCACTCATGCGGCTGGCCCGCCACGGCACGAATGGGAGTTGAACACAGTGAGCAAGTTGAAGCGGGACGTAGTAGTCATCGGCGCCGGGCCCTCCGGGCTGACCGCGGCGCGGGACTTGAAGCGGGCCGGAATGTCCGTGGCCGTGTTGGAGGCGCGTGACCGCGTGGGCGGCCGCACCTGGACCGATGTGGTGGACGGAGCCATGCTCGAGATCGGCGGGCAGTGGGTCTCGCCCGACCAGACGGCCCTGCTGGAGCTGCTCGAGGAGCTGGGGCTGGAGACTTACAGCCGCTACCGCGACGGGGAGAGCATCTACCTGGACGCGACGGGCGAAGCCAAGCGCTACACCGGCGCCATGTTCCCGGTCAGCGCCTCCACGGAGTCCGAGATGAACCGGCTGATCGGGCTGCTGGACGCCTTGGCCGCGGAGGTCGGCGCCGAGGAACCGTGGGCCCACCCGAAGGCCCGCGAGTTGGACACCATCTCCTTCGACCAGTGGCTGCGCCAGCAGTCCGCGGACGAGGAAGCCTGCAACAACATCGGCCTGTTCGTGGCCGGCGGCATGCTGACCAAGCCGGCGCACTCGTTCTCGGTGCTGCAGGCGGTGCTGATGGCCGCGTCCGCCGGCTCGTTCAGCAACCTCGTCGACGACGAGTTCATCCTGGACAAACGCGTGGTGGGCGGCATGCAGGAGGTCTCCGTGCGCCTGGCGGCAGAGCTGGGCGACGACGTTGTGCTCAACGCACCCGTCCGCGGGCTGCGCTGGAACGACGACGGCGTGACCGCCACCGCGGACGGCGTCACCGTCGAGGCCCGCTACGCCGTGATGGCCGTGCCGCCGAACCTGTATTCGCGCGTCTCCTACGAACCGCCGCTGCCGCGCCGGCAGCACCAGATGCACCAGCACCAGTCGCTGGGCCTGGTGATCAAGGTCCACGCCGTCTATGAGACGCCGTTCTGGCGGGCCGACGGCCTCTCGGGAACGTGCTTCGGCGCCAACTCTGTGGTCCAGGAGGTGTACGACAACACCAACCATGGCGACTCCCGCGGAACCCTGGTCGGCTTCGTGAGCGATGAGAAGGCCGATGCGATGTTCGAACTCAGCGCGGGGGAGCGGAAGGCCGCGATCCTCTCCTCCATCGCCGACTACCTGGGCCCGGCTGCGCTGGATCCGGTGGTGTACTACGAGTCGGACTGGGGATCCGAGGAATGGACCCGCGGCGCCTACGCCTCCAGCTACGATCTGGGCGGCCTGTCCCGCTACGGCAAGGACCAGTCGACTCCGGTGGGACCGATTTATTGGTCCTGTTCCGACCTGGCCGGCGCCGGCTACCAGCACGTGGACGGCGCAGTGCGGATGGGCCGCGCGACTGCGGCCCGCATCCTCGAAGCACACGCGGCCGACGCCGGTGAACTCCTCCCTGCCGCCGGCCGGGAGGGCTAGGCATGCGACGCTATGTTGTTGCCTACACCGCCACGGACAGCGGACGCGAAGCGGTCAACCTCGCGACGGCGCTGGCCCGCCGGCAGGGCGGCAGCCTCGACCTGGTCATGGTGCTGCCCGAATCCTCGCCTTACTCGGGCGCCTATCCGCGGCCGGAATCCGGCTTCGGCGGGATCCTCTCCGAACAGATCCAGCAGTGGCTGGCCAAGGGGCTCGAGATGGTGCCCGACGACGTTCCGGCCCGCGCCCATGTTCGCCCCGCCGATTCCAACGCCGAGGGCCTGATTGCCGCCGCCGAGGAATTCGGCGCGGCGCTGATCGTGATCGGTGCCGGGCGCAACAGTGTTTTCCGCCGCTTCAGCGTCGGCACCGTCGCCAGCGGACTGCTCCACGCGTCCACGGTCCCCGTGGCGTTGGCGCCGCGCGGCTACCGGCGCACCGAACCCGTCTCGCGGATGACGGTGGGCATCGGCAACCGGGCGGGGGCGGACGAGGTCATGCAGGTTGCCGTGAACGCCGGCCATCGGCGGGGCCTGGACCTGCGGCTGCTCTCGCTGGTGCCGCTGGATTCCTCCGACGCGGACGCGATAGTCCGTGCCGAAGCGCACGTGAAGGAACGGCTGGCACAGGCAGAAGCTGTGCTGCCCGGTCGGGTGACCGCCGGCGTCGCTGAAGGCCGTTCGATCGAAGACGCCATCGACGCGCTGGAGTGGGACGAAGGCGAAGTGATGCTGATCGGCTCCAGCCGGCTGGCGCCGCACAACCGTATGTTCCTCGGGGCGACGGCCAGCAAGGTGCTGCGGGCGCTGCCGGTTCCCATGCTGGTGGTCCCGCGCGGCTACGCGGGCGCCGCACAACTTACCGAAGATCCGGGTCAGCCCAAGGGCCCTGAACATTCCGACGGCGCCGGCCGCAAGGAGGCATGACCATGACCAGTACCATCACCAAGGCCGGGAGCACCGCGGGCGGCCTGAGCCGGAAGGGCCTGAAATCGGGTTCGGTCGGCCTGCTCGGCGCCGTGGTCATCGGCGTCTCCTGCATTGCCCCGGCGTATACGCTGACCGGGGCGCTCGGCCCCACCATCGCCGAGGTCGGCGTGCACCTGCCCGCGATTTTCCTGGTGGGCTTCATTCCGATGCTGCTGGTGGCCCTCGGCTACCGCGAGCTGAACAACGCCATGCCTGATTCCGGCACGTCCTTCACCTGGGCCACCCGTGCCTTCGGTCCCTGGGTAGGCTGGATGGGCGGCTGGGGGCTGATCGCCGCAACGGTGATCGTGCTCTCCAACCTGGCGGCGGTGGCGGTCGACTTTTTCTACCTGATGCTCGCCCAGCTCACCGGCAACGCAGCGCTCGCCGACCTGACCAACAACCTGCCGCTGAACATCGCCACGACCTGGATCTTCATCGGGCTGGCCTGCTGGATCTCGTACCGCGGCATGGAAACCACCAAGACCTTCCAGTATGTGCTGGTGGCGTTCCAGGTGGTGGTGCTCGTTTGGTTCGCCGTGGCAGCCTTCGGCCACGTGGCGGGCGGCACGGCGTTCGACGCGCTGGAGATCTCCGCCGACTGGTTCAACCCGTTCGGCGTCGAGTCCTTCTCGGCCTTCGCCGCCGGCATCTCGCTGTCCATCTTCATCTTCTGGGGCTGGGACGTCACCCTCACCATGAACGAGGAGACGAAGGACCCGGAGAAGACTCCGGGCCGTGCCGCCGCGGCAACCATCATGGTCATCGTCGTGATCTACATGACCGTGGCACTGGCCGTGCTGGCCTACGCGGGCGTGGGTACCGAAGGCCTGGGCGCCGGCAATCCGGAGAATCAGGAGAGCATCTTCGCCACGCTCGCCGGCCCGGTGATGGGACCGTTCGCCATCCTGATGTCCCTGGCCGTGCTGAGCAGTTCGGCGGCGTCGCTGCAGTCCACCTTCGTCTCGCCCGCCCGGACCATGCTCGCCATGGGCCACTACCGGGCGCTGCCGGCCGGATACGGCACGATCAGCCCGAAGTACAAGTCGCCCAGCTACGCCACCGTCGCCGCAGCCGTGGCGGCCGGCGGCTTCTACACGGTCACCCGGGTGATGTCCGAGAACGCGTTGTGGGACACCATCACCGCGCTGGGCATGATGATCTGCTTCTACTACGGCGTCACCGCTTTGGCGTGCGTCTGGTACTTCCGGGCCGATGCCTTTACCTCGCTGCGCGGATTCGGGCTCAAGTTCCTGGCGCCGCTGCTGGGAGGCGTCATCCTGCTGGTGATGTTCGTGCAGACGGCCGTGGACTCGATGGACCCTGCCTACGGTTCCGGTTCGTCGATCGGCGGCCTGGGTCTGGTGTTCGTGCTCGGCTGCGGCGTGATCCTGCTCGGGGCGGTGCTGATGGTGCTCATGTATCGGCGCAACCCGGAGTTCTTCCGCGGCGCGACCCTGCGCAGGGGAGTGGCAGCCGACGACCTGGCGGACCGCGGCTAAGCGAAGAGCACAGCCATCCTGTAGGAACCGTCGACGGCGGTGCCTCCCCCACGGCGGGGCGGGGCACCGCCGTCGTGCTTTCCGCAGCGCTTGCGGAAGCGAGGGCGCGGCAGGCGCTGCGGCTGTCGTGGCCTCGGCACGGGCTTGTGGCTACAGTGGCACAAAGTCGACTGGAGGTACCCATGAGCGCAGCGAACGACTACACACCGGACTCCGTCGCCGACCTCGCCTCACAAAACGGGCTGACCATCGATCCAAAGTCCGTCAGGTTCAACGAGGCAGGGCTGGACTACCTGGTGGCCTATGCAACCGCCGACGACGGCAAGAGATGGGTGCTCAGGATCCCCCGGCGGTCCGACGTCTCATCGAAGATGGCTGACGAGGCCAAGATCCTGAACCTGGTCAAGAACAGGATTTCCGCCGCCGTGCCGGACTGGCGGATTCGGAACCGCAGCCTGATTGCCTATCCGGAACTGCCGGGCGAGCCGGGACTGACGCTTGAGGACGGAGAGCCCGTCTGGCACTTCGACCGCGAGTCGCCGGCCTACTGCGCGTCGTTGGGGCGGTTGATCGCCCACCTGCAGCGCATCAGCCCGGACGAGGCGCGCCAGGCCGGTATCCCGGCGTTCACCGCCGCCGAGGTGCGGCAGGAGATGCGAACCAACCTGGACAAAGTGAGCTCGGAGTTCCGGGTGGCGGCGGACCTGATGCGGCGATGGGATGCCTGGCTGGACGACGACAGCTATTGGCCGGACTTCACCGCTTTCAGCCACGGTGAGCTGTACCCGGCCCACCTGCTGCTGGACGAGAACGCGGAGATCCGGTCGGTGCTGGACTGGACGACGGCCAAGGTGGGGGACCCGGCGCTGGACTTCAGCCTGCACTGCATGATGTCCACGCCCGAGGCGTTCGAACTGACCGTGCGGGCTTTCCGGGACGAGGGCGGCCGGGTACCGCCGCGGCTGGCCGAGCACTGTGCCGAACTGGTGTCGGCCGGTCCGATCAACTACGGGTTGTATGCGATTGCCACCGGCGACCCGGACCACCAGGCAGCAGCTGCCGCCCAGTTGGATCCGTCCGGGGGCTGAGCGGCAACGGCAGAGCTGCGCCCGGGCAGAGCTGCCCGTCGGGCAAGAATAATGGCCGGCGCCCGTTCGCTGACGCCGGCCATTGGATGTGTGGGCCGCTACTTCTTGCGGCCTTTGCCCTTCTTGAGCGGGTTGCCCTTGGCCAGCGGCGGGGCGGTGCAGGTCGTGGTCGCTGCGGCGCCTGCCGCCCGGAATTCGGCGACGTTGGGCTTTTCACCGCGCGGTGCCGTCGCAGTTCGGGCGCTGTGCATGGCGGGGGCGTTGCCTGGCGCCGGCGCAGCGAGTGCGGACATCGGCCGCGCCCCGCCGTCGTTGTTTGCGGCTTCAAGCTGCAGCCGGGGAGTCGCTGCGGGCAGCGCAGCAAGGCCGCTGCCGGCCGCCGGCGCAAGCCCGCTGCCGACCGCAGGGGGAGTCGCGTTCCGTGCCGGGCTGCCGGGCACGGCCGGAACCGGCCCGATGTCTTCGGGATACTCGAACAGAACCTCGGTGAACCTGTCGGCGTAACCCAGCCGCTTGGCGATCAACCAGACGGAGGCGCCAACGATGACCATCGTGGCGATGACCGCGATGCCAGTGCCGTAGATCCGCAGCAGCGCGTTGACCGGAGAGAGGGCGTGGACGGGTGCGGTGTCCAGCAGCCAGACGATGGACCAGAACACCGCAGTGCCGGCCAGGGTCAGCAGCGGGAACAGCAAACCGGCGGTACGTACTTTCTGTGTCAGCATCTGCCGAGTGGCGGTCAACCGTGTAGAAAGCGTGTGCAGATCGTGTTTGCCACCTTGCTCAAGAGCCTTCGATGACATCGCCGGTCGTGTTCCTTTCTGAGTCGCTTCGGGGGGATGCTTCGCCGCGCAGCAGTTGCTCGGCGAAGCGGGTAAAGAGTTGGGCGAAAGTTTCGCGGTCTTCGGCGGACCAATCCGCCAGGATTTCATCGACGACGGCGGCGCCGGCCTTGCCGATGTTGCGGTGCATCCGCCGTCCGGCCGTGGAAGCCGTCAGCAGGGTGGCCCGGCCGTCGTCCGGATCGGCCTGCTTGTCCACCAGCCCTTTGTCCTCCAAGCGGCGGACCTGGGGCGTCATGGTGGACTTGTCCACGCCCTGCTGCGTGGCCAGTTCCGAGACCCGCACGGGGCCGTTGTCATCGATGTACTCGAGCAAGGCCACGTCGGTGGGCGTCAGGCCCACCTCGCGCGGATCGAACAGCTGTTTTCGGGTCTCCGCATGGGACGCCCAGCGCACCACTTGAGCCACGGCGTCACGGATCATGACGCCCGGATCGGGCTGTCTGCGGGAGCTGGGGGGCATGCTCCAAGTTTACCCGTTTCCGTTTGGTTTTGCCAATCAAACCAATCAGGCGCTTTCGGGCGTTTTCCGGCACCGGGTCCCAACGCCGGGATCCTGGAAATACCGCCGGGACTCACGGTTGCGTGGTCCTGGCCAAGGGTCCGACGACGGGTGGTGGATCGGGGCGCTTTGCGAAGGGTTTGGTGGCGGCCCACCAGGCGGTTTCGCAGAGCCAGAGCAGCAGGGCTCCCACCGCCGCTGCCGCCAGCACGGGGGAGAACAGGGCGAAGGCCGGAGCCAGGACGGCAACCACCGCCCAGTCACGGTTCCAGGTTAGGCTGAGCGCGCCGGTCAGGAAGACAGCTGCGGCCAGGGGCACCAGGCCGGCGCCGGTTGCGGCGAGCACGACGCCGGCCAGCAGCCCGATGGCTCCGGCGCTCACGGACGCGGTCAGCAGCCGGCCGCGGGCGCCGGCATGCTCGAGGTAAGCCTGGACCGTCACCACCGCCCACATCAGCCGGGCACGCAACGCGGCCACACCGGTGTCCAGCAGTGCGCGGCGGAATTCCTCGTCGTAGATGCGGCGCAACTCCAGCGCCTGGTCGCTTGGCAAGCGGGCGCACATCGTCGTGCGGTGGTCGTGCAACAGGGCCGGAGCCGTCTGCCGGCCGTAGCTGGCAATAAGTCCCCACATCCAGGTCGGCACCGAGGCCAGATCCGTGGAGTTGTGCTTTAGCCCGGCGGAGAGGTGGTGCGCTTCGATCCGGACGATGGCGGAGGTTGTTTCCGCCTGGTAATAAATCGGCGCCGCCAGTTGGAAGCATCTCTTGGTGCGCTGGACCAGGTGAATGGCCGTCAGCGGTTCGGTGGCGGAGGCGTCCTGGTAAAACGGCATGCCGCCAGTCTTACATCCGGCGCCGACGTTCGCACGGGCCCACCGCGGAATCTGCGGCAGGTAGGCCGCTCCTGCCGCGCCGCGGGTCCCGCCCGGTGGTTACCTTCGCAGCGATGGGCGTGGCACACTCGTGCCATGAGCCCCGTGAGTCGCAAGCGCAAGCCGAAGAAGCTGAAGACCAGCCGGTTTGGTGGCCGGCAGGGCGGGCCCGCCAGCGACCCGCTGCTGGACCTGTACCGCGAGTTGGAAGGGCCATTTGCGGACACTCTGGACTCGCCCAGCCCGATCGAAGCCCATTCCCTGGGCGGTTACCTGCTGGACCTGTGGGACACGGCCGACGCGTCGGGCCAGCAGCGCCGTCACGAGCTGTTCTACGCCTGGCTGGACCTGGCCGAGGACCGGACCGGCCCCGGCGCCGTGCCGATGCTGCGCGCGCTGGCCTTCCTGATCGATCGTCCGGACATGCGCCGCGACGCCGAAACCCTGGCCGACCGGTTGGTGGCCGACGGGTTCACCGAACCGGAATGGGCCAAGCATCCGGTGGCCGTGACGGCCCTGCACCGTTATGCCGATGCCTACGGCGACGAAGCCAACATGCTCTTCGAGTTCACCACCGGCACCGAGAAGGTGGGGCTGCTGGTGCTGCTGGACGGCAACACCTTCGGCGGTACGGTGATGGAAACCGGACTCGTGGACAATCCCGCCGCGGCGCTCAAGGACCTGAACGCGGACGCCCAGGATGCAGGGCTGGTGCTCGACGCCGACGCAGACCTGACCGGCACGGCGCTGGACGCCTGGGAAGGCCTGGACGCCTCGATGGACCTGCCGGAGCACATGGTGGACGAAGACTTCGGTGCCCGCCGCTGGGTGGCCCAGGCGTGGCTGCGCACCATCATCGAGCTCGCGGACGACACGGAGGACGAGAGCGAAGACTGGCTCTCCGACGAGGACTACGCCGAGCTCGACGATGCCGAGGCAGGGGCGGCGACCGGGGCCGTGGCGGAGCCGGGGACCGAGGCCGCGCCAGCCACCGGCACGCTGCCGCCCGGTGACCCTGAATCAGGGCCCGCCGCCCGGGAAGAAGAAATCCAGGCGATCCGGCAGGAGGAAATCGATGAGATGGCAGCCCGTTACGCGCGGGAGACCGGGCGCGATTCGTCCGCCGAACTCGGCATGGTGAACCTGGTCCTTGGCTACGGCTGGGATTACGACGGCGGACGCCTCACCCGGGTGAGCCCGGTCAAGCTGGACCTGATCAGCGAAACCGTGCTGGCCGAGGGCGGGCTGGAGCCGGTGGATTTGAGCGAGGTGACCGCCTTCCTGCACCGGTGGGTGGACTGGTGCGCACCGCGGGAGGAACTGTCCGCGCATGCGGTGGCCTTCCTGCACCGCCACCTGGACGGGGGCTAGGAACCGGGCCGCTCCACGGCCGCCGAAGGCCCCTGCCCCCGTAACTCTTGCGGGGGCATGAACCGGAGCGGGTGCGGTCAGGAGCGCGCGGCGGCCAGCGGGTCCGGGTCCGTCCGGTAGCCGAGCACCAGGTCGGCATCCACTTCCACCGTCTCACCGTTGGCGATGTAGCCCCGGGGCGATCCATGGAGAAGGCTCAACGTGAGCCGCAGGATAGTGCCGTGGGCCACCACGACGATGTTGCGGCCCCGGTAGGCGCGGAGCACTTCCTGCAGGCCGGCGATGCCGCGGGCTGCAACCTCCGGCTCCGGCTCGGCCTGCCGCATGAGCTGGTCGATCTCCTGCCGTTCCAGGCCGCGCAGCACGGTGCCTTCGATTCCGCGGTAATCACGTTCCGAAAGACCAGGAACGGTCTCCGCCAGCTCCAGGCCTACCTGGCTGCCGATAATCCGGGCGGTCTCCATCGCGCGCCGCAAAGGCGAGGACACGAGGACGTCCCAATCACTCACGGAGAGCGAGGCTCCGGCGTCCAGCGCCTGCCGTCGGCCCACGTTGTTGAGCGGCACATCCGTACGCCCCTGCAGCCGGCCTTCGGCATTCCAGTCGGTCTGTCCGTGACGTACCAGTGCCAGCACTTTTCCCCTTTTGCCCGGTGAACGGGATGGTTTCCACAGCGATTTGTCCCCTCATCAACCTTAGCCCGGCGGCGGTGCAGGGCGGCCCGGATGCGGCTTCTGAAGACGGAGGACCTCCCGTGCGCACCGGCCTGAACGGCGTGGGGATCCCGGCGACCAAAAGGTAAACGTTTCATGAGAAAGTCCTCATGCGGCTGTCATGTTCGTTTCATCGCGGGTGTGTTGACTCAATCCTGACGCACCCACCAACGAAGGAGCAGGCCATGACCATCACGGATTTCCCAGTAGGCACCGCCGGAACGACAGGACTCGAAGCACTCGGAACCCCTGCCGCATCGGCGGCAGGGGGGACGCTGGAGGTCTTCCCCACGGCAGCCGCTCCGGCAGACCCGCAGCGGCTGCGCCGGGCCAAGAAGGCGTACACCACCAGGTTCCTGGCCGAACGCCTCTGCCTCGACGCCGCCGGCTACGAATTGCTCGATGCCGCGCCGGCCGCAGGCGACGTGGTGCTGGCCCGGGTGGTGGAAATCGGCAAGCACACCCGCTTGGAGAGCCCGGCCTCGCGCCGCCAGGCCATGTTCGTCGGCGACGAGATACTGGTGGCTTACGGCAACCGGTACGCGCCGGACCAGTTCCTGGCGGTGGTACCCGGCGACCTGTCCGAGTGCTCGCTGGTGGCCGGCGGCGGCCTGGCGGCGCGGGTGCTGGAGCAGCACGCCGACATCGACATGGCCACCCGCATCCAACCCATCGGCCTGCTGGCGCGGGACGGGCGGGTGGTCAACCTGGCCGATCTGGCGCCGCACACGATCAGCGCCAACACCGTGCTGCCGGGACGGCCGCCGGTGATTGCGGTGCTCGGCACGTCGATGAACTCCGGCAAGTCCACCACGCTTGGCTGCCTGGTCAAGGGCCTGACCTCGGCCGGCCTGACCGTGTCCGCGGGCAAGGCCACCGGCACGGGCGCCGGCAACGATCCGCTGCTGTTCGCCGATGCCGGAGCGGCGAAGGTGCTCGACTTCACCGACTTCGGCTTCCCCACCACCTACCTGCTGGACTACGAGCGCGTGCGCGGCCTGCTCACCAGCCTGATCGACGCGCTGACCACTTCCGAGACCGACGTGGTGGTGGTGGAAATCGCCGACGGCGTCTACCAGGGCGAAACCGCCCGGCTGCTGGCGGACCCGGTGTTCCATGCCGCCGTGGACCACGTGGTGTTCTCCGCGGCGGACGCGCTGGGCGCTACCGCCGGCATCGCGGTCCTGCGCGACGCCGGCGTCAGCGTGCCCGCCGTCTCCGGCCTGCTGACCGCCTCGCCGCTGGCCGCCCGGGAAGCCGCCGGCGTCATTGATGCCCCGGTGATCAACACCTACGACCTGTGCGACCCGGCCACGGCCCTGCCGCTGCTGCCGGAGCGGAAGTAACAGTGACGGCAGGCCAGGCGGCGAAGGCCGCGCCGGCGGCATGGGATCGGGCGGACTCACCGGGGAAAGTTCCGCGGCCGCCCGACGGGCCGCTGCCCAAGCTGCTGCGCGGCCGGCGCCGCTGGTTGATGGCGGCCCTGCTGGGGACCGGCCTGTTGATGGCCGCGGCCGCCGGGGCGAGCGCGCTGCTGATGGCCCGGCTGCTGGGCGGCACCGCGCCGGATGCGGCCGGGATCCTGCCTCCCGCCCTCGGCCTGGCCGCCGCGGCGCTGGGGCTGGGCGGCCTGCGGGCTGTCGAGCGCGTCCTGGCGGAGAAGCTCGGACAGGACTACATCCACGAGATCCGCAAGGGCCTGGTGGCCTCCGCCCTGGCCACCGACCGCGGACCGTCGCCGGGCGTGACGATCGCGCGCAGCACCAACGACCTCTCCAGCGTCCGGAACTGGATCGCGCTGGGCATCGCGCCGCTGGCCGTCGGCATCCCGCTGATTGTGGGAACCGCTGCGGCACTGTGGTTCCTGTCCCCGGTGCTGGCGTTCGCCGTCGTCGTGCCGCTTGTGCTGCTGGCCGCCGGGCTGGCGCTGCTGTCCCGGCCGGCATTCCACCGCGCCCGCGAATTGCGCCGCCAACGGGGACGGCTGGCCGCCCGGCTCGCGGACACGGTGATTGCCGCCGGCACCATCCGTGCCGCCGGCGGCGAGGACCGGGAGGTCAAGCAGATCGACAAGGCCGGGCGGAAGGTGGTGGATGCGGCCGTGCACCGCGCCGCGGCCGCCGGTCACATCCGTGGGGCGGCGGCAGCGGCCGCCTCGCTCGGCAGCGCCGCCGTGGCCGCCGTCGGAACCTGGCAGGCGGTGCCCACCGCCAGCATCGCCGCCGCGCTGACCATCGTGGGGATGATCTCCGCGCCCGTCACGGACATGGGCCGGGTGGTGGAATACCGGCAAAACTTCCGGGCCGCGCGGCGCATTCTCGGTCCGGCCCTCGCGGTAGCCGCTGCGGCGCGGGATGATCGACGGCGTCGATCGGCCGCCCGGTCCGGGACCCGTCCGGCGACGGCGACCGGGACAGCGGGGGAGTCCGGCACACCGGCGGAGGCTTCCACCCCGGCGGATTCCCACCCCGACGGGGCCGTGCTGGTGGACGGCCTGGCCGCGTGCCGCAACTGCCCGGTGCCGCCCTTGTCCGCCGGCCCAGGCGCGCGGGTCCGGATCCACTCCGCCGACCCGGCGGCCGAGACCCGGGCACTTGAGACACTGGTCGGCATCCGCAGCGACCCGCACGCGGTGGTCATGGTGGGCGGCCGGCATCTGCTGGAAAGCGGCGGCCGCACCCGCCGGAAGCTGGTGGGGTACGCCGCCGCCGGCATGTACGTGGAGCGCGGCTCCATCGCCCGCAGCGTGCGGTACCGTCGGCCCGACCTCTCGCCGAACGACGGATCGGCGGCCCTGGAACGCGTCGGCCTCGCCGGCCGGATCGGGCAACTGGAGCGGGGCGAGGAGACGCAGCTCAAGCGCGGCGGCGAACCGTTGACCACCTCCGAGCTGGCCCGGCTGATGCTGGCGAGGGCGTCGCTGGGTGATCCGCCGCTGCTGGTCTTGAACCGGCTCGACGCCGATTTGGACCGGCAGGGCACCGCCATGTTGGCGGAATTCATCCGGGACTACCCGGGAGTGGTGTTGTTCGCCTCCGAGCATCCGGACTCGCTCGGCGTGGACTACACGGAATGGAACATTGACTGCGCCCACGCCGGCCTGGACCTGGTCTGGCGCCGGCACGCGGAAGGCACATAACTGCCGGTGAAGGAACACATGATGGAAGCGATGCGCCGGAGGGACCCGCGCCCCCGGCCGGCGGAGCCGGGACTACGCCCTGCCGGCCGCGGGCGTGAGCGGAAGCACGACGCCGCATCCCGGGGAGCCTGGCCGGGCGGGGATATCTTTAGTCCGTGGTCAAAGTTGTGGGAATCATTCAGCCGGTGGAAACCAAGGAGTTGTCGGCCGAGGGCGATACCTATGCCGACGCCAAGGCCGCGATCGAAGCGCAGGTGCCCGAAGGCTGGCGGCTGCTGCAGATCATGACGCAGTAGGCGCCGGCGGCGGCCGGGCGCCGGGTGCGCTGAGGAACTGCCGATGCCGGCTACTCGCCGAACAGCCCGCGGATGTCGGTGGCGGTGAGCTTGGAGGAGAACATCGCATCGTCTTCGAGCACCGAGGCGATCAGTTTGGCCTTGCGTTCCTTCAGGGCCATGACCTTCTCTTCGATCGTCCCGCGGGCCACCATCCGGTAGACCATCACGTTCTTGGTCTGGCCGATCCGGTGCGTGCGGTCCACGGCCTGCGCCTCGGTCGCCGGGTTCCACCAGGGGTCCAGCAGGAAGCAGTAGTCGGCTTCGGTGAGGTTCAGGCCGAACCCGCCGGCCTTGAGGCTAATCAGGAACACCGGCGCGTTGCCGCTCTTGAACTTCTCAATGACCTCGGCGCGGCGGCGGGTGGAGCCGTCCAGATAGCAGTACTCGATGCCGGCCGCGTCCAACTGCTGGGCGGTCTTCTTCAGGTAGCTGGTGAACTGGCTGAAGATCAGCGCCCGATGCCCCTCGCCGAGGACGTCTTCCAGTTGCTCGAACAGGACGCCAAGCTTGCTGGAGGGGACCGACGAGTATTTCGGATCCACCAGCGAGGGGTCCAGGCTCAAGAGCCGCAACAGGGTCAGCGACTGGAAGATCGTGAACCGGTTCTTGTCCATGTCCTCGACCAGCCGCAGCACCTTCTGCCGCTCTCGCTGCAGGTGCGTGTCGTAGATCCGCCGGTGCTTGGGCGTCAGCTCCACCTCGAGGATTTGCTCCTGCTTCGCCGGCAGGTCGTCGGCGACGGCCTCCTTGCTGCGGCGCATCATCAGCGGTTTGATCCGGCGGCGCAGTTTCTGCAGCAGCTCCTTGTCCTGGCTGCGTTCGATCGGCCGCTGGTACTGGTCCACAAACCGGACCGCGGACGGGAAGAGCCCGGGCGCGACGATGGAGAAGATGGACCAGAGTTCCATGAGGTTGTTCTCCATGGGCGTGCCGGTGATCGCCATCTTGAAGGGCGCGTGCAGATCGCGGGCGCACTGGTGGACCTTGGTGGCGCGGTTCTTGACGAACTGGGCCTCATCCAGGATCAGCCCGGCCCAGTTCATCTCCTTGTAGGTGTCGAAATCCAGCCGGAACAGCGTGTAGGAAGTGACGATGACGTCGGTGTCCGCGGCGATCTCGGACAGCGGCCGGCCGCGGCTTTGGGTGTCGGTGATGCTCTCGATCCGGAGGTCGGGGGCGAAGCGCCGGCTCTCGTGGACCCAGTTGGACACCACCGAGGTGGGTGCCACGACCAGGAACGGCCTGGCGCTGGCCGGTTCGCCCTGCTGTTTGGCGTGCAGCAGCAGGGCCAGGGTCTGCAGCGTCTTGCCCAGTCCCATGTCGTCGGCCAGCACGCCGCCCAGCCGGTGCTTCCAGAGGAAGGCGAGCCAGTTGAAGCCTTCGGCCTGGTAGGGGCGGAGGTCGGCGTCCAGCCCGGCCGGCAGCGGGGTCTGTTCCACCGCTTCCAGTTCCAGCAGGCCCTGCACCGATTCGCGCCAGGTGCGCGCCTGCACCGTTTCGGTGGCGACTTCCTCCAGGTCCTCCCAGAGGGACGCCTGGTAGCGGCTGATCTGCAGCAGTTCGCCGGATTCCCGGTCCTGCATGTGGCGGGCTTCGTCCACGAGTTGGCGGAGCCGGTCAAAGACCGGCTGCTCCAGCGACAGGTAGGACTTGTCCACCAACAACAGCCTGGTCTGCCCGCGGGCCAGGGCCTTGAAGATGTTCCCGAACGGGACGGTGCGGCCGGCCACGCGGACCATGACGCCCAGGTCGAACCAGTCGCTCTCATCCGTCTCCACCGTGCTGATGGTCAGCTCGGGTGCCTCGGTGAGCTCCTCGTACTCGGGCTTGTCGCCGACAATATCCACGCGCACGCCGTCGAGCTGTTCGAGCGCCGGCAGCGCGTAGCGGGTGAAATCCACGGTGGCCATGTCCCGCAGGGTGCGCGCCGCCGTCGTGCCCACGCCCGGCACGGCTGCGGCCGCCTCCAGCAGGTCCTGCTCGGCCGGCAGATCGCGGTAGTGGCTGCCGTCGGGTTCCTCATCGACCGGCAGGCGCAGCGGTTTGTCCCCGTGGCGGTACTCGAGGTGCCAGCCGAGCTGCAGCACGTTGCCCTTGCGGTAGGACGCGGTCAGCACCAGCGCCGGGGGTACGATCTCCGGGAAGCTCACCGAGTCGTCGCTGCTGACCACAGCGATGCGCTGGCTGAGCACGGGGTAGTAGCGCTCCATGAACTGCTCGACGTCGGCGGCCGGCACGGTCAGCGGCGTGCCGGAGAGCAGCAGGTTCGCTTCCTGCTCGGTCACCGGATGCCCGGTCGGAGCCAGCGTGATGACGGTCTGTCCATCGACGGCGTAGTGGTAGACGCCATGCGTTCCGACGATGCCCGCCGTCTCGGTGGGCAGTTCCCGCCCGTCGATCCGCAGCGACGGCGTAAGGACCAAGTCGTCGGTCACCGGCCGGGTTTCTCCGGCGGATTCCGGGGCGGGGGCTTCGGCTGGAGGCTCCGCGGCGCTTTCAGCTGGAGGTTCGGGGGCTTCCGCGGCGGCGTCAGCTGGAGGTTCGGCGGCTTCGGCCACCGAGGCTGCCGCCACGCCGTCGCGGTGGGCGTCCAAACCGATGACGGCCTGTTCCCGGACCTCGACGACGGTGTCCGCCTTGGCGCCGATCAGGGCAATGCCCAGCCGCTTGGCCTCGGTGAAGAGTTCCCACAACAGCGGGCTGCTGAACTCGTCCAGGAAGAGCCAGTCGTTGTCTTCGCCGAAGTAGGTGAGGCCGGTGGCCCGGTGCAACGGCGCGAACTGGCTGAACCAGCGGTGCTGTTCGGGGTCCAGCGGCAGGCCGTACGTCTTGTAGCTGATGGTGTTCCAGCGCAGCTTGCTGCGGATCCATCGGCCGGTCTCGTTCTGCAGCACGGGACGGACCCCGACGCGGAGCCGGTTGCCGGCCTTGCGGGTCCAGCTCTGACCCGCCGCGGAGGCTTGCGGCAGGGAGAGACCCGAGGGACGGTACTGGCGGTCCTCCCGGCGACCCGGCTCCATGAGCTCGAACTGCAGCCCGAGCGGGGACGTGCTTTTCGCCTTGGCCTTTGACGGCTTGCCGGTGTCCTGCCGGGTGGAGTCCGGCTTGCCGCCAATCAGTCCCTCCAACGAATCCTGCCAGCCGGCCGGTTCCGGTTCCGGCTCGCGCGCAAAGGCCTGGCTGGAGATGACGTGCCGGCTGTTGCTGGCCAAGAGCACGGCGGCCACGTGTTTGCAGTCGTCGCCCACCGGGCAACTGCAGGAGGACGATGCCGGGCGCCACTGCCCGCCCTTGCCGGTTTCCAAATAGATCCGGCAGCGGTACGGCAAGGCGGCGGTGCCGATGACTTTGGCAGTCAGCAGCCGGACTGAGGGATCCCAGGCGGGTTCTGCGACAGAGCCGTCGGAGGCGTAAATCTTGCCGCGGGCAAAGGCGGCGCCGCCCACCAACCGGATGATTTCGCTGACGTCAACCAGCGGAAAAGTGAGAGCGGCCATGGCTTCCATCATCTCACGCTGGAACCGGCGGCCGGTCACGCTGGAACCGTCGTCCGGCACGGGCCGCTGGCGCTGTGGACGGGGGAGGACGGCGGCGGAGGGCAGGCTCCGCCGCCGTCCTGCCGTGAAAGCTACAGCGTCCTGAGGACCTTCGGCTTCTTGTCCTTGGTGTCGAGGATCAGCGCCAGCGCGATGCCGAGCAGCCAGAGGTCCTTGGCCAAGGGAGTGCCCTCGGAGCTGGGGCGGACGCCGCCTTCGGTGGTCATGTGGGGGGTGTTAAAGTACATGGCCAGCATTGAACCGGAGAAGGCGGCCAGGCCCAGGCCGGCCAGCCGGCTGGGCACGAACGGCAGCAGCAGGGCCGCGCCGAGGGCGATCTCGCCGTACGCGAGCAGTTTGCCGAACTTCTCGGGGTCCATTTCCTTCAACTGGGGGATCGCGCGGCTGCCCATCTCCTGCATGGCCGCGGCACTGTCCCTGTCCAGCTTCCGCTTGCCCAGGCCGGAGTTGAAGATGAACGCGCCGGTGGACAGGCGCAGGGGGATATGGCTCAGTTTCATCGGATGTCCTTCTCCGGTAGGTGGCTGTCATGTTCGAGCCTACGGTCCTGCCGCAGTGTCCGCTAGGGCGGGAGCACGCACGCTGGGGGAAGATCGCCGGGCCCGGTATTTATGGCACGCTGGCTCCCTAAACCGTCGCTGCCCCTAGCTCTTGGCGGCCCGGACCACGCGTGCCACTGGCCCGCTCCGCAACCGGCGCTTCCCTACTACTTCTTGGCGGCCCGGATCACGCGTGCCACCGCCCGCCCTGCCATCCAGACCAAGGGGATCAGCACGGCGTACAACGCGACGGTATTCGGCCGGAACGTGGCGGGTCCGCTGCCGTGGCCGATGTAGGCGCCGAGCGGAACAGCGCCACCGCCGCCGCCACCGCCGGCTGCGCCCTCGGAGTCGCCGCCGCCGCCGAATCCGTAGTAGACCATGGCCACGGGCACCACGGTGTCGCCGCCCACCTGCAGCGGTTCTCCGTAGGTCCGGGCAACGCCCAGGGACTTGAGCTGCTCAGCCAGCCGCTCCGGTACGGACTGCCCGGCCGGCGCGCGCTGCCCCTGCGCCAGGGAGGATCCATTGTCGGACGGGAAGGAACCAGTTTCTGTGGGCATGGCCACATCCTAGTGGAAGCAGGGAGGGCGTCCACCGGTCCTGGCTCGGGCTGAAGCTTTCACCCGGCCAGAAAGCCAAGCACGCCGCGGGCTTCGAGATTAAGGGCGCGGCGCTTGACTCTGATGGCCAGCCGGTAATAGTCCACCAGCTGCTCGCAGAGCACCGGCCAGGTGCGCCCTTGCACCGAGTCGAAAGCTGCCCTGCCCAGCGCCCGGCGCTTGGTGTCATCGCCCACCAAATCCTGGACGTACCCGCGCAGCTGGTCCAACTTCCCGGGCTCGTAGATCCAGCCGGTCCGCGAGGGGTCCACCAGGTCCACCGGACCGCCGCGGCCCACCGCCACCACGGGCACGCCGCTGGCCATGGCCTCCTGGATGGTCTGGCAGAACGTTTCCGATTCGCCCGGGTGTACAAAGAGGTCGAAGGAAGCCACATGCCGGGCCAAGTCTTCGCCGCTCTGGAAACCGGCAAAGTGTGCGCCGGGCAATATCTCCTGCAGCTCCTCCTTCAGCGGACCGGAGCCGACCACCACCAGCCGGGTGCCGGGGAGGTCGGCCAGCACGGCCAGGTCCTCCACCTGCTTCTCCGCCGCCAGGCGGCCCACGTAACCGATGATCCGCTCACCGTGCGGCGCCACGGATGCCCGCCAGCCGGCGTCGTGCTTATCCGGATGGAAACGGCTGGTGTCCACGCCGCGGCGCCACAGGTGGACGCGGATGCCGCGGCTGCGCAACTGCTCCATGGCGAACGACGACGGCGCCAGCGTCAGGGTGGAGGCCTTGTGGATGTTCTCCACTCGCTGCCACAGCAGCTCCTGCAACCACGGCGCACCGTAGCGGGCTGCGTAGGCGGGCACCTCGGTCTGGTAGATGGAGACCGTCGGCAGGCCGAGCTGCTGGGCGGCCTGCACCGCACGCCAGCCCAGGATGAAGGGCGACGCCACGTGGACCACGTCCGGACGGAAGTCAGCCAGCACCCGGCGGATGCGGGTTACGGTTCCGGCCGCCACCCGCACGTTGGGATAGCCGCGCAGCGGGATGGACGGCAGACGGTGCACAGGGTAGCCGTCCACCGTGGCCGGGGCGGTGTCTTCCAGCCAAGACGACGCCGGTGCGATCACCAGGACGTCGTCGCCGCGGCGCCGCAAGTGGGCGATCACCTGCAACAGCGACTGGGTGACCCCGTTCATGTGCGGAAGGAACGATTCGGCAACGATAGCTATCCTCACGCCTCCAGCCTGCCCGCGGCCGGCGACCGGCAGGCAAGCAGGTGTGATCGTGTCGGTGAACGGCGGCCTAACTCCACTCTGGGAGGGTGGTCGGGTGACCATGGGACTCCTGGCGCTGATCACCGGCGCAATCTTCTTCGGTTCGGTGGCCCAGCGCATCGCGGGCATCGGGTTCGCGCTGCTGGTGGCACCGATCCTGGCGATCCTGCTCGGGCCGCACGAGGGCATCATGATGATCAACATCTGCGCCGTCGTCTCCTGCGGACTGATTGTGCCCCGGGTCTGGCAGGAGATCGACTGGACCCTGCTGCTCTGGCTGTCCGTCCCTGCCGCCGCCGGCACGGTTCTGGGTTCCTGGTTCGCGGTGCAGGTCCCGCCCGCAGTGCTGTCCGCCGTCGTGGGCGGCGTGGTGATGGCCGGGCTGGCCGTCGCTGTGGCTTTGGGCCGCGCCCAAGTCACCGTTTCCGGGCAGCTGCCTAAGGTGCTCGCTGGTTTTGGCTCCGGGTTGACCAACGCGCTCGCGGGCGTGGGCGGCCCGACCGTCAGCGCGTACGCCATTTTGTCCCACTGGCCGCCGCGCCGGTTCGCGGCGACGCTGCAGCCATTCTTCCTTCAGCTGTGCCTCATCACCGTCGGCGCCAAGCTGGCGGTGGATCCGGGCAGCGTGCCGCACTTGCAGTGGTGGATGTGGGCGGTGATTGTGCTCTCGATCATCATGGGCATCGTTGCCGGCGAACGGCTCGGCCGGCGGCTGCGGGACGAGCACGCCAGGACCGCAGTTGTCGTGCTCGCCTTTCTGGGTGCGGCCGGTGCGCTGGCCAAGGGACTGGCGGACCTGCTGGCCTGAAGGCACTTTTCCGATATTTTATGCGGCCGGAAATCGGGGCTGGCTTTATTTCCCAAAGCGGGTATGGTCTTTAGCAAGACATCCCGCTTGAGAAAGAGGAGCACGAATGTCAGGTAAAACGCCGTCACGCGAGAGTGCCAAAAAACAGGGCAGAAGCATTAAAGAAAAGCGTGCCGAAAAGCGCGAAAAGGCGGTCTTGGAGAACGAAACCGTTCCCAAGCGCCGCAAGCGCTAGCACGCCGGAACCGCCGGGGTCCGCGCAAACGGCAGCGCGATGCGGGGCTGCAGTTCGAGGGGCGCGGACCAGCGGGTCCGGAAGAACCGCGGGAACACGGTTCTTGCAGACTGGCGGAGCCACGGAAAGAGTCCGCGGAATTTGTTTTCCTGCGTTGAATTTCCGTTGAGCGAATATCCGCCTGCGGGGCGGCCGGATTGATGTCAAATGTCATCCGGCCGCCCATTCTATTTTTCCAGCATTGTACGAAAAGCAGCCCGGGTATCGCGTTGCAATCGAGGCCTCGCTGGCTCTAGCGACGTCGGCGCCCCCTGCCAAGCAACGCCCGCCGCCAATAGGGCCGGCGCCCGTTGCGTCGGCAACGTCGGCGGCCGCTGGCGGTGTGCCGATGGCCACGGCACCGAGTCGCTGAACGGGCAAGGGCGGCCGGACTGGCACCATAGAAGCAATGAAACTCACGTCGCGACCGGACGGTCAGGCCGGACTGCCGATGCCCCTGTGGCTGCAGGGTGTCTTCGAGTTCTTTCAGTGCGCCCTGCTCTCGGCCATCCTGGTGTTGCTGCCGCTGGTGGGTGTGTGGTTCGCGGACGGTTTCGACGACCGCAGTTTCGATTCGCTCGCCCGGCTCGGTGGCCAGGCGTGGCTGCTGATCCACGGCGTCCCACTGGAGTTGGCCATCCAGACCGGCTCAAGTTCGGCGGAAACGCTGCGCGGCACGATATCGCTGGTGCCGCTGGGACTCATGCTCGTCCCGTTCTTTCTGTCTTGGCGCGCCGGACGGCGCCTTGCACGGGCGTCCTACACCGACCAGCTCTGGCAGGCGCTGATCGGCGCGCTGGGAACCTACGCTGCGGCGGGAGGCGCAACCGCCTATATGGTGCGCACCGACGAAGTGAATATCTCCACTCTGGCCGGCGCGCTCATCCCGCTTTTGCCCGCCGGTGCCGGGCTGATCGTCGGCGCGTACCGGGAGGCGGGATCGTGGGGGCGGTTGATCGGCGTGGATGCGGCAGCATGGGTGGCACGTACCAGCCAGCACTCACGCTGGGCCGGGTCTTACGTCTGGGCAGCCGTCCGCGCGGGACTGCTGGCGGTGACGGCCGCGGTGTCACTCTCGGCACTGCTGCTCGCCGTGGATCTCGGCCTGCACTGGGCTGAAATCGTGGAGATTTACGAACAGCTCGGCGCGGGCATTATCGGCGGTGCCGTGCTGACGGTGGCGCAGCTTGGGCTGGTCCCGAATTTCGTGGTGTGGACGCTGGCATGGTCCTCGGGGGCCGGCTTCGCTATCGGATCCGGCAGTTCCATCGGGCCGCTGGCCACCACGGTGGGCCCGATGCCGGCGTTTCCGGTGCTGGGCGCGCTGCCTACCGGCGAGCTGACCTACGGACTCGCGGCTCTGGCCTTGCCCGTGCTTGCCGGGGTGTTGGCCGGATGGTGGTTCCTGCGCGAGGGCGAGAACCATTTCGACGAGTGGCTCTCCATCAAGATCCAAGCCCGCTGGTTCACCGCATCCGGATCCACGGTGGTCCTGGGGCTGTTCGTTGGGTCTGTTGCCGGGGCCGCGGCCGCCGGGTTGGTGTGGCTGTCCAACGGTTCGCTGGGCATCGGGCGGTTGACGGAGATCGGACCGGATCCGGTCTGGACCGCCCTCTGGGTAGCGGGCGAGGTCGCCGTGGGAACGATGCTCGGCTACGCGGTGGCCCCCTGGCTGGAACGCGAACCGGCCAAGTCCCGCAGCCGGAAATAACCTACGGGTTCAGCAGATCGTTCAGGTTCAGCAGCTTGTCCTCATAGGCGGCCAGGCATTCTTCGCGTGCGGACTGCGTGACAGCCATCTGGTTGCAAGCCTCGAAATCGGCCGTCAGCGGCCAGAAGAGCACCTGCGCCAGCGTGGTCAGCAGGAAGAATCCGCTCGCGCCGATGCCCAGTACATAGGTAAGCCGGAGCGAGCCCGGCAGACCGGCGCGCACCGCTTTGACCAATCCGACCACGGCCACCACGACGCTTGCCACGGCCAGCACGGGAGCCACGGCCTTCCAGGGGAGCGGGAGCGCCGTTGCCAGGAAGGTGGAAGCCAGTAACAGCAGCAAAACACGGATGAAAAGCCCCGCCGACTTGGTCTGTTCCTCGGTCGGCGCCGGGCGCGTGTTCTGCAACATGGGTTTAAGCCTAGGCGAGAGAGACGCATAAAGTTGCTTCCATGCGCATCGTGGTCCTCGTTTCCGGTTCCGGCACCAATCTTCAGGCCGTTATCGACGCTATCGGCGACGGCCGCCTGGATGCCGAGATCGTTGCAGTGGGCAGCGACGTGCCCGGCTGCCGCGGCCTGGAACGTGCCGCCGCGGCGGGCATTGAGACGTTCACCGTGGCTCCCGGGGACTTCGCCACCCGGCCGGAATGGAACCGGGCCTTGGAAGAGGCCGCCGCGGCCTTCCAGCCGGATGTGGTGCTGCTGGCAGGGTTCATGCGGATCCTCGACGCCGGATTTGTCGCCCGCTTTGAGGGCCGGCTGGTCAATACCCACCCGGCGCTGTTGCCCTCGTTCCCCGGCGCCCACGGCGTGCGCGATGCCCTGGCCCACGGCGTCAAGATCACCGGCGTGACGGTGCATTTGGTCGATTCCGGTGTCGACACCGGACCCATCCTCGCCCAGGCGGCAGTGCCGGTGCTCGACGACGACACCGAAGAATCCCTCCACGAGCGGATCAAGGTGGAGGAACGCCAACTTCTGGTGCAGACCCTCGCCAAGCTGGCCTAGCCTCAGCTGAACAACGACGCCGGTGCCTCGCCACGACGCGCTGGCTCGCTTTTCCCTTGCACACCGCCGCATGGCCTGCCGCTGTCAAGGGAAGCCGGAGGTTTTGACCTGCTGCAGACCAAACCTGTGGAAAACCCCGCATCCGCTGAGGCGTCTGGTTAGACTGGCACGCACCTAGCGTCTAGCCCGACCAGCACGGGGGTCTGAGTGAGCCAGCAGCTACCACTCTCAGTAACAACGCGCGCCGCCAGAATCATCGCCCCGCTCATCGCAGCGGCGGCCCTCGCCCTATCAGGCTGCACCGGCCCTGCCGGAGCCGAGCCCTCCGGTGCGCCTCAACCCGCTACTTCTACGGCATCCAGCGAGACTCCGACGCCGGCTCCAACGGCGTCAGCCGCGCCGACCTACAAACCGGCAACCGAGGAAGGCCCCGCGGAAAATGTGCCAGTGCCAGAACTCCCAGAGGCCGCCACAGAAAAGACTGAACAGGGATTAACAGCGTTCTCGGCTTACTGGCTAGAAACGATGACCTACGCGTATGCAACAGGCGATTTGGGGCCAATGAAGGCCATCAGCGGCGACAATTGCACCGCCTGCCAAAATGCAGCGAGTGGCATTCCCGATATTTACGCGGGGGGCGGATGGGTTGTTGGCGGTGCGCTAACTCCCGCAACAGCACAAACGAACTTCAAGCCTACGTCAGATGGCGAATACCAGATCCTATTCCAGCATGCGCAAGAGGCAATCGACGTTTACAGTTCTGACGGTAGTAGCATGCTCAACGGCGAACCGGTTGATTCGTCAGTGCTGATAATGATTGCAATATACGAAGATGGGCATTGGGTGGCAAAAAACGTCGAGAAAATTGGTTGAGGATGATCGGGCGCGTCACGCAGCTTCTGAGTACGGCTGTGTTGTGCATGTCCCTGACACTGATCTCAGCGCCATCCATGGCTGATCGTATCGACGGCATTTACCTGGACGACTACGCTACTGCAGAATCGTGGCTGCGGGACCCAGCATCCGGCATGTGGCACCGATCCTTCAGTGCCCTGCCAACGGACCCGAATGAATATCGGTTCGAGCCGCTTTGTTTGGAGGACAAGAGCCACCAAAGCGCCCCTTGCTTGGAGCAACGAGACCGATGCACTGAGGGGGAAAGGCCGCGACTGGTGCAGTGGTACACCGGCCTTATAGGAACTGACCGGTCCAGTTGGATGCCTCTCGGTAACCCTGCATGTATCTATTCAGAGGATCCTGTCGATGTTCTTGAAGAAATCGCCTCGCGTATTCAGCATCAGTTTGAGCAACGTCCGGTGGTGGCGGGAGAGGTCTTACTTCAGCCGAATGAACACACACTCAGGGGAGCTCACACAAACATTTACGCCGTGGCTAATGAGCAGGTCTTCGAACTCAATATGCTCGGCCAAGAAGTCGTGATTCGGGTTGAGCCCGTGGGTTATGCCTGGACTTATGGGGACGGTAGTGGTTTTGGCCCCGTCTCAGACCCAGGCGGGCCGGTGCCACCCGAACGCTGGGGTGAGCAGACGGCCACGAGTCACGTCTACCAACACACGGGAGACTTTCAGATCCTCCTGACTACCACTTTCAGGGGCTACTACTCTGTGAATGGGGGCCAAGAGATTCCGATTCCCAACACTGCTGATTTCGGTTCCGCTCCTGTGGCGATCAGCGTCTGGCGCTCTGTGGTCAATAACTATGCGGATAACTGCCTCGAGAATACCGAGGGCGCGGGCTGTTAGTTGAGAATCATTTTTGCGCTGTGAGCTGCAACACCTGAAGCACTTTTTTCAGATTTTCGGGTCGGCCCGGCGATAGGGTATGTGACGGTGCTGTCGCCGCCGAGACGCGCAGCAGTCGGCACCATCACACCGTAATCCCAGGGGGAGACCATGAAGAAGTTTGATGATGTCGGGTGCTGTGTTGGCCGCGGCAGCAATTGCACTTGTCGGCTGCGGCAGCGAAGCCGGTTCCGACAAGCCAGCCGATAGCAACAAACCGGTGGCGGCTACCACCGAAGCGCCGGCGCAGAACGTGCGGACTCCGGAAAAGAACGATCGGATGGCCGAGGACACCGCCGAAGGCCTGGCGTCCTTCACGTACTACTACTTTGACGCCAAGAATTACGCGGTCCAGACCGGTGAAGCAGACCTGATGCGTGAAGTTGCCGCGGATTGCGCAAGCTGCATGGCCGAGGCTGACGCCCTCGAGGCCGTTTACGCGGGCGGTGGCTGGATTGCCGGCGGGCAGCCGAAGGCGCTGAACGTCGTGGCGTTGGATGAGGCCAAGGACGAGGCGGGCAACCTGAGCGCCGTGGTTCCGTTTAATGGAAGATGCCCGCACCACCTTGGACAAGGACGGCCAGACCGTCGAGACCAAGAAATGGGACTCGGACGGAACCACTCTGACGGTGACTGCCAACTACGCCGACGGCGCGTGGTCGATGGTGTCGGTCGAAGAGACGCCGGACGCCGAGATCCCCGAGTAAACACCCGGACACGTCCAATGCGCGTGCGCCCTTCCGCCTGCTGACGGGAGGGCGCTTTGCGTCTGCGGCACTGGGTCGGCAAACGTCGGCACTAAAGAAGCTCGGCGCCCTTGGTCTCGGGGGAGAAGCGCGCCATCCACAACACGGCGAGCAGCACCAGGACTCCGGCGATGGCGAACGACCAAGCCAGCCCCAGATAGGGCCACATGACCGAGGCGAAGATGAGCGGGCCGAAGCCCGCGCCAACGCGGGAGAACGTCGACGCCCAGCCGAAGCCTGACCCGCGCAGCTCGGTGGGGTAGAGCTCGGAGACGTAGGTATACAGCACCGGGATAGCAATCTGCACGATCATGCCGTAGGCCAGCAGCAGCGTAACGACCGCCGGGGGGACATCGATCATGAGTGCGACGACGACCAGCGTCAGTGCGGACAACGGCCCGGTGATGGCGAGGATCCACTTCCGCCCGGTCTTCTCGACGAAGTAGGCGGCGATGACGACGCCCACCAGACCGACCGCGGCCATGCCGGCTGTAGTTAGGAACGCCCGCGCCGCTGCGAATCCGGCGTCGATCAGGATGACCGGCATCCAGGTCAGGGCAAGGTAGTAGACGAGCAGGATGCTGAAAAACAAGGCCCACGCCGCCGTCGTAATTTTCCAGTTGAATTTCCAGACTGCGCGGAACTGCGCCAAGACGTTGACGGCAGACAACCGCGGCGCTTCGCTCGGTTCAGGCAGCCGCCATTCACGAACGGTCGCGCCGGTTCGCTGGATCATGCTGTTGATGACCTGCTCGGCCTCCGCCGTTCGGCCCCGGCTTACCAGATAGAGCGGGGATTCAGGCACCGACCGGCGGACCCAGAAGACCAGCAGCGCAGGCAAAACCATGATCAGCATGGTGAAGCGCCAATCGGCCACGGTGGCCATGATGAGGGCCGAGACGACACCGCAGAGTGCAGCCCCGACCGGCCACCAGCCGTCCATGGCTGTGAGGACGCGCCCGCGAAGGCGCCGCGGTGTGAATTCGCCGACCAGCGCATAGTCCACGGGAACGCAACCCCCAAGTCCGAACCCCGCAATGAACCGGAAAACGCAGAACCAGACAATGTCCGGGGCGAAGGCTCCGAGGACCGTGAAGATTGAGAAGACCAGCAACGTGGCAGCAAACGCCGTTTTACGGCCGATGATGTCCGCAATCGATCCCCAGATGAAGGCGCCCAGAGCCATGCCGATCAGGTTGGCGGTGCCGATCCAGGCGGCCTGCGCCGGAACGAGGTCCCAATGGTCGGACAGCAGCGGGATCAGGACGCCGTTAAGCGTGACGTCCCACGCGTCGAACATGAAGCCGAGGCCGCCAAGCAGAAAGATCTTGCCCTGCACCCGCCAGCGCCAGGGGAGTTCCTGCACGATCTGGTCGCCGGTGGGCAGGTGAGCGGTCTGCGTCATTCGTGGCCTTCCTGGGGAGTTGCTATGGATACTTTAGTCGCGCGGCAGATGAGAACGTTCTCATTGAGTTCTCCTGAACCTCTCACGTTGGACGTGCATTGTTGAGTCATCAGCACCCCACCGCACGATGGAAGGCAGCAACATGAACAAGCGCACTCTGTGGATCGCAACCGGAACTCTGGGCGTCATGGCAATCGGTGCCGGCGCCGCCGTCGCGGACTCCGGCTTCGGGAGCCAGGATCTGGGACCGGGCATCGTCCAGACCGCGCAAGCACCGGCTGTTGCCCCCGTCGTGAACACCAGCGTGTCCCCGGCGGCGGTGAATCTGGACCAGCAGGATGTGAAGACCGCGACGTCCGCCGTTACTGCCCAGAGCCCGGCCAGCCCGGTGTCCGCCCAGAGCGCGCCGTCACCGGTATCCGCCCAGTCACCCGCCAGCCCGGTCTCGGCCCAGAGCGCTCCCTCACCCGTGTCGGCGCAGTCCGCAGCTTCGGCCCCGAGCGCTCAGAGTGCTGACTGACTGGGAGAACCAAAAGCGCGTCGGGTCCCCGAGGTTTCCCAAGCGCCGGGTCCTGGCGCAGCAAGCCGCACGTACCAGGGCCGTGAGGTGGCTGGCCGGCCTCAGTAGTCCACCACCCGCCCGAATGACGGCGGTGCCTGCGGCAGGCGGCCGCAGGAGATGCGGCTGCGGAGCGGCTGGAACACGTGCGGTGGCAGGTCAAGGGCGGCGGCGAAGTCCTGTTCGGAGGTGAACCCGCCGCGCTCCTCCCTGACCTGGACGGCCTTCTTCGCGAGCGCACGCGAGAATCCGGGCAGCGTTTCGAGCTCGCGGGGGGTGGCCGCATTCACATCAACCGGTTCGATCGTGGCATCGGCCTTCGGCTGTGATGCAACCGCCGGAGCCGCAGCCTGCGGGGCTGGTGCTCCGGCAGGGGCTGTCTGGCCCCGGCCAGCCGCACGGGACTCCCCGGAAGTACCCGCTCTGGGGGCCGAGGCGCCGTTGCGGGTACCGGCACGGCTACGGGGCGCCGACCTGGGGCTGCTCGGGCCGGACCGGTTGCGCGACCGTCCGCGGGAGTTAAGTTGGCTACCGGAGCGCGACCGTGTAGTTGCCCCCGTGGTGCGCGAAGGACGGGCCGCGCCGCGGTCGCGGTCCCACTTGAACCGCAGATACTCGGGATTGATGGCCACGGCGAAGCTGCTGCCGGCCAGCCAGCATGTCAGGAGCAGCCACGTTGCGATTTCTTCCTGCACTCCGGTGCCGTCGACCAGGGCCATGGCCACGCCGGTGAGGGTGAGGTGGACCAGGCCGAGGATCCACCACAGCGGCCGCCCCGCCCGTGAACCGACCACCAGCAGGGCAGCCCCGCCCAGGAACCCGAAGGTTCCCAAGGGGACCAGCAGCCAGAGGCTCTGGCGCAGATTCCACTTCAGGCTCGGTTGGGCCGATGACATCAGTAATCCACCGACCTTCCGAAAGGAACTGGTTTGGCCGGCGGAAGTTTGCAGACCACCAGCCGGTTCAGCCTTGCCTGCTCTGGTCTGGGCACGTCCAGCGCGGCGGCGAAGTCCGCCACGGTTCGAAAGGGGCCGCGCTCCTGGCGCAACCGCACGGCCTTGCGCGCCTTGTGCCTGCTGATCCCGGGCAGCTTCTGCAGGGCTGCCGCCGGCGCAGTGTTCACGTCCACGGGCTCGGCCGGCGGCGCGGAAAACGTACCGGCTCCCAAATTGGTCGTGCCCGCGTAATAACTGGCGGCGTCGAGCCGGGGATCGTTGAGGAGTTCGGCGGCGGCACCCACAGGGGCGGGGGTTGTTCCTGCAGGGAGCGGCGCGGCGGTGCGGGGTCGACGGCGGAACAGTGCCCGGACGGTGGGCATCGCCGTCGTGCTGTCCATGGCGCTGTCCGCTGGGGTCCGGCGGACGAGGGCAGTCCACGCGCTGCCGGAGGAGCGGGACGCCTGGGCCCAGCGGTTGCGCAGCCAGGCCGGATTGATGCCCAGCGCATGCAGCGAGCTGATGGCCCAGAGCAGGAGGCGGGCCGTGGGGCCGGCTTCTTCGTTCATGAACAGCGAAACCAGCAGCGCGACCAGGTAGAGGCCGCCGGCGGACATCCAGGCAGCGCGGCGCGCCAGCAGGCCCATGATCAAGAACCCGGCCCAACCCATGACCCCGACGCCGAACAGCGGCAGCAGCAGCCACAGGCTGGCGACGCCCAGCCAGAGGACCGGTGGCGTTCCGGTCCGGCCCGTGAGCGCGGCGGGATGCTCAGCGGCGGACATTCAGGACCATGGTGACGCTCTGGTCTTCCTCGACCGTCTCCGATGCGAGTTGCAAACCGGCGGTGTGCGCGCGCTCCCGCAGCTTCTCCACGACCGCCTGCTGGACCCGCCGGGCGTAGGCCGCGTCGATGGCCTGGACAATCTCGGCCGCGCGGCGCCGGTCGATGTCCTCGCCGCTGAAGTGGACCTGCCAGATGCCGTCGGCGTCGCGTTCGAAGACCGCCGCCACGTCTGCCCAGGCGGCGTCGATGGAAACCTCGGTGACACGCGCGACCTTGGCCTGCGTATCTTCCAGGGCGGCCTGCAGCAGGTTTAGGTCCCGCATCCGGGTGCCCACCTGGACCTGGGGCACGGCTTCGACCTCCGGCATTGTGTCCGAGGCGCGGCTCTTGGCCCTGCCCTCGAAGGCGGCATTGACCGTGGCGACGGCGGCGATGGCCGCGGGGATGAGCAGAACGGAAACACTCATGGGGTTTCTCCTAGTTGAGCGCCGGCCGGAACCGGACGGGGCATGGTGGCGGGGGCGAGCGGGCGGCGGTCGGCACCCGGGCGGTCGGCCCGGGCGCCGAGGTCCGCCAGCAGGGCGTCCAGTTGGTCGTCGGTGGCCCAGCCGTTCAGTCCGACGGTGCCGTCGGCCGCGACCCGGATCTCGATCCGGTCCGGTTGGGCCGCGATGTCCTCCAGCAGGTCGCGGTAGCGTTCGGTCAGCGCGGTCAGGCCCTGGTTGGTGGAACCGATCCAGGGCCGGTGCAGTTCCGGCCGGTCCCGCAGGTACGGTCCGTCGGCGAGCAGGTCGGTGGCAGCCAGCAGGCCGGCGATGTCTTCGCGGTCCGTGGCCCACCTCCGCAGGTCACGGTGCAGGTAGCCCGTGAACGTCATCACGGACAGGCCGGCCGCTTGGAAGGCGCGCGCGACGACGGCGCTGGCCGCCGCCTGTTCGAAGGGTTCGCCTCCCAGCAGGGTCAGGCCTTCGGCGCCCGCGGCCACCGCCTGCTCGACGAGGTCGGCGGCGAATTGCCGGGTCGGGACGAGCTCGGCGCCGCGGGCGGCCCAGAGGTGGGGATTGAAGCACCCGGGGCACCGGATGGAACAGCCTTGCAGCCAGAGCGCGGCGCGCCGGCCCGGTCCCTCGGCCTCGGTGGCCGGGAGGAACCGCGCGTGACGGATGAGTCCGGCATCGGCCGGCGCCGGAGCGGAGCCGTTGTTAAGGCGGGGCTCCAGGACCGGGCCGCCCGGCTGCCCGGGCGCTCCGGGGCTACCGCTCGGCTGACTCATTGTGGACGTAGTCGCTGGTGGTGGCGGCGGTGCGGTTAAAGTCCTCGGTGTAGGAACTGGAGACGCTCTCGGCCTCCAGGAGATCCTCCAAAACCGTGATGTAGTCCAGGCACTCGGCGCCGAAGATGTTGCGCGTCTCGGCCGATACCGCGCCATCGGGCCTGACCGTGACAATCAGTTGTTGCTGGTCCATAGCTTTTCCTTCGAGGAGTCGGGTGTTGTCTAGAAGTCCACGGTGCGGCCGCCGCGTGCCGGGTGCCCGGAGGCCGCGGCGGGCACGGCCCCGGCGGTTTGCGCCGGACCGACCGGCTGTCCGGAGCCGGCGTCCAGATCCTCGCTGCCGGTGGCACCGACGGCCCGCAAGGCAGCCCACTGACGGATGGCACCGACTTCCTCTGCCTGCGTGATGGCCAACGGAATCATGTTGGAGACGGCCCGCTGCAGGTCGTCCAGGCGGATTGGGCGGTCTTCGGCGTAGGCGTCGAAGAGTGCGGCGACGACAGCCTGTTCGATCTCTGCGCCGGAATAGTTTTCCGAGGCAGCGGTGAGGAGCTCGACGGCGGCCGGATCGTTGGCGACGGCGCCCAGCTGGTTGGCGGCGGTGCTCTTACCGGCCATCTGGATCTGCCAAATCACCCGGCGTTCGGCGTCGCTGGGCAGATCGACGAAAAAGATTTCGTCGAAACGGCCCTTGCGCATGAACTCCGGGGGCAGCCGGTCGATGTTGTTGGCGGTGGCGACCACAAAGACCGGATGGCGCTTCTCCTGCATCCAGGTCAGGAACGAGGCGAAGACGCGTGCGGAGGTTCCCGAATCACCCTCGCCGCTGGTGCCGGAGAAACCCTTTTCGATTTCGTCGATCCACAGGATCGCCGGCGAGATGGCTTCGGCGGTGGCGATGGCGTTGCGCATGTTCTGTTCGCTGGATCCGACCAGGCCGGAGAAGACCCGGCCGATATCCATCCGCAGCAACGGCAGCCCCCAGGCCGACGCCATCGCCTTGGCCGTCAGGGACTTGCCGCAGCCGGGCACGCCGGTGATCAGCACGCCCTTGGGCGCGGGGAGGCCAAAGTCGGCAGCGGCATCCAGCCACGACCCCTGGCGCTTGGCCAGCCACCGCTTAAGGTTGTTCAGCCCGCCGACCTCGTCCAGGCTGATGTTCACGTCCACATAGTCCAGCAGTCCGGACTTGCGGATGGTCTGGCGCTTCTCGTCCAGCACCACGTGGACGTCGTGCGCGGTCAGTTCGCCGTCGTCGACCATGGCGCGCGCGAAGGCGTTCTCGGCTTCGGCCATGGTCAGGCCAAGTGCCGCCTGGACCATGTTCTCCTGGTCGGCTTCGCTCAGCGTGACCTTGATCCGTCCGCCGTCGGAATTCTGGCTGATCATGTGCGCCAGCATGGCCTTGATCTCGTCATGGCTGGGCAGCGGAAAGTCGACCAGCGTGACGGCCTTGTCCAGCTCGGGCGGAATACGCAGCACCGGGGCGACGATGATCAGCACCCGTCCGGTGCTGCCTTGCCGGAAGGCGGCAGAGACCTCGCGGACTTTCCGGACCACCTCGGGGTCGGCCGGGCGCTGGTCGGTGCCGAAGTAGGCGTGCAGGTCGAAGAAGATGAAGACGCCGGGATCGTGCGCGCCGAGCACCCGGTCCAGGGCGCGTGCCGGGGCCGTGGTGTTGGACTGCTGGCCGTCGCTGGGGGAGAGGAGCCCGCTGCTGGCGTTCCACGTCCAGACGGGGCGCGGCGTGCGCAGCGCGGCGGCGCACTTGAGCACCTCGGCGTGCACGCGTGCTTCTTCATGGCTTTCGACGTACAGCACGGGGATGCGGGCCTTGAACGCTTGGTCAAGCGTTTCAGCAAAAGACATGGGTCTCGCCCCCTAAGGAACAGAATCGGGATCTGGCTCTACTTTAGGCATAGTAGGAGGCACCTGAGCGCTTTGGCCGCAGGTTCGTTGCAGTCCTCAGCGGCCGACGTCCAAACTCCAGCGGCCCTCGCTGGTGTCCACCAGGAAATACGTCACCGGGTACGGCTGCCAGGAGAACCTCGTGGTGCTGCTGCCGATCTTGTTGACCACCAGGTTCCGACGTGACTCCTGCCAGGTGTAGACGGCGACGTTGGCCTCACCGGTGTAGGTGAATTCGGCCAGTACCTCGTCGCCTGCATAGCGCACCAGGGCAGGGCCGGAGCCGGCGACCGTACCGTCTTCCGGTTCGGCGTAGGCGACCGGGCGGACCTCAAGCTGCCAGTCGCCGTCCGCCTCGACATGCAGCCTGAATTCTTCCCGCGCGGTGGCCAGGAGCCCGGCTGAGGGTTCGTTCCGGTCGCCGGAGTTGAAGAGGAAGTGAACCGGCCAGTCGGGGTTCTCCGGGTCGTCCACCGCTACGCTGGCGTCGGCGCCGCTGTCGATGACGATTTCGAACGGACCGGCGTAGCCGGCCGGGCGCTGGTAGCCGATGACCGCGTTGCGGGATCCTGCGTAACTGCCGGGGCCGCCGGATTCCGCCACGGTTCCCTCCCCGGCCGCCGTCGAGCCCGTGCCGGTCGCTTCCCCGGCGCCGGGTGCCGGATCCGCACCGGTCCCTGCTGCGGGTTCGGCCGCCGGACCGGGGTCGGCACCCGTGGCCGCCGCGGCGGTGAAAAGGTGCGGCAGCAGCCGGGGGACGGCGAAGCCGAGGGCGCCGCCCAGAACCAGGAGACCCAGCAACCAGACCGCGAGCGAAAAACGGCCGATCCGCAGGGCCGCGTCCTCAGTCATCGGTGCCGACATGTCGTGCTGTTCTCCTTTGCCTGTCCCCATGAGGTTACCCACACCGCGGATCCGCTTCACACTCGGTGGCCGGCATAAGCCCGACGCTAGACTTGGACCATCCCCGAATCCATTCTTCCTTGGAGATTTGTGTGAGCCTGAAGCAGCTTGACCGTGTTCCCATCCGCCGTGCGTTGATCTCGGTGTACGACAAGACCGGGCTGGAGGAGCTGGCGCAGGGCCTGCACGCCGCCGGGGTCGGCATCGTTTCCACCGGCTCGACGGCGAAGAAGATTGCCGCAGCGGGCGTTCCGGTCACCGAGGTCTCCGAGGTCACCGGTTTCCCCGAATGCCTGGACGGCCGGGTCAAGACCCTGCATCCGCGCGTTCACGCCGGCATCCTGGCCGACCGCCGGCTGGACGACCACGTTCGGCAGCTCCAGGAACTCGACGTCGAGCCGTTCGACCTGGTAGTGGTCAACCTCTACCCGTTCGTGAAGACCGTGAAGTCCGGCGCCAGCCAGGACGACGTCGTCGAACAAATCGACATCGGCGGACCCTCGATGGTGCGGGCCGCCGCGAAGAACCACCCGTCCGTGGCGGTCGTGGTGGATCCCGCCAAGTACGGGGACGTGGTGGAGGCGGCTAACTCCGGCGGATTCGACCTGAAGACCCGCCGCCGGCTGGCGTCCTTGGCCTTCGCCCACACGGCAGCCTATGACACCGCCGTGGCCAAATGGACCGCCGAGCAGTTCGGCGATGACGCCGAAGCCGTCGAGGCGGCGCCGAAGTTCCCGCCGTACGCCGGCCTGGCACTGGAGCGCTCCGAGCCGCTGCGCTACGGCGAGAACCCGCACCAGGCCGCTGCGCTGTATGTGGAAACCGGCGCCGAGCCGGGCATCGCGCAGGCCGAGCAGTTGCACGGCAAGGCCATGAGCTTCAACAACTACGTCGACGCCGACGCAGCCGTGCGCGCGGCCTTCGACTTCGCCGAGCCCGCCGTCGCGGTGGTCAAGCACGCGAATCCCTGCGGCATCGCCGTCGCCTCCCCGGGCGCCGCGGATCCGATCGCGGATGCGCATGCCAAGGCCCATGCGACCGACCCCGTGTCCGCGTTCGGCGGTGTCATCGCCGCGAACCGAACGGTAACTGCAGGGATGGCCGACACCGTCAAGGACATCTTCACCGAGGTAGTTGTCGCCCCGGGCTTCGAACCGGAGGCCGTCGAGATTCTGTCGAAGAAGAAGAACATCCGGCTGCTGGTCCTGCCTGACGGCTTTGCCCGGGACACGGTCGAGTACAAGCAGGTCTCCGGCGGCATGCTGCTGCAGGCCTCGGACCGGGTTGACGCCGACGGCGACGACCCGGCCAACTGGACGCTGGCCGCCGGCGAGGCCGCCGACGAGGCGACACTGGCGGATCTGGCCTTCGCTTGGCGTGCTGTGCGGGCGGCGAAGTCCAACGCCATCCTGGTCGCGGCCAATCGCGCTGCGGTGGGCATCGGCATGGGCCAGGTCAACCGGCTGGATTCCTGCCGCCTGGCCGTAGAGCGGGCTAATACGCTCGGCGTGGCGGTCGACGGCGGGGCCGACGCGGCCGGGGGAGCGGCCAATGTGCAGGGCTCCGGGGCGCCCGAGCGCGCCCGCGGGGCCGTGGCGGCATCGGACGCGTTCTTTCCGTTCGCCGACGGCCTGCAGATCCTTATCGACGCCGGCGTGCGCGCGGTGGTACAGCCCGGCGGTTCGGTCCGGGATGAAGAAGTAGTGGCAGCGGCCGACGCCGCCGGCATCACCATGTACGTCACGGGAGCGCGCCACTTCTTCCACTGACAGCTCCTCACGCTGGGCAGCGGAGACCGTTATCGGGCGAATCCTTGCCAGCAGGGTGCCGGGCACATAGGTTCAAGGGAACCGGTGCGCCCGGCACCGTCGATTAAAGGAAGCAGCCATGCTGGCGATGCAGGTTACCCCGGCGTCGGGAACGGCCGACATCTGGCTGGGCGTGCTGATCGTTGCGGTGATCGTGGCCGGTGCAGTGGCGTACTTTGTAGCCTCCCGGCTACGCAAGACCCGGTCCTATGAAGCCGCCGAACGGCATGCTGCGGCCCGCGAAGCCGAGGCCGCCCGGCCCGGCGGCCTGAAGGACACGCACCTGGAACAGGGCAACGCGGCCCATCGCTCGCAGGTTTTCGGCCCCGGCACCGGCCTCTAGGGCGCGCCAGCCAGTGCAGCGTGGGCGTCTTCAACCGGCGCCCTGCGGCCCTCCTCGGGTAAATTGGAGGAGTTGAGTAACCAAAGAGACCCACTTTTGCAGGGAGACGCCTCACCCATGGCCAAGATTATCTATACCCACACCGACGAAGCGCCGATGCTGGCCACCTATTCGTTCTTGCCGATCGTTGAGGCCTACGCCTCCACGGCTGGTGTGGAAGTGGAAACCCGCGACATCTCGCTCGCCGGCCGTATCATCGCCGTCTTCGGCGACTACCTCACCCCTGAGCAGCGCATCGGCGACGCCTTGGCCGAGCTGGGCGAGCTGGCCAAGCAGCCGGAAGCCAACATCATCAAACTGCCGAACATCAGCGCCTCAGTACCGCAGCTGAAGGCTGCCATCAAGGAGCTGCAGGGCCACGGCTACGCACTGCCGGACTACCCGGACGATCCGTCCTCCGACGAGGAGAAGGACATCCGCGCCCGCTATGACAAGATCAAGGGCTCCGCGGTCAACCCGGTGCTGCGCGAGGGCAACTCGGACCGCCGCGCGCCCCTGTCGGTGAAGAACTACGCGCGCCAGAACCCGCACAGCATGGGCGCCTGGACGGCCGACTCCAAGACGAACGTGGCCACCATGGGCGCCGACGACTTCCGCTCCAACGAGAAGTCGGTGGTCATGCCGGCCGACGACAAGATCAAGATCCAGCTGGTGGCCGAGGACGGTACCGTCACAATCCTGAAGGACGCCTTCCCGGTGCTGGCCGGCGAGGTCATCGACGGCACCGTCATGCGCGCCGCTGCCCTGGACGAATTCCTGGCCGCCCAGGTGGCACGGGCCAAGGAAGAAGGCGTGCTCTTCTCCGCGCACCTGAAGGCCACCATGATGAAGGTCTCCGACCCGATCATCTTCGGCCACGTGGTCAAGGCCTACTTCTCCGAGCTGTTCGCTGCCTACGGCGACAAGCTGGCCGCTGCCGGCCTCAGCCCGAACAACGGCCTGGCCGCCATCCTGAACGGACTGGCGGCGCTGGACGCCGAAGACCGCAAGGGCGTCCAGGAGCTGATCGACAAGGGCCTGGACGAGGGCCCGGCCATCGCCATGGTGGACTCCGACAAGGGCATCACCAACCTCCACGTCCCCTCCGACGTGATCGTGGACGCCTCGATGCCGGCCATGATCCGCAGCTCCGGCCACATGTGGGGGCCGGACGGCCAGGAAGCGGACACGCTGGCCGTGCTGCCGGACAGCTCCTACGCCGGGATCTACCAGGTGGTCATCGACGACTGCCGCGCCAACGGCGCCTACGACCCGACCACCATGGGCACCGTCCCCAACGTCGGCCTGATGGCCCAGGCGGCGGAAGAATACGGCAGCCACGACAAGACGTTCGAGATCCAGACCGCCGGCACCGTGCAGGTGGTGGACGGGGCCGGCAGCGTGCTGATCGAGCACCAGGTGTTCCCGAACGATATCTGGCGCGCCTGCCAGACCAAGGACCTGCCGATCCGCGACTGGGTGAAACTGGCCGTGACCCGCGCCCGCGCCAGCCAGACCCCGGCCGTGTTCTGGCTGGACGAAACCCGCGCCCACGACGCCAACCTGATCGCCAAGGTGAACGAGTACCTCAAGGACCACGACACCGAAGGCCTGCAGATTGAGATCATGGCCCCGGAGAAGGCCACCGCCTTCACCCTGGAGCGCCTCCGCAAGGGCGAGGACACCATCTCGGTGACCGGCAACGTGCTCCGCGACTACCTGACGGACCTGTTCCCGATCCTGGAGCTCGGCACCAGCGCCAAGATGCTCTCGATCGTCCCGCTGATCAACGGCGGCGGCCTGTTCGAGACCGGTGCCGGCGGCTCCGCTCCGAAGCACGTCCAGCAGCTGCTGGCCGAGAACCACCTGCGCTGGGATTCGCTCGGCGAGTTCCTGGCCCTGGCCGTGTCCTTCGAGCACCTGGCCACCAGCACGGGCAACGCCCGCGCCCAGATCCTGGCCGACACGCTGGACGCCGCCACGGGCACGTTCCTGCTGGAAAACAAGTCGCCCAAGCGCAAGGCCGGCGAGCTGGACAACCGCGGCAGCCACTTCTACCTGTCCCTGTACTGGGCGCAGGAACTGGCCAACCAGCGCGAGGACGCCCAGCTTGCTGCGGCCTTCTCCGGTGTCGCCTCCGAGCTGGCCAAGAACGAAGACGCCATCGTGGGCGAGCTCAACGCCGTGCAGGGGTCCCCGGTCGACCTGGGCGGCTACTACCGGCCGGACGCCGCCAAGGCAGCCGAGGTCATGCGCCCCTCGGCCACGCTGAACCGCGTCGTGGCCACCCTGACCGAAGAGAAGTAGGCGGCGGCGGGCACCCGTCCGGCAGCAGCCACGCCCGGTTGCGACGGCGACGGCGGCCGGCGCACCTCCTGCGGGAAGGTGCGCCGGCCGCCGTCGTGCTGTCCGGGTCAGTCCGTCACCGGCACTGCACGGTCATTGGCGTAGCTGACGCCCAGCTGGGCGCGGACCCCGTCGAACAACCGCATGGTGTCCACAGTGTCCGCCCAGGGCATGGTGGGACTCTGCTGCAGGCCGGACTGGACGCAGCGGGTGACTTCGCGCAGCTCGAAGACGTAGCCGTGGCCGACCTTCGGGAAGGTTTCCACCCGCGGCTGTCCCAAATGCGGCTCGACCGCCAGTTCGGTGGGGTGGTGCAGCGGCGCGTTGCTCCTGAGCCAGCCGCCGGTGCAGGCCACCGTGGCAGTGCGGGGCGAGGCGGCCTGCAGGGAACACGCCAGCTGCGCCTGGGCGCCCGAGCCATAGCTGAGCGTCATGGCGTTCTGGGCGTCCACGCCATCGTCGTTGACGAAGCCAGTGGCCGAGACCGTCTGCGGGAAGCCCAGCGCCCCGAGCGCCCAGGTCAGGGGATAGACCGCCAGATCCAACAGGGCACCACCGCCGGCCGCCGGATTCCAAAGCCGGGCGGCCGGATCGTAGAGGGCCGGGAACCCCACGTCGGCCTGCACCCACCGCACCTCGCCGAGTTCGCCGGACGCGAGGATCTCCCACGCACGGTTGATGATCGGCAAAAAGCGCGTCCACACCGCCTCCATCAGGAACAGCCCCCGCGCGGCCGCCAGTTCCGTCAGCTCCAGGGCTTCCCGGGCGTTGATGGTCAGGGACTTTTCGCACAGCACATGCTTGCCGGCCCGCAGCGCGCGTCCCGCGATCTCGTAGTGCTGGCCGTGCGGGGTGGCCACGTAGACCACATCGACATCCGGGTCGGCGAAAAGCTGGTCGTAGCCCTTGCCTGCACCGCCGTCGAAATAGGCAGTGCCGAAGCCGAAACGCCGCTGGAAGGCGACCGCATTGGCCTGGTTGCGGGAACTGACCGCCTGCAGCACGGCATCCTCCAGCCGGGCGATGTCCTCGGTCACGCGGGTGGCGACGGCCCCGGTGGAAACCACGCCCCAGCGCAGCGTCCGCCCGGTGGCTTCGAGCGGATCCGGCGCGCCGGGCCGGGCGCAGGGTGGGGTCACGATCCACGGCAGTTGGGCCATGGCTCCATCTTGGCCGCCGGCGGCTGGAACGTCCATGGGAACCGATTGCCCTTTGTCTCATCCCTCCCGCATGGGTCCGGCGGCCCTACCGGTGCGGACCTATCAATGGTACAAAGTAAGCAGGCTCAGTAATTTCGCAACAACGAGGAGGAGCCCGCACCATGGATACAGGCACGATCGTCGGAATCGTCATCGCGATAGTTGTACTCCTGATCATCATCGGAGTCATTGTCTTCTTTGCGCAGAAGCGGAACACCAAGCGGAAGTTCGAGAAGCAGGAAGAGAACCGCAGGGAGGCAGCGGAGTTGCGGCAAGGAGCGCAGGTGTCCTCGGTGGAGGCGCGGGAGCGCCAGGCGGACGCCACCCAGGCGCAGGCCGAAGCCCAGCGGGCGGACATCGAAGCCGAGCGGGCCAAGATTGAAGCCGACCGCCTTCGCCAGGCTGCCGACCGGCGGCAGGCCGACGCGCAGGGAATCCAGCAGGAGAGCGAAGAGCAGCTGCGCCGCGCCGATGACTTGGACCCGGACGTCAACACCAAGGACCGGGACTCCCGGAAGGACCGCAAGCACGACGGCGGTGCCCACCGCGGCGACTCCGTCCCCGACCGCGGTTCGGACACCGCTGCGTCGTACGGAGACGAGGGCGGCCGGCATGCCGATGACGCCCGGAATGACGGCGCACGGACTGCCGACGACCCCCGCCGCGGCGAGGGCGGCAGCCACAACATCTAAACGGACCACAACAGCGGCGGCGCCTGCTTCCCCACTGGGAAGCGGGCGCCGCTGTTGTGTGGGAGCCGGGTCAGCCCTTAACCGAACCGCTCATGAGGCCGCCGACGAAGTACTTGCCCAGGATGATGTAGACCAGCAGCGTGGGCAGCGAGGCGATCAGTGCGCCGGCCATCGACGCGGCGTAATCGGTCAGCTGCCCGCCGGCGAGGAAGCTCAGCGCGATGGTGACCGGGCCGTTGGAGCCGGAGGAGAAGAACGCCGCGAAGAGGTAGTCGTTCCAGGCCGAGGTGAACTGCCAGATGAGCACCACCACGAAGCCCGGGGCGGAGACCGGCAGGATCACCGAGGCGTAGGTCCGCAGCAGGCCGGCTCCGTCCATGCGTGCCGCTTCGATCAGCTCGGACGGCACGGATTCGTAGTAGTTGCGGAAGATCAGCGTGCAGATGGGCAGGCCGTAGACGATGTGCAGGACCAGCAGCGAGGGGATTCCGTTGGGCACCTCGAGACCCTGCATCAGCTGGGTCAGCGGGATCATCACGGCCTGGTACGGGATGAACATGCCGAACAGGATGAGGGTGAAGACCACGTTGGCGTAGGGGAAGCGCCAGCGCGAGAGCACGAACCCGTTCATCGATCCGAGCAGGGCGGAGATGATCGACGCCGGGATCACCATGGCGAAGGTGCGGCCCAGCGCGGGGCCCAGGCTGTCCCACGCCTTGGCCCAGCCCGCGGTTTCCCACGTTGTCGGGAAGAGCCACGCGTTGGAGGGATCGGCGTCGGTGGGGCCCTTGAAGCTGGTAATGAACAGGACGTAGGCCGGAATCAGCACCACGATCATGAACACCAACAGCATGGCGTACTTGAGCGTGCGGTTCATCTTCTGCCGGCCGGTGCGGGGAGCCGCGGGCCGGGGTCGGGCAACCTCGACGGGCGGCGGCACGGTTGCAGTGGCCATCAGCGCTTCTCCTGCCGCGAGGTGTAGACGAGGTACGGGACGACCACCAGCGCGACCAGCACCAGCATGATGGTGCCGATGGCGGCCGAGTCGGCGTAGTCGCTGCCGATGTACTTGACCCACATCATGGTCGCCGGGACCTGGATGTCGTAGGTATTGGCGTCGGGAACGATCGCCCGGATCAGGTCGAACAGCTTCAAGGACATGTGGCCGATGATGATGACCGCCGAGAGCATCACCGGGCTCAGCTGCGGAAAGATCACGTGACGATAGAGCTTCCATTCGCTGCAGCCGTCGATCCGCGCGGCTTCACGCAGTTCTTCCGGGATGCCGCGGAATCCGGCCAGGAACAGGGCCATCACGTAGCCGGAGAGCTGCCAGATGGCCGGCACGGCGATGGCGGCAATGCCCCAGTTGGGATCGGACCACCAGCTGTTCTGCAGGAAGCCGAGCCCCACGCTGTCCAGTAGCCGGTTCAGGCCGGTGGCACGATCACCGCCGGGCTCGTTGGTCTGCAGGCTCGAGAGCAGCCAGCGCCAGACCACGCCCGAGGCGATGAAGGACACCGCCATCGGGAAGAGGTAGACCGAGCGGAACAGCCCCTCGCCGGCGCCGGGCCGCTCCAGTATCCAGGCCCAGAGGAAGCCGAAGATCAGCGTGCCGGCCAGGAACACCACCGTCAGCAGGAGCAGGTTGCGCAGTGCGTGCTGGAAATCCGCGTCCCCGAACAACCGGAGGTAGTTCTCCACGCCGACGAATTCGGACGACGGTCGGGCCGTGTGCTGGTTGGTCATCGAGATGCGGACGTTTTCCGCGATCAACGCATAGACGAAGACTGCCAGCAGGATGAGGGTAGGGGCGATAAGGGCCAGCCCCGGTCCCCAGGTCTTCACTTTCTTGAACATGGACTTCTCCTAGTGCAGCCGTGCACGCCGGTGTGACATGGAAGGGCGGGCGCGGTGGTGCCGCGCCCGCCCTTCCGGGCCTCCTGGCTTACTGCATGAACTTCTCGGCGATGGACGCCAAGGATTCCTGCAGGGCAGCCACGTCCTGCGGGCCGCCGAACTTGCTGACGGCGGTGCTCAGTTCGTTCAGCCAGGCCACCGGGACGGCGGCACCGTGGGCCAGCGAGGACACGATGGTGTCGGACGAGAAGTCCTCGATGGCGCTCTGCTGGTATTCGCCGAACTCGTCGGACGGCACGTCCGTGCGGGCCGGGATGGAGCCCTTCGCCGCGTTGAATGCCTGCTGGCCCTCAACGCTGGAGATGGTGGTCAGCCAGGCCTCGGAACCGGCCGGATTGGGAGCACCCTTGGGCAGCGTGAACGAATCGGCCAGGAAGTCGAAGATGCCGTCGGTGCCCGGGGTGGGGAAGTAGACGTAGTCCTCACCGGGCTTCTTGCCGTCCTGCGCGAACTTGGCTTCGGCCCAGTCGCCCATCACGTTGTAGGCGGCGGCGCCGTCCTCCACCAACTGGGTGGCCGGACCCCAGTCGCTGAGGGTGTCGCGGTCGGAGTTGGTGTAGCTGAGGGTCTTCTTGTAGTTCTCGATGGCTTCGGTCACGTCGGGGCCGGACCAATCGGTGGTGCCGTCCCAGAGCCCGTTGTAGCCCTCGGCGCCGAGGGTGGCGAGCAGGATGTTCTCGAACAGCTGTACCTGGGTCCAGGTGCCGGCCACGGCCAGCGGGGTCTTCCCCGTCTCCTTGATCTTGTCCATGTCCGCAAACCAGGCGTCGAGATCGGCTGGCGGACTGTTCGGATCCAGGCCGGCTTCCTCCAGCACGTCCACGTTGGCCCACACCACGTTTGCCCGATGGATATTCGACGGGACGGAGTAGATCTTGCCGTCAACGGTCAGCCGGTCCAGCAGGTCCTGGGGAAACGCCTCGTTGAGCTGCGCGTCCTCGTAGAAGGAGGTGAGGTCCTCGAGCTGGTCGGCGGCGATGTAGTCCTGCAGCTCGGCTCCGGCATGCGCTTGGAACGAGTCCGGCGGATTGCCCGACTTCAGGTTGGCCGCCAGCACGCTCTTGGCCTGGCTGCCGGCACCGCCGGCGACGGCAAGGTTGTCGAACTTTAGTTCCGGATACTGTTCGGTGAAGATCTCCACCAGCGCATCCAGCCCGACCTTCTCGGAACCGTCCGCCCACCAGGTGAAGACTCCTACCGAACCCGACGCTTCCTCAGGGTTTGCTTCTTCCACCGCGCTTCCGCCGCCGCACGCGGACAGGAGCAAACCTGCGGCCGCAACGCCGGCGAGCAAAGATTTGCGTCGCATAAAGCCTCCATCAATCAGCAGTCTGTGGCCACGGGGTCAGCAAGACCCGCACACGGATGTGTGGCTTAGTACGGAAGTTAACTCCGTCACACCGCTTGTCGTCAAGAGTTGAACGCAAAGACGCTCCCCGGGCAGCCCTGGCGGTGCTCAGGCGACGGGGAGTTCGGCTTGCTGAAGCACCAGCGTCGCGGCGCCCAACGCCTCCGCGCGGCTGCCCAAGGTGGACATCGCCAGGTCCGTGGATTCGCCCACGACCGGCACCGCATGGCGCAGCAGCCCGCGACGTACCGGGTCCAGCAGGATGCTGCCGAGGCCCGTCAGCGGGCCGCCCACCACGATGACTTCGGGATTGAGCAGGTTGCAGACGTTGGCGAGGGCACGTCCCACCGCAAGGCCGGCATCATCTATCACGCGCAAGACGGCCGGGTCACCCTCCAGGGCGATCCGGACGATGTCCTCGGTTCCGATCGGCTCGCCCCGGCCGCGGCTGAGCAGGTCGATCATGGTGGAGGTGGAGGCGACCGTCTCCAGGCACCCCCGGTTGCCGCAGCGGCAGATGATGCCGTGCTCGGCGACCGTGGCATGGCCGACCTCGCCCGTGACGCCGACATGGCCGTAATAGAGCTTGCCGTTGAGGACCAGGCCGGCCCCGATGCCGGATCCGATCTTCAGGAAGACCAGGTTCTGCGCGTGCTGGTAAGGGCCCCAGCTCACTTGCGCCAGCGCGCCCAAATTTGCGTCGTTGTCCACGAAGACGTCGGTGCCGAACCTTTCCTGCAGCCTGGCCAGCAGATTGATGCCCACCCATTCGGGCAGGATGGCACCGTGGATCACGGTGCCGGTCCGCCGGTCGATCGGGCCGGGTATGCCGGCGCCCACGCCGATCACGGCCCGGGGAAGGACCGAGTTTTCATCCAACAACCGCTGCGCCAGCCGGGCGGCGGTGTCGATGCCCTGCTCGGCCCCGTGGCCTAGCGGCAATTCGACGGCACCTTCGGCAAGCACCTGGTGGTCGAGGCTGACCAGTACAACGTGCACGTGCCGGCGGCCGAAATCCACTCCGACGGCAACGGCGCCTCGGCCGTCGATCATGACCGACAGGGCGCGGCGGCCGGAACTCGTGGTCGGCGCGGTGCTGACCAGTCCGTCGTCGGCCATGGCCTTGACGATGTTGGAGACCGTGGCGGTGGACAGCCCCGTTTGCCGGGACAGCTCGGCCTGCGTGAGCGGGCCGCGGGACATCAGCGCCCGCAGGACCCGTTGGCTGTTCCGCCGCCGCAAGGCGCTCTGGGACCCCGGCCGGTTCTGGGCACCGCGCGGCGCGGGCCGCTGCGGGGCCTCGAGGGTGGACGGCGGATCGGCTGGCATACACAAAAGCGTGCGGCAGCGCCGAGTTGTAGTCAAGAAGTTAACGCAAACTCCCGCAATGCGTCGGCCGGTGGGCGGGGTGGCATGGATCCGTGCGGGCGTCGCGAGCGTAGGCTGGGCACCCGCCCCGGCCGGAACCGGCTGCGCCGCGGCCACGGCACCCACCCCGGACGGCACCACCCCGGCCGGCTACGCCTCGGCGGCGTCGTCGATCGCGTCGCGGTGCACGGCGGCGAATTCCACGTAGCGGGCGGCATTGTCCAGCACCGACTGGTACTCGTCCTCGCTCAGCTCGCGGCGGACCTTGGCGGGGACGCCGGCGACGAGCGAACGAGGGGGAATGCGCGTGCCCTCCAGGACGACGGCGCCGGCTGCGACCAGCGAACCTTCACCGACCACTGCACCGTTCATGATCGTGGCGCTCATGCCGATCAGGCAGTTGTCCTCGACCGTGCACCCGTGAATCACGGCGGCGTGGCCGACGCTGACGCCGGCACCGACGGTGCAGGGGAAGCCTGGGTCTGCGTGCAGGACCACGTTGTCCTGCAGGTTGCTGCGCTCGCCGACGCGGATGGGAGCGGTGTCGCCGCGGACGCTGACGCCGTAGAAGGCGCTGGAATCGGCTGCCAGCGCCACGTCCCCGCTGAGCGTCGCCGTGGGGGCGACGAAGGCGGACGGATCGACGGCGGGCAGCATGCCGGAGATGGTGATGATGTGGGCCATCCCATCAGCCTAGCCATACCGGACGTGCTGCAGGAGCTTCGTGGCGGACGTGCCGCCCTGGATCCGGCCGGTCACGGTTTGGTCAGGATGAAGAACTGGTAGTGCCGGCCGAACTCGGGCCGCTCCCACGTGGTGAAACCCGAGATCAGGCCGTGCTCGGCGAAGAGCCGGCGGACGGTTGCGTCGCTGCGGCGGCTGTAGAAGCGGTGCGGTTCAAAGTCGTCGTCGGCAACGATGCCCTCCTCGTCATCGCCGGACCAGAGCCCGACCGCCAGCGGAGCGCCTGAGACGAGCACCCGCATGGTCTCGGCGAGAACATCCGGCAGGTCCTGGTCGGGTACGTGCAGCAGCGTGCTCATGGTCCAGCCGGCCGAAAACGTCCCCCCGGCAAACGGCAACTCCCGGGCCGAGCCGACCACCGCCTCCAGGTGCTTCGCCCGGGCCAGCCGGACGTTTTCCTCGGAGAGATCGACGCCGGTGTAATGGATGCCCGCGGCCTTGAACGCGAGCCCGTCCGTACCGGTGCCACAGCCGATCTCCAACACGCTGTGCCGCCGGGCGGCGACCAGGGAGGCAATGAATTCCTGCCGGGCTGCGTCCCTCTGGGGATCCGTCCCGCGCCGGTCGCGGTCGGGCGCCTGCCGGTCGTAGAACGCCTTTATCTCAGGCTCATGGTTGCCCATCCGACGAGAGTACGCCTTGAGTCCGGCGGGGCACAGGGGCGGACACTCCGCCGTCGCGATGGACGACGGACCGGGCGTGCGGCGCAGCCGAACCGCGCCGGCGAGGGGAGGTGGGGCCGGCGCTGGTTGAAGGCGACCGACGGGTCGACGACGGGCGTCCGACTAGTGAAGGCGACGTCCGGCGAGCCGACGACGGCCTCCGATTAGTTAAAGACGACGGTGCGGGCGCCGTCGAGCAGCACGCGGTGTTCGGCGTGCCACTGCACGGCGCGGGCCAGGGTGCGCGCCTCCCCGTCGCGGCCCAGCGCCACGAACTGCTCGGCCGTGTGGGCATGACGGACCGGAATGACTTCCTGGTCGATGATCGGGCCCTCGTCCAGGTCCCCGGTGACGTAGTGCGCCGTGGCGCCGATCAGCTTCACCCCGCGGGCGTGCGCCTGGTGGTACGGCCTGGCGCCCTTGAAGCTGGGCAGGAAGGAGTGGTGGATGTTGATGGCCTTGCCGGCCAGTTCGGTGCAGAGTTCGTTGCTGAGCACCTGCATGTAGCGGGCCAGCACCACCAGTTCCACGTCGTGCTGCGCGGCCAGGTCCAGCAGGGCTTGTTCGGCCTGCGGTTTGGTGTCCGGGGTGACGGGGATGTGGTGGAAGGGGATGCCGTAGAACGCGGCCAGGTCGGCCAGGTCCTGATGGTTGGAGACGATGGCGGGAATCTCGACCGGCAGCGTGCCGGAGCGCTGCAGGAACAGCAGGTGGTTCAGGCAGTGCGCCGACTTGGAGGCCATCAGCAGGGTGCGCATCTTCACGCCCTCGCGGCGCAGCTTCCAGTCCATGCCGAACTCCTGCGCGACCGGCTGCAACCGGTCGTGGAGTTCGGTGTAGGACTGGTCCGTGGCGACGGCCACCCGCATGAAGAACCGGCCGGACTGCGGGCTGCCGTACTGCTGCGAGTCGGTGATGTTTCCGCCGGCCCCGGCCAGGGCGCCGGCGACGGCATGCACGATGCCGGGGCGGTCCGGGCAGGAGAGAGTGAGGGTGTAGGCGGTGGCGGCGGGAGCTTCAGTCACGAGTCCTAGGGTACCGGCTGGGGTTCGGCTTCTGCGGCAAGGTACTTGACGGCGGCCACGGCGGCCGCCCGGCCGGCGCGGGTGGCCCCGACCGTGGATGCGGATGCGCCGTATCCGACCAGGAACAGGCGCGGCTCCTTCACGACCGTAACGCCGTCTTCACCCATCATGATCCCGCCGCCCGGTTCACGCAGCCGCAGCGGCACCAGGTGGTCCAGCGATGGCCGGAATCCGGTGGCCCAGAGGATGACGTCCACGTCTTCGGCCGAGCCGTCGACGAATTCGACGCCGTGCTCGGTGATGCGGGCCAGCTTTCCGCGCGAGACGAGCACGCCGTCGTCGATGCCCTTCCGGTACGTCTCGGTCAGCGGCAGCCCCGTGGCGGCGACCACGCTGAGGGTCGGCAGGCCAGCGCGGGTGCGCTCGCTGACCCGGCGCTCCACGTCGACGCCCCATTCCATGTCGAACGGGGCAGAGGTGAAGTCGGGGTCGCGGCGGGTGGACCAGACCGTGTCCGCGCCGGCCGCGTCCAGCTGGAGCAGGAACTGCAGCGCGGACGTCCCGCCGCCGACCACCAGGACCCGCTGCCCGCGGAAGTCGTCGGCGGACCAGAAGTCCCGGGTGTGCAACTGGCGGCCGCGGAAGGTCTCCCGGCCGGGGTAGTGCGGCCAGTGCGGTTTGTCCCAGGTGCCGGTGCCGCTGATGACGGTCCGGGCCAACCACTCGCCGCCGGTGTCGCTGCGCACCCGCAGGAAGGCACCGTCGTCGTCCACCGAGGTTACGCGCACGGGACGGTGCACAGGGAGGAGGAACCGCTGCTCGTAGTCACCGTAATAACGGCGGACGACGGCGGAGGACGGCTCCCCCGGGTCCGGAACCCCGAGCGGCAGGCCGGGAAGGTCGTGCAGTCCGTGTGCGGCGTCGAAGGTCAGCGAGGGCCAGCGGTGGCGCCAGGCGCCGCCCGGGCCGTCGTTGGCGTCGAGGACCACGAAGTCCCGGTCGGGGACCAGGCTGCGGCGGGCCAGCTGGTAGGCTGCGCTCAGCCCGGCCTGGCCTGCGCCGATCACCACCGCCTGCAGCGGCCGTTGCCCGGTGCCGATTGCCTGGTCCGTCACGATGCTCCCTCCGATTGTTGACGCTTCAACATCTGTCCGGTGCAACGATGGCCGGGAGCCGAGTATTCCGCGGCCTGCCGGGGAGAGAGGGTTGCGGGCCGGATCCATCCGATTGCCGCGGAAGCGTTTTCTGCGGATCCCGATGGGTCTAGGGTGGCAGCAGCGACGACGGAAGGTCCGGGCCATGACGCATCTGGAACGGGAGAAATCCCTGCGGGGTGCCGGGCGCGTGTTGCTCGCAGCCGCGCTTCTGGCGGGCCTGGCCGGCTGCACCGGCGAGAGCGGCGGGGAGCCGGCCGGGACCGGCGACGCGGAGCCGACCGCGACCGGCGGCGGGACCACGCAGGCGCAGGGCGGCGCGGTAGTACAGCCCGGGGGAGCGCAGCCTACAGGCGGCATTCCGGAAATCGTGGAGAACGTGCAGCCGTCCGTGGTGACGGTTTTTACCGACAGCGGCCTGGGCAGCGGCGTGGTCTATTCCGAAGACGGGCTGATCCTGACCAACGAACATGTGGTCGTCGCAAGCACCAACGTGGAGGTTGGCTTCGCCGACGGGCAACGCAGCCCCGGGAAGGTTCTGGCGACGGATCCCGTGTCCGACCTGGCGTTGGTGCAGACCGAGCGCGACGGGCTCCCGGCCGCCGAATTCAACACCTCGTTGCCGACGATCGGCGAACTTGCCGTGGTGATCGGTTCCCCGTTGGGCTTCGAGAATACTGCCACGGCAGGCATTATCTCCGGTTTGCACCGTTCCATCCCGGGCTCCGCCTCGTCGAGCCTGGCGCTGGTGGACCTGATCCAGACCGACGCGCCGATCAGCCCCGGCAACTCGGGCGGCGCCGTCGTCAATGCGCGGAGCCAGGTGGTGGGCATCAGCGAGGCCTACATCCCGCCGGAGGCTGGCGGGGTGTCGCTCGGTTTCGCCATCCCCGCCGCCACTGCCCGGGAAGTCGCCGAGGAACTGCTGGAAGACGGAACCGCCGACCACGCTTTTATGGGTCTGACTCCCGCCAGCATCACGGCGGCGATCGCCGAGCAGCTTGGAGTGCCCCAGGCGGAGGGCGTCCTGGCGCTGTCCGTGGGCGACGGCGGCCCGGCCGACCAGGCGGGAATCCGTGCCGGGGATGTGCTGCTGAGCGTGGACGGCGAGGCGCTGGCGGCGGCCGAAGACCTGCTGGCCGCCGTCCGCCAGCATAATCCGGGCGATACGGTCAGCGTGGAAGTGCGGCGCGACGGCGAAACCCGGAGCGTGCAGGTCGCGCTCTCGGACCGGCCGGCGAGGTGACCGGCTGCTAGTATTGGCTCGCCGCGACTGGCGTTAGGTGGGACACCACCAGGAAGTGGCAGCAGGACCGGGGACCGTTGGTTACCGCTCCTGCATGTACCGACCACGGTTCGCACGCCTGGGACGTGAGGTCACCTTCGGGCCGGAGTGTGTCCGGGGCAGGTCATGCGCCATGCGTGCGGGTGCCTGCAGCCGGTAATCTGGCCTGTAGCAGTGAGATAAGCCCCACCACCCAGGAGATTCTCCCTTGACTTCTACGCCCTCCGTGACCGATCTGCCGTTGTCCCAGGTGGATCCTGAAATCGCCGCCGTGATCGACGCCGAACTCGGCCGCCAGCGCGACACCCTCGAAATGATCGCCTCAGAGAACTTCGCGCCGCGTTCGGTGCTCGAAGTCCAGGGCTCGGTCCTGACCAACAAATATGCCGAGGGGTACCCGGGACGCCGCTACTACGGCGGCTGCGAGCACGTAGACGTCGCCGAGAACCTGGCCATCGAGCGGGCCAAGTCGCTTTTCGGCGCGGAATTCGCCAACGTGCAGCCGCACGCCGGCGCCCAGGCCAACGCGGCCGCCCTCTCCGCACTGATCCAGCCGGGCGACAAGCTGATGGGCCTGTCCCTGGCGCACGGCGGCCACCTCACGCACGGCATGAAGCTGAACTTTTCCGGCAAGCTCTACCAGGTCGCCGCCTACGAGGTCGACCCGAAGACCTTCCGGGTGGACATGGACAAGGTCCGCGAGCAGGCGCTGGCCGAGCGCCCGAACGTGCTGGTGGCCGGCTGGTCCGCGTACCCCCGCCAGCTGGACTTCGAGGCGTTCCGTTCCATCGCCGACGAGGTCGGGGCCTACCTTTGGACCGACATGGCACACTTCGCCGGGCTGGTTGCCGCCGGCCTGCATCCGAACCCGGTGCCGCACTCGGACATTGTCACCTCCACGGTCCACAAGACCCTCTCCGGCCCTCGCTCCGGCGTGATCCTGGGCAAGGAAGCCTTCGCCAAGAAGGTCAACTCGGCCGTGTTCCCGGGCCAGCAGGGCGGGCCGCTGATGCATGTGGTTGCTGCCAAGGCCGTAGCCTTCAAGATTGCCGCAGGCGAGGAGTTCAAGCAGCGCCAGGAGCGCGTGCTCGAAGGCGCCCGGATCCTGGCCGAGCGTTTGGCCGCCGCCGATGTGGCCGAGGCCGGCGTGTCCGTGCTGACCGGCGGCACCGACGTCCACCTGGTCCTGGTGGACCTGCGCAATTCCGAGCTGGACGGCAAGCAGGCCGAAGACCTGCTCCACGAGGCAGGTATTACGGTCAACCGCAACGCCGTGCCGTTCGACCCGCGCCCGCCGATGGTCACGTCGGGGCTGCGCATCGGCACTCCGGCGCTGGCCACCCGCGGTTTCGGGGCTGCCGAATTCACCGAGGTTGCAGACATCATCGCCACCGCGCTCAAGGGCGGCGCCGATACTGCCGCCTTGCGGGCCCGCGTGAAGAAGCTCGCCGACGACTTCCCGCTCTACCCCGGCCACGAGGAGTGGTGACATGACCCTCAACTCGACCCCGCCGGCCGCCCGCGTTTTGGACGGCACGGCCACCGCGGCGCAGATCAAGACCGAGCTCACGGAACGGGTATCGGCGCTCAAGGCCAGGGGCATCGTGCCCGGCCTGGGTACCGTGCTGGTCGGTGAGGACCCGGGCAGTAAATGGTACGTCGGCGGCAAGCACAAAGACTGCGCCGAAGTGGGCATAGAGTCGATCCGTCGCGACCTGCCTGATTCCGTCTCGCAGGAGGAACTCGAAGCGGTCCTCGATGAGCTCAACGCCGACCCAACCTGCACCGGTTACATTGTGCAGCTGCCGCTGCCCAAGCACATCGACACGAACCGCATCCTGGAGAAGATCGACCCGGCCAAGGACGCCGACGGCCTGCACCCGATGAACCTGGGCCGGCTGGTGCTCAACGTGGGCGAGCCGCTGGACTCGCCGCTGCCCTGCACCCCGCACGGCTGTGTGGAGCTGCTGCTGCGCCACGACATCGAGCTTGCGGGCAAACGCGTGCTCGTCGTCGGCCGTGGCGTTACCGTAGGGCGGCCCCTGGGCCTGCTGCTGACGCGCAAGGAAATCAACGCCACCGTGACCCTCGCCCACACCGGAACGTTGGACCTCGCAGCGGAACTGCGCGAGGCCGACGTCGTGATTGCCGCCGCGGGGATGCCGCACATGATTAAGGCCTCCGACCTCAAGCCGGGCGCCGTCGTGCTGGACGTTGGCGTCAGCCGCGTCGAGGACGAGGACGGCAAGGCCCGGGTGACCGGCGACGTGGAGCCTGAGGCCCGCAACGTGGCGAGCTGGCTCTCGCCCAATCCCGGCGGCGTCGGTCCGATGACGCGTGCCATGCTGCTGGCCAACGTCGTGGGAGCCGCCGAGCGCCAGGCCGGCTGAACCATGTGCTGAGCGTCAAGAGGGCGGTGTCTGGATTCCGGACGCCGCCCTCTCGTCGTTTCCGGCCACGTTGCTTGGTTCCGGCTGGCCTTGTCCTCACCTCGTAAGGCCTGCGGCCGGGGGCTGGGCCTCACGCGCGGCCCGCCGGGCTGATCCCTACCAACTCGCGAGCGGCCGCCGGGCTGATCCGCTAGCCAAATCCTGGGCCGCCACCGAAACCGAGCCTGCGACAACTTTGGTGACAATGGACTGGCGAAAAGGTGCAGCGACACGCCGACGTTCGCTGCACCTTTTCTCCACTCGATAACCCTGCCTGTGAATAACTTCCGCCCGCCATTGCGCCGGCTGTAGATAATGTCCGAATGAACCCAGCACGTCGACCGGGACCCGAACAGCGCCTGCCACGGCTGCGGCCGCTCCCGCCACACCTGCAGGCTTCCGCCTTCACGATCGAGGACGGCTTGAAATCGGGGCTGAGCAAGAGCCAGTTGCGTCATCACCGCTTCATCCGGATAAGCCGAGGCATCTGCGCCGTCCAGCCGGCTGGCCTCGATCTCGCAGCCCGCGTGCGGCCGTTCACGCGGGTCAGCGATTCCAGCGCCGCCTCACATGGCACCGCGGCACGCCTGTGGGGCTTTCCCGAACCTGCTGCCGCCGGCTTCGATCGGCGGTTTCATATCTCGCGCCCAAGCACCGGCGCATGGATGCAACGCCCCGGCGTGGTGGGTCACCGATCCGGGCTCGTTCCGGATGAAGTGGTTTACGTGGATGGACTGCGCATCACGACGCGCACGCGGACATGGCTGGACCTGGCCGAGGCCCTCGATCTGGGTGACTTGGTGGTGATAGCCGACTACCTCCTCCGCATTCCGCGGCCGGAGTTCGAAGGGCGCTTGGCCCCATTCAGCACCCGGGAGGAACTTGGGGCCATGCTGAGCCGCCACCCGGGAAAGCGGGGGCTGCGCAAGGCTCGTGCAGCCTTGGCTTTGGCCCGGGTCGGAGCCGACTCTCCGCCCGAAACCAGGCTCCGGCTGGCCATGCTGAGCGCGGGATTGCCGGAACCCGATGTGAACAAGCCGATCAGGGACGACGACGGCGCCATGCTGCACAGCCCGGACCTGTCCCTGCCTGAATACCGGATCGCCATTGAATACGAGGGCGAAGGCCACGGCGAGGCAGATCAAATCGCGCGAGACATTGAGCGGGCGGAACGGGCCCGGTCAGCAGACTGGGACGAAGTCCGGATCTCCAGACGGCACATGGCCAACGGCGCAGAGCGTGCGATCGAAAAAATCACCGCGGCGCTGCAGCGGCGTGGTTGGTCCGCGGAGCAAGCTGCCTGAGCTCACAACCGGCCCTCCCGCAGGGTGTTCTGGTGGCACCAGTACGACGCCGGTTGTGGCACCGAGGGCATTCTGCACGAGGATTCGCACGTGGCGACATGTGACCGCGGCAACGGCTGCAAGTCTTTAGGCAGCGAACCCGATGGAGAGGCCGACGAAACAGGCGACGAGGCACGACGCACGAGGCGGGTGTCCTGCCGGAATTGCTCCGGCAGGACACCCGCCTCGGTATTGAGTCAGCTGGCGTTACTACAGCACAGCCTGGCTGGTTTAGACGCCGACCTTGACTGCGTCATCGGTGGAGACACCGCGCCGCTTGTCGAAGACAGTAGCCCCGACTTCCTGTTCGGCCTGGTTGTTGATCGACAGATCGATCCCCGGGCGGTCGCGCAGGATCAGCACGGCGATGATGGAGATGATCGTCATGCCGAACAAGTACGCCGAGACGGAGCTGCTGGTGCCGGTGGAATTGATCAGTGCCTGGGCGATGGTCGGAGCGAACGCGCCGCCAAGAATCGCGCCCAGTGCGTAGGCGATCGAGACACCCGAGTAGCGCACCGAGGCCGGGAAGATCTCGCTGTACCAGGCCGCCTGCGGGCCATAGCTCAAGCCCAGGCCGACGCTGAAGATTGCCAGCGCGAAGTACAGCATCCCCAGCGAGCCGGTGTCGATCAGCCAGAACAGCGGGAAGACCGTCAGCAGCTGCGCGCCGAAACCAATCAGGTAGGTGCGCTTGCGGCCAATCTTGTCGGCCAGTATGCCAGCCAGGCCGGTGAAGATGAACCACATGGCCGAGGCGAACGTGATGGCCAGCAGCACGTCAGTGCGCTCCATGCCTACCGCTTCGCTGGTGGCGTAGCTGGGGATGAACCCGCCGGTGGCCATGTAGCCGGCGGCGTTGTTGCCGGCGAAGACCAGTGCGGCCAGGATGACCAGCAGCCAGTGCTTGCGGAACAGTTCGACGATGGGGACCTTCTGCTGCTGTTTCTTGTCGGCGATTTCCTTGAACACCGGGGACTCGTCCACCGAGCGGCGAACCATGTAGCCGACGGCGATCAACACGACGCTGAGCAGGAACGGAACGCGCCAGCCCCATTCAAGGAAGGCCTCGCCGGGGGAGATTACGCCGGTCATCAAAGTCATGACGCCCGAAGCGAGCAGCATGCCCAGCGGAACACCCAGCTGGGGGAAGGAGCCTGCGCGGCCGCGGCGGTCACGCGGGGCGTGCTCCACGGCCATCAGGACGGCTCCGCCCCATTCACCGCCGGCGGAGATGCCCTGCAGGATGCGCAGCGAGAGCAGCAGCACCGGGGCCAGGATTCCGGCCGTCTCATAGGTGGGCAGGACGCCGATCAGCGTCGTCGCTGCACCCATCATCATCAACGTGATGACCAGCATGGCGCGGCGGCCGAGCTTGTCGCCGTAGTGGCCGGCCAGGAAGGCGCCCAGCGGCCGGAACAGGAAGCTGATGCCAACGGAGGCGAAGGCAAGAAGCAGCCCGATGGATTCGCCGGCCGGCTCGAAGAACAGGTGCGCGAAGACCAGGCCCGCGGCCGTGGCGTAGATGAAGAAGTCGTACCACTCGATGGTGGTGCCGATGATGGTGGCAAACGCGACGCGACGCTGGTTCGCGGCGGACGATTGCCCGGAAACTGTAGTGCTCATAGTTGTCCTCTTGGGTCGGTCACGTCGAGGAGACCGGCGTGACCAGATGGGTGGAGCTAAGGCGGGCGGGAACGACGAGGCCGGGTTGTTCGGCCCGGGTCGTGTGGTTCCGCCACCGGGTCTGCTCAGCAGCCCGGCGATGCCCGCCGGTTGGGATCAGCCACCGTTCGGGGCAGAACGTTGAACGTGACAACCATTGTGACACGCCTCGCAATCGTCGGTAAACTTCAGATAACCGGCGAACTTCTTTGATTGGACTGAAGTACTGTGGTCGATTTCACCTTGCGCCAGCTTCAACTCTTCGCTGCCCTCCCGGACCATCCGACCTTGAGCTCGGCTGCCGCCAGCCTGAACATCTCGGAATCCGCGCTGTCGCAGGCAATCACGGCTTTGGAACGGGCCGCGGGTGAGCAGCTCTGCGTGCGGCGAAAGGCGCGCGGCCTCCAACTAACCCCGTCGGGCCAGTTCTTCGCGCAACGGGCTCGACTGCTGTTGCGCGATGCGGAAGCGCTGATCAACGACCTGTCAGGCGCAGCCGGCGAGCTCAAGGGACCCGTGCGGTTGGGGTGCTTTGCGAGCTTTGCCAGCACCGTCCTGCCCTCCGTGCTCGATCGCCTGCCCGAACAGTATCCGGGTATCAGCGTGGACGTCACGGTCGGTTCCCACGACGACCTGCTGCCCGCACTGGACGCCGGGCTGCTGGACCTGGCCATGGTTTACGACATGGAACTCCCGGCCGGGTACAGCCAGCGCACCATCTATCAGACCGAGTTGCAGGCGGTGCTGCCGCCGGAACATCCGTTGGCCGCGCAGCCAACGGTGGACTTGGCCGATCTCGCCGCCGAACCCCTGATCATGTACGAGTCGAGTCCGAGCACGGCCAACACGTATCGCGTCTTTGAGGAACGCGGCCTGCGCCCGTACATTGCCACGTCCATGCCGCAGGTCGTGCTGGTGCAGGCCTTGGTCGGGCGGGGGCTGGGGTACGCGCTGCTGATGTCCCGGCCGGCTGCCCCCGCCGTGACAGTCGAAGGCCTTCCGGTCGCGGTGCGGCCGTTGTCGCCGCCCGTGTCGCAGACCACGATGTGTGCGATCTGGCCGGACACCATGGTGCTCAGTCCCAGGGCCGAGGCGGTGCTGGGACATGCAGTGCAGGCACTGGGCAGCGGCGAAGGAACATTACCCCGCCGCCGCCTGCCTCATCCGGCGGCGATGCTATAGCGCTGCCGGCTGCAGTTTGGAGTAGCCCTTGAAGTCGAAACCGGGGTCGGCGGCCTGTTCGGGGGTGAGGGTGCAGCCGGCGGCGAGGAGGCGGCGGGCGGCCATGTGGTCGGCGGGCTGGTTGACGGATTCCACCGCGGCCAGGGTGCCGTTGCGGAAGCAGAACACGGAGAACTTTTCGTCGGCGGGGTCGCCGCGGAGCACGACGTCGTCGCCGGGAGCGACCAGGCCGGCGATCTGCAGGCGCAGCGGCCCCTGGTTGGACCAGAACCAGGGCAGATCCGCGTAGCCGCCGGGCTCGGCGCCGAGAATGGCGCGGGCGGCATGCCGGGCCTGGTCGGTGGCGTTCTGCACGGATTCGAGCCGGGTGCGGGCGCCGGCGTGGGCGTTGGGGAAGGACGCGCAGTCGCCGATGGCGTAGATGTCCGGGTCGGAGGTGCGCAGGGTGGCGTCCACGGTGATGCCGTTGTCCACCGCGAGTCCGGCGGCCGAAGCGAGCTCGGTGCGCGGGACGACGCCGACACCGACCAGGACCAGGTCGGCGGGGTAGCGATCACCGGTGGCGCTGACCGCGGCGGTGACGTGCCCGTCGTCGTCGGCGTCGAAGGAGGCGATGCCTTCGCCCAGGCGCAGGGTCACGCCGAGGCGCTGGTGGGCGGCGGCGAAGAACGCGCTCATCGTGGGGGTCAGGGCCCGGCCCATGGGCCGGTCGGCGTATTCGAGGACTGTGACATCCAGCCCGCGGGCGCGGGCGGCGGCGGCGAACTCCAGGCCGATAAAACCGGCACCGATGACGACGACGGAGCCCACCGTCTCGAGGCGGGCCTGCAGGGCCTCGGCGTCGGTGAGGGTGCGCAGGCCGTGGATGCCGGCCAGGTCGGCGCCGGGCACGCTCAGTTCGCGGTTGGCTGCCCCGGTGGCGAGCACCAGCTTCGTATATGGCAGGGTGGTGCCGTCATCGAGGGTGACGGTCCTGGCCGCCCGGTCGATCGAGGTGGCGAGCACGCCCAGGCGGGAGTCGACGTCGTTGGTGGTGAAGAATTTCTCCGGGCGAAGCGGGAGCGGGGCCGGGGTCTTCCCGGCGGCCAGGTAGTCCTTGGACAGCGGGGGCCGCTGGTAGGGGTGGTGCCGCTCGTCGCCGAGCAGGGTGATGGCACCGGTGTAGCCTTCCTTGCGCAGCGAATCCACCAGCTGGATGCCGGCCTGGCCGTTGCCAACGATGACGATGTTTTCCGGGCTGTTCATGGAGGGCCTTTCGGTAGGGGACGCGCAGTCGGGCGCAAACGGCCCGGTCAAGCCTGCACGTCGGGGAGGTCGACCTCGAGTTCGTCGAAGTGGTCGCCGGCGGTGAGTTGGCAGCCCAGCCGGCTGCGGGCTGCGTCGCGGGGAGACGCGGTGGTTTCGAGCATTTCCTCTTCGGCGGAGCCGATCTCCGGCAGCCCGTCCGCGTATTCGGGCCGGACGTAGACGTGGCAGGTGGCGCAGATTGCCTGGCCGCCGCACTCGCCAATGATGCCGTCCACACCGTTGATCACCGCCGCCATCATGACCGTCATGCCGGGTTCGGCGTCCAGCCTGTCGACGTTGCCGTCGGAGTGGTGATAGCGGATTTTCGCCAAGGTTCGTCTCCTCGATTCGGGCCTGAACCTTGATCGTAGGCCAGCAGCCCGGCCCAGCGGCCGGAATGCGCCGTGGCGGCTTCGGTCAGCATTGATTGCGGTTCGCCCAGACGGCCGCCGGCCGCACCCCACTGGCGTCGCTGCACCGGGCCACCGCCTGCGGAAACACTCAGATCTGGTCGTCGGGGACGTCGACCTCGATTTGCTCGAGGCCGTCGCCGACCGTGATCTGGCAGCCGAGCCGGCTGCGCGTTTCGTCGCGGGGGCCGGCGGTGCAGTCGAGCATTTCATCCTCGTCGTCGCCGATCTCGGGCAGGCCGTCGAGGTATTCGGGGCGGACGTAGACGTGGCAGGTGGCGCACATGGCCTGGCCGCCGCATTCGCCGACGATGCCGTCGACGCCGTTGGTGACGGCGGCGCGCATCAGGGAGGTGCCGGGGTCGACGTCGAGCACGTCCACGTTGCCGTCGGAGTGGTGGAAGCTGATCTTTGCCATGGGGGAATCGTCCTTGCTGTAGGCGTTGGTTTAAGGGAGTCGCGGGAGGGGCGCCCTGCGGGCCGACCCTTATCCCCAGAGCACCGGGAATTTAGTCATGCCGCGGAAGACCCAGCCGGCGTCGACCGGAGGGTTGTCCGGATCCAGGCGGAGGTTGGGCAGTTCGCGGAAAACCTGCGGCATGGCGATCTGCGCCACCGAAGCGCGTGCCACCCAGGCGCCGGCGCAGAAGTGGTTGCCGCCGCCGAAAGCCAGATGCGGTTTCTTCTCCCGGTTGATGTTGAAGGATTCGGGGTCCTCGAACACCGCCGGGTCACGGTTGGCGGCGCCGACGACGATGCCCAGCCGGGCGCCGGCCGGCAGTTGCATGCCCTCCACCACGGTGTCACGGGTGACCTCCCGCGGGTACATGCCGATGGGTGCCACCCAGCGCACGGATTCCTCGAAGGCGCGCGCGTACAGGGACTCGTCCGACAGCACCTGGGCCAACTGGTCCGGATTGGCCAGCAGCGCCCACACGGTGGTGCCCAGGACGTCACGCGGTTCGTTCAGGCCGCCGCCGATGGTCATCTTCATGTTCGCCCGGATGGCCTCAAGCGGGATCGGCATGGAGGTCAGGCCGGACAGCAGGCTGGAATCCGGGTTCTTGCGCAGGTAGGGCAAAATTTCATCGATCGCGTCGTCGACCTCGTTGTACGACTTTTCCGACTTGCTCCAGACGTCCGGGTCGTCGGCGTAGTTGCCGGTGCCGTCGATCATCGTCTGCGACCAACGCTGCAGGTCTTCCTGCGTGGCATTGTGGAAACCCATGATCAGCCGCAGGTTTTCCGCAGCGTACGGAGCGGCATACTCCCAGATGAAGTCGGCGCCCGGGCCTGCCGCCTTCAGCTGCGCCAGGTACTTGTCGCTGTTGGCCTGGAAAATGGCGTTCCAGTGCTCCTTGATGGCTTTGGGCCGCAGCACGTTCCCGTAGGATTTCCGGTCCACGTCGTGCTCCGGGTCGTCCTTGCGCAGCATCGAGTGGCCCATGGCCCGCTTCATGAGCGAATTGGTCTCGTCGGCGGAAAAACGCTCCTGGTCCTGCTCGATCACATGGCAGGCCTGGTAGCTGGTGACCATGTACCGGTTGACCGCGGGAACCCAATGCACCGGCGCTTCGGCACGCAGCTGTTGATAGATCGGATACGGGTTCCGATAGAGATCCGGGATGGTGACCCAATCCGCGGTGGGGACCGGGCGGGCTTCGGTAGCGGCGGTCATACTCGCTCTCCTCGTCGTGGCTGGTCCGGGGACGGTGTCCCGGATCCTTGCCGGCGGCTTCGCGCCCTTACCGGGCGTGAGGTCTGTCTCCTCAAAGTGTGACAGCAGACATATCCGCCGGTAAAGTTCATAAATAGGGGAAATATCCCCCGAAAAACTTTGATTTTGTTTTCGCAAGGCAGGAGGAGCTTTTGGTCCGGTACACGCTGCGGCAATTGGCGTACTTCGTAGCAGTGGCCGACGCCGGCACCATCGCGGCCGCTGCCGACGAACTGCATGTTTCGCAGACTGCAGTGGCTGCGGCAGTGAAGGAACTGGAACGTATCTTTGGCACGCAGCTGACGGTCCGCCGTAAGGCGCACGGTGTCAGCCTGACGCCGGCGGGGCGGCAACTGCATGCCCGCGCGGCGGCCTTCCTGCGCGAAGCCGAGGAGCTGGAGCTAAGCACCAGCAGCGGCGGGGGAGAGCTGGCCGGTCCGCTGGTGGTGGGCTGCTACCTGACCCTGGCGCCGACCGTCCTGCCCGAGCTGCTGGAGCGCTTTGCCGCCGAGCATCCGAAGGTACAGCTGGACTTCGTCGAAGGCACCCAGGATGCCGTGCAAGACAAGCTGTTCGCCGGGGAGCTGGACCTGGCCATCGTCTACGACATGGATCTGCGGCCCGGGCTGGAGTCGGCGCAGATCGACGCCATGCATGCCTACGCCCTGATGCCGGCCGACCATCGGTTGGCCGGCCAAAAAGCCGTAAACCTGGCCGAGTTGGCCGAGGAGCCGATGATCCTGCTTGATGCCCCGCCGAGCAGCCATCACACGATGTCGGTGTTCCGCGACGCTTCCGTGGTGCCGAGAATCCGATACCGCACCACCGACTTCGAACTGACCCGCTCGCTGGTCGGGCGCGGTATCGGCTACTCGGTTCTGGTGCAGCGCCCGTCCGGCGATGCCACGTATGAGGGCCGGAGCTTCACCGCGTTGCCGATCGAGCCGGCGGTCCGCCCTGTCGGCGTGAAGGTCGTCTGGCCCGAAGGGATCAGGCTGACCGACCGGGCCGCCGAGATGGTCCGGTATGCGGTCGAGGCCCATGCGCCCCGCCCCGGTGGGTCCGGCCGCTGATGCACCCCGCACCGCCAAAAGGGAGACCCCGATTGGCTTTCTTCAATCGCTGATGTGATCTAGGCTATAGCAGTGCCTCAAACATCCCTTTCACACCGGTTGCCTCAGCAAACGTCCGCACCCGTCATTTCCGCCCGGAACGTCGTGAAGACTTACGGCGATTTCAACGCCGTTGACGGCATCTCCTTCGAAGTCCCGGCGGGGGAGTCGTTCGGGTTGCTCGGGCCGAACGGTGCGGGCAAGTCCACGACCATGCGGATGATCGGCGGCGTTTCGCAGCGGACGTCCGGCGATCTGAGCATCATGGGTCTGGACCCGGACCGACACGGACCGGAGGTGCGGGCCCACTTGGGCGTCGTGCCGCAGCAGGACAACCTGGATGAAGAGCTGAAGGTCCGCGACAACCTGATTGTCTACGGCCGCTACTTCGGCCTGCCGTACTCCTACCTGCGGCCCAAAGCGGACGAACTGCTGGAGTTCGCGCAGCTGACGGACAAGGCCAAGGCGAAGGTCGATGCCCTCTCGGGCGGCATGAAACGGCGGCTGACCATCGCCCGTTCGCTGATGAACGACCCGAAGGTGCTGCTGCTCGACGAGCCCACCACCGGACTCGATCCGCAGGCGCGCCACATCCTGTGGGACCGGCTCTTCCGGCTCAAGGAAGCGGGGGTGACCCTGATCCTGACCACGCACTACATGGACGAGGCCGAGCAGCTGTGCGACCGCCTGATCGTGGTGGACAAGGGCAAGATCATGGCGGAAGGGTCGCCGGCCGCCCTGATCCGCGAACATTCCACCCGTGAGGTCCTGGAGCTTCGGTTCGGTTCCGAGCGAAATACCACCGTGGCGCCGGAGCTGGCCGGCATCGGGGAGCGGCTTGAAACGCTGCCGGACCGTGTCCTCGTCTATGCCGACGACGGCGAGGCGGCGCTCGAGCAGGTGTCCAACCGCGGCCTGCGCCCGATCACGTCCCTGGTACGGCGCTCCAGCCTGGAGGACGTCTTCCTCCGGCTGACCGGCAGGAGCCTCATTGACTGAGCAACAGCCCACGCAGGTGCCGGGCGGGCAGGACAAGGAGATCACCGCGCGCCCGGCCGAAGTACCACCGGCGCCGGTCCAGGAGTCCGGGGGAGCCGGAGCCGCTCCGGCCGCCGCGCCGGACGCCGCGGCCCCCGCGGGCGCGGTCGATACGCGCGCCCCGGAGGAGTTGTCGCTGCGCGAAGTCGATGCCCTGACACGGCCCGTCACCGGCCTGCGCTCGCCGCTGACCCCGCTGCAGTCGGCCGAACGCGCCCGGAACTTCGGCTCGGTCTACTTTCTGGAGCATTGGCTGCGGCAGTTGCGCGGCTACGGCTGGACGGTCCTGATGACGGCGGTCGGCACGCCGCTGGTTTACCTGTTTGCCATGGGCGTCGGGCTGGCCACGTTGGTGGACGCCAACACCAACGCCTCGCTCGACGCCGGAAACGGCCAGTCCGTACCGTACCTGGTCTTCGTGGCGCCTGCCCTCCTGGCGACCGCCGCGATCATGGTGGCCAGCGAAGAGAACACGTACTCGGTGATGTCGGGGTTCAGATGGCGCAAGACCTACTACGGCCCCAACGCCTCGCCCCTGCAGAGCCACCAACTGGTCAACGGGCACTCGATGGGAGTGCTGGCCCGGCTGCTGCTGACCACCGGATTGTATTTCCTCTGCCTGGTCATCTTCGGCGCGGTGACCGAGGCCACCGCCTGGCTGATGGTCATCACAGCGGCCCTGGGTGGGATGGCCTTCGGACTGCCGCTGATGGCGTACTCGGCCAGCATCGAAGAAGACCGCGGGCAATTCGCGCTGGTGCAGCGGTTCATCGTGATGCCGCTGTTCCTCTTCTCCGGCACGTTCTTCCCGCTGGAGGCCATGCCGCTGCTGGTCCGCTGGATCGGCTGGATCTCGCCCCTGTGGCATTCGACGGAACTGGGCAGGGTGCTCAGCTACGGCTATGTTGAACCGGCATGGCTGACCGTGCTGCATGTCGCCTACCTGGCCGTCCTCTGCGCGGCCGGCTGGCTCCTCGCGCGCCGAATCTATATCAGGAGGCTGGGCAAATGAGCCAGCACGTTCTCCCGCATCCGCCTCGGCTCGAGCCGGCGCGCCGCCCGTTAGGCTCCCTCTATGCCGGCAACGTCCGCGCGGTCTTCGCACGCGGCGTCAAGGCCACCTGGGGAACCAACTGGGCGATCATGGTCAGCGGCTTCGTCGAGCCGGTCCTCTACCTGGTGGCCATGGGCATCGGTTTGGGCTCGCTGATCGGCACCATCAGCGGGCCCGGCGGAACCGAAATCGGCTACGCGAACTACATAGCGCCGGCGCTGCTGGCCGTCTCGGCGATGAACGGCGCGGTGTACGACTCCACCTGGAACGTCTTCTTCAAACTGAACTTCGCCAAGCTCTACGAAGGCATGTTGTACACGTCCCTGGGACCGCTGGACGTGGCGCTCGGCGAAATCCTGCTGGCGCTGATGCGGGGAGCGCTCTACGCCACCGGCTTCACCGCGGTGATGGGCGCCATGGGGCTGATCACCTCGCCCTGGGCGCTGCTGATGATCCCCGCAGCCGTGGTGGTCGCCTTTGGCTTCGCATCGTTCGGCATGGCGATCACCAGCTACATGAAGACGTTCCAGCAGATGGACTGGATCAACTTCATCATGCTGCCGATGTTCCTGTTCTCCGCGACTTTCTACCCGCTCAGCGTCTACCCGGAGCCGATCCAGTGGCTGATCCAGGCCTTTCCGCTCTGGCACGGCGTGGAACTGCTGCGCCAGCTCAGCGTCGGCGCCTTCACTGCCGCCACGTGGATCCACATCCTGTACTTCCTGGTCATGATTGTGCTCGGGCTGATCTTGACCACGGGCAGGCTGCGCAAGCTCTTCCTGAACTGATCGCGGGCCGACGTGTGCCGGCCGGGCGCCGCCTTGTCCTGCCGGGGTTGCCACACGCTTAGGTGGCGTCAATGATGGAACGACCGTCCAAAGGCCTTGAACCAACGAAGGAGCTGGCACATGATCGGCAAGTGGCAGGCACTGGTGATCGATTGTCCGGACAGCGATGCACTGGCCACTTTTTACGAGGAGCTGCTGGGCATGATCCGGGTCCAACAGGACGACGACGGCTGGATCAGCATCGGGGACGCCCCGGACCGGCCGGCCATCGCCTTCCAACAGGTCCAGGATTACGAACCACCCCAGTGGCCGGGCCAGGAGCATCCCCAGCAGATGCATGTGGACGTCAGGGTCAGGGATTTGGACATCGCCGAGGAGCTGGTGCTCCAGCTTGGAGCCACCAGCATGGACTCGGGCAGCGAGACCTTCAGGGTGTACCTCGACCCGGCCGGACACCCATTCTGCCTGGTGCAGTGGTAGCGCGCTGAGCCGTGGGCGGACACGGCGCGCGGGAGCGCATGGATTTGAGAGAATAGGCCCATGCGATCAATTGGTCCCGAGTCTGCTTCCGTTTCGTCCGCCGCCCGCCAGCTGCCGTTCAAGGCCGGCAACATCAGCCTGGCCGTGCTGGTGCTTGTCTTCCTGGTCGCGGTGATCTTTGCCGCCAATGAGAACGACGTCATCGGCTGGATCGTCGTCGCCGTGTCGCTGGCATGGCTGGCCTTGGCCGCCTTCGTGGTGTTCAGCGTCCGCGGCGCCACCCGCAAGGCGAAGGAGAAGCTGGCCAATGTGCAGGCCGATTACGCCGGGAGGGTCAACCCCGCGCCCGGCGGCGGCACCGCCGTCGTCGAGGAAGAGATTTCCAAGGCGAACGCCGTGCGGGACGAAAAGCTGGACCACAGCTTCAAGATCATCCAGGTGCAGGCCAAAGTGATCCGCGACTACCGCGGCAAAGACGAGGGTATGGTTGACCGGGCGCTGGAGACGGTAGAGATCACCGCCCACAACGGCCGCGGCATGATCCGGAAGGAAGACGGCGGCGAAACCGTCAGCGGCACGGTTGTTGGCTGAACTGAAGGGTTGGGTAAGGTAGTCGGGTGACTTTGGCAACCGTTTCCCCCGCACCGACCACCTCCCGCGACGCAGCAGGCGGACTGATCCAGGCAGGCAAGACACTGCGGATCGCCAGCGTCAACGTCAACGGCATCCGCGCCGCCTACAAGCGCGGCATGGCCGAGTGGCTGGCGGTCAGGGACGTGGACATCCTGTGCCTGCAGGAGGTGCGGGCGCCGGACGCCGTCGTACGTGAGCTGCTGGGCAGCGACTGGCACATCCTCCATGCGGAAGCGGAGGCCAAGGGCCGCGCCGGTGTTGCCATCGCTTCCCGTGTTGAGCCCACCGCCACCCGCAGCCATATAGGCGATGAATACTTCCTCTCCGCCGGCCGCTGGGTTGAGGCCGACTTTGCGGTGGACGGCGCCGACGGCGAAAAGACCCTGACCGTGGTGAGCGCGTACGTCCATTCAGGCGAGGTCGACACGCCCAAGCAGGTGGACAAGTACCGTTTCCTGGATGCCATGTGCCGCCGGCTGCCGCAGTTGAAGGCCGAGCGGGACTACGCGCTGGTCGTCGGCGACCTGAACGTGGGCCACACCGAGCTGGACATCAAGAACTGGAAGGGCAACGTCAAGCGCGCCGGCTTCCTGCCCGAGGAACGGGCCTACTTCGACCGCTTCTTTGGCGAGGAGATCGGTTGGCGGGATGTGCACCGGTCACTGGCCGGGGACGTCAGCGGGCCCTACACGTGGTGGTCCTGGCGCGGCCAGGCCTTCGACAACGACTCCGGCTGGCGGATCGATTATCAGGTGGCCACCCCGTCACTGGCCGATCTGGCGACGGCCGCGGCGGTCGACCGTGCCGCCACCTACGACGCCCGATTCTCCGACCACGCACCGCTGGTCGTCGACTACCAGTTCTAGGAAGCACACCGATGAGCACAGGAACCACAGAACCCACAGAAACCGCCATGCCGGCCGCCGGGCAGACGGACCGGCCGCAGGCCGAGCGTCCCAGGCTTCTCTCCGGCATGCAGCCCTCCGCCGACTCGCTGCATCTGGGCAACTATCTGGGCGCACTCGTCAATTGGGTCAAGCTGCAGGACGAGTACGAAGCGTTCTACTTCATCCCCGACCTGCACGCCATCACGGTGGACTACGATCCGAAGGATCTGGCCCAGCGCACCAGGGTCACCTGCGCGCAGTACATCGCCGGCGGCATCGACGTCGACCGGACCGCGCTTTTCGTCCAGTCCCACGTGCCGGAGCACGCCGAGCTGGCCTGGGTCCTGAACTGCGTGACCGGCTTCGGCGAGGCATCCCGGATGACCCAGTTCAAGGACAAGACGCAGAAGAACGGCACCGACGCGGCAACCGTGGGGCTGTTCGCCTATCCGGTGCTGATGGCCGCGGACATTCTGCTGTACCGCCCCTACGGCGTGCCCGTGGGCGAGGACCAGCGCCAGCACCTGGAGCTGGCGCGGAACCTGGCCCAGCGGTTCAACCACCGGTTCGGGGAAACTTTCGTGGTTCCCGAAGCCGTGATCCCCAAGGAGGGGGCGAAGATCTACGATCTCCAGCACCCCACCGCGAAAATGTCCAAGTCGGCCGAGTCGACCGCCGGCCTGATCAACATTCTCGACAACCCGAAGCAGGCTGCCAAGAAGATCAAGTCGGCCGTCACCGACGACGGTACGGAGATCCGCTTCGACCGCGAGGCCAAGCCGGGCATTTCCAATCTGCTCACCATCTACTCCACGCTCACGGGCAAGACTGTCGCGCAGCTGGAGCAGGAGTACGAGGGCAAGATGTACGGTCACCTGAAGGTCGATCTGGCCGAGGTCGTCGTCGAGACGCTCGCCCCGGTCCAGGCCCGCGCCCAGGAGCTGCTGGACGATCCGGCCGAACTGGACCGGCTGCTGGCCCGCGGAGCCCACAAGGCCCGTTCAATCGCATCGGCTACACTCGCTGATGTGTACTCCAAGGTAGGGTTTTTGTCCGCCGGAGGCGGACGCTAGCCATGCACCAGCAGCACCAGGACAGCATCGCCCGTGTGGAACACGACGGCGATGCCGGCCGGGCTGCCCGGACGGCGGTCGGTTGCGTCGGCGTGGTCATCGGGGTCCCGGAGCCCATGGCCAGTGAGCTGGAAGGCTGGCGGGCGTCGTTCGGTGACCCGTTGGCCTCGGTGATACCGCCGCACATCACCCTGGTCACCACCACTCCGGTGCTGGATTGGGACGAAGCCGTCCATCACGTCCGCGCCGTGGCCCGTTCGCAGTCCCCGTTCACCCTCTCCCTGCGCGGCACGGGCAGTTTCCGCCCGGTTTCGCCCGTGGTCTACCTGAGCATCGACGAGGGCTTTGACGAGTGCGTCGAGCTGCACCGGAAACTACAGTCCGGGCCGCTGGACCGCGAACTTGAGTTCGGCTTCCACCCGCACGTGACCGTGGCCCACGACGTCAGCGAAGCCAGCATGGACTCGGCCGAAACCAAGCTTGCGGATTATGACGCCGCATTCCGGGTCAGTAGCATGGGGCTTTACGAGCACGACGAGACCGGTGTGTGGATACTACGGGAAGAGTTGACCTTTGGCGCCGGACCCGCAGGAGCACACTGAGGCAGCGCCGGATCCGCTGGAACGGCAGCAACTGTTACTCGCCGCGCTAAGACAGCGCCGGGAGGCTGGCCGCGCCAAGCGCGAAGAAGGCACCCTGAAAAGCCTGATGGCCGCGGCCAAGTACAGGCTCGCGAGGATCAACTCCTGGCGCCTGATGCGGGTCATGAATCTCTACGCCCTGAGGCATGGGCCGTTGCTGGCGGCCGGGTGTGCCTACAAGATGTTCTTCTCCGTAGCGGCAATGCTGGTGGCCGGTTTCTCCATCCTCGGCTTGGTGGCCGCCGGCAATCGCGACCTGCAGATGGCCATCATTCAGGTGGTAAACGATTTCATCCCGGGACTGATCGACACCGGGGACGGAGGCCTGGCCTCACCCCAAGAGCTTTTCTCGCAGGGCGAGGCTTTCGGGGTCAGCCTGATCATCTCCACCGCCGTCATGATCTGGACCTCGCTGGGCTGGATCGCCGGGCTGCGCACGGGGATGCGGGGCATCTTTGACCTGCCGCCGCTGGCCACGAACATCGTCCTGGTCAAGATCAAGGACAGCGGCACGCTGCTGATCGTGGCCGTGGCCTTGATCGTGACGTCGCTCGTTGCGGCCATAGCCAATACCGCGCTGGACCTGATCGTGGAATTACTCCGTATCGAAGGCGATGCCGTGGTTCCGCTGACCAGGATCGCCGGCATCGTGGTCATGCTGTTGCTGGATACGGCGGTTGCCGTGGTCCTTTTCCGCGTGGCGTCGGGGATCCGGATGCCACGCTGGGTGATGCTCCAGTCCGCCTTGCTCGCAGGCGCCGGCAGTACCGTGCTCAGGTACTTCTCTTCGACCCTCCTGGGCAACGTGGGCAGCAACCCGCTGCTGGCTCCTTTCGCCGTCATCCTGGGCCTGTTCGTGTGGTTCTACCTGCTCAGCCAGGTCTACCTGGTCGCCACCGCCTGGGGAGCGGTCGGTAAGGCGGACGCGCTGGCCAGGCAGGCCGCCGGGGGAGGTCGATCGCTGCGGCAGCGGGCATGGGGGCTGCGCCGGCGAAGGACCCTGCAGGAACCTTAAACGCCGATGGCGCCGACTCCCGGAAGGAATCGGCGCCATCTGGCCCGCGCAGTCCCGAAAGGACCGCCCGGGTTGGCTAGACGGAGCGCTGCAGGATGGCCTGGCGGACCTCGGTGATCGCCTTGGTCACCTGGATGCCGCGGGGGCAGGCCTCGGTGCAGTTGAAGGTAGTGCGGCAGCGCCACACGCCTTCCTTGTCGTTGAGGACCTCCAGGCGCATGTCGCCGGCATCGTCGCGGGAGTCGAAGATGAAGCGGTGCGCGTTCACGATCGCTGCCGGTCCGAAGTACTGGCCGTCGGTCCAGAACACCGGGCAGGAGGAGGTGCAGGCGGCGCAGAGGATGCACTTGGTGGTGTCGTCGAACCGTTCCCGGTCCTCCTGCGACTGCAGCCGCTCGCGGGTCGGCGCGTGGCCGTTGTTGATCAGGAACGGCATGATCTCGCGGTATGACTGGAAGAACGGCTCCATGTCCACGATCAGGTCTTTCTCCACCGGCAGGCCCTTGATCGGCTCCACCGTGATGGGCTTGGCCGTGTCCAGGTCCTTCAGCAGCGTCTTGCAGGCCAGGCGGTTGCGGCCGTTGATGCGCATCGCATCTGAGCCGCAGACGCCGTGGGCGCAGGACCGGCGGAAGGATACGGAACCGTCATGCTCCCACTTGACCTTGTGCAGGGCATCCAGCACACGGTCCGTGCCGTACATGGTGAGCTTGAACTCGTCCCAGCGGGCCTCCTCGGAGACTTCCGGATCGTAGCGGCGAACCTTCAGCGTGATGTCGAAGCTGGGGATTTCGCCGCCGCCGCCGACCCCGGGAGCCAGCTCGACCTTGGACGGTCCTTCGGGAATTTCGGTCGCGGTGCTCATTAGTACTTCCTCACCATCGGTTCGTAGCGCGTGAATACTACGGGTTTGGTATCCATGCGGATGCCGGCCGTCTGATCGGTCACGGCGTCGACGTCCAGGTAGCACATCGAGTGCTTCATGAAGTTCTCGTCGTCGCGGTCCGGGTAGTCCTCGCGGAAGTGTCCGCCGCGGGACTCCGTGCGGTGCAGGGCCGCCACGGTCATCACCTGGGCCATGTCCAGCAGGAAGCCGAGTTCCACGGCCTCCAGCAGGTCCAGGTTAAAGCGCTTGCCCTTGTCCTGGACGCTGATGTTCTTGTAGCGCTCGCGCAGCGAAGCGATCACGTTCAGCGCCTCGGTCAGGGACTTCTCGTCGCGGAACACCTGCACGTTGGCATCCATGATGTCCTGCAGTTCCTTGCGGATCTGGGCGACCCGCTCGGTACCGGTGCCGCCGCGCACCGTCTCGAGCAGCTCCATCGTGTACAGCTCCGGGTTCTCCGGCAGCTCGACAAAGTCCGCGGTCTTGGCGTACTCGGCGGCGTTGATGCCGGAGCGCTTGCCGAAGACGTTGATGTCCAGCAGGGAGTTGGTTCCCAGCCGGTTGGAGCCGTGGACGGAGACGCAGGCTACCTCGCCAGCGGCGTACAGGCCCGGCACAACGGTGTCGTTGTCCTGCAGCACCTCGGCCTTGATGTTGGTGGGGATGCCACCCATGGCGTAGTGGGCGGTGGGGAACACGGGCACCGGCTCGGTGTAGGGCTCGACGCCGAGGTAGGTGCGCGCAAACTCCGTGATGTCCGGCAGCTTCGCGTCGATGTGCGCCGGCTCCAGGTGGGTCAGGTCCAGCAGCACGTAGTCCTTGTTCGGACCGCAGCCGCGGCCCTCACGGACCTCAAGGGCCATGGAGCGGGCCACAATGTCGCGCGGCGCCAGGTCCTTGATAGTGGGGGCGTAGCGCTCCATGAAGCGCTCACCGTCGGCGTTGCGGAGGATTCCGCCTTCGCCGCGGGCGGCCTCGGAGAGCAGGATGCCCAGCCCGGCCAGGCCGGTCGGGTGGAACTGGACGAACTCCATGTCTTCCAGCGGGAGGCCGCGGCGGAACGCGATGCCCATGCCGTCGCCGGTGAGGGTGTGCGCGTTGGAGGTGGTCTTGAAGACCTTGCCCACGCCGCCCGAGGCGAAGATGACGGACTTGGCCTGGAAGACGTGGAGCTCGCCGGAGGCCAGGTCATAGCTGACGACGCCGGCGACGCGCTTCTGCTTGTAGGGGGTGCCGTCGGCGCGGGTGGCGTCTTCCTCGACCAGCAGCAGGTCCAGCACGTAGTACTCGTTGTAGAACTCGACGTTGTGCTTGACGCAGTTTTGGTAGAGGGTCTGCAGGATCATGTGTCCGGTGCGGTCCGCGGCGTAGCAGGCGCGGCGAACCGGGGCCTTGCCGTGGTCGCGGGTGTGCCCGCCGAAGCGGCGCTGGTCGATCTTGCCCTCGGGCGTCCGGTTGAACGGCAGGCCCATCTTTTCCAGGTCCAGCACCGCGTCGATGGCTTCCTTGGCCATCACTTCGGCGGCATCCTGGTCAACCAGGTAGTCGCCGCCCTTGATCGTGTCAAAGGTGTGCCATTCCCAGTTGTCCTCTTCGACGTTCGCCAGTGCGGCGCACATGCCGCCCTGGGCCGCACCGGTGTGGGAACGGGTGGGGTACAGCTTGGTCAGTACTGCGGTGTGCGCGCGCTGGCCTGATTCGATCGCGGCGCGCATACCGGCGCCACCGGCACCGACAATGACGACGTCGTACTTATGGACCTGCATACTGGATGCTCTTTCTGTTGAAACTGGGATTTCTTCGCCGCGTGGGGTTCACGACGGGGCAACGGCGCCGCGGTCTGTCGCGGGGACGGTTAGGGTGCCGGGCAGAACGACGGCAGCAGCTCGGCGGTGGCGTTGGCCGGGCACGGATCGAAGGTGAAGATCACCAGGGTGCCGAGCACGATGATGACGGCAGAGGCTACGTACAGGACCATCTTGAACCAGAAGCGGGTGCTGTCCTTCTCCGCGTAGTCCTCAATGATGGTGCGCACGCCGTTGGTGCCGTGCAGCATGGCCAGCCACAGCATGGCCAGGTCCCAGATCTGCCAGAACGGATCGGCCCACTTGCCGGCCACGAAGCCGAAGTTGATGCCGTGGACGCCTTCGCCCACCATCAGGTTGACGAAGAGGTGGCCAAAGACCAGCACGACCAGAATGAGGCCGGAGAGCCGCATGAACAGCCATGCGTACAGTTCGAAGTTGCCCTTGCGGCCCTTGTTGCGCAGGTACTCGGGAGCGATGCGGGCGCTGCGGGGAGCCTGGATTTCAGAGTTGACCGACATGAGTTAGTGACCCCCGGTGAAAGCGAGCGTGAGGTGGCGGATGAGGAACGGAACCATGACGACGACCCACAGGCCGACGACGCCCCACAGAAGCTTGGCCTGGTACTTGGGCCCCTTCTTCCAGAAGTCGATGAGGATGACGCGAAGCCCGTTAAAGGCGTGGTAGACGATGGCCGCTACCAGGCCGGCTTCCAAGATGGCCATGATCGGGTTCTTGTACGTTGCCATGACTGCGTCATAGGCGCCGGGGGATACCCGGACCAGTGCGGTATCCAGCACGTGTACCAAGAGAAAGAAAAAGATTGCGACGCCCGTGATGCGGTGTCCTACCCAAGACCACATGCCTTCACGGCCGCGGTATAAGGTCCCAGCTGGTGTCTTCGACACTGAATTACCCTCCCTGCATCGCAGAGGCGCAGCGTGGCTTCCACGCAAGAGTTGACGCCGGTGCGAGAGCGCTCTATAGCTCAAGACTAATCTAGGCTTCGCTGAGGGCTTATTCAATTTAGGTACAGCAGGGTGTGACCTTCTTAACAGCCCGGGCACATCGGTCGCCGCGGGGCGGATTGCGCGGGCCCGCAGCCACACAGGCTGCTGGACCGTGACCCCGCGGCAGATTTCGGTGTTCCGGCACCGGCAAACCACCCCCGGCTGCAAAAATCGGCCCGCAGGATGAAGGCGCCACCCGCGTTGCTGGATTACCGTGGAGAGCGTGAACACTCAAGCAGCAGGCCGGGACGCGGCCGACGATGACGCCGTGCTGGACCGTTTTCATGCCGTGATTCCGGCGGGCGGGACCGGAACGCGGTTGTGGCCGTTGTCCCGTGCGGCGGCGCCGAAGTTCCTGCACGACCTGACCGGTTCCGGGTCCACGTTGATCCGCGCCACTTACGCCCGCCTGGAGCCGTTGTGCCAGGGGCGGACCCTGGTGGTAACCGGCAAGGTGCACCGACAGGCGGTCTGCGCACAGTTGCCCGAGCTGCAGGATGCGAACCTGGTGCTGGAGCCGGAGCCGAAGGACTCGGCCGCGGCGATCGGTCTGGCCGCGGCTATCCTGTACCGGCGGGACCCGCGGATCATCATGGGCTCCTTCGCCGCTGACCAGGTGATCACCCCCGTGGAGGACTTCCAGCAGGCGGTCCGCGAGGCGGTGCACACCGCGGCCGAAGGCTACATCGTCACGATCGGGATCACGCCGACCCATCCGGCCACCGGGTTCGGGTACATCCGCTCCGCCGGGGCGCTGCAAATCCCCGGGGCGCCCTCCGCGCAGGCGGTGGCCGAGTTCGTGGAGAAACCTGACGAGGAGGTGGCCCGCGGGTACCTGGAGACGGGGGAGTATTCCTGGAACGCCGGCATGTTCGTGGCGCCGGTGGACCTGCTGCTGAAGCACCTGGAGACCAACGAACCCGAACTCTTTGCCGGACTCACCGAGATCGCCGAGGCCTGGGACACCCCGGCCCGCGGAGCGGTGATGCGCAGGATCTGGCCGGACCTGCCCAAGACGGCGATCGACTACGCGGTGGCCGAACCCGCGGCGGCCGCCGGTGACGTGGCGATGATCCCCGGTTCCTTCTCCTGGGACGACGTTGGCGACTTCGCCGCCATCGGACGGCTGAACACCGCCAGCGAAACCTCCGGGCTCACGGTGCTCGGCGAAGGGGCGAGGGTCTTCGCGGAGTCGGCCACCGGCGTCGTGGTCTCCGACACCAAGCGCGTGATCGCGCTGATCGGCATCGACGACGTCGTCGTGGTCGACACCCCGGACGCGCTGCTGGTGACCACCAAGGAACACGCGCAGAAGGTGAAGTCCACCGTGGAACACCTCAGGGCCAGCGGCGACACCGACGTCCTCTGAGGCGCACCGTACCCGGCGCGGGGCCGCCGGCGGAACCCCGGTGCTGCGCAACCGCCGGCGACCGTCCTCGGTGGGCCGCCGCTCAAGTCGATAGAGTGCAGGTGTGCAGAAGATTTCAGAAACACCGCTGGCCAATCTCAATATCGGCGTCTGGGCATCGCCACTGCTGGACGAGCTGCGGCGGTTCCGGCAGGACCTGCACCAGCATCCCGAGCTGTCGCACAAGGAATTCCTCACCACCCGGAAGCTGGCCGAGCGGCTGACGGCGGCAGGACTGGAACCGCAGCTGCTGGACGGCACCGGGCTGTTCGTCGACATCGGGGAGGGCCCGCTGGCCATCGGCCTGCGCGCCGACATCGACGCCTTGCCGATCATGGAAGAAACCGGCCTCGACTACGCTTCGGTCAACACCGGCATCAGCCATGCCTGCGGACACGACATCCACACCACGGTGATGCTCGGCGTCGCGCTGGTCCTGCGCAAACTGGATCTGGAGGGCGAACTGTCCGCCCGCGTGCGGGTCATCTTCCAGCCGGCCGAGGAAACCATGCCCGGCGGCGCGCTGGCCGTCATCGAGCAGGGCGTGCTGGAAGGGCTGCCGCGGATCCTGGCCCTGCACTGCGATCCGCGGATCGACGTCGGACTGGTCGGCACGCGGATCGGAGCCATAACCTCCGCCTCGGACACCATACGTATTGAACTGCGCGGGCGCGGCGGGCACACTTCGCGCCCGCACCTGACGGAGGACCTGGTGTTCGCGCTGGCCGAGATTGCCGTCAGTGTCCCGGCCGTCATCAACCGGCGGATCGATGTCCGCAGCGCCGTCTCCCTCGTGTGGGGGCAAATCCAGGCGGGCGCCGCCCCCAATGCCATCCCGGCTGTCGGTTACATGGCCGGAACCATGCGCTGCCTGGACGGGGAAGCCTGGCAGGCCGCCGGTGAGCTGGTGGACGAGGTCGTCAACCAGGTGGCCGCGCCGTTCGGCGTGGACGTCAAACTCGAACACATCCGCGGCGTGCCTCCTGTCATCAACACCGAACGGGAAACCACGCTGCTCGAAGCTGCGGCCCGGAGCGAGTTGGGGGAGGACGCGGTGACCCTGACACCGCAGTCGATGGGCGGGGAAGACTTCGCCTGGATGACCCAGGAGGTGCCCGGCGCCATGATGCGGCTGGGCACCCGGACCCCGGGCGGCGAAACCTTCGATCTGCACCGCGGAGACTACGTTCCGGACGAGCACGCCATCGGCGTGGGCGTGCGCGTCATGGCCAAGGCGGCCCTGCTGGCCGCTCGGCGTCACCGGGACACGGCAGCGGTTGCTACCGAAAAGTAACAACTTTTCAACAATCTTCGCGCGCGTGTCGCGATTGCTTCGCCGGTGGGGCGCGCGGGAACTACTGTAGGGTCATCAACTGTGCACCTGCAGGACAGGTGCTGTGCCACGCGGAGTACAAGCCAACGCCGCACTTCCTGTGAAGCGACCATTGAACTGTGGCGGGGCAGACATTCTTTTATGGAGGAACATTGAAGACTTCACTGCGCAAGATTAAGCGCGGCACCGGCCTCTCCGCCGCGGTGCTGGGCGCGTCCGCACTGGTTCTGGCCGGTTGCGGCGCTCCGCCGGCCCAAGAGGGCGGTGCCACCGGCAGCCCGGCAGCCGAAGGCACCGACTACCTGGGCTGCATCGTCTCCGACTCCGGTGGATTCGACGACCGTTCGTTCAACCAGTCGAGCTACGAAGGCCTGAAGATGGCCGAAGAAGAGCTGGGCATCAAGATCCGCGAGGCCGAGTCCCAGGCCGAGACCGACTTCGGTCCCAACGTGGATGCCATGGTGCAGGCCAACTGCGACATGGTCCTCACGGTCGGCTTCCTGCTGGGCGACGTGACCAAGGAAGCAGCGGCGAACAATCCCGAGACCAACTTCGCGATCGTCGACTACAACGACCCGGAGTTCACCGACAACGTCAAGCCGATCATCTACGACACGGCGCAGGCGGCGTTCCTGGCCGGCTACGTTGCGGCCGCAACCAGCGAGACCGGCAAGGTGGCCACCTACGGCGGCATGAACATCCCCACCGTCACCATCTTCATGGACGGCTTCGCCGACGGTGTGGACTACTACAATGAGCAGAAGGACGCCAACGTCGAACTGCTGGGCTGGAACAAGGAAGCCCAGAACGGCACCTTTGTGGGCAACTTCGAGGATCAGGGCAAGGGCAAGACCAACACCCTGAACTTCATCAATGAGGGCGCCGACATCATCATGCCGGTGGCCGGCCCGGTGGGCCTGGGCACGTTGGACGCCGTGCTCGAAGCCAACGCCGACGGCAAGGATGCCAAGGTTGTCTGGGTTGACTCCGACGGCTACGAGACCGCCGGCAAGGCTGAGGAATTCATCCTCACCTCGGTGATGAAGCTGATGGGCAACGCGGTCGAGGAAGTCGTCAGGACCGACGCCGAGGGCAACTTCGACAGCACCCCGTACGTCGGAACCCTGGAGAACGGCGGCGTGGCACTGGCCCCGTTCCACGACCTCGACGCAGCGGTTTCCGATGAGACCAAGGCCGAGCTGGAAACCATCAAGGAGTCGATCATCTCGGGCGAGATCAAGGTCGAATCCAAGGCCAGCCCGCAGCAGTAAGCACGCAGCGGACCGCCGCTCTCCGTACCGGACCCCGGTGCCGAGGGTGGCGGTTCGCGCTGTAAGCGGCCGAACCGGTTTAGGCTAGGCACAGCGTCCGGGCAGCGACACCGTCCGGCACCGCGCCGCTGGATGAGGACCGTCGTACCTACGGACAAAGAACAGGTGGGTTGGGGTTTGAAACTCGAGCTCAAGGGAATCACCAAGCGATTCGGCTCCCTGATCGCCAACGACCACATTGACCTGGTGGTGCAGCCGGGACAGGTGCACAGCCTGCTGGGTGAAAACGGCGCCGGGAAATCGACGCTGATGAACGTCCTCTACGGGCTCTATGAGCCGAGCGAAGGCCAGATCCTGGTCGACGACAAGCCCGTGACGTTCAACGGCCCCGGGGACGCCATGGCGGCCGGCATCGGCATGGTGCACCAGCACTTCATGCTCGTCCCGGTGTTCACCGTGGCAGAGAACGTGGCGCTGGGCAATGAAGCGACCAAGGCCGGCGGCCAACTCAACCTGGATGAGACCCGGGCCCGGATTAGGGAGATCTCCGACCAGTACGGCTTCGAAGTGGATCCCGATGCGGTGGTCGAGGACCTGCCGGTCGGGGTGCAGCAGCGCGTCGAGATCATCAAGGCCTTGGTCCGTGACGCCCAGGTGCTGATCCTGGACGAGCCTACTGCCGTCCTGACGCCCAAGGAAACGGATGAGCTGCTGGGCATCATGGGCCAGCTCAAGGCCGACGGCAAGGCCATCGTGTTCATCTCGCACAAGCTGCGCGAAGTCAAGGCAGTTTCCGACATCATCACCGTCATTCGCCGTGGCAAGGTCATCGGCGACGCACCGCCCTCGGCCTCCACGACCGAATTGGCCGAAATGATGGTGGGCCGCGCCGTCAGCCTGACCCTGGACAAGGAACCGGCCCGTCCGGGGGAGGAAACATTCGTCGTCGAGAACCTCACGGTGCGTTCGGCGACGGGCCAGCGCGTGGTGGACGGCATCAGTTTCGCCATCGCGCGCGGCGAGATCCTTGCGGTGGCCGGCGTCCAGGGCAACGGGCAGACGGAACTGACTGAGGCAATCCTGGGGCTGCAGGACCATGTGTCCGGCTCCATCAGGCTCGAAGGCCGCGAACTGGTGGGGCGCAAGGTCAAGGACATCATCGAGGCCGGCGTCGGCTTCGTGCCGGAGGACCGCAGCGTCGAGGGCCTGGTGGGGACCTTCTCCGTGGCCGAAAACCTCATCCTCAACCGCTACGACCAGCCGCCCTTTGCCCGCGGCCTGGCCATGAAGCCCGCCTTGGTCGCCCAGAACGCCGAGCAATACATCTCGGAGTTCGACGTCCGCACCCAGTCTGCGGCGGCGGCGGCCGGTACGCTCTCCGGCGGGAACCAGCAAAAGGTGGTCATGGCCCGGGAGCTGTCCAGGCCGTTGAAGCTCTTCATCGCTTCGCAGCCGACCCGCGGCGTGGACGTAGGCTCCATCGAATTCCTGCACAAGCGGATCGTCGCCGAGCGCGACGTCGGCACGCCGGTGATGATCGTTTCCACCGAACTGGACGAGGTGCTGGAACTTGCCGACCGGATTGCCGTGCTCTACCAGGGCCGGCTGATGGGCATCGTCCCCGCCGGTACCTCGCGCGGCGAGCTGGGCCTGATGATGGCCGGCATGAGCGCCGAGGAAGCGCTGGCACACCGGACGGACGCCGAAGTGCAGCAGACAGACGCCGAAGGAGGCGAGGAATGAGCGCGGACGAGTCCGGCAAGCACGGGAAGCGGTCGAAACACGCGGGCAAGCCCGCGGCGGAGGGCGACGAGCAGCGGCTCGAGGCGGCTGCCGCCCTCGGCGACGGCACCCAGGCGCCGCCGGCCGTCCTGCCCACGGGGGAGAGCCTGCACCCCGAGTTGCGCGCGCATCAGACCATCATGCAGCGGATCGTCTCCGGAAACGCGCTGGTGGCTGTCCTGGCCATTGTGCTGTCCCTGATTGCCGGCGGCATCCTGATCGCGTTGACGAATGAGGAAGTGGCCCGGACCTCCAGCTACTTCTTCGCCCGGCCGCAGGACATGCTGACCGCCGGATGGACGGCCGCCGCCAACGCCTACGCCGCGCTGTTCCAGGGCTCGATCTTCAACTTCGAGGGCTCCACGTTCTCCCGGATGATCTACCCGCTGACCCAGACGCTGACCGTGGCAACGCCGCTCATCTGCGCCGGCCTGGGCGTAGCGCTGGCGTTCCGCGCGGGACTGTTCAACATCGGCGCGCAGGGCCAGATCATCATCGGCGCCACCTTGGCCGCCTGGGTCGGTTTCAGCTGGCACCTTCCGGTGGGCCTGCACCTGCTCCTGGTCATCCTGGCCGGCATCCTCGGCGGCGCCTTGTGGGGCGGCCTCGTCGGCCTGCTGAAGGCCAAGACCGGTGCCCACGAAGTGATCCTGTCGATCATGCTCAACTACGTGGCCATCAACCTGGTGCTGTACCTGCTGACCATGCCCGCGTTCCAGCGTCCCGGCTCCACCAACCCGATCAGCCCCCAGCTGGACGCCACGGCCATGTACCCGCCGCTCTTCGGCGACAGCTTCCGGCTGCACTGGGGCTTCGTGGTAGCCATCCTCGCCACCGTTTTTTGCTGGTGGCTGCTCAACCGCTCCACCATCGGCTTCGAGCTGCGCGCGGTCGGCTCCAATCCGCACGCCGCCCGCACCGCCGGCATCAGCGTCACCAAGGGCTACGTCGTGGTGATGGTGCTGGCCGGCGCACTGGCGGGCCTGGCCGGCGTCGCGCAGGTGGCCGGCACCGAACGCGTGCTGACCTCGGGCGTCGCGGCCAGTTTCGGGTTCGACGCCATCACCGTGGCACTGCTGGGACGTTCGACGCCGTGGGGCACGTTTGCGGCCGGCCTGCTGTTTGGCGCCTTCCGCGCCGGCGGGGTGACCATGCAGACCAACACCGGCACCGGCATTGACATTGTCCTGGTGGTCCAGTCCATGATCGTGCTGTTCATCGCGGCTCCGCCGCTCGTGCGCGCGATCTTCCGGCTCCCCGAGCCCGGCAAACTGACGGCAAAACCCCGTAAGACCGCAAGCACCGGAGGTGCAGCATGAGCACGGCTACCGCCACCGCCCCGCAGCAAAGCCCCACCGCTGCGGACACCGTGCGGAACTGGAAGACGCCGGTCATCCTGGCCGTCCTGGCTTTCGCGTCCGTCCTGGTTTTCGCGATCGGGGCGCCGGACAACTCGGTGACCTTCCGGCTGTCGGATCCCAACGACCCGGTGGTACTGCCCTCGGTGGTGCTCTCGGCGGTCGTCACCGGCTGGGTCACCGCCGTCCTGATGCTGGCCGGCGCCGTCTGGTCGTTCATGCTGGTCCGGTCCGGGCGAAAGGTCCCCGGCTGGCTGGTGGCCGTCTTTGCCGTACTGTTCGTGGTTGGATTCCTGACCTGGGTGGTGGGCAGCGCCCGGACCCCGAACGTGGCCCTCTACGGCCTGCTGGCCGGTTCGGTCACGCTGGCCGTGCCGCTGATCTTCGGTTCCCTCTCCGGCGTGCTGTGCGAACGCTCCGGCGTCGTCAACATCGCCATCGAAGGGCAGCTGCTGTTCGGTGCCTTCTCCGCCGCGGTCGCCGGATCGCTCTCCGGCAACGCGTTCATCGGCCTGGCCGCCGCGGCCGTCGGCGGCGTGCTGGTCTCGGCAGTGCTGGCGGTGTTCAGCATCAAGTACATCGTCAACCAGGTGATCGTCGGGGTGGTGCTCAACGTGCTGGTTTCCGGCCTGACCGGTTTCCTGTTCTCCACCGTCCTCTCGGCCGACTCGGCCACCTGGAACTCTCCGCCGCGGCTGCCGATCATCAGCATTCCGGTGCTGTCCGACATCCCGATCATCGGCCCCATCCTGTTCGAGCAGTCGGTGGTCGGCTACCTGATGTACGTCGCGGTGGCCGTGATCTACTTCGGCCTGTTCCACACCAAGTGGGGCCTGCGCACCCGTGCAGTCGGGGAACACCCCAAGGCGGCGGACACCCTGGGCGTGAAGGTCAACCGGATGCGGTTCATGAACGTGCTGCTGGCCGGCGTCGTCGCCGGTTTCGGCGGCGCCTTCTTCACCCTGGTCAGCGTCTCCAGCTTCGGCCGCGACATGACCGCCGGCCAGGGCTACATCGCCCTGGCGGCGCTGATCTTCGGCCGCTGGAACCCGCTGTACGCGTTCTTCGCGGCGCTGCTCTTCGGCTTCGCGACCAACCTCCAGTACGTGCTCAGCGCCCTGGGCTCCACGGTGCCGAACCAGTTCCTGGCCATGCTGCCCTACGTGGTGACCATCTTCGCCGTCGCCGGCCTGGTGGGCCGCGCCCGACCCCCGGCCGCCAGCGGCGTGCCGTACATCAAGGGCTGACCGTGGAACCAGCGAAGGCCCAAGCCGTGGACTGGCACGCCCTCCAGCAGGCCGCGGAGGCCGCCATGCGGCTGGCCTACGTACCGTATTCGGGCTTCCCGGTCGGCGCCGCCGCTCTCACCGACGACGGCCGGATTGTCTCCGGCTGCAACGTTGAAAACGCCTCTTACGGCCTGACCCTGTGCGCCGAATGTTCGCTGGTGAGCCAGCTGAACATGACGGGCGGGGGGAAACTGGCCGCGTTCAGCTGCGTGGACGGGGAGGGCAACGCCCTGATGCCGTGCGGCCGGTGCCGGCAGCTGCTGTACGAGTTCCGCGCGCCCGGCATGCTGCTGATGACGCCGGCCGGCCTCAAGACCATGGACGAGGTGCTGCCGGACGCCTTCGGCCCGCAGCATCTGGCCTGAGGGCCGGAACGCAACACGTAAGGAGCAGGACATGACCGAAACATTCGACGCCGTCGACATCATCCGGACCAAGCGGGACAGGGGAACGCTCAGCCCGGAGCAGATCGCCTGGACCATCGACGCCTACACCCGCGGGGCCATCGCCGACGAGCAAATGTCCGCGCTGAACATGGCCATCCTGCTCAACGGCATGGACCGGGAGGAGATCGCGCACTGGACGACGGCGATGATCGCCTCCGGCGAGCGGATGGACTTCTCCTCGCTCGGCAAGCCGACCGCGGACAAGCACTCCACCGGCGGCGTGGGGGACAAGATCACCCTCCCGCTGGCCCCGCTGGTGGCCGTCTTCGGTGTGGCGGTGCCGCAGCTCTCCGGCCGCGGCCTGGGCCACACCGGCGGCACCCTGGACAAGCTCGAGTCGATTCCGGGCTGGCGTGCCCTGCTCAGCAATGACGAGATGATGAGCCAGTTGGCCGACGTCGGCGCCGTCATCTGCGCGGCCGGGGCAGGTTTGGCTCCTGCGGACAAGAAGCTCTACGCGCTGCGCGATGTGACCGGCACCGTGGAAGCGATCCCGCTGATTGCTTCCTCGATCATGAGCAAGAAGATCGCCGAAGGCACCGGCTCGCTGGTGCTGGACGTGAAGGTCGGCAGCGGGGCCTTTATGAAGGACGAGCGCAACGCCCGGGAACTGGCCGAAACCATGGTGGCCCTGGGCCAGGACGCAGGCGTGAACACGGTGGCGCTGCTGACCGATATGAGCACGCCGCTCGGGCTGACCGCCGGCAACGCCATCGAGGTCGAAGAATCGGTGGAGGTGCTGGCCGGCGGCGGCCCCGAGGATGTCGTGGAGCTGACGGTGAAGCTGGCCGAGGAGATGCTGCAGGCAGCCGGCGTGAGGGACGCCGAGCCCGCGGCCGCGCTGCGGGACGGCCGCGCCATGGACGTCTGGAAATCCATGATCCGCGCCCAGGGCGGGGATCCCGACGCCAAGCTGCCGGTGGCCAGGGAGTCCGAAATTGTCTACGCCGAGGCCGACGGCGTGCTGATGCAGCTGGACGCCCTGGCTGTCGGGGTCGCCGCCTGGCGGCTGGGCGCCGGACGTGCCCGCAAGGAAGACGCCGTGCAGGCCGGGGCCGGCGTGCGGATGCACGCCAAGCCCGGGGCGGTGGTCCGCGCAGGCGAGCCGCTGATGACACTTTTGACCGATACCCCCGAGAGGTTCGACCGCGCCAGGGATGCGCTGCGCGACGCCGTCGTCATTGCGCCGGAGGGCAGCCGGCCGACCCGGCGGCTGATCATCGACCGGGTGGCGTAACGCACGGAAGACCCCAGCTGTAAACAACTGGGGCAGCACGGATATATATCCCCGGATCAACCACTTCCCGCCGTTCCTGCGGCCCCGCTACGATGATGTGGTGCGGCCGGAGCGGGGGAGGCCCCGGCGCACCGCGGGGTCTGCGGTGTTGACCGATGGGGGCCCGGTCAGGGATCTACCCGATAGCGGCACAAAACGCGGCATGGCATCGTTGGACTAGATATCCAGCGGACAGGAACACTTCGTGCAGACTTTTATGGACGCGCTCAGCGTCTTCATCATCGACGCGGCAGCGCAATGGTGGATATACCCACTGCTCCTGGCTCTCTGCCTGATCGACGGGATTTTCCCGCCGGTGCCCAGCGAATCGGTGGTCGTGGCCTTGGCCGCCATCGCGGTATCCGCCGGAGCTCCGAATCTCTGGCTGGTGGCCGCAGTTGCTGCAGCGGGCGCGATAGCGGGGGACAACATCGCGTATCTGATCGGGCGCCGCATCGGTGCAGACCGCTTCCGCTGGATGCAGCGCCCCCGGGTTGCCGCCGCCTTCGCCTGGGCCCGCCGGGAACTGGACCGGCGCGGCGCCCTGCTGATCCTGAGCGCACGCTACATTCCGGTAGGCCGCGTGGCCGTCAACATGACCGCCGGCGCAACCGGATACAACCACCGCAAGTTCGTCCTGTTTTCCGTGGTCGCCGGCATCTCCTGGTCCTTGTACTCGGTCGGCATCGGGGCACTGGCCGGGCGCTGGTTCCATGACAACACCCTCCTGGCCGCGGGACTGGCGATCGTGCTGGCGCTGCTGCTGGGCCTCGTGCTGGACCACGGCATGAAACTGGCCAATCGGCGCCGCGCGGCGCGGCTGCGGGCCGCCGCCCCGGCCGGGCACGGCGGCCCGGAGCCGGCAACCGAGGCCGGGCCGACGGCGGCAGGCAACGGCGGCGCGGCCGCCGCCGAGAGCCCGGACACGGCAGCGGCTGCACGCCGCGATCCCGCCGACCAGCTGCCGCCAACCGGTTCGCGGACGGTCCGCTTCGAACCGTACGTCCCGCTGACAGTGTCCTCCCGCAACCACTCCACCGCGGGCCTCGACGACTGAACCTGGCGCCGGCCTCCGCGCCTGCCGCCCGGGTGCTCGCGTAAGGTGGTGCCTGTGACTGAGCCTGAATACTCCGAGAACACCGCAGCCGACCTGGACATCGACATCCGCAGCCTGCCGAAGGTTTCGCTGCACGACCACCTGGACGGCGGACTGCGTCCCGCCACGATCATCGAGCTGGCCGCGGCCGAGGGCCACGAGCTGCCCTCCACCGACCCGGTGGCGCTCGGGGAGTGGTTCCGGGAGTCGGCGGATTCCGGCTCGCTGGTCCGCTACCTGGAAACCTTTGACCACACCGTCGCCGTGATGCAAACCACGGAAGGCCTGTTCCGCGTGGCCCAGGAATTCGTGGAGGATCTGGCCGACGACGGCGTGGTCTACGGCGAGGTCCGGTGGGCGCCGGAACAGCACCTGTCCAAGGGACTGACCTTGGACGAGGCGGTCGAAGCCGTCCAGGCAGGCCTGGAAGCCGGCGTGACCGCCGTGGAAGCCAGTGGCCGCCCCATCCAGGTGGGCCAACTGATCACCGCAATGCGGCATGCCGACCGCTCGCAGGAGATCGCTGAGCTCGCTGTCCGCCACCGTGACCGGGGCGTCGTCGGATTCGACATTGCCGGAGCGGAGGACGGCTTCCCGCCCTCGCGCTTCAAGGACGCCTTCACCTACCTGGCCGAACAGCAGTTCCCGGTAACGGTCCACGCCGGCGAGGCAGCCGGAGTGGACAGCATCGTGGATGCGCTGGTCAGCGGCCGTGCGCTGCGGCTGGGCCACGGCGTGCGGATCGCCGAGGACATCCAGGTGGACTTCGGCCCGGACGGCGACGACGGCGACGAGGTTGGCATGGTCACCCTCGGCCGGGTTGCCGCGTGGGTCCGCGACCGCGGCATCCCGCTCGAGTGCAGCCCCTCATCCAACCTGCAGACCGGCGCAATCGCCGTCTTCGGCGAAGGCATCCACTCACACCCGTTCGACCTGCTCTACCAGACCGGTTTCAAGGTCACGATCAACACGGACAACCGGCTGATGAGCGGGGTGACGCTCTCCGACGAATACGAGTTGCTGGTGGAAACCTTCGACTACGACCTGGATGACCTGCTGGAGATCACGCTCAACGCAGCCGAAGCCGCTTTCCTGCCGCTGGAAGAGCGTGAGGCGCTCATCGAGTTCATCGGCGAGGCCTTTAACAGCCAGGCGGGCTGACGGCGGCCATGCCCCACGCGGGACACTCCTTCGAACCGGGGCGGCTCCCGGACGCCGCAACGGCGGAGCCCGACCGAGGCCGGGCCGTTGCCAGGCTGCTGGACGTCGTGGCTCAACTGCGCGAGCACTGCTTGTGGACGGCCGCGCTGACCCACGAGTCGCTGGTCGAGTACCTGGTGGAGGAAGCCCACGAACTGGCCGAAGCCATCGAAACCGGCCACACCGGCCGGGCCGACGTGGCCGAACTCAAGGGCGAACTGGCCGATGTGCTCTACCAGGTGGTGCTGCATGCCCGTTTGCAGGAAGAACGGGGACACTTTGATTTCGACGCCGTGGCCGCCGAACTGACAGCCAAGCTCATCCGGCGGAACCGGCATGTCTTCCGGCCGGACGGGTCCCTGCAGGAGAAGTTTCCGGACACCATCGCAGAGATCGTGGCCGGTTACGACGCGGTCAAGGCGGCGGAGAAACCGGAGCGGACCACGCCGTTCGACGGCCTGCCGCACTCGCTGCCGGCCCTGACGTTGGCGGCGAAATCTTTGGACCGCGCCCGCCGGGCTGGCAGCCCGTCGGCGGCGGTCCTAAGCCAGGACGGCACGGCCGGGCGCACTGCGGCCGGCGGTGCAGGCCGGGCGGAAGACGACGTCGGCGAGGAACTGTTCGCCGTCGTCCGCCGCGCAGTGGAGGCCGGCGTGGATCCCGAGCAGGCGCTGCGGACCGCCGTCCGCAGATTCCAGCAGCGCGTAACGGAAGAAAACTGCAGCGGGTGATCTCGATTAGTCTTAAGCCGGACCTTGCAGCCGGCTCCGGCCTCGCCTGCAGACATTCCAACTTTTCGTTCCAACGAACAGGAGCTACTCCATGGCGCTGATCGATGCCATCCACGCGCGCGAAATCCTTGATTCCCGCGGCAACCCCACCGTTGAAGTTGAGGTGCTGCTGTCCGACGGCTCGATGGGCCGGGCCGCGGTTCCGTCCGGTGCCTCCACCGGGGCCTTCGAGGCCGTGGAACGCCGCGACGGCGAGCAGGACCGCTACCTGGGCAAGGGCGTCGGCCAGGCCGTGGCCGCCGTGGTGGACACCATCCAGCCGGCACTGGCCGGCCTCGACGCCACCGACCAGCGGCTGATCGACCAGACCATGCTGGACCTGGACGGCACCTCCAATAAATCCGACCTCGGCGCCAACGCCATCCTCGGCGTTTCGCTGGCCGTGGCCTCGGCCGCCGCAGAATCCGCCAACCTCCCGCTGTACAAGTACCTGGGCGGCCCGAATGCCCACGTGCTGCCGGTCCCGCTGATGAATATCCTCAATGGCGGCTCGCACGCCGATTCCGACGTGGACATCCAGGAGTTCATGGTGGTGCCGCTGGGCGCCGCCACGTTCTCCGAGGGGCTGCGCTGGGGCGTGGAGGTCTACCACAGCCTCAAGGCCGTGCTGAAGGAGAAGGGCCTCTCCACCGGCCTGGGCGACGAGGGCGGCTTCGCCCCGAACCTGCCCAGCAACCGGGCGGCGCTGGATTTGATCACCGAGGCGATCACCCGTGCCGGCTACACCCCGGGCAAGGACATTGCCTTGGCCTTGGACGTGGCGTCCTCCGAGTTCTACCAGGACGGCGCCTACCTGTTCGAGGGCAAGTCCCTGACGGCGGCGGAGATGAGCGCCTACTACGCCCAGCTGGTCGCCGACTTCCCGCTGGTCTCCATCGAGGATCCGCTGGACGAATCCGACTGGGAGGGCTGGGCCGCCCTGACGGCCGAGTTGGGCGACAAGGTGCAGCTGGTGGGCGACGACCTGTTCGTCACCAACCCCGAGCGTTTGCAGCAGGGCATCGATGCCAAGACCGCCAACTCCCTGTTGGTCAAGGTCAACCAGATCGGTTCCCTGACTGAAACCCTGGAGGCCGTGGCGCTGGCCCAGCGCAACGGCTACACCACGATCACCTCGCACCGCTCCGGCGAAACCGAGGACACCACCATCGCCGACATCGCCGTGGCCACCAACGCCGGCCAGATCAAGACCGGCGCCCCGGCCCGTTCGGAGCGCGTGGCCAAGTACAACCAACTGCTGCGCATCGAAGAGGAGCTCGACGACGCGGCCCGCTACGCCGGTCGCGCCGCCTTCCCGCGTTTCACGGCGTAGTTCGGCCCGACCCTCGGTAATGTCTTAAGCGGGGCCCGGCGGCAAAGCCGATGCCGGGCCCCGCACGACTTCCACGGTGAGGAGCCTGAATGTCCACCCGACGCCCCAACATGCCGCGGGCCGGCCGCCCGCCCGGCAGCGGGCCTGCGTCGGGCGGCGTGGACGGGAAGGACACCGACGCTCGGGAACCGGAGACCGGACAGGTGATTCGCGCCGACTTCGGCCGGACGCCGTCCGGCTCGGCTCCCCAGCCGGATGCCCGCACCCGCCGCGTGCCGGACGCAGGCCACGCGCGAAAGCCGAAGCCGCCGGTGAAACCCAAGCCCTCGCCGTCGGAAGTCCGCGCGGCGGAACGCCGGCAGCTGTCCGAGGCCATCAGGCAGCCGGCCGCACCGGCTGCGGATCCAAGGCCCCGGCCACCGGCCAGGGAAACCCCGGCCGACGCCGTGCCGGTCCCGGCCAAAGCGTTCTCCGGCCGCCTGCTGGCGCTGGCCGTGGTGCTGGTATCGATCACCGTACTGCTGGCCCCGTCGGTACGGATTTTCATTGAACAGCGGGCGGAACTCTCCGCGCTTCAGGCGGACATCGCCGCCAAGAAAGACTCCAACGAACAGTTGACCAAGGAACTGGCCCGCTGGGACGATCCTGCCTACATCAAGCAGCAGGCCCGGGATCGCATATTCTATGTAATGCCGGGGGAGAAGCGGTACATGGTCACCGGCGCGGAAGGACTGCGCGAGTCCAACAAACATGCCTCCGCCACCGCACCCGAGGACCTGCCGTGGGTCGACGCCCTGTGGAACTCGGTGACCCGCGCGGCAACAGACCCGCCCGCAGCGGACTGACCTCCCGGCAGCCTGCCGGATTACACGGCCCTGCCCCACGGGCCGCAGCACCAGGAAAGGACTGAGCCGTGAACGACGCTCAGCGCACCCCCACCCCCGACGATCTCGACACCCTGAGCCGCCAGCTCGGCAGGCCGGTGCGCGATGTCGTGGAAATCGGTGCACGGTGCGTGTGCGGAAATCCGCTGGTCGCCACCACGGCGCCGCGGCTCGGGAATGGAATCCCCTTCCCGACCACGTACTACCTGACCCACCCGGTCATCACGTCCGCGGTATCCCGGCTGGAAGCGGCAGGGGTCATGACGGAGATGACCGAACGGCTGGAGGGGGATCAGGAATTGGCCGCGGCCTACCGCCGCGCCCACGAGGAGTACCTGGCGGCCCGCGACGGGGTCGGCCGCCGGGCCGGTATCGGCGACGTGCCCGAGATCGCGGGAGTCTCGGCCGGCGGAATGCCCACGCGGGTCAAATGCCTGCACGTCCTGGTGGGCCATTCGCTGGCCGCAGGTCCGGGCGTGAATCCGCTGGGCGACGAAGCGCTTGAGCGGATCGCGGAATGGTGGACCGTGGACCGCTGCTACTGCTCCGGAGCCTGGGATGTTGACGGCACCGCTCCGGCCCGGGACCTGAGCCGCCATACCCGGACCCAGGGGCTGACGGCCGAAGAGCTGGCGGCGAAGAAGGCCCGGCGTGCCGGCGGCAAGGATGCGGCGGACGACGACGGCGGCACCGTCAGCGGTTCCGCCTCCGGCCACGCCGACGGAGGGAAGTCCTAGTGGCACGCGTCGGAGCCATCGACTGCGGGACCAACTCGATCCGCCTGCTGATTGCCGATGTCCGGGACGGCGGGCTCACCGACGTAGTCCGCGAGATGAAGGTCGTGCGGCTGGGGCAGGGCGTCGACGCAACCGGGGCGCTGGCGCCGGAAGCGTTGGACCGGACCTTCGCGGCGGCGGAGGAATATGCGGGCCAGCTGCGCAGCCAAGGCGCCGAGACCCTGCGGTTTGTCGCCACCTCCGCCACCCGCGACGCCGCCAACCGCCAGGTCTTCGTCGATGGCATCCGCGAGCGCCTCGGCGTGGAACCGGAAGTGATCAGCGGCCGGGAAGAGGCCGAGCTGTCCTTCACCGGTGCCGCCAGCGTCCTGGCGCCGGAGCCGGGGGAGAAAGTGCTGGTGATGGACTTGGGCGGTGGCAGCACGGAGTTCGTGCTGGGAACCGCCGACGGGGTGCTGGCTGCCCTCAGCACCGACATGGGCTGCGTCCGCTTTACCGAGCGGCACCTGCTCTCGGATCCGCCGACCGCCGCCGAGGTTGCCCACGCCGTGGCGGACGCCGAGGAACATCTGGCACGGGTGCTCGCCGAGGTGCCGCTGGCCGACGTCGACCGGTTGGTCGGAGTCGCGGGTTCCGTCACCACCGTTACGGCCCACGCCCTGCAACTGGCACGGTATCGTCCGGAAGCCATCCACGGGGCGCACCTGGACGGTGCCCGGTTGGATTCAGCCTGCTCCTCCCTTCTGGAGATGACGCGGCACCAGCGGGCTGCGTTGCCCTACATGCATCCGGGACGGGTGGATGTCATTGGCGCCGGCGCACTCATCTGGCGGACCGTTTCCCGACGGCTGGCCGCACTGACCGGTGGCCGCGTGAACGGCGCGACCGCCAGCGAACACGATATTCTTGACGGAATCGCCCTGAGTGCGGCCACCCGGCTGCCGCACTGAGCTTCCCGGGTTCGGGGATCAGACCGCTTTGCCAACCGAAGGGACATCCATGCGCCAGCGCGACAGTGAACGGCCGGCCGGACGCGCGGGCGCGTCGAAAGTCTTCGCGCTGGGTTCGGCGATCGCGGTACTCGCCTCGCTGGTGCTCGCCGGCCCGGCCCAGGCAGACGACACCCGCGGCAAGGAATACTGGCTGGACGCCTACGGGATCCGGGCCGCCTGGGACGAGTCGCAGGGCGAGGGCGTCAAGGTAGCAGTGATCGACAGCGGCGTAGACGCAACGCACCCCGACCTCAAGGGGGCCGTGGTTGGCGGTACGGACGTCTCCGGCTCCGGGGACCCCGACGGCCAGCGCGGCATCGGGCAAACACCTGAGCACGGAACTCTGGTTGCGACCCTGCTGGCCGGACGCGGGCATGCACCCGAAAAAGACAAGACGGACGACAAAAAGAAAAACGACAAAGAGTCCAAGTCGAAGCCCAAGGACGAGGGCATCGGCGCCGGCACGGACGGCGTGATCGGGGTGGCGCCCAAGGCACAGATCCTGACGGCCTCAACGTGGCTCGGGACACCCAACCCCTCGGGCATCGGCGTCGACGAGCAGATCCCGGCGGCCGTCCGCTGGGCCGTGGACAATGGCGCACAGGTCATCAACATGTCACTGACCAGCTCCAGCACCTCCTGGCCGGAGAGCTGGGACGCGGCGTTCCTCTACGCCGAACAGCATGACGTGGTGGTCGTGGCCGCCGCGGGCAACCGCGCCGGCGGCACCGAACAGTCCGGCGCCCCGGCCACCATCCCCGGCGTGCTGACCGTGGCCGGATTGAACCGCGATGGCGAGGCCAGCCAGGAGGCCTCGGCCCAGAGCATCGTCATCGGTGTTGCGGCCCCGGCCGAGAACCTCGTCGGCGGACTGCCCGGCGGCCTCTATGCCGACTGGTCCGGCACATCGGGGGCCACGCCGCTGGTCTCGGGCGTGGCGGCGTTGATCCGCTCCAAATACCCGGACATGAGCGCGGCCCAGGTCATCAACCGCATCATCAGCACGGCCAAGGAAGCCGGTGTCCCGGGCCATGATCCGATTTACGGCTACGGCGTACTCGACGCGGAGGCAGCCGTGAACGCCGACGTGCCGGAGGTCGCCGCCAACCCGCTCGGCTCCATCGCGCAATGGATTACGGTGCACCGCCGCGGTGAAGTCGCTGCGCCCCAGTCACAGGCTCCGGTGCAGTCCAAGGCCGAGGCGCCGGATATTCCGGAACCGACTACACCAGTGGCGGTTCCCCCGCGCAGCGAAAACTCCGTGCTGCCGGCCATCCTCGTGTTTTCGTTCGGCGGGCTGATCGCCGCCGTCCTGGTGTTGGGCGCGGTCCAGACCATGCGGGCGCGCAAGGCCGTGCAGCAGGGCACGGCCGCGGTCGAGGAAGCGGACACGGACTTCATGCCGCCGATTCGGGAAGAGATCCGGAAGCCGGCCAAGCGCTGATTCTGCGGGATCTTCGCGGCCATCCCGGGCGCCCGGGACTTCGTGAAAATTTTCACAAAAGTGGCTATACTGGGGGCATGGCACTCACTCCTGCTCTGTCCGATCGTCCGCGCGTCCTGGTGGTCGGCGGCGGTTACGTTGGTCTTTACGTCGCGCTGAAGCTCCAGAAGAAGGTTAAGGGGCACGGCGGCATCGTTACCCTGGTGGATCCGCTGCCCTACATGACGTACCAGCCGTTCCTGCCCGAGGTGGCTTCCGGCAGCATCGAAGCCCGCCATGCCGTGGTCAACCACCGGCAGCACCTGCAGGACACCGAACTCATCACCGGCAAGGTGACTTCGATCGACCACGCGGTGAAGAAGGCCGTGATCACTCCCGCCGTCGGCGACGCCTTCGAGCTGGACTACCGCGACGTCGTCGTTGCCGCCGGTGCCGTGACCCGCACCTTCCCGATCCCGGGGCTGGCCGAGGCAGGGATCGGCTTGAAGACCATTGAAGAAGCCGTGGAACTGCGCAACAAGGTGCTCGAGCGAATCGAAACCGGTTCGTTGCTCCCTGAGGGGCCGGAGCGGACGCGCGCGCTGACCTTTGTCGGCGTCGGCGGAGGCTTCGCCGGCATCGAGGCCATGACCGAGATCGAGGACCTGGCCCGCTCCGCCGTCAAGAAGAACGGGCGGCTGCGCCAGGAAGAGCTGCGCTTCGTGCTGGTCGAGGCGATGGGCCGGATCATGCCCGAGGTCACCGAAGACCAGGCCAAGTGGGTCGTAGAGCACATGCGTTCGCGCGGCATCGAGGTCATGCTCAACACCTCGCTCGCCAAGGCAGAGGGCGGCGTGCTGGAGCTGATCAACATGCCGGACAAGACTCCCGCCGAAACCTTCGAGGCCGATACGCTGCTGTGGACCGCCGGCGTGCAGGCGAACCCGGTGGCACGCAACTTCGGCTTCCCGCAGGACGAGCGCGGCCGGATCAAGGCCAACGCAACGCTCCAGATCATCGACGAGAACGGCCCGATCGAGGGTGCCTGGACCGCCGGCGACGTCGCCGCCGTGCCGGACCTGACCGGCGGCGGCGTGGGTGGCTTCTGCGTCCCCAACGCCCAGCACGCCATCCGCCAGGCGAAGCGTCTTGCCAAGAACATCTACGCCGCCCGCTGGGGCGTGGGCACCGTCACCGAGTACAAGCACAAGAACCTCGGCGCCGTCGCCGGCTTCGGCCTCAATAAAGGCGTGGCCAAGATTATGGGCATCAAGCTCAAGGGCTGGCCGGCATGGATGGCCCACCGCGGCTACCACGGATTGGCCATGCCGACGGTGGAGCGCAAGATCCGCGTGATCTCGAACTGGTTCTGGGCAATTTTCCTGGGCCGCGACACTACGCGCCTTGCCGACCTGCAGACCCCGTACCGCCAGTTCCGCGAGGCGGCAGCCCCCAAGCCTCGGCCGCAGGCTGCCGACGCTCCCAAACCGGCAGGGGATGCCAAGGGCACCGAGGCGGACAAGGAACTCGCCTCCACCGGCCGCTAGGCCCAACTCAGCAGCATGCCCGGGTACCGCATCGGCGGGGCCCGGGCCTTACTGCATTCCCGGGGAGATTTCCCTGGAGGGGCTGCCTAGAATGCTGTGGTGAGGATCAGGACAGAACAACGTGAAGACCGGCCCGCCGTCCTCCGGCTGGTGGCACGCGCCTTCGACACCGACGACGGCGGTGAGCCGGTGGAAGCCCGACTGCTGGCCGAGTTGTACGACTGCGACGGCTTCCTGCCGGAGTTTTCACTCGTCGCGGAGGAAGGGGGCGCCGTCGTCGGCCATGTCATCAGCACCCGCGGCTGGATTGGCAACGAGCCCGCGCTGGGACTGGGGCCCATCGCCGTGGAGCCGGACCGTCAGCGTTCAGGCATCGGGGCTGCCCTGCTGAACGAAACACGGCGTCGCGCCGAGGACGCCGGGGAGAGCGTGATCCTGCTGCTGGGGAGCACCGGATACTATCCGCGATTTGGTTATCGGCCGGCCAGCGAAGTCGGCATCGGTGCCCCGGATCCAAGCTGGGGCGCCAACTTCATGGCCCTTCCGCTCGCCGGCCGCCCGCTGCCCGCCGGTGTGTTCCGCTACGCCGAACCCTTCGGGCGGCTGTGAGCAGGAGCAGGCCCATCAAGTACCCTAGATAGGTGCAGGAGTGCCCAGCCCCCGTAGTCCAATGGCAGAGACAACCGACTTAAAATCGGTCCAGTGTGGGTTCGAGTCCCACCGGGGGTACGGATTGAATGTGACGAGCGTTACAAGGATGTAACCCAAAACGCTTATTTTCACCGACAAATTGGACTAGTTTTCTCTGTAATCAGGAATACCTGGTGATCGCATCAAAGGTTCGCGGACCTTTCGATCGAGGAGAAAACATACATGACTGCAACACGCAACGCAGTGCTTTTCGGCACCGGCGGCAATTCCGCACGCGCGGGACGGGTGGCCGCGCTCGGATTGGGGATCGCTTTGTTTGCCTCGGCGTGCGGCGGGGGGACGTCCACGCCCTCGGAGACCGGCGGGGGAGCAGGGACATCGGCACCGGCGGGCGCATCCGGTTTGGTGTGTCCCGAAGCAGGAGAGGGCGGGGGCCCCACTGCAGGCGCGACGGGCGACCCGTCCGCTGTTCCCGAGACCAAGGGCTCCACCGAGACCCCGCTGAAGATCGGCACGCTGCTGCCTGCCACCGGCTCGCTGGCCTTCTTGGGCCCGCCGGAAGTTGCAGGCGTCAAGCTGGCCGTTGAACGGATCAACGAGGCCGGCGGCGTACTGGGCAAAGACGTGGAAACCATCCAGCGCGACTCCGGTGACACCACCACCGACATCGCGACCCAGTCCGTGACCGAACTGCTGAGCGAGGACGTCAGCGCCGTCGTAGGAGCAGCGTCCTCGGGCGTATCCAAGACCGTGATCAACCAGATCACCGGCGCAGGGGTGCTGCAGATTTCCCCGGCGAACACGTCGCCGGATTTCACCACTTGGGATGACAAGAACCTGTACTGGCGCACCGCTCCGTCGGATGTGCTGCAGGGCCGCACGCTGGGCAGCTACATGGTGTCCTGTGGCGCCCAGACGCTGGGCATGATCGTTCTGAACGACGCCTATGGCACCGGCTTGGCGGACAACGTCAAGCAGTCCTTTGAAGGCGCCGGCGGCCAGGTGGTGGCCACCGAAATGTTCAACGAGGGCGACTCCCAGTTCAGCTCGCAGGTGGACGCCGTCGTCAACGCCAAGCCCGACGCCATCGCGTTGATCACCTTCGACCAGATCAAGTCGATCGCACCGCTGCTGTTGTCCAAGGGAGTCACGCCCGACCAGATGTTCCTGGTGGACGGCAACACCTCGGACCTGAGCGCGGACCTCGATCCGGGCGCCATGGCCGGTGCACAGGGCACGATCCCCGGAACGTTCGCCAAGGAAGACTTCCAGGCGGCGCTGGCGGAAATCGACGACAACCTCAATTCCTACTCCTATGCAGGTGAGTCCTACGACGCTGTGAACCTGGTGGCCTTGGCAGCCGAAGCCGCCGGAAGCACCAAGGGCGAGGACATCGCCAAGGAAATGCAGGGCGTGTCCGCGGACGGTGAAAAGTGCTTCGACTTTGCCGGCTGTGTCACGCTGCTGCGCAACGGTGAAGATATCGACTACGACGGCATCTCCGGCCCGATCTCGTTCGACGAGAACGGTGACCCGACCGAGGCCTACATCGGCATCTACGAGTACGACGACACCAACGTACCGCAGCCGAAGCGCGAGGAGTTCGGCCAGCTGTAAGGCCGCTCCAGCACCACGGGTAATCACGACAGAGGGTCCCGGCCGCCGGCCGGGACCCTCTGTCGTGCTCCCGGGCGGGCTGCCGGCGGAGGGGCGGGCGGTGGGCGGCCGGCGGGCGGCCTGAGAAGGCCGCCCGGGACCGAAGGGGCCTCGGCGACCGCACGCGGCGGGAATGCCCGCCCGCGGGGGTGCTCAACCGGCAGCGGAGTGCCTGTGGGGGTGCTCAACCGGCGGCGGCACTTGTCCGAGTGCCCAAACGACGACGGCGCCCGCCCCGGAGGACGAGCGCCGCCGTCGAGGTGGCTGGCTGCGGTGGACTCAGGCGGTGTCCGCTAGGGTGCCAAGGTAGAGCTGGATGACCTTCGGATCCTTCAGCAGCTCGCGGCCGGTTCCGGTGTAGGCGTCCTTGCCCTGGTCCAGGACGTAACCGCGGTCGCAGATCTGCAGGCAGCGGCGCGCGTTCTGTTCCACCATGATGACCGAAACACCTGCCCGGTTGATTTCATGCACCCGCAGGAACGTCTCGTCCTGTTTGACCGGCGAGAGGCCGGCAGAAGGCTCGTCCAGGAGCAGCACCGCCGGATCCATCATCAGGGCTCGTCCCATCGCCACCATCTGGCGTTCACCGCCGGAGAGCGAGCCGGCCCGCTGCGCGCGCCGCTTGGCCAGGTCCGGGAAGATGCCCGCCACGAAATCGAAGCGCTTCCTGAAGTCCTTGGGCCGCTGGAACATGCCCATTTCCATGTTTTCTTCGATGGTCAGCGTCGAGAAGACGTTGTTGTTCTGGGGGACGAACCCGATGCCGCGGCTGACGAGCTTGTTCGCCTTCAGCCCGGTCAGGTCCTGGCCGCGGACCACCACGGTGCCGGAGTGGACCTTGACCAGGCCGAACATCGCCTTGAGCAGGGTCGATTTGCCGGCACCGTTGGGGCCGATGATGCCAATCAATTCGCCCTGGCGGGCTTCGATGCTGCAGCCGTTAAGGATATTGACGCCGGGCAAGTAGCCGGCCACCAAATCCGTCACGGTGACCACCGGTTCCCCCGGTGCCACGGCTGCCGGGGTCGATTCGATGCGGCGCGCATTCATGGCTGGTCCTTCCTTCTCGGGCTTCGGTGGGTGTCGTCGGCTTCGTCTGCGCTGGAATCACGCTCGCTGATGTGGCGGCCCAGAACGCCCTCGCTGGCCGTTCCCACGACCGACTCTGCGTCCTGTGCCAACTCTTCCTCCAGCGCCTCGACGCCTTCGGCGTCGCCCAGGTCGACGTCGTGGTGGGCGCCCAGATAGGCGTCAATCACTGCCTGATCCTTCATGACGATGGCCGGCGGACCTTCTGCCACGATCCTCCCTTCGGCCATGACCACCACCCAGTCAGCGATGTGGCGGACCATTTGCATGTCGTGTTCGACGAACAACACGGTCATGCCCTCGGCCTTCAGGTTTTTGACATGCTCCAGCAGCGACTGCGTCAGGGCGGGGTTGACGCCGGCCATCGGCTCATCGAGCATGACCAGCTTGGGCCGGACCATCAAGGCGCGCGCCATTTCCAGCAGTTTGCGCTGGCCACCGGAGAGCGATGCTGCGTAGTCGTCCCGTTTGGAGTCCAGTTTGAATTTGGTCAGCAGGACGTCGGCCTGCTTGGTGATCTCCCGTTCCTTGGGCCCCCAGATGTTCTTGAAGAGGGCCTTGAACAGGTTCTCGCCGGACTGGCCGGTGGCACCCAGACGCATGTTCTCCATGACGGAGAGCTTTCCCATGACCTTGGTCAGCTGGAACGTCCGCACCATGCCCATGCGCGCCACCTTGTAGGACGGCACGCCGGCGAGCGAATGCCCCTCGAAGGACCACTCGCCGCTCTGGGGGACGTCGAAGCCGGTCAGCAAATTGAACAGCGTGGTCTTGCCCGCCCCGTTGGGTCCGATCAGCGCCGTGATCTGGTGCCGTGGGATCTCGAGGTATTCCACGTCCACGGCGTTGACGCCGCCGAACTGCCGGGTGACGTTTTTGGCGACGAGGATGGGATCCCGCTTCCGGCACCCCGGGCCCGGTTCGTCGGCGGCGATGGGACGGGTATCCGTCATGTAATCGTTGGCCTGCTGGTCCGCCTCGTCCGGGACAGCGGTTGCTCCGACAGCCGTGGTGCGGTCTTGTTCGCTCATGTGAATGCCAGTTCTTTCTTATTGCCCAGCACACCTTGAGGCCTGAAGATCATCAGCAGCATCAAGGCGATGCCAACCAGGATGTAGCGGAGCTGTCCGGCCTGTGTGGTTGTCAGGAAGGTGATGTAGTCCGCCTCGATGGCGCCGTAGAGCAATCCCTGGGTCAGCGAGAGCACTACCCAGAAGATCATGGCGCCGATAACAGGGCCAAGGACGGTGGCCATGCCGCCCAGCAGCACGCAGGTCCAGAGGAAGAAGGTCAGCTCCGTCTGGTAGTTGGCCGGCTGTACCGCTCCGCGGGGGAGGGTGAAGACCATGCCGGCCATCGTTCCGAACAGGCCGCCGATAATGAGGGCCTGCATCTTGTACGAGTACACGTTCTTACCCAAGGACCGCACCGCGTTCTCGTCCTCGCGAATGCCCTTCAGGATACGGCCCCACGGGCTGCGCATCAGCAGGAACACCAGCAGGCAGCAGAGTGCCACCAGGCCCCAGCCAACTACGCGGATCCAGAGGCCGCGCTCACTCAAGCTCACCAGGCCGAAATTGTAGACGCCCTCCGGGAACGGGTTCAGGGCGAAGAATCCGCCTTCGAAGGCAGCCAGACCGTTGGCCGAACCGGTGATGTCCGTCAGGTCGTTGGTGGTGACCACGTACCGGATGATCTCCGCGGCGGCGATCGTGACGATGGCCAAATAGTCCGCCCGGAGGCGCAGTGTGGGGACGCCCAGCAGCAGCGCAAAGATCACCGAACCGATCAGGGCTATCAAGACGCCGACAAAGAACGGCACGCCCCACTCGAGCGTGGGAATGGCGAAGCCGTAGGCGCCGATAGCCATGAAACCGGCTTGGCCAAAGTTCAGCAGGCCGGTATAGCCGAAGTGGACGGCCAGACCGAGTGCGGCGAGGGCGTAGGCGGCCGTAGTCGGGCTGATGATTTCGCCCAGTGCGTTGGTGAATATATTCAGGAAATCCATGGTGTTGCCTCCTAACCCACGCGCTCTCGACGGCCCAGGATGCCCTGTGGCCGGAACAGCAGGACGACGATCATGATCAGCAGGGCGCCGACGTACTTCAGGTCTGCTTCCAGCCAGAGTGTCGACAGTTCGACGAACAGGCCGACGATGACGGAACCGACCAGGGCGCCGAACACGGTGCCCAGGCCGCCGAGGATGACGCCGGCAAAGACGAGCAGCAGGATCTGCTGCCCCATGTTAAAGGTGACCCCGGGGCGGTAATAGGCCCACAGGATGCCGCCCAGCGCGGCCAGCACCCCGCCGACCGTCCAGACGATGCGGATCACGCCGTCAACATCGATGCCGGAGGCCGCCGCCAGCGCGGGATTATCGGCGACGGCCCGGGTTGCCTTGCCCAGGCGGGTCTTCAGCAGCAGCATGGCAATCAGGATGATCACTATCAGGCTGACAATCAGGGAGAGCAGCGTATTGCGGCTGATCGAAATGTTGCCCAGTTCCAGGATGGGGCTCCTTGCCTGCGGCAGCTGCTGCGTGGCGCCGCCGAAGTTGAACTGGATGACATAGCGGGCAGCCAGGGCCAGGCCGATGCTGATGATCATCATGGGGATCAGCCCGGTACCCCGATGACGTAGGGGCTTCCACAGCCAGGCGTCCTGGGCCCAGCCGAACGCACCGCCCAGGACAATGGCCAACAGCATCGCCAGCCACACCGGAATGCCGAGAAGTGCGAAGCCGAACATCAGCACCGCGCCGGCGGTGACCATCTCGCCGTGGGCGAAGTTGGTCAGGCCGGTCGTGCCGTAGATGAGGGACAACCCCACCGAGGCCAGGGCCAGCAGCAGGCCGAAGCTCAGGCCTGCAATAAGACGCTCGACGAAGATCTCGCCGAAACCGGCGCCTTGGAGCACAATGCCTTCACCGAGCGGGAAGATGGCCGCGGCGTTGGACGTGTTGCTGAAGGTGACTTCCCGTGGATTGGGTGTGCCTTCGGCCAGCTCCACTCCCTCCGGGAGGGTCGAGACGTCCACTTCGACTTGATAGGTTCCCCGGACGGGAACACCGATCGACCAGGACCCGTTTTCGCCGGTGATTGCTTCGCCGCTGAATCCTTCGCCCGTGGCCGTGATCCGCACTCCCACGACGGGGCCTTCGGCATTGCGCAGGACGCCGCTGATCGTGTCGCGGAACGGCTCCGCCGGCGCGGTCGTCGTCGTAGCAGGGGTCGGCTCAGGTGACGTGGTCGAAGCCAGTGAGGGGGGAGCGGACAAGAGGATCCCCGTGATGATCGCCAGCAAGGCGAGTAGTGTCCCCAATGGCCGAACAAGCTTCGGCATCGCGATCAAGATATGAACCTCCACAGTGGGGGGTGTGGTCCGCCGGATTGCCGGCAGGCGCTGACAGCGTCTGTGAGGGAAATCACCGACGTGTCGTTTATGTTACCTGCGTCACGGGTGACGGGAGCGCGCGTTCTGTCGCGATCAGGTAACAACTGTGAAGCCGTCGTTTAGCAACGGTGAAACGTAAAGGCACCGAGGGGCAGCCTGACTACCGGATGCCGGCCGTGCCGCACGGGAGCGGCCGGATTCGCCGGGGTGGCTACGGGTAGGGCGGGGAACTACAGGTAGAGCCCCGTGCCGCTGTCCGCTTCCTCCGGCTGGGAGACGGCATGAACGTCGCGCTCGCGGAGCAGTGTGTAGTCGGCGGCGTTGACTTCAACTTCCGCCCGGTCTTCGGGGTCGAAGAGCACCCGGTCGCCGACCGCCACCTGGCGCACGTGCGGGCCCGCGGCGACTACCTCTGCCCACGCCAGGCGCTTACCCATGACGGCGGTGGCAGGAATGACGATTCCCGAGGACGAACGGCGCTCGCTGCTGTCTTGGTCCGGGGCCACGAGGATGCGGTCATGGAGCATTCGCAGGGGCAGTTTGGCCCGGGCGGAGGAACGGGGCGGGTTGGAAGGACTGCGGGAAGTCACTGGAGCATTCTACCCGGGGCAGGCGCAGCGGGCCGCCGGGAGGGCGGCGGCGCTGCCCGATGAGGGTTCACCGGCCCGTCATGGAATTTTCTGCCGTGTTATTCGTTGGGATTGGTAGTCTAAGCATTAGCTCGCCCCCTGACGATGGAGGACAACAAGATGGCAATCGGAGGAAATCCGGTTTTCAACAACCCGAAGGCGTTCCGCGGTTCACCCGCGGGACCTGCCGGAGCCGGCTCTGCGGTGCTGGCTGGCCAGACCCAGCTTTCCAGCCAGCAGTTGCAGGATCTGTACAACCAGCCGTCGGCGGGCCCCGCCCAGACCGGCCGGATGACCTATGACGACGTCATCCTCAAGACCCTGGCCTGCCTGTCCCTGGTGGTCGTCGGCGGTGCCATCGGCTGGATGTTCCCGATCCTGCTGATTCCGGGCATGATCGCCGGCCTGGTCCTCGGCCTGGTCAACGCCTTCAAGCGGGAACCGTCCAAGGGCCTCATCCTGGCTTACGCCGCCGCCGAAGGCCTGTTCGTCGGCGCCCTGTCCATGGTCATCGATGCGATGTACCCAGGCGTGGCCCCGCAGGCCGTGCTGGGCACGGTGTGCGTCTTCGCCGTCACGCTGGCCCTGTTCAAGAGCGGCAAGGTCCGCGCCACGCCCAAGGCCATGCGCTTCTTCATGATCGCACTGATCGGCTACGCGCTCTTCTCCCTGGTTAACCTGGGCCTGATGTGGTTCGGCGTGCTGGACAACCAGTGGGGCATGCGCGGCATGGAGATCAACATCATGGGCATCGGCATCCCGCTGGGCGTGATCATCGGCCTGCTGGCCATCGGCCTGGCCGCGTTCTCCCTGATCGTCGACTTCACCTCGATCGAGCAGGGCGTCAGGCAGGGCGTGGACCGCAAGTACTCGTGGACGGCCGCCTTTGGCCTGACCGTGACGCTGGTCTGGCTCTACGTGGAGATCTTGCGCCTGCTCGCAATCCTCCGCGGCGACGAGTAATCCGCCGTATTTTCACCCACCGACCCCGGCCCGGCGCCGGGGTCGGCTGTTTAAGCGGCGGCCCGGTACGGTGGAACCATGACGGGCCAGCGCGGCCGGGCAGCGACCGGCGAGCAGTTTGAACTGCTGCGCGCCGGATCGCGGGCCGTGATCACCGAACTGGCGGGCTGCCTCCGGCTCTTTGAAAAACAGGGCGTGCAGCTAACTGAGACATTCGACGATGACCGAATCCCGCCCTCGGCCTCGGGGATCCTGCTGGCACCCTGGCCCAATCGGGTGGACGGAGGACGGTGGGAGCTCGACGGCGCCGTCCAGCAACTGGACATCACGGAACCGGGCCGCGGCCATGCCATCCACGGGCTGCTGCGCAACACCGGCTACCGGCTGATCGACCGCAGCGGCTCCGCGATGGTGCTGCAGGCTGAGATTTTCCCCCAACACGGCTACCCCTTCCGGCTCAGCCATGCCGCCGAGTACTCCCTGGACCAGGCCGGCGACCTGACGGTCCGGCAAGAACTGCTGAACCTGTCCGCAACGGCGGCCCCGGTCGCACTGGGCGCGCATCCGTTCATCCGGCTGGGAGACGAACCCGCCGACCGGCTGACCCTGACCGTGCCGGCCGCGCGGTTCTTTCCGGCGGACCGGCACACCAAGATTCCGACAGCGGAAGCCCCGGTCAACGACCAGACCGACCTGCGCAGTGGAGCCTTGGTGGCGGGCCTCGACATCGACCGCGGCTATACCGGACTGTCTGCCGGACCCGGCGGGCGCGTCGTGACCACACTCGCCTCGGAGGGCGGTTCGGTGGTCGGGCTGTGGCAGGAAGAACCGTTCCGCTACGTCCATGTCTTTGTGACCACCAAATATCCGGGCCGCGACCGCGCCGTTGCGGTGGAACCAATGACGGCGCCCGCAAACAGCCTCAATTCCGGCCTGGGGCTTCAATGGCTGGAACCCGGTGCAACGTTCGGCGGAAGCTGGGGCATTACGGCGCAGCTTCACTGAACGCACGGCTGGGTCACAATATGAAACTATTGGGTGTATGAACCGGTCCTTCCCCGAAAACCGTGCGCTGCCGGCCGGACGCTTGGCCGGAGCCGACGGTCAACACCACGTCCGCGAGGACGTGCCCTATGCGCTGCGGATCAGTGCGGCCTGGGCGTGGCGGGTGGGCCTGATCCTGGTCGTCGGCGGACTGCTGGTCTGGCTGCTCAGTTTCGTCTCGCTGCTGATCATTCCGCTGATGGTCGCGGCGTTGATTGCCGCCTTGATTTCCCCCGTTGTCCGGTTCCTGCGCAAGGCCAAGGTTCCCAAGAGCCTGGCGGTGGTCATCACCATCCTGGGCTTCCTGGGGCTGATTGGCGGGGCTCTCTCCCTGGTCGGCCGGCAGCTCTACATCGGCTTCAGCGAGCTGTGGGACCAGGTGCTGCAAGGCATCGGCCAGGTCCAGGGCTGGTTGACGAACGGACCGCTCCGCCTGACCAACGAACAACTCAACGACTACCTGAACGAAGGCCTGGACCAGCTGCAGAACAACAGCAGCGCTATCTTCTCCAGCGCCCTCAGCGTCGGGTCCACCGCCGGACACCTAGTCACCGGCCTGCTGCTGACCATCTTCGCGCTGATTTTCTTCCTGTACGACGGTGACCGGATCTGGCGTTTCATGGTCGGGCTGCTGCCCAAGAAGGCGCGGGCGGCAGGCAATGGCGCCGGCCGCAAGGGGTGGACCTCCATGGTCCACTACATCCGGGTCCAGATGTTCGTTGCCTTCGTTGACGCCGTCGGCATCGGCGCCGGCGCGGCCATTATCGGGGTGCCGTTGGCACTGCCGCTCGGCGTCCTGGTATTCCTTGGCTCCTTCGTCCCGATCGTTGGCGCCCTGCTCACCGGGTTCGTCGCCGTCCTCTTGGCGCTGGTGGCCAACGGCTGGGTCAATGCGCTGATCATGCTCGCCATCGTGCTGGGTGTGCAGCAGTTGGAGGGCCACGTGCTCCAGCCGGTGATTATGGGCAAGGCTGTCTCGTTGCATCCGTTGGCCGTCGTGCTGGCCGTCGCCGGCGGCTCCATGGTCGCGGGAATCGCCGGTGCGCTGTTTGCCGTCCCCTTGCTCGCGATACTCAATGCGGTCGTGAAGTACATTGCCGCCCGCGGATGGGAAACGGATCCGGCCTTGGGTGCGCCGCCACCGGTGGAAGAGCCATACCGGGCGCCGGAACCGGCGTTGGCTTCGCCGGGTCCCGGAAATCCGCCCGAGCCCTCAGACCGGGAACCCTCCCGCAGACGCCGCGTCCTGCTGCACAGAAAAGAGACCGACAAGTGACAGTCACCGCCCAGCTTCCCGTCACGCTCGACGACATCCAGGCCGCCCGGATAACCCTTGACGGCATCATCGCCAAGACGCCGATCGAACAATCCCGCGCACTGGGCCGGATGGTCGGCTCCGATGTGTTCTTCAAGTGCGAGAACCTGCAGCGGGCCGGGTCGTTCAAAGTCCGGGGGGCGTACGTGCGGATGGCCGGGCTGTCCGATGAGGAGAAGGCACGCGGCGTCGTGGCTGCCTCCGCCGGAAACCACGCGCAGGGCGTGGCAGTGGCGGCAGCCCGCCTGGGCATCAAAGCCCGTATCTTCATGCCGCTCGGCGTTGCCTTGCCGAAGCTCGCAGCCACCCGTGGCCATGGTGCCGAAGTGGTGCTGCACGGCCACAACGTGGACGAAGCCCTCGCCGAGGCCCAGCGCTATGCGGACGAAACCGGCGCGGTCTTCGTGCATCCGTTCGACAACCCGGACATCATCGCCGGCCAAGGCACCCTGGGGCTCGAGATCCTGGAGCAGGTCCCCAACGTCGAGACCATCGTCATGGGCGTCGGCGGCGGGGGACTGCTGGCCGGGGTCGCCACGGCGGTCAAGGCCAGGGCCAAGGAGATGGGCCGCGAGATCAAGGTCATCGGCGTGCAGGCGGAGAATGCGGCAGCATACCCTCCCTCCCTGGCCGCCGATGCGCTGGTGCCGCTGCAGAAGGTCTCCACCATGGCCGACGGTATCGCCGTCGGCCGCCCCGGGCAGCTGCCGTTCTCCATCATCCGGGAGCTGGTCGACGACGTGGTCACGGTCAGCGAAGATGCCCTGGCCCGCGCCCTGATCTTCCTGGTTGAACGGTCCAAGCTGGTGGTCGAACCTGCCGGCGCCGTCGGCGTCGCGGCGCTCATGGAAGGTGTCATCCCGGACCCGGGCACCACGGCGGTGATTCTCTCCGGCGGAAACATAGATCCCATGTTGATGCTGAAAGTGATCCAGCGGGGTCTGTATGCCTCCGGCCGGTTCATGTCCGTGCGGATCATGCTCGACGATCGTCCCGGTTCGCTGGCCACGATTTCGCGGATCATCGCCGAATCGGATGCCAATGTCACCCGCGTGGACCATACCCGCATCGGCGGGTCCATCAGCATGGGCGACGTTGCCATCACCATCGACATCGAGACAAAGGGCCACGAGCACTGCGAACTGGTGCTCGGCAGCCTCCGCGGCGCGGGCTTCCAGCCCGTCGTCGTCCACTGACCGTGGCGGCCGGAAGCCGTGGACTGCGCCCCGCCCCGGCGCTGGCCGGAGCCGGCGCATTCGCGGCACTGCTCTGGGTTGTCTTCCTGGTCAACATCTTTGCCGGCGGGTACTTCAGCCTGCTGCTGGGCATCGCCCCACGGCGGCTCGAGGGGCTAGACGGCGTGGTGTTCGCGCCGCTGCTGCACGCCGATACCAGCCATCTGTTGAGCAACACCGTCCCGCTGCTGGTGCTCGCGTTCCTGACGCTGCTGGAAGGAATCCGGCGGTTTTGCGTGGTGCTCGCCTGCAGCTGGCTTGCCTCCGGGCTGGGGGTCTGGCTGACCGGTGCGGGCCTGACAATCGGCGCCTCGGGCCTGGTCTTCGGGCTGTTGGCCTACCTGTTGGTGCGCGGCTTCTACAATCACAGCTGGCGCCAGATCCTGCTGGCCGTGGTCATCTTTCTTTTCTACGGCTCGGTTTTGTGGGGTGTCCTGCCGACGGCGCTGCCCGGGATTTCCTGGCAGGCGCACCTTTTCGGGGCGGTCGGGGGAGTCGCTGCCGCGGTGCTGCTGCGCCGCCGCAGACGGGGCCTCCGCTGAACCCGTTCCCCAGCGATCGGAAACGCCCAACACCTGCTCCCGCCTACGCGAAAGGGCGGGCTCCCGCAGGAGCCCGCCCTTTATGATGGGGTGCGTGATCAGCCGGCGTAGGGCTTGGCCGAGATGATCTCCACGGCGATCTGCTTGCCGTTAGGCGCGGCGTAGGTGGTGGTATCTCCCGCGCGCAATCCGTGGATGGCCGCGCCGAGCGGGGACTTTTCGCTGTACACGTCCAGTTCGGAATCTCCGGCGACCTCGCGGCTGCCGAGCAGGAAGCGCTCGGTGTCGCCGGCGATCTTCGCTTCGATGACCATGCCCGGCTCTACGATTCCGTCGTCAGCGGGTGCTTCGCCCACGTGGGCGTTGCGCAGCAACTCGGTGAGCTGACGGATCCGGGCTTCGGCCTTGCCCTGTTCTTCCTTGGCGGCGTGGTATCCGCCGTTTTCCTTGAGATCCCCCTCGGAGCGGGCCTGTTCGATGCGGTCGACAATCTCTGCCCGGCCGGGGCCCGAAAGGTGATCCAGTTCAGCCTTCAGGCGGTCGTAGGCTTCCTGAGTGAGCCAGGCGACGGGTGCGCTGGAAGTGGACACGTAGTTCTCCTTAGTTGCTGCCGGTGCCGCTGGACGCGGGGCCGGCACGGTGGCTCTTTGCACAAAAGGCCGCCAAGTTGGCGGCCACTCCATGCAAAGACCCCGCCATGAAGGTGAATCATTCGTTCTGGGAGTTCCCAGTTCACCGGAGGCGGGGCGGAATGTATTTGCTCAATTGTAGTCAGCCCCCGCCGGTTTTCCCAATAACACGGTGGCAAAAGATGCGCCGCACTCTGGAAAGCAGGGCTGCGGGCGCGCCCACCGGGTGCGTCAGCCGCTGGCGTCGGCGGCCCAGCAACTGTCCACGCCGCCGGAGACGGCCAGGGATTCGGTCCTCAGCTGAACGCGGTGTGCCGTGGTCTCGGCCGTATCCCCCTCGGCGGCGGGCCCGATCGTGGCGACCTTCCAGCCGACGACGGCGTAGTTCTCGCTCAGGGCCTGTACGGCGCAGTGGACCGTAGCCTCGGGATCCTTGGTGACTTGGAAGTCCACGGTGATGTGGCCGGCGTCGGCCACCGAAAAGCCAACGTCCTTGCTCTCAACCTGCGGCCCGTCCTGGCCCAGGGCGAAGAAACCGGCGCCGATGACGGCCACGCCCAGTGCCCCGCCCGCCATTGCCAGCTTGCTGCGGCGCGACAGCGTCCGCCGCGGCGTGCCGTAACGTTCGGAAACCGTTAAGCTGGGGGGAGTCTGAGGAGTTCGGGGGCCGGAGGTGCTCACGCCCTCAAGTTTAGCTTCCCACCCACCCATGCAAGATTTTCCAGGAGCAGCCACGTGAGCTTCGATGCAGCCCGGCCGGCGCAGAGTGAGGGACTGCGCCTGCTGGCGGTCCACGCCCATCCGGACGACGAATCCAGCAAGGGCGCCGCGTCCATGGCGCGTTACGCCGCCGAAGGCGTCCAGGTGCTCGTCGCCACCTGCACCGGCGGTGAACGCGGAGACATCCTCAACGCGGAGGCTGCCTCCGATCCGCAGGCGCACCGGGACCTGGCCGGGATGCGGCGGGTGGAGATGGCCCGGGCGGCAGCGGAGCTGGGCGTACAGCATCGCTGGCTGGGGTTCGCGGATTCGGGCCTTCCGGAGGGGGATCCGCTCCCGCCGCTGCCGTTCGGCAGCTTCGCCACCCTGCCCCTGGAACGGGCTGCAGCCCCGCTGGTTAAGCTGGTCCGCGAGTTCCGCCCGCATGTGGTGATCAGCTACGACGAGAACGGCGGCTACCCGCACCCGGACCACATCATGGCGCACAAAGTGGCGGTGGAGGCGTACCACGCCGCCGGCGACCCGGAGCGCTACCCGGAGGCGGGCAGCCCCTGGGAGCCGCTCAAGCTTTACTATGACCGTGCGTTCAACCCGGAACGGTTCCGCGCACTGCACTACGCCCTGGAGGAAGCCGGGCTGCAGTCGCCCTACGCCGCACGCCTCGCGGCATGGCTGGAGGCCGACGCCGAGGGGCACCAGCCGCCCATGCCCAACCACCGGACCACCACGCAGATCGACTGCGGCGACTTTTTCCGCCACCGCGACCGCGCGCTGCTGTCGCACCGAACCCAAGTGGAGCCCACCGGGTTCTTCTTCGCGGTCTCGGAGGAAATGCAGCGGACCGTCTGGCCGTGGGAGGATTTCTCGCTGATCCACGCCCGGGTGGAGACCAGCGTGCCCGAAACGGATTTTTTCGCGGGCATAAGATAGACCTTGCAGCCAACCAGCGCCGGAACCGAAGTTTTCCGGGACGCAGCGAGAAAGAGATTAAAACTTGCCCCTGATCCAGATCCTTGCCGCCGTCGCCGCCGGTGCCGGCGAACCCACTCTCCGGCCCGGCCTGGACGCTGACCAGGTTTCGCCCGGGCCCTGGGGCTTCTTCTTCACCTTTGCCCTGGCGGCCGTGGTGGTTTTCCTGATCTGGGATATGTCCCGGCGCATCCGGCGGGTGCGCTACCGCTCCCAGGTGGAGGAGAGCGGCGGCCACGATGCGCGGGAGGCGGGCTCCGAAGCGTCCGGGCAGGCAGGTGGGGGCACGCGCGGGCACACGGACGGCGGCGGCACCGAAACGGGGAGCACGAACGAACACAGCGGCGGCTCGGGCCGCCCGGACCGCAGGGAGTGACCATGGCCGGCAGACTGCGCTCAGAGGCTTCGGCCTACTTGCGGCAGCATGCCGGGAACCCGGTGGACTGGTGGCCGTTCGGTGACCAGGCCTTTGAACAGGCACGTCTGCGCGACGTGCCTGTTTTCGTTTCGATCGGCTACGCGGCATGCCACTGGTGCCACGTGATGGCCGGTGAATCCTTCGAGGACGAGGCCACGGCCCGCTACCTGAACGAGCACTTCGTTCCGGTCAAAGTGGACCGGGAGGAACGTCCGGACGTGGACAACGTCTACATGGGGGCCACACAGCTGATGACCGGCCAGGGCGGCTGGCCGATGAGCGTCTTCGCCCTGCCCGACGGCCGGGCCTTCTATGCCGGCACCTACTTCCCGCCGCGGCCGCTGCCCGGCCAGCCATCCTTCCGCCAGGTGCTTCAGGCGGTCCATGAAGCCTGGGAGCAGCGCCGCGGCGCCGTTGAAACCACTGCCGCCTCGCTGGCCCAGGCCCTCGCAGAGGCCGGGGAAGCCAACCGCGAACTCCTCGGGGACCTCACCCCGGGGCCCGACGACGGCGCGGCGGACCGGTCCCACGATCCGGGGCCGGGACCGGTGCAGGTGTCCGCCAGCGGCTGGGGTGCGGGCCGCCCGGTCCTCGAACAGGCCGTCGAGGTCCTGGCGCGCCAGGAGGACACCGTCTTCGGCGGGTTTGGCGCGGCCCCCAAATTTCCGCCGTCGGCCGTGCTGCACTTCCTGCTCCGGCATGCTGCGGCCTCGCGGTCCGACACTGCCGGGCAGGCCGCCGGATTATCTTCCCGTACGCTGTCCGCCATGGCCGGGTCCGCGTTGTACGACCAAGTGGAGGGCGGCTTTGCCCGCTACGCGGTGGACCGTCAGTGGTCCGTGCCGCACTTCGAAAAAATGCTCTACGACAATGTCCAGTTGCTGCGCGTGTATGCCCAATGGGCCCTCCAGTCTTCGGTCGAGGCCGAGAGGAACCTGGGGCGGGCGGTCACGGCCGGTACGGCGGACTGGATGCTGGACCGGCTGCAGTTGGCGCACGGCGGGTTGGCGTCCTCGCTCGACGCCGACACCGTCGTCGACGGCGTCCACCATGAAGGCGCAACCTACCTGTGGTCGCCGGCAGAGCTGCGGGAGGCGCTCGGCGACGACGACGGCGGCTGGGTCGCGTCCGTGATGGGTGTGGGCGAGCGGGGCAACGTCAGCGCCACCGGGTCGACGTTGCACCCGGGACGGGTGCTGGGGCCGGACGAGCGGCAGCGCTGGGAAGGGCTGCGTCCGGTACTGCTGGCGGCACGCCGGAAACGGCCGCAGCCGGAGCGGGATGAAAAAGTCGTTGCCGGTTGGAACGGGCTGGCCGTGGCCGGGCTGGCCGAAGCCGGCGAGCTGCTCGAACGGCCCGACCTTACCGCCGCCGCCGTGGCCGTGGCGGACTACCTGCTGGCCGTGCACCTGGACGGCTCCGGCCGGCTTGCCCGGGTTTCCCACAACGGTTCTGCCCAGCACTTCGAAGGTTTGCTGGAGGACTACGCCGGCTGTGCGGAAGGACTGTTCTCGCTCTATGCGGCCACCGGGGAGCCCCGCTGGTTTGCCGCCGCGGAAGCGCTGGTGCTGCGCGCGGAGGAGGTGTTCCTGGGTGAGGGACAGCTCAACGACCAGGCGGCCCCTGCCGCCCAGGTGGCTGCCGCCGCCGGATCCGTTCCGCCCGCGGATCCGCTGGAGAGCGCCACCCCCAGCGGCACCAGCCTGTTTGCCGGCGCGCTGGCCACCTATGCGGCCTACAGCGGCTCCGTCCGGCACCGGGATCTGGCCGGCCGGCTGCTCGGCTATCTGGAGCGGATTGCCGTGCGGGCACCGCGTGCTGCCGGGTGGGGCCTCGCCGCTGCGCAGGCACTGGCGGCCGGGCCGGTGGAGCTGGCCGTCACGGGGGCACCGGGCGCAGCCGCCGCGCTCATAGCCGCGGCGCGCGCAACCGGCAGCCCGGGCATGGTCATCGCCCGTTCCTCAGAGGCGCGGCCGCCGGAGGGGGCGGCCCCGCTGCTGGCCGATAAGCCAGCCCCGGCGGAAGGTGCGCTGGCGTACGTGTGCCGCGGAATGGTCTGCCGGCGGCCGGTGGCCACCGTCAATGACCTGCTGGCCGAGCTCGGCCCGGGAGCAAGCTGAGTCCGGCACCCTTCCCGAAGCCCTTGGCGACCGTCAACCGGAGCGGCCCAGAACCGCGATGACGATGGCGGTGTAATGGCAGACGAAGGCCACCACGGTGAAGGCATGGAACAACTCGTGGAAGCCGAACCAGGTGACAGAGAAATTCGGCCGCCTGATCCCGTAGACCACCGCACCGCCAATGTAGAAAACACCTCCCGCGCAGATCAGGACCGACGCGGGGACGCTGGCAGCGAAAAAGTCGGGCAGGTAGAACAGGGCGGCCAGCCCGAGAGCGCAATAGACCGGGACATAGAGCCAACGCGGGGCATGGGGCCACAACACCCGGAACCCGACGCCGGCGATGGCTCCTGCCCAGATCAGCCACAGCAGCAGCGTGGCCTTCGCCGGTTCCAGCAGTGACCAGGCCAGCGGCGTGTACGTTCCGGCGATGACCAGCATGATGTTGGTGTGGTCCAGGCGCTTGAGCACCAGCTTGACGTTGGGGCTCCAGTTGCCGCGGTGATAGACGGCGCTGACGCCGAAGAGCAGCAAGCCCGTGGCCGCGTAGACCGCGCACGCCCATTTGGCCGCTGCGGTGGGTGCCAGCGCCACGAGGACAATTCCGGCCACCAGGGCCAGCGGGGTGGCCCCCGCATGCAGCCAGCCACGGAACCTCGGCTTGATATTGAGTGCGTCGGCGACCTGCTCCACGGTCCGTTCGATGGGGCCGTCCGTCGCCTCCCGGCGGGCAGCGGAATCCTCGCGACCGCCCCGGTAGCCGGATGGCCCGGTGACGGCGCCGTGTTCACTCATGCGGATAATTCTAGCGGCCGGGGCCGCCTTGGTTACCGGCCGGTAACTACGTGTGGCGCGGAACCGGGCGAACGGGGGGATAGAATTCTAAGTCGTGAACGGGCGATCAGGAAGGCGGGGTGCTGTGTCTCTTCCCGGCGTCCTGTACCGCCTGTATGAGCGGCGCCTGCAGCGTTCGCTGGCGCCTGACCGGATCCCGGGCCACATCGGCGTGGTGGTTGACGGCAATCGGCGCTGGGCCAAACTGGCCGGGGCTCCCACGCGGGAAGGACACCAGGCGGGAGCCGACAAGATCCTGGAGTTCCTGGGCTGGTGCGGCGACCTGGGCATCAAGGTGGTCACGCTCTACATGTTGTCCACGGACAACATGGGCCGTTCGGAAGAGGAACTGCGCGAACTGCTCGGTGTCATTGGCAATACCTTGGACCGGTTGGGCGAGGGCAAGAACGTGCGCGTCCATCCCGTCGGTGCGCTGGAGACGCTCCCGGCCGACCTCGCCGCGAAACTCAGCGATCTGGGGGAGCAGACCGCGTGTGTCAACGGCGTCCACGTGAACGTGGCCGTGGGCTACGGCGGCCGCCGGGAAATCGTTGACGCGGTCAAGGGCCTGCTCCGCCATGCCGACACCGAAGGCAAGAGCCTGGCGGACGTTGCCGATGCGCTGGGCGTCGAGGACATCTCCCGCTACCTGTACACCAGCGGCCAGCCGGACCCGGACCTGGTCATCAGGACCTCCGGCGAACAGCGGCTCTCCGGCTTCCTGATGTGGCAAAGCGCCTACAGCGAATATTACTTCTGCGAGGCCCTGTGGCCGGATTTCCGGCGCTTGGACTTCCTGCGCGCTCTCCGCGACTACGCCAGCCGGCAGCGCCGTTTCGGCGCCTGAGGCAGGCCGGCAGAGCGGGCGGGCCACCGGCGTCGTTACCGTTCGCGCAGAATTCATTGAAACGATTTCTCCCGGGCTCTTGTCCCAGTGAATTACATCCGCGTAATTTGGGACTATCAGTCAGCAAACCGCAGATTGATCGGGAGGCCACCAGTTTGATGCGCACAGCGAAAGCCGCATCGGGGGAGGCCGGTTCCGGCCTGGTGGCCCTACCGTCCACGCCCCGCTTCAATCAGTCGGAGCCGTCGCGCTCCGGACGGGAGCAAGCATGACCGCCACCAAGAATCCGCACCTTGCCGCCACGACCGGACCCGGGAAGCAGCCCGCCGCTGCCACCTCGTCCGGTCGTTCTGTTTCCGCCGGGGAACCGGAAACAGCGCGGGCGTCGTTTGTCCTGGACACCTCTGTGCTGCTGTCCGATCCCCGGGCACTGCTGCGCTTCGCCGAGCACGAGGTCATCCTGCCGGTGGTGGTGATCACGGAGCTGGAAGGCAAACGGCACGACCCGGAGCTGGGCTACTTCGCCCGCCAGGCACTGCGCCTGCTGGACGACCTGCGCGTGCAGCACGGCGGCCTGAACCAGGCCATACCGCTGGGTGCGGAGGGCGGCACACTCCGTGTGGAGCTCAACCATATTTCCCCCGAAGTGCTGCCGGCCGGATTCCGCGGCGGCGGCAACGACAGCAGGATTTTGGCCGTGGCCAAAAACCTGGCCGTCGAGGGCCGCAACGTCACCGTGGTCTCCAAGGACCTGCCCATGCGGGTGAAAGCGTCTGCGCTGGGGCTGCGTGCTGACGAGTACCGCAACGAACTGGTCAAGGACTCCGGCTGGACCGGCGTGGCCGAGCTGGATGTTCTCGACGACGACGTGAACGCGCTGTATGGACACGAGCCGGTGTTCATCCCGGAGGCAGCGGAACTGCCCGCCAACACCGGCCTGGTGCTGCTCTCCAACCGCGGATCGGCGCTCGGCCGGGTGGGAGCCGACAAGCAGGTCCGCCTGGTCAAGGGCGACCGTGACGTGTTCGGTTTGCACGGCCGCTCCGCGGAGCAGCGGCTGGCCATCGACCTGCTGATGGACCCGGAGGTCGGAATAGTCTCCCTCGGCGGACGGGCCGGTACCGGCAAGTCCGCCCTGGCGCTGTGTGCCGGGCTGGAAGCGGTGCTGGAGCGGCGCGAGCACCGGAAGGTGGTGGTGTTCCGGCCGCTGTACGCCGTCGGCGGCCAGGAGCTCGGGTACCTGCCGGGCTCCGAATCGGAAAAGATGAATCCGTGGGCCCAGGCGGTGTTCGACACGCTCGGCGCCCTGGTCTCGAACGAAGTGGTCGAGGAAGTCATGGACCGCGGCATGCTTGAGGTGCTGCCGCTGACCCACATCCGCGGCCGCTCCCTGCACGATTCGTTCGTGGTGGTGGATGAAGCGCAATCCCTGGAGAAGAACGTGCTGCTGACGGTGATGAGCCGGATCGGCCAGAACTCCAAGATTGTCCTCACCCACGATGTGGCACAGCGTGACAACCTGCGCGTCGGGCGCCACGACGGCATCGCCGCCGTCGTGGAAACGCTCAAGGGGCACCCGCTCTTCGGCCATGTGACGCTGACGCGGTCGGAGCGCTCGCCCATTGCCGCCCTGGTCACGGAGCTGCTGGAGGGCGCCGAGATCTAGCCGGCGGCATTCCCCGGCCTACTGGAGGGAAGCGGGCTGCCGAAGCGCGGCCCGCTTCCCGCCGACTACAGCCGGTCAATTGCCGCCGTTATCGTACCCGGGCTACCGCCGGTGGTGCCCTGGTCAGGCGCGGTGGAGACTACTTCCCGGAAGGAAAGGCGATGACGATCCGGGTGCCGGCACCGGGGGCCGATTCAACCTGCAGCGTACCGTCGGCTTCCCGGACGGTGTCGCGGATGATTCGGAGGCCGATGTGGTCCGCCCGCCTGGCAGCGTCAGGAGTAAAGCCGACGCCGTCGTCGACAACCTCCAGCACCACTGCATTGCTCCATTGCCGCAGCGAGACCCTGACCAGCTGGGCGCAGGCGTGCTTGGATGCATTGGTGACGGCTTCACGCGCTGCGCGGTAGAGCAGCTCGGGGGAGCCGAGAGCGGTGGGCTCCGGGAAGTCAATATCCAATTGCCAGTCGGCTCCGCGTTGGCGGACCAGAACACCCAATCCGTCGAGCGCAGCCGGCAAGCCCTCAGCCGACAGGTCCGGCGGATACAGTGTCAGCGTGATGTGGCGCAAGTTACGGATGCTGCCCTGCACAACATTCTGCGCCAGCGCATGAAAGGTGCTGTCCGAACCAGCCTGCTGCTGTCCGCGTGATTCCAGACTGTAGGCCAGCCCGGCCAGCTCTTGGATGACGTCGTCATGAAGGGTCCGGGCCAGACGCCGGCGTTCTTGTTCGGATGCCGCCATTGATTGCTGCAGCAGTCCTCGCCGGATTTCACTATTTTTCCGCATGCGGCGCGCCATTCGGATTGCGGGTCCAAGCTGGAGCATCTGCAGCACGGCCAACGCGATCAAGATGACAGGCAGGATGCCCAGCATCTCGTCCTGCATGCGGTTGATTTCGTCCGCCGGGTAGGACAACTCGAAGATGTAGTCATCTCCGTTGCCGGCCGGTGCACGCACATAAACGTTAACCAGCTGGGCCTGGCCCGTCTCGAAGATTTTGTCGGCGTCCGCCGGATCTTCCACGACGCTGACAGGTGCATCCCCCTGCAGCTGCACCAGGAGATGGGCCGGCAGGTCGAACTGCTGCCCGATGAGTTCATCGACGTCCGAATACACAATCGTGCCGTCGAAGTCCCAGACCTTGACCCGCAAAATGTGGCCGTCGTCAATCATCGGGTCGACTTCGCTGTCCAACTCGGCAAGGGCCTCCGGATTGCCCGCGAGCACGCCTTCCGTGACGTCCTGCGCGAATTCGTGGTCGACGACTTGTTCCGTGTGTTCGGCGGTGTGGAGGAGTGCCTGGTCGGCAGCCAGCGAGCGGGCGACCATGATCACCGGCACCGTGACGATGATCAGAGCCGCCAGTCCGGACAACGCGAAGCGGCGCAGGGCCGCCTGCATTTCCGAGGGCTTCCGGCGGCGGGGCTCGGAGCGTGATTCAGCGAGGATGCTGCGCCGGACCCGCGCGGCGAACTCAACGACCATGCGCGCCGCCCAGCAGTTCCAGCCGCTGGGCGGTGGCGACGGCTTCCAGCTGGGTATGAGCGCCGAGCTTGGCCAAAATCGACTTCACGTATCCCCGGCACGTGTGCGGGGAAATGCCCAGCCTCCGGGAATTCGTGCGGACATCGTAGCCTGCTGCCATGAGAGCCAGTACCTGATGCTCGCGTTTGGTCAGCGCCGGTCTGTCCGCTGCCTGGGCCGGCGGAGCGGTGGCACATCGGGTGAGCGCGGACGGATGGACCGCCATGCTGCCGCTCCTGGCGTGCCGGATTGTTTCGAGCAGTGTCGAGAGGGAGCCGTCTTTGGGTAGGAAACCGCAAAGACCCGATGCGGCGGCGCGCGCGAGTACATTCAGCGACGGGTTACCGGTCAACAAGATGATCCGCGTCTCCGGGGCAGCCTGCAGGATCTGCTCCGCGGCGCTGAGTCCATCTCCGTCGGGCAAATGGTAATCCATGATCACCACGTCGGGCCGGGTCCGGCGGCACAGGGCAACCGCCTCCGTCACGCCGGTGGCGCTGCCCACGTTGATCAGATCCGATTCCCGATCCAGGGCATCAGACAGCAACTCCGCGAAAGTCGTGTGGTCATCTACGACGGCGATGCGTAGTTCTTGCTCCCCCAAAGAGCTCATACTCCAGTTCCCCAACTCAAGACACGAAGGACTTGACCCCACCTAGAGTATGCATGGTGCGCACCTGGAAGTACATACCGGGCCAGCGCGGTCCCGCGGTCTCAGCTGGCCGTCAGCGCCTTGCGCAAGAAAGAGCTGACGATGTCCCCGGCCGCCATATAGCGCGGTTCCGCCGTAACATCAGCTGTGAATTGTTCCTTCCGGTACGTCGCTGCGGGCATGTCCAGCCGTTCGTTGAGCACCAGTAGTGCCGCCAGGACTTCCGACAGGCCGGACTGCGCGTCGGCGGTGGCCTTCAGCAGCCGCACGTAGATCTCCTGAAGGGCCGGGCCGGGTGCACATCCGAGGTCGCTGCCGAACAATTGCCGGCATCGTTCGTAGGCCTGCAACCCGTCCGCATGCCGTCCGCAAAGCTCCAGGCCTCCGATCAGGGCTGTCCACGCCGCCTCATTGAGCGGAGAAGCAGCAACGCAGCGCTGCGCCCAGAGCACCGCTTCATCGGGCCGCTGCAGGGCCAGCGCGGCCTCTGCAGCCAACTGTTGGGCGTGCTGCACCATTTCGGCATGCCTCGACCGGGCCTCTTCTGCCCAATCGGGAGTCAATTCGTCGCCCAGCAGCGGTTCAGCGGCGAGCGACAGAGCCTCGGCCAGCAGAGGGTACGCCCTCCACGGATCGGAAAACTCGGCGGCCCGCACCAGGGCTTGGAACCGGTGCAGGTCGACGTCGACCATGTCCCGGTCGATCAGGTAACCGCCGTTGGCGGTGCGCAGCGGTCCCGTCTTTGCGCAGCCAGGCTGCAGGTTGCGCCGCAGAATGCTGACATAGCTCTCCAAGGTGGCCAGCGCTTCGCCCGGCGCCCGGCCGCCCCACAACATGTGCACCAGCCGGTCCTTCGACATGGGCGAACCAACGTGCAATAACAATATCTCCAGCACCTGACGCGGCTTTGGGCCGCCCAGCTTGTCGGCTGTTAACACGTCCTCGCCGCGACGAATCCGCAAGTTTCCGATCATTTGCACAGCCACGGGCATGGCCCGTCCACTCAATTGCTCCACGATTCCCCCTCGTAGCACGCACCCCCCCATGAGTGCACCACCATCGTGCGTTGCCTACGTGACGGCCGGACAGCCTCGCGTGGGGGAGCCAGCACCCCTAATTTGAGGGGGTGCCGGGACAGCACCGGGTTTTTCCAAGGAGGAATGGAGACTCTGGACTCGTGATCCCGAGGTCTCCGGCTCAGCGAGGCAGGCCGGCCGGGCGCACGCCGCCGGGCCCTGGCGTCACCCCTCAACGCCAGGGCCCGGTCGCGCGTCCCGCCCCGGCCGGACGGCCGGACCTGTCGGCGCCGGTGCGCGGCGCCGGCCCCTCAGGCGGGGTGCGGGCGTAGGGGCCAGGGAATGTGCTCCCGCACATCGGTGAGGTTCATGCTGACCTCCAGGAATAGGTCGTCGAGCATGTATTCGTCCACCCCGAGGATGGTCAACGAGTGGCCGCCGCCCTGCTGAGGCCCGTCCATTGCTACCGCGGAGACACAAACCCCGGTCCGCCAGTCGACCCGCACCTCGGTGCGGCCCTCGGGAAGAAGCGGATGGCCGGCGTCGTACGGCGCGTACGTTTGGTTGGGCGAGACGACGGCCTCCAGCGCCCGACGGCCCTGGTGCTCGACCTCGCGCAGTTCATGGATCTCCACAGGGTTGGCGAAGGGCGCCTCATAGGCCACCGGCGCGCTGCCGGCCAGCTCAACCGGATCCAGCATGGCGGACCAGCGCCCGTTGCCGAAGACCGGCTCTCCGTAGGCGGCCTCGGGCCGGCGGCGCACCAAGTGGATGTCGTTGAACACCGGCGTGACCAGATGCGGCGGCAACAGCCACGACTTGCGTGTCGCGCTGACGTAGAAACCGTCCCGGGAGTCGTTGATGCCGGTGGTGCTGTACAGCAGCCGGCCGTCGGCCGACTCGACCCGCAGCGCGCCGGGGCGCCGGGTCCACGCACGCAGCATGCCGCCGGAAGCGTCCGGCTCCGGTGCATCGGCCTGGACGGCGCGGAGCTCGAACCGCAGCGATTCCCACTTCCAGGGAGAAGAGCGGCAGAGGCACCTGAAGATCTCCGCGTTGCCGGCGGCGTCGCCGGTTTTGAGCACGCTCCCGCCGTTCATATCCACAGTGTAGCCGTCGGCTCCCGGGGATCAGGCGGGTGCAGTAGGTTGGGTCCATGGTCGAGCAACTGGCGCTGCTGTGGCCCGGCCGCGCATTCGCGTTCTGGATGCTCTTGGCCGCCGGCGGCTATCTGCTCGTGATCGGAGCCCGGTTGAGCTGGATCGACCTGCGCACGCACCGACTGCCGAACCGCATCATTTTTCCGGCCTACGCGGTGTCCGGGGTGCTGCTGATTGCCGCCTCCCTGGGAGGCTACGATGCCGGCATGTTCTGGCGGGTGCCGGCTGGCGGCGCACTGCTCTGGGTCTTCTATTTCGCCGTCCGGTTCATTTATCCAGCCGGCATGGGGTTCGGCGACGTGAAACTGGCCGGAGTGCTGGGGATGTACCTGGGTTACCTGGGGTTTGAACAGGTGCTGTTGGGGACGTTCGCGGCGTTCCTGCTGGGCGGGGCGTACAGTGTGCTGCTAGTGGTCCTGCGGCGCGGATCGCTGCGCAGCGACATTCCGTTCGGGCCGTTCATGATTGCCGGTGCGTGGGTGACGCTGTTGCTGCCGACGTAGCCCGGGGGAGCAGCCTGCCGCCGGGCGTGGTGCGCGGGGTCTTGGAAGAGGCAGGCGTCGTTGCCGAGGCCGAGCACCTGGCCGAGGTCCACGCGGGCGGTCCGATGGAGTTCGCTGAGCCTACTGGATGTCGGAGTCGGGAGGCGGTAGGACGAACCGCCGGTCTTCGTCCACGGACTCCACGCCCTCGATTCCGGCAACAGCCGCACGCTGTCCCTCCGGGAGTGAACCGGTAATCATGCCCAAGGTGGACAACACGTTCTCCACCTGCATGCCGCCGGCTGCCAACTGCTCGGCGATCCGCCCGGTATCGGAGAGGTAGTCGTGGCGCACCGTCACGGTGATCTGCATACCCCCATGATAGGTCCGCGGCCCCCTCCCGGGGGAAGGCCGGTCACTGCGGGGAAAGCACCAGCCCTGCCCCGACATCGACGGAGGGCACGGGCAACCGCTCCGCCTCCTGGACCAGGGTGGCCCACAGTTCCAAGCCACGCCGGCCGGTAGCCTCTGCCCACAGGGCCGCCACGCCGGCGGCGTGGGGTGTTGCCATGCTGGTCCCGCTGATGGTGTTGTACCGCTTCGGCATCGGCCAGGACGAATACACCTGGAATCCGGGGCCGGCGCAGTCCACCTGCCCGCCGCGCAGTGGAAGGCTTCGGGCGGAAAAGAACGCGACCTCCAGGGCCTGGTCCAGCGCGGCTACCCCCATGATGAACGGGCTGTTCGCCGGGGCACCGACGAACCCGAACTCGCCCTTCCGGCGGTCGGCGTTGTTTCCCGCGGCGGCGATGATCAGGGAACCCTGTTCCAGCGCCCGGCTCCCGGCCGCCGTGTAGGGCGGGTGGATTTGCGCCACGTCGGCCCCCAACGACATGGAGATGACGGCACAACCGTTGCCCACGGCCCAGTCGATCCCGGCGAGGATGCCGGCGTCGGTCCCGGAACCTGCGTTGCTGAGCACCTTCCCGGCGAAGATTTCCGCTTCGTGGGCCACGCCGTAGCGCGGACCGTTGCCGGGGGCCTTGGGGCCGCACGCGGTCCCGATGCAGTGCGTGCCGTGGCCGTGTCCGTCGTGGGGCGGCTCGCCGGCAATGAAGGAGGCGCTGGTGATGCTGCGTCCGGCGAAATCGGGATGCGCTTCATCGAAGCCCGTGTCCAGCACGGCGACGCGCACGCCTTGCCCGGAATAGGGCGACGAGACGGCCCTGGTGGCCTGCTGCCCCCACGTGAAATTGTTGTTGTCGGCGAAACCCGCCGGCGCGGGACCCGCTTCGCGGCGTTCGTGCCGGCCCGCGGCGAGCCGGCCGGACAGGTCGGTCACGCCGTCGCGGTAGCCGGCAGAATAGTCCTCGACCGGGCCCAGCACATCGTGGATGAGTTCCGGCGAGACCGAGAGGACACGGTGTCGGGCGGCGGAACTGACTTGGAGCGAACTGATCTGGTCCGGGCCGGCAGCGACGACGGCGATGCCCAGGTTTGCGAAGACCGTTGCCTCGGCGCCGGAGGCCGAGTCCGGATCCACTCCCCGGGTGCCGAAATCGCGGCTGTCCGCGACATTCGACAGACCGGCGGCGTCGGCCAGGATCCCGGCACATTCATCGGCCGGGCCGTAGAAGACGACGATATAGCGTCCGGTGGTCTTCGGATGCCCGGGCAGGGAATAGTCGGCTGTCGCCAGGGACGGGGGCTGCGAATCGCCAATCACGGAGACCTCCTGGACACTCTTCCGCATAGGTCCCCGATGGGCCGGGCGGCGGCCCGGGAGGGGCCGTTCACCCGCCGTCCGCGGGGACGTGTGCGCATCATCCTAGCCCCGGGGGCCGACGGTTCAACCTGTAGGCAATCGTTTCAGCCCGTCGGGGGCAAAAATAGCGGGCGGGCCCGGTCCTGCCGCAGGTCCCGCGCCGGTGCACCGGGCCGGCGGCGGGCCTGCCGCGCACCGAAGGGCGCCCCTGCCGAAGCAAGAGCACCCTTCTAAATCCGCGGGGACCGGTCTGCTATTTGGCCTGCGGCGGAACGGTCATGGAGAGCACATCCAGCGCAGAATCCAGCTGCTCTTCCGTCAGTTCGCCGCGCTCCAGGAAGCCAAGGGCGACGACGGACTCGCGCACGGTCAGGCCTTCCTGGACCGAGTGCTTGGCAATCTTGGCGGCGTTTTCGTAGCCGATGTACTTGTTCAGCGGAGTCACGATCGAGGGGGAGGCCTCGGCCAGGAAGCGGGCACGCTCCACGTTGGCGGTCAGCCCGTCGATCATCTTGTCCGCCATCACGCGCGAGGTGTTGGCCAGCAGGCGGATGGACTCGAGCAGGTTGGCGGCCATCACCGGAATGCCGACGTTCAGCTCAAAGGCGCCGTTGGTGGAGGACAAGGCGATGGTGGTGTCGTTGCCCACGACCTGGGCGGCCACCATGATCGCTGCCTCGCAGATCACCGGGTTAACCTTGCCGGGCATGATCGAGGAGCCCGGCTGCAGGTCGGGGATGGCGATCTCGCCCAGGCCGGTGTTCGGGCCCGAACCCATCCAGCGCAGGTCGTTGTTGATCTTCATGAACGCGTAGGCAATGTTGCGCAGCTGCCCGGAGGCTTCAATCAGGCCGTCGCGGTTGGCCTGGGCCTCGAAGTGGTTGCGGGCCTCCGTCAGCGGCAAGCCGGTGTCGGCGGCCAGCAGCTCGATGACGCGCTGCGGGAACCCGGCCGGGGTGTTGATGCCGGTGCCGACGGCGGTGCCGCCCAGCGGAACCTCGGCCACGCGCGGCAGCGATGCCTCGATGCGTTCGATGCCGTAGCGCACCTGCGCGGCGTAGCCGCCGAACTCCTGTCCGAGGGTGACCGGCGTCGCGTCCATCAGGTGGGTGCGGCCGGACTTCACCACATCCTTGAACTCCTCGGCCTTGCGCTCCAGCGAAGCGGCCAGGTAGTCCAGCGCGGGGATCAGCTCGTTGATCAGGGCCGAGGTGGCGGCCACGTGCACCGACGTCGGGAAGACGTCATTGGAGGACTGCGAGGCGTTGACGTGGTCGTTCGGGTGGACCGTCTTGTCGCTGCCGGCGGCCTTCAGCGCGCGGGTGGCCAGCTCCGCCAGGACCTCGTTGGTGTTCATGTTCGACGAGGTGCCGGAACCGGTCTGGAAAACGTCGATCGGGAAGTCGCCGTCGTACTTGCCCGTGGCTACTTCGTCGGCTGCCGCGGCGATGGCCTTGGCCAGCTCGCCGTCCAGCACGCCCAGTTCGGCGTTGGCGGTGGCGGCAGCCTTCTTGATCCGGGCCAGGGCCTCGATGTGGGCGCGCTCCAGCGTCTTGCCGGAGATCGGGAAGTTCTCGACGGCGCGCTGGGTCTGCGCACGGTAGAGGGCGTTGACCGGAACGCGGACCTCGCCCATGGTGTCGTGTTCGATGCGGTATTCAGCAGAATCAGCAGAAGTCATGGCTCCAAGCTTATGCCCGCCGCGCACCGGTTCCGAATTGTGTTGCGGCCCGGCGGCGGCCCACCCGACGGTGCGGCGACGGCGCCTGCAGCCACCGGGCAGGACCTGTCCTGCCCGGTGCGCGGCTAGAGCGCTCCGTGCCCTGCAACGAGCTCGGCGCGGCCGTCCGCCAGCCGGTAGGCGACGCCGACGACGGCCGTGCGGCCGGCCTCGACCGCCTCCGAGATGGCCCGCGAACTGTCCAGCAGGCGTTCGGAGGATTGCCGCACGTTTTCGATCACCATGTCGTTGAGGTCGTCGAGGCCGGCACGCCGGGCTGCCAACACCGACGGCGTGATCCGCTCCACGAGGTCGCGCAGGCCGCCGCGCGGCATTTCGCCGGTGTCTATCGTGTTCTTTGCCGCCGTCACGGCGCCGCAGCTGTCGTGGCCCAGGATGACAATCAGAGGAACGTTGAGCACATCCACGCCGTACTCGAGCGAACCGATCACTGCGTCACCGAGGACATGGCCGGCGGTGCGGACCACGAAGGCATCGCCCAGTCCCAGGTCGAAAATGATTTCGGCAGCCAGCCGCGAGTCGGAACAGCCGAAGATGATGGCGAACGGATGCTGTTCGTTGACCAGTGAACTGCGCCGGGCGGCGTCCTGGTTCGGGTGGACGGACGTGCCTGCCACGAAGCGGGCGTTGCCGTCGATGAGTTTTTGCCAGGCCTGGGCGGGAGTCAGTGAGGTGGGCACGAAGCAACCTTACTGCTTCGCGGGGCCCGTCCCGCGCACCCGTTACCGTGTCGGGGCGGGGTTACTTGCTGTCCAGTTCTTCGACGACGGCGGTGGCCAGGACGTCGAATTCGTCCAGCTCCGCCGTGCCGGTGAGGATGACGGTGAAGCCGCCGTGCTCCAGCACGAGGCTGCGCTCGCCCGCGCCGGCGTCGCGCAGTTCCCAGGTGGCACCCGCGTCGCGGTCGCCGGTGACCGGCGCGTTGCCGGTCGCCTGGCCTATCCAGGTGGGGTTGGCCTTGTCGGTCTGGATGAGCCCGATGTACTGCTCGCCGGGGGTGATGTAGCCGACTTCCCAGGCTGCCACCTGGGCGGTGCCCCCGGTATTCCACCGGGCGTAGTTGGACGTCCAGCCCGCCGGGAGGTCAACGGCGAGCGGCAGGTAACCCGCCGTGGATTCGGCCTGCAGGGCCACCCCGGGCACGTCAATATTACGTTCGTACACTCCGGGCTTGCTGCCCGGATTCAAAAACATCACCGGAAGCAGCACGGCCAGGGAGAGCCCCACGGCCATCAGCATGCCGACCACCGGCGCCTTCGCACGGTTGGCCTGCTTCGCCGTCAACACCGGCTTGACAGGCAACTCGGACGATTCTTCGGGACGCGCTTCACTCACTGTTCCATGATCTCAGATCCCCGCCGTTGTGCGCACACGCCCCCGCACGAGCGGGCGGGCGGGGCGGCCCGCACGCTGGCTCCCGGCGTGCTGACGACTATGATCGAAAGCAATGGAAGTGTCCGCACCGCGGACGCATCCGTCACGGCACCGCAGCCGGTGCTGTCTGAAGAGCTACTCGAAGATGAGGTCGAAGTGTCCCAAGAAGCCCAGGCTGACCCCTTTTCCAACTTCCCGCCGTCGATGCGTGTCGGCGACAACGAGCCGGACCGAAACCTGGCGCTGGAACTGGTGCGCGTCACCGAAGCCGCGGCGATCGCCGGCGGCCACTGGGTCGGCTACGGGGACAAGAACGCCGCCGACGGCGCGGCTGTGGACGCCATGCGCGCCTTCCTGTCCACCGTCAGCTTCAACGGTGTGGTCGTGATCGGCGAGGGCGAAAAGGACGAGGCCCCGATGCTGTTTAACGGCGAAAAGGTCGGCGACGGCACCGGCGCCGAGTGCGACGTTGCCGTGGATCCGATCGACGGCACCCGGCTGACGGCGCTGGGCATCAACAACGCGCTCTCCGTCCTGGCCGTCTCCGAGCGCGGCACCATGTTCGACCCCTCGGCCGTGTTCTACATGGAGAAGCTGGTCACCGGCCCCGAAGCCGCGGACCTGGTGGACCTGCGGCTGCCCATCAAGCAGAACCTGCACCTGATCGCGAAGGCCAAGAACAAGAAGATCAACCAGATCAACGTGATGATCCTGGACCGCGACCGGCACAAGCCGTACGTCGAGGAGATCCGCGCCGCCGGCGCGCGCACCAAGTTCATCATGGACGGCGACGTTGCCGGCGGTATCGCGGCCGCCCGCGAAGGCACCGACGTCGACGTTCTGATGGGCATCGGCGGCACCCCGGAGGGCATCGTGACGGCCTGTGCCATCAAGTCCCTGGGCGGCGTGATCCAGGGCCGGCTCTGGCCCACCACCGACGAGGAAAAGCAGAAGGCCATCGACGCCGGCCACGACCTGGACCGGGTGCTGACCACCGATGACCTGGTCACCAGCGACAACTGCTTCTTCGTGGCCACAGGAATCACTGACGGCGACCTGCTGCGCGGTGTCCGCTACAAGAACCACAAGGTCCTGACCCAGTCGATCGTGATGCGCTCCAAGTCCGGCACGATCCGCTTCGTCGAGGGCGAGCACCAGGAATACAAGTGGGACCGCTTCGAGCGGAAGCTCTAGCCACCCGCAAGGACAGGAAAACCCCGCACCGGCCTGCGCCGGCGCGGGGTTTTCGTCTCTTGGTTCCCGACCGACCCGTGGGCGGTCAGCGGCGGAGCTTGCCGCGCAGTTTCCGCAAGGCCGGCACGACGGCGGTGCGCGCCTTGCCGGCCGCCGGCAGCACCGCCGAGCGGACCTTGTGCACGGCGGGGGTGACAGCCTCGCGGGCCGTGCGCGAGAGCAGGTAAGCCCGGTACATGAGCTGGTTGACGGGCAGGTCCCAGCTGCCCGGATAGCTGACCTCGTAGCCGCCGAAGGAACGCTTGAACCGGGAGAAACCGGCCCACGGGTGGTCGTGCTCGTCCTCGGGACTGACGCCCCACATGTCGAAGTGGCGGATGCCGGCGGCGCGGGCGTCCATCATCATGGTCACCACCAGCGGAATCCCGGCGTTGAGCTTGCGGTGGGCGTCGTCCGCGGCGGCGTGCGCATACACCCGTGTGGTCTCCGTGTCGTAGGACAGCGCGGCCGCGATGGGCTGCCCGTCCAACCGGGCGATGAAAAGTTTGGCCGCGCCGGCCGGCACCAGGGTCCGGGCGGCGTGCCGCAGGTAGTCGTCGGACTGGGCCTTGAAATCCGCGCGCTCGGAGACGTCGTGCAGGAAACCCAGCAGGATGCCGATGTCGTCCGGGTCGGCGGAGACATCGAACGTGACGCCCTTCTTGTGGATATTGCGGTACAGGTTACGGCTGGTGCTGCGCATGCCGGCCAGCAGGTCCTCTTCCGGCTGGTCCAGGTCCAGCATCCAGGTCAGTTTCGGCTGGACGTCCACCGGTGCCTTGACCAGGCCCAGCGACTGCAGCGCCGACTGCGGCCGCTGGCCGAGGTCCGTGCCGACCGGTTCGATCCGCACGTAGTGGGCGCGCTGTTCCGCCGCCAGGGAGCGCAGGGCGGCCAGCGCGCGGATCAGGGCGGCGTTGTCGTCCGCCGCCGGGCCGTACGGAACGTACAGGAACCGGCCCAACGGCGTCTTTTCCGCGATGGCCAGGAAGGCCCAACCGTCACCGCTGCGTTCGAAAACCTGTTTGCCCAGGCTGCGTTGAAAGTCGGCCCACGGCGTGGACTGCAGGATCGAAGCGGTCAAAGTGTTGCTCCCGTTCGTTGTTGGTCGAATTCATGCGTGCTGCCCGAGGCGGTCACCGCGAACAACACGGCACCCGTTCCGGTGTCTCCGGCCGGATGAACGTTCACCGGTTGTTCGATGTCCGGGATGAACGCAGCTTCGCCGCGGCCAAGGGTCAGGTCGGACTTCGGGGAGTCCAGCAGGACGCTCCCGGACACCGCCAGCACGATCGCGGGACCGTGCTGGGCCAGCGGTACCGGGCTGCCGCCGTCGGCCAGTTCGATGCGCTGGAGCTGGAACTCGGCAAAGGGCGGGCAGTAGAGTTCCTGGCCGGCATCCGTCACGGTCCGTTGCACCAGGGGCGGGGCAATCGGGCGGAAGTCGGTGATCTTCACCAGTTCGGGCACGTTGATGTACTTCGGAGTGAGGCCGCCGCGCAGCACGTTGTCCGAGGTCGCCATGACCTCCACCCCGACACCCTGCAGGTAGGCGTGGATGTTTCCGGCCGGCAGGCACAGGGCCTGGCCGGGGGAGAGGACCACCAGGTTCAGCAGCAGCGAGATCAACGCGCCGGGATCGCCGGGATAGAGTTCTCCCAGGCGGGCGACTGCTGCGTATTCGCTGCCCAGGCTGCCGGCCGGCGCGGCCGCCAGGATGCGGGCCGTGTCCGCGGCGAGCCGGGCGGAGCGCTCTCCGCCGTCGAGCAGCGCCACGAAGGCACCGCGCAGGGCCGTTTCCTCGTCGCCGCCGTCCAGCAGTTCCAGCACCTCGTCCAACAGGTCCAAAGCCGCGCCGGCGTCTGCCAGCCGTGGTTTCAGCCCGGCCAGCAGCCGCGCCGCATCGCGCGGGGGACGGAAGCCGCACAGCGCCTGGAAGTCGCTGAGCGCGAAGATCATCTCCGGCTTGTGGTTGTCGTCCCGGTAGCTGCGCTGCGGGTCGTTGAAGGAGATGCCGGCGGCGTTCTCCGCGGCAAACCCTAGGCGCGCCTGCTCAAGCGTGGGATGGACCTGAAGCGACAACGCGGAATCGGCGGCCAGGACCTTGGTCAGGAACGGCAGCGTGGCACCGAACATGCCCAGGACCGTCTCGCCCAGGGCGGCGCCGGGATTCTCCTTGATGAACTCGTCGAGCGGCCGTTCACCGCCGGCCAGCTGCACCATTGACGGGGAGTCGGGGTGCGCGCCGATCCAGAGTTCGGCTTCCGGCCCGCCGGACGGTTCCCGCCCGAACAGCTCGGCAATCGCCGTCGTCGAACCCCAGGCATAGGGACGCAGTACATTCGTCAACCGATACATGTCAAGCCTCTTCCTCGTCCTTGTTCCAACGATCCTCTCAGACCCCGCGCCGAAGCAGCATGCCGCCCGTCCGCACCGAACCGGGCGGACGCCGCCAGACCAGCGCAACATCGGGTCGGACCGCAGCGTCCCGGCGCGGCCAAGCGGACCGGCACCGGCGCGGCGCCCCGGCGCTTGAGCCGCCGGACCGGTTCGGCAGCACCCGCGAGACCGGGGTCCGGCAGTACCGGGATCAGGGGACCGAGCACTTGCCGTTGTTGGCCACCAGGGCACCGAGCGTAGCCGTATCGCCAATCTCGGCCAGCTGCTGGAGGTACTCCGCGGTGATCTGTGGCTCCGCCGGCGCCTCCGGGGCGTCGGCCGGTTCCGGTGCCGACTCGTCCGCCGGGCCGGCCCCGCCCTCGCCGGTGCCGGTTTCTCCGCCGCCTGCACCCGGGCCGCCGGTGCCGCCGTCGTCGTCCTTGGGATCTTTCTGCCCGGTCTGCTCTTCCTGGGTGAACATCTCCTGAACACGGGGATGGATCACGGAGAAGTCCGGGTAGGTGACGAAGTTCTCCGCCGCGGTGCCGAAGTCCGGCGGTCCGATGGTCAGGCGCTTCACCTTCTGGTCTTTGGCCTTCAGCGCCAGCGAGACGAAGCTGCCCAGCTGGGAACTGGGAATATCCGTTTCGACGACCTGTTCGCCGGCTTCGGCCAGTTGCTGGAAGCGGGTCAGCACCGTTGCCGGGTCCAGCTGCTTGACCATCGCGGACATCACGCACTGCTGGCGCTGGACGCGGTCATAGTCGGTGGCGAATTCGCGGGAGCGGGCGTACCAGAGGGCGTGGTAGCCGTCGAGCTCCTGGACGCCCGGGGCGATCCAGCCCTTCGGCGGGTAGTGCTGGTTCGTGCCGGGGATGGTCCTGTTGGAGATAGGCACCCAGCCGCCGGCGTTCACCGTGATGCCGCCCATCGCGTCCACCAGGGCTTCGAAGCCGTCCATGTCCACGAGGGCATACGCCTGGATCTCGATGCCCAGGATCCCGCTCACGGCGTCCTTCATGGCTTCCGCGCCCGGGTTCTTGGCATCCGGGTAAAGGTCGGCGTGGTTTTGCTCCACGTCGACGTAGAGGGCGTTGATGATGCACTCGTCACCGCAGCTGAAGCCTTCCGGATAGACCTCGCGCATCGGCGAGTCTGCCGGGAACGGGGCGTTTTGGAAGTTGCGCGGGATGCCGAACAAGACGGTCTGGCCGGTCTTCGCGTCGACGCTCACCACCTGGATGCTGTCCGGGCGCAGCCCGACCCGTCCGGCACCGGCGTCGCCGCCCATCAGCAGGAAATTGTAGCGGCCGTCCACCGGGTCGAAGGCGGGCCGGGTTTCGAAGATGGTGCTGAAGGCGTTGCGGCTCACGTTGAGCAGGTAGGCGGCGTAGCCCAGGCTGCCGCTGGTGAGCACCATGAGGGCAACCAGCGTCACCGCCACGGCCGGCTTGGCTCCCGGGGCCAGCAGGTTTGGCCTGATGATGCGCAGGGTGTTCAAAAACAGGAAGGCCCAGAACAGCGCCAGCGCCGCCAGCACCACAATCAGCGCCAGCGAACCCCACCGGTCGGTGGCCAGGTTCACCAGCAGCGGCCAGTTCACCAAAGCCATGACGGCCGCGGCCAGGATGGCGGCCCAGGCCAGCAGCGTCACCGCCAGGGCGCGCCGGCCCAGCCTGCGGTCCCCGGCCACGATTTGGGCGCTGCCCGGGACGAGCAGGGTCAGCAGCAGCAGGACGAAGGCGCGCTTCGTGCGCACCGGTGCCGGAGCGTGCTGGGGGTAGCGGACCGGATCGGTCACCCCGCGCGCCGAAGACCCCGACGTCCGCCTGGGCGGCTGGGGACCCACGTTGCTAGGCCCCGCCGGAGCCGGCTACGCGTCCACGCAGCGCGGCTCCCTTGTCGTAGGCGGCCTGGCGCAGGCCGGAAGCGAAGTCCAGCAGGGCCGGCTGCAGCCGTGCGGCTAATTCGTCACCGCCGGCTGCCAGCATCCGCACGGCCAGCAGCCCGGCATTGCGGGCTCCGCCGATGGACACGGTGGCCACCGGTACGCCGGCGGGCATCTGCACGATGGAGAGCAGGGAGTCCATGCCGTCCAGGTACTTCAGGGGCACCGGCACCCCGATCACCGGCAGCGGGGTCACGGAGGCGAGCATGCCGGGCAGGTGCGCGGCACCGCCGGCGCCGGCGACAATAATCCGCAGTCCCCGGGAGTGCGCGTCGCGGCCGTAGCTGATCATGTCTTCGGGCATGCGGTGCGCGGAGACGACGTCGGCCTCGTAGGGGACGCCGAATTCCTCCAGCGCCTGTGCGGCGGCTTCCATGACGGGCCAGTCGGAATCCGACCCCATCACGACCCCGACTACCGGCTTGTTGCTCATGGTTTGCCTTCCTGGGGGTCCACGCCGTCACGGACAATCGCCGCCACACGGTTTGCGCGCCGCCGCAGTTCCTCGACCTGGGACGCATCGCGGCCCACCACATTGACATGGCCGATCTTCCGGCCGGGACGGACCGACTTGCCGTAGCCGTGCAGCTTGACGGACGGCTCGGCCGCCAGCGCGCGCGGGTAGGCCGAGAACAGATCCGTATTTGCGCCGCCCAGGTAGTTCTTCATGACGACGACGCCGCCGAGCAGGGACGTATCGCCCAGCGGCAGATCCAGGACCGCCCGCAGGTGCTGCTCGAACTGGCTGGTGACCGACCCGTCCTGGGTCCAATGGCCCGTGTTGTGCGGACGCATGGCCAGTTCGTTGATCACGAAGCCTGCTCCGCGTCCCGGGGTGGCGAACAACTCGGCGGCCATCACGCCGGTCACGCCCAGCTCGTCGGCCAGCCGAAGCGCCGCCTGCCGGGCAGCCTCGGCGACGTCCTCCGGCAGCTCTTGCGCCGGCGCGATCACTTCGTCACAGACGCCGTTTACCTGGATGGTGTGCACCACCGGCCAGGCCCGCGCTTCGCCGGAGGGAGTCCTGGCTACCAGCGCCGAGAGCTCCCGGCTGAACTCGACTTTTTCTTCCACCAGCAGCGCGCCGCCGGTGAACCAGTCGGCCGCGTCGACGGCTGCGGCCGCATCGGCGATGATCCGCACCCCCTTGCCGTCGTAGCCTCCCCGCGGCGTTTTCAGCACCACCGGCCAGCCGATCCTGTCGCCGAAGGCCACCAGCTCGTCGACTCCGGAGACGGACGCCCATGCCGGGTTTGGCAGCCCCAGCCTGTCCACCACCGTGCGCATGACCAGCTTGTCCTGCGCATGGATCAGCGCATCCGGCTGCGGCTGCACGTTGACGCCTTCCGCAATCAAGGCCTGCAGATGTTCGGTGGGGACGTGCTCATGGTCGAAGGTCATCACGTCCAGGCCCTGCGCGAATTCGCGCAGCGCCTGCAGGTCGCGGTAGTCGCCCACCGGTGCGGTGGCCACCGCCGGGACCGCAGAAACATCGGCGGCCTCGGCCAGAACACGCAGTTCAAAGCCGAGCTCTACCGCACACGGTGCCATCATTCGGGCAAGCTGGCCGCCGCCCACTACGCCGATCACTGGAAAACTCACCTAGTCAGGGTACCGAACAGGCCCCGGACGAGCGGCATTGCGCTTCCCGCGGCGGGGACGTCCTAGGTAACGCGCAGACTGGAGCAATACAATAGTGCGTCGGCCGGCACTGCTCCGGCATCCGAGCGAAAGGGATCCACCTTCGATCATGAATCGAACTATTTCCGAGCGCCTGCGCGCCATCGTTTCCCTTTTTTGGCGGGAAGTGGCGAAGTTCGGCACGGTCGGCGGGATCGCCTTCATCGTGGACAACGGCGTGTACTGGTGGCTGATCAACGGGCCCATGGACGACAGCGTGGTGAAGGCGCGGTTCGTCTCCGCCTCCGTGGCGACCCTGTTTTCCTGGGTAGCCAACCGCTATTGGACGTTCCGTCATCGCCGCCAGGCGAACGTGCTGCGCGAACTCGTGCTGTTCATCGTCATCAACGTGATCGGCATGGTGGTCTCCGCCGGCTGCGTGTGGATAGCCCGCTACCCGCTGGAGGTGACGGACCGGACCATGCTGCTGTTCGCGGGGATCGTCGGCACGGTCCTGGCCACCGTCATGCGCTTCTTCGCCTACCGGTTCCTGGTGTTCAACGTTGAGCTCGACGCCGAGCCGGAGTTCGCTGCCGACCGCAAGATCTTCGAACGCCACCACGAGGAGCAGGCCGCCCCCCAGCCTGCCGCGGACGCTGCACCGGAGGTCGACGGCCCCCAATCGTCGGGCACGGCGCGCGGCTAGGCAAGACAGGGGCCGGAACGTCGGTTCACAGTTGCTCGGTGACCCGCTCGCTGTCCAACAACCGTTGGGTTATCCCTACCTCCGGGTGCACCAGCACGACCGTGCCGCCGCCCTGCCACGTCGCCAAGGCTTCGCGGAGCACCTCCGGCCAGGGGGTTAGCGCCGGCACCAGCAGGGTCCTGCCGGCTGCCGGCCGGCCAAGCAGCTCGGCGAAGGTGAGGGATCCGCCGTCGTACTCCAGGGCCAAGCCGTTTGCCGCCAAGGAATCGATCCCCAGGTAGTCGTCCGCGTAGGACCGGACTTCCGCAGCGTAATCCAAGACGCCGTCGGGCAATTCCCCGGGCCAGCGCAACTGGAGCGCCCCCAGGGCGACCACGACCTGATGCGCGCCGCCCTCCTGCACCAGGAGGGCGGGATCGGCTGCCACCACCACATCCGCGGTCCGGGCGCCCTCGTCCAGCCGGACCGCGGCACCGGCCCGCCACGCGGCCAGCGCCCAGACCAACGACCGCCAGTGCGGCTCCATCCGAAGACCCACGCTCGTTCCCTCGGCGGCGTCCAGCTCCTCGGCCAGCAGGTTCGCCGTCTTGGCCACCCAGTTGTCCAGCACGCGGCCGGACAGCTCGACGCGTTCTTCCTCCGGCCCGTACCAGACCAGGCAGGGGGAGGAGTCCGGGCGCAGCCGGGCAAGCAGGTCGGTGATCGTGGCGGAGGTGCTCACGGTGCTCCTTAGGGTCGGGTTCCGGGCCCGGCCGGATGCGGGCTGACGCCGGCACGGGTAGATTGTGACGTACATCACGGAGACAAGCCCTCGCGTGGCGTACGCGGATTTCGCTGCCGGGTCTCTAAGATTCCCGCCGGCGCTTGACTTGAACGTATTACACCCATGTAATTAGTTATTAAACGTGTAACAGCATGCTTGTGTCCGGCGCTGAGATCCAGCGCTGGACACGAATCTAGCACCACGCTGGTACAGGAACTCCGGGAGGGCTGATGGGGCAGGCAGAACGTAGTGCGCACCGGCGGGAGCTTGAAGCGCAGGCTTCGGCATCGCACGGATCGCGCGGCGTACCGGCAGATTGGTATGTGGATCCGGCCGATCCGGCGGCGGCAGAGCGCTTCCGCGAAACCAGCCAAGAGACACTCGAGGACGCGGCCACAGCCTTCCTCGCGGCGCACGAAGCGTTGGCGGAGGGACCCGGTGCCGAGGTGCTGGAGCTGGCTGCTCCTCGCATGCTCCGGGAACCGACCGAGGCCGATCCGACACCGAAACCGCTGTGGATCGGGCTGCCGGGCTTCGGCGCCGGCTATGAGGACGAGGGTGAACTCGGCTGGCAGGCCGATGCCCTGTGCGCCCAGACGGACCCGGAAGCGTTCTTCCCGGAGAAGGGCGGCTCAACCCGCGACGCGAAGAAGGTCTGCGGCGCGTGCACGGTGCGCTCGCAGTGCCTGGAGTATGCGCTGGCCAACGACGAGCGTTTCGGCATTTGGGGAGGGCTGTCGGAGCGCGAGCGCCGCCGGCTACGGAAAAGAGCACTCTAATTCAGCAGCAAGTTCGCGTCACCGCCGTTGTGGTAGCACATAATGGCGCTTCCTACCTGCCCCAAACCCTGGCCGCCCTGGCACGGCAGACGAGACCGGCCGATGTCCACATCGGGGTCGATACCGGGTCGTCCGATGAGTCTGCTGACCTGCTGCGCGCGCAGTTGCCCGCCGGAAGCCCGGTGGCCGCGGCTTCCACCCGCGCCGGCTTCGGCGCCGCGGTGCGGGTGGGGCTGGCCGAGCTGCCCAAGCACGCCGTTGACGACAGTCCGGTCCAGGAATGGCTGTGGCTGCTGCACGACGATTCCGCGCCGGACCCCGATGCGCTCGAGGAACTGCTGCTTGCCGTGGAAACGGCACCGTCGGTGACTATCGCCGGCTGCAAGCAGGTGGACTGGGACAACCCGCGCCGGCTGGTCGACGTGGGCCTGACCGTGAGTCGCTGGGCCGAGCGGTTGACCATGATCGACGTCGATGAGATGGACCAGGGCCAGTACAACGGCCGGAGCGACTTCTTCGCAGTCAATTCCGCCGGCATGCTGGTGCGCCGGGACGTCTTCGACGAGCTGGGTGGGTTTGATCCAGCCCTGCCCGGTACCGGTGACGACGTGGATATGTGCTGGCGGAACCGGCTGGCCGGCCACCGCGTGGTGGTTGTGCCTACCGCGAGGGTTCGCCATGCCACCCGCGCCGGCGGCCACGGCACCGCACGGGAAGCCCGTAAGGCGCAGATCCACCTGCGGCTAAAGCATGCGGCGTGGTGGCAAGTTCCGTTCCTGTGGATCGGAGCCCTGCTCGGCGGGGTGTACAGCTTCCTGGCCTCGGTGGTGGCCAAGGACCCGATGCACGGCCTGCGGCAACTCGGTGCCACCCTGGCCGCCTTGTTCCGTCCCGCGGGCTTCTTTGCGTCCCGGCGGCAGGCGGCCAAGACCCGCAGGACCTCGCGGGGGATAGTGCGCCCGCTGATGGTCCCGCGGCGCGAGGTCTGGGCCTATCGGCGCTCACTCGCCGAGGCGCTGCGGCCCGAGCTCGCCGTCGGCGTAGTGGGCGACGGCTCCGGTTCGGACGCCGGCGGCAGCGACCAGCCCACCGGCGGATCCGACGACTTTGCCTCCCTCGCCGCGCCCGCCCGGACCTGGGTCGGTACGGGCCTGGTGGCCGCCGCCGTCGTGCTGGCCCTCGTGTCCACGGTGGGCATGTTTGACTTCTTCGGGGCACCGGCGCTGGTGGGCGGCGGACTGTTGCCGGTCTCGGCCACCGTGGCGGAAATCTGGCACAACGCGTCCAGCTGGTGGGTTTCGCTTGGTTCCGGCGTTCCCGGGCACGGGGACCCCTTCGGTTACGTCCTGGCCGTCCTGGCCGTGCTGGGTTTGGGGAATGGCTCTGCCGCCGTCCTGACGCTGGTGCTGCTGGCCATGCCGTTGGCCGCCGCCGGCGCATGGTTCGCCGCCGGGGCCCTCACGCAGCGGCGCGGCCTGCGCTTCTGGGCCGCGATGTTCTGGGCGAGCGTTCCGGCGTTCCAGGTCGCGTTGGGCACGGGCCGGCTGGGCGCACTGATGGCCCACCTGCTGATCCCGTGGGCCGTTCTCGGCCTGCTGCGCGCCACCGGTTCCGCCGTTCAACGCGCCGACGCCAACCGGCCGCTGCTGCCGCACGAAGCCGTGCACAAGCCCGGCATTAACGGCAACCCCTCGTGGACCGCCGCGGCAGCGGCCGGGCTCTGCCTGGCCGGCATCACGGCGTCGGCACCGGCGCTGCTGCCCGTGGTTGTCGTCTTTATTGTCGTCCTGATGCTGGCCTTGCGCCGCCGGGCCAAAACCGTCTGGTGGGCGCTCATCCCGCCGCTGGCACTCGCCCTGCCGATGTTCGCCGCCGGGCTGGACGAGCCGCGCGCGCTTTTGGGCGATCCCGGCCTGCCGCTGGCCTTCCACGCCGCCCCGCTGTGGCAGCAGCTGATGGGCTTCCCGCTCGCCTTCAACCCCGCCGACGGGCTGGCCGGAGCCGGCTTGCTGGAGGAACTGGCCCAGGGGCCGTGGGCGCTCCTCTACGCGCTCGTCGTCGCCGTGCCGATGCTGGCGCTGGCCGTGGCCGGGGCGGTCATGGGCAGGGGGGCCGGCCGCGCACGGCTGCTCTGGCTCGGCGCGTTCCTGACCCTCGCGGCCTCCTTTGGTTCCTCGATGCTGGCCACCGCCGTCGCACCGGGAGCCGTGGTCACTCCGTTCACCGGTCCCTTTGTCTCGCTCACCCTGTTCCTGCTCCTGGGCGCGGCACTCATCGCCGGGGACCGACTGCGGCACGACCTGGCCGCTTCGGGGCGCCCGGCGTCGGGCCTGCGGCGCACCGTGGCGGTGGCCGCCGCCGTCCTCATGGCCTTGGGCCCGGTGGCGAGCCTGGCACACTGGCTGGTCCCCCAGTTCACCGGCTACACACCGTCCAGCGAGACGCGGACGCTGACGGATTTCGGCACGCACATGGCGGTGGCGCCCGGGGCCGACCGGACGCTGCCGGCCACCTCTGCTGACAGCGGGACCGGGCCGGAGCAGGCACGTGCGCTCGTGTTGACGGCGGGAACCGGCGGTGCGGTGACGGCGGCCGTGATGCACGGCAGCGGCACCACCCTGGACCAGCTGTCGGCGATCTATTCGGCGCGTGCCCTGGCCGGTCCGCTGACCGAAGCCGAGGTCCGCTCCGACGACGACGCCGACGCCGAACTGCGGAACACGGTCGCTGTCATCGTGGCGGGCACCGGCGTGGATCCGCGGCCCTCCCTGGTGCGGCTCGGCGTGGACTTCGTGGTGCTGCAGGAATCCGACACGGCAGCCGAACTGCTGGCCGGCCGCATCGACGCCGTGCCCGGACTGACCTCGGTGGGACGCACCGACTCCGGTTGGCTCTGGCGGGTCGTCGGAACGACCGGCAAAGACGGCACCGCGGCGGGCCAACTGACCGCCCGGGTACGCCTGGTCGATGCCAACGGCGACTTGCTGCAAACGGTGCCGTCCGGCTGGACCGCGGCGGGTGGCGAGATTCCCGCCGGCGAGCCCGGGCGACGGCTGATCCTGGCCGAGCGGACCGACCCGGGCTGGACGGCTACCTTGAACGGCCAGCGGCTGGAATCGTCGCAGGACGGCTGGGCCCAGGCGTTTGAAGTGCCGGCAGCAGCGGGTACCGTGAAGATCGGCTATTCAAGCCCCTGGTCGCCGTGGATCGGAATTCTCCAGGTGCTCGCCATCGGTCTGACCGTCCTGCTCGCCGTACCGATCCCGGCGCGCCGGCGGTTCGTGCCGCGCAGGGTCGACCACATCAAGACCACGGGGGCGGATGCCAGCACCGCTGAACTGCGCAGGGCAGCATTCGAGGACCCGGCCGACGGCGCCGCAGTTGCCTTGGCCGGAAAAGGACAGCAACGATGACCGAGACGGGTGGCCGCGGCGAGGAGCCGCGGGCGACAGACGCAGACACCGGTGCAACCGCCGCTGCCGGATCGGCACAGGACGGCGGCCAGCCGCACCGGGAAGGCGGGGCCGAGCCGGCGCAGCCGGTCGACCGCAAGGCCGAGCCGGATCAGCCGGTCGACCGCAAGGCCGAGCCGGATCAGCCGGTCGACCGCAAGGCCGACCCGGATCAGCCGGTTGACCGCAAGGCCGAGCCGGATCAGCCGGTTGACCGCAAGGCCGCCAAGCGGGCTGCGCGGCGGGACCGCACACGCGATGCCGCTGCCGGCAAGGCGGCCGCACGCTCCGGCAGTTCCACCGCAAGCGGCACGCCCAAGGGCGGCGGCGGGCGGCGGACGCTGGGCGCCGTCTCCGGAGCGGGCCTTCTGCTGCTGACCGGAGCGGCGGTAGCGGCCGGCAGCCTGCTGGACGTGCCGGGCGCGGCAGCCGAGCGCCCGCCCGTGTCCGCCGCCGTTCCGGCCGGAGACTACACCGCCGTCTGCCCGGAGCCTCTCCGGCTGCTCGATACTGCCGCCGAAGACACCGATCCCCAGTTCAGCCCGGTCTCCACCACGGCGCAAACCAGGGCCAGGGCCCTGGTGCTCAGCGACCTCGGCGGCAACGTCCCCGGCAGCGAACTGACGGAACTGGGAGCGGGCACTCCGCTTGCGCGCATCGCCGAACCAACGGAAAAGTCCTCCGGCGAGACCAAGATGGTGGCGTCCGTGGTGTCCGGACAGGACCTGTCCGCCCCCACCGTGCTGCGGGCCGCCCCGATGGGGGAGTCCACGGCGCTGGCCGGTGCGGCCATGACCTACCGTGCCTCCGACGGCGACCTGCGCGGACTGGCCGCGGCCAACTGCATGGCCCCTGCCAATGACTTCTGGCTGCTCGGCGCCTCCACCACCGTGGGAACCACCTCCGTGTTGAAACTGCACAACAGTTCCCAGACACCGTCCTCGGTCGACCTCGAACTAATCTCTTCCGAGGGGCAGATCCAGGCTCCGGGCACCCGCGGGCTGCTGGTCGCTCCGGGGGAGTCGCGTTCCATCGTGCTGGCGGGCGTGGCCGCGAACCAGGAATCACTGGCCGTGCGCGTGCAATCCTCCGGCGGCCCGGTGACCGGCTTCATCCAGCAGAGCATCCTGCGTCAGCTGACCCCCGGCGGCGTCGAGTTGCTGCAGGCGTCTGCCCCGGCCGGAACGCGCCAGGTGGTCACGGGAATTACCGTCCAAGACGAGAAACTGGCACGGGCGATCCGGGGCCAGGACGGCTACGGGAACGCCGCGCCGGCGCTGGAGGTGGCGGTGCCCGGCGTGACCGACGCGGTCCTGGAAGTGCGCGTGTTCGGTTCGGACGGGCCGGTCGGCCTCCCGGGCGGCGGCGTCATCACCGCGGCGGCCGGCAGCGTCACCAGGGTGCCGCTGGAGTCCCTGCCCGCCGGCACGTATTCCGTCGAAATCAGCGCCGACGTGTCCATCGCTGCCGCCGCACGGGTCAGCAGGGCAACTGAGACGGGCGAACCGGTGGACTTCGGGTGGTCACCTGCCGCCGGCCGCCTCGGCAGCAACCATCTGGCCGTCGTGCCGGGCGGTGTCAGCTCCAGGATGGCCTTCAGCGCGCCGTCCGGGGACGCCACGGTGGAAATTACTCCGGTGGATCTCAAAGGCAAACCGGGGGAGAAGCAGGTGGTCAGCGTCCCCGCCGGAACCACCGTGACCCTGGATCCCAAGGCCGACGGCACCGACGCTGCGGCCCTGTTGATCAGCGCCTCCGGCGAAGCCGTCTACGGTGCCCAGGTCCTGACCGACGGCGGTGCACCCGATATTGCGGTCCTGCCGGTGCCCGCCGGGACGCAGGCGCAGACCGCGGTGCCGGTCGATATCGGGTACTAGGACGACGGGGCGCCTGGACCGTAACGCCCGATCAGGGGCGGGTCCGGCCGTAGCCGGGGTCAACCGCTTCCGGTGCCATGTTCAGCAGTTGCGCGGTCTGCTCCACCACCACATCGTGGATGAGCTCCGGAAGCTCGGCCCGCAGCCGGGCGGCCGTCTGGACCGGCTGCCGGAACACAGTCACCACGGCCGGGCGGCCCGGCGAGGCCGGAGTGAAGCTGCCCAGCGGCGCGGCCTGGCCGCGGGCCAGCAGCTCCTCGAGGCGGGGCGGAATGTCTTCGACCACGAATTGGGCTGCTTCGACCCGCTCGCCCCAGAAGTACGCCAGCCGCTCGGCGGACTCCGAGACCCACTGCTCGAACTGTTCCGACCTGGTCAGATGGCCGGGCAGGTTGGCGGGCAGCAGGTCGCCGCGCAGCCCGCGGCCGCGGCGGTTCCGGCGTCGTGCGGCAAACGGACGGCGCCAGCCACCGCCGTCGCTATCCAGCGAGAGGGTCAGTGATGGTCCGTTGTCCATATACCGACTTTAAGCCCGGGAACCGGAATAAGGCACCCGGCCCCCGCAGCCGGTGCGCCGGAGCGTCCGGGGGAGCAGCGTCCGGGCGACCCGATTGTGACCAAATCTTTTCTTCACCGGCCCGCGCCGGTGGTCCGGAAGGAGGGAGGCCGGGAGTAGGATGCTCTCTCGTGGGATCCTTTCGTCAATGTTCACGCTCGGCCTGTCAACGGTCGGCCATCGCTACTTTGACATACGTGTATGCGGATTCCACTGCCGTCCTGGGCCCGCTGGCGACCTACGCGGAGCCACACTGCTACGACCTGTGTGCCGAGCACGCCGGACGGCTGACCGTACCCCGCGGCTGGGAAGTCATGCGGTTGGCCCTGCCGGAGCAGGCGCCGGTCCCCAACCCCGACGACCTGTTGGCCTTGGCCGACGCCGTGCGCGAGGCCGCCCGCACACCGGAGGCAGCCGACGAGGTGCCCCAGCCGCGCGGCCAGCGCGAGCCGTTGGAGCCTCCAGCAGGTGCTGCCGGCACCCGGCGCGGGCACCTGCGCGTTCTGCGCGGACAACCATAGGGCGATACGCTGGGAGGCGGGCAGCCCGCCGTGCCGGCAACCTGCCGTCCGTGGCGAAGCCCCGCGCCGCCGGAAGCGGACGCAGCCGAAGCTGCTGGAGATCAAAGGACACCATTGCATGGCACATCTGACCCCCGAACTGCTGGCGGTTTTGCGCTGTCCGGCTACCGGTTCATCACTGGCCCAGGAGGGCGACGAGCTGGTCTCGACCGGCCGCACCGCCGACGGAGCGCGGCTGCGCTACCGGATCGAAGACGGCATCCCGGTGCTGCTGCCGCACGCCGCCCCGGCCGCCGGCGCCCTTGATCCAACCAACGACGGCGCCGCTGCTTCCCCCCATGACGGCCCCGCTGACGCTTAGGAGCATGACTGTGACGTTCGATTACAAGGTCAAGGACCTCTCGCTGGCAGCCGCCGGCCGCCACCAGATCCGCTTGGCGGAGCACGAGATGCCGGGTTTGATGGCACTGCGCGCAGAGTTCGGCGAGGCCCAGCCCCTGGCCGGGGCCCGGATTGCCGGTTCCTTGCACATGACGGTGCAGACCGCGGTCCTGATCGAAACCCTGACCGCACTCGGAGCCGAGGTCCGCTGGGCCTCCTGCAACATCTTCTCCACCCAGGACGAGGCCGCCGCCGCCGTCGTGGTGGGCAAGGGCACGCCGGAAGAGCCGCAGGGCGTTCCGGTTTTCGCCTGGAAGGGCGAAACGCTCGAAGAATACTGGTGGACGGCGGAGCAGATCCTGACCTGGCCGGGTGCCGCCGAGAACCCCGAGCTGGGACCGAACATGATTTTGGACGACGGCGGCGATGCCACCCTGCTGCTGCACAAGGGCGTCGAATTCGAAGCCGCCGGTGCCGTTCCCTCGGCCACCGCCGACGACCCGCACGAGTACACGATCATCCTGGACGTGCTGCGCGCCTCGCTGGCCAAGGACCCGCAGAAGTTCACCCGGGTCGCCGCCGGCATCCGCGGCGTCACCGAGGAAACCACCACCGGCGTGCACCGGCTCTACCAGCTGGCGGAGCAGGGCCAGCTGCTGTTCCCGGCGATCAACGTCAACGACGCGGTGACCAAGTCCAAGTTCGACAACAAGTACGGCATCCGCCATTCGCTGCCGGACGGCATCAACCGGGCCACCGACGTTTTGATGGGCGGCAAGACCGCCGTGGTCTGCGGTTACGGCGACGTCGGCAAGGGCGCGGCCGAGGCGCTGCGCGGCCAGGGCGCCCGCGTCGTCGTCACCGAGATCGACCCGATCTGCGCCCTGCAGGCCGCGATGGACGGCTACCAGGTCACCACCCTGGACAAGGTCGTCGGCGAGGGCCACATCTTCATCACCACGACCGGCAACAAGGACGTCATCATGGCGTCCGACATGGTGAAGATGCGCGACAAGGCGATCGTGGGCAACATCGGCCACTTCGACAATGAAATCGACATGGCAGGCCTGGCCAACGTCCAGGGCGTCCGGAAGGTCGAGATCAAGCCGCAGGTCCACGAATGGGTCTTCGATGCCGGCCTGGCGACCGAACGCTCCATCATCGTGCTCTCCGAGGGCCGCCTGCTGAACCTGGGCAACGCCACCGGGCACCCTTCGTTCGTGATGAGCAACTCCTTCGCCAACCAGACCATTGCGCAGATCGAGCTGTTCACCAAGCACGGCAAGCCGGCCGAGGGCTCGGCCACCGGCGAGCCCGAATACGCCAACCAGGTCTACGTGCTGCCGAAGGTGCTCGACGAGAAGGTAGCCCGGCTGCACCTGGGCGCGCTCGGCGTCGAACTCACCGAACTGAACAAGGAACAGGCCGAGTACCTGGACGTGGACGTCGCCGGCCCGTACAAGCCGGATCATTACCGCTACTGATCGGGTCCGGACGGCTAACGGCGGGCGGCGCCTCCGCCCCCGCCGTTGGCCGGCCGGTTAATGGTTACCGGATTGTTGGGCGGACCCGCCCGCAATAACACGTCCCTTCGGCGCCGCGCGCCCTACGATGGAAGCAGGGTGCTGCTGTGCCCTTCAGCGGCGATCAGGTGCCGCCGAGGTCTCGTGAGTTGGGTTGGGATGACTGAGGGAAAAAAGAAGCGCAAGGGCCTCAAGATTGCCCTGCTGTGCATCATCGGAGTGCTGGTGGCAGCCGCCGCGGCCGTCACGGCAGCGGCCATGGCGTCGCCGACTTTCGCCTCCCAGCTGGGACGGGTGTTCGCCGCCGCGCCGGCCGAGCGGCAGGGCTTCGCGGAGCCGGTCGTCAAGGCGATGTCGGTCGGAGTCACCCCGGAAGACAAAGCCGTGGAAGTCAATCCGGCCACCGTGGCCACCATCACCGCCAAGAACGCCTCCATCAAGGATGTGGTGTTAACGCCGGCGGAGGGCGGCGAACCGATCGCCGGCGAACTGTCCGCAGACGGCAGCGTCTGGAAGGCAACGGAACGCCTGGACTTCCTGACCGAATACGACTTCAGCTACACGCTCGTGGACCGCGCCGGCACCGAGACCGCCAAGCAGCAGAGCTTCACCACCGTGTTGGCACCCAACCAGGCCGACGGCTGGATGTACCCGCTGGACGGACAGAGCGTGGGCATCGCCCAGCCGCTGGAGTTCAATTTCAGTGAACCCGTGCTGAACAAGGAAGCGGTGGAGAAGGCCATCTCCATCACCACCTCCGCCGGGCAGAAGGGCGAGTTCTACTGGTACTCGGACACCAAGGCCCGCTTCCGTGCCGAAAGATACTGGGAACCGAACAGCACCGTGACAGTGGACATGAAACTGTTCGGCGTGGAGTTCGGCAACAACATGGTCGGGATGAACGACGAGAAGATCACCGTCAACATCCTCGATGACCGCAGGGCGATCGTGGACAACAAGACCAAGACCATGAAGATCTACGTGGGCGGTGAGCTGGCCAAAACCTTCCCGGTGACTCTGGGCGACCCGAACTGGCCGTCAAGCAAGGGCATCCACCCGATCATGGACATGCATGAGTCGCTTCCGTTCAACCCGCGCAGCATCGGGCTCAAACCGGGAGACCCGGACTGGTACGAGCCGTTCGACGCCAAGTACGCCAGCCGGTTGAGCAACAGCGGCGAATTCGTCCACACAACCCTCGACCCCTCGGCCCTGGGCGTGCGCAACATTTCGCACGGCTGCGTGGGCATGTCCGAAGCCGGCGCCCGGTACTTCTACGAGACCATGCGGACCGGGGACATCGTGGATATCCGCAACACCGACGGCGGGTTCCTGGATCCGACGGACGGTTTCGGGGACTGGAACGTGGATTGGAAGACCTGGACGTCGCAGGACAAGAGCTAGCCGTCCCGTGGTCCGCCCGGCCGGGCGGACCGTGCGGCCGCTCCTAGTCCCGGAAGGGCAGGGAATGCAGCCGGGCGCCGCGCTCGGCGGCGCGTTCCTGCTGCCGGGCCAGCCGGGCAAAGTCGCGTTCGCGCCGTTCGGCCATCACTGCCAGCAGGTACATCTCCGGCTCAGTCCCCGCCGGCGGCGGGGGAGAGACATAGCCGGAGGCCTCGTTGGCCAGGGCCGTGGCCAACCGCGCGCGGGACGCCGGAATCATCTTGGGCGCCTGGGAGAGGAACTGGACAATCCGGCGGGCCAGCGGTTCCGGCAGCCGCCCCATGTCCGCGAGCTTCACCCAGGGGGCCAGCTGCGGGGGAATTTCCGGCAGGATCTTCGGCATGACCGCGACGCGTTCCCGCATGCTGTAGGTGCCCGCCAGCAGGTCGCCGAGGCGCTTGGACCTGTCGTTGAACAGGGCCACCATGAAGGCCACGGAACCGAGCAGGATGTACAGTTCGAAGACAGCCACGAGGCCGCGGATGAGCGCATGCCGGAAGCGGATGGCACCGCCATCGTCACGCACGATCCGCAGCCCCATGATCCAGCGTCCCAGCGACTTGCCGCGCGTGAGCGTTTCCACGGCGATGGGCACGCCGACCAGGAAGAACAGCACCACCGCGATGACCAGCGCCCGGGCGGCCGCGGCGTCGAACCCGACCTCCAGGGTTTCCGCCAGCAGCACGAAGGCGGCGATCAGCAGGATCACGTTGGCCACCACATCGATGATCGAGCTCAGCGCCCGGACGCCGAACGACGCCGGCCGCAGTTCCAGCACTACCGCCTCGCCGGTGATGACGTTGCTCATCGGATCCCTTTCCCGGGCGGTCTGTGCCGCGCCCGGTTCCACTCTATCGATCCGAGGTGTCCGGCCGGGCGCCGCCGGGAGCCTGGACGCGCGACGGATAGGCTAGTGGCGTGGATATCGATGCCTTCGCCGCGGTGCATGAGCACGATTGGCAGCGGCTGGACGAACTGAGCGCCAAACGCAAGCTCACCGGCGCCGAGGCGGATGAACTGCTCGTGCTCTACCGGCGCACGTCGACCCACTTGTCGATGATCCGGTCGGTCGCCGCCGAGGGCCAACTGTCGGCGGCCCTCTCCACCCGGCTGTCGCGCGCCCGGACGCGGTTCACGGGGGCGCGCTCCAACTTCGCCCGGGACGTGGCGGAGTTCTTCGTGTTGTCCCTGCCGGCCGCGTTCTACCGCCTGCGCTGGCTGACCGTGGCCATCGGCGCCCTGTTCATCCTGGTCGCCTGGCTGTTCGGTGCCTGGGTGGCGGGAAACCCCGAGGTCATCAAGGCGATGGGGTCCAACGAGGAGATCCGGCAGTACGTGGATGAGGACTTCGTCAATTACTACTCGGAGAATCCCAACGCCTCGTTCGCCGGCATGGTGTGGACCAACAACGCCTGGATCGCCGCGCAGGCGGTGGCCTTCGGAGTGACCGGACTATGGGTGCCGTACATCCTGTTCATGAACGCCCAAGGCGTGGGCATGGCCGGCGGGATGATGGCCGCCTACGACCGGCTGGACGTCTTCTTCATCTATATTTTGCCGCACGGGCTGATGGAAATGACCGCAATCTTCATTGCCGGAGCCGCCGGCCTGCGGATCTTCTGGTCCTGGGTCTCGCCCGGCCGGCTCACCCGCGCCGCATCGCTGGCCAGGGAAGGCAGGTCGCTGATCACCGTTGCCCTGGGGCTGGTCCTGGTCCTCCTGATCTCCGGCCTGGTCGAGGGCTTCGTGACCCCCAGCGCGCTGCCGGACTGGCTGCGCCTGGGCATCGGCGTACTGGTGCTGGCCGCCTACTGGATCTACACCCTTGTGGTGGGCCGGCGGGCCTACCTGGCGGGGGAGCGCGGCGACCTGGGCCGGTTCGACGCCGGCGAGGCCGCCGCCACCGGGTAGCTGCGACCGGGCCGACCGCGGCCAAACCGGCGATGGCCGGGTGGGCCGCCCCGGGGTGGCAACCGTGAAGCGTCGCCGGCCGGCGGTAGTCTCATAGGCAGAGAGGCCAGCGGTACAGAAAGAGGCGACGGACGTGGCAGTCGAAGAGGTGAACCCCGGCGGAGACAAACGCAGGGCACGGACAGCGCCGGGAGAAGGCCCTGGCATTGAACCCGAGCGCGCTCCGGCGCCTCCGGTCCCTGCGGTCAACGGTCGGTTCCGGGACGGCGCCAACCCGCTTCCCATGCGCCGGCCCAGCAGGCTGCCGGATCTGAGCGCCGTGTCAGACGGCCAGGGCACCGCGCGCGACGGCGGTGCTCCGGACGGCGCCGGAACGAAACCCCGGAGCGACGGGCCCACCCACCTCGACGCCGCCGCGCCGGCCGCAGGGGGAGATGGTGCCGCTGCAGAGGCCGCCCGGACCGGAGCCCCGGCGGCGGCCGACAGTGCCGGCAGTTCCGCGGCCGGACGGCCGGATCCCGCCGGAGCAGCGGCTGCCGCTCCGGGCGGAGGGCCCCGGAGGACCGGCACAGCCGCCGCGGTCGGTCAGGGCCCGGCTGCCCCGAAGCCGCTGCCGGCGCGCCCACCGGTGCCGCCCGCCGGCACCGCCGCAGCTGCCGGCGGCAGCGACGCGAACCCTGCGACCGGTGCGCTGTCGGTACGCCCGCCGCGTTCGGAGGTTGTCCGGCGCACCACCGAACGCGACGAGGCCATGAACGCCAAACCGCTGGCCGGACGAATCCTGCAGGTGGTGCTGGCGGTGCTGTTCCCGCCGCTCCTGATCATCGGGGCCATCCGGCTGGTGGCCACGCCGCTGTTCCTCTGGGTCGAGTACCACCGTCCCGGGTTCCCGGCAGACAGCTTTGGCTTCAGCACCGAGGAGCGGATGACCTACGGCTCCTATGCGGTGGACTACCTGCTGAATTTCGCCGGCCCGCAGTACCTGGGAGACCTCCCCGGCCCCAACGGCGGCAGCCTGTTTCTGGATTCCGAGGTCAGCCACATGGCCGACGTGAAGGGCGTGTTCCTCGCGGCCATGATTGCCGGGGCGGTCCTGCTGCTCCTGGCCGTCGTCGCAGTGGTCTACCTGGCCCGCCGCTACCACGGAGGCATCCGGCGCGGCCTGTTCGCCGGTTCCGCCGCAACGCTGATCCTGGTCCTGCTGCTGGGCGTCCTGGGGGCCCTCAACTGGCAGCAGTTCTTCACCGAGTTCCACCGGATCTTCTTTGCCGACGGCACCTGGACCTTCTTCGTGGACGACACCTTGATCCGTCTGTTCCCCGCACAGTTCTGGATGGACGCCGGAATCGTCATCGCTCTGCTGGTGCTGATGATCTCCTCGCTGGTGCTCGCCCTGACCTGGCCGACCCGCGGGCGCCGGAACCGGAGCGCCGCGGCCGCCGAAGAACGGCGCCGCCGGCACGAACTCCTGCTCGCCCGCGGGCAGGACTGAGCTGCAGGCCCTAGCGGTACAGTGATTCGATCTCGCCGGCGAAGTCTTCCAGCACGGTGACGCGCTTGAGCTTCAGCGACGGCGTCAGGTGCCCGGAGGCCTCGGTGAGGTCCTGTCCCAGGACCGCGAACTTCCGGATCTGCTCGGCCCGCGAGACCAACTGATTGGCCTGGTCCACGGCTTGCTGCAGCTCGGCCAGGACCGCCGGGTCTTCCGCGGCATCGGCCACGCTGACCGGGCCGCGGCCGGCCGACGCAAGCCAGCCGGCCAAGCCCTCTTCATCCAGGCAGACCAGGGCCCCGACGAACGGGCGTCCCTCGCCGACCACTACCGCCTGCGACACGAGCCGGTGTTCGCGCAACGCGTCCTCCAACGGACCCGGAGCAACATTCTTGCCGGCTGCCGTTACCAGCAGCTCCTTTTTCCTGCCGGTGATGGTGAGGTAGCCGTCGTCGTCCAACGTGCCGACGTCCCCCGTGCACAAGAAGCCGTCCCGGAAGTACTCGGCATTGGCGTCGTCGTTATTGTGGTAGCCGGGGGTGATGCCGATTCCCTTGATCAGGACCTCGCCGTCGTCGGCGATTCTGATGGTGGTGCCCGGCAACGGCAGTCCCACGGTGCCTATCCGGTTGGCCCGGGGCAGGTTCACCGCTGCAGGGGCGGTGGATTCGGTCAGTCCGTATCCTTCCAGCACCGGCACGCCGATGCCGGTGAAGAAGTGCGCGAGCTTCGGATTCAGTGCCGAAGCGCCGGAGACGGTGTACTCCACGTGCCCGCCGAACGCCGCGCGCAGCTTTCCGTAGACGAGCCTGTCGAACACGGCGTGCCGGGCCTTGAGCGCCAGGCCGGGCCCGGCGCCGGTGCCGCGTGCCTGCGCATCCCGTGCCCGTGAATAGGCAACCGCTGTCCGCGCCGCCGCGTCGAAAATCCTGCCTTTGCCGCCGTCGTGCGCTTTCTGCCGGGCGGTGGCGTAAACCTTTTCGAACACACGCGGAACCACCAGCAGGAACGTGGGCTGGTAGGTGCCCAGGTCCTCGATCAACTCGGCCATGCTTGAGGTGTGGCCCATCTTCACTCCGGCGGTCAGGCAGATCACCTGCACGGCCCGGGCCAACACGTGGGCCAGCGGCAGGAACATCAGCGATTTTGCGTCCGGACGCTTGAGGATGTCCGCCAGGAACTCCACGGTGTTGACCGCCAGTTCCGCGAAGTTGCCATGGGTGATGATGCAGCCGCGCGGCCGCCCGGTGGTGCCCGAGGTATAGACCAGCGAGGCCGCGTCGTGCATGCCCCGGGAGGTCCGGCGCAGTTCAAGTTCCTCGTCGGTGACGGCGGTTCCACGGGCCTCGAGCTCAGCCAGCCCATCGGCCTCCCCGTCCAGCTGCCACACCGGGATCCCGGCCGGCAGCCCGGACATGGCCTGGCGCACCACGGCGGCCTTGGCGGCGTCCTCGGCGAACACCAGTTTCGCCGCCGAGTCCTGCAGGATCCACTGCACCTGGTGCGGGGACGACGTCTCGTAGATCGGAACCACCACCGCGCCGGCGAACCAGCCGGCCAAATCCACCACCGTCCACTCGAACCGGGTCTTGGACATCACGGCAATGGTGTCTCCGGCTTCGATGCCCGAGGCCATCAGGCCCTTGGCCACGGCGCTGACCTGAGCCAGGAGCTCGGCGGCCGGAACATCGGACCAGGCTCCGTTGCGCTTGACCGCGTAGAGCGCCCGCTGCGGGTCGCGCTGATGCTGGGCCACCAGGATGTCCGTAATGTTCGACCCGGCCGGCATCGCCGCCAGGACTTCGGTTACTGCTTCGCGCACGTCGTGCCCACTTTCTGAATCCGGTAAAAGTCGTGTCGTCTTGCCTGCATCAAATCCAACTTGGCATCCACATCCGCCAGCGCCACTGGTCGTAGCCGATCATCTCTGCGGTCCAGACCGGCAGGAAGAACGCCGACACCAGGAGCGCCGCCGCCACGAAGAGCCCTACCACCAGCACACCTTGGCGCCGGCGCCACGGCGGATCCGTCGGCCGGCCCAACGCCAGCCCGAGCACGTAGGTCAGGGCCAGCACCAGGAACGGCTGGAAGGAGATCGCGTAGAAGAAGAACGTGGTCCGGTCGGGGTAGAGGAACCACGGCAGGTAGCCGGCCGCGACGCCCGCCAGCACCGCACCCGCACGCCAGTCCCGCCGCCCGGCCCAGTAGAAGAGCAGCACCAGCAGCGAGGCAGCAGCAGCCCACCAGACGAGCGGGTTGCCGACCACAGTGACCGCCTCGGAGCAGCGTGTGGCCGCCCGGCAGGCGCCCTGGCCGGCCTCCTCGGCATGGTAGTAGAACGACGTCGGGCGGCCCATGAACAACCAGGTCCAGGCGTTGGATTCGTACGGGTGCTCGGAATCCAGGCCACTGTGGAAGGTGTAGGCGCTGCGGTGGTACTCGGCCAGCGAGCGCAGCCAGTCCGGCAGCCAGCCCCAGGTCGCGGACGGGTTCGACGCCGCCCAGTGTCGGTCGTACGCACCGTCCGAGCGCAGCCAGCCCGTCCAGGTCGCCAGATAGGTCACCGCCGCAGCCGGGATCATGGTGAAGAAGGCCGGCACCCCGTCGCGGATCACGCCTGCGGAGAACCACTCCCTGATCCCCGCGGCACGCCGGGCGCCAAGGTCCCAGAACACGCACATCAGGCCAAACACCGCGACGAACGCCAGTGCCGACCACTTGGTGCCCACGGCCAGCCCGAGGCAGACACCCGCCGCCAGCCGCCACGGCCGCCAGAGTACCCACGGGCCGTACAGCAGCCGGGCAGGGCGCGGCATCCCGGAGGGGCCTGCCTGCCGGGCGATCTTCGCGGCCAGCCGGCGCCGTCCGTCGACGCGGTCCAGCAGGAGCGCGCCGAACGCGGCGACCACCCAGAACATGAGGAAGACGTCCAGCAAAGCCGTCCGGGAGTGGACCAGATGGTGCCCGTCGATGGCCGTCAGTAAGCCGGCGACCCCGCCCAGTGCCGGCGACTTGAACAATGCCTGCGCGATCAGGGCGATCATCAGGATGGACAGCGTGCCGGTGAGCGCGGCGCCGAAACGCCAGCCGAAACCGTTGTCGGATCCGAAAAGCCACATGCCCGCGGCGATCATCCACTTGCCGACGGGCGGGTGCACCACATATTCGGGGGTATCGAGCAGGACATCCGGATTGCCCGCGTTGAAGGAGTCGTTGGCGTCTTTGGGCCATTCGCGTTCGTAGCCGGACTGCAGGTAGGAGTAGGCATCCTTGACGTAGTAGGTTTCGTCGAATACCAGCGAACCCGGTTCACCCAAGCGGTAGAAGCGCAAGACCCCGCCGAGGACGGCCGTGAGCACGGGAAGCAGCCAGGCCCAGAGGCCGAACGGGGCCGGAAGTCCGAGCAGCCGCCGGCGCAGCACCGCCTCGCTGAACGCCCATCCCGGGGACTCCAGCCAGTGGCCGCGCCGGGCAGCCGCAGCCGGCCGGGATGCGGTTCGGGTCACGGCCATCATGTTACCGACCGGTAGGTGCAGGGGTGCGCGAGGCCACGAGCCGGGACGTCGGCTGCCGAAGGGCGGTCCTCGCTGCAGTGGGGCACATACCGACTCTATATAAGCCGCCGGTGAAAGAGGCGAACGCCGCAGGTAGGGTTGTCCATGTGAATGAGCAGGAACGGGGCGCCCCGGCAGGGCGGCAGGCAGGGCAGATCGTGTTGGCCGGAACGCCGATCGGGAACGTCGGGGACGCCTCGCCGCGGCTGGTCGAGTTGCTCCAAACCGCCGATGTAGTCGCCGCCGAAGACACCCGCCGGCTGCACAAACTGCTGCAACTGCTGGGCATCACGGCCGCCGGCCGGATCATCAGCTACCACGAGCACAACGAGGCGGCCCGTACCCCCGACTTGCTGGAACTGGTCCGTGCCGGCAGCACCCTGGTGATGGTGACCGACGCCGGCATGCCGGCGGTCTCGGATCCCGGTTTCCGGTTGGTGGAGGCGGCCGTGGCGGAAGGCCTGCTGGTAACTGCCGTGCCCGGGCCCTCGGCCGTGCTCACGGCGCTGGCGCTGTCCGGCCTGCCCACCGACCGCTTCACCTTCGAGGGCTTCCTGCCCCGCAAGCAGGGTGAGCGCGCTGCGCGGCTGGCGGAGCTCGCCGCCGAGCGGCGGACAATGGTCTTCTTCGAGGCGCCGCACCGGTTGGCGGCCATGCTGCGGGCGCTCGATGCCGGGTTCGGCCCGGACCGCCGCGCCTCGGTATGCCGAGAGCTGACCAAGCTGCATGAAGAAGTGTTGCGCGGTCCGGTCCGCGAACTGCTGGAGTGGGCGGAAACCCATGAGGTGCGCGGCGAGATCGCCGTGGTGGTTGCCGGTGCGCCGGAAGCGGCACCTGAACACCCCGAAGACCACGTGGAAGGCGTCAACGCGTTGGTTTCGCAGGGTGCCCGGCTCAAGGACGCGGTGGCCGCCGTCGCGGCCGATGCCCGGGTGAGCAAGCGCGAGCTCTACGCCGCGGTCCTGGCCACCCGGACCGGCGGCGGGCGCTGATCCTTGGCCGATGCAGGTGCAGGCGGCGGCCTGGGGTGTCGTAATCTGCGCGCTCTGTGACCTGACCCCGGCCGCCGGATTGGTATTGTCGATCTGCACAGTAGGGACCGTGGAACGTAGTGCACCTTCGCATTTACACCTGTGAAGCGGAACCCCTACCGTGAAGGAAACCGGGCAACTGTGCCCACGGACTCAATCCCGAACACTTGGAGGCACCGCCATGGCTGAAACCGCAGCCCGCGAAGCAGAACTGCTCGCCAAAGTACCCACCGGCCTGCTGATCAACGGCGAATGGCGCGACGCCTCCGACGGCGGGACCTTCGACGTCCACGACCCCGCCACCGGCAAGGTGCTGGCCACCCTGGCCTCGGCCACCAGCGAGGACGCGCTCGCAGCCCTCGACGCCGCAGACAGCGCGCAGGCAGCCTGGGCCCGCACGGCTCCGCGCCAGCGCGCCGAGATTCTCCGCCGCGCCTTCGATCTGGTGACCGAGCGCTCCGAGGATTTCGCCCTGCTGATGACCATGGAAATGGGCAAGCCGCTGGCCGAATCCCGCGGCGAGGTGGCCTATGGCGCCGAATTCCTGCGCTGGTTCTCCGAGGAGGCCGTCCGCGACTATGGCCGCTACCTGACCACGCCGGAGGGCAAGAACAAGATCCTGGTCCAGCGCAAGCCGGTCGGCCCCTGCCTGCTGATCACCCCGTGGAACTTCCCGCTCGCCATGGCTACCCGCAAGGTCGGTCCGGCCGTAGCCGCCGGCTGCACCATGGTGCTCAAGCCCGCCAAGCTCACCCCGCTGACCAGCCAGCTCTTCGCCCAGACCATGATGGAGGCCGGCCTCCCCGCAGGAGTGCTGAACGTGGTCTCCTCCAAGAGCGCTTCCGGCATCTCCGGGCCGCTGATGCAGGACTCCCGCCTGCGCAAGGTTTCCTTCACCGGCTCCACGCCGGTGGGTAAGCAGCTGCTCAAGGACGCCGCGGACAATGTCCTGCGGACCTCGATGGAGCTCGGCGGCAACGCCCCGTTCATCGTGTTCGAAGACGCCGACCTGGACAAGGCCGTCGAGGGAGCCATGGCCGCCAAGATGCGCAACATGGGCGAGGCCTGCACGGCCGCCAACCGCTTCCTGGTCCAGGCCTCCGTGGCCGAGGAATTTACCACCAAGTTCGCCAACGCCATGAAGGCCCTCAAGCCGGGCCGCGGCACCGAAGCGGACACCACGGTGGGCCCGCTGATCGATGGTGGCGCCCGCGAGGACGTGCATGCCCTGGTGACCGCCGCCGTGGAAGCGGGCGCAACCGTCAGCACCGGCGGCGGGCCCGTGGAAGGCGACGGCTACTTCTACCAGCCGACCGTGCTGTCCAACGTTCCGAACGACGCCGATATCCTGCAGAGCGAAATCTTCGGCCCGGTGGCCCCGGTGACCACGTTCGAAACCGAAGAGCAGGCCATCGCCTTGGCCAACGCCACCGAGTACGGCCTCGCCTCCTACATCTACTCGCGCGACGTGAACCGCATGTTCCGCGTCTCCGAGCAGATCGAATTCGGCCTGGTGGGCTACAACGCCGGCGTGATCTCCAACGCCGCCGCCCCGTTCGGCGGAGTGAAGCAGTCCGGAATGGGCCGCGAGGGCGGCGCGGAAGGCCTGGACGAGTACACCAGCGTCCAGTACATCGGCATCGCGGACCCCTACGCCCGGTAGGTCCGATCCGTCGACCGGCCGTCCTCACCGGGCGGCCGGCGGCGGAACAGCGACGCCGGCCAAAACAGCCCGGCCAGGCGTCGCCGCCATCCGGCCCGCTCCAGGAGCCGGTTTTTGACGGTTTCCACATCGGACCACCGGGCGGTTTCGGCGCCGCCCGGTGCCGGTGCCTCCGGAGCCGCGTAGGCGGCCCGCTCGTAGCCGGCCCGCAGCCGCGCCAAGGCGGCAGAAGATTTCCCGGTGACCACGCCGGCGTCGTCGAGGCGTTGCTGGAAGGCCCTGGGTGTTTCCGTGGCCGCGGCCGCCCAGCCGAGGTCTTCCGCGGTATCCACGGCTTCCGCCCACGTGGCCACGGCGGCCCTCCCGCCTCCTCCGGCCAGCGCGGCCCTGCGCCAGCCGGTACGCCGGCGGCGCAGCACCAGCGGCGTCAACAGGAGGGCCAGCAGCATGGCCGCCGCTGCCGCCGACCACAGCCGTTGCGAGAGCATGTCTTCGCCCGCGGGACCGGCGCCCGAGGCAGCCGGATCTCCGGGGTCGTCGGTGGCGGCCGGAGGCGGCCCCGCCGGCCTGAGCGGGTCGTCGTTGGGAAGCACCGGGCCGCCGGCGCCTTCGGGCCGGGCGTAGGGTGGCAGCACTCCCCGTGACGGCGTGGGCTCGAAGGTGACCCAGCCAATTCCGCTGAAGTAGAGTTCCGGCCAGGAATGGGCGTCGCGGGAATCAATCTCGAATTCCTCCAGTTCCCCGCCGGCACCGTCGTCAAAGACCGCACCGGTGGGACGCCCCGGAGCATAGCCGACCGCCATCCGGCTGGGGATGCCCGCGATCCGGGCCATGATCGCCATCGTCGCGGCGTAGTGGATGCAGTAGCCGGACTTTTCCTCCAGGAACGCTGCCACGACCTCGAAACCGCTCTGGTCGTAGCCGCCGTCGACCGGCGCCTGTTCCGAGTACACGAACCCGGATGTCCGAAGGTACGTCTGGATGGCCATGGCCTGCTCGTACGGATTCTCCAGACCCTCCAGCACGGTCGCTGTGGTGTCCGCGATGATGCCGGGCATGCTGTCCGGGAGCTCGGAGAAGACGGGATCGACGACGGGATTGCTCGACGGCTCCGAAGCCCGCAGCGCTTCCCTCGTCAGCGCCGGCCTGACGCTGCGGACTTCGTACTCCTGGTTCGCGGTGGTGGTGCCGGACTCGCCGCGGATGTTGAGCGTGCGGGGATCCCAGCTCCACTTGCCGCGGACGCCCGAGACGCTCGCCGGAGCGTAAGGGGCCAGCAGCCAGGGGCTGGTGAAGGATGCCGTACTGATCCGCGTGGTGGTCACCTCTCCGTCGGCCAGCAGGTTCCGCACGCTCGGCACCCCGAGTTCGTCGATGCCGGTGCGGCGGTGGCCGTCGAAGTCGCTCGGGCTCCAGCGCGCGCCGGTAAGGTTCTCCAGCGTGACCGAGCGCAGGTAGAGCGGTTCCTCCGCATCGGTGGCATAGGTCATCCTGCCGAAGGCGCCGGGCCGCCGGAGGTTGTCGCCCAGGCTCACCACCGGATTGAGGCCGGTCGGCGCCCCCCAATTCAGCCGCGAACCCTCCGGGAACAATCCGGACGTGAAGCCCGGGATGGCCAGCGGGAGCACCAGCGAGACCGCGAGGCCGGCCGCCGCTATGCCGGAGGCACGGCGGATCTGCTCGACGGAGGCCAGCCGGCCCCTGCCGCTGCCGCCGGCGGCCAGCCATTGGGCGCAGCCCAGCAGCAGCAGATAGCCCGCCGCGGCGGCCAGGAAACCCGCCGCTCCGATGCTGTTCGGTTTGATGATGGCCGGAACGATGGCCAGGCCCAGCAGGCCCAGGCCGCTGATGGCAGGCATCTGCAGCGGAACCGCCAGCGTATCCACCAGCAGGGCGATCAGCCCCACCCCCACGCACGCCGCCAGCGCGATGCCGTCGTTGACCAGCACCGGAGCGACCTGCGAGACAACGGTGTCCCGGGCTTCCTCCATCATGGGATCCAGGGCAGCGAACGTGCCGGGGCCGGGGATCACGCCCAGGAAGCCGGTCGGCGCCAGGAACATCGCCGTGACCGACATCACCAGCCCGGTCAGTCCCAGCAGGGCCCCGGCCAGCGCCGACCAGTCCAGCCGGCGGGCCAGCCCGGTGCCCGCCTCGGTGCAACAGACCGTCACGGCGGCTTGGAACAGCCAGCTCCAGCCCTCGAGGACCCCGTGCAGGCTGGCGGCCGTGAGCAGGACGGCAAGTGCGACGGCGGCGCTCATCAACCACGGTGCGACGCCGGGGGAGGGCGGCCGCCCGCCGCTCGGGCCGGGTGTTTCGGGGCCGCGGAGTTCTGCCTGTTTGTCCACCATGAGGGTCACGGGGCCGCTCCTGTTCCCACCGGTTCGATCCGGTCGACCAGGTCGAAGTGCGCCCAGGCGGCCGGCAGCGAGGCCTTGGGGCTGACCGCCACGGTCCGCCAGCCGCCGGCGCGCAGCACGTCCATGACGGGCCGGGCCTGTTGCGGTCGGTCGGTAACGATCAGGGCGAAGGCATGGGAGCCGAATACGGCGGCAGGGGCCAGCAGGCGCGCTTCCCCCGCGCTGATCTGGCCCAGGACCGCGACCAGCGGCCCCTTGTACTTGTGTGCCGCAAGTTTGTCCATCAGCCGGTCCCCGAAAGCGGGCTCTCCCGGGTGCCGGTCGGACTTCTTGTGGTCTTCGGCCAGCCCCAGCGCGGCCAGCCCCTCGGCGAGGTCCTGGTAGCCCGCCGGCCCGTCGAAATCCTCCTGGCCCGGCGACGGGGCCGAGGGGGACTCCCGTACTGCTGCCCGGGCATGGACGTCGAGGAACCGGACGGTGTAGTTGCGCTGCAGGAAGTCATTGGCAGCGGAGGCCACGGCAGTGACGGCCCACTCGAAGGAGGGCGAGGTGTGCAGCAGGTCCCCGTGCTGGCCCGGGCCATCGCCGAAGGCTGGCAGCAGGCCGGTGCCGTAGGCCGAGGCCCGGCGGTCCAGCACGATGGTCGCCTGCGGCGTGGTCACCGATTCTTCCTGGCGGACCATGAGCTCGCCCTGGCGGGCCGTCGCCGCCCAGTGCACCCGGCGCATCGGATCGCCGTACCGGTATTCGCGGGTCATCACGTCGTCGTCGCTGGGGTTGGCTTGCCGCCGGGTGCTTGCCGTGCCGTCCGAACCCCGTGCGCCGGTCAGCGAGGTGGCGGGCAGTTCCACCGGGGACGGGGTCACCACCAGCGGGCTGGTTTCCCCCAGCTGGTGCCGGTGGTTGGCCAGCCCAAAGGGGTCGGAGAAATCCGCCGTCACCGGCCCGATCGCGAACAGCCCGCGCTTGCTGGAACGGAGCTTGTATTCGTACACGCTGGCCCCGGAACGGGACGGGTGCCGCGCCGGGAACCGGAAGGACGGGGCCTTGCCGAAGCGCAGCGGCAGCTGCTCCTCCATGTACACCAGTCCCGCCAGGCCGCCGCTGCGGCGCACCGACAACCGGACCTGGACCACGAGGCCGGTTTCGACGGCGGCGGGCCGGAACTTCCGCTCCACGGTGAATTCCGGCTTGAGGAGCACCATCGCCGCGGCGGCCAGCAGCGGCAGGCCGATCAGGAACACCCCCAGGGTGAGCAGGTCCCGGCGGCCCAGGATCTGCGCCAGCAGCAGTGCCAGCACGCCGGCCGCCAGCAGGCCCCACCCGCGCAGCGTGACATACCGGGTGGGCAGCCAGCCGAACGCGTCCATGGCCGTCAGGAGGAAGCGCGGCGGGATTCGCCGCCCACGGGAACCTTGGCCAACACTGAGGCCACCACGCTGGAGGCGTCTTCGCCGGCCGTCATGGCCTTGCGGTCAAGGATCAACCGATGGGCCAGCACGGCCTCGGCAACGGCGGCTACATCGTCGGGGAGGACGAAGTCGCGGCCGCTCAGGGCCGCCGTCGCCTTGGCCGCACGCAGCAGCTGGAGCATGGCCCGCGGGCTCGCTCCCAGCCGCAGGTGCGGATGTTCCCGGGTGGCCCGGCCGATGTTGACCGTGTATTCCTTCACCGCGGGCGAGACGTAGACATCGCGGACCATGGCCACCATGCTGCGCACCTCGCCCACCGTGACCACCGGCCGCACCGACTCCAGCGGCGAGACGGACTGGTGGGTCTCCAGCATTTCCATTTCGGCGCGGGGATCCGGATATCCCATCGAGATCCGGGCCATGAAACGGTCGCGCTGGGCCTCCGGCAGCGGGTAGGTGCCCTCCATTTCGATCGGATTCTGGGTGGCGATCACCATGAAGGGCGTGTCCAGCGGGTAGGTGTTGCCGTCCACCGTGACCTGGTGTTCCTCCATGCATTCGAGCAGCGCCGACTGCGTCTTGGCCGAGGCGCGGTTGATCTCGTCACCGATGACGATGTTCGCGAACACCGGCCCGGGGCGGAATTCGAACCGGTGCATGTCCTGGTTGTAGATGGAAACACCGGTGACGTCGGAGGGCAGCAGGTCCGGCGTGAACTGGATCCGGTGCACGCTGCAATCGATGGTCTTGGCCAGCGTCTTCGCCAGCATGGTCTTGCCGACGCCGGGCACATCCTCCAACAGCAGGTGGCCTTGGGCCAGCAGCACGGTCAGCGCCAGTCGTGCCGCCTCCGACTTGCCGTCGATGACGGTCTCGATCGCTGCCCTGATCCGGCCGCAGGCGTCGTGGAACTCCGTCAGTGCGAGGCCCTCGCCGGCCCCCAGGCCCGCTCGATCGGAGTGGACGGTCCCGGCCTCTGCCATGTGCTGCTGCGTATCCATGAAAGTACCTTCCGGTGTGCCTTCCCCGAGGGCCGGTTGTTCCAACCCTACTTGTTGGCTGTGTGATGCGGTAGACACTCGGACGCTGCTTTGGCGCGCCCGCTTCCCTTCACGCCGGTACCGCACCCGGCGCTTCAGTAGGCTGGAATCATGTCCAATCCTCCAGCCGCCGTCGCCGGCGAGACTCCTGCCGCCTACACAGTTGACAGCACCGCAGCCCGGACGACGGCGGTGCGGAGCCCCACCGAGGGGGACGGCCGGCGTCGTGATCTCAGCTATCCGCCGGCCCCCGAAGCGCTGCCCGTGCCGGTGATGGACAACCACACACACCTGGACTTCCGCGACGGGCTGGTGGCGGTCACGGTCCGGCAGGCGATGGACGCTGCCGAGGCGGTCGGCGTTGCCGGCGCCGTCCAGGTGGGCTGCGACCTGGAATCCGCCCGCTTCACGCTGCAGGCTGTCGAGGCCGAGCCGAGGCTGCTGGGCGCGGTGGCCATCCACCCCAATGACGCACCCCCGCTGGCCGATGCGGGGACGCTGGAGGAGGCCTTGGCGGAGATCGAGTCGATAGCGTCGCACCCGAGGATCCGGGCCATCGGGGAGACCGGACTGGACTACTACCGGACCGGAAGCGGAGGCCGGGGCGCCCAGCAGGAATCGTTCCGCCGCCACATCGACATGGCCAAGCGGCTGGGCCTGGCCCTGCAGATCCATGACCGGGACGCGCATGACGACGTGGTGCGCGTGCTGCTCGAGGAGGGCGCTCCCGACAAGGTTGTCTTCCACTGCTTTTCCGGTGACGCGGCGCTGGCCAGGACCTGCAACGACAACGGCTGGCACATGTCCTTCGCCGGAACCGTCACCTTCAGGAATGCCGACGGCCTGCGTGAGGCCCTGGCGACCGCGGAACCGGCCCTGGTGCTGGCCGAGACCGACGCTCCGTTCCTGACCCCGCATCCCTACCGGGGACGGCCGAACGCCAGCTACCTGGTGCCCTACACCATGCGCTCGATGGCCGAGGTCCTCGGGAAGGACCTGGCGCAGTTATGCACAGAGGTGGCGGACAACACGCGGCGTGTCTACGGCTCCTGGCAGCAGGAATAACCCGCGGCATTTTTCCCGGCCGGACCGGAAGACGGGCACGTCGGCGCGCCCGAACGAGGGAGGCAATCCCATCGGCCGGTGCTGCGGCCGAGGGGCCCCGCTTGTCGCCATGTCACGTTTCGATTACGGTAGGTAGCTAATGGCCGGGGTCGGGGAAGGCAACCGGACATTGTGACACCCGTGGCGGTAGCCGTTGGACGTTCCGTTCGTACGCCCAAACATCCGCTGCGGGTGCTGCCTGCACTCGCACCGTGCCGTTGAGACCGGCACGTCCCACGCGCGTGTCTTTATGTCCCCGTGCCCGGAAACTGCAACAGATTCGGGAACCGTGACAAACGCGCTGAAGAACCGCTGGGTGAAGATCGCCGGCCAGGTCGTCGTCATGACCGCCCTGGTCCTTGGACTGGTGGCCTTTGTGGGCAATAACAAGTCGGTCACGCTGACCGTGGACGGGCAGGCCAGCACCGTCTCCACGTTCGGTTCCACCGTTGCAGACGTGCTGGCCGAATCCGAGGTGCACGTCGGCGAGCTCGACGACGTCACCCCGGCCGTGGGCGAAGAAATCACCGACGGTGCCAGCATCGAAGTGGTTACCGCCAAACCCGTGGACGTGAACGTGGACGGCGAGGCCTCCACCGTGCACACCACGGCCGCCACCGTCAAGGAACTGCTGGACGAACTGGAAGTCAACGAAAAGTCGGCCCTGTCCGCCCCGCTGACCGCCGAACTGGCCTCGGTGCGCGCGGTGACCATCTCGACGCCGAAAAATGTCACCCTTGCGGTCGACGGCGAGACCCGCAAGGAAGTCACCACCGCGACCACCATCGGCGACCTCCTGAAGGAACAGAAGATCAAGCTGGGCAAGGAAGACAAGCTCTCCGTTGCCGCCGCCGAGCCGGTTGCCGAAGGCACCAAGGTCAAAGTGACCCGGATCGACCGGGAGCGTGTGGAGGAGGCCGAGTCCGTCCCGTTCGGGACGGCCACCACGACGAACTCCGCCATGTACGAGGGCGAAGAGAAGGTCACCCGCGCGGGGGAGGCCGGCGAACGCGTCAAGGTCTACGAAGTCGTCCTGACCGACGGCAAGGAGACCGACCGGAAGCTGGTCAGCGAGAAGGTCACCCGCGAACCGGTCAGCCAGAAGGTCACGGTCGGCACCAAGAAACGCCCGGCCAAGGTCAACAACGCCAACGTCGGCGGCACCTGGCAGGCGCTCGCCGAGTGCGAGTCCGGCGGCAACTGGTCCATCAACACCGGCAACGGCTACTCCGGGGGACTGCAGTTCAGCGCAAGCTCCTGGCTCGGCGCCGGCGGCGGCAAGTACGCGCCCTACGCCTACATGGCCACGCCCTCGGAGCAGATCGCCACCGCCGAGGTGCTGCGCAGCAACGGCGGCTGGGGCCACTGGCCCGCCTGTGCCGCCAAGCTGGGACTGCTCTAGGCATCCGCCGGCTATCCACCGGCCTCGGGCCCGGGCCTTGCCGCCCGGGCCCGAGGTGCGTTAGCCGGGCGGGGCCGCGGCGGCAGCGGGCCCCGGCCCGATACGATGGCACAGTGACAGAACCCCACTCCGCATCCGGCACCGACTCCCGGCACGACGCCGGGGACGCCGCGCCCGCCCCCACCCGGCCCTTGCTCGGAGCCGCCGACGTCCGGCGGCTCGCGGCCGAACTGGACGTGCGTCCCACCAAGACCCTCGGGCAAAACTTCGTGATCGATGGCAACACCATCCGCCGGATCGTGGCTGCCGCCAATGTTGTCCCCGGCGAGACGGTCCTGGAGGTCGGTCCCGGCCTGGGGTCGCTCACGCTCGGGCTGCTGGATGCGGCCGGGCATGTGGTCGCCGTCGAAATCGATCCCAAACTCGCCGCCCGGTTGGAACGCACAACGGCCGAATGGCGTCCCGACGCCGCCGGGCGCCTGGACGTGGTGCTGGCGGACGCGCTGCGGGTCACCGAACTGCCCAAGGCCCCGGATGCGCTGGTCGCCAACCTGCCCTACAACGTGGCCGTGCCGGTGGTGCTGCACCTGCTGGAGCACTTCCCGTCGCTGCGGCACGGTCTGGTCATGGTGCAGGACGAGGTGGCCGACCGGCTCGCGGCCAAGCCCGGCTCCAAGATCTACGGTGTGCCCAGCGTCAAGGCCGCGTGGTACGGCACCATGCGCAAGGCAGGCGTGATCGGCATGAACGTGTTCTGGCCCGCTCCCAAGATCGCTTCCGGGCTGGTGGAGTTCACCCGCGGGCAACCGCCGGTGACCCGCGCCCCCCGCCGTGAAGTGTTTGCCGTCATCGATGCGGCGTTCGCGCAACGCCGCAAGACCCTGCGCGCCGCTCTGGCCGGCTGGGCCGGCAGCGCCGCCCGGGCCGAGGAAGCACTGCGGCTGGCCAACGTGGACCCAAGCGCCCGCGGAGAGGTGCTGGACATTGCCGCCTTCGCCCGCATCGCCGAGTTCAACCATCCGCTTGTCGGCTAGGAAGGTGGCGGCACCGATATGACCAGAACACGTCCCGTCCGCGTCATGGCACCCGGAAAGATCAACGTCTCCTTCCGGGTCGGCGGCCCCCGTGCGGACGGCTACCACTCGGTGGCCAGCGTTTATCTGGCGCTCTCGCTGTACGAGGAGGTCACCGCCACCGCACGTGAGGATGATGCCATCACCGTCAGCGTGCGCAACGGGCCCGGATTGGAGTTTGATCTGGCCGGCATCCCGCTGGATGCTTCCAACCTGGCGGTGCAGGCCGCCGACCTGATCCGCGAAACCTCCGGACACCCGCAGGGCGTGCACCTGGAGATCACCAAGCGGGTGCCAATCGCCGGCGGCATGGGCGGCGGCTCCGCCGACGCGGCCGCGGCCCTGGTGGCCTGCAGCGCACTCTGGAACACCGGCTACTCGCGGGATGAGCTGATCGGCCTGGCCGCCGGGCTCGGCGCGGACGTGCCGTTCGCGCTGCACGGCGGAGTGGCCGTCGGGCTGGGGGTCGGGGACCGGCTGACGCCGGCGCTGGCGCGCAGCGAAATGCACTGGGTCCTGGTACCTGCCTCGTTCGGCTTGTCGACGCCCAAGGTCTACGCCGTGGCCGATGACCTGCGCGCCCGCCGCGGCCACGTCCCGGACGAGCCCGAGCAGGTGGACCCTGCGATCCTGCAGGCGATGCAGTCCGGCGACGTCCATCAGCTGGCGGGGTGCCTGCACAACGACCTGCAGGAGGCCGCCATCGAGCTGGCCCCCGAACTGGCCGATATCCTTGAACTGGGCAAGGCCGAAGGCGCGCTTGCGGGCCTGGTCTCCGGTTCCGGCCCGACGGTAGCCTTCCTGACCGCCGGACGGCGCGAGGCGGCAGAGCTGGGGCAGCGGCTCTCGGATGTCGCCGGTGTGGTTGCCCTGCCGGTCCGCGGGCCGGTGCACGGCGCCCGCATCATGGCCTGACCGCCCGCCCTGCCCCTGGACGCCGGCGGCGGCCCGCCTCCGCATCCACCAACGCAACAGAAAGCAGCATCCTTGGTCCACCTGCTCGGCGCAGAAAACGTCAGCGTCTCCTTTGCCACCCGCACCATCCTGGACTCGGTGTCCCTCGGCCTCAACGAAGGGGACCGGATCGGCATGGTCGGGCGCAATGGCGACGGCAAGTCCACCCTGATGCGGCTGTTGGCGCATCGTTCCACGCCCGACGACGGTCGGGTCACCAAGCGCGGCGATGTCAACGTGGGCTACCTGGACCAGCAGGACGTGCTGGACGGAGACCTGCCGGTCGGCGTGGCGATCGTCGGCGAAGCCGCCGAGCACGAGTGGGCCTCCAACCCGCGGATCCGCGAAATCATGAACGGCCTCGTCGGCGACGTCGACTGGCACGCGTCGGTATCGTCCTTGTCCGGCGGGCAGCGCCGCCGGGTCGCCCTCGCCAAGCTGCTGATCGAGCCCCACGACGTGATCATGCTCGACGAGCCGACCAACCACCTCGACGTCGAGGGGGTCGCCTGGCTCGCCCGGCACCTGCAGACGCGGTGGCGCCCCACCGAGGGAGCTTTCCTGGTGGTCACCCACGACCGCTGGTTCCTGGATGAAGTGTGTACCCGGACCTGGGAGGTCCACGACGGTACCGTGGACCCGTTCGACGGCGGGTACGCCGCGTACGTGCTGGCCCGTGCGGAACGCGACCGGACGGCCGCCGTCGTCGAAGGCAAGCGGCAGCAGCTGGTGAAAAAGGAGCTCGCCTGGCTGCGCCGCGGTGCTCCCGCCAGGACCGCGAAGCCGAAGTTCCGGATCGAAGCCGCCAACGAGCTGATCGCCGATGTGCCCGAGCCCCGGGACGCGGTGGCCCTGAACAAGATGGCCACCGCCCGGCTCGGCAAGGACGTGCTGGACCTCGAGCAGGTTTCGTACACGCCGCCGCCCCGGCCCACGGACGGCGACGACGGACCCGCCGCGCTCTTCGACAACATCACGCTGCGGCTGGCACCGGGAGAACGGCTCGGCCTGGTGGGCGTCAACGGGGCGGGCAAGACCACCCTGCTGCGGCTGCTGAACGGCGAGATCCACCCCACCGCCGGCAAGGTCAAGCGCGGCAAGACGGTGCAGACGGCCATGCTCACCCAGGAAGTCCGCGAACTCGATGACGTCTCGGATCTGCGCGTGGTGGAGGTGATCCAGCGCGAACGCCAGGTCTTCAACATCGGCGGACGCGAAGTCTCCGCAAGCCAGCTGGTGGAACAGCTCGGCTTTTCCAAGGAGAAGCAGTGGACGCCGGTGCGGGACCTGTCCGGCGGGGAACGGCGGCGGCTGCAACTGCTGCGCCTGCTGGTCGGCGAGCCAAACGTACTGATGCTGGACGAGCCAACCAACGACCTGGATACGGACACGCTGGCGGCCGTGGAAGACGTGCTCGACGGCTGGCCGGGCACGCTCGTGGTCGTCTCGCACGACCGCTACCTGCTGGAACGGGTGACCGATCACCAGGTGGCGCTGCTGGGCGACGGCAAGCTCCGCGGGCTGCCCGGGGGAGTGGACCAGTACCTTGAGCTGCGCGAAGCGGCGCTGGCCGGCAGGTCCTCGCCGTCACCGGGCACCGGAGGCGCCGGCGGCGGAACGTCCTCCGGTTCCGTACACAGCGAAGCCGACAAGCGCCAGGCCAAGAAGGACCTCAACCGGATCGAGCGCCAACTGGGCAAACTGGGCCAGCAGGAGGACAAACTCAAGGAGCAGATGCACGCGGCAGGCGCCAAGGCCGACGTCGACTTCGCCGGGCTGGCGGAGATGAACCGCAAGCTCCAGGAAATCGCCGAGGAGAAGGAGGGCCTGGAGATGGAGTGGCTGGAGGTCTCCGAAATCCTGGAGTGAGCCCTCGGCTCAGGACGACTTGCCGGTGTTCCCCCAAAGGCCCGCGTCGCGGATGGACTGCTGGATCTTGGTGGTCGCCGAGAGCAGCGCCTCGCGTTCGGCAGCCGAGAGCGGATCGAACACGTTCTCCCGCACGAAGCGGACGTGCCCGGGTGCGGCCTGCCTGATGGCATCCCAACCGGCATCGGTCATCGAGATGTTGAAACCCCGTGCATCCGTGGCACAAGCCACCCGCTCCACCAGTCCGCGCGCTTCCATCCGCTTGAGCAGGTGGGACAGCCGGCTGCGCTCCCAGTCCAGCTGCTGCGCGATATCCCGTGCCCGCATGACGCCCTCGGCCGCCTCCGACAGGGAGGCCAGGACCGAATACTCCACGCCGGACAGGTCGGAGTCGCGCAGCAACTGGCGGTCCATGGCGGACTCGAAGCCCCACAGCAATTCGCGGAAGGCACGCCAGATCTCTTGCTCGTGGTCGTTCAGCCAGCGGGTGTCGGAGTTCACGACTGTCCCTTCCTCGTCTTTGGTTGACAATTCAAGTTTCGGCCCTGCATAATTGACGTGTCAACAAAACCATGACGTGTCAACATTGTTGGCGCGTCGGGACCAGACCTCGAAGGGGTTATTTATGACCAAGATCGCTATCGTTACCGGCAGCACCCGTCCGGGTCGTGTCAACAAGCAGGTTGCCGATTGGGTTCTCGCCCAGGCAGCCGGCCGCACCGACGCCGAGTTCGAGGTCGTCGACATCGCCGACTTCAACCTGCCCCTGCTGGACGAAGCTTACCCGGCTGCCTACCAGAACTACCAGAACGACCACACCAAGGCGTGGTCGGCCAAGATCAGCGAGTTCGACGGCTTCATCTTCGTCACCGGCGAGTACAACCACACCGTCACGCCGGCCCTGACCAACGCCCTGTCCTACCTGAACGTCGAGTTCAACAACAAGGCCGCCGGCATCGTTTCCTACGGTTCCATGGGTGGCGCCCGTGCCGCCGAGCACCTGCGCAACATCCTGTCCGAACTGCAGATCGCCCACGTGCGCAACCAGGTCATGTTCTCGCTGTTCACCGATTTCGAGAACTTCGCCGACTTCAAGCCGACCGAGCAGAACGCCGGCACCCTGGCGCCGATGATCGACCAGCTCATCCCGTGGACCAAGGCCATGGAGTCTGTCCGCGCCGCCGCTGTCGCCGCCAACTAACCTGCGGTCCCCGCGGCACTGCGCCGCTTAACGATCCGCACGGCAGGGCGCTCCGTGCTTCCCCTTAGGGAAGCCGGGGCGCCCGCCGCGGTTAAGGCGGGACGGCCGGGACAGGGTCGCCGGAGGGTAGGTTTCGGGGGTATCGGGACAGGAAGGACGCGTCGTGGACGCAGGAAACGTTGCGGCCGGCCGGCAGGGCAAGACCTGCAGCGGCCGGCCGATGCTCGGCCACCTCGAGCAGGCCGCCTCGGCAACAGGCTTCCGCCTCGATAGCGACCAGCACAAGGCCGCCCGCCTGCTGGCCGATGCCGCCGCGCGGCTCCGCGCAGGAGAGCCCGCGCGGCCGGGCGAGCACCGCGGGCTGTACCTGTGGGGTCCGGTCGGGCGGGGCAAGAGCTGGTTGGCCCGTACATTCTTCGAGGCCGTGGACGTGCCGGACAAGCAGCGCTGGCACTTCCACGACCTGTTCCGAGAGCTGCACGCCCGCCGCCGCGATGCGCAGGACCCGGCGGCGAGGCCGCCGGGCACCAGCGCCATCGAGGTGGCCATCGACGGCTTGCTGCGCGACTGCGCCCTGCTGGTGTTGGACGAATTCCACGTCCACGATCCGGGGGACGGCCAGTTGCTGGCCCGGCTGCTGCGCGAAATCCACCGCCGCGGCATAGTGCTGGTCACCACCTCGAACTATCCGCCCGACCAGTTGATGCCAGGCGAGGCCTTCCATGAGCTGTTTGAGCCCACCATCGCCCTGATCCGCCGCACCATGCACGTTGCCCCCATCGCCGGGCCGGTCGACTACCGCACGCAGCCTGCCGGGCGGACCCGAGGCCGGGACGACGACGGCGGTGCCCGCCCCGCGCGGTTCGGCGACGGTGCGATGGTCATTGCCCCGGATGGCCCCGAGGACCCGAGGGTCGCCGAGGCAGGCCTTGAATGGCCTTCCCCGGCAGAGGCGCGCGACCTGCAGCCGGCGAGCTGGCCGCTGCCGGTCCTCCGGAGCACGCCGGCCGAGTTGTGGTTCGATTTCCGCGACCTGTGCGAAGGCCCCACCGCCGCCTCCGACTATTTGGGCCTGCTGGCGCATGCCGCGCACTGGATTATTTCCGGTGTGCCGGCCCGGGAAGGGATCAGCATGAACGGTTGGCAGCGCTTCAGCAATATCGTGGACATCCTTTATGACGCCGACGTGCCGCTGACGGTCATCAGCGCGGAGCCGCTTGACCTGGACCCGTCAGCCAGCCCCTCCGCCGTCGACATCTCCCGCATTGCCAGCCGGTTGGGCACCCTCGGCCGCGTGGGCGCCGGGCGCTGACTGCCGTTCCCGCCGGTCGCGCCCGGCGGGACAGCGCTACGCCTCACAGCGTCTGCCGTTTCGTGGTCCGCACGCCGACGACCAGCCCAACGGCCGCGGTGAGCACCGCCGCCACCAGGCCCCACAGCGTGTCCGAGCCAATGGCGCCGGCGAACAGTTCCCGCTCGGCATCGACCAGATAGGTGAGCGGATTGAAGCGGCTGAGCACCTGCATCCAGCCGGGTCCGGCCTCCACAGGCAGCATGATGCCGGAGAGGATCATCAGCGGGAACAGCAGGGTCTGCTGCACGCCCCAGAACACCCATTCCGTCCCCTGGGTGACCAAGGCCAACGTGTAGGAGAGCGCGCCGATGCCGATCCCGAAGATCCCCAGAATCAGCAGACCCAGCAGGACCTGCAGCGGATGGAAAACAAACCCGAACGGGATGCAGACCACGGCGATGAGCAAACCCTGTGCCACCAGGGGCGCCCACTCTTTCAGCGCCCGGCCGATCATGAGCGAGGAGCGGGACAGCGGTGTCGCCAAAACCCGCTCATAGGAGCCGGTCATCAGTTCGTACTGCAGGTTGGAGCCGGTCATGGTGGTGCCGAACAGGGAGATCATGACGACGACGCCCGGCAGGAACCACTGCAGCGAGCTCTCCCCGCCAAATGCTTCGGCCCCGACGGCCGCGTCGAGCAGGGGGCCGAACAGGGCCAGGAAAATCAGCGGCTGCAACAGCGAGAAGATCAGGGAGAACGGATCCCGGAGCACCAGGAGCAGCTCGCGCCAAAAGACAAACTTGGTGTCCTGGACGATTTTGCCCAGGCTGGGTGTGGTGACCGGGGCGCTCCGACGGAGCTGTCCCGCGTCTGTCCGCTGCTGATGCATCAGACCTCGGATCCTTCCCGCAGGCTGCGCCCGGTCAGTTCCAGGAACACGTCGTCCAGGGTCGGCGGGTTGAGCTGGAGCGACATTACCGGAGCGCCGGCGTCGTCGAGCGCCTTGAGCAGTCCGGGAGCCAGCCGGGCGCCATCCGTGAGGCGGACGCGGAAGCGGGCAGCGCCGTCGTTCCTGCTTTCTTCCAAGTCCCCATCCGCGGCAGCGCGGCCGAGGACGGCACGGGCGGCCTGGACCGAGTCCAAGGAAACCTCCACGGCCAGCAGGTCCCCGGCGAGATTGGACTTCAGCCGTGCCGCCGTATCGTCGGCAATGATCCGGCCGTGGTCAATCACGATCACCCGCTCGGACATGGAGTCGGCCTCGTCCAGATAATGGGTGGTCAACACGATGGTGGTTCCGTGCTCGGCCCGCATCCGCATGATGTGCTCCCACAGGTTCGCCCGGTTCTGCGGATCCATGCCCGTCGAAGGTTCATCAAGGAACAGCAGCTGGGGCGAATGCATGAGCCCCAGGGCCACATCCATGCGGCGGCGCTGGCCGCCGGAGAGCTTGATGACCGTCCGCTTTTCCAAGTCCTGCAGGTCGAGCGTTCTCAACAGTTCGCGGGCACGCGACTGGGCATCGGCGGCGTTCATCCCGTAGAAACGGCCCTGCATGACCAGCTCGTCGATGACCCGAAAGCTGTGGCCGCCGCCGTTGCCCTGGCCGATGTAGCCGATGCGTGAACGTACTCCTGCGGGATCGGCCATCACGTCCACGCCGGCGACGGTGGCGCTGCCCGAGGTGGGCCAGAGCAAAGTGGTCAACATCCGCAGCGTGGTGGACTTGCCGGCGCCATTGGGGCCCAGGAAGGCCACCAGCTCGCCGGGCGAAACATCGATGTCGACGCCCCTGACCGCCTCCACCGTTTCCTTTTTGTTCTTGAACTGCTTGGTGAGTTTGTCCGTGTGGATCACTGGGGCTCCCAGTCTCGGCGATGGCAAAACGCTACGCCCGCGGGGGCCCGGAGTCTACGGACACGAAGTCATCGCGGACAGCAACGGTCCTGGAAGCGCGACAGCGGCATTTCGGCCCCGTGGTCGGGGAGGGGTTTCGTGCAGGCAGACAGGGCCGGAACCTCCCGTCGTACCGGTGAGAGCACTGCTACTCTTCATTCATAACGTCGGGGGGCCGGGACGACGCCGGGCCGCGTTCTATGCAGGAGGAATGCAGTGCGGACCGTTGCAGGTGAGCCCGGGGCAGTTAGCCCAACCGTACTGGTCGGCGCGGTGGACCCTGCGACCCGCGAGTTCCTCCACAGCGTCCTGAACGATGCCGGAATGTCGGTCGCTGCCTTGACTTCCGCCGCCGAGGTCCTGGCCGAGATGCAGCGCAATCCGCCCGACATCCTCTTGGTGGACGCCGCCGATATGTCTCTGGCAGGGATGGAAGCCGTGCGACGGCTGTCGGACAGCCAGCCGGGCGCGCAGTGGCGTGTGATGCTCATGGCCACGCAGGACGAACTGCACTTGGTGGAGCGCGGGTATGAGCTGGGTGTCTCCGACTACCTGATCAAGCCGCTGACGGCATCGAGTGTGGTGAACCGTGTCCGCGTGACCCTCGCGAGATCGGAACACCGGCGCCGGGAACGCAACGGGGTGGCCGTCCTGCGGGAGCAGATCCGGAACGTGTCCGATGGCATTCGCAGCACGAATGACCCGAACGAAATGATCAACCTTGCCCTGCGCGGCATCGGCGAGGCCTTCGAAGCCGACCACGTCTGGGTGCGTACCCTGGCGGACGAACGCGTGCCGCATACCGCCGCTCAGTGGACCAGTGATTCCACCCGCGAGGCCATGGCCATGCCCCACCGCACCGAGGAGCAGGTGCTGGAGCTGTCCTCGGCGCTCTGGGCCAGGCACAGCGTGCTCACGTCGGCCGACGACGGCGGTATCGACCTCGCCGCACATTCGCATGTTGCCGAATGGCTCGCCACCGCGCAGGGCAAGGCATCCCTGCTGGCGCCCCTGGGGCAGGGCCCCAAGGCTTTCGGCTTGCTTTGCCTGACCCGCACGGGACGGCCGCGACCGTGGTCACCGGCCGAGATTTCGCTGCTTCAGCACGTAGCCGGCAACCTGGCGCACGGTCTGATCCAGGGGCACCTGATCACGGCGCAACAGCAAGTCGTGGAAAAGCTCCGCGAGCTGGACCAGGCCAAGTCGAACTTCGTGGCAACGGTCAACCACGAGCTACGTACTCCGCTGACGTCCATCGCCGGATACCTGGAGCTGGTGCTCGACGGAGACGCCGGTGAGGTCCCGGAGTCGGTGGCCAGGATGCTGAAAATCGTGGGCCGTAACGCCGCGCGGCTCCGCGAGTTGATCGAAGACATGCTCACCCTGTCCAGAATGGATTTCCAGGGCAGTGGCCTGAAGACGGAACCGGTGGACCTGCCGCGCCTCCTGAGCACGGTTTCCACCGCGCTGGAACCGGCTGCGCAGGCCAAGAACGTGAAGCTGGTCGGCGAGGGGCTGGACACCCGGCTCGCCGCTGACGGCGATACCAAGATGTTGGAGCAAGTCTTCACCAACATCCTGTCCAATGCCGTCAAGTTCACGCCGCAGGACGGGGAAGTGCGGGTCAGCGTCGGCCTCGGCGGAAATGACGACGACGGCGTCCCCTGCGCCGTCGTCAAGGTCGCCGACAGCGGGATCGGTATCCCGGGAGAAGACCTGCCGCAGCTCTTCTCCCGTTTCTACCGGGCATCCAATGCCCATGCCATCCAAGGCACCGGCCTGGGCCTTGCCATCGTCAAGGGGATGGTCGACCAGCACCGCGGCCATATTTCCGTGGAGTCCAGCGTCGGCGTGGGCACTACGTTCACCATCACTCTGCCGCTGCAATCCAACCCGACGAAGGAGCCCGCCGAGTCCTCGGACAAAGTCTCCGTCTCTTAAACCACAAAGGCCGTGGCGCGCCTCCGAAGATGCATGCCACGGCCTCAGCCGGCGAGCGGAATCCCGCTCTATTACTTACTTAGTGCGGCCAGTTGCCGGTCTGAATCGAAAAGCCGCCAGAAACCGGTGCCGACTTGACTGTGGTGACCGGCAGAATGGCTGTTTCTGCTGCTGACGCAGCCGTCGCGCCGGTAATGGCTAGAACTGCAGCAATGAGTACTGATGCCGAGAACTTTTTCATCTGGTGCTCCCTCTTTGTTTATGCATAGACTCGCAAATCGATGCAGTGGTGGTGACACTGTTCAGTGTACAGACAGGTGGGCGTTCAAACTACCGGTTAAACGACACATTTGACCGGTTCCCCAGATAGCGCGCGCGGCCTAATAGGATGATGCAGATGGGACCACTCGCCTGTCTGAATAAACTTCGATGCATGGAGGAGGATAGGCACCATGGCTCCAGCTGATCCGTCCGGAGATAGTTTCCTAATCGAGCTGCGCGCGCGGGAGGCTTTCGGCCGAAGGGACTTTCTGCACGGGCTGGAGCTTGCACTCCAGGCCGCGTGTCGTGCGAAACAGGCGGGTGATGAAACGGCATGGTGGCAGATGACCTTGTTCCAAGCCGAATGCCAGCGCGGCATGGGTGACATACGATCTTGCATTAATACGGCAGAAGTTCTCCGAAATCATCCCATCACGCTGGGGTCGCGAGAACTCGAATGCCGTGTGCTCACCCTGCTGTCGGATGTTTGTCAAGCAGCGGGCGAGCTAGACCGAGCTGTTCAGTTCGGGGCCAACGCGGTTCACATTTCCTCGGACATAGATGTAGGTGAGAACCTGAGAATAGGTTCCTTTCTGGCCTTGATCGCTTCCCTTGCGGAGAGCGACGAATTGGAGCAGGCCTGGCAGGAGTGCATGAAGCTTGTCGGAATCTTGGGGTCAGGCATCGATTCACAGGCTACAGGTAAGGGCTACTGGGTCATCGGTAATGTGGCCTTCCTGCGGCATGAGGCCGAGGACGGGATTAAATACCACAAGCTCGCAGCTGAGTACCTGTCGCCGTTGAATGATCTGGCTCTGTGGGCTTGGTTCAATCGCGCTTCTGCATCAATGCGATTGTCGGCAGGTGTGGCAGACGCAGAAACAGAGCATTGCATGGAGCGCGCTGAGTTGGCCGCGTCGATTATCGGTGAGGATGGCAGCGACCGGTTTAAGAACCGCTTGAACCGCGCCAACTGGCACGTCCTAAACCAGGAATTGGATCAAGCCGTGGCGATACTCGTCGCTATCTGCAGCGAGTCGGAGGCAATGGGCCACCAGACCGCGGGAGAAGCGAATCTTCTCCTGGGCAGGGCCTTGCGGGAGCAGGGCGACTTCATGAATGCGCTGCGTTGCCTTAAGGACAGCCAAGCCTATTTTAGCCAAGCGGGTGCCAAAGATCGGGCGGCGCAGGTTGCGGCTACAATCGCCCAGTTTCCGCGAGCTTCGTAATATGTATTCTTCGTCGTGTCATTGAGCGTGTCGAGAACTCCGTTCGTTTACGCTGTGAACAATTGGCAATTCTGAAGCAGTAAGTTCTGGATTTGTTGGATGGGAGCGAAAGCTTCTACCGAATCGTTGGGGAGCGGATGCACGTGCTAGGTCATGGCTGGCCCGAGAGGGTTGCAGGAGCGGTATCCAATGACGACGCGGCCGCATGAGGCGCGTGATTGACGCGGCCGGCGCCGTTGCAGCCGACGTGATCAGTGCCGGCGACGGCATCATCAGCGTCGATCTTCCCCGGGGAGCAGCCTTCACCGACGAAGTCGCGGCCCGCACGTCAACACAGCTTCGCGTGCTTTCCGGCGGCCACCCTTGCCGTGTCTTGATGCGGATGAAGGGAGTCACATCGATCTCCCGCATGGCCCGGTCGATGCTCGGGCGGCACACCAACGCTTCCGCCATTGCCCTCGTGGGTGAGTCGCCGGTGGACCGGGTGATCGCTAACTTCGTGCTGGGAGCCGAACCCTCGGAATGCCCGGTCCGGTACTTTGACTCCGAACCACAGGCCCTTGCGTGGCTGGAACGGGACAATGCCGCATAATCCCGACCCGCGGCTCCAGCTGCTGGTCGACGGAATGGTCCGCCTGGCCGGGGGCGATCTGACCACCAGAATCCAGCCCTCGCCGGCCCGCGACGAAATTGATGCTGTCATTACCGGCGTCAACCTCCTGGCTGAGGAGCTGCAGCTCAGCTACATGGAACTGGAACAGCGCGTCGACCTACGGACGGCTGAGCTGCGCCAAGCCCATCGGGACATGAGCCGGATGGCCCTGACGGATGCTTTGACCGGGCTGGCGAACCGCACGGCCTTGGCGAAGGACATGGACGCCGCGCTCGATGATGCCCGGTCTGGCCAGCGGGCCCCGGCATTGCTCCTGCTGGACATGGATTCCTTCAAGCAGGTCAATGACAGTTATGGCCACGACGCCGGCGACCGCGTGCTCACGGTCGTGGCGAACAGGCTGAGGTCCATCGTGCGCGACGGCGACACGGTGGCACGGCTGGGCGGCGACGAGTTTGCGGTCCTTCTTCCGCGCGCAACGACGGATCTCGCGCTTCAGATGGCCCAGCGGATTCTGGGCGTGCTCAATGACGAAATCCAACTGGACGAAGTCACTGTCTGGCCGCAGGCCAGTATTGGCGTGCGCGTAGCAGATGCGGCACAGAGCGCGCAGGGCCTGTTGCTGGACGCGGACACAGCCATGTACGAGGCGAAAAAAGACCCTCAAAACCGCACCAAGATTTTCCAATCCCACATGCTCCAGGCACGCCAACTGCACAACCAGATGGCGTCCGAACTCCGCGGAGCCATCGCGACCGGCGGCTTCGAGCTCGAGTACCAACCGGTGGTGGATCTGTGCACAGGCCTGCCAATCGGGGTGGAAGCGTTGGTCCGGTGGAATCACCCGGTGCGCGGACGGGTGATGCCGAGCGATTTCATTCCCATGGCGGAACAAACCGGCCTGATAGTTGATCTCGGCCGGTGGACCTTGTCCGCGGCCGCACACCAGTTTGCCCAGTGGTCCGCCGAACTGACGCTGGATCCGGGGTTTCAGATCCGTGTAAATCTCTCGGTGGCCGAGCTTCAGCGCATCGACTTGGTGGAGCATGTTCGCGGGGTCCTGAGGGACTCAGGAATGCCGGCCGAGTCGCTGGTCTTGGAAATCACAGAGACCGGCCTGGTCACTGGGGGCGAAGTCGAAACCTACTCCTTGCTGGCCCTGCGGAAGCTCGGGATCGGCATTGAAATCGATGACTTCGGAACCGGCTACTCCTCAATCAGTTACCTGCGCCGGTTGCCGGTCGATCTGGTCAAGGTGGACCGGTCCATCATTGCTACGCATTCGGCCGACGGCTCGCAGCAGGATTTCATCGGCGCCGTACTGCAGCTCATTCGTGCTGCGGGGCTGGACGCGATCTTCGAGGGCATCGAAACGCGGGAGCAAGCCGAACAATTGCGTGATCTTGGCTGTACCGGTGGCCAAGGGTTCTACTTCAGCAAGCCGGTGTCGGCATCCCGTATCGCCAAGCTGTTGCGCAGCGGTGCCTGCCTGCCGGCGGCCGCCGAGCCGTCTTGCGAGGACGAACTGAGCCTGGCGACCGGGGCCGAGTGACCGGCACGGATGCCCTCTGTCGGCGGCCCGTGCCGCCGAGTCGCATCGAGGTTGGCAAACGTGGCAAAATGGACACTTGTGCCACCGGGTCAGTGTTCCTGGCGGCACAGTCCGCCCTGGTGTAATGGCAGCACCCCGGCCTTTGGAGCCGTGGAGTATAGGTTCGAATCCTATGGGCGGAACGACCACCGGCCGGTAAACGGGCGGTGGTGCGGCAGGTAGGATGCCGTTAACCGGAATGCACCGGCCACACCGGAATCAGCGCAGCGAGGAGTGCCACTTAGTGAGCCCCCAGGACGTCCCTGAAAAAAACGTCAAAAACGCTTCAACACCGGCAGCGGTCATCGTCCTGGCCGCGGGGGCGGGCACCCGGATGAAGTCCAAAAAGCCCAAGATTTTGCACGAGATCGGCGGCGTCTCCATGGTGGGCCACGCGATCGCCGCGGCACGCGGCCTGGCCCCCACGGTGCTCGCCGCCGTCGTACGCCACGAGCGCGACCGGGTGGCGGAGCACATTTCTTCGCTGGATCCGGACGTACTGATCGTTGACCAGGACGAGATCCCCGGTACCGGGCGTGCAGTGGAAGTGGCGCTGGAGGCGCTTCCTGCCGAACTGGACGGCCCTGTGGTGGTCACCTACGGCGATGTTCCGCTGCTGACCACGGCGCTGCTCAAGGAACTCGTGGCCGAGCACGCGTCCAGCGGAAATGCCGTGACCGTGCTGACCGCGGTCCTCGATGACGCCGGCGGGTACGGGCGGATCATCCGCGCCGACGACGGCAGTGTCCAGGGCATCGTCGAGCACAAGGACGCCACGGAAGAACAGCGCGCGATCCGCGAGGTCAACTCCGGCATCTATGCCTTCGATGCCGGTGTCCTTCGCGCTGCCCTGTCCAAGATCACCACGGACAACGCCCAGGGTGAGAAGTACCTGACCGACGTGCTGTCGCTGGCCCGGGCCGACGGCGGTCGGGTGGCCGCCGTCGTCACCGCCGACCGCTGGCAGGTGGAGGGGGCCAACGACCGGGTCCAGTTGGCGGCCCTTGGCGCCGAGCACAACCGGCGGGTCTTGGACGCTGCCATGCGGTCCGGCGTCAGCATCGTGGATCCGTCATCCACTTGGATCGACTCGACGGTGACGTTCGGCACCGACGTGACGCTGCTGCCCGGCACACAACTACACGGCGCCACCCATGTCTCCTCCGATGCGGTGGTGGGGCCGGAGACGACCCTGACGAACGTGACCGTGGGCGAAGGCGCATCGGTCGTCAGGACGCACGGCACCGATTCCGAGATCGGGCCCGGCGCCACCGTTGGCCCGTTCACCTACCTGCGCCCCGGCACGGTCCTGGGCGAAAAGGGCAAGATCGGCGCGTTCTACGAAACCAAGAACGTGAGCATCGGCAAGGGCGCCAAGCTGTCCCATCTGGGCTACGCCGGCGATGCCGAGATCGGTGAGAACGCCAACATCGGCTGTGGCAACATCACCGCCAATTACGACGGCGAGAAGAAGCACCGGACCGTCATCGGCTCGAACGTGCGCACCGGCTCGAACACTGTCTTCGTCGCTCCCGTGCGCGTCGGCGACGGTGCCTACTCCGGCGCAGGCGCGGTGATCCGCAAGGATGTGCCGCCCGGAGCGCTTGCGGTCAGCGTCGCACCGCAGCGGAACCTTGACGGCTGGGTGCAGAAGAACCGCCCCGGCAGCTCATCTGCAGAAGCTGCCTCCCGAACTTCCTCCACGCAATCCCCAACTGCAGAAAGTGATCCTTCATGAGCGGAATCAAGGCACAGGGCGAAAAGAGGCTGGTGCTGGCCTCCGGACGCGCCCATCCGGAACTGGCGCGGGAGATCGCCAAAGAGTTGGAGATCGACCTCCTGCCGACGTCCGCCTATGACTTCGCAAACGGCGAGATCTACGTCCGGTTCGAGGAAAGCGTGCGCGGTACTGACGTGTTCGTGATCCAGGCGCACCCGGCTCCCATCAACGAGTGGCTGATGGAGCACCTGATCATGGTGGACACGCTGAAGCGGGCCTCCGCCAAGCGCATCACCGTGGTCGCTCCGTTTTACCCGTATGCCCGGCAGGACAAGAAGCACCGCGGCCGGGAACCGATTTCGGCCCGTCTGGTGGCCGACATGTACAAGACGGCCGGCGCGGACCGGCTGATCTCCGTGGACCTGCACACGGCGCAGATCCAGGGCTTCTTCGATGGCCCAGTCGACCACCTCATGGCTATTCCGCTCCTGGCCGAGTACGTCCGCACACGCGTCGACCTGGACAACTTGACCGTCGTGTCCCCGGATACCGGCCGCGTCCGTGTTGCCGAACAGTGGGCCGAGCGACTGGGCGGAGCTCCGCTGGCCTTCGTGCACAAGTCCCGCGACGTGAACGCGCCCAACCAGGCCGTGTCGAAGCAGGTCGTCGGTTTGGTTGAGGGACGCACCTGCGTGCTGATCGACGACATGATCGATACCGGCGGAACCATCTCCGGCGCCGTCCAGGTGCTGAAGAACGCCGGCGCCAAGGACGTCATCATCGCGGCAACGCACGCCGTGTTCTCCGATCCCGCCGCCCGCCGGCTTTCCGAGAGCGGTGCCCGGGAAGTGGTGGTCACCAACACGCTGCCGATCCCGCCGGAGAAGAACTTCAAGGAACTGACCGTCCTCTCCATTGCTCCGCTGATCGCCCGCGCGGTCCGCGAGGTCTTCGAAGACGGCTCGGTCACGAGCCTCTTCGACGGCAAGGCCTGACAACGGCGTTCCGAACCAAGTTCCACCAGCCTTAACGGGTTCCCGAGCGGGGCCGGCGACGGGGGAGCCCGAAGAAACGGGCCGCCCCGTCGCCGGCTCCGTTTTCCGTTGTCCGGAGATGGAACGCCGCCCGGAGCGGCGCCGGAGCATGAGCATTGGCCCGAAGCCCTGCGGCTGGAGTGGCAAGGGGGCCGCTGGCTGTGAGCTGGTCCAAGCGGGTAGCCCGCAGCCGGCGTCTAGGTAGCGCAACGTCAAGACGCGTAGCGTCCCCCCGTGCCCGCGTGGTTCCAGGCTCCTACATTAGGGATGTGGGCCGGGAGCGGCCATGGCAGAATCGGCCGAGCGCCAGCGGAATTCCCCCTCACCGCTGAAGCGCAGGCCGAGAGTGGTCCCGAGGTTGGAGCAGTCCTCCGAGACCGGGATTGTGCCTTCGCCACCGTGGATCGTCTGCCGCTGCCGTTCCCGGCCCACCTGCTACTCGTATACAAGGCCCGGCTTGCTGGCTATGGTTAATTTCACGTCCGATGGGGGTTGGGCGTTGGGGGCAGGGGAAAGAAAGACGGTCTCGCCATGAAGGCTGGAACTTTATTCAGTCATGCGCTTGTGCCCGGCCCGGACAGCGTTCTGATCGGCCGGGTGGAAGCCACAGGAGCGATTCTTGAAGCGCTGACGGACAGTGAATCCGCGGGCGCAGTCGTAGTCGCGCCTTCCGGATACGGGAAGACCCTGCTGGCACGGCATGTGGCTGGACAGCTTGGGGCGAGTGTTCTGGTCGTCCAGCTGCGGGGCACCGCGTACGCGCGCAGCCGCTCCTACGGCGCGCTGACCTACTTGCTGGCCGAGTTGGATGACTCGCAGCTGGCGCACCCCATGCTGGTTCTCGATGGACTGTCACAACAGCTCAGCCAGGCGGCCGGCAGGAGAGACGTCGTCCTGTTCATCGATAATGCGGAGCATTTCGACGGCGACTCCGCCACACTGCTCAGCCAACTGGTCCAGCGGGGAGACGCACGGGTCATCATCCTCGCCCGGGACTTTTCGGCGGTTCCCCCGGCGTTCCTGCGCCTGGGCCACGACCCGCGCCTGCAGCGCATCGACCTGCCTCCGCTGGATCAGGCGGAAGTTGGCGAGTTGGCTGCGGCCGGGCTGGACGGACGGCTTTCACGCGAAGCCGCGCGGGTGCTGCAGGCGCATTCCGGCGGGAACCCGAGGTTCGTTCCGTTGCTGGTCAGGGACTATGTTTCGTCAGGTGCTCTCCGGGAACGGTACGGTGTTTGGGTTCATACCGGGAATCCAGTCCGGTTGGGACCGCTCACGGTAAGCACGGTGTGTGCGACCCTGAGCGGTTTAAACGATGACGTACTGGATCTCGCCCGCCAGCTGGCGGCATCCGGCGGTCTTTCATTGTCCGATCTGCAAGCAGCCGGACGCGGCGAGGCCCTGGACCAGCTTCAGCACCGCGGAATCGTTGGCATCGGCTACCGTCCGTTCCCAGTGGCCGACATCGCCGACCGGCTCGTGGCCGAGGCCGTGCGCGCAACGTCGCCCGACGGCCATTATCGATCCCGGCCACTAGCGGTGAACCGGAGGACGGGCGCCCGCAGCCAGCCAGGACCGATCCAGCACGGCTTGGTGCCGCCGCTGGACGCGGCCCGGTCCATGGTCTTCCACGGTGAGTACGATCGGTCGATAGGGCTGCTTCGGCGCTGTGCGGAGGATCCCTTTGTCCCGACCTGGCAGAGGCTGCTCAGCCGGGCCCTGCTCTGCGAATCCTTGGCCATCACCGGGCGCGGTGATGACGCACTCGCGTTCGCCGACGAACTCCGGCCGGACCTTGCAACGGTGTCTGAGGAATTCCGCCTGGAGATCCAACAGCACCGGGCCGCGGCTTACTTGCTGTCCGGCTCGTGGCTGGGCTCTGGTGGAAGTGTCCGCCAGTGCGGCCGCCGTGGTGATGCCGGCGGTACCTGGGAGGAACTGGTTGACGGCATCGTGCTGGCCTTGACCGGTGATCTGCACCGCGCAGCGGGCCTGCTGCGTTCCGCCCGCGCCCAAGTCTCGGAAGCGGACCCGGACGGATTGGCACCGCTCGCCGAAGCGGCCTCGGCTTACTGCCGGGCCGTGCTCCATGAAGCCGGCGGTGAGGCGGGAGCAGAGCCCCCCGGCAGCGGTCCAAGCCCTTGGCTCATCAGCCGCTTGGAACGGCATTTTCGCGCCTTGGCACGGGCGGCCAGCGGCGACGTCGATGGTGCGCTGCGACTGCTTCGGCAGCAGGCGGCTGCGGACCGGTCAGCGGCGGTCGGCACAATTGAGCTGATGGCGTTGGCGGCCATGGCGCGTCTTTCGGGGGTTGACGAGGACCAGCGGATGCTGGAACTTGCCACCCGGTGCCAGGGACCTTTCGCCGCTGTCTGTGAAACGTATGCGAAGGGGCTTGCCGCCGGAAATGCCAGCCTGCTTCTCCAAGCGGCCGAGCAAGCGCAACGCGCCGGTCACCTGGCCTTCGCCCGCGACGCGGCCGGCCAGGCTGAGGCGGCCGCAGCCAGATCTGGGCGGGCCGATGTCCTCCGCAGAGTCAGGCGCAACATTCGTACCTTCTTGACGGACGGGGCGGCACCAGGCTACGAGGCCGCATGGCGCGGGCGCCTCACGGCGCGTGAACAGGATGTAGCCCGGTTTGTTGCTGAGGGCCGCAGCAATCACGCTGTTGCCCAGGAACTGGGTGTCTCGACCAGAACGGTGGAAGGCCACTTGTACCAGGTGTTTGCCAAGCTGCTCATCCGCAGCCGTCAAGAGTTGGCCGAGATGCTGGCTCCGGAATCTCCGGGCACAACGGCATGAACGTCCCCGGCTCCGGGGGCGGGCGCCGGAACCTCATCGATGCCGTAGCAGGATGTCTGGCCGGCCATGCTACTGGCGGCGCGGTGCTTTACGGGGACACCGGGATAGGGAAGTCCACCGTCGCGGATGAGGTAGTCCGGAGCCTTGGAGACACGGTGCGGGTGCAGCGGGCACGGGCCGAACAAACGCTGGCAAACGTGTCCTACGGGGCGCTCTTTCCTTATCTAAGGGGCGTGACCGCGGCGGAATTGGACTCTCCGCTGGCAGTCCTGCGGACAGTGCGCTCCTCCCTTGCCGAGGGCTCCAACGGCGAGGCACGTCCCCTGCTGCTGATTGTCGACGATGTCCATGACCTGGACGACGCGAGCAGTTATCTGCTGGCGCAACTGGTCATGGCGCGTTCGCTCAAGATCCTGGCGCTCTGTCGAAGCTGGAGCTCGCAGCCGCGTGAACTCCTTGGATTGTGCCAGGACGGGATCCTGGAAGCCTTCGAAGTACCGCCGCTGACGACGGCGGAAGTCCGCCACAGCCTTGAGCAGATGCTCGGAGGGAGGATAGCCGGCGGGACTGTGCAGTTGCTGCAGCACAAGTCCGTGGGAAATCCGCACCTGCTAAAGGCGCTGGCCGCACACGCTGCTGCAACAGGCGCTGTGGTGCAGCACCACGGATTGTGGCGGATGATCCGGGAACCCACTGGACTCGATCCAGTCACCACTGATCTGTTCAAGGGACTCGTCAATGGGCTGGATGCATCACAGCGGCGTGTATTGGACATCGCCGCACTGGCTGGCCCGGTGCCGGCGGCAGCGGCCGGTTCTCTCTTCGACAGCGCGGTGGTCCGATCGTTGGAGGAGGTGGGGCTGTTGGCCGACATGCATACCGGGGACCTTACCGTGCGGCTCCGGTTCCCGGCGTACGCCGATGTTATCCGGTCCATGGTTCCCGCAGGACGCAGCGCGGAACTGCTGGACCAGTTCCTGGACGTCTTGAACCGTCTGGAACCATCGCCGGAAAGAACCAGTGTGGAGCTGGCGCGCTGGCAGATCGACGCCGGCCGGCCGCCATCACCTGAAGAATCGTTGCGCGCCGCACGACATGCCAATGACGAGTGTGACCATCCGCTGGCCTTGCGGCTTGCCGATGCCGCGGCCACAACCGGCCACTCTGCCGCGGCCCATGTGGAACTGGCGCGCGCCCATTGGGGGCTGGGCGACAGTACGGATGCCAAAACGGCATTGGACCTGGTCAAGGACACCGCGGACCATCGAACTATCGCGGCCGCCGCGCTCCTCCGGGCGTCCCTGGTTGAGCCGGAAGCCGACTACCGGGTTCAGCTGGAAAGGATCTCGGCCGGTTGGATGGAAGCAGCGGGAGCGCAACCCCCGACGGCCCCGGGCGACGCCCCGGTCGCCACGGCAGCTTGCCTGGATGCAGCAACCGGCGCTTGGTTGCTGAGGGCTTATGCCCACACGTTGGAAGGAGACTTCGGAGCAGCCCTTGATCAGCTGGCGGCCCCTGCCGGTGGAGCTGAGGATGCTGTTGCCCGGCTGCTTACCGGTACCGTCAAGGCGCTGTGCTTCGCGGAAACCGGCCACTTCCGGCAAGCGGCGGAAGCCGGGACAGAGGCCCTACAGTTGGTCCAAGCGACTCCCTCGCTGCGGGCCCTCTATCCTTTCGTCTTCTCCCGCCATGTGGAGTCCTTGTTGATCTCCGGCCGCTACCAGGAAGCCGAACGCGCTCTGGATGATTACGGCAGGAGCGCTCCGTGCCGGCACCGTTGGTTTTCAGGTACCGAACCCGCTCTACGAGGACTGCTTCTCTTTCGACGGGGCCGAATGAAGACTGCGGTCCATGCGTTGGCGGAGGGTTTGGGGCCGCTGCGGCATGAGGATCAAGGGATGCTGCTTCCGTCCGCGGTCGGAGCTGCGGCAGCTGCTGCGGCGATGTTGTGCAACGGCGAGCAAGCCACAGACTTCCGCACGGGCTTGCAGGACGAAGCGGTCACCGGGAGGCGCCCGCGCCTGCTTGTAGCCTCTGCTTTCGCTGCGGTTGCTGCAACGTGCCGCGAGGGTCCGCCGGGGAAGCCACGTCCGATTCCGGTCCTTCTGCAGGCAGAACTTGAGGCCCGCGCGGCGACAGCCAGGGCCGCAGGATGGGTCAGCGCGGAGAAAGAGATCCTGGAGCAGCAGTTGCTGCTCGGGGACGGTGCCGGGGCGGACCGTCTCGCGGAACTCTGCGCCCCGTTGGATGGACCCGAAACCCAGGCTTTGGCGGCTGTCGCGTCCGGCCGGGCGTCATCGGATCCGGGGGACCTGATGGCAGCAGCCGAGATGGCGACGCGGGCAGGCAAAGACCTACTCGCGGCCACGGCACTGGCATGGGCATCGGGCATCTACGAGCGGCAGGGGCTTCAGCGCCAGCACAACGGTGCACTGCACCAATTGCGGGTGGCGCTGCGTCAACTCGAGGGTGTTGCGACTCCTGCGATCGAGCGTGCCCGTGGGGGTGGACCGGCCTTGACCGCGCGGGAGCAACAAATTGTCTTCCTGGTGCGTCAGGGTGCCACCAACAAGCAGATCGCGGAGTCCTTGACGCTCTCTCCCCGGACGGCCGAGGGACACCTTTACCGGATATATCTAAAACTCGGGGTTGAGAACCGCAAACAGCTGATTCAGTATGCCGAAGCACTGGATCAGTGAGGCCATCAGTAAGTATCTGAACGCGCGGATCCAAGTACCGCTTGGCAAGCAGTACGTAGGCAGTCGGGCCGGCCGGGCGGGAATCAGCCGATTTGGCGGTCCAAGTCGAGTGTCGGCTACTGGGGCATACAAGGTAGCCGCTTCCTAGGCTGAAAGTGTCGAAAGCACCGGAAAACACAAGGGGGCATGGGCTTTCGACGACATCGGTTTCGGGACAGTTCGCAGACATGCGTCGGCGGGCTGTGCATCCATCCCGGCACCGCATTGGGGATACGGGCCTCACCTGAGCCACGGGCAGCAACGCGCTTCACAGTGTCACGGCAGTAGCGCAGCGCACGCTGGTCGAGCGCAGAATCCGTCTGGTGGAACGGATTGGGGACCCGGTTAAACGCATTGGGGAATGGTCATGATCGAAGAATTCGTCAAGGTCTCGAGGGTCCGCCACCCGCATGGACACTCATACGACGGCCCCGCACCGTCCGAGGCAGCAGGAGGGGACCCCGGCGTCGTCCGGGCCGGTCACCCGGCAGTCCCATGCTCCCCTCGCTCCGAGGAGATACCCCGGGGGCAGTCCGCGACAGCTAAGGCAGACAAATGATGGACATTTTTGCATCCCTGGAGTCGGAGGTCCGCAGTTACTGCCGGACGTGGGATACCGTTTTCGACTACGCCGCCGGGGACAAGTTGTATAGCGAGGACGGCAGGGAATATCTGGACTTCTTTTCCGGCGCAGGCGCACTTAATTACGGGCACAATAATCCGCTTCTGCTGGAGCCGCTGATTGCGTATTTGCGCTCCGGCTCGATCGTTCATTCACTAGATATGAAGACGACGGCAAAGCGGCGATTCTTAGAGACGTTCCTGGAACTTATCCTGGCGCCGCGCGGGCTGGACTACAAGGTCATGTTCACGGGCCCCACCGGAACGAACACCGTCGAAGCGGCGCTAAAGCTGTCGCGCAAGGTTACTGGCCGGCACCAGGTGCTGAGCTTCACCAATGCATTTCACGGGATGACGCTCGGCGCCCTGGCGGTGACGGGCAATTCTATGAAGCGCCAAGGCGCAGGAGTTCCGCTCAATAACGCCTCCAGCATTCCTTACGATGGTTATTTTGACCAGCCGACGGAAGATTTTCTGTGGCTGCAGCATGCGTTGGAGGACAGCGGGTCCGGAATGGATAAACCCGCCGCAGTCATCGTGGAGACTGTCCAGGGCGAGGGAGGGCTGAGAGCTGCCGGTGGAAGGTGGTTGCGGCGGCTCGCCGATCTCTGCCACCAGCACGGTGTGCTTCTTATTGTTGACGATGTTCAGGCCGGGTGCGGGCGCACCGGCACGTTCTTCAGTTTTGAGGAAGCAGGCATCCGCCCCGACATTGTCTGCCTGTCCAAATCGCTGTCCGGCTTCGGACTGCCGCTTGCCCTCATGCTGTCAAAGCCCGAACTAGACATCTGGAAGCCTGGCGAGCACAACGGCACCTTCCGCGGCCATAACCCGGCCTTCGTCACCGGGACCGCTGCGCTGGAGCACTTCTGGAACGGCCGCGGATTCGAACAAGACATCGCTGCTCGGGCCGCACAGTTGCACGCAGCTCTTGCAATGATGGCGGCCGGAACCGAAGGCGCCCGTGTCCGCGGCCGCGGGCTCTTGGCCGGCCTGTATCTTCCGGACCGGACCATGGCACGAAAGGTTGCCGCCGAATCCTTCGCCCGAGGCTTGCTCGTAGAAACCTCCGGACCGGAGGGAGAAGTGGTCAAAACCATGCCGGCGCTGACCATCAGCGCGGAAAACATGACCCGCGGGCTTGACCTTCTTGCAGAGGCGGTCCGGTCGGTTACCGGTGAGCGGCGCGACGAAGTATCAAGCAACCGCGGCGGGGAAGTTCCGGGGGCACGAGCATCCACTTCCGTTCTGCAGCAGGCGGTCAGTGAGCCGGCCGAGCACATTGGCAGATAGGTGGAAAGCGCTCCGGCCGCGCGCCGCAGGGCAGGCCGGAGTGGTGGCGGGCAGTGCACCGCACCGAGGTGCAGCGCAGTCCACGAAGATCGGGGGACCAGGGTGAAAAACTTCAAGCGCATGGATGGGGCTGCTGTCCGGATGGCGAAGGACTCATTCGCCCTCCCGCGCAGCGCCTCGACGAGCGGCGGGGCGCTGCCGGGCGGACTGCCGGTAACGATGGGCACGGCGGGACGATCGACGAACGTCATAGTGCAGAAGTACGGTGGCTCGTCGGTGGCGAATGCCGCAGGCATTCGACGCGCGGCTCAGCGGGTGGCTGAGACACAGGCCTCTGGATATCAAGTAGTAGCGGTGGTTTCCGCCATGGGCGACACCACCGACGAGTTGTTGGATCTCGCGGCCAGTGTCTCGCCGCATCCACCTGCCCGCGAACTCGACACCCTGTTGACGACCGGCGAACTCGTTTCGGCGGCCTTGCTGGCGATCGCGTTGGCCGATATGGGGGCCGATGTTCGGACATTCACCGGCAGCGAGGCGGGCCTCATCACCGACGACTGCCATGGCAAAGCGCGCATTATCGATGTCGATCCGCGCAGAATCCGCACCTGTCTGAAGAACGGTCAGATCGCCGTCGTGGCAGGGTTCCAGGGTAAAAGCCGCAAAGGGAAAACGGTCACCACTCTGGGAAGGGGAGGTTCGGACCTGACCGCCGTCGCGCTCGCCGCAGCACTGGGTGCAAGCGTCTGTGAGATCTATACGGATGTGGACGGTATCCATACGGCGGATCCGCGGATAGTACCCAATGCCCGCAAGATTGACGTGCTCGCCAGCGAGGAAATGCTTGAGTTCGCGGCCGCGGGAGCAAAGGTTCTCCACCTCCGATGCATTGAATACGCTCGTCGTTTCGGTGTCCCCATTCATGTCCGGTCCTCGTTCGTGCAAAAGCGGGGCACCATGATTCTGCCCAGTCTCGACCAGCCCCATTCGAATGCGCACGCAGGCGAACAGACTCTGGTTTCGGGCGTGGCAAGCGTCAACTCTGCAGCACAAGTCACCGTCGCTGGCATCCCAACCTGCTCGAGGACCGCAGCGCGGCTCCTTCAGGAACTCGCCGCATCGGGGCTGCACATCGAGATGATCGCCCAAAATCCGCGGGATGCGGGCGCCGAAATCGCCGATATCACCTTCACCCTTCCATCCGCGGAGGCGCCGGCAGCCATTTCGGTCTTGGACGCAGCCCAGAGCTGCATCGGTTTTGAAGCGATCTATCACAATGACGAAGTGGGCAAGGTCTTGCTCAATGGACTCGGGATGCGCTCTTCGCCCGCTACCTTGAGCACTTTCTTCAAAGCGCTCTCGGACGTCGGAATCAGTCCGGAAATGATCTCAATTTCGGAGCTGTGCATCGCGGCTGTGGCACGCACCGATGAGCTTGCCGATGCTGTCCGCGCGCTTCAGATCGCCTTTGGCCTGACGCCTTTGGAAAAAGAAGCCGCGCCGTTGGACAAGGAAGCCGTGGGGGACCGTACGCAAGACACACTTCCTCCGTTCGTCGTTCAGGCTGTCGCCTCTACACGGCCAGGATCTTCTCTCTGACGTCGGGCTGAAAGGGAAGGCGCAGGCGCAGACACCCTGCCGGGCCGGCACAAGGACCCGGCACAGGACATGGGCTTTCTGCGCCACCTGAGCAGGGACTAACCGCAGCAACCCCATCTACCCAAAAAGCACCGCCGATACGGGAGGTACCAATGGCTCCAGCCGAGAACTCATACTCTGGATCAGAGGACACCACCATGGTCGTCGGACAGTTGCCGGTGCGGAAGCGGCGGGCCGGTGCCCACGAGACGGCTCCGGAAACATTCGCCACGCAGGCCGCCCGAACCGACCAGGCCCCGGCAGGAGTCAACGGACGGGCCGGCAGCACGGTTGCTCCCTCGACCGCAGTGTCCTCGGGGGGCCCTGCGCCAATCCCTCGCACTTTGTTGGACATCCTTTTTCGCACCGTGGACGAGTACCCGGACGCGGTAGCGCTGGATGACGGCACCACCTCGTTGAGTTACCTGGCGTTGCTGGGGCGGATCGAGTCCCTGGCCCTGAACCTGCGCGAACGCGGGATCGGTGCCGGAGACCGGGTCGGCATCCTGATGGCCCCAGATACGATCGACCTCTATATCGCCGTGCTGGCCGTGCTCGTCCGCGGCGCGGCATACGTCCCTGTCGATCCTGACGAGCCAGGGGACCGGGCCACGATGGTCTGGGAAGAGGCAGAAGTATGTGCGGTAGTCGAATCCGGGCTGCGGGTCCGTCCCGTGATCGAAGCGCCCTCCCATGGGGAAGCCCGCCCGCCCACCGCCGACGACGATGCGTGGATCATCTTCACTTCCGGCTCGACTGGCAAGCCCCAGGGGATTGCTTTTTCCCACCGGTCGGTGGCCGCCTTTGTGGACGCTGAAGCGTCCGTCTTCTGCACCGAGGAGCCGCTCGGGCCCGGCGACCGTGTGCTGGCCGGTCTTCCCGTCAATGCCGACACTTGCGAAGAGATGTGGCTGGCCTGGCGAAACGGCGCCTGCCTGGTGCCGGCCCCACGCGATGTGATCCGCTCCGGCGAGGAGCTGGTTCCGTGGATGGCGGCACGGGGTATCACCGTGGTCCCCACGGTGCCTGCCCTGGCTGCACTTTGGCAGGCGGAATCGCTGCAAAACGTTCGGTTGCTGATCTTTGGCCGCGAGGCGTGCCCCGCGGATCTTGCGGCACGACTGGCCGCCCCCGGCAGGGAAGTCTGGAACACCTACGGGCCCACCGGAACCACCGTCGTCGCCTGCGCCCAGGCCGACGGGTCGACTCCTGTACGCATCGAACGCCCGTTGCCCGGCTGGCAACTGGCCGTGGTGGACAAGGACGACACGCCTGTCGCATGGGGCGAAGAAGGAGAACTGGTCATCGGCGGGGTCGGCTTGGGCCGGTGCCTCGATCCCGGCGAAGATGCCGAGAAATATGCTCCCGTGGACACCCTGGGCTGGCCTCGGGCTTACCGCACCGGAGACCTCGTCCGCGCCGATTCTGAAGGCCTCGTATTTACCGGCCGGGCCGACGGGCATGCCGAACCTGCCGGACGGGGACTCGAACTGAGCGAGACGGCGCACGGCGCGGCGCCGTACGAGGTGCGCTCAAACGATTCGGTACCCGCGGCTGACGCGGTTAATGAGGCGACGGCAGATATTTTGGACCCGTTGCTGTTGCAGTCCCCGCACCGCCAGAGTGTGCGGTGGTCGCCGGGTGAGCGTCTGGAAGCGCTCTTCGAGAGCCGATGCGACTCGCTGCGCCGCGAAGGCCGAGCAAGCCAGTTGGCTGTCGACTCCGGGGACTCGACGTTGACCTACGATCAGCTTGACGCGCGGGCCAATCAGCTGGCCCGGCACCTTCTCGCCGACGGAGCACGGGCCGGCGACCGTATTGCGCTGCTGTTCGACGATGCGCTGTGGTCCTACGTCTCGATGCTGGCGGTGCTTAAGATCCAGGCGGCGTATGTGCCGTTGGACGCCGGATTCCCGCCGGACCGGATGGGCTACATCATGGAGGACTCCGGGGCCAGCTGCGTGCTGACCTTGAGCCACTTGGCCAGCCTGTTGCCGGAAGGTTGCGCCCGCGCCCTGACTTTGGACGCGTTCGCCGCGGACATTGCGGGTCTGCCCGGCTCCCGGCTCACCGACAGCGAGAAGCCTGACCCAGTCGAGAACTTGGCCTACATCATCTATACCTCGGGGTCCACCGGCCGTCCCAAGGGGGTGGCCATCGAACACACCAGCATCTGCAACTTCGTCCGGGTCGCTGCCGAGGTCTACGGATATCAGAGCGACGACCGCGTCTATCAGGGGCTGACAATCGCCTTCGACTTCTCCGTCGAGGAGATGTGGGTGCCGTGGATGGTCGGTGCGACTCTGGTGCCCAAGCCGAGTTCGAAGAGCCTGCTCGGGGCAGACTTGGAACGGTTCGTCATCGACAACCGTGTTACCGCGATGTGTTGTGTACCCACCCTGCTGGCCACACTGGAGCATGAGCTTCCTGGCCTGCGTTTTCTGCTGGTCTCCGGTGAGGCCTGCCCGCGCGACCTGGCCGAGCGCTGGCACCGGCCGGGCCGGAGGTTCCTCAATGTCTACGGGCCTACCGAAGCGACCGTGACCGCCACGTGGGACGTTATGCACCCCGACAAGCCGATCACCCTCGGCCAGCCACTGCCGACCTACACGATCATGATCCTGGATCCAGAGGAGCCACGGGCACTGCCACGGGGCGAAATGGGTGAGATCGGCATCGCCGGGATCGGGCTAGCGGTCGGTTACGTGAACCATCCCGAGAAGACAGATTCAGTCTTCATCCCCGACTTCATGGGCATTCCGAACAATCCCTCCGGACGAATCTATCGCAGCGGCGATCTTGGCCGCATCACCGACGACGGGTTGATCGAGTACCACGGCCGGATCGACACCCAGGTCAAGATCCGGGGATACCGGATCGAGCTGTCCGAGATCGAATCGGTGCTCCTGCAAGTCCCCGGGATTGCTCAGGCAGTGGTCGAGACGCATGATTCAGCACCGGGGATGACCGAGCTCGCCGCGTTCTATACGTTGCGCAAAGGTGTCTCCGATCTCGCGCCCGAGATGATCAGGGAGGAGCTCCGCGACCGACTGCCGAGCTACATGGTCCCGGCTTTCTACGAGCAGCTGGAGACCATGCCGATGCTGCCCAGCGACAAGGCCGACCGTAAGAACCTGCCGACGCCCAGCAACCGGGTGGGCGCTTCGGTCGACGCCGAGTACTGCGAGCCGGCGTCGGACGCCGAGGCGGCTCTGGCGGAGCAGCTCGCTGACGTGCTGGGATTGGGACGCGTCTCGGTTGAGGCTCATATTTTCGACAACCTCGGGGCCAACTCACTGCTGGTTGCGCGCTTCTCCGCTGCGCTGCGCACACACACCGACCTGCCGCCGGTCGGTCTGCAGGTCATTTACGAGCATCCGACGATCCGAGCGCTCGCTGCGGCGATCGCTTCTCCGACCGCCGCCGACGTCTGGGCGGAACAGGAAGCGCCCGCCCGGCCAAAACGAGGGCGGATTTCCACTTTCGACATTGTGCTGTGCGGTGTCCTGCAAGCAGCGCTCTCCATCGGCTACTCCTACGCCTTCATCACGGCGATCGTGGCCGGCTATACCTGGGTCATTGCAGGGGCCGACGTCCTGGAGATCTGGGGACGTTCGATCGTCGTCGGGGTCAGCTTCTTTCTGGCTCTCAGCATCGTGCCGATCCTGCTCAAATGGCTGATCCTCGGACGGTGGAAAGAGCAGAACATTCGCATCTGGTCCCTGGCATACGTCAGGTTCTGGTTTGTCCGTGTGCTGGTTAGACTCAACCCGCTGGCCTACTTCGTGGGCACTCCAATCCTTCCGTTCTATCTGCGGTTGCTGGGGGCCAAGATCGGCGCCAACGTCACCATCCTCACCCCCATTACTCCGGTGTGCACCGACCTCTTGACGATCGGCAGCGGGACGGTGATCAATAGGGATACGTTCTACCTGGGTTACCGGGCCCATAACGGGTGGATCCAGACCGGCCGGGTCACGCTTGGCCAGGACGTCTTGATCAGCGAGAGGTGCGTGCTGGACATCGGCTCTACGATGGGTGACGGAGCGCAACTCGGCCACTCGTCGTCGCTGCAGCGACTGCAGTCCGTACCCGCCGGCGAAAGCTGGCACGGATCCCCTGCGGTACCAACGGACGTGAACTACCGGTTGGTTGAGCCGGTGCGGAGCAGCCGGTGGCGACGGCTCACCTACAGCGCGTTCGTCCTGATCAACAACACGGTCCTGCTCGGCCCGCTGCTTCTGCTGGCCATCGCGCTGCTCCTGCCGGCCTACGTGGAAACCGGCCATGTGGACCATGCGAACCCTGGGTTCTACTTGGACCTGGTATCCGCTTCTTTCGTCTTGCTGTTCGGTGGCATGTTCGTCGGTCTGACCGCAATGCTGACGGTTCCTCGGCTGCTCAACCTCTTGATCAAACCCGGGCAGGCCTATCCACTGTATGGTTTGCGCTATGCGGCCCACCGACTGATCTTCCGGATGACCAACGTCTTCCAGTTCATGCATATCAGCGGGGACAGCTCCCTGGCTGTGCACTACCTCCGTTTGCTTGGCTACAAGCAGCCCAACCTGGAGCAGACAGGATCGAACTTCGGGACGGAACTCGACCACGACAACCCTTACCTGACCACCGTAGGATCCGGAACCATGATCTCCGACGGGGTGTCGATCAGCAACGCCAACTACTCAAGTACGTCCTTCCGCGTTTCCGAGGTAAAGATCGGTGCGAAGAACTTCTTCGGCAACGACATCCCGTATCCCGCCGGCGCTCGTGCCGGCGACAACGTTCTTTTCGGCAGCAAAGTCATGGTTCCCATCGATGGCGAGGTCCGGCAAAACGTAGGCTTGCTCGGTTCACCGGCATTCGAGATTCCCCGGTCGGTCGATCGGGACACAGCGTTCCTCAAGGTAAACCGCCGGGAGGAAATCGTCCGCGGGATACGGGCCAAGAACCGGCACAATGCGCTGTCGATTGGACTGTATCTGGCCAGCCGGTGGGTTCTCGTCCTCGCCGGCATGCTGGCGTTCTCACTCGCCATCATCCTGTTCCCCGGTGTACCGGGCCCCGGGCTCTATGTGGGCACGGTCAGCTTCGGCGCCTTCATGATCGCCTTCTTCATCGTGCTCGAGCGTGCCGCCCAGGGATTTAAAGCGATGGTCCCGACCGTTTGCTCCATCTATGACGTGAAATTCTGGCGGCACGAACGGTTTTGGAAGTTCATCTCGTATCCGCTGTATTTCTTCGACGGCACCCCGTTCAAGCCCCTGTTCTGGCGCCTGCATGGCGTGCGGATGGGAAAGCGGGTCTTTGACGACGGCTGCGTCATCCCGGAGAAGACGTTGGTGGCCATCGGTGACGACACGACCCTCAACCTCGCCAGCGTCGTCCAGTGCCACTCAATGGAGGACGGCGTCTTCAAGCTCGACGCCATCACCATCGGCCGGGGGGTCACCTTGGGCGTCGGCGCCTACGTGCTCTACGACGTCGCCATGGGCGACGGTTCGGTGCTGGAGGCCGACTCCTTCCTGATGAAGGGTAGCCAAGTGCCGGAAGGCGCGCGGTACGGCGGCAACCCTGCACGGGAGATCGTCTAAAACCGACAAAGAAGGACGTAGATGAGCCCCATGCAGGACAGGCAGGGACGCGACGTCGGTCCTGCAGACGCTAAGTCGATGCAGAACCGGCGGCGGCTGATCGGCATTGATGCGGCCCGCGGCCTGGCCCTCATCGGGATGATCGCCATTCACATCTTGCCGGACGCGAACGAGGACACCGGCGAGCCGACCTTGGCGTGGATCCTGTTCGCCGGCGACTCCGCTGCGCTGTTCGCCCTCCTGGCCGGAGTGGGCCTGGCCCTGTCCTCCGGTGGGTACAGACCGCACACGGGGCGGAAGATGGCGGGGGACCGTCTGGGACTGGCCGTGCGGGCCGTCCTGATCGGAGTCATAGCGCTGGTGATCGCACCCTTCTTGCAGCAGGAGGACCCTCCTGCCTACGGCATCTTGATCTACTATTCGGTGTTCTTCCTGCTCGCCATTCCTTTCCTCCATCTGCGGCCCAGAACATTGTTCATCAGTGCAGCCGTCTTCGGCATTGTCTCGCCGATCCTGCTGCAGAAGCTGGATCCAATGCTCCCAACATCGTCGACGTTCAACCCCACCGTGGGGCATTTCTTCTTCGAACCGGCCGGCGTGACCTCGGATCTACTGCTGACCGGCTCATATCCGGCGCTGCCGTACATGTGCTACATCCTGACCGGCCTGGGGATCGGACGACTGGACCTGCGAAAGCCCAAGGTGCAAGGCTATATCGCCGGTATCGGTGCAGGCCTGGCGATCTTTTCCAACGCGGTCTCAGCCATCCTGCTGTACGGCATGGGAGGCTTCGAGCGGCTGCTGGCCACCAGCGAGATGACGGGTGAAGAGCTGGACTATGGTCTCGTCTTTGGGCCGGGGATCATCCCGGACACCTCCGCTTGGTGGCTCGCCATCGCGACTCCGCACTCCAACATGCCGTTGGCGATCGCCAGCAGCCTGGGGCTCGGTCTGTTGGCGACCGGTCTGTTCCTCCTGGCCGAGCGGGCGGTCGAACGCTTGCTGACACCCCTTGCCGCGATGGGCACGATGACCCTGACGCTCTACTCCGCCCACCTGCTCGCGCTCAGCCCTGAGGTGCACTACGACGCACCATTCCTGTGGTTCCTCGTGCATCTGTCGGTTGCCGTGGCGTTCGGCGTGGTCTGGAGCCGGTGGCTCGGACAAGGCCCCTTGGAGAGACCGGTCGCTGCGGCTGCCAAAAACTTTCGAGAGATCGTGGACGACGGATCATCCGGCTCCAGCGCGGCATCCGGAACGTTTCCCCGTTGATTAGGGACCAGCGGAACACCCTGCATGCCTGCCATCGGACATTCGCTGACCGACAGCCCCGGACGCTAGAATGCTGTCGTGATGTTGCACACATGAGGGTGACATGAAATGGCACTGGCCCCGAAGCCGGCCTCGGAGGCCAATTGTCGTCATCGCGGCGCTCGGGCTGGTTGTTCTCCTGGTGGCGCTTGTCATGGCCATGGTGCGGACGGACAATTCCGGGCCGCAGGCGCGGGCTGTAACAGCGTACGAGCATCTGGAAGAGTTTCAAGCAATTGCCGACGAGCACGGTGACCGAGCTACCGGCACCTCCGGATATGAGGCCGCGGCTCAGTACGTAGAACGGCAACTCGAGGATGCCGGTTATCAAAGCTGGCGCCAGTACTTCACTTTCGAAAGTCGTGGCGAGAACCATGAGTCCTTCAACATCCTTGCCGAGACCGCTGGCGGCAGCGACGAGAACGTGATCATGCTTGGCGCACACCTCGACGGAGTGCGGAACAGTCCTGCGATCAATGACAACGCTTCCGGCGCGGCGGCTCTGCTGGAGGCCGCGCAAGAACTCAGCCAACGGAATGAACCCAGCAACAAAGTGCGCTTCGCGTGGTGGGGAGCGGAAGAGTTTCCGGAGGCGTTCGGTTCCCAGCACTATGTCGAGGACTTGGCAGAGGACGACAGCGGCGAACTCGACCACATCGCCGCCTATCTCAACGTCGACATGGTCGCCTCACCCAACTATGTCATCGCGGTCTACGACCCACGTAAAACCGATAACGACTCCCTGCGGGACGTGCCGGACGGTTCGCTGGAGATCATGAACTTCTTCACCGACTACTTCGACTCCCGGGCCCAGCCCTGGGTGTCTACGGACTGGGACTTCTATTCCGATCAAGTCGCGTTCGTTGAGGAAGATGTTGCAGTGGGCGGCCTGTTCACCGGCAGCAACGAGAGGAAAACGGCCCGGGAGAGCATCCTTTTCGGTGGCGCTCCAGGGCAGCCACGCGACCCGAACTACCACAAGTCAGGCGATGACATTAACAACGTCGATCTGGAGGCTCTCACCATCATGACCGACGCGATCACCCATGCCGCCACCAGCCTGGCCGAAGACAGCAGCGCCCTCGAGTAAGCGGCGGCTAATGTATTGACAGGCTCAGAGCACGGCTGCCACCCGTGGGGGACGTGGCCCATTTCCGGACTCTGATCAACTGGCCCGCGCAGGGCAGTCCAAGCACGAGATCATCCCGGTGCATGATTCGGGCCAGCGGCCCGACCCTGATAAACTTCATGCATTGCCTAGGCGAGGGAGAGCCAACATCGGCCCTCCGTTATCGACGGTGGCTAGCAGCTTCGTTTCTCTGCGCTGGTATCGGTGCGGTAGGTCGGTCTCTAGGCACCCGCCTCAAAACCACCCAGCATAAGGAGAACATCATGTCCGAGCAGAAGCTTGCAGCTGAAGTCCGCAGCGAATTCGGCAAGGGCGCGGCCCGCCGCGCCCGCCGCAACGCCCAGATCCCCGCCGTCATTTACGGCCATGGGGCAGAGCCGCTGCACGTGCTGCTCCCGCAGAAGGCCACCACGCTGGCGCTGCGTACCTCCAACGCGCTGCTGACCCTGGACGTTGACGGGAGCGAGCACCTGGCCCTGGCCAAGGACATCCAGCGCGATCCGATCGCCCAGATCATTGAGCACGTCGACCTGCTCACCGTCCGCAAGGGCGAGAAGGTCCACGTCGACGTCAACATCCATGTTGAGGGCGAAGTCGCACCCGGTGCTGTCTTGGATCTGGAAGAGTTCACCGTTCTGGTCGAAGCGGATGCGACCGCTCTGCCGGAGGCGCTGACCATCAACGTTGAGGGCCGTGCGATTGGCGAGCACGTCCACGCCACCGACATCCAGTTGCCTGCCGGCGTCAGCCTGCTGATCCCCGAGGACACCGTGATCGCCGCGGTCTCCGCTCCGACCGTGGCCGAGCCTGAAGCCGAGGAAGAGGGCGAAGCCGCTGAGCCGGCAGCCGAAACCCCGGCCGAGTAACAACGCTGCCTCCAAAGCCCCCGGCGACTGCTTTTGAGCATTCGCCGGGGGTTTTGGTCTATCCCTAGGATGATCTTGAATCCTTTGCATCTACCGTCCGAGGAGCACCCGTCCACGTGAGCAGCGACACCTGGCTGATAATCGGCTTGGGCAACCCAGGCCCCGGCTACAGCGGCAATCGACACAACGTCGGCCAGATGGCCCTCGACGAGCTGGCCGGCCGGGTCGGCGGTTCGTTCAAGTCGCACAAGGCGCACGCCCAGGTCTTGGAAGGGCGTCTGGGAATCGGCGGGCCCAGGGTCGTGCTCGCCAAGCCACTGACGTTCATGAATCTGTCAGGAGGGCCGACGGCGGCGCTGTGCAGGTTCTTTTCAATCGAACCGGACCACGTGGTCGCCTTGCACGACGAGATCGACATTCCCTTCAACACGATCAAACTCAAGATCGGCGGGGGAGAAGGCGGGCACAACGGCCTCCGCGACATGTCCAAGGCGCTGGCGACCAAGGAGTACTACAGGGTCCGCATAGGCGTTGGCCGCCCGCCCGGGCGGATGGATACGGCGGACTACGTGCTGCGCGATTTTTCAACGGCGGAAAAGAAAGACCTGCCCTTCCTTCTGGACGATGCAGCAGACGCCGTCGAACTGCTCCTGGCCGACGGGCTCCTGGCCGCGCAGCAGAAGTACCACGCCAATGCCAAGCAGGGGTGAGCGGCAGGAGACCGGGTCTCCCACCCCATGGTCCGACGGCGGAGGACAGCACGCCCGGGCGCGGAACCCCGGGTAGCCGCGGGTCACGGGCACCGCATCCTCGGCCCAAGAACGAGTGGTGACTACTCGTGTCAGGCCGCCCGTGCCTGTTTACGCTGAGAAAGTGTTGCTGGCGCCCTCAAGGCGGTGTCGCAATACCGTGCGCCTGGAGCCCAAGGATCCAGGCGCCTCCAGCGGACCGGCGGGGTTGGCTAATGCCAGAGGAACCGCGCAGGCGGAACCTTCCCCCCAGGCCCCGTCGGTCCTTGCTGGATAACCAGGGTGCTGCACGCCCTGGCAAGCGTCACAAAACCGTCAATTGGCACACCGCATTGCACGTGGATAAAATCGTTTCAGCCATTGCGGCTCCCTGAGCGGGGCCGACGATGGGCGGCCTGAAGAGACCGGGCCACCCCCATCCCATCGTCGGCCCCTTCCAATGCCCGCGACAGGCAAGGCCGCTTCCCCAAGAGAAGCCGGGCGATACGGCAATCGGGTGCAAGCCGTCGGGGTTTCGCCGCGAGTTGGATGGCGGGCAGAGTCTGTGGCTGTGGACCAATTTCCATGTCGCCTATGTACGACTGCCGGATTGAGAATTTCGCCCTGTTGGGAATCGCGTTTTGCAGGTACGCTAAGCATCAGTCTGCAGGATGCTCATCAAGCGGGGGACCTGCGGCTGTGTCTTTAACACATGTTGGATCCGGACTGGGGGGTTCGGTTCCGACATTATCGGTTCTTGGGGGGGGCCGAAATGACCCAGCTTGTTTTGCCGTGGCCGTTTTTGGGCCGAGCAGTACACATCAAGGCTATGAATTCGCTGCTGGCTGGTCCTGACCGCCGAGGCGTCGTTGTAGTCGGTGAAGCCGGAGTGGGCAAGACCGCACTGATTCAGCATGTCCTGCGGTGTGTTGGTGGCCAGTCGCATGTCGTACATCTCCGCGGTTCTGCTTCACACAAAGGGACGTCGTACGGGGCGTTCAACGTTATCCTCAGCCGGTTCCGTGTGGAGCTGGATCATCCGGTGCGGATCCTCGGCGGCATCTCCGACGCGATTCGGACCGAGGCGGCGGGCCTGCCCGTCATCATGTTCGTGGACAACGCGGAATCCCTGGACAGCCTTTCCGCCCTGACCCTCGCGCAGCTGGCCGCAGCGGACATTGTGACTCCTGTGGTGGCCGTCCGTGATCTGACCCGCGCTCCGGACTTTATGCGCATGTGGACTGACGGCGCCCTGGAACGGCTTGATCTGGAAGGGATGTCTCTGGAGGAATCCCGGGATGTTCTCGCCGGTGCCCTAAACGGCCCTGTATCCGAGACTGTAGTCGTGCAATTGTGGAGAGCCTCAAATGGCAATCCAAGGCTCCTACAAGCGCTGGCAGTGGAGCAGCTCGATGCCGGCCACCTGTTGCGCCGCGATGGAGTGTGGGTTTGCCGGAATGAACTGATCGAACATGGCGGGCGCATAGCCGAAGCCGTTAAGCTCGGTCTCGCACATCTCACAGCTGCACAGCGGGACCTGCTCGACGTGTGCGCGCTGGCGGAGGAACTGCCGTTGTGGGTGGCTAACGGCCTGGCCGGACGGGACGAAGTGGATCAGCTCGAGTCCCATCGTTTGGTTGAGGTCAGGCTGGCCGACGGGCCGGTTCTGATTATGGGTAGTCCATTCTTGGGCGAGGTCATTCGGGACAATGTGCCCTCCGGGCGGGCTAGCAGGCTGCTTGAACGCCTCGAGGGCGTCATAGACGTGACGGGCATGACGCCAAGGGGCCGTCTCGCCTACACCCTGTGGCGGATGAGATGCCGGATGGAGGCGGACGAGGGGCTTGCATTGGAGAGCGCCCGATTGGCGAACCGGTTAGGGAGTTTCAAGGCCTGTCTACGAATTCTAGGCGCGCTGGGACACCGACGAGGGGATCCGGACGTAGTTTTGGTGCAGCTGGTTGCGCTGGCGGGCTTGGGCCAGCACGGCCGCGCCCGTGAGTTGCTCGAGTCGTTGGAAACCGTGCATTTTGGCCTCAGTTCACATGTGGAGCTGGATCTGGTTGCGGCGGAAATAGCGGGTGACAGCGGTGATCAAGAAACGGCCCACCGGTCTATTGCTGCCGCCAGAGCCAAGATAAGAAAAGACCAAGACGGCGCCGTCAACGCGGAGCTACGCCTTCGGGTCGAGCTGGCCGCTGCGGGATTATTAGCGCGTGATGGACGGCATGCGGCCGCCATTCCAGCACTGGAGCAGGTTCAGCAGGAACTGCCGAACAACGGCGGGGTCCATTCACTTCGTGCGGGTTACCTGCTTGCCGAGGCCATGGCAGCGGCCGGCAGAAACGACGACGCGTTGCAGCTCGCACAGGCGCAGCTGGAGCGGTTCCAGCGGGAGGGACAGCCCGCCGGGCTGCTGGAATCAGCCGCCCGGGACCTGTTCCTCGTGCGCTTTATTGCCCGAGAGTGGCACCGCCGCGACCCCGTATCCGCCGTCGATCAGTCTTTTGAGGCTGCTCACAGGCGGATCCCAAGTGCGACTTCAGGCATGGCGGAAGGCATCATGGACGTCCATCGCGGCCGCGCGGACCAGGGTTTAAAGAAGCTCCGACCACAAATCAGTCAGCTACGGCAATTTGATCCAGACGGTCTCTTCGGAGTCGCTTCAGCTGCGGCCGCCTACGCGAGTTGCTTGTGCGGCGATTTGGAGGAGGGCCGTCAGTATTATCGGCAGGCTCAGGAAAGCCGTACCATCCAGAGCCGAGCTACCTGGATTTTTGAGTGCGACAGGGACTACTTCCTGGCGATGGCGTCTGCCTCCTTCTCATCCAAAGCATTGGCCGCGGCCAAGCTGCTCGAACAGGCCGACCAGCACCGTGCACGAGGAGGGCTGAATGCTGAACTGTTTGCAATCAGCGGTGCAGTGCGCCTCGGGGACTCCGCTGCCGCGGAAGAACTAGTCGCCAGGGCCTCTGTGATCCAAGGTGCTTTCGCCCGGCTCTGCGAGCACTATGGCAAAGGGCTCGCCGGCGGAGATCCTGAACAACTCCTGATAGCCGCCGAGCACGCCCACCTGATTGGACATGATCTTCTTGCCCTCGAGGCGGCCTTGGCTGCGTTCTCGCTCGCCAAGGCTGCCAACGATGGGACGAGGATCGCAGCGGCGAAGGCACGCACCCAGCAGTATCGCGCGCTGTTGGGGCCCGTCGGCGTGCCGGTAGCCTCCCACACCCCGCTCACCGCTAAGGAAATGGAGATCGCCTTGCGCGCCGTTGCCGGACTGACGAACCGACAGATCGCCGATGAACTTGTCGTATCCGTCCGCACGATTGAGAGCCATCTATACCAGATCTACACAAAGCTACATGTCAGTGGCAGGTCGGAGCTGTCGGATGTGCTCGAGGCGTCCTCCAGATGACGAGATCCGGCTGGGCGGAGGATTCTTTTGTCGGCCGTACTGATCTCCGCAAGGTTGTCGCGGGGAGCCTAAGCTCAGACGTGGTGGATGGCGCAGTGATCGTGGCCGACGCCGGGATGGGGAAGTCCGCGCTCGTCCGTCGGGTCCTCAAGAGCCCAGTTCATGGAACATCGTCCCTCTGGATTCTAGGATCGCCAGTCCTTACCGCTTTTCCGTTTGGTGCAATGGCACCGCATTTATCCCTTGAGGCCTCTGGGGATACCCTGTCCGCCCTCGCGGTCCTGCGCAGCTTCCGCGAGTTTTTAAAGGTTGTGCAGGCAGATTCCGAGGTCCGGCCGGTGGTGGTGGTCGATGACGCGCAGTACCTCGACGACGGCTCCGCGTTGATCCTTGCCCAGTTGACCGCAGCCAAAGAAGTGCGGCTTCTGGTGCTCACGCGGTCGATTTCAGGGTTGCCGCACGACCTGCTCGCGTTGATGAGAGACGGACTGCTCCGTCGGGTTGATCTTCCGCCGTTGACTGCTTCGGAGGCACACAATTTGTGCGCCCTTCATCTGGCAGGCGATTTGCTGCCGTCCGCGAGTCGCTATTTCCTCGCCGCAACTCGAGGCAATCCCATGCTCATGCGACTGGCCATTGACCGCAGCCGAGACGTTGGGCACTTGCTGCAGTGCAAGGGGTTCTGGGTGCTCTCGGGGGAACCGCCCAAGCCCGGCCGTTTGATTGGTGATCTGGTGCAGGCACAGCTGTCCAGCCGTTCTGTATCGGAGCGGATGCTGCTGGAAACCGTTGGCATGGGTGAACCGGTGCCGCTTTCGGCTCTGCTGATCCTAGGCGGTCCGTCCGCCGTGGACGCGCTGGAAAATGACGGACTGATTACTAATGAAGACTGCCCGGCCGGCTCGACGCGGTTGACGCAGCCGCTGCTCGGCGCAGTCATCCGCGAAACCATACCAATTGGACGCAGGATGGCCCTCCGGAACGCATTGACCCAGGTTCTCAAGCCGGAGGATGAACCCGCCGAGGGGACAATACGCCGGGTTGAGTGGGCGCTGGACTGCGGCAGCCCCGTATCCTGCAGCCGCCTGCTGCGCGCAGCAGCAGAGGCGAACCAACTGTTCGATCCGGTCTTTGCCATTCGGGCTGCCACCATGGTCAAGGATCCGGAGCTGATGGTGGAGGCAAGAGTTGAACTTGCCCGCGCAAAGATGCTCCGAAATGACCTCGAGGCTTCGGAGGAACTCCTCAGCGGCCTCATACCTGCTGCGACGAGCCTGAAAGCGGCTGAAGCTGCGGCGTGGACTTCGGCACAACTACTCGTTGCTGCCGGAAAGCCGGGCTCAGGCGTAGCCAGATATGTCTCCGAGTTGCGAGCAGTCATTGAACGCACCGCCGAGGAGCCGTCCTGCGACGGTAGCGTCGAGCAGTTGGCTGATGCTCGGCTAAGCACGAAGTTGCTGGAATGCTACGCCTTCAACTGCGAAGGCCTCTACTCATATACATTGGCCGAATTGACTGCCGTGCCCGAGAACGATGAGATAGCACCGGTCCATAGAATGCTGGCGCTGGCCCTGCTGGGCGAGGCTTTGGGTTTCTCGGGGAAAATCGAGGCAGGGATTCGAGCCAGTAGCGAGGCCGTGCAAATGCTGGGTTGCGGCAGCCCTGCTACGGCGGTTCATGCTGGCCTGGTAGCTCGCCGGCACCTCGAACTGCTGATCCTGGGCGGCAAGTGGGGACAGCTCGAGGACGTCCTCACCTCATACCCGGTGACGGAACCACGGGCGTTGAACTACTTTGGCGGCACAATGGGTCTGGCCCAAGCAACGGTGATGTGCCGCCAAGGCCGCTTTGAACAAGCTTTGCCGCAGATCAGCATGAGCATCGAAGCGTTGCACCAACATGACATGGAACAGAAGTTACCGCTGGCCCTGGGGTTGGGCGCATACGCCGCTGTGGCCTGCGGCGAGCGGGAACAGGCAGAATTCTACTGCGCTGAATTCGAACGGCTCCGTGTCGCCGGTCATGCCCATACCTTGATGCTGGGCCGCTGCTACGTTGTCGCTGCACGGGCCGCCATGGACGGAAACACCGCGGAACTGGTGGAACTGGCAGACCTGGCGGCAGCCAGCGGAATGGTCGCCGTCGAAGTTCACGCACTGGAACTGGGCCTGCATCTGGGAATTCCCGGCATACTGCGCCGCCTTGTGAACACTCCGCCTGTCTATGAGGGGGCCGACAGCCGGATTCTTGCCAGGGTGTCGAAGGCCCTTGTCGAAGGAGATCTTGAAGCTGCGGCATCCGCTGCAGCCCAAGCCAAGGACGCCGGCTTCAACCTTCTGGCAGCGGCCTGTTTGGACAGTGCCCTCGAACGTGCCCAAAAGCTGCCCCGTGATGCGAGGCTCGCCAAGCTGCGCCGTGAGATCATTGCCGCCAGAGAGCAGCTGTCGGAAGTCCCGAAGCCGGTGCCGGCCAAGGCAGAAGGCGCGCTGCCGGAACTGACCCGCAGGGAGGCGGCCATCGCAGCACTGGTGCGACGCGGTGCTTCGAACAGGGAAATCGCCAGCGAGCTCTCCGTGTCCACACGAACGGTGGAAGGCCATCTCTATCGCATGTTTTCGAAGCTCGGAATCAGCCGTCGGGAAGAACTTCCAAAGCTGATCAGCAAGTACTAACGCTGCCGCCAGGTGCTGCTCAGCGATCTGCCCTCTTCCGTTTGCGCTCAAACCGCAGAGGCACGGCTGCGAGCCCCCAGCCGGCCGGTGAAACGTACTTCCGAGTACCCGTCCCCGGGTACTGAGCGGGCGCCGCAAGTTGGCGGAAGGACTTCTGAAAAACCCAGTGGTCCGTACTCGTGAGAGCCCGTGACGGGATCCGTAGGCTTCAGCACACAGAGAACTTCTCAAAGGGTTCTGCGTTTTGTAGGAGTTTTGGCTGGGGACGAGTTGGGGGGCTCGAAATGATGAATGGTCTTTTCCTGGGAGAAGTGCGGCCCGGCCGCTCTCCCGTCCGCAATAACGCGTGTTCTGCCGGCCGGTGGGCAAATGCCGACGCCGGGAGCACGCATATCGCCCTGCCTGCTGCACAGACGCAGCCGTGCGGTGCCAGGGCCCCCTATACGGAGCCGGCGGCGTATGGGTCTCTTAAATCGGGAGCCCAACCCCCAGCCGCCGGCTCCTTTCACATCCTAACTTGGAGGCCGACCAGGGTCACGGTCTCGACGCTCATGCGGAAGGAGAATCGCCGTGCATAGTCCTATGACCTTGACTCGCGGATACGGATTACGCATAGGCGTGCCACAGTCGCAGAAGAAGGCATCGGCAGTGTCCGGAGTCTCGTGGCGGCGCCGCTACCAGCTGATGCTCCGGATCACTGACGGTCTGCTGATCGCCGCGACGGTGGCGGCTTCGACCGTCTGGCTGGTCCCGGTCGCGCAGCAGCAACCGACAGAAGTCCTTCTCAGCCACGCAGCGGTCGCGGTGGTCGTCGCGGTGGTCTGGTTCGGCATGACCAGCTTGATGCGTACCAGGGATCCCAGACTGATAGGTGTCGGTGCAGGAGAGTACAAGCGTGTCATCGACGCCAGCGCTGCGACATTTGGACTCGTGGCTGTCTGTTACGTGTTCCTGGACTCTCCCGGTCCGCGGGGATTCTTTTTTCTGACCTGGCCTGTGGGGCTCGTCCTCCTGCTGGCGGGGCGATGGGCCTGGCGCAAATGGCTCAATTACCAAAGCCGTTTCGGCCACTATTTATCCAGGGTCATCGTAGTGGGCAATCGCCACGATGTACGGTACGTTGTGGCCCAGATCGCGCGGAAGTCGGGTGCTGCCTACGACGTCGTGGGCGTGGCTTTGGAAGGAAAGCTGAAATTCCCTGCGCTGCAGGTCGGAAAGGTCGCGGTTCCCGTTCTGGGGAATCTGGATACGATTCAAGACGCCGTTGCTGTTAACGGCGCGGACGCAGTCATAGTGGCCGGACAGTTGCACCGCGGAAACGGGTACATCCAGCAGCTCAGCTGGGATCTGGAGAAGACCTCCACAGAATTGGTGGTCGCCTCCGCCCTGACCAATGTTGCGGGTCCGCGCATCCGTGTGCGGCCCGTTGAAGGCCTGCCTTTGATGCACGTTGAACTTCCTTCATTCACAGGAGGCCGTCACGTTGTTAAGCGCTGTCTCGACGTGCTGGGTTCCCTTGTCGGCCTAATAATTCTTGCACCGTTGATAGCCATGCTGGTCGTTGCCGTGAAGTTGGACAGCCGCGGCCCGGGATTCTTCGTTCAGGAGCGTGTAGGCAAAGGGGGTCGAACATTCCGGATGTACAAGTTGCGCTCGATGGTGGTAACCGCAGAAGACGAGTTGGCCCGGCTGAAGCATTTGAACGAGGGCAACTCAGTCCTCTTTAAGCTTCGGGATGACCCTAGGGTTACCAGGGTTGGCCGTTGGATCAGGAAATTCTCACTGGACGAATTGCCGCAGCTTTACAACGTTTTGAGGGGAGATATGTCCCTGGTGGGTCCGCGACCACCATTGCACGACGAAGTCAGCAAGTATGAAACCCATACCCATCGGCGGCTCTTTATCAAGCCCGGATGCACCGGACTGTGGCAGATTAACGGCCGCTCTGATCTGGACTGGGAGGAGAGCGTGCGACTCGATCTCTACTACGTGGAGAACTGGTCGGTCCCGGGGGACCTGATCATCATGTGGCGCACGCTGAAAGTCATGCTGAATCCTGTGGGAGCGTACTGATGAAAGGCAGAGCCGGTCAACGTGGCCACCGTCGTTCTGATCGCTGCTTAGGCCATGGGTTCCACCGCGCGGAAGGGACGGGTGACCTGCCGTGAATTTGAGGCCGTTTCCGGTTTCCATGACCGGCGCCCTGGGTGCGCTGGCCGCACAGGGCAGCCAGGCCGTTGGCAGTTTCCTCATCATGGCCCTCGCGGCCAGGACGCTGGAAATCCAAGAGTTGGGCAAGTTGGGCGTGCTGTACGGAGTGCTGGTGCTCTGTGCCGCGACGACCAGCGGCTTCGTCGGAGACTCCCTCACGGTGCTGGACCGTACGGGCCGAAGGCTCCGGGCCGGGATGCAGCTGTGGCTGCTGACTCTGAGCTGTGCCTGCGGAATCCTCGTGCCGGCGATCAGCTTCACCGTCGGTTTTGTTTCCGCAATTGAAGCGCTCCTGCTCGGGCTGGCCATTGTGGCCTATCTTGTCGAGGATGTCGTCCGTCGTCTCTTGATGGCACATATGGGCTTCGCGCGTATCGTCCTAATGGATCTGTCGGCCACCTCAGCCGCACTGGGTATGGTGTGGCTGCAACAGAACGTGGACGGCGGCGCGTCCCTGGCCGGCTACCTGGCCGCAATTGCTTGCGGCCAGTCAGCGGGCATAGTCGTCGGAGCCTTACTCGTCCCCGGGCCCGACCGCTATCTGGTACGCCTTAAAGAGGCGGATTGGAAAGCCGTAGCCGCGTACGGAACGTGGCGAGCGGCCCAGCAGATGCTTCGTCCGGGCCTGATGACGGCCATGCGGTTGACGGTGATGATCCTGGTGACGGTCGCCGCGACGGGCCAACTGGAGATTGCCCGCATATACGCTGCCCCGGCCATGCTGTTCGTCGGCGGGATTTCTTCCTACCTCTTCGCGGCCTATGCGAAAACCAGGGCCTCCGGAGTAGTTGCACTCCTGGCCCAAGCCGACCGTGCTTTGCTGATGGTGCTGGGGATTACGGCGGCAGGAACAGCCGTTGCGCTATGGGTGCTGCCCGTCGCTGGACCGCTGGCAACCGGTCAGATACCCGACTTCGTTGCTGTCGCCGGCTGGTTGGCATATGCCGCCTCGGTGGCTGTCGTCTCTCCCTACGGAGCATTGGCTGCCGTGAAAGGCAGCGCCAAGCGTGTTTTCGCGCTGCGGACGGTCGAAACGCTTCTGTCCCTGGTCGGCGTTGTTCTCGTTGTGCACCTGACCGGGGAATTCGCCTTTGCCCCGTGGGCGGCCGCGCTGGGTTCGGTGCTCGGTGGTGCAGCCATCAGATATCTCCTGCTGATTCCCCTGAAACGGGACGAGATGCAGAAAACCGCCGCACGCAAGACAGCGGGTGCCCATGTTTGATCCAAAACGAGCTTGGGCGCCTACCAAGGCGGGCGCGCGGCAAGGCGAGGACGTGCTCAATGTTCGCACCAAATAAATGCCGAATGCAGGTCAGCGGAAAAGTAATGCTTTAAGTGCCCACAGCGGCGCCTGAGTGCTATGTTGTGTACACCTTCGGCTTGGGGCACTGGAAAGGTTTGGTCTAATGGATCTGCGTGACTACACAAGGGCTTTTTTAAGCCGCTGGGTAATCGTTCTTGTCATGACGCTCGCGGGCAGCGGCTGCGCCTTGGCGGTCAGTGCGGCTATGCCGCAGGTCTATGAAGCGCGAGCCACTTTGTTCGTAAAGGTTGAAACCGGCTCGGGTTCCGCCTATGAGAGATCTCAGTTCAGTCTGCAGCGGGTCAAATCCTATCCGAGCCTGGTTAAAAGCCCGGAGGTCCTGCGACCCGTTATCCGCCAGCTCGGTCTTGATCTCGGTCCGGATGAGCTGGCGGACAGGGTTGCGGCGGACAATCCGCTGGATACGATTTTCCTGAATGTCACGGCCCAATCACCGCACCCGCGGACAGCTTCGGATATCGCCAATGCGGTGGCGATAAGTCTGGGCCGGCATATCCGGCAGCTGGAAACCACTGCCGGAGACAACAGGGTAACTGTGAATCCGAAACTGACGGTGCCTGCGGAGCAGCCGGTCGCTCCGGCCTCTCCTCAGACCGCGCTCAACGTGGCACTGGGTGCCCTGATCGGGCTCTCCGCCGGATTGCTGTTCGCCATTACTGCCTACCGCTTGGACACCCGGCTTCGCACCGGCGGTGACGTGCAATCGGCAGTCGGCGTTCCCGTAGTGGGCCAGCTTCCCCGCTATCGGGGCCGGGCTGGAAAACCGGCTGAATGGAGCCGGGACAGCGAGCATTGGGTTGCCCACCGCGAACTCCTGACCAACATCCTTTTGGCCGGACAGGCAAAACTGCCGCCGCTGATGTTGCTTGTGCCCGCCTCCCCGGGTGCCGGTGGCGACTTCCAGCGCCGGAAATTCGCACTCATGGTGGCGGATATGGGCAAGCGGGTCTGCGTCCTGGAGACGGACGCCATGCTGCCGCCGGCCTTCGGAGATGAGGTGGCGGGGCCGGGACTGAGCGAGGTGCTTGCCGGTCGGACTGTGCTTTCCTCCGTCATACGGAGCACCGAGCCCGCAGGGCTGGTTTCCTATGTCCAGGCGGGGAGCCAGGAAGCAGAGGGAGGGCGCGGCGTCGACGTGGCGCAGCAGGTGATTCCGGTTGTAGATGAACTCAAGGCACGCTTTGATATCACGCTGACCGAAACCACCGGAACGTCAAGACCCTTGGATGCGCAGCAACTGGTGCCTCACGCTGACTATATGGTGGTCATCTGTCAGTACGGCAAAACCACGCGGGATGAACTGCGCCGAACTTTTGCCGAACTTGCTGCGGCCGGCAGCCCGCCGCATGCTGTAGTCCTGACCGGGGTTCCGTACCGCCGGCGGCCGTCGGCGGTCATGGGATTCGAGCAGGCAGTGGCGGCCACCGGACGCCATGCAGTGGTCCGCGGTGCGGACATCAATGGCTGAAACCGGCAGTCCCTTGCGCTTGGCGGGCACCCCGGTCCTCATCTGGCTACTGGCCGTCATCAGCCTCGTGCCTTGGCGACAGGGAGCTTTCTACAGTGGAGGCATCGACCCCGTCGTAGTGGCCAAGGCGCTGATCCAGTGCTCAGCCCTGTTGATCGCCGCGGCCGTGCTGGCCCGGGCCCCGGGGCGGCAGCCACTGGGCGGACGGTCGTTGGGTTTTCTGCTGTTGATCCTGGCTGTCTCCGTCACCGGCGCATTCGCGCACGGCAACACGCTGCCGTCCGCGGTGCTGGCCGTACGGGTGGTTCTGCTGGCCGCTACGGTAATCCTGTTGCTCCGGGCTTACCCTGCGCGCCTGGCTGTGAATTCGCTGCTGGCAGCCATGGCCATAGTCGGAACGCTCAGTGCGATCACCGGCATAGGACCGATGCTCTCGGGAGAAAGGCTAGGCGGGGCAATTCCGCCGCTATCGCCGAACGAAATTGCCCTGCTGTGCGGTCTGCCCGCCCTCGCCGTGCTTCATGGCGTCGTCCACGGCCGCTCCGCAGCCAGACATCTGGCCATTTTTGCCGGATTGACCGGTCTGGTGGTGGCCACCGGCTCCAGGACCGCGCTGTTCGCCCTTTCCGCAGCGGTCGTGGTGGTCCTGTTGCAGGTCCGAAAGCCGCCGATCATTGTTGCCGCCGCGGTCATTGCCGCTGTTCCAGCAGCCTTCGCTGTGGCCGTGTACACACCGGTCTTGACCAACATCCTTACCCGGGCGGACAGTGCGTCGCTCCTCACCTTGAATTCACGCACCATTAGCTGGGAAGCCGTACTGAAAATTCCCTTTAACACTTGGGAACGGTGGATCGGCGGTGGACTTTCGGTCAAGCAGGTTTCTGTGGCCGGCCAGCATTGGGACAGTCAGGTCTTCGACTCCAGCTGGATTTCGACGTTATCCCAGGCAGGGATAGTGGGGTTGCTGCTGCTGGCCCTGTGGACCGTCTATAGCGTGCGGGACAGCCTGCGCAACCCACATTTAGGCTCCATGACCAACGCAGCCCTGCTGTTTCTCCTGATTCGCAGCGTGACCGAGAACGGCTTGGTAGATGCAAGCGTGGACTTTGTAGTTTTCTTCACCTTGTCAGTGCTGCTGGAAAAGGTAAGCGCCAGCGCCCGGCCGTTTCACTTAGCCAACGAGGGGCCCCCGCAGCCGAAAGATCATCTCGCAAAAGCACCAAAAGAAGGCCTAAGCGGCGCCTGAGTGGCCGAGCGCCACCTCCATCGCCTAGGCTGCGCAACGGCGGCATCGGGGCGCAGCCGGGACGGGTCCGGACGACTCCCTCGGGCAGTGGGTTCACGCCTCAAGATTCGGGTGCTCTGTCCGCTGACCGCAGTCCCGCTGATTTGTGGAGGGTAGCAACAGCGCGGGTGGTCCGGCGGCGGGCATGTTGACCACGGATGCTAACCAGGCTGTGACCATCCGCCAGCCTGCTGTGAGTATGTGCGACTCGCTGTAAGTGATGCGCCACCCGCTGTGAGTAATGTTCCCGTCTGCCGCTAACTCCATCGGCTGCTTGTGAGTAATGTGTCGGCTTGACTTACGTACCCCCCACTCATGCGCGCACCGCTGTTTATTCCTAGGCTTTGCATTGAGGTAGCGGAGCGGTAACACGATCCGTGAATCCGGTTGTTGCCGCGCAGAAGCTGAGCAGGGCACTGATGGGGCAACGTGGGGGATCCATTCTGGGGGGAATGCCATGACAATAGTTGGGTACGCCGCGGGAGCATTCGACCTGTTCCATGTCGGGCATTTAAATATCCTTCGCCACGCCCGCTCGCGCTGTGACTCTTTGATTGCGGGCGTCGTTTCCGACGAAATCTGTTACGCGACCAAGGGGCATTATCCCGTGGTACCGCTGCAGGAGCGCCTGGAAATCGTCCGCCACATCAAATTTGTATACCGGGCAGTGGCCGAGGTCTCGCCAAACCGGCTGCAGACGTGGGCGGATGTCGGCTTTGACGTGTTCTTTAAGGGCGACGACTGGAAGGACACGGAGAAGGGCCGCCGGCTGGAGCGTGATTTCGCCTCCGTCGGAGTCTCGGTGATTTATTTCCCGTACACCGTCCATACCTCGAGTACGGCGCTGCGCCAAGCCCTGGCAGCGCTCAGCGCCACCGGGCCGGCCCGGGGGCGGCCACCCGGCGCGGTGGTGAATGAGTAACCGGCCGGCCAGGACACAACCATGCTGGGGGATGGGAACATGTCAACACCAAATAATCAACAAGGGCATTTGCGCATTGCTCTAATGGGCACGCGGGGAGTACCCGCCCGCTACGGCGGTTTTGAGACGTGCGTGGACGAGGTAGGCCGGCGGCTGGCGGCCCGCGGGCACGAGATTGTGGTCTACTGCCGAAACACAACCGGAGCAGACACCACAATCCGCGAGTACGCCGGCATGCGGCTCGTGCACCTGCCGGCATTGCGTCGCCGCAGCGTGGAGACGCTGAGTCACTCCGGGTTGTCAGCTGTCCATCTGGCGGCGAACCGCGTGGACGTGGCCGTAGTGTTCAATGCCGCGAACGCCCCGTGGCTGCCGCTGCTGCGCGCGGCACGGATCCCGGTGGCCACGCACATGGACGGGCTGGAGTGGAAACGCGCCAAGTGGGGGCCGGTCGGGAAGAAGTACTATCGGCTGGCTGAGTCGATGGCGGTCCGCTGGTCCGACGCCCTGATCGCGGACGCCGCCGGCATCCAGGACTACTACACGGAGGAATTCGGTGCAGCCACCCGGCTGATCACCTACGGAGCGCCCATCATCGACTCCGGGCGGCATGAGCGGCTGGTCGAGCTCGGACTGGAGCCGCGCCGGTATCATCTGGTAGTCGCCCGATTCGAGCCGGAGAACCATGTCCACCTCATCGTGGAAGGCTACGTGGCCAGCGAAGCGCAACTGCCGCTGGTAGTGGTCGGTGGCTGTCCCTATGGCCACGAGTACACCCGCCGCGTCACGGAAAGGGCGGACGAGCGGGTCAGGTTCCTCGGCGGGGTTTGGGATCAGGAACTGCTGGACCAGCTCTATGCCAACGCGCTGGTCTACTGGCATGGGCATTCCGTCGGCGGCACCAATCCCTCGCTGCTGCGGGCAATCGGCGCGGCGGCACCCACGAACGCCTTCGACGTGAACTTCAACCGCGAGGTCCTGGACGAGACCGGCAGCTACTTTTCCACTCCTGCGGAGGTGGCCGCACTTGCAGCCGCCGCCGAGGCGCGCCCGGAGGCGGCCAAGAGGCGGGGCCTGCAGGGGCAGCAGCGCGCCGCCAACTACGACTGGGATGTGGTCGCCGACGGTTATGAGCAGCTCTGCCGCGATTTGTACGCAGGTGCGGTGCGGCAGTCCGGCGGCCGCCGTCGTCCAACCCTCGCCGCGGACCGGATTCCGGCAGGTGTGGCATGACCGGCCACCTGCTCGGGCAGGCTCATCCGAGCTATTTGGAGACGGTCAGGATCCTGGCCAAGGCGCAGAAATCCGTGGCTCCGGGAGCCCCGGCATATTCCGTCCTGGTCAACCGCCGGGCCGGAAGGATCCTCGCTGCTGCAGCATACCGGGCCGGGCTGACGCCGAACATGGTCAGCGCGATCAGCGCCCTGTTCACGTTGTCCGCTATCGTCCTGCTGGCGTTCGCGCCGGCAGAAGGCCTTGCCTGGGTCGGACCCGTGGTGTGGGCCGGCCTGGCGGTTGGCTATGCCTTTGACTCCGCGGACGGCCAAGTGGCCCGGTTGCGTAACGGGGGCTCGCTCAGCGGCGAATGGCTGGACCATGTGCTGGACAGCGTGAAGAACTCCAGCCTGCATCTTGCGGTTCTGGTGTGTGCATACCGCACGTTCGGCCTGGAGGATCCAGGCTGGCTTCTGATCCCCATCGGTTACTGCCTGGTCGACGGGGTCGGCTTCTTCACGATGATCCTCACCGAACAGCTCCGGAAGACGCGAACAGTCAAAGCCGGCGTCGCCGTCACACGTCAGGCGGGGTCCAGGTTCAAGTCCCTGGCCTTGCTGCCGACGGACTACGGCATCCTCTGCTTCGTGTTCCTCTTCGTGGGCGCACCTTCGTTGTTCATGGCACTGTACACAATGTTCTTCGCGGCGAACCTGGCCTATCTGGTGCTGGCCTGCGTGAAGTGGTTCCGGGAATTGGGACGCCTCGATCCCGGGGCCGGTCCTAAGCCGGGAGGGGGACGGCATGCGTAGCGGCAGCGATGAACCGGTGGGAGAGGAAGGCCTGCCCCAAAGCGAAGGCACCAAGGCAACGTGGTTCCGGAGGCGCGGGATCGCGCCGCTCCTGGTGGCCGCAGCAGCGGCGGCGGCAATAGCCGTTGCCTCGGTCGCCACGGGTGGCGCTCCGGTGACGACGCCGGCACCGTCGCCTGCCGCCGTGGCTTCCGCCGCGGCAGAGCGTACCGCGGAACCGGAGACCGACAACGCCGGCAGTTCCAAAGACACAGCCGATAAAGCTGGCAAACCAGCGCCCAAGACGAAGTCAGACACGGCCACGAAGGAGGACCCCGGGAGCAAGCCTGCGGTCAAGGAGCCGGCCGGCTCGCTGGCGGTGGCCAAGGACGCCGAACAGGCGGCCACGCCGAAGCCCGTCGCCCAGGCGGTCCAGCTGCGGGAAGCCGCCGAGGTCGCAGGTGGCATCGCCGCCGTCTCCAAAATCGAGGCTATCCATGCCAAAGCGGAAGGCATTGGCCAGATCGCCGGGCCAGCCATCCGCTTCGTGGTGGAAGTGCGGAACACATCGGCGAAGGAGCTGAAACTGGACACCGCCGAGATCACGGTGGAGGCAGGTCCGCAGAAACTTCCCGCCATCCAGCTCGATGGTGACGGCACAGAGCTCTTCCCACAGGAGGTCGCCGCGGGCAAGAGCGCCTCCGGCACTTTTGTTTTCCAAATACCCGAGGAACTGCGGGATCAGGTGCGCATCTACCTGAACTATTCCGCGTCCGATTCCGTGATTGCGTTCGAAGGCGCAGCTCCAAGAAAGGCAGGATAGCTATGCATATTCCATGGCGCAGGAGCGCTGTTTTCCTATCCTCAGCCGCATTGATCGCCTCCATGGCGATCGTGGGCGTCCCGACCGCGAACGCAGATACGGCGCCAGCAAACCCCGCGAATCCATTGACCCCGGCTACCGTCAGCGCGGACGGACTGCCTACCGTCCAGATCAACGGCGTGGTTTGGTCGCAGGTGGTCATCGGCAATACCGTCTACGCCGGCGGGAACTTCACCTCAGCCCGGCCTGCCGGCTCGCCGGCCGGAACCAACGAGGTGGCCAGGGCAAACATCCTGGCCTACAACCTCACCACCGGCGCGCTGATCGGTTCCTTCGCCCCGAGGTTCAATGCCCAGGTGCTCACCCTCGCGGCCTCGCCGGACGGTACCCGGCTGTACGTAGGCGGAGATTTCACGCAGTACAACGGAACCACCGCCGTCTCGCGCATCGTGGCGCTTAACCCGACTACCGGTGCGTTGATTCAAGGCTTCCGGCCTCAGGCCTCCTCATCCGTCCATGCCATCGCCCCCACGAACAGCACCGTCTATTTCGGCGGCAATTTCAACTACGTGGGCAGCGTGGCGCGAGGGAAACTGGCGGCCGTGCGGGCGTCCGACGCCGCGCTGCTGAACTGGACGCCGCAGGCGGCGGGAGGCCAAGTCAACGGCCTGGCCCTGTCCGGAGACGGCACCAAGATTGCCGTCGGCGGCGCCTTCACCACCTTGAACGGCTCGAGCCGGCCCGGTTATGGGCTCGGGGTGTTAAACACGGCGACCGGAACCCAGTTCGCGCTGCCGGCAAACGACTATGTTCGGAATGGCAGCACGAACGGATCCATCACCAGCCTGACCTCGGACGGCACACACTTCTACGCCAGCGGATACACCTTCGGGCGGACCAGTACGTTGGAGGGCGTGGTGTCCATCAAGTGGTCGGATCTGAAGACCGAATGGCTCGAGGACTGCCACGGCGACACCTACTCGGTCTTTGCCGGGCAGCCCAATCAGGTCTACATCGCCGGTCACCCGCACACCTGCTCGAATATCGACGGTTTCCCACAGGAAGTCAGTTGGCAGTGGTACCGCGGCCTGGCCTTCAGCAAGGCGGTGGGCGGAACGATCAAGCGGGAGCTCTACAACTACACCAATTTCGAAGGGCTGCCGCGTCCCGAGTTGCAGAACTGGTTCCCGTCCATGAATACAGGTACCTTCACCGGCCAGAACCAGGGACCGTGGTCAGTCGCCGGCAACGGCCAGTTCGTGGTGATGGGCGGCGAGTTCACCAGGGTCAACGGAGCGGCGCAGCAGGGGCTGGTGCGCTACACGGTGCGCCAGAACGCGCCGAACCTGCGGGGACCGGAAGTCCTCGGAGCCAACTTCACACCCACGCTTAGCTCGCCGAAGAAGGGGACGGTGCGCATACGCTGGCAGGCGAACTGGGACATGGACAACAAGAAGCTAACCTACAAGGTGATCCGGGATGGCAACACTGCCACACCGGTCCACACCACCAGCCTGGAATCGACCTTCTGGGACAGGCCGGGCATGACGTTCCTGGACTCCGGGCTGGTCCCAGGACGGCAGTACAGCTACCGCATCTTTGCCACGGATCCCAACGGAGTCGAGGTCCGCGGCAACACCGTCACGGTCACCGCAGCGGCGGTAGATCCGCCCGCGAGCGCCTATGCCGCCACGGTCAAGGCGGACCAACCGGCCAACTACTGGCGGTTTGGCGGGACCGGCCGCACGGTGTTCGACCAGGTGGGCAAAGACGACCTCCAGCTGAACGCGGGCGTCACCCCGGGCACCGCAGGCGCCGTGGCGGGCGACGTCGACACCGCCGCCACCTTCGGGGGCACGCCTACAGGCTTCACCGCCGTGACTTCCCGCGTGCGGCCGCCGAATACGTTCACCACGGAGTTGTGGTTCCGCACCAAGACCACGCGCGGCGGGAAACTGCTCGGCTACGCGAACTCCACCACGGTCAATTCCGACCTGATGGACCGGCACCTGTATATGGCGGACACCGGCCGGCTGTACTTCGGCGTCAGGCAGAACGGCGTGCGGCAGTCCGTGGGCAGCGCCGCCAGCTACAACGACGGGAAGTGGCACCATGCCGCGACCACGCTCGGCGCCAACGGCATGCAACTCTTCGTCGACGGACAGCGGGTGGCGCAGCGGACCGATGTCATCAAGGGCCAGGACGTGATGGGCTACTGGCGGATCGGCGGGGACAGCCTGGAGTCGTGGACCCCGCTCCCGACCAGTGCCTACTTCGCCGGGGACATCGACGAGGTGGCCATCTACCCGAACGTGCTCAGCGCCGCCCAGGTGAAGAACCACTTCACTGCCGGCAGCACCGGCGCGGCGGCCAACGTGGCTCCCACGGCGTCCTTTACCGCCAAGGCCACCGAACTAAAACTTGCGGTCGACGCCTCTGCCTCGACGGATCCGGACGGCACCATTACCCGATACGCCTGGGACTTCGGCGACGGCGGTATCGGCAGCGGAGCAACGGCGTCCCACACCTATGCGAAGGCCGGGACCTATGCCGTGAAGCTGACAGTGACGGACGACGACGGCGCGGCGCGAAGCACAACGCAGAATGTCACCGTGCAGGCGGGTCCGGCACCGGCGGTAAGTCTGGCTGCGGATGCCTTTGGGCGCACTCTGGCTTCCGGCTGGGGCAGCGCAGACAAAGGCGGAGCATGGACGCTTCGCGGAACGTCCTCCCACTTCACGGTCGCGGACGGGGTGGGGCGAATCCGGATGAATGCCCCAGGGCACGGGCCAGGCGCTTCCCTGAACTCGGTATCCGCAACCGGGACGGACACCAGCGTGCGGTTTTCCCTGGATAAGCCCGCCACCGGCGGCGGCATCTTTGTGGACGTCACCGGGCGGCAGATCGGCACCACCGGGCAGTACCTGGCCACGGTCCGGGTGGCCTCCAATGGGGCGGTGACACTGCAGGCCCTGCGGGCCCTCGGCTCCACGGAGACCATACTCGCGCAGGCCACCGTTGCCGGATTGACCTACCGAGCCGGGCAACAATTGCAGCTGCGTCTGCAGGTCACGGGAACCTCACCGACAACCGTCCGGGCAAAGCTGTGGCCTGCCGGAACACCGGAGCCTGCCGGCTGGCTAGTGTCGGGCACGGACTCGACGGCGGAACTGCAGGTTCCAGGAGCTGTCGGGCTGGGCGTGTATGCCTCCGGCTCCGCCACCAATACGCCGGTTTTCGCCTCGTTCGATGACTTGGCGGTGACAGCGACAAACTGATGCCACCGGCAGCAGCACCAAGCGGGGCGGAACTGAAGGGTTCCGCCCCGCTTCCTGTCCCCGGCCGGGGTCTGCGGCTACCTGGCGAAGGCGCCGAGCGAGCGCATACCGGCCGGCTGGTCTGCCAGCCTCGCGATCTCCCGAGGCAGGGGTCGGGCGACCGTGGAATCCCTGCTGGTGATCATCTTGCCCGGGCGGTAACCGGAGCCCAGCGGATTAGCACCTTCAAGATACAGGTGGTGCCGTTCCTGGCCGGTGGCTGCACTGAATTCGTCAGGGCTCGCGAACGAAGCGGACCTGCCGGAGTCCATCGCCCAGATCGCGACCGACTCCGGTGAAGCCGGCGAGACCCGATGATAGACGTTGCCCAGGGCTGTGACCCTGAGCTCCTTGGCACTGTAGGTTCCGGAATAGTCCTCCACGCACAGCAGGCAGTCCGCATTGGAGCCCGGGTTGGCGATGATGTTGTTGCGCACGACAACCGGTCCGCTGATCCAAGACATGGCGGGGTCAGGGAAGGGCTGCCGCGGATCGTGTCCGGGCGTGTGCCGGTCGCTGGCACGCCTGCCGTCCTGGACGACGTTAATCGCGCGGCCGTTGGCGCTGAATGTGTTGTTCCAAACCTGCACATCGCTGGTGTTGTTGACTTTCAGTCCGTGCCCGGAGTTGCCGGCTATGACGTTGTTGACGACGGCCGCCTTGGCCGAAAGTTCCAGGGACAGTCCGTGGCCGGAGTTGTCCAGCATGTCGTTCCCATGGACGGACGCATCAAAGACCGATTCGTCCAACCACAGCCCCGGCCCGGCATTGCCACGGAATACCGAGTCACTGATCTCCACGCCGCGTGTGCGGCCGACCTTGGCCCCACCCGATACCGGCGAGGAGTTGAAGCGTTCGGTGTTGTTCTGCTCAGCCAGCAACCCGGACACCTGCAGGCCGTCGGCATATGTGGCGGCCACCCCCAGCATTCCGTTGCGTGCCACCGTGACGTTGGTTAAGGATGCTCTGCCAGCCCCGACAAACAGGCCGGTGGTCGCATTGTCGGTTATGGTCACACCGTCCAACACGGCGCCCGGAGCTTCAATAGTCACGGCCCCCATCTGCGGAACCGAGGTCGCGTACCTGCGGATCCCGACGCCGTGCAGCTCGGATCCGGCTCCCTGAACACTGAGTGCCCTGCCGAGCATGCTGGCGCGGACGACGCGGCCTTGGGGGCTGGAGCCGAGGTAGAGGCGGTCTTCGGCGTAGTCCACGTAGAAAGTGCCCGCCTCAACCTCGGACAGATTGCCTACCTGCCGCTGGGGCACGTTGTCGATCCAGATCTGGTCCGGATGCGCCGCCATGGGGTGTTTGTCGTCGACGAACTGCCAGCCCTGTGACGCCCCGTCGGGGGCGCCGCGCTTGTAGGTGGGGCTGGCGTCAAACTCGGTCGTCCAACCGTCGACTGCGTAAACGCTCCCGCTCGGGGCGAACCCTGTTACGGGCAGGCTGCCGTCCAGCCAGACCTCTTCCCGCGGGTAGGACCGGATGATGATCCTCTTGCCTGGCGGAATCGTCACGAACTCGTGATAGCTTCCGGTCCGAAGCACAATGGTTTGGCCCGAGGTAGCCCTGTCCACCGCAGCCACGAGGGTACGCAGCGGCGCCTCGTAGGTTCCGGCGGCATCGTCCGAGCCCTCCGGCGAAACCACCAAGGCTCCGACGCCAACCGGGGTGGCAGCGGGGGCCTTTGCCGCAGCGGAAACGGAAGCCGGGTCCCCGCGGTCGGCGGCGGACGTGCCGAACAAGGACGCAGGCAGGCACAGCAGGCCAAGGGCCGTAACTGCAGCGGCGGCCAAATGCTTCCCCGACAGCCCGCCGCGCCGCGAGGTGGAACCATCCGTCATCGCAGATCTCCCCGCTCTGGTGGGGCAGAAGTTACACAACCGTAATGCCGTTAGCCGCGGGCGGCAACCCTGTCGGCTAGACTGACCGGGCACCGGCTGACCCTCAAGAGGGCCGGCAGGCTCGAGCGCATCGACGCGGCAAGCCACGTCCTGTTGGGGCTGCGCCGCCCGGACCGAAAGGGCTGGCTATGTCCTGCTTCACAGTGCAGCGTGAGGACGACTTCGACTTTCTCAGCAGCGAGTATGAAGACCTCTATGGAAGATCCGATGCGACGCCATTTCAGCACGGCGTCTGGCTGGACCGACTGTACAACGTGCTCGCACCCGCCCGGGGAGCGGAGAAGGTCGTGGTGGCTGTCCGCCGCGACAGTGGTGACCTGGTCCTCGTCCTGCCGTTCGTCCGCCGCCGGCTGGGTCAGATCCGCCTCGTAGAGTACGCCGACTTGGGCATGGCCGACTACGCGGCTCCGGTACTCGACGAAACTGCCGGACTCCATGCCGATCCCTCGATAGCACGCCGCATCCGTGAGGCCTTGGGTCGGTTCGACCTGCTGAGGATTGAGCGCGTCGCCGACTCTCCCGATGCCCTCACCGCGCTGCTGGCCGGGGCCACGAGCTCCAGGCATCTCTACAATACGCACCTGATGTCCCTCGCATCTTCCGTTGAGGAGTGGCGCGGCGGCCTGGACGCCGGCTTCGTCCGCCATCTGGACCGTAAGCACAAACGGCTACGGCCCAGGGGCGAGAAACGCCTGGTCAAGATCACCGACGTCGCCGCCGTCGACGACCTCATGCGACGCATGCAGGAATTCCGTGCCGCACGCTTTGCGGAACGCAGGGGGGTCGACTTAGTGCAGGACCCGGACTGCTTTGAGTTCTACTGTGCTGTGGTGCGGGACAGCGTCAAGACCGGCGCGCCAGGGACCCTGGCCGTGCTCGAGGTGGGCGGCGAGCCGGTTGCGATCGCCTTCGACCTGGTCGCTCCGGACCGCGACCTCTTCCTGTTGGTGGGCTATGACATGCAACGCCTGCGCAACTACTCGCTTGGCCTGCTGATCGTAGAGGAGCTTGCCAAAGACGCGATTGGGCGCGGCCAGCGGTTCTTCGACCTGACCGTCGGGGACGAATCCTACAAGGCTGACTTTGGCGCACGGCGCCGTCCGCTCTACGAAGTGCGGGTGATGGCCACCCTGCGGGGCCGTGCATATGTCTTGGGCAGAAGCGCTTACCTCCGGGCCAGGCGGGTAGCCAAGAAGACCCTTGAAGCAAGGGCGCGGCGCCGTGCGGCCCGGGCCGTGAAGAACGCCTCGCACACCACGTGATATGCGCCGACGTCCGGCGGGCAGCTTGGACTCAACGCCGGACCGACAACGCCGGCCGCTGCACAAGAAGGGGCGGTAAAGGCAATCCCCTCCTCGTAGGTCCGTGTGTTCAGCGTCTGCGGCGCATGCCGGCCGTGCCGGCGACGACTTCCGCGATGCTGCGCCGGTACCGGTGCGGGGCATGGCGTTCGAGGGCGGCAGCGGCGTCGCCGGCAGCGGCGGCACGGAAACGCTCCCAGTCCACGGCTACCCGTTCCAAGGCGTCCGCCAGTGCCACGGCGTCGTCCGGCGCGGTAAACTGGGCGCTGGCATAAGGGCCGGCGGCCTCGCGCAGCCCGGGGACCGAGCTGGCTACCAGCGGCCTGCAGGCGAGCACCGCTTCCACCGCTGTGTTGCCGAACGACTCGTCCAGCCGGGAGGGAACCACCGCGGCGTCGGCGCCCGCCAGGACGTCCCAAGGGTTCGGCTGGAAGCCGTGGAAGAGGACCTCGTCCCCAAGGCCCAGCTCTTGGACCCGGCCTCGCAGCCCGTGCTCGTAGTCCTCATAGCCGGGGACCGGGGCACCGACAATAGCCAGGGTGGCGGCCACGCCGCGCTGCCGAAGCCGCGCCACCGCCTCCAGAGCCAGGTCCGCGCCCTTGCGATGCGAGAGCCGGCCCACGTAGGCCACCCGCAGGCCGCCGTTGAGGGCCGTGCGGGCGGGCGGCGGCCCTGCCGGTCCCGGCACGCCGTTGTAAACCACGCGGGCGCGGCCTCGCAGGGCCGGCAGCGCGTGTGCCAGGGTGTCTGCGGTGAAGCGGCTATTCGCCACGATCCGGTCTGCAAGCAGCAGCGGAAGCGCCATGGCGAGCTGCAACCTGCGAGGCGTATGGCTCTCGGCTTCGTGGACGTGGGCAACGGTTGGTACACGGGACAGCCAGCCGACCAGCGGCCATAGCGGGATGGTCACAGTATTCACATACAGCACGTCCGGACGATAACGGCGCATTATTCGAATTCCCGCCCAGAACCCCAAGAGGCTCTCGCCTGCCAGACGAAGCAACCCCGCCGGCGAGAGCAGGGATCGGCGCAGCACCAGGGTGGGACAGTACTCCACCAAGGCTCCGCGTCGGGTCAGCTCATCCACCAGAGGCCCCGGTCCCGGCAGCGCCACCGCTACCCGGTCTCCGCGCTCCAGCAGGGCCTGGACGGTTTCGAGCAGCACCCGGTCCGAGCCGTACAGGTCTGCGGAGGGCTGGGCCACGAGTACGCGCAGCGGATTATCGGTTGAAGTCATAGGATCCCCTCACCTGTGTGCTTCGGGACGGCGCACTGCCCGTCAATTGAGGACCAGTGCCGCTCATCGCGGCGCGAAATATGATTCCGGCGCCGCCGGAATGCGGCCGTCGGGGAACAGCGCGTCGGCTTGGGTGCGGTATTGGCGGATCCAATGTTCTTTGGCCGCAATCGCCGTGTCCCAGTGCCAGGGTTCCAACCGATATTTGGCAAGGAACGCAGCCTCCGGTTCAGAGGACTGGTTGTAGGGGAAATCGGAGTAATAGACGACCTGCTCGGGGAATGCCGTGCCCAGAGCCCTGGTCACCAAATGGTCCACATGCCTGCCGACACCGAGGGGGCAGAAAATGAGTTCGGCTTGGGTCTGCTCCATCAGCTGCTCCACCTTGCTGCCCAGCTCGGCCATAAGGTGACGGTCGCCGCGCGCGATCCGGCCCTGCACAATGTTGAATCGGTAGGTGGGGTACCGGTGCCCCAGTTCCGGCAGGAGGCGGGCCGGGAGGCCCAGGGGGCCCGGCCCGGGCTTCCGCCGACGGTAAATGGCGTCTGTCGCGCCAAAGTGCACATTCTTTACGCCCAGGTTCCGCAGCACTGTGAGGTCTTCGGCGCGGCGGGCTTCGAAGAGTGCCGCGGCGTCCTCAATGCAGGCCAGCCGCATAAAGGTGCGTGCCGATCGCGTATGCGGCGGCGGCGCTGATTCGGTAAAGATGGTCGCCACCGTCACCTCGCGACGCCCGGCCTCGGCTTGAATGAGGGCGCCGCAGGACAATATGGCGTCATCCAAATGGGGCGATAGGAAGAGCCAGGGGTTGCCCGCGCACCTCGAGTTTTCTATGCGCCGGGGGGCTGGGAGTGTCACTGGGTTGGCCCTTCGGAAACGGTTAGTGGAGGCATGCCTGCCGCCAGCGGCCCGGAGACGGGATCTGTACTCAAATAGTCCCGCAGCGCAGCGAAGGCCCTCGGGGGCCGGAAGCCGGCGGCTTCGATCTTCGCCAGGTCCAAGGTGCTCCGGGCCGGTCGGGGTGCGGCCGGACGGGAGCCGAGGTATTCAGCGGTGCTCACGGGGGCCACCTGCTGGGGGTCCTTGCCCAGCAAGCGATAGACTTCCGCGGCGACCTCCGCCCAGCTGGTCGCAGGACCGGAGTTGGTCAGATTGTAGGTGCCGAACGGGGCCCCGCTCTCCAACAGGTGCAGGATTCCGGAAGCGAGGTCGCGGCTGAAGGTGAGGCGTCCGCGCTGGTCGGCGACAACGGAGGGGGAGACGCCACGGGCAGCCAGCTTCGCCATCGTACGGACGAAGTTCGCGCCGTCCCCGACCACCCAGCTGGTTCGAACAATGTAATGCTGGGGGGCTGCCGCGGCGGCTGCGTCGCCGGCGGCCTTGGACTGGCCGTAGACACCAAGGGGCGAAGGCTGCTCGGTTTCCGCATGCGGCTCTTGGGATCCGTCGAACACATAGTCCGAGGAAAGGTGAACGAGCGTGAGCCGGTGTTTGGTCGCCGTGGACGCCAGTCGCGACACGGCGGCAGCGTTCAGCTGCCAGGCCAGGCGGCGGCCCTCGCTGCTCTCCGCGCCCTCCACATCGGTGTAGGCGGCGGCGTTGATGATGGTGCGATAGCCGCTCCAGTCCCGCGATCGGTAGGACTCCTCGTGCGCGAGGTCGAAGTCCGTCCGGGCCGCGAATTCGGCTTCCGGCAGCACCTGGCGCAGGGCCCGGCCCAACTGGCCGTCCGCCCCCAGAACCAGGATGCGCCGCGGCTTCATGGGTGCCACCGCCGGCAGGCGCGGATGGTGCAGGTCTTTTTCGGAAAGTTCGGCCTCGGCGAGCGGAATCGGCCACGGGATGGCGGCGGATTCGTCCCCTGCATTCAGGTACACGTACTCCGCCTGGGCCCCGGCGTTCCAGTGGTCATTGACCAGGTAGCTGTAGACCGTGTCCGGCTCCAGCGTTTGAAAGCCGTTGCCGACGCCGCGCGGTACGAATACCGCCTTATCCGGTCCCAGTTCAAGGCAAAACCGCCGGCCGAAGGTGGGGCCTTCGCGCAGGTCGACCCAGGCTCCGAAGATCCTGCCGGCCGCGACGGAGACATATTTGTCCCACGGCTCGGCGTGGATGCCGCGCGTGGTTCCGGCCTTGGCGTTGAAGGAGACGTTGTTCTGCACCGGGCCGAAGTCTGGAAGCCCCAGGGAAATGAGCTTTTCCCGCTGCCAGTTCTCCTTGAACCAGCCCCGGTTGTCCCCGAAGACCGGCAGGCAAACTACCAGCAGCCCTGGGATCGGAGTCTGCTCGACGGCGTGCTTTGCGGCGCTCACTGGCCGCGGCCCGCGTAGAACAGCTCAGTCGATGCTTTCGCACCGGACCAGAAACCGGGATTGTCCCGGTACCAGGCAACGGTATCTGCCAAACCGGCCTCAAGGTTCACAAACTTCGGCTCCCAGCCGAGCTCCCCGCGAAGTTTGCTGGAATCGATGGCGTAGCGCAGATCGTGACCGGCCCGGTCTGTCACCAGGTCGAAATCGTCCGAACGACGGCCGAGCAAGTCCAGCAGGATGCCCAAAACCTCGCGATTGCTGCGTTCGCCGTCGGCGCCGATGAGATAGGTTTCGCCCGGCCGTCCGTCGTCGAGGATGCGCAGTACGGCCGAGGAATGGTCCTCCACATGGATCCAGTCGCGCACGTTGCGGCCGTCCCCGTACAGCTTGGGCCGGCGGCCGGTCAGGATATTGGTGATCTGCCGGGGGATGAACTTCTCCACATGCTGGTACGGGCCGTAGTTGTTGGAACAATTGCTCAGCGTCGCGTTCACGCCGAAAGAGCGTACCCATGCACGAACCAGCAGGTCGGAGCCGGCTTTGGTCGACGAATACGGACTGGACGGATTGTACGGCGTGTGCTCGGTGAACCGTTCCGACCCGTCCAGTGGAAGATCGCCGTAGACCTCGTCCGTGGAGATGTGGTGAAACCGCGTACCGTGCCGGCGCGCAGCCTCCAGCAAGGTGTACGTCCCCATGATGTTGCTGTGCAGAAACGGCTGCGGATTCACCAGCGAATTGTCGTTGTGGGTCTCCGCCGCGAAATGCACTACGGCGTCATGATCCGCCATCAGGTGGTCAACCGCTTGTGGATCGGCCACATCGCCGTGCACCAAGCGGCAGCGGCCCACGGGCAGGCCGTCGAGGGAAGCGGCATTGGCCGCATAGCTCATGTTGTCCACTATGGTTACCTGGTCATCGGTGTGGGCCAGCACATGGCGCACAAAATTCGAACCGATGAAACCGGCACCTCCGGTTACCAGTAGCTTTCGCATAGTTCCCGCCGGAGCTGTCCGCTCCAGGTGCGGCTCGCCGCCCGGCCAAGCTCGGTCATCGCCCATAGCGGGTGCTCTCGAGCAGGTCCAAAAGGTAAGTGCCGTAGCCGCTCTTGCCCAGTGACTGGCCGTGGCCGCGGAGCTGCTCGTCGTCGATGTACTTCATCCGCCACGCGACTTCCTCGGGCGAGCCGATGGGCATGCCCTGACGGTTCGCAATAGTGCGGATGAAGTTGGAAGCATCGTTGAGGGAATCGAAGGTCCCCGTGTCCAGCCAGGCCGTGCCGCGGGGGAGGATTTTCACGGTCAGGCGCCCCTGATCCATGTAGAGCCGATTCAGATCGGTGATTTCCAGTTCCCCCCGTGCTGAGGGCCGCAAGGTCCGAGCCATCTCGACGGCGTCGTTGTCGTAGAAATACAGTCCGGGAACGGCGTAATTGCTCTTGGGCTGGCGTGGTTTTTCCTCGATGGAAATAGCCGTTCCATTTGCGTCGAATTCGACAACCCCGTAGGCGCGCGGGTCGGCTACCCAATAACCGAAGATAACGGCACCCTCGATATTCGTCATCGCCTCGAGCTGCGTCCCCAGTCCGGGACCATAAAACAAGTTGTCACCCAAAACCAAAGCGCACGACTCTGTTCCGATGTGTTGGGCACCGATAATAAAAGCCTCGGCCAGGCCGCGGGGCGCCTCCTGCTGCCGGTAGGTCAGCGACAGTCCGAACTGTGCCCCGTCGCCCAGCAGGGCTTGGAATTGGGGTGCGTCCACCGGTGTTGTGATGATCAGGATGTCCCGGATCCCTGCCAACATAAGGGTCGAAAGCGGATAGTAAATCATCGGCTTGTCGTAGACCGGCACAAGTTGTTTGCTGATACCCAGGGTAATCGGATGCAATCGTGATCCTGTCCCCCCAGCCAGAATTATCCCCCGCATAGCGTCATTTCTAGCGTGAATGACTGGCTTTGTATAGAGGTGTCGAAGAATAAAATGCTTTGGAAGCGGGGGAGACTGCTGACGCTTACTTCAACAGGCCCTCGTCCGCCTCGATGGCCGAAAGGGCGATGTCCTTGTAGCCAACCGATTCGAACAGGATCGTGATGCGGTCGGGCTGGGTGCCCATGACGATGCCGGGCCCCCACTCGCGGTGCTTCACCGGGCGCTGGATCTCATAACCCGCCGGCATTGCCGCCTCCCGGGCTTCGGCCGCAGCCTGCGACCCCGCCTCGCAGTTGTCGCAATTGCCGCAGTAGCCGTCCGTCTCTTCGCCGAAGTAGTTCAGCAACCAGTCGCGCCGGCAGTGATCCGTCTCGGCGTAGCCGCGGGCCATTTCGATCCGGGACTCGTCGATCCGGTGCCGCGCATCGGCTTCCGCCAGCGCACTTTCCGCAGCCGACGCCGGGTCCGCGCCGCCGACCGCCCGGTAGCCCTTGCGGTTCACGGTGATGCTGCCGCCGTGCTCCAGGAAGTTGAGCAGATGGGACTGTTTCCGCTGCGACAGGCCGGTGTGTTCGCGCAGCGCGGCGGACCGGAGCGGCCCGTGTTCCCGGACGGCGCTGAAGACACCTGCGAGCTCGTCCGGGTCTGGGGCGCCGCCGGCGAAAAAACGCTGCAGGCCCAGGTCCTCCGACCGGTAATGCAAAATGGCCCGCGCCGGGTCACCGTCCCGTCCTGCGCGGCCGATCTCCTGGTAGTAACTGTCCAGCGAATCCGGGATGTCCGCGTGAACCACGAACCGCACATCCGGCTTGTCGATCCCCATGCCGAAGGCGGAGGTAGCCACGACCACGTCCACCCCGTTCTCCTGGAAACGCTCGTGGATCGCCTCCCGGTCCGCCGCCTTCCGGCCTGCGTGGTAGGCGTCCGTCCGCAGGCCGCGCTCGGCCAACTCGGCGGCGTATCTCTCGGTGTCCCTGCGGGTGGCCGTGTATAACAGGCCGGGCCCGCCAAGTTCGGCCACCTGGTCCACCACGGCCCGCCGCTTGCCGCCGTCCTCGTGATGCCGCAGGACCTGGAGGTTCAGGTTCGGCCGGTCGAAACCCTGCACGTTAATGAACGGGTCGCGCATGCCCAGCCGGTCGACGATCTCCGTCCTCGTGTGCGGTGATGCGGTGGCCGTCAGGGCGACGACCGTCGGGTGCCCCAACCGCTTCACCACCGAGGTCAGCATCAGGTAGTCGGGTCGGAAATCGTGTCCCCAAGACGAGATGCAGTGCGCCTCGTCGACCACGAGCAGCGAGATGTCCTGTTCCGCCAACCGCCGCAGGGTCTCTTCACGGGCCAATTGTTCCGGCGCCAGGAAAAGGAACTTCGCCTCGCCGCTGGCCATCGCGTCCCACGCCGCCCGTTCCGCGGACGCCCTCAGCTGCGAATTCACCGCGAAGGCCCGCTGTGCGCCCAGATCGCCGTTGATGGCATCCACCTGGTCGTACTGCAGCGCAATCAACGGAGAAATAACGACGGCGGTGCCCGGCAACGCGACGCCGGGAACCTGATAGATGGCGGACTTTCCGTGACCCGATGGCATCACGGCCAGGACGTCCTCACCGCGGGCGGCCGCAGCCATGGCGTCCAACTGCCCTTCGCGAAGGACGTCCCAGCCGAAAGCTTCTTCGGCCACCCTGCGCAATTCGCCGTGGTCGGGCGTCTGGGAATAATCTGGCATCAGGCTCCTGGAAGGTCGGGTCAATGACGTGGTGTTTAGTGTCGTTTCTAACCAATCCGCAGGACTTTGTATAGCCGGTCAGGGCGGCCAAGCGGCCGTCCTGCCGTCGTTCGGGGTCCGCGAGGCCTGCGGGTAAGGCATGGCTCAGGTGACCCCGCACCCGGTGAAGTGGGATGATTAGCGCAGACTTGTCTTGCGTATTGTCGGCCAATAGCGGGACAAACTGGTTCCAACCATCGATCCAAGGAGCACCCCAGGTGTCTGTGGTATCCACTCCCGCAACCCTCAAGCATGCCGCCGGCATGATCGACAACGCCGAGGCGCGGCGCATCCGCAACGACTTCCCGATCCTCGACCAGCAGGTGAACGGCTCGCCGCTGGTCTACCTGGATTCGGGCGCCACGTCGCAGAATCCGCTCTCCGTGCTGGAGGCGGAGCAGGAGTACTACGAACAGCGCAACGCCGCCGTCCACCGCGGCGCGCACATGTTGGCGGTCTCCGCCACCGATGCTTTCGAGAACGCGCGGGAAACCGTCGCCGGCTTCATCAATGCCGGCATCGACGAAGTGGTCTGGACCTCCAACGCCACCGAAGCCATCAACCTGGTCGCCTATGCCTTTTCCAACGCCAGTGCCGGCCGCGGCGGGGAGGCCGCGTCGCGTTTTGCGCTGGGGCCCGGCGACGAGCTGGTGGTTACCGAGATGGAGCACCACGCCAACCTCATCCCCTGGCAGGAGCTCGCCTTCCGCACCGGCGCCACGTTGCGCTTCATCCCGGTGGACGACGCCGGTGCGCTGCGCCTCGACGAGGCAGCGCAGGTCATCGGTCCGCGCACCAAGGTGCTGGCGTTCACCCATGCCTCCAATGTGCTGGGGACCATCAACCCGGTGGAGGCTTTGGTGGGGCTCGCGCGGGAGGCGGGCGCCGTCGTCGTGCTCGATGCCTGCCAGTCGGTGCCGCATCTGGCCGTGGACGTCAAGTCCCTGGACGTGGACTTCGCTGCCTTCTCCGGGCACAAGATGCTGGGCCCCACCGGCATCGGCGTGCTGTACGGGAAGGCGGAGCTGCTCAACGCCATGCCGCCGTTCCTGACCGGCGGTTCCATGATCACGACCGTGACCATGGAGCAGGCCGAGTACCTGCCGTCCCCGCAACGCTTCGAAGCCGGGACCCAACGCATCTCGCAGGCCGTGGCCTTGGCCGCGGCGGTCGACTACCTCCAGGAGACCGGCATGGACCGGATCCATGCCTGGGAGGCGGAACTGGGCCAGCGGCTGGTGGCCGGGCTTGAGGCCATCGACGGTGTCCGGGTGCTCGGCCCGGCTGCCGGCGCCGAACGGATCGGGCTGGCCGCCTTCGATGTCGAGGGCGTCCATGCCCACGACGTCGGCCAGTTCCTGGACGACAAGGGCATCGCCGTGCGCGTCGGCCACCACTGCGCGCAGCCGCTGCACCGGCGGCTCGGCCTGGTGGCCACCACCCGCGTCAGCACCTATCTGTACAACACCACGGACGACGTCGACGCCTTCCTGGAGGCCGTCGCCGGGGTCCGCCCGTTCTTTGGAGTTAACTGACGTGAGTGCTGAACTGCAGCAGCTGTACCAGCAGATCATCCTGGAGCACGCCAAGAAACGGCACGGGGCGCCCCTGGCGGATCCGCCGCCCGGCGACAAGTCCGGCGAGTCGCACATGCTCAATCCCACCTGCGGCGACGAAATCACGCTGCGGGCCGCCGTACACGAGGACGGCGCTGCAACCATGCTCTCCGGCGTCAGCTGGGACGGCCAAGGCTGCTCCATCTCGATGGCCTCCGCGTCGGTGCTGAGCGATTTGGCGCAGGGCATGGAGCGGGAGGAGCTGCTGAAGGTGGTGGACAACTTCCGCGAGTTGATGCGCTCGCGCGGGAGTGTCGAGGCCGACGAAGAAATCCTCGGAGATGCGGCCGCGTTCTCCGGCGTCTCCCGGTACCCGGCGCGGGTTAAGTGCGCCATGCTCGCGTGGGTGGCGCTGGAGGAAGCCTTGCTGGCGGCGAACTGACTGGACGCAAAAGGGGCCGGGCAGCGCAGTAGCGCGGCCCGGCCCCTCCTTTGGCTTGCTGGCTTGGTGCCTAGCCCGCCAGTCCGCGGGCACCGATCACCAGCGTGGCGATGCCCAGGATCATGGAGGTGGTCGCCTTCATGAACTCCATGGTGAAGTAGCGGGTCATCGCACCCTTCTGGTCCTTGGAGCGCGGATCCTTCGACACCCGGACAAGATGCGGTGCCCAGACAAGCAAAGGCCAGACGCCGGCAAGGATCAGTACCCAGGCCAGGGCAGCCGGAATATTCACAGCAGGGGCTCCCGGATCAGACGCGGCCGGACAGCCAGGCCTCGGCCTGCTGCGCCTGGATGTTCAAAGCCTTACCGAGCATCGGCTCGGCGGCGGCGGCGATCTTGCCGCCCAGGAACGGAATGGAAGACTTCACGTCTCCGCTGAGGTCCACTCGGGTGGAGTCTCCGTCAGCAACGAGCTGCTGGACCGCGTTGACGTCCACAGGGGCGCCGGCCACCTTCATGCTGACGTCAGCAGTGCGGGAACCGTCGGCCGCCGGCGCCTGCCACCGTTCCGTTTGGGTGACGGTGAGCGAGTCGCCCAGCATCTTCTTCGCGATCTCCGGCAGCCTAGCGCTGGGAACCTTGCGGACGACGGTCAGCGTGAAGGCGCCCGATACATCGCCGTCGCGCTGCACGGACTCCAACGTGCCGCCGACCAACTCGCTGATGTGGCGCAGGAACGCCTCGTCGGTGAAGGCCTCGGTGACCTTGGCTGCTGGGTAGGGAAGGGTGGTGGAAGCGCTGAGCGCCATGAAGACTCCCGGATTCTCGGAACTGGTTGGGCCAGCACCCATCCTACTGTGCGCGGTAAAGTTGGTCCCTGACCCTCAGTTGCGCCGAACTGGGGGGTATTCGTGTTGCGCCCGACCGGAAGAAGATGGAACACAATGAGCCTGAACGGACTGCGCACAGCCCTCGCCCAGGACGAATCGTTCGCAAAGGTACGGCTGCAGTCGGCCCGGCCCGTGGCAGAACGCAGCGAGGATCTGCAAATTGGCGCGCCGCCCGGCCTGCGGGCAGCGTTGCTGGCCGAGATGGTGCAGGGGTTGGAGGCGGGCGCCGGCCAGGGGGCCGCGCAAGGTGACGTACCCGGGGCCGGCGTCGTGCTGGCGGTGACGGCGACGGGACGCGAGACCGAAGACCTGGCGGCGGCGCTGCGCAGCTATCTGCCGGATGAGTCGATCGAGGAGTTCCCCAGTTGGGAGACGTTGCCCCACGAGCGCCTCTCGCCGCGGTCGGACACGGTGGGGCGCAGGCTATCGGTGTTGCGCAGGCTGAAGCACGACGACGGGGCGGCGCCGTTGCGGGTGGTCGTGGCGCCGGTGCGTGCGGTGCTTCAGCCGCTCGTACAGGGGCTGGGGGATTTGCAGCCTGTTTCGCTGACGGTCGGCGACGAGGTCACCTTCACCGACGTGGTCCGGCGGTTGTCCGAAGCTGCCTACGCCCGGGTGGACATGGTCAGCCGGCGCGGCGAGTTTGCGGTCCGCGGCGGGATCCTGGATGTCTTCTCGCCCACCGACGACCACCCCGTCCGGATCGAGTTCTTCGGCGACGAGGTCGAATCGATGCGCTGGTTCGCCGTTGCGGACCAGCGTTCCCTGGCCGGCGAGAACGTCAAGCACCCGGCCCAGCTGTACGCCCCGCCGTGCCGGGAGCTGCTGATCACGCCCTCGGTCATGAGCCGCGCCGCAAAGCTGAAGGGCCAGATGCCGGCGGCGGCTGACATGCTGGAGAAGATCGCCGGGGGCGTCGCCGTCGAAGGCATGGAATCGCTGTCGCCGGTGCTGGTGGACGCCATGGTGCCGTTCATCGGGGAGCTGCCGCCCGGATCCATCGCCGTCGTCATTGAGCCGGAAAAAGTGCGCGGCCGCGCACACGACTTGGAAACGACGAACGACGAGTTCCTGGCGGCCGCGTGGGCGACGGCGTCGGAGGGCGGGGATGCGCCGCTGGACCTGGCGCTGCAAGGGGACCTGGAGCAGGCCGGCTTCCGTTCGCTGGCGGACACCCGGGCGACGGCCGGAGAACGGCAGGTGTCCTGGTGGTCCATCACCTCGTTCAACCCCGACGACGAAACCGTCCTGGACATCGACACGCTGACCATCGCCGCCAGGGAGCCGAGGGGCTACCAGGGCGATGTGGCCGAAATGATGGAGTTCATCGGTTCCCGCGTGCGCGACCAATGGCGTGTGGTCGTGGCGACCGAAGGCCCGGGCCCCGCCGCCCGCATGGCCGAACTCTTCCACGATGCCCAGATCCCGGCCTCCCGCGTCGAATCGCTGGAGAGCGAACCGCAGCCCGGGATCATCGAAATCACCACCGCGAGCACCGGCAAGGGGTTTGTATTCGACGGGCTGAAGCTGGGCCTGCTGACAGAAGCCGACCTGCTGGGCCGGGCCACCGCGCGCTCCACCAAGGACATGGGCAAGATGCCGTCGCGGCGGCGCAACGCGGTGGACCCGCTGCAGTTGACCGAGGGCGACTTTGTGGTGCATGAGCAGCACGGCGTGGGGAAGTTCGTGGAATTGGTGCAGCGGTCCACCGGCGCCGGGCCCACCAAGGCGATGCGTGAGTACCTGGTGCTGGAATACGCCCCGGCCAAGCGCGGTGCACCGGGGGACCGGCTGTTCGTGCCGACGGACCAGTTGGACCAGGTGACCCGCTACGTCGGCGGAGATGCCCCGGCCCTGTCGAAGATGGGCGGCTCCGATTGGGCAAAGACCAAGAGCCAGGCCCGCAAGGCGGTCAAGGAGATTGCCGGGGAACTGATCCGGCTGTATTCGGCCCGGATGGCCTCCCGGGGGCACGCCTTCGGACCGGACACCCCGTGGCAGCGCGAGCTGGAAGAGGCCTTCCCCTACATCGAAACGCCCGACCAGCTGACCACCATCAACGAGGTCAAGGCGGACATGGAGCGCGAAGTCCCGATGGACCGGCTGGTCTCGGGCGACGTGGGCTACGGCAAGACCGAGATCGCGGTGCGGGCCGCGTTCAAGGCGGTCCAGGATGGCAAGCAGGTTGCTGTCCTGGTTCCCACCACCTTGCTGTCCCAGCAGCACTTCGAGACGTTCAGCGAACGCTTCTCCGGGTTTCCGGTCAGGGTCAAGGCGTTGTCCCGCTTCCAGACCTCCAAGGAAGCCAAGGACACGATGGAAGGGATCAGGAACGGCAGCATCGACGTCGTCATCGGAACGCACCGGCTGCTGTCCAAGGAGGTCCAGTTCAAGGACGTGGGCCTGGTCATCGTGGACGAGGAGCAGCGCTTCGGCGTCGAGCACAAGGAAGCGTTGAAGAAGATGCGGACCAACGTGGACGTCCTGGCCATGTCCGCGACACCCATCCCGCGGACGCTGGAGATGTCGCTGACCGGCATCCGCGAGACCTCCACCCTGGCCACGCCGCCGGAGGAGCGCCATCCGGTGCTGACCTATGTTGGCCCCTACACGGACAAGCAGACAACGGCGGCTATCCGGCGCGAGCTGATGCGCGAAGGACAGGTCTTTTTCGTACACAACCGGGTGTCGTCGATCGAGCGGCAGGCGGCACGGATCCGGGAACTGGTCCCCGAGGCGCGGGTGGAGGTGGCGCACGGGCAGATGAGCGAGTCGCGGCTGGAGCAGATCATTATCGACTTCTGGGAGAAGCGCTTTGACGTCCTGGTCTGCACCACCATCATCGAGACCGGGCTGGATATCTCCAACGCGAATACCCTGATCGTCGACCGGGCGGACCGGTACGGCCTCTCACAGCTGCACCAGCTGCGCGGGCGGGTGGGCCGCGGCCGGGAACGGGCGTACGCCTACTTCCTGTTCGACGCAGAGAAACCGCTGGGCGAAGTGGCCCTGGAGCGGCTGAAGGCCGTGGCTGCGCACAACGAACTGGGCGCCGGCATGCAGCTGGCCCTGAAGGACCTGGAGATCCGCGGCGCGGGCAACCTGCTGGGCGGAGAACAGTCCGGGCACATTGCCGGCGTCGGTTTTGATCTTTACATCCGGCTGGTCGGCGAGGCGGTGGCGGATTTCCGCGGCGAATCCGAGCAGAAGGTCGCCGAGATGAAGATCGAACTGCCCGTCAACGCGCACCTGCCGCACGATTACGTGCCGGGGGAGCGGCTGCGGTTGGAGGCGTACCGGAAGCTGGCGCAGGCAACTACCAGCGAAGCCATCGACGAAGTGGTGGCCGAGCTGGCCGACCGCTACGGCGAGCTGCCGGAGCCCGTGCGCAATCTCGTGGCAGTGGCGCGCTTCCGGGTCGAGGCCCGCGCTGCCGGGCTGACCGATGTGGCGGTGCAGGGCAACTTCATCAAGTTCGCGCCCGCGGCACTGCCGGAGTCCAAGGTGATGCGGCTGAACCGGATGTATCCGGGATCGCAGGTGAAGCCGGCGCTGGACTTCATCCTCGTCCCCAAGCCCAAGACCGCTCGGATCGGTGGCAAGGACCTGGCCGACTTGGCCATCCTTGAATGGGCGCAGGGCGTCATCGACGCGGTGTTCAAGGAGTAACGGCGCGTGCGCCTAGGCTGCCAGCGCCGCGTACCGGCCGTCGGCGTCGAGCAGGGACTCGTGCGTTCCTCGTTCGACGATCCGCCCGGCCTCGAGGACGGCGATCTGGTCGGCATTCCGGACAGTCGAGAGCCGGTGGGCAATGGTGATGGTGGTGCGGCCGGCGGCCAACCGGTCGAAGGCCTGCTGGACCGCGTGTTCGGTCTGGGTATCCAGGGCACTGGTTGCCTCGTCCAGCACCAGCACCGGGGGATTGCGCAGCAGGGTCCGGGCAATGGCAATGCGTTGCTTCTCTCCGCCGGAGAACCGGTGCCCGCGTGAGCCGACGACGGTGTCGTAACCGTCGGGCAATGCCGCGATGTGGTCGTGGATCTGTGCGTCCCGTGCGGCCTGCTCGATGTCGGCATCGCTGGCATCCGGCTTGGCATAGCGGAGGTTTTCGCGGACCGTGGTGTGAAGCAGGTAGGTGTCTTGGCTGACCACTCCCACGATGGACGCCAGATCGGCCAGGCGCAGGGAGCGGAGGTCCACGCCGTCGATGGTGACGCGACCCTCCGTCGGATCCTGCAGGCGGGCCACCAGGGAGGCCAGGCTGCTCTTTCCGGATCCGGTCGGGCCCACCAAGGCCAGGGTGGAACCGGCGGGGACGGCAAGGTTTACATGCTCGATGGCTGGTGTCTCGCTGTCCGGATAGCTAAAGCTGACGTTCTCGAACCGGACATGCCCCGCTACCTTCGACAGATCCACCGGGGTGGGGGAGGCCGGCTCCGCGATTTCCACCGGCAGGTCCAGATACTCGAAGATCCGGGCGAAGAGCGCCAGCGAGCTGGTGACGGTGATCGTCACGTTCAGCAGTCCGAGCAACGGCCGGAAGAGGCCGCCTTGCAGTGCCGTGAACGCCACCACCGTGCCGATGCTGATGTTCCCTGCGGCCCCCGGAAGGCCGGCGGCGAAGTAGATGACGGCGGGTACGGCGGCAAAGATGATGCTCATGGTGGCCATCCGCCAGCGCCCGGCCAGTTCGGAACGAAGTTCCAGGTCGGTCAGCCGCTCCGACGAGGCAGAAAACCGGTTGGCCAGGTCGTCTCCGGTGCCCAGGGTTTTGCTCAGCTGGATTCCGCTGACCGAGAGCGATTCTTCGATGGTCACATTCATGTCGGCCAGTTCCCGCTGGCGGCGGGCTGTCAACTCCCGCCGCACCTTGGCCACCTTGCGGGTCAGCACAATGGCCGGCGGCATGACCAACAGCGAGATCAGCGACAGCTGCCAGGACAGCGCGGCCATGGCCACTGCCGTGGCGACAACCGTGGTCAGGTTGGTGGCGATGCCTGTTGCGGTCGAGGTGACGACCGACTGCATGCCACCGATGTCGTGTGTGATGCGGGACTGGATTTCCCCACTCCGTGTCCGCGTGAAGAAGCCGACGGACTGGCGCTGCAGGTGCGCAAAGACCTCGGTCCGCAGGCTGTGCATCACGCGTTGGCCCACCCGCGTTGCGATCCAGGTCTGCAAGACGCCGAACAGGGCCGTGACGGCAGCGACGGCCAGCATCCCTGCGGTCAGCCAGGCCAGCAGCGGGAGCTGCTGGCGGGGCAGGGCCGTGTCGATCACGGCGCGCAGGAGGAACGGCGAGGCCATGGCGGCGGCGGAGGACGCGATGATGATGCCGGTAACGAGGGCCAGTTCTCCCCGGTAGGGGCGGAAAAGGGCGGCGATCCGCTTCAGCGGTACGTGCCGGGCTTGTTCTCTTTCTGCGGCCGTCGGCTCCCTTACGGGACCGCGGCCGGGGGTTATTCCGAAGGTTTCCGTCGGAACCACCTCGATCCGTGATGAAGGGGGCAACGTGCGCCGCCCGCATTGCTGAGGTTGCCTCAATATGAGGTTACAACAGGGAAACTTGGTAGCCTATTCCCGTGGCAGACGAAAGTTTACTGGATGCGTTCTGGGCCGTGTCGCGTCAACTCAGGAGGGGCACCCGGGAGGGAATGGCCCCGCTCGGCGTCGCCCCGTCACAAGCGAGGGCGCTGCGCGTGCTCCGCCAGCACGGCCCGCTGCGTTTGGGCGAACTTTCCGAGCGCCTTCGGATAGCGCCGCGATCGGCGACCGACATCGTCGATGGCCTGCAGGAGAGGGGCTGGTGCTTGCGGGAGCCTGATCCGGCCGACCGCAGGGCCACGGTGGTCGGCCTGACCGAGGCTGGGCGGGAGATAGGAAAGGCCATCCGGGAAGTCCAAGTGAAGCATGCGGAACAGTACTTTGGCGTCCTGTCTGCAGCGGAACGCTCCCAGCTTTCTTCCCTCTTGGCCAAGCTCACGTCGGCGGAGGACTAAGGCGGGCCTACCGCAAGAACGCGAACCACAAGGCGGCCAGCGCACCAAGCACGACGACGGTGCTCACCACCCAGGCGGTCTTGACCGTCTTTTGGGGTGCTTTGGAACGCTGCGCGGCACGGGAGGAGCCGGTTTTCGGCTTCTCGATACGAACATACTTCGTAGGCCCGGCCGCTTGCCCGGCCGCAGGGGCCACTACTTGGATGAGGCCGGTGCGCAACTCCCGTCGGGCCGGATACGGGTCGCCGGACGGCTTGGCCACGAGAGGAGTCACTGGAATCATGCCCGTTGGGGGCGCAGGGTCGGCTGCGCCCGTGCGAACGTCGCGCCGGCTCGGCAGTTTGGTGTCTTGGGCAGGAGTGGGCATTAACTGGCCTTTCAGCCATCAGGAACGGGTGTTGTACGCACAGACGTGGCATAGCCATCTTAGGTAGCCGGCGCCGGAATCGCGCCATCCAGCCGGGTCGTGTCGTGAAGCCCGGCACGGGGCGCCCCGGCGTCAACGGTCGCCGCTTCATTCAGCTTTCCTTTGGCCGATCTTCGGCCCGCGCCGCCCGGCTTCCTGAGCTGCCAAGGCCAGACTGGCAGCTATGAGTTTTCCTCCCCAGCACGATGTACAGGAGACGGACCAAGGCAAACACGCAGTGTCCCTCGTCCTGGCTGCCTGCGCACTACCGGTGGTCTCGGTGCCGGTACTGCAGGCCTTGGCGAGGGACCTGAGGGATGAAGACGCCTGCCGGCGGTTCGTGGCCGACTACATTGACATGTGGGATGTTCGGAGAACGCGGCTGGTACAAGCGGTCCTGGAACAGGACGTGAACAAGGTCATGGATGTTTCCCTGAGCATCAAGACCGCCAGCAGCGTGGCAGGGGCACTGCGGCTGTCGTTCATGGGCCGGCAGGTTCAAATCCTGGCCGTCGAAGTCGCGGAGGGGAACCGGCAAGCGTTCGCGACGGCACGGGATCTGCTTGACCCGATCGGAAGGTGCGGCGACGAGACGATGCAGCGCCTTGCTGCGGATTACCTGGCGACGGACAATGGGGCCATCCTGTAACCGAATCCGCGAACGGTCTCCAGCCACCGCGGCGAACGCGGATCATCTCCGAGTTTGCGGCGCAGGTTGGCCATGTGGACCTCGACGGCGCGTTCGTCCGCCTCCGAAACAAATGAGCCGGTATCAAACTCCTCAAACCGCAGGCGCCGCACCAGGTCCTGCTTGCTGCGGACGTTCCGGCCGCCGTCCATGAGGGTCAGCAACAATTCGAATTCCGTTCGGGTCAACTCCACGGCTGCCGCGTCCACGGTTACCGTACGTGTCGGATAGTCCAACGAAAGGCCGTTGTGGTCGTAGGTGCCGAGCGCAACCGCTTCGGCGCCACCGCCGTCGCTCCCTCCGGCAGTCCGCGGGGCAGGATGGGAGGGGGACGCGGGCTGCCCGGCAGCGGCAGGTGTTAATTTGGCCGCGGGGGCTGCGTCGACAGCGGGCCGGTATTGCGGGAACGGCGGAGCATGGCCGACACCCGGGCCCGCAGTTCGAACGGTCGGAACGGTTTGTTGATGTAATCGTCCGCGCCCGACTTGAATCCCAGCACCGTATCGATTTCATTCGACCTCGCCGTGAGCATGAGTATGTAGGCATCGCTGAAAATGCGGATCTGCCGTGCGGCCTCAAACCCGTCAAAGTCCGGCAGCCCCACGTCCAGGGTCACGATACTGGGACAGTAATCCCTCACCGCAGCTACACCCTCCTGGCCACTGGCAGCAGAATGAACCGAGAACCCGGACTGGGCGAGAACACTACTGATGAGCCGCCGGATGTCTTCGTCATTCTCTATGACGACGGCTACTTGCGGAGTGTCCATCTATCCCAATTTCTTGTGTGTCCTGCCGAATCCTGGCGTGCAGCCGACAGACCGCTTGAGCCGATTTGCGGGCGTCTCTGGAGAGTCCTCTTAGCTACGATGCACTGCTCTTGTGCAACGTTCAACCTTTCAAGCCCCGTACTGTCTCACAGTCGGTAAAACACACGCGTGGACCTTGTTCCGTCGTCGGCAGCGTGTTCCGTTTTGCTCCTGCGTCCTCATCTTGAGGTTAGAGCGGATTCTTAAGGTTCCCACGGCCGTCACGCCACTAATTTCGAGAACCTTCAGCACATTCAACGGTTCATCTTTGGCCGGGCCGATGACAGTTGAAGTTGCGGGAGGAACGTCCTACCGGGTCAGCACAGCATGAGGTCAAAGATGAACAAGATGGTTAAGGGCACTATCGCGATCGGCGCGGGCGCACTGTTGCTCCTCGGTGGCGGCGGAACACTGGCGGCATGGAATGCGGGCCAGACCGCACAAATGGGCACAATCCAGGCCGGTAACCTCAACCTGACAGCAGAGCAGGGTATCTGGACGAGCAATCTGATGGACGCCCCCGTGGATCTCACAACCCACAGAATCATTCCCGGCGAGACTCTGACTTACAAGCAAAACCTGGACGTTGTTCTTGAGGGCAACGCCATCAAGGCGAAACTCAGCGTGGACGGGAAAAACGGGAAGAACGTTCTCGACGCAGCCTTCGTCGACGGAACGATCAGTAAGCCGGAAGTCACCCTGGCCAAGGAAGGCGTTGACCTAACCAACGTCCTCTCCAAATCGGTCGAGGGCATCACAGCGTCCGTGAGTTTTACCTTCAACGCGGACACCGCACAGAGGCAGAGCGTGAACGCGAAGTATGACTTCAGCAACGTGGCATTCAAGCTTGAGCAGGTTACGCCTACGCCCGTGAGGTAGCGGAGACAGTTGCCTCGTTTTGACAGTCAGCAGGCCCGCTGGGCGTCGGCTCCAGCCAGTGGGAGGCAGGGGGAGTTGGATGCGGCGTTTTGCGACGGCAGCGGCGCTGATGTCAGGTGCGGTTTTTCTGGGTATGCTCGCCGTTCAAGGCACGTATGCCCTCTGGAATGCCAGCGTATCGGCCGATGCCGGCACCGTTCAGGCTGCCGACTTCACAGTCGCCCTCAGCGGGGACGGAAGCCGGCACATGGAAATGACGCTGGCCAACGGTGCTCCGGCGACGCTTGCAATGTCCACGAAACCAGCGGGCGCCGTGCTGCCCGGCGGCACTGTATATGCCGGCGTCCTCATGACGAACGAGACCAATGCCACTGCCGATTTCGCCATTGAGGCGAAGGTGGCAGTAGCGCCGATTATCGAATCGCAGGAGCTGGGTAGATTCCTCAAAATCACGTCCGCAGCCGCTGGGGATCTCGCCTCCTGCTCGAACCCTGCCCTTTTTGGTGCCGACCCGGATGCGCTCCCTTCGTTCCGCTTGGCAAAGGGGCAAGCGCGCGCCTTTTGTTTCCAGGTGGAACTCGCCGATGACGTACCAGCCTCCCTGGAGGGTTCGTCTACAGCGATTTCCATTCCGTTGTCTGCGGCTCAGATGTGAGAGAGAAGCTCATGCATGTTGTTCGCCTGATAGGCAGGGGACTTGCCTACCTGGCCTTCCTGACGGTCACCCTGGCAGCACTGGTGCTGGTCGTTATACCTCTGGTTACCGGGTCCCAGACATACACGGTGCTGACGAACTCCATGGCGCCCAAATACGCGCCCGGCACGTTTCTGGTGGTGAAGCCTGTCCCATTCGAAGAGCTGCGTGCCGGCGACATCATTACTTATCAGGTGGAATCCAACCGCCCCGTCGTTATCACCCACCGCGTCACCGCGATCATCTCGGCCCAGGACGGAGAGCGGCTGCTGGTGACCAAGGGGGATAACAACTCCCTGGAAGACGAGATGCCCGTCATGGAAGTGCAGGTTCGCGGCAAACTGTTCTATGCCGTGCCCGCGGTCGGCTTTGTTGCCAACGCCCTGGGACAAGGCGGGCGAGGCAGCCTGGTGCAGCTTGCAGCCCTCGCGCTCATTGCGTATGGCAGCTTTGCCGTGATTCGTGGACTCCGCCAGCGGAGGCCACAAGGCAGCTCAGGTGCCGTCGCCGGGGTCCCGTCCAGTCCGGCAGGAGGGGATAAGGAGGAGCCGGCGACGGATGCCCGGGACGACATCTGCGCCCGCACCACTCCCGGGCCGCAGACGGAAGTGCTGCCGACCCGCCGTTCGCTCAGGGAACAGAACAGGATTTAGCGCGATGACCGGACGAAGGGAACGACGACCCGGCGCTTGGCGCGCCTCGGTTTCGGTCCTGTTGATCCTCTTGGTTCTGGCGCCGGCCAGTCCGGCATTCGCGGCCGAAGAACGTCTGCAGCTCAGCCTGGACGGACGGAACTTCGCGTCCAGGCTTCAGGCACCGTTGTTTGAACAGAGTGCCCCGCTGGTACCCGGTGGATCCATCACGGACGGCCTGTGGATTCGCAACAACGGCAGCGACGCCGGAGCGCTGACCGTGGCCGGCGTCGTCGGCGACGCCGACTTGGAGATCGCCAGGAATCTGGTCCTGCAGGTCGAGTCAGGCGAGGAACCTGCCGGCGAAGCCTCGCTGACCGGGCCGTGGTCTTGTTCCCGTATCAACACCGTCTGGATTCTCGAGGCGGGGGAGATCCTGCGCCTGGACATGACACTGCGCCTCGACAAAGAGGCTGCGAATGAAACCCGGCTCAAGACCGCCGATGTGGATGTGACAGTGACGTTGCAGGCGAGCGGACAGGCGGCCCGCGCCGCCTGCCCGGCAGGCACCGGATCCAATCCGGGCGTCCCGCCGCCGGACGAGGCAGCTGCCGATCCCGTGGGCGGGCCGGGCCGCGCGGGCGCCGCTGGCTCGACCGGAAACGGTACAGACGCCATTGGCCACACCGAGCTACACGGTCAACAGGCCCCCGACACCGGCGGGGCTGCTGATTCCGAAGACCATGCGTTCCCGTTGCCCGGGAGCGATGCGGGTGCACCGGCGGCCGAACCAGGTCGCGCCACACAGCCCGCCACCTGGATTGAGAGCAATGTGTTTGCCAACAGCAGCAGGTGGCTGGCGGTAGCTCTGGGCCTGATGGGAACCCTGTCTGTGGTCCTCATGAAACGAAGGAAGCGCTCATGAGCACGCCTCGCGAACCCGACGCGCCGGATTCCGCCGGAGGCCCCGGTTTTCTGGTGCGGTTGAGGGCACTGCCCGGTTTCACGCCGGCCTTGGTGGCATTTTTCCTGGTCATTCTGCTCGGCGCTGGCGTGCCCGTCGCTGCCGCCAAATGGAAGCAGACGGCTACAGCAACCCTGAACGTTACGGTGGGCCCGGTGCAAGGCCCGCCGTCGGGATCCGGCGGAACCCGCGTTGCGGCCGGCGCCCACTTGAAGCCCCGCCCCATAGGGCCGGGACGGAAGTCCGCGCAATGCGTGGTGGGGAAAACCAAGGCGGAGTTGGTGAACCGCGATAAGGTCGACGTCACCTTCAGTTGGAGCCGCGCCTCGAACTTCACGCACTACATCGTCACGCTCACCCCAGATGATCCGCGTTACAACCACGCGGCCGAGGTGAAAGGCGAATCGGTCACATTCAGCATGCCCCGGGTTCCTTCCGACCGGCTTGGCAATCCCCTCAACGGGGCCGGGACAAAAGCACCCTATTACACGCAGTACAGCTTGCGCATCCAGCCGATGAACGGTGCTATCGCCGGCGATGCTGCCTACTTGGCGTACGAATACCAGCATTCGAACGTGGAAAACTGCTACTACGACGCCAAACAGCATCCGCCTTTGGGGCCGTTGACGAGCGTGAAGCAAACCGTCAGTGCGCCCGCCAGCGACCGCAGGTACGTGTCCTTCAGCTGGAACGAATCGGCCGGCACCACCTCCTACGACGTGTCCCTGCTCGCAGCCAACGGCTGGGGCGCTGAAACGACGGTGCAGGCGACCGGCGCGGACTTTGAGCTGCCGTTCTCCCGGACCGGCGGGGACTTCTTTGCAGACTACCGCGTGCGGATCCAGCCGATGAGCGGAACTGTTGCCGGCGATCCGGTCTACAAGACCCTGAAGTATTTCCCATGGGGCACGACACTCCATGAGGCTGCTCCGCCGGAGTAGGAAGGCCTCCGGACTTCGGGAGGCCGTCCTGCCAAAAACCCTGAAGACAGGCGGCGGATCGGTGGACCCGTCCCTGTTGGTTGTCGGAACGGACGCGTATCCTGACCCTAGGGGAACGGAGTAGAGAAGCCATCGTTCCGTCGTGATCGAAGGGGTGCTTTCATCATGGTAGATATGGGCTTGGCATGGCTGTTTGGACTGCTGCTGTTGGCGATTGTGGCGTTGCTGGCGGTCCTGGTGATACGTGCGTTCATGGGGCTGAGACCGCGCGAAGTCGAAGATGCTTTGGCAGCGGCAGCAGGCCAAGTACAACAGTCGCATCGGCGGAGCACGGCCCGACAGATCCTTGACCAAAGGTTCGCGCGCGGCGAGCTGACGGCAGATGCCTACCGCGAAGGCCTGCGGGTCCTCGGCGAAGACCGCTAGCCGTTGAGTGGAGTCGCTGACGGGTAACTCCCGCCCCCGCCTGCGCGGCGCCCCGCCTGCGCGGCACCCTGCTGCTACAGGACCCCCGGTTTCCCAGCCGTCGACACATAGGTCTTGAAGAGTGCGGCCAGATCCTTGCCCGTGATGTCCTCGGCCAGCTTTTGGAAATCGCCCGGATTGCCTGATCCGTCCCGGACCCAGATCTTCAAAAGCCTGAAAAAGTCTCTGTCGCCAACGTCATCCCGCAGGGCGTGCAGCGCCATGGCGGCCCGGGTCTGGACATTGCCCGCGAAAAGCTGATCGACGCCCGGATCCGACACCCGTACTTGCCAGAAGTCGTCGTCGGCCGCGATGCCGGCGTAGAAATCGAACGTATCATCGGCGCTGCCGAGGTCTTGCTGTTCGTTCCAGAGCCACTGGGCATAGGTCGCAAGGCCTTGGTTGAGCCAACTGTCCCGCCACCGCGGCGGAGGCAATTGCGAGTCGGTCCACTGATGCGCCAATTCCCGGACGATCATGGCATTTCCGCTGGCCTCATCGTAGAAGCCGTCCATGGGATAGACGGGCCGGCCTTGCATCTGAAGGGCAAAACCAAGGTGCTCGGAACGGTCAATGATTCCGCCGGCGCTCTTGAGCGGGTACTTGCCGAACACGGTGGACAGGAATTCTATGATCTGGGGCTGCTTGTCCAGCGACTGCTGGATCTTGTACCCCTGCGAAGGAGGAGCCGCGGACCCGGCCGTCCAGCCGTTCGCGTTCTCCGGGCTGCCGTCCGGTGCACGCCGCACTTCCCAGCCGTCCCAGCGGTCGCCGTCGCTGTCGAAGGACGTGGACCCTTCCCCTCCCGGCACCTGGATGTCCTCCACGAACACGCCGTCGTTCTGCCCGGTGATGTCGCTGGCGTAGGTGATGGACAGCTCCACATCTTCGCCGGCGTAGTCGGCCAGGTCGAACTTCCAGTGCTCCCAGCCGTCACTGGCACCGGTGGCCGCCCACCATTGACCGGTGGCGCCTTCTGCACTGCAGGAACCGCCGCCGTCGTCCGTTTGGTAGTGCTTCAGGAAGGGGTGCACGTGATGCCACGCCGGGCAGGAATTGCCCGTTTCGTCGTCCGCGAGTCCGGTGTCGTCCTTCAGCGTGGTCCAATCATTGCCGCCGGGCGTGCGCGCCTCCACGAAGGCATAGTCCCAACCGGGCTCCGTGTCCCGCAGCATCCAAAACGAGAGCTCACCGCCGGATGGGGGGACACTGGCCGTGCGGGTGAGCCGCTTGTAGCTCGCATTGTCGCTCTGTGTCCAGGCAAGCCCGTCGCCGTTGCGCGGGACCACCACCTCCTTCAGCGCCGGATCCATCGCGTCCACGTAGCTGATGCCGTCCTCGGTGTGCTCCGACAGGTCAAAATGCCCGACGGCGATGGTCGCCAAATGCGGCGACAGCGGCTCGTCAGCCTTCCAGGTGTAGACGGTGCGGCCGGACTCGGCTTCCCTTCCGTCCTGCAAGCCGTTGGCCACCGCCTGCCAGCCGTTGGGCACCGAGATGTTGAAGGTGTAGCCGGCACGGTCGCTGGGATGGTTGTTCACCGGAAACCAGGTTGGCGCACTCTCCGGATGGCCGGTGACGAGAGCGCCGTCGTCGGTATGGATGAACCCGGCGGGGCCGGGTAGGGCGAGGGTTCGGGGGATACCGGAGTACGCCACCACCACGGTGAAGCGGCCGCCGTCCGGTACACCCCGGGTGGGGGTGATGGTGAGCTTGGTTCCGGTCCGGGCAAAGCGTGCGTCCCGCCCGTCGACGCTGACGGAATCGACGTCCAGACCATCCAGGTCCAGGCTGAACTCCGAAAGGTTTTGCTTGGCCTGCGCCGTGATCGTGGCGGTGCCGTCCAGCCGATCCGTGGGCGGGTCATACAGCAAGTCCAGTCGATAGTGGGCCACCTGGTAGCCGCCGTTGCCGGCGTCAGGGAAATACTCGTCATGCAGGGTGGCGGAGCCGGGCTCGAAGACATGCCCGCCGGGATTGGGGGCTGCGACGGCCGGAGCGACAGGCAGCGCCAAGCCGGACACGCCCAAGAGCGCGGCCGCAACCAAGGCAAGACCCCTCCGAGCCATCATGCAACGTCCCCCCATCGGCCAAGGCTGCACGGACCCGTGAATGAGCGGGGTCGGCGGCTTCAAGCGCTGGCCATTCACCTAACATGCTCCTGTTTGGGACCACTGTCAACGAATACGACCATGGGCCCGCACAGCTTGGCTGTACGGGCCCATTCTGGAAGGCCAAACTTTGGAAAAACCTAGGGGCGGCCGATGCCCTTGAAGGTCCATCCCGCCTGGCGCCACGCTGCCGGGTCCAGCACGTTGCGTCCGTCCAGGATGTTCTTTTCGTCTACCAGGCTTCCGACGACGACCGGATCCAACTCGCGGTATTCATTCCACTCGGTCACCAGCACCAGCGCGTGGGCGCGGGCGATCGCCGTCTTGGTATCCGGTTCATAGCTAAGTTCCGGGAAACGCTGCTTGGCGTTGGCCAGGGCCTCCGGGTCGGTGACGGTGACCGTGGCGCCCTGCAGCTGCAGTTGGGCGGCAACAGACAGCGCGGGTGAATCACGGACGTCGTCGGACTGCGGTTTGAACGCGGCACCGAGCACGGTAATGCGCTTTCCGATCAGCGACCCGCCGCAGAGCTCTCGGGTCAGTTCCACCACGCGCGTGCGGCGGCGCATATTGATGGCATCCACCTCACGCAGAAATGTCAGGGCCTGGTCCGCCCCGAGTTCGCCCGCCCGGGCCATGAAGGCGCGGATGTCCTTGGGCAGGCAGCCGCCGCCGAAGCCGACGCCGGCGTTGAGGAACTTGCGCCCGATCCGCTCGTCCATGCCGATGGCGTCAGCCAGGGCGGTGACGTCGGCCCCGGCGGCTTCGCATACTTCCGCCATGGCGTTGATGAAGGAGATCTTCGTGGCCAGGAACGAGTTTGCCGCGGCTTTGACCAGTTCGGCGGTGGCATAGTCGACCACCAGTCGCGGTGTGCCGTCGGCCAGCGGCGTCGCGTAGACCTGGTCCATGGCCGCCGTGGCGGCTTCACCGGGAGCGCCCGGAGGTACGCCGTAGACAAAGCGGTCCGGGGTCAGCGTGTCCTTGACGGCGTGGCCTTCGCGCAGGAATTCCGGGTTCCAGGCCAGGATGGCCGCCGGGGCGACCTCCCGGATTTCCTCGGCGAGCCGTGACGCCGTTCCCACCGGCACGGTGGACTTGCCGACCACCACGTCACCGGGGCGCAGGTGCACGGCCAGGGACGTGAAGGCGGCATCGACATAGCGCAGGTCGGCGGCGTTCTCGCCCTTGCGCTGCGGCGTGCCCACGCACACGAAGTGCACGGCGGCTCCGGCCGCGTCGGCCATCTCCGTGCTGAACGTCAGCCGGCCGGTCTGCTGGACCTCGGCGAGCAGTTCCGGCAGGCCCGGCTCGAAGAACGGGGCGCGGCCGGCCTGCAGTTCGGCGACCTTGCGTTCATCCACGTCGATACCCACCACGTCATGTCCGAGCTTGGCCATGGCCGCGGCATGCACGGCGCCCAAATAGCCGCAGCCGATGACGGAAATTCGCATGGTGGTCCTTTACACGTGCCTTGAGTAGAGACTACTTCGACTTTAGCGCGTTACCGCTGCCGGTTTTGCCGGTGTTCCAGCCACGCATAGGCCAGCACGGTGCCGAGGGCTGCGCCAAGGGTGTTTGTCCAGACGTCCTGCAGCGCGGCATAGCGGCCGGGCAGGAACGCCTGCTGCGCCCACTCGATGGCGCCGGAGAGCAAGAGGGCTCCGGCCGGCGTCAACCAGCGCAGACCGGCCGGGATAAGGAGGGCGGCCAACAGGCCCAGCGGCACGAACATCAAAACGTTGGCCCCGGATTCGACCAGGTTGTAGTCGATCCAGCGTGGCGCGCCTGCTTCATGCAGAGCCGCGAGAACCGCCAGGATGGTGCTGTTCGCGCCGGCATCCACCGGAGTAGGCCACAACACGGCGACGGCGACGAGGAGGGCGTAGCCGCCCAACAGCAGGGACAGCAGCAGGCGGGTCCCCTCCCGGGACGTGCGAAGCCGCATCGGTCTTCCTCTCCGCCGTGGGCCGCCGAGCGCTGATGCGCAGACGACCGAATGCCATGGTACCGGTGTGCCACCGAGGTCGGACGCCCAGCGGCTCCAGCCGGGGCGGTGTGGGGCGGTCGCACAGCGACCCCAGCCGGGCGGTGCGGGGCGGTTGCACAGCGACCCGGAGACCGGCAGTTTGCAAGGCTGAAATGGTTCTTTCAGGTGTTTGTGAGGGGTATCACGAGCTGGCTCTGTCGCTTTCCGGGGCCATGGGGTAGCTTCCGGGCAGGATCCTGCTGCGGGGACAGCGGGATCCTTCCATCCACACTTTATGGAGGAACCAGCATGAAGACCCACAGTTTCATGCGGGGTGCGGCCATCGCTGCCGCCACCGCATTGGCGTTCGGAACCGGGTTGCCCGCTCAAGCCGCTAAGGGGACAGACACCAGCACCCTGCGGAACGCGGTCACGGCCGAGAACATCGTTAGCCACTTGCAGGCCCTGCAGGACGCGGCCAATGCCAACGGCGGCAACCGCGCTGCGGGCACGCCCGGCTACGAGGCGGCGGCCCAATACATCGAGGCTCAGTTGTCGGCCGCCGGCTACACGCCCGTTCGGCAGGTGTTCTCCTACGAACGGTTCGTGCTCCACGGCCAAGAGTTCGAGCAGGTCGCTCCGACGCCGACGGTCTACACGGCAGGGGAGGAGTTCCTGGCCATGGATTACTCCGCCTCCGGCGACGTCACGGCACCGGTGACCGCGGTGGATATCAACCTCGCAGGCGACAGGGCCTCTACCAGCGGCTGCGAGGCGACCGACTTCGTAAGCTTCCCCGCCGGAAACATCGCCTTGATCCAGCGCGGTACGTGCGATTTCGCCACGAAGGTTTCGAATGCCGCGGCAGCAGGCGCCGTCGGCGTGGTCATCTTCAATCAAGGCAACGGAGGCACGCCGGACCGGCTTGACGTGTTCGGCGGCACGCTCGGAACGCCACAGGCCATCCCGGCCGTCAGCACCAGCTTCGATTTGGGGGCCGAGCTGGCCGGGACCGCCGACCTGGAACTGCGGATCGCGGTGGACGCCGAGATCGTCGTGACGGAGACATTTAACATCCTCGCCGACACGGCCGGGCGCGCGGACCGCACCGTCGTGGTCGGCGCACACTTGGATTCGGTATCCGAAGGCCCGGGCATCAACGACAACGGCTCCGGCAGCGCGGCGATCCTGGAAACGGCGCTTCAGCTGGCCGCATCGGGTGACGCACCGGAAAACCGGGTGCGGTTCGCTTTCTGGGGCGGTGAAGAAGACGGGTTGCTCGGCTCGGACTACTACGTGTCCCAGTTGAGCAAGCGTGAGATCAAGCAGCACGCGCTCAACCTGAACTTCGACATGGTCGGTTCGCCCAATGCCGTGCGCTTCGTGTATGACGGCGACGGCGATGCGTTTGGGCTGGCCGGGCCTAACGGCTCTGCCACCATCGAGCGCGTCTTCGAAGATTACTTCGCCTCGCAGGGACTCGCCTCGGAGCCGACGGCCTTCGACGGCCGCTCGGACTACTTCGCCTTCATCAACAACGGCATTCCGGCCGGAGGGTTGTTTACCGGCGCCGAGGAGATCAAGACCGAAGAACAGGCAGCAATCTACGGGGGCACCGCGGGAGTGGCCTATGATCCCTGCTACCACGAGGCATGCGACACGCTCGCGAACGTGGACCTCGTGGTACTGGAACAGATGGCCGATGCCATTGCGCACACCACGCTGACCTTCGCTGAAACGACCTCAGTGGTGAACGGCACGGCCAAGGGCAAGGGAACGGGCAGCACCAAGATGCTGTTCAAGGGGCCGCAGGCCGTTCGCTAACCCACCGGACCGGCGCTGTCCCCTACGGCAGCAGTTGGCCCAGGGAGGCCGTCTCCGGACGGCCTCCCTGTTCGCTGAGCTGCGGAACCGAAACGCTGAATGTCGTGCCCGCTCCCAAGGTGCTCGTGAACGTCAGTGTGCCGCCGTGTGCTTCCACGATCGACTTGCTGATGGCCAGCCCCAACCCCAGCCCGGGGATGGCCGCTTGCCGGACGGAACTGGTCCGGAAGAACTTGGTGAAGACTTCGGCCTGATCGGCTTCCGACATGCCCATGCCGGTGTCGCTGACCTCCAGCCTGACGGCGCCGTCGGCCGCCAGGGTCCGCACCGTGACCCGGCCGCCGTCGGGCGAATACTTGATGGCATTGGAGAGCAAGTTGTCCAGCACCTGTCCCATCCGGTTGGGATCGATCTCCGCTTCCAGCCCGTCGGCGGCATCGATGGCCAGGTCCACGCCCGCGTGTTCCGCCCTCGGCATGGCCGACGCAACGCTGGTGGCGACGAGGTCGGCCAACACCGTGCGGCGGGGCTCGACGCTCAGCGTTCCGGAGGCAGTGAAGAGCAGGTCTTCCACCAGTTGCAGGAGGCGTTCGGAATTGCGCATGGCGATGTCGAGGGAAGCGGTGACGTGTTGCGGCAGCTGGTCGGCGTCCTCGAGCGCGAGGTCCAGGTAGCCCATGATGGACGTCAGGGGGGTGCGGAGCTCGTGCGAGACGCTGGCGACGAACTCTTCCTTCACCGTCAGAGCATTGACCAGGTCGGTGACGTCGCTGAAGGCCATCACGGTGCCGTCGAACTGGCCGAGGTCATTCTGCATGGGGCGCGCCGTGCACAACATGGCGCGTTGCCTTTCTCCGTCACCGATCCACACCAGCCGGTCGGAAAAAGACTCACCCTGGACGGCACGGCGGATGGGGCGGTCTTCCGGGACTACCGGGGTCGTCCGGTCCGCTTCGAAGACCAGCAAATCGGCCTCGTCCGGATTGTCGATGCCTTGGGGCATGGCCACCAAGCGGTCCCGCTCCTGTTGCACGTTGCTCAGGATGTCACGGCCCTCGGCGTCGGTGACAAGCACCCCCACCGCGACGGCGTTCAGGACGGTGTCCAGCCGGCGCACATGTACCTTGCTTTCCTCCAGCAGGGCCCGCAGCTCGCGGTCTTTGCGGGCCAGGGCTTGCTGCTGTGCCGTCATGCTCAACGAGAAAACGGACGCCGTGATGGAGACTGCCAAGGTCACGATGGGGACCAGGATTGGGCCAAACAGGGTTTCCGGCGTTACCGGCTCCGGACCGGTGAACACCGGAATCCAGACGATGAGCAGCGGTGCGGCGAAGCTGACGATGCGCGCGGCGGCGGGGGCGATTTCCGACCAGGCCATCCAGAACACCGGGAAGACCGCCAACAGGCCGACCCCGGAGAGTACCGTCCCGCCGCCGTGGTGAAGGGCCCCGATGGCGACGAAGTCCAGCAGCGGGATAACCCAGTACGACGGATAAGGCAGCCGGTCCCAGGGGATGGCGGCGCCGAGGATCCACAACACGGCCATGCCGATGAGTCCGCCGGTGAATTGCGCGTTGGCCAGCAGTTCCGGGAAGAATACCGCGGCTATCACCGCGGTTAGCGTCACGGAAACGCAGAGCGGCAGATGGCTCAGGAACACGCGTGCGCGCAGGGGCAGCTCATGGAACTGCCGGCGTCCGGTCAGCCACGACAACAGTGGACTTGGTGCGGCAGACATGATCGAAGGTCCCCCTACTCCGGGCAGCCCTCGTTGTCGGTTGCGTTGCCGGAGCCGGGGCTGGCCATGACTGGTTCAGTATGGCACGCGTGCTGCCCCGCACGGTGGAACGATGCGGTCTGTGACGCGAGTCGCAGCGGTGGTGTGTTGGGGTACTGCGCCCCCGGTTGGCGGGTCAGTCCGCCGCGTGCCGGTCCTGTTGGTACACGTCGGGAGTGCCGTCTTGGTCGGCATCCGCGGTTTCCAGCTCTTCGAGTGCGCGGTGATGCCGGTTGCGGGCGCGCAGGATGACGGCCGCCAGCAGCGCGGAGGCCAGTGAACCGGCCAGGACGGCTACTTTCGCATGGTCGTGGTGGTCGGATCCGAGCGGGAAGCTCAGATCGTTGATCAGCAGTGAAACGGTGAAGCCCACGCCGGCCAGTATGGCCACGCCAAACACGTCGATCCACTTCAGCGACGGGTCCAGGCTGGCCTTGGTGGACTTGGTCAGCAGCCAGGTGGTTAGCATGATGCCCAACGGCTTGCCGATCACCAGGGCGGCGACAATGCCAATCGCTACCGTGTCGGTAAAGGTCCGGCTGATGCCCTCCCAGCCCCCGAGAGCGACGCCGGCGGCGAAGAACGCGAAGACCGGCACCGCGAATCCCGTGGAGAGAGGACGGAAACGGTGCTCCAGCTGCTCGGCCAGTCCGGGGCCGGCGTCGGGGCCGCCGTCCTTCTTGCTGCGCAGCACGGGGACCAGGAAGCCCAGCAGCACGCCGGCCACAGTTGCGTGTACGCCGGAGGAATGCATCAGCCCCCACGCGATGATGCCCAGCGGGAGGAGAATGACCCAGGCTGCCAGGTGGTGCCGGGCGAAGAACCTGGCGAATCTGTGCGTCAGGAACGCGAAGGCAGCCAGCGGCAGCAGCATCCACAGCAGGTACGGCACCTGCACGTCGGAGGAGTAGAAGAACGCGATGATGGCGATGGCGATCAAGTCGTCCATCACGGCCAGCGTCAAGATGAAAATGCGCAGTGCGCCGGGCAGGTGCGAACTGATCACGGCCAGTACGGCCACCGCGAAGGCAATGTCCGTGGCCGTCGGGATGGCCCAGCCGCGCATTGCTTCCGGTCCCGCGCCCAGGTTGACGAAAACAAAGATCAGGGCGGGTACGGCGACGCCGCCGAAGGCGGCGGCGATTGGGACAATGGCGCGGCCGGGGGAGCGCAGGTCGCCTGCCACGAACTCGCGCTTGAGCTCCAGGCCGGTCAGGAAGAAAAAGATGGCCAGCAGGCCGTCGGATGCCCAGTGGCCGATGCTGAGGTTGAGATGGAGTGACTCGAAGCCGATCGTGAAGTCGCGGATGGCGAAGTAGCTGCCGGCGGCGGGCGAGTTGGCCCAGGCGAGTGCTGCGACGGTGGCGATCAGCAGCAGGATGCCGCCGACGGTCTCTTTGCGCATCAATTCGCTGATGCGGACGAATTCCGGATAGCTGCCCCGGCCAAGGATGGTGTTTTTGTCCTGGGGAGAGGGGGCGGCCATGCAGACTCCTGACGGTTGCTAAGCCCTGTGGGCTCGTTGAATCAATCGACGACCAGGCTTCCCGTCACACCGTGTGCCAGTGTACACGCCCGCGCGGTGCTGCCCGCCAAGGGCCGTCCCGGGGACAAGGGGGCCCTGAGCGCGCCGTCGGCCCTTAAAGACGCCGGCGCCCAGCCAGGGGGACAGGACCAGCCTGCCCCCTGGCTGAGCGCCCGGGGAAACCCGAAAACGTCAGGCGTTGTGGTGCGTGTCGGAACGGCCCATGAACTGCTTGGGAATGAAGAACGCCAGCGTGAACAGGCCGAGCCCGATGCCGAAGGCCGGGATGGCGCCGATGACCGGCTCCAGGCTGAAGGCGTACAGGGAACCGAAGAAGATCAGCATGATGACCGCGAAGGTGATCAAATTGCTGACCAGGTGTCCCTCGCCCGAGTGGGTGCGCTGCTTGGGGTGGGCCATGGGGTGTGTTTCTCCTCAATAGTGCGGTGCGGCGTCAGTAGCCGCCGGCGGCTTGCTCACCTTTAACAATAGCCACTGATGAGCTGGCGCCAATTCGTGTTGCGCCGGCCCGGAGCATGGCGCGCGCGTCGTCGACGGAGCGCACGCCGCCGGAGGCCTTTACTCCCAGGCGCGTCCCGACGGCGTCCCGCATGAGGGCGATGTCCTCGACGGTGGCTCCGCCCCCGCTGAACCCGGTGGAAGTCTTGACGAAGTCCGCTCCGGCCTCGGCTGCGGCTTCGCAGACCATCCGCTTTTGCTCGTCGGTCAGGAAATGGGTCTCCAGGATGACTTTGAGGATGGCGCCGCCGGCGTGGACGGCTTCGGCCACCGCCGCGATGTCCTCGGTGATCGCGGCGCGGTCGTTCGCCCGGGCCGCGGCGATGTTGATCACCATGTCGACTTCGTCGGCGCCGTCCAGCGTGGCGCCGCGGGCCTCGTGCACCTTCACATCGCTGGGAGTGGCACCGAACGGGAAGCCGACGACCGCGCAGGTCTTGACCCCGGACCCCTTGAGCGTACTGTGCACCAAGGCCGTCCAGACAGGATTCGTGCACACGGCGGCAAAGCGGTACTCGACCGCCTCCCCGCAGACCGTGAGGATGTCTTCGCGGGAAGCTTCCGGCTTCAGCAGGGTGTGGTCGATGACCGAAGCGATCGACGTCGGATCGTGATAGGTCGCGCTCGGAGCGGATCCGGATGTGATGTCTTCAGACATGGCCATCCCTTTCATCTGCTGGGTTCGAAGGAACTTCTATCCTCGCATACCGGACAGGCGTCGACAGGAGCGGCGCACGCCGTCTTGGACGGCCGCCGCGGGGCGTTGCGGGACCGGTTACGGGTCAGTAAGTGCCACCGGTGGAATGGCCCTCTTTCTCGGCCGCACGGCGGTGCTCCTCGAGCTTCTCCTCGGCTTCCTGCCGGCGGCGCGCGATGGCCCGGGCGTCGTCGGCAGGAATGTGCTCTTCCGAGGCCTTGTGCGCCGGCTCCTCCTCAGGGCTTTGATGCCTTGTCCCTGCGGAACGGGGCAGCTGTTCTTCGATGCCCATGGCTGCATCGTCCCACATGGCACCCGTGCCGAAAAGGTGCCGAAGGTGATGAATCACTGGAGGTTTCGCCCCCGGTCAGGGTGTCTGTTAGGCGCTGCACGGTCGATGCTCCGATGTGTGTGCCTCGCCCTGCCACATCATCCCGGGCCGGGGTGGGGCGCGTCCCGTTTGGCGCCCGGAGGATGACTTTTCAGGGCGGCCGTTCTGCTGGCGGCGCGCACCATGGCTTCGGCGATCCGGCCCCGGAATTCGTGCGGCCGGCCTAGCTGCGCCCAGTCCACACGGATGAAGTTCCAGTGGATTTCCGATAAGGCGTTCTCTCGCTGTCGTTCCTCAAGCAGTACCTATTCCGTAGGCCTGTAGTCGAAGTATTTGCTCCGGCCATCGAATTCCAAAATCAGCATGAGGTCCTCCCATGCGAAGTCGACGCGGTGCCTGCCCAACCTCGTGGTTAGTTCAACCTGCGGCACGGGCATCGGAATACCGAACGTGCCAAGCAACAGCCTGGTGCGGGTTTCTCCCGGTGACTCGGCCCGGCCATCAAGCAAGGCCACGGCAGTTCGGGCGCGGCGGACTCCCCGAGAACCCGGCATCGAATCGAGGATCTCGTTAATCCGCTCGCGGACCGCGCCGCTACGAAGGGCGTGATCGCCGATGATGGCAGCCCGGTCAAGCTGCATGGTCCTGGCACAGTCCACAACTGTCCGTTCCAAGCTGGTGACGGGCACCGGCTCGCCGCGCGGACCACGCAGTACGGTGACTTCACCGGGTGGCAAGACCGAGTGGTGCGGGCTGACGTCCGGGCTTCTGGTGTGCCTGGTCGGGGGGAATGGCTGGGTGAGATGAACAGTTGCCGGAACATCCCAGACATGCAGGCCATGCAGGCGCGCAGCGGAGGCGTGGCTGTAGGTTCCGGCAGGACCAGGCACAAGGGCGTGGGCCTGAATGCGGAGCAGATTTCGTCGCCTGGAAGTGCTGGCAATCCACCGCGAACCCAGGACATACGCACCATGCCGAATGCGGATCAAAGCACCGTGACGAACAGCATCACGGATCAAGCGCTCGCCGGCACCGTACTGTCGGAGTTCTTGGGAAGTCAGGACCTCATACTGCTGCGGCCAGAGCGCTGCCAGTCGAGAGTCGAGAACTGCACGAGCCATGGCACCAGTGTTGGCCAACGGCATGAAAGCGTCGCCGGCCTCCTTGCCGGTTGTGGATACCGCCACTCCGAAGGAACGCTGGCGGAGCGGCTGTGTTGGTGGTCCGGGTGCCCGGGGGAGGGCCCGGAGCCGTGCCGATGAACAGGCTGGGGTTCCCGGGCCGGCTCCAGGGTGGCCGAAAGTCCACACAGGCCCGTCGCGTAAGGCCGCTCTGGCACAGCTCGGCCGCCCTGGAGGAATGCTGGCCGTTCCCGATTGGCGGAGACCCGCACCGGCTATCCGGGCACCCCAAGGGTGGTGCGGATGTCGGTTTTGATGGCCTCCAGCAGCCGGGCCGCTTCCGAGCGTTCCTCCGCCAGCCGGTCCGCGCCGGCGACCGGCCGGATGACCTCCAGATAGCATTTGAGCTTGGGTTCCGTGCCGCTCGGCCGCACGATGACGCGGGTATCGTCCTGGCCTAAAAACAGCAGCCCGTCGGTCGGCGGCAAGGCTTCGCTGCCGATGGACAAGTCCGTGCTGGTCACCACCGGGGAGCCGGCCAGCGACGACGGCGGCCGCTCCCGGAGCCGGTACATCATCGTTCCCATCAAGGCAAGGTTGTCCACCCTGATGCTCAGCTGGTCCGTTGCGTGGAGCCCGTGCTTCAGCGCGAGTTCATCGAGGACGTCGAAGACCGTCCGGCCCGCGGCTTTGACGTTGGCGGCGAGCTCTGCGAGCAGCAGGGCGGCGGACATCCCGTCCTTGTCCCGGACCAGATGGGGTGCCACGCAATAACCCAGGGCCTCTTCGTACCCGTAGGTTAGGCCGGGGACGCGGGAAATCCACTTGAAGCCGGTCAGTGTCTCCACGTGGGCTATCCCTGCATCGGCCGCGATCTTGCCCAGCAGCCGGGAAGACACGATCGAGTTGGCGAAGACCCGGGATGCAGCCGCGCTCTCGCCCGCCCGTGCATCGATCGGATCGGTGGAGGCGTCCTGGTCCGTGCGCAGCCGGTCCTGGCCTTCGAAACGTGCCGCCATGTGCGCTCCGAGCAGGGCACCGGCCTCGTCGCCGCGAAGCATCCTCCAGGCGCCGGTTATCGGATCCTTGGCAGCCAGCGCCGCACGGTCCGCATCGGGGTCATTGGCGATCACCAGGTCCGCGTCGATTTCCGCTGCCGTTTCCAAGGCCAGATCGATCGCCCCGGCTTCCTCCGGGTTGGGGAAGGCCACGGTCGGGAAATCGGGATCCGGCTCTGCCTGGGCGGCAACCAGCGTCACGTCGGTGAATCCGGCCTGCTCAAAGACCGCCCTCATGGTGGCTCCGCCGACGCCGTGCATCGGTGTGAGCACGATCCTCAGGTCCCGCTGCGGGAACAGCCGCGGGTCGGCCAGCGCGGTGACCGCCGCAATGTAGTCGTCGGCGATACCGTCCGGCAGGACGTTCCAGCCCTCCTCGGCCAGCCGGATGGACTCCAGCGGCGGGATGTAATCAATCCGGGCGGCGATCTCGGCGTCGTAGGGTGCCACAATCTGCGCTCCGCGGCCGCCTTCGTCCACGGCACGTCCGCCCAGATACACCTTGTACCCGTTGTCGTGCGCGGGATTGTGGCTGGCGGTGACCATCACGCCCGCTTCGCAGCCCAGCGCCCGGACGGCGTACGCCAGCACCGGTGTCGGCAGGGCGGAAGGCATCAGGAACGTTTCGATGCCGGCGGCGGTGAAGATGGCAGCGGATTCGGCGGCAAAGACATCCGAGTTCCGGCGTGCATCGTAACCGACCACCGCACGCGGCGCATAGGCGCCGGCGGCGGTGTCCAGCAGGAAGCGGGCCAGCCCGGCCGCGGTCCTGCGCACCACCACCCGGTTCATCCGGAAGGGGCCCGCGCCGAGCGCGGCCCGCAGCCCGGCGGTACCGAAGGCCAAGGTTCCGGAGAACCTGTCCACCAGTTCGGCCCGCACCGCGGCGGCTTCCGGGCCGCTGCCGCCGGCCGCTGCCAACAGGTCTTGCAATTCCCGGCGGGTCTGCGCGTCCGGATCGGCCTGCAGCCAGGCCTCGGCGGCGGCCTTCAACTCGTCGGGCGTTGCGGTCATGTCGCTCCCGTTCACAGTTTGGCGACAATTCCGGCCAGCAGCCGCGAGATCCGCGGCCCCGCGGCCCGGCCCGCCTCGAGGACCTCGGTGTGGCTGAGCGGGGTCTCGCTGATGCCGGCGGCCAGGTTGGTCACCAGGGAGATACCGAAAACCTCCATGCCGGCGTGGCGGGCGGCGATGGCCTCCAACGCCGTGGACATGCCGACCAGGTCGGCTCCGATCCGCTTGGCGTACTGCACCTCGGCCGGAGTCTCGTAGTGGGGGCCGGGGAACTGTGCGTACACGCCTTCGTCCAGGCTGGGATCCACCTCCCGCGCCAAGGTGCGCAGCCGTCCCGAATAGAGGTCGGTCAGGTCAACGAAGGTTGCGCCTTCCAGCGGGGAGGCAGCGGTGAGGTTGAGGTGGTCGCTGATCAGCACCGGCGTCCCCGGCGCCCAGGCCGGGTTCAGTCCGCCGCAGCCGTTGGTCAGCACCAGCGTCTTGCACCCTGCCGCCGCGGCCGACCGGACCCCGTGGACGACCGCGCGCACGCCCTTGCCCTCGTAGTAGTGGGTGCGGGCGCCGAGGACCAGCACGCGCTTGCCGTCGGGCGTCCGGACGGAGCGGATGGTGCCGACATGGCCCTCGACGGCGGGGGCGGAGAACCCGGGAATGTCCGTGGCCGGAATCGAGTGGGTGGTTTCTCCGACGAGGTCGGCGGCTTCGCCCCAGCCTGAGCCGAGCACCAGCGCAACATCGTGGGCGGCAACACCGGTCTGCCGGGCGAGGAAAGCGGCTGCCTCGGCGGCCAGTTCAAAGGGATCTGTAGTCACAGCCCCTAACCTACCCGCTGGCGAACTGCTGCTGAAAGCGTCAGGCGGGCATCGCCGTCGTCGTTCCCTGCATTGGGGATGCCCCCGGCGCGGTGCCGGGCGGCGGCCGCCTGCCGCACGCCGCGCCGGCAGGTTGAGGCGTTGCGGGGCATGCGACAGAATGAAGTCCGTGACTAGCCAAATAGATTTCAGTGCCCCGCGTCTGGCGATCCTGGGCGGGGGCCCCGGCGGGTATGAGGCGGCCATGGTGGCCAACTCGCTCGGCGCCAAGGTGACCATCATCGAACGGAAGGGTCTCGGCGGTTCAGCCGTGCTGACCGATGTGGTGCCGTCCAAGACCCTGATCGCGACCGCCGATGCCATGCGCCGGGTCGCGAGTGCCCATGACCTCGGGGTGCGCTTCGACGAGGACTCCAAGGCTGCCTACGCCGACCTGCGCACGGTCAACGACCGCCTGCTGAAGCTGGCCGAAAGCCAGTCGGCGGACATCCACCACGGGTTGGAACGTGCCGGGGTGCGCGTCATCCTGGGCGAAGGCAAGCTCTCCGGCCCGAACACCATCGCCGTGTCGACCGACACCGGGACCGAGACGGTCGCAGCGGATGCCATCCTGGTGGCCACCGGCGCCACGCCCCGCGAACTGTCCACGGCCAAGCCGGACGGTGAACGCATCTTCAACTGGACCCAGGTCTACAACCTGACCGAGATCCCGGAGCACCTGATCGTGGTCGGTTCGGGCGTGACCGGAGCGGAGTTCGCCTCCGCCTACCGGATGCTTGGCACCAAAGTCACCCTGGTCTCCTCGCGGGACCGGGTGCTGCCAGGCGAAGACGCCGACGCCGCCGAGGTGCTCGAGGACGTTTTCGCCCGCAGCGGCATGACGGTGCTGTCCAAGTCCCGCGCCGCCAGCGTGGAACGAACGGACGACGGCGTGCTGGTCACCTTGGCCGACGGCCGGGTGGTCGAGGGGTCGCACTGCCTGCTGGCCGTGGGCGGCGTTCCCAACACCGCCGGCATTGGACTCGAAGAAGCCGGGGTTGCCCTGACCGAGAGCGGCCACATCAAGGTGGACGGCGTCTCGCGCACCACCGCATCGAACATCTATGCTGCCGGCGACTGTACCGGCGTCCTCGCTTTGGCCTCGGTGGCCGCGATGCAAGGCCGCATCGCCGTGGCCCACCTGCTGGGCGACTACGTCAAGCCGCTGAAGCTCAAGCAGGTGGCGTCCAATATCTTCACCAGCCCGGAGATCGCCACCGTCGGGGTGACCGAGGAGGAAATTGCCGCCGGAAAGTATCAGGGCGACATCATCAAACTCTCGCTCAACACGAATGCGCGGGCCAAGATGATGAACGTCTCCGACGGCTTCGTGAAAATCATTGCCCGGCGCGGGTCCGGCACGGTTATCGGGGGAGTGGTGGTGGCCCCACGGGCTTCCGAACTGATCTTCCCCATCGCGTTGGCGGTCAGCCAAAAACTCCACGTGGACGATATCGCCAACACGTTCACGGTGTACCCGTCGCTGACCGGTTCCATTTCCGAGGCGGCGAGGCGGCTGCACGTGCATCTCTAGGCGGCGGATTCCGCCGTCATTCCCGACTACTATTTCGCCACATTGTTTGTTTCTAGGTCTATGATCATCAAATAGCTATGCAATGAAACGATGAACCGAAGTTAGTCAGTTGGGGGATAAAGAATGAGCGAGCAGCGTACTGCCGTCATTGTGGAGGATGACCTGGACATCCGGGAGCTGATCTCGACGGTCCTGTCCAGTTCCGGATTTACGGTGTACACCGCCTCCTCCGGGATGGAAGGCGTTGCCGCCATCAAGCGCCACAATCCCGATGTCGTCACCCTCGACCTCGGCCTGCCGGACATCGACGGCTTCGAGGTGGCCCGCCAGGTGCGCCGCTTCAGCGACACCTACATCATCATGCTCACCGCGCGTGCCGAAGAACTGGACACTTTGCTGGGCCTGGAAACCGGCGCCGACGATTACCTCACCAAGCCATTTCGCCCCCGGGAACTGCGCGCCAGGATCACCGCGATGCTGCGCCGCCCGCGTACCGTCAAGGGCAGCGACGGCGGTTTGCCGGAGGACGGCGGTACCCGCGGGGGCACGCCGGCAGGGCCGGCCGGGGCCGGCACGGCGGTCACCGCACCGGCGCCGGAACCCGTCCTGCAGGGAGCAGGGGTGGGCCCCGGGGGGCATCCGGGCCTGTCGCTGTCGACGTCCGGTGCCGTTTCGGTAGCTGGGCTCGCAGGAAGCGGCGGGGCGCCAGCCTTCGCGGCCGAGACCGGCGCCGGGGCAGCGCCTGTCGCAGCCGGGGCGGCCAGCCCGGCCGGTGACGGGGTGCTCGAACACAACGGCATCGTGGTCGACCACCGTGCCCGCACGGTGATCCGGTCCGGGCGCGAGCTCGAACTGACCCGCAGCGAGTTCGACCTGCTGTACGCCCTGATGGAAAGCGGCCGGGTGGTGCGGACCAAGGCCGATCTGGTCCGCCGGCTTCGCAACGAGCCCTACAATACCGGCGGCTACATTTCGGATTCCGACGAACGCACGATCGAAGTGCACATGGCCAACCTCCGCCGCAAGCTCGGCGACGACACCAAGTCCCCGCGCTGGATTAAGACAGTCCGCGGCGTGGGCTACAGCCTGGCACCGAAGCAGTGACGCCACCCCGGCGCTAAAATCCCGCCTGACGCGCGCGCTACTGCAGATGCAGGTTGCGCAGCTGTGACGTCGTCGTCATCCCGCAGGTGCGCAGGTCGTCCAAAAGGGTAGCCGCGGCGTCAAAGAGCCGGCCGTTGACCAGGCCTTCGAGATGTTCTGCCATTTGGCCGAGCCGTCCGGCCCCCACCATGCTGCTGGAGATCTTCAAACTGAGGATTGCGTCCATGGCGGCTTCGGCGTCCCGGGCGAGAATGGCGTTGGAAACCCTTCCATAGCGGTGTTCCCAGAGCCCCACATAATTGCCGATGAAGCGGCGGCGCATGCTGCCGTCGTGGTCGTCGAGGTCTGTTGCCAGTTTTTCCAGCACTGCGGGTGAAACCAGAGGCATTTCCGGCGCGATGGCGGTCATGAGAACGCCTGATGGCCGGACGCGGAGGACTGCCCGGAAGGGAGCATCGGGCGGCGCTCCTTTCAAACTTGTTGCGACTTCAAACTACTTACATCGTAAGCGACTGTCGGGGCCAACCGAGGCGTGCGGGCGCATCCTTGGGTAACTCTTGAGCACCAATTTTGCCTGCCCGTGCTCCCGGGCAGGCGGGCCGACAGGCGGTATCCGCGGCGTCGCCGGTCTCGGCCGGGCGTTGGGCACGGACCAGGCGGCACGCTTAGGCCAAAGCTGAGCAAATCTTCAGCGGATGCCTCCGCGACCTTAAGCGACGTCAGTCACAGTGGTGACTGTGGTTTCAGACCCCGTAACCGGGGCCGGAGGCACAGTCTCCGTTAGTCCACCATCCGCAAAGGAACAGCCCCAGAACCTTGCCCTCGTCCCGTCCGGAGGGAGTGCTCCGGACGTGAGGGTGGTGCTGGGGCTGTTCCTTTGTTAGCTTCCCAAGCCTGCCCGCCTGAGCGCCTCGGCCATTGCGGTGTCGGCGGAGGCGCCGGGGCCGGGAGCGGAGCCGGTACCTCCGCCGGGCTTCCGTCCGTCGCCGCGCCCCGGCTTGCCACCGTCGCCGCGCCCGGGCTTCCGGCCGTCGCGGCGCCCTGTCTTGCCCCCGGCGGGACCGGGACGGGCCCCGCCCTTTGGGGTGCTGGTTTCGCCGGCGCGGCCTGGCTGGCCGGACCCGGGCTGGCGCCGGTCGCCGGCGGGTGCTTCGTCGTCGAGCCGCAGCGTCAGGGAGATGCGCTTGCGCTCCGGATCGGCTTCCAAAACCTTGACCTTCACTACCTGGCCGGACTTGACCACGTCATGGGGATCCGAGACGAACTTGTTCGACATGGCGGAGATGTGGACCAGCCCGTCCTGATGGACGCCGACGTCGACGAAGGCTCCGAACGCCGCGACGTTGGTTACGGTGCCTTCCAGCACCATGCCCGGCATCAAGTCGGAAATCTTTTCCACGCCCTCGGTGAAAGAGGCGGTGGTGAAGGTCGGGCGAGGGTCGCGGCCCGGCTTCTCCAGCTCGGTGATGATGTCCACCACCGTCGGAAGGCCAAAGTGCTCGTCGACGAACTGCTGCGGGTCCAGTACGGCCAGGGACTGGGCGCCCCGTCCCGCCGCCGTCGCGGTTGTGCCTGCGGCGGCGAGGATCTTCCGGGCGACGCCGTACGCCTCCGGGTGCACGCTGGACGCATCAAGCGGCTCCGCCCCGCCGGTAATGCGAAGGAATCCGGCGCACTGTTCGAACGCCTTCTCACCCAGCCGCGGGACCTTCTTCAGCTCGGAGCGCTTGGCGAACGGGCCGTTGGCGTTGCGGTAGGCCACGATATTCTCGCTCAATTGCGTACCGAGGCCGGCCACGCGGGAGAGCAGCGACGGGGAGGCGGTGTTCAGATCCACCCCGACCGCGTTGACGCAGTCTTCGACCACCGCGTCCAAGGACCGCTCCAGCTTGCTGGCCGTGACGTCGTGCTGGTATTGCCCCACGCCGATGGACTTCGGGTCGATCTTGACCAGTTCCGCCAGCGGGTCCTGCAGCCGGCGCGCGATCGAGACGGCACCGCGCAGCGAGACATCCAGTTCGGGCAGTTCCGCCGAGGCCAAGGCCGAGGCCGAGTAGACCGACGCACCCGCCTCCGAAACCACCAGCTTCTGCAGTCTGCGGGTGGGCTCCATCAGTTTGATCAGCTCGGTGGCCAGCTTGTCGGTTTCCCGCGAAGCGGTCCCGTTGCCGATGGCCACGAGTTCGACGGCGTGCCGGTCCGCGAGCCTGGCCAGGGTGGCGAGCGAGTCGTCCCATTTCCTGGCCGGAGCATGCGGATAGATGGTATCGGTCGCCACCACCTTGCCGGTGCCGTCCACGACCGCGACCTTCACGCCCGTGCGCAGTCCGGGGTCCAGCCCCAAGGTGGCGCGGTTGCCGGCCGGTGCGGCCAGCAGCACGTCCCTCAAATTGGCGGCGAAGACCCGCACGGCTTCGTCTTCTGCTGCCGTGAACAGCCGCACACGGAGGTCGATGGCCAGCTTGACCAGGACCCGCCGCCAGCCCAGCTGCGCGGTTTGCTGGAGCCACCGGTCGGCCGGCCGCCCGCGGTCAACCACGCCCATCCGTGACGCCACGGCGTTCTCAAACCGGCCGCGCGCCTCGGCGAAGTCCTCCGGATGAGCCGGATTGCCTTCGCTGATGTCCAGGTTCAGCACGCCTTCCTTCTCGCCCCGAAGCAGCGCCAGCACCCGGTGCGATGGAAGGCCGGCGGGGTCTTGGGCAAAGTCGAAGTAGTCGGCGAACTTCTGGCCGGTTTCAGCCATGCCCTCGCGGACCTCCGCCCGCACCAGGCCCTGCTGCCACAGCCGTTCGCGCAGCTCGGAGACCAGATCGGCGTCCTGGCTGACCCGCTCCACCAGAATCGCCCGGGCACCGGCCAAGGCATCGGCCGGCTCATTGATGGCGTGCCCGGCATTGAGAAACCCTCCAGCCGCTGACAGCGGATCCTGGGACGGGTCGGCCAGGAGGCTGTCGGCGAGCGGCTCCAGGCCTGCTTCGCGGGCAATCTGCGCCTTCGTCCGCCGCTTGGACTTGTAGGGAAGGTAGATGTCCTCCAGCCGCGCCTTCGTCTCGGCTCCGTTGACGGTCGCTTCCAGCTCGGCGGTCAGTTTGCCCTGTGCGGCAATGGCCTCCAGCACGGCACGACGGCGGTCTTCCAGTTCCCGCAGGTAGCGCAGCCGCTCCTCGAGGTCACGCAGCTGGGCGTCATCCAGCGTCCCGGTGGCCTCTTTGCGGTACCGGGCGATAAACGGGACGGTGGCACCGCCGTCGAGCATTTCCACCGCGGCCTTGACCTGCCAGGCATGGACGCCGAGCTCCTGGGCGAGCTGGGCGTGGATCCGGGCATTGAGCGCGGCCGGATCGACAGGAGGCGGGGTTGCTGCGGGGGCGGGCGGGGCAGGCGCGGATGATTCGGTCACCGATCCATTGTGCCGTATTCGAGGCTTGCCCTAGGTGCCGGGATAGTAAAAAGCGTAGTCATCATAGGGGTCGCGCCAGCCGGACTCGTCACGGTGGATCCGGCGGACCTCGCTGCCGGGAACCCAGGCGGTACGGGCGGAGCCGTGCGTATCCATCCACTTCACCTGCACGCTGGTCCGGTCCCAGGAAATGGCCTTGGCATCGAAGGTCTTTCCCTCGTGGCGCACCCGGACATAAGGTTCCCGGCGGTAGGGCTCGCGCGTGGCCCCGGCATGGCGGTCTTCGGCGCGGGCGCGGGGTTCGGCGCGGGCCCGTGCGTACCGGCTGGCGGTCCTGACGTCTACTTTGTTCATGTGGCAACCTTGCCATCCGGCGCGGACGGAAACGGACGGCACAGCCTCGAGTCAGGGGCGGCGGCTTCAGTAGCCGTATCCGCCCGATTCCTTGGCGTTTTCGGCTGCGGCTTCCCCCTGCACATCCTTGGAATCGGGACCGGAGGTTTCCATTGGATTCTCGGATTTCGTGCTGTTTTCGTCGCCGGGCTCCGGATCTGGGGGAGCTGCTGCTTCCTCTTCCCCGGAACCGGAATATTCCTTGCCGCTGCTCATCATGGATTTCCTCCCGCCAGGGGCGGCGGACCCGGTTTGGCGAAGTCCGCGTAGTGCCCGATGCCAATCAGAGTAGGCTGATGCTCAGTATGCTGTCTATGGTGGTGCCGCAGCCCGAATGGCTCGCCTGCATGACAGTGGACGGCGATGACGCGAGCGTTTGCAGAAGCGCTACAGCGTCACGGGGGAAGGAGCCGGCAGCCATGCCAGATCACATTGGCACAGCGGCGGGGCGGGGCCTGGCCTTTGTCTTCTCGGCGCTCAAGACGCTGCGGCCCGCCCGGCCCATTCATCCGATCGGACTTCACCTTGAAGGGCGGCTGGAGAGATCGGGAAAGTCCATCGCCTGCGGCATACCGTGGCTGGACGAAGCGGGGAACAACGACGTCGAGGCGCGGCTGTCAAGGTCAGCCGGGCTGCCGCCGCGGTTTCCCGACATCATCGGGCTCGCGCTGCGGGTCACCGCAGAGGGCGCGCAGGCCGACATCCTGCTGGCTTCCAGCGGCGCCTCCCGGGTCGGAAGGTATCTTCTGCAGCCCCGGCGGGATGTTCGTGCGGCAGCGCTGACCACGGTGATGCCCTACCGAGGGGCACGCGGCCCGGTCCAGCTCGCCGCCCGCACGCTCCGGCCGAACGGGCGACTTCCGGCGGATCCCGTCGGATTCCGACAGGCGCTGGGCAGCGAGGACTGGGTGCTGGCGCTGTTCCATGCGCAGCCGTGGGGCCCGTGGCGCCGGTTTGCTACCCTCACGCTGCGGCCCGCGCAGGGCGGGGGAGACACCGCCCTTCGTTTTGACCCGATCGTGCACCGGCTTCCGGGCGCGGCAACCTACCGGTGGATCGAGAAGCTGCGCGCTCCGTCCTACGCCGTGTCACGCCGGGCGCGGCCGCGGGGATAGCCCCGGACGCGCCTTCGGTGACAGCCCGGGGGGCCGCTGGGATAGCCAGGCCGGCACGCCGGGGGCCTTCAAGCGAAACCTCAAGTCCCCGCTAAATCTGCAATCCAGCTCCTCACCATCCGCGCAGCTGATTCTCCGGCCTCTGCGGGCCACCAGTGGCCGCCGTCGACTTCAACGACCTTCAACTGCGGCACCCAATCCTCCAGCCCGTCCACGAGGTGGGGCGAGAGGAACGGGTCCCGCCGCGGGACTATCACCTGCACGGGAATCCGGCAGCGGGCCGACAGGATCTGGGGGCGGTACCAGTTCGCCCGGTACAGGGCGAGTCCGCGGGCACCGTTGTCGCCGATCCTCCGGCTGGCGAACCGCTCGTACGGACGGGTCAGGAGCGTCCGCCAGGCAAGTTCCGGCAGTACCGGCAACTGGAACCCGGCGACGTACAAGCTGCGCAATGCCTGGCCTGCCGCCTGCGGCCAGAGCACGGGCCTGCGTATCCTGCGGCCGAACCAGCGATGAAGATGGCCCAGGTCCGGGCCGGAAATGCTGGTGAAGCTCAGAATCCGGCCCTCGGCACGGGTATCCTGGGCCGCTGCCCAGCCTTGGATCGATCCCCAGTCGTGTCCTACGAGGTGCACGCCCCGTGCCCCGGAGGCATCGATCACCGCAAAGAGATCGTCCACCAGGACGGGCAGGCGATAGGCGCTGCGATGGGCGACGGTGGTTCGGGATGCCCCGGCATTGCGGGTGTCATAGGAGATGACGTGGCTATTGGCGCTCAGCGCGGTGGCGACGGAGGCGAAGACCGAGTGGTCATCGGGGTAGCCGTGGATCAGCAGGACGGCTGGAATCCCGGAACCGTGCGGCGGGCCGTAGGAGTAAACGGAGAGGGCCGCATCGGGGCGCGCCAGCATCCTGTGCCGTTCATCGGCCTCCATCGGGCTCTCCCTTGCCGCGCATGCCTCCTACGGTCCGCACCCAGCCTACGGCGGACCGGCGACCGCGGCGAGCCTTGGCCGGCGGCACGGCGGCACGGGGGGACGCGGCGGGCGTGGTGAGGACGCCTAGCACAGCGGTCCACATATTGAAACAATTGTCCGGATCGCGGACCCATCTGACTAAGATTCAGAAGTTATTCATTCGAGCGAAAGCCGACACACCAATGTCCAAACCAGCATCAGTTACCGCGGGGGCGCCTGCCGCGCCGGTGAACTCCCGCGGCCGCGTCATCGTTGCCAGCCTCGTTGGCACGTCCATCGAGTTCTATGACTTCTACGTCTATGCCACGGCCGCCGTGCTCGTGTTCCCGGCGCTGTTCTTCCCGAATGCCAGCGGAGCCGTCGCACTGCTGAGTTCGTTCGCGGTATTCGGCGTAGCCTTCATCGCCCGTCCGTTGGGGTCCATCATTTTCGGGCACTTCGGCGACAAGTTCGGCCGCAAAGGAACGCTGGTGGCTTCGCTGCTCACCATGGGCATCGCCACCTTCCTGATCGGCTGCCTGCCCACCGCCCAGGTGGACGGCTGGTCCTTCTGGGCGCCCGCCCTGCTGGTGGTCATGCGCTTCGCCCAGGGCTTGGCCCTTGGCGGCGAATGGAGCGGCGCGGCCCTCCTGGCTACTGAGAATGCGCCGGCCAACAAGCGGGCCATCTACGGCACCTTCCCGCAGTTGGGTGCCCCGATCGGCTTCATCATCGCCAACTCGCTGTTCCTGGTGCTGAGCATCAACCTTGCCAATGACGAGTTCATGGCCTGGGGTTGGCGCATTCCGTTCCTGGCCAGCGCCGTGATGGTCATCATCGGCCTGTGGGTGCGCCTGAAGCTGGTGGAAACCCCTGCCTTCCAGAAGGTCGTGGACAAGGGCGAGGTGACCAAGCTGCCGCTGGGCCGGGTGTTCAAGACCAGCTGGCGCCAGCTGATCCGGGGTACGTTCATCATGCTGGCGACCTACGTGCTGTTCTACCTGATGACCACCTTCACGCTCTCGTACGGCACGGCAGCGACCAACGCCGAGGACGCCGCCGCCGCGGCCGAGGCGGCCGGAAAGCCGTTCGATCCGGACACCTTCGCCGCCGGGCTGGGCTACGCCCGCAACGACTTCCTGCTGATGCTGATCATCGGCGTCGTGTTCTTCGGCATCTTCACCCTGGTGTCGGGACCCCTGGCCGAAAAGTATGGCCGCAAGAAGACGCTGATCGCGGTGTCCCTGGGCATCATGGCATTCGGCTTCCTCTGGGTGCCGCTTTTCGACGGCGGCTTCGCCGGCACCATGGCGCACCTGATCATCGGCTTCACGCTGATGGGCCTGACCTTCGGACCGATGGGCGCAATCCTGCCCGAACTGTTCCCGACCAACGTGCGCTACACCGGGTCGGCCGTGGCCTACAACTTCTCCTCGATCCTGGGCGCTTCGGTGGCCCCATTCATCGCCGTCGCCCTGTGGCAGGCGGCCGGGGGCAGCACGGTCCTGGTGGGCCTCTACCTCAGTGGCGCTGCCGTCCTGACCCTGGTCGCCCTGCTGCTGACCAAGGAAACCAAGGACATGGACTACGAGAACCAGTCGAGCTGACCTGTTCGTAGGACTAAAAGAAAGACCCGCGGCCGGGGCCGCGGGTCTTTCTTTGCCGTGGTTCAGGTGCCGCCGCAGTTGCGGGCATGGCAAAGGCCCGCCGTCTCCGGTGGACGGCGGGCCTTTGTGCCGCTGAAGGAGCAGTTCAATCGGCCAAGGTTAAGCGGTTGTGCTCCTCCTCTTGGTGATGAAGCCCCAGATCACCAGCACGATCAGGGCGCCAATAATGGCCCAGATCCACGATTCGAGGCTGAAGAATTCGTTCATGTCGGCGCCCATCACAGCACCGCCGATCCATCCGCCCAGGAGGGCACCGATGACACCGAGGACGAGCGTGGCAATCCAGCCGCCGCCCTGCCGTCCGGGAAGGATCAGCTTGGCGATGGCTCCGGCAATAAGTCCGAGTAAGAGGAATGCTAGGAAGTTCATGTGGTGCATCTCCTTTGTTAGGTGCTGCGTCAATTCTCCCGGTCAGGCCGGGTTCTGCTCCTTGGTAAGCATCACGCTACCGCATGGACAGCGTGCTTAGTAAGTTGCCGCGCCCACTTGGTACTAAAACGTGACAAGACTACAAGCGGTGATACAGTTCGCCCGGAAAATGGCGCCTTAATCCGCGATGGTGGCCAGCACGGCACCGGCTGAAACGGTGTCCCCGGGCTTGGCTGCCAGCCCCAGGATGGTCCCGGACTTGTGCGCGGTGAGCGGCTGCTCCATCTTCATCGCCTCCAGGACGACGACGAGATCGCCTTCCGCAACCGTGTCGCCTTCGGTGACGGCTACCTTCACGATCGTGCCCTGCATTGGCGAGGCCAATCCGTCGCCAGCGGTCACGGCACCGGCTGTGGAGCCGGAACGGCCCCGGCCGGCGCGTTTGGGCTTGCCATTGGACTTCGCCTGCGCGCCGGAACCGCTGCCCAGACCCGCCGGCAGCACGACCTCGAGCCGCTTGCCCCCGACCTCGACGGTCACACGCTGGCGTTCGCCGTCGTCGTCGGGTCCGGCGGCCGGGACCGACTGGAACGCCGGGATGTCGTTGACGAACTCGGTTTCAATCCAGCGGGTGTGGATGCTGAAAGGCCCATCCGCGGGGGCGAAGGCAGGGTCGGCCACCACGGCGCGGTGGAACGGCAGCACGGTGGGCATGCCTCCGATTTCCATCTCGTCCAGCGCGCGGCGGGCGCGCTCCAATGCCTGGGCGCGGGTGCTGCCGGTGACGATCAGCTTGGCCAGCATGGAATCGAAGTTGCCGCCGATGACTTCGCCCGCCTCGATGCCCGAATCCACGCGGACGCCGGGGCCGGTGGGCAGGCGCAGGGTCTCGACGGTCCCGGGGGCCGGCATGAAATTGCGCCCGGCATCCTCGCCGTTGATGCGAAACTCGAACGAGTGGCCGCGCACGTCGGGGTCGTCATAGCCGAGCTCTTCGCCGCGGGCCAGGCGGAACTGTTCGCGGACCAGGTCGATGCCGGTGACTTCCTCGGACACGGGATGCTCCACCTGCAGGCGGGTGTTGACCTCGAGGAAGGAAATCGTGCCGTCCTGGCCGACGAGGAATTCGCAGGTGCCGGCGCCCTGGTACCTGGCCTCGCGCATGATCGCCTTGGACGCTGCGTAAAGGCGCTCGTTCTGCTCGGGGGACAGGAACGGGGCCGGGGCCTCCTCCACGAGTTTCTGGTTGCGGCGCTGCAGCGAACAGTCGCGGGTAGAGATGACCACCACGTTGCCGTGCGCGTCGGCCAGGCACTGGGTTTCCACGTGCCGCGGAGAGTCCAGGAAACGCTCCACGAAGCATTCGCCGCGTCCGAATGCCGCCGTGGCCTCGCGCACCGCCGACTCGTAGGACTCGGCGATGGCCTCTCGGTCGCGGACCACCTTGATGCCGCGGCCGCCGCCGCCGTAGGCCGCCTTAATGGCCAGCGGCAGGCCGTGCGTGTCGGCGAAGTCCAGGACTTCCTGCACGCTGCCCACCGGATCGGGCGTTCCGGGCACCAAGGGGGCGCCGACCCGTTCGGCGATGTGCCGGGCCTGGACCTTGTCGCCCAGTTGGGAAATGGCGTCGGGAGATGGGCCGATCCAGGTCAGGCCGGCGTCGATGACCCGCTGGGCGAACTCTGCGTTTTCGGACAGGAAACCGTAGCCGGGGTGGACGGCATCGGCACCGGCGGCCTCGGCCACCTGCAGGAGCTTGTCCATCACGAGATAGGATTCGGCCGCGGTGCTCCCGCCGAGTGCATAGGCCTCGTCTGCCAGACGGACGTGCAGGGCATCACGGTCCGGATCGGCATAGACGGCGACCGAGGCAATGCCTTCGTCCCGTGCTGCACGAACTACGCGGACGGCAATTTCACCACGGTTGGCGATCAGTACCTTGGTGATGCGCTGGGTCATTCAAAGCTCCTTCTATCCTTGAGGAGCCTAGCCTGCTTTTGCGGGATTCGCTCATGAACCATCCCTTTTCTGCGTGTGAAGGGGCGGTTCTTTGTAGAGGTCCTACAAAACGTCCGAGCGGTCAGTTCCAGAGGTCGGTGATCTGCACGTTGGCGCTGGCCAGCAGTCGGCGCAAGGTGGAGACGGAAAGGCCGACGACGGCGTGGGGGTCGCCGTCCACCCGCTCGATGAAGGCGCCGCCCAGCGAGTCGATGGTGAACGAACCGGCAACGTGGAGCGGTTCGCCGCTGGCCACGTAGGCGTCGATTTCCGTGTCGGTGAGCTGGGCGAAATGCACCGCGGCGGAGGCGACCGCGCCCACGGTGGCCCCCGATCCGGCGTCGGGGGTTTCCTGCGCGCCGGCTTCGAAGGCGGTGGGGCGGCAGTCCACCAGCCAATGACCGGTGTGCAGCACGCCGTGCCGCCCGCTCATCCGGTGCAGGCGTTCACGGGCGACGTCCGGCTCGTGCGGCTTGCCGTACGGCGCACCGTCGAGTTCGAACACCGAGTCGCAGCCAAGCACCAAGGCGCCTTCGGCCGCGGGGAGCGCCGCGACAGCCTCGGCCTTGGCCCGTGCCAACAACAGCGCAGTGTCGTGGGGGTCGGTGATGCCGTAGCCCGCCGTGACTGCTTCTTCGTCCACGTCCGACACCAGGACCTCGTGCGCGATGCCGGCTTCGGTCAGGAGCTTGGTGCGGGCGGGGGATGCTGAGGCCAGAATCAGGCGAAGGTCGGTCATCCGACCAAGCTTATCCGGCGCCGCAAAGCGAACCCTGCTTAGGGTGTTTCCGGCCCGTGACCTGAGCGTAAAGAATCACCGCCGTTGTCCCGTGGACCGGTTGCCTGACCGTACGATTTCGGCGGGAGCTTCTCCCGCCGGAGAGTACGCCCTTGACCGGGCCGAAGGGACCCGGCACAGATGAGGGCCGGTGCACCGTTGGGGGATGCATCGGCCCTCCTGTCTGTCCCCGCCCGGCCGGACGGGTCCCGGGTCAGCCGGCGGCGGCCACCGGGTCCTCGCCCAGCAGCGCGCGCCGCAGGGTGTCCAGTCCCACCGAGCCGATATTCAGCGCCTGGCTGTGGAAGGCCTTGATGTCGAAGGCATCGCCCTCCCGACGCCGCCGCTCGTCGCGGATTTCCTCCCAGAGCTTCTGGCCGAGCTTGTAGGACGGGGCCTGTCCCGGCCACCCAAGGTACCGGGTGAACTCAAAGTCCAGCTGGCCCTTGCTGATGGCAATGTTCTTGCGCAGGAACTCGTAACCCTTCTCCGGGGTCCAGGTTCCCGAGCCCCAGCGCGCGGGGATCTCCAGCTCCAGGTGGACGCCGATGTCGAACACCACGCGGGCTGCCCGCATGCGCTGCGCGTCGAGCATGCCCATCCGGTCGCCCGGATCGGCCAAGTAGCCCAAGTCATCCATCAGGCGTTCGGCATACAGCGCCCAGCCTTCGCCGTGGCCGGAAACCCAGCAGATGTTCCGCCGCCAGTTGTTCAGCAGCTCGCGGCGGTAGGTGGCCGTCGCGACCTGGAGATGGTGGCCCGGAACGCCCTCGTGGTAGACCGTGGTGGTTTCCTTCCACGTGGTGAAGCTGTCTTCGCCTTCGGGCACCGACCACCACATCCGGCCCGGTCGGGCGAAGTCGTCGCTGGGCCCGGTGTAGTAGATGCCTCCCTCATGCGTCGGGGCAATCATGCACTCCAGCCGGCGCATGGGTTCGGGAATGTCGAAGTGGTCGGCCAGCTCCTCCACGGCCTTGTCCGAGAGGCCCTGCATCCACGCCTGCAGCTCTTCGGTGCCGTGCAGCTGCCGCTGGGGATCCGAATCCAGCAGCGCCATCGCTTCCTCGATGCTGGCCCCGGGCCGGATTTGTTCCGCCACGGCTTCCTGCTCCGCGATGATGCGGTCCAGTTCCGCCACGCCCCAGGCATAGGTGGCTTCCAGATCCACCGCAGACCCCAGGAAACGGCGCGACATCAGGGCATAGCGTTCCCGGCCCACCGCGTCCTGCTCCGGGGCTGCCGGGAGCAGCTCGGCCTCGAGGAACGAGGCCAGCCGGCCGTAGGCGGTCGCCGCGGTGCCCGCGGCATCGGCCAGCCGGTCGCGCAGGTCCCGGGACAGCTCGCCCTCTTCCAATGCAGCGTGCCCGGCCAGCGTGCGGAAGAAACCGTCCTCGGCCGCGTACGCACGGGTCTGCTCGATCACGATCCGCACCTGCCGCTTGGCGGCGACCAGACCGCGGTCCTTGGCCTCGCGCAGCGACGTCACGTAGCCGGCAATCGCGTCCGGAACGTGCGCCATGCGGCCGGCGATGTTGTTCCAGTCCTCGACGGTGTCGGTGGGCATCAGGTCGAAGATGGCACGGATGTCCTGCGCCGGCGAGGCGATGTTGTTCAGGTCCGCCAGGTCCCAGCCGGTCTCGTGGATTTCGAGTTCAAGGCCCAGCCGCTCGTGCATCGCATCGAGGGTGACGCGGTCCACGTCGTCGGTCGGTTCCAGGTCCTCGAGCCGCCGCAGCGCCTCTCGGGTAACCTCGGCGAAGGCCTCGGCGCCGGCAGGGGAGTAGTCCGGGTACTCGGTCTCGTGTCCGGGGATGCCAAGGGAGGTCGCCAGCGAAGGGTCCAACTCCAGCAGGGCCGCCGTGTAGGCGTCTGCGACGGCATCGATGGCGGACGGAGTGCGCCCGGTTTCCGGGGTCTTGGTCAGTTCAGATGTCTGCTCAGTCACAGGGAGAGCCTACCGGCAACCCGCTGACCCCGGCCACGCCGGCGTGCGTGGCTGCTGTCCGGCACCCTGAGGCCGGTCGGGCACGCGGCGATTGTCACGGAATCGTAGTGTGCCGCCTCTGGCCCTCTGGGCCTGCCGCCCCATAGGTTGGGGGATCAACGGTGAGGAGAGCATGGTGCGCAAGAGGACGACGGCGGCGTTGGCGGCTTTGGGGGTGGCGCCCGCCATGGTGCTCGGCGGCTGTGCGGCGCCTCCGGAACTGCTGACCGCGGACGGTGTGGCCCGGGTGGACGCGGCAGCGGGGGATTATCCCGCCGAGGTCGACGCGCTGCGGCGTTCGGCCTACAAGCTGGGAGCAGCCATGCTCGCGGCGGCGCCGGAGAAAAACCAGGTCACCAGTCCGGTGAGCCTGCTCTATGCCGTTGCCATGCTCCGCGCCGGCGCCGGCAGTACTACCGCCCGCGAGATGGATGCCGTTTTGGGGCTGCCGGACGGGAATCTTGACGACGCCATGAACGGGCTGTTGGCCGGGTGGGAAGGTTTCGACGGCGATCCCGGCTCGGTCGACGAGGAGGAGCCGCCGGTCCGGCCGCTGCTGCACCTGGCGAACGGCATCTTCGTGGACGAGGGGACGCCCACCGGCGAGGACTACCTGCACACCCTGGCCCGGCATTACGGCTCCGGCGTATATCCGGTGGACTATTCCGATCCAGCGACCAAACACGCCATGGATGCGTGGGTGGACCACCACACCGGCGGCCGCATCACCGAGGCCCCCGGCACCTTCGACCCGGGGAACACGCTGACCCTCCTCAACGCCGTCTATTTCGCGGCTGCATGGGAACAGCCGTTCGACCCGTCGGCAACGGAGGACGGCGCCTTCACCACGGCTTCGGGCGGGACGGTCAAGGTACCCATGATGGGCAATCTCGTGCAGGCGGCGTACGGGCGCGGGAACGGCTGGCAGGGCATCGACCTGCCGTACAGCGACGGATTCGTGATGCGCCTTGTCCTGCCCGACGGCGGCGCGCCGGTTTTGGACGAGGAAGGCCTGGGGGACGTGGCTACGGTCATGGACAGTGCCGCCGACGCCATGGTCCTTCTGCAGCTGCCCAGCTGGAACCACACCCACCACCAAGACCTGCTGCCGATCCTGCGCCGACTCGGACTCGCCGAGACCTTCGGCCCGAATCCCGATTTGGAGGCCATACAGCAGGACGCCTCGGTGACCGGCGCGGCCCAGCAAGCCAACATCACCGTAGGGGAAAAGGGGACAGTCGCAGCGGCCGTGACGGAGCTTGACATAATGGCCGGTTCGCTGCCACCGCGGCCCGACGTCGAGCTCTCGTTCGACCGGCCCTTCCTGTACCAGATCGTCCACCTGCCGACGGGACTCCCGCTGTTCCTCGGCACGGTGTTGGACCCTCGCTGAGCGCCCGGAAAGTGGTACCCGGTGCCCGGGGCCGGCTACCGGAAGGTGTGCCGCCAGGCGCCGGGTCCGTGAGAGACGAACGGCCGCAGCAGCGGCCGGCGGTTTCGCCGGGGCCTGCTCTTGGGCGAACCGGCCGGCCCGGCGGACTGCAGGGCGGCGACGACGGCGGTCAGGGCGGCGAGTTCCTCGGCGTTCGGATTGCCCTTGGCAACGGTCAGCAGCGGTTGCGGCCGCACGGCGGCATCGTCGCGCCGCACCGCGGCCGGGTCTGAAGACTGTGCTGTGTTCATGTCTGACCAACGGCTCATAGCGGAATGTTCCCGTGTTTCTTGTGCGGCATGGTCGCCCGCTTGTCGCGCAGCGCCCGCAGGCCGCGGACCACTTGGAGGCGGGTGTCGGACGGTGCGATCACGGCGTCGACGTAACCGAGCTCGGCAGCCTGGTACGGGTTGAGCAGCTCTTCTTCGTACTGTGAAATGATCTCCTGCCGGCGGGCCTCGACGTCCCCGCCTTCGGCAGCCACGGCCGCCAGGTCGCGGCGGTACAGGATGTTGACCGCGCCTTGGGCGCCCATCACGCCGATCTGGGCCGTGGGCCAGGCGAGGTTCAGGTCGGCACCGAGCTTCTTGGAGCCCATCACGATGTAGGCACCGCCGTAGGCTTTGCGCGTGATGACCGTCAGCTTCGGCACCGTGGCCTCGGCGTACGCATAGAGCAGTTTGGCTCCGCGGCGGATGATGCCGTTGAATTCCTGGTCCTTGCCCGGCAGGAAGCCGGGCACGTCCACCAGGGTGAGGATGGGGATGTTGAAGGCGTCGCAGTGACGGACGAAGCGGGCGGCCTTTTCCGAGGCGTTGATGTCCAAGGTGCCGGCGAACTGCATGGGCTGGTTGGCGACGACGCCCACGGTGTGCCCCTCGACGCGGCCGTAGCCGATGATCACGTTCGGCGCATACAGCGACTGCATTTCCAGGAAATTGCCGTCGTCGACGACGTGCTCGATCACGGTCCGCATGTCGTACGGCTGGTTGGCCGAATCCGGAATCAGCTCGTCAAGGGTTAGGTCGTCGGCGGTGATTTCGAGTTCCTCCTCGAAGTCCAGCGGAGGAGCCTCGGCCAAATTGTTCGAGGGGAGGAACTCGAGCAGCTCGCGGACAAACTCGACAGCGTCCGACTCATCGGCGGCCAGATAGGTGGCGGTGCCCGTCGTGGCGTTGTGCTGGCGTGCTCCGCCCAGCGTCTCCATGTCCACTTCTTCGCCGGTGACCGTCTTGATGACGTCCGGTCCGGTGATGAACATGTGGCTGGTCTTGTCGACCATCACCACGAAGTCCGTCAGGGCGGGGGAGTAGGCGGCCCCGCCGGCGCACGGACCCATGATCAGCGAGATCTGGGGCACCACGCCGGAGGCGGCGACGTTGTTGCGGAAGATGTCGGCGAACATCGCCAGCGATGCCACACCCTCCTGGATGCGCGCCCCGCCGCCGTCGTTTATGCCGATGACGGGGCATCCGTTGCGCAGGGCGAATTCCTGCACCTTCACGATTTTCTCGCCGTTGACTTGGGACAGCGAGCCGCCGTAGACGGAGAAGTCCTGGCTGTACAACGCGACCAGGCGCCCGTCGACGGTGCCGTAACCGGAGACGACGCCGTCGCCGAGCGGCTTCTTCTTCTCCATGCCAAAGGCCGTCGACCGGTGCGTGGCAAAGGCGTCGAACTCGACGAAGGAGCCTTCGTCCACCAGCATTTCGATCCGTTCCCGAGCGGTGTTCTTGCCGCGGGCATGCTGCTTCTCGATCGCCTCGGCGCCGGAAGGCTGCATGGACTGCGCCTGGCGGCGGCGGAAGTCCGCAATCTTGCCTGCAGTGGTCTGCAGATCAAGGTCTTGGTCGAGGCTCATGGATTCTCCGGATTCTGCCGAGGGTGTCGGATGCCGGCGCTCTGCAGGCTGTTTAAGTAGGTTTCGCACAAAACAGCAAGGCACAGGCACGCCGCTGAACCAAGTCTAGTGAGCATCGGCCTCGCGCCCGCTGTAGGAACCCTACAATTTCGCCGCAACTGCTTTTGCCCGGTCGAGGCCGACGACGGCGGCCCGGCGGCAGCCCCTCCGTAGCCCGCGGTCAGTAGGATGGGATACATGAGCCCGAGTTTTTCCGACGTTGACCGACCGGCCCTGGATTTCGACGGCCTCAGCGACGCTCTCTGCGCACCCTTGGGCCCGTACCGGAGGCTCGAACTGGTGGAATCCACGGGCTCCACCAATACCGACCTGGCGGCCAAGGCGGTCGCCGACAAAGTGGGCTGGTCGGACCTGAGCGTCCTGGCCGCAGAAGTGCAAACAGCAGGCCGCGGCCGGCTGGAACGGCAGTGGAGCGCCCCGGCACGCTCGTCGGTGATCGTGAGCATCCTGCTGCGCCCCTTCAACCACGCCGGCCGGCCCGTGCCGACCCAGAGCTACGCCTGGTTCTCACTGCTGGCGGCCGCCGCGCTGGCAGAGGCGCTCGGCGAGTATGCGCAGCTCAAGGCCGAGGTCAAATGGCCCAACGACGTCCTGGTCTCCGGGCGAAAGATCGCCGGCATCCTGGCCCAAATCGTCAACTACCCCGACGGCTCGCCCCCCGCCATCGTTCTCGGCACCGGCCTCAACGTGACCCTTTCCAAGGATGAGCTGCCCGTTCCCACGGCCACCAGCGTCGCGCTGGAAAAGGGCCGGACGACCGACCGGAATATCCTGCTGATGTCCTATCTGCGGGTGTTCTCTCAGCGCTACCGGCAGTTCTGTGATGTCAGCGGCGACCCCGCGGCCGAATGGGACGACGGATCCAGCCTGATCGGGCGCATGCGCGACGTCATGGTCACCCTGGGACAGCAGGTGCGCGCCGAGCTTCCGGACGGGAAGCAGATCATCGGCGAGGCCTTCGGCCTGGACGCTTACGGCGCCGTGAAGATCCGTGATGCGGAAGGCACGGAGCACGTCGTGACAGCCGGCGACGTCGTGCACCTCCGGCCGCACGAAGGTCCCTGAGTTGCTCTGGACGCCCTGCCGGATCCGGGAGCGCCGTTGCGGTTGAAACTGGATCCGGGGGAGCGCGTGATCGTGGCGACACGGCCGCAGGCCCGGAAGCTTTCCTGGCCGGTGGTGGCAGCGCTGTTGGTGCTTGGCGCCGGCTCCTACGTGTTGGGCAACCTCAGCCGCCCCAGCCCGCCGGACTGGGTGGTCGAGTGGCGCCCGTTGCTGCTCGCCGGACTGGCCGTGACGGTGGCGGCGCTGCTGTCACGGCTGTTCCTGTTGCCGCTGCTGCGCTGGATGAGTACGCGGTATCTGCTGACCAGCAGGCGCCTCATCATCCGCCAGGGCGTCGGGCGGCGGCATGAACGCCAGCTGCTGCTGGTGGCAATTGCCGAAGTCCACAGCGAACAGTCCATCATCCAGCGCACACTGCGCAGCGGCAATCTCACGATCGAGCTGGGGCACGGACGCACCAGCACGTTGGTTGACGTACCGGAGGTCCACCGGTTCAGATCGTTGGTGGTGGAGGCCATCGAGGAGCTGCCACGCACCGCCATGTTTGATGGTGTAGACATGGAAACGGAAACCGAGTGGAACAGCTGGGACAGCTGACAGGGAGGAAAGCACAGGATGGACATCAGCAGCGGACAGGATGAACCGCGCCGGGCACCGGTCCCGCGTGATCCCGAGCTGCCCCACCTGCTGCGCCGCGAAGTTCCGCCGTCGGCCGCGGACGAGCCGGACGAAGAGCTGGAGGAAACCCGCCCGGAGGATCCGGAACCTGTGCTGGAGGCAGAGCCGGCACCCGAAGGGCTGCGGGCCACCGGAGGCCACCCGGCCGGGGAGCCCGAGACGTTGACCTTGTCCATGCCGCGCGTGCCGTTGCCCGCCCAATCAGCACCCGCCGCCGAGTCCGACGGAAAAGTGGACCGGCAAGCGATCAAGGATCTCGAGATCCGGTTGCTGGGCTCTGAACGGACCATGAAGCGCCGTGAAGTGGCCGCCGGTGCAGGAGTCTCGCTGTTGTCGGCCCGCAAGATCTGGCGGGCCTTGGGGTTCGCCAACCTCGGGGACGAGGACCTCGCCTTCACCCAGGCCGACCTGGATGCCTTGACCACCATCATCGATCTGGTCCGCGAGGAACGGTTGACCGAAGAAGCGGCCATTTCGATCACCCGGTCGGTCGGCCAGATGACGGACCGCATGGTGGTCTGGCAGGTGGAGGCGTTGGTGGAGGAAATGGTGCACCAGCGGGGGCTCACCGATGCCCAGGCCCGCCAGCGGCTGGTCCATGAGCTGCCGAACCTGATCGATTCCCTGGAAAAGCTGTTGCTCTACTCCTACCGCCGACAGCTCAACGCCGGGGTTGCCCGCCTGACCGTGCGGGCCGAGGCCGCCCTGGGTGCCGGCGCCGGGGCAGGTGGCGACGTCGATTCGCTGCCCCTGTTGCGGGCCGTGGGTTTCGCAGACCTGGTTTCCTATACGAGCCTGTCCCGCCAGATGAACGAGAAGACCCTCGCCCAACTGGTCCAGCGGTTCGAAAACCGTTGTGCCGAGATTATCTCCGTGGGCGGCGGGCGCTTGGTGAAGACGATCGGCGATGAAGTCCTCTACATCGCGTCCTCGCCGCAGGCCGGGGCTGAAATCTCGCTGGCGTTGGCGAAGGCCATCGGTGACGACGATCTGCTGCCGTCGGCGCGGGTTGCCATGGTTTGGGGCAGGGTCCTTTCCCGGCTCGGCGACATCTACGGCCCCACGGTGAATCTCGCCGCCCGGTTGACCACGCTCGCGGAGCCCGGCACCGTGCTGGTCGACGCGTCCACCGCGTCCACGCTCGCCGGGGATGAGAGGTTCGTGCTGATCCCGCAGAAGGTGCGCACGGTCCGCGGATTCGGCGAGGTCAACCCGGTCACCGTTGCCCACGGCACCGGCCAAGGGTTGGTCGTCGACTAGATCCGGTCGCCGGACGGCGGGCGGCGCCCGCGGTGCTGGCGGGCGCGCACCGCGGGCGTGGACGAGGGCGGTGCCCGCTGAGGCGGGGACGGCGGCGGTGCCCGCCGAGGGGACCCGACGGACCAAACCGAGCGCCGCCGTCGTCGTTCCCGAGACTTTGCCCGGCAGGGGAGTGCTCCCCATGCGCTCGGGTTTACGCTCGGTGGTTATACGTGCAATAGTCGGTAAGGGCCCTTGGCGCACCAAGGGCCGTCTTTGGGTGCCTTATCGGCGTGTCTGCGAGGAATTCCGCGCCGCGCCGGCGGGGATCGGCGCGGGATCACAAAGGAATCAGGGCATTGCGGGGAAGAATGTTCGGGCGGACGCGGCGGCGCAAGACGCTGGCATCGACGACTACCTTCTCTGTGGCGACGGCGCTGGTGGTCGGCGGTGCCATCTACTACCAGGGTTTCCCCACCGCTGACGTGGACCTGAACGACGGCGGCGTGTGGGTCACCAACAACAGCCAGGGGATGGTTGGCCACCTCAACTACCAGTCCCAGGTGCTCGACGGCGGCTTCAGGGCCAACAGCGACGGCTTCGACGTCATGCAGAACGCCGGCACGGTGTTCATGGAGAACCAGGACCAGTCGATGCTCAGCCCGGTGGACGTGGCCCAGATGGAGCGAGGGTCGGAACAGCAGTTGCCCGGCACCGCCGACGTGGCCTTCGGCAACACGCTGCTGTCCATCACCGACACGGTCAAGGGCCAGGTCTGGATCAGCCCGGCGGACGAGCTCGGGTCGTTCAATGAGGAAACGGCCGAGCCGCTGCTCACCGATGCCGAGGGCAGCGTGGCCACGGTATCGAAGCAGGACACCATCTTCGTCGCCGATCCGGATGCCGGCGAGGTAGCCCGCTTCGAAGTCAACGATGAAGGCGTGGCCGAACGCACCGGCGGGCACCGGGTGGAATCGCTGGCGGAAGCCGGGGATCTCCAGATAGCCGCCGTGGGGGAAGAAGCGGTGGTCTTCGACGCCGACTCCGGCCTGCTGGTCCTCCCCGGCGGCCGCGAGGTCACCTTGCCGGACGCCCTCGGCGGGGCGCTGCAGCTCAGCGGAGACAAGAGCCCGTTCGTGGCGGTGGCGACCCAATCGGCCGTGATCAAGCAGCCGCTGAATGGATCCGACGCAGACATCGTGCCGCTGGCAGGCACCGGAACACCGGCCGCACCGGTCCAGCTCGCGGGTTGCCTGCACGCGGCCTGGGCCGGCGTCAACCACTACCTGCGGGACTGCGGCGACGACGCCGATGATCTCGCGCAGCCGATCCAGGGCATCGGGTCGAACGCGTCGCTCGTCTTCCGGGTGAACCGGGACATTGTGGTCCTCAATGATGTGAATGCCGGAAACGTCTGGCTGGTGCTCGAGAACATGCAGTTGGTAGACAACTGGAGCGACCTGATCCCGCCGGAGCAGGAGAACGAAGAGGACGAAGAGGACTCGGCGGACGAGAACCCGGTCAACACGCTGCCCGACCGCACCGAGGAAAACCAGCCGCCGGTCGCCCAGGACGACACCTTCGGCGTCCGCGCCGGCCGCACCACCACGCTGACCATCCTGGATAACGACTCCGATCCCGACGGCGATGTGCTCACCGCCCGCCTGACCGGCGACGGCCCGGGCATCGGCGAGGTACAGGGCATCTATGACAGCACCGGACTGCAGATTGTGGTCAACGGAGATGCGGCACCCGGCCGGCACACCTTCAACTACGAAGTGGACGACGGCCGGGGCGGTACGGACACGGCTCGGGTAGCGATTGACGTGCGCGCCGAGGGCAGCAACCTGCCGCCGGAAACGAAGCGGAAAACCACCATCCTGGTGGAACAGGGCCGCGAAATCAGCCAGAACATCCTCAGTGACTGGATCGATCCGGACGGGGACGACATGTTCCTGGTCGGCGCGGACAACACCGCCGACGGCGACTTGGTGCGGACCCGGCCCGACGGGCTGCTGACCTTCCAGGACGTCGGGAAGACGTTCGGCAAGAAGGACGTCACGGTGCGGGTGTCCGATGGTTCCGACACCACCGAGGACGTGGTGGTGTTCGACGTCCGCCCGCCCGGCGCGCTGCCGCCGCTGGCCAACGCCGACCACTTTTCCGCCACCGTGGGCCAGGAAATCCAGATTGCGCCGCTGAAGAACGACCAGGACCCGAACGGCGGGGAACTCCGGCTGGCCAAGACCGGCTCGGCGGCGAACACCTCGATCGTGCCCGACTACGACGCGGGCACGGTCAAGTTCACGGCCGACGCCCCCGGCACCCACTACTTCACCTACCTGGTCACCAACGGGCCGTCGAGCACCACCGGCCTGATCCGGATCGATGCCGCCGAGGACGACGGCGACGGCGCGCCGGTGGCCGTGCGGGACGTGGCCCTGCTGCCGGAGAGCGGGCAGGTGCTGGTGGATGTGCTGGCCAATGACACCGACCCCTCCGGCGGCGTCCTGGTCGTCACCTCGGTGGACGCGAACGGTGCGCCCGTCGCCGTCGAAGTGCTGGACCACAACATCCTGCGCATCTCCGATGTGAAGGGACTGCACCAGCAGACCACCATCGGATACACCGTTTCCAACGGCTTCGCCGCCGCCACGGGCGAGGTCAGCGTGATCTCCGTGGCCGGCCAAGACAAGCTGCTGCCGCCGCAGGCCGAAGCCGACACCGCCACCGTGCGGGTCGGCGACGTGGTCACCGTTGATGTGCTGGCGAACGACACGGATCCAAACGGCGACACGCTGACGCTGGTAAATGAGCTTGCGGAGGTTCCGGATCCTGCCGACGGCCGAATCTTCACGGCCGAGAACTCCATGCGCTTCATCGCCGGGCAGCAGGCGAAGACGGTCTACGCGGTCTATGAGGTGACGGACACGGCGGGCCAAAAGGATTCCGCCCAGGTACGGATCAACATCCTCCCGCGCGACGACGAATCGAATTCCCAGCCCGCTCCCAAGAGCCAGGAAGCCCGTGCCATCGCGGGGTCGACGGTCCGGATACCCATCCCGCTCAACGGCATCGATCCCGACGGCGACTCGGTGTACTTGACGGGCATCGACAAGGCCCCCAAACAGGGCGCGGCCGTGGCCGGGCCGAACTACATCGACTACACGGCATCCGCGCAGGGCGCCGGCACCGACACCTTCACCTACCGGGTCAAGGACAGGCTGGGTGCCGTCAATACGGCCACGGTCCTGGTCGGCATTGCCCCGGCACAGGAGAGCAACCAGAACCCGGTGGCGATCGACGACGGAATCGAGATCCGGCCGGGCAAGACGGTGGCCGTCGATGTGCTCAAGAACGATTCGGATCCGGACGGCGACGCGCTCCGGCTCGATGCCGGCAAGATCGTCGGCGAGCCGGCGGCGATCGGCGCCAAGGCGGAAGACGGGCGCGTTTACCTGACGACCCCGGCCGAGGAAGGCACGGTCAACGTGCGCTACACCGTGGGCGACGGCCGCGGCGGCTCCGCCGTCGGGACCGTGACCGCCCAGGTGAGCGGGGACGCTCCGCTGCGGGCGCCGCTGGCCCGCGATGACAGGGTAGCGTCGGCCGACATCAAGGGGCGCACCGCCGTCGATGTTCCGGTGCTGGAGAACGACGAGGATCCGGACGGCGTGGCCAAGGATCTTGAAGTGCTGGTGGGCGGCGACTATCCGACCGCCAGGGCTGTGGCCGGCGGACAGGTCAACGTCGAACTGACCGAGGCGGTGCAGCTGATCCCGTACACCGTGCGGGACGAGGACGGGCTGCAGGCCACCGCGGTCATCTGGGTACCGCCACTCGGCGAGCAGTATCCGGTGCTGCGGGACAACACCCCGCTGGACGTGACGGCCGGCGACGAACTGCAGCTGGACCTGACGGAACTGGTCGAAGTGCGGCCCGGCCGCACCCCGCGGATCACGGTGGCGGAGAGCATCCGCGCGATCGGCACCAGCGACGACCAGTGGATGGCCGACGCGAGCACGCTGAGCTACAAGGCGGACCTCGATTATGCCGGCCGCGGCTCCATCACGTTCGAAGTGACCGACGGTTCGGGCCCCGACGACCCCGAGGGGCTCAAGTCCACGCTCACCATCATGACCAAGGTCATTCCGGCCGCCGACCGGAATCTCCCGCCCGAACTGACCACGGGCACGCTCGACGTGGCCAAGGGCGAAGACGCCGTGAGCTACGACCTGCGCCCGCTGGCCAGCGACCCGAACCCGGAAGACCTGGAGAAGCTGCAGTTCGCCGTCGAAGGCGGGACGCCGGAAGGATTCGACGTCAGCCTGGAGGGCAGCGTGCTGCGTGTGGCGGCGGATGCCGAGCTCCAAACCGGTGCCACCGGCGTGGTCAACTTCTCCGTCACCGACGGCCGTTCGGATAAGGTGACCAGCCGGGTGAGCGTGCAGGCGACCGCCTCCACCCGCCCGCTCCCGGTCGCCAACGACGACGAGGTGCCGGACGCCGTGCAGGGCGAAGCGCTGCCGGTGGACGTGCTCGCCAACGACGTGAATCCGTTCCCGGAAACCCCGTTGACGATCGTCAGCGCCGTTGCCGGCAACGGGGGCACCGCGGAGATCGACGGCGAGCGGATTATCGTGACGCCCGGCGCCGACTTCTCCGGCACCATGACCGTCGAATACACGGTGGAGGACAAGACCCGCGAGGGGAGCCGGCAGGCGACGGCGAACGTCTCGCTCGTGGTCAAGGGCCGGCCGGAGACGCCCAGCACGCCGCTGGTCGACGCGGTCCGCAACCAGAGCGTGGTGCTGTCCTGGACGGCGCCCAGCGACAACGGCGCCCCGATCACCGGCTACACCGTGAACGCAGTCGGCGGGGGATTCAGCCAGCAGTGCGCGACCACTACCTGCACCCTGACCGGCCTGCAGAACGACGTCGAATACACCTTCACCGTGACGGCGGAGAACGCCGTGGGAACGTCCGACCCGTCGGCGGAGTCGGCGGTGGCCAGGCCGGATGTCCGGCCCGCAACCCCGGCCGCTCCGCAGCTGAAGTTCGGCGACAAGTCACTGGACGTCAGCTGGACCGCACCGGCCAACGAAGGCTCGGCCATCGAGAGCTACACCCTGGAGATCTCGCCGGCCCCGCCGAGCGGCCAGCTGCAGAAGAACGGCCTGACCGGCACCAGCTACAAGTGGGAGGGGCTGGAAAACGGGCAGGCGTACGAGGTCCGGGTGCAGGCGCACAACCGCGCCCCGGAACCGAGCGACTTCAGTGCCTACTCCGCCGCAGAGGTGCCGGCCGGTCCGCCCGCGGCTCCCACCGCTCCGGCTACCGAACGGGTGAAGTCCGTGGGGGACCAGAGCCAGCTGAAGGTGAGCTGGGCCGCGCCGTCCAACAATGGCGGCGAGATTCTCGACTACACCGTGCGCGAATACCAGGGCGGAGGGCTGACCCGGACCTTCCCGGCGGTGAATGCCACCTCGCAGACCGTGACGGCACCCAACTCGGAGACCGCCTACACCTACACCGTCACGGCACGGAACAAGGCCGGGTCCGGCGGAGCCAGCCCGCAGTCCAACGCTCGGCGGGCGGTCGGCGCTCCCGATGCCCCGACCGGCGCCTCGCTGAGCGAAGCGCAGACCGGCGGGGCGGGACGCGCGGTGACGGTGTCCTTTAACGAACTGACCGCCGCGCAGCGCAACGGCGCCCAGGCCGGCGAAGTCAGCTTCCGGGCGACCTTCAGCGACGGCCGGACCATGGCCATCACGAACGGGCAGCAGGTGGGAGGCTTCACCAACGGCAAGGCCGTGAACGTGCGCATCACCTCCGTAGCCAACAGCGACGGCGCGAGCTACTCCAGTGCGCCAGGCGCCGAGTCCAACAACGCGACGCCGTATGGAGCTCCCGGGAAGCCTAGTGTCTCCGGACAGGACGGCGCCAGGGAACAGCAGTCCGTGACGTTCAACTGGAGCGCACCGGCAGCGAACAGCCACGACGTGGCCCAAATCCGGATCCGGATCGACGGGGGCGCCTGGCGGAACGTGGCCAACTCCGGCAGCGAGACGGTCAACACCCGTGCGTACAACAAGCGCGTGACGTTCGAAGCGCAGTCGATCAATTCCCGCGGCACGGCTGGTGCGATAGCGTCCGCTTCGGCAAGCTCCGGCGACGCTCCGCCGCCACCGCCGCCGCCGAAAACGGAATGGCACCTGGTGGTCGGCGGCCAGTTGCCCGCTGGTCATAGAACTTGCATGGATCCGCGGTCGGGGACAAACTTCAGCCCGGGCCCGCCCGCTTCATGCGCCGGAGGTCATTGGGCGAATGACAGGAGCAATCCGAATCCCACATTGCTGTCGAAGTGCTGGATCCTGCGCTCCGGCGGAATCTACTGGTACCAGCAAAACGGCGGCGGCAAGTCGATCAATAACGGGCTGTACGTGAAGGGCATTCACGTAACGCTGGAGGGCAGGGGCTCCGACCTGGGCAGCGCCCCGCCGAGCGGGATGCCTCCATGCGGATGAAACCGGGCAGGCCGGGATTCGAATCAGGGCGCCTGCACGCTTCTTAAGCAACTAACAGATTGACACCGATGCAACACGAAGAGAGACCGGGAACAGCATGACGATGACTTCCGAGCAGGCCGAGTGGTTCGCCGAGACGTTCGGGAAGCTGGCCGCCAACGTCGGCCAGGCGGTGCTGGGCAAGAACCAGGTGGTGCGGTTGGTGCTCACAGCCATGTTGGCCGAGGGCCACGTGCTGCTGGAGGACGCCCCGGGAACCGGCAAGACGATGCTGGCCCGGTCACTGGCCGCCACCGTGCAGGGCTCGAACTCGCGCATCCAGTTCACCCCGGACCTGCTGCCCTCCGACGTCACCGGCATCACGATCTACGACCAGAAGACGCAAAAGTTCGAGTTCCACAAGGGCCCGATCTTCGCCACCGTGGTGCTGGCGGACGAGATCAACCGGGCCTCGCCGAAGACGCAGTCGGCGCTGCTGGAAGTCATGGAAGAAGGCCGGGTGACGGTCGACGGCGTGACCTATGACGCCGGGCGCCCCTTCATGGTGATCGCCACGCAGAACCCGATCGAGCAGGCCGGTACGTACCGCCTCCCGGAAGCCCAGCTGGACCGCTTCCTGATCAAGACGTCGATCGGCTACCCCGACCGCGCGTCGACGGTGGAACTGCTGGGCGGAGCCAGCACGCGCGACCGGTCGGCCGCCCTGACGCCGATCATCACCCCGCAGGCCGTCAGGGACATGGCAGACCTCGGGGCCAGCAATCACGTGGACATGTCGATACTGGAATACGTCTCGGCCCTGTGCGAGGAAACCCGCAACGCGGCCGAGTCGCGCCTCGGCGTGAGCGTACGCGGCGCCTTGGCCATGGTCCGCGCGGCCAAGGTCTGGGCCGCGTCCCAGGGCCGCAACTTCGTGTTGCCGGACGACATCAAGGAACTGGCTCCCGTGGTCTGGAACCACCGGTTCGTGATGGACCCCGAAGCGGAGTTCGCCGGCGCCACCCCGGAGGCCGTGATGTCGCGCGTGCTGGCCGACGTGCCGGCGCCCCAGCAGCGGGTGACGGTCTAGGGCCGTGCCGACGGAACACTTCCGGCCGAAAGCGGCTCCATGACCGAGACCACGACCAAGCAGGCCACGGAGCAAACGAACCGGCTCGGCGGCCTCAGTGAAACGATTCGGCGGGTAGCCACGGACAAAGGCAGCAGGCTGCATCCGGCCTCGCTGGCCACCCAGGCTGGTTCGCTGGCCGGGCAGTACGTGTCGCCGCGCTGGCAGCGGGTCCGGGGTGCCGCGGAGCGCTACCTGCGGCCTGTGCTGGATACCGTGAGCCCGCTTGGCTGGGTGGTGGCCGGCGGCACGGTCCTCTTGTTGGTGCCCGGGACCGCCTTCGGCTGGCAGGAAGCCAAGATCGCGGCGCTGATGGGACTGTTCCTGCTGGCGCTGGCCATAGGTTTTGTGTTGGGCCGTTCCTCGTACGGCGTGGAACTGGACCTGGCACGCACCCGGGTCGCCGTCGGTGACCAGGCCGTCGGGAGCGTAGCCGTGACGAACACCGCGGACAAACCCCTGCTGCCGGCGGCGCTGGAGCTGCCGGTCGGAGCGGCCACCGCCGTGTTCCAGTTGCCGCGCATGACGGCCGGCCAAGTGCACGAGGACCTGTTCACCATCCCGACGCAGCGCCGCGCCGTCATCGTGGTTGGCCCGGTCCGTTCGGTGCGCCAGGATCCGCTGGGCCTGCTCCGCCGCCAGATGATGTGGACGGAACCGACCGACCTGTTCGTCCATCCGCGCACCACCGCGCTGGGCAGTTCGGCAGCCGGCTTCATCCGCGACCTCGAGGGCCTGCCCACCAAGGAACTGGCCAGCGCCGACGTCTCCTTCCACGCGCTGCGCGATTACGTCCCCGGCGACGACCGCCGCTACATCCACTGGAAAACCACGGCGCGCACCAACACGCTGATGGTGCGCCAGTTCGAGGAAACCCGCCGCGCGCATCTCGCCGTCGCGGTCTCGACGAACACCGAGGAGTACGGCTCGGAGGAGGACTTCGAACTGGCTGTCTCCGTGGGCGCATCGATCGGGCTGCAGGCGATCCGCGAGGAGCGCAACCTGAGCGTCCTGACCCAGCGGGGCCCGCTGCGCAGCGAAACCGGCCGCATCCTGCTGGATGAAATGACCCGGATCGAGGGCAAACCGCAGAGCTCCACCGCGGTGGAACTGGCCCGCAGTACCGCCGACGCGGTTCCGAATGCGTCCGTCATGTTCCTGATCGTCGGCGATCACGTGTCGGTTACGCAGCTCCGCCAGGCATCATCGGCCGTGCCGGCCGGCATCCGTGCCTTCGCCATACGCTGCGGCGGCGGTCTCCAGGTCGCCCGGGCGACCATCGGCGACCTGTCCGTGCTGTCACTGTCCAGCCTGGACGACCTGGCCATCGTGTTGCGGAAGGCAGCTGCATGAGCACCGCCAAAGCTCCGCTTCCGGAGCAACAACCCGGCCGGGTCCGCCGTCGTGCCGCCGAAGCACAGAACGACGCCGGCCTTACCGCCCCGCGGAAGCGGCGCCTGCCGGCTGCCGGCGGACTGGCGGCCTGGCTGCCACGGCCCGCACGACAGGTGGCACTCGACGCGGCTGTCCTGGTGGTGCTGCTGGGACTGGGGCTGGCCGGATTCCACCACGTTTTCGGCGGCAACGGCCGCTACCTGACCGCAGGCTTCGGCGGTATCGCCGTCGGGCTCCTGCTCTCCCTGATCGGCGCCCGCTACCGGATGGGTCTGTTGTCCACGGCCACCGCCGGGCTGGGGTCCTACCTGCTGCTCGGCAGCACCTTCGCCGCGCCCACCGAAGCCATCGGCGGCGTCCTGCCGTCGCTGGACTCGCTGCGCACCGTGCTGACCGGCTTTGTTTTCGCGTGGAAGGACATCCTCACCGTCGCCCCGCCGGTAGGGATCTCCGGCGGGATGCTGGTGGTGCCGTTCCTGGGCGCCCTGGCGGCCGCCCTGCTGGCCGGCACGTTGGCGTGGCGCGTCCGCGGGCCGTACTGGCCGCTGCTGCCGGTACTGGGGTTCTTCCTGCTGGGCATCGCGTTCGGCACCGATGTCCCGGCGCTGCCGGTGCTGCGGGGCGTGCTGCTGGTGGCGGTGTCCGCCGCCTGGCTGGCGTGGCACCGCCACCTGGCCCGGGGAGATGCCGCCGCCGGTGTGGCCACTCCGGCACTGGCCGACCCCGCCGCACACCGGGCCAGGCTGCGGCGCAGGCTCGGCCTGGGCGCCGGAATGCTGGCGTCGGCGGTGGCGCTCACGGCGCTGGCCGGCCCGGCACTCACGGCGCGCGGCGATCGCGAGGTGCTGCGCGACGTCGTCGTTCCTCCGGTCAATCTCTACGACTATCCGAGCCCGCTGATGGATTTCCGGAGCTACGTGAAGGACCGGGCCGAGGAGACGCTGTTCACCGTCACAGGGCTGCCCGAGGGCCAGCGGGTGCGGTTGGCGGCGCTGGACACATTCGACGGCACGGTCTACAACGTCAACCCCGAAAGCGGGGGCAATTTCACGCCCGTGGGCGACGCCGGCTCGCTCGGTCGGGCGTCCGGCGGCACCGCGCGGCTCGACATCCGGATCGGTGACTACAGCGGCGTCTGGCTTCCCGGGGGCGGGCACATCGGCGGCATGGCGTTCGAGGGGGAGCGGGCGACCGAGCTGGGCGGCTCGCTGTTCTACAACGACGACTCGAAGACAGCGCTGACCACGCGGTACCTGGTGGCCGGAGACAGCTACTCGGTGGAGACCACGTTCCCCGGCCGGCCGGAGGACGCCCAGCTGGCACAGTACGACTTCGCCTCCGTCCGCCTGCCGAAACCGGCGAGGGTGCCGGACATCGTCGCGGCCAAGGCGAACGAGTTTGTCGGCGAAGCGACGGTGCCGATCGAACAGGTGCGCCAACTGGAACGGAACCTGCACGAGAACGGCTTCTTCAGCAACGGCAAGGAAGACGAAGCGCGCAGCCTGTCCGGCCACCACGCGGGGCGGATGATCCAGCTCCTCGATGCCGAGCAGATGATTGGCGACGACGAGCAGTACGCGGTGGCGATGGCGCTGATGGCCCGGCACCTGGGCATCCCGGCCCGGGTGGTGATGGGGTTCTACCCGGATCCGAAGGAAGGCCATTCCGCCGGGGAAGCAGTTCAGATCAAGGGCGAAGACGTGCACGCCTGGGTGGAGGTGGCGTTCGAACATGCCGGCTGGGTCGCCTTTGACCCGACGCCGGACGAGGACAACGAGCCGACTCCGCCGCAGCAGGAACCGAAGTCGACGCCCAAGCCGCAGGTCCTGCAGCCGCCGCCTCCGCCGCAGGAACCGGCCGAGCTGCCGCCGGACACCGCCCCGGAGCCGCAGGACGCCGAGCAGCAGGAGAAGTCGTTCTGGGAACTGTGGGGCTGGCTCTTCGCAGCCGTGGGCATGGCGGCCGTCCCGCTGGCGGTATTGCTGCTGCCGCTGTTGCTGATCGCCTGGCTGAAGCTGCGCCGGCGCAAGCGGCGGTCCAGCGAAGGCCTGCCGAGCCACCGCGTGGGCGGCGGCTGGCGCGAGGTGATGTCGCTGGCCACCGATATGGGAGCGAGAGCCCCCGCGAACGCCACCCGGCGCGAACATGCCGCCATGCTGGCAGGGCAGTTCCCGACCACGGCGGACGGCACCACGCTACTGGCACACCGGGCCGACGCGGCCATCTTCGGGGCAGCCGAGCCGACGGAAGTCCAGGTGCAGCAGTATTGGGACCAGGTGGATGACTCGCTGGCCAAAATGAAGGACTCGCTGGGTTTCTGGCAGCGGCAGCGGGCCAAGTTCACACCCCGCTCGCTGGTTGCGGACGCCAAGAGGCGGCTGGCGCAGCGGCGGACAACGGCCGCCACTAGAATCCGTACAGTAGACTCACAGGCCGGACGGCCGGAACAGGGCGGGAGCAGCACGTGGCAGCAAGACTGAATCTGGTCAGCGCCCCGGTCGGCAAACGGCTGGCGGCGTGGCTGATCGACAAGATTCCGCCTGCCGTGCTGATGCTGGCCGCCTATGCTGCCAGCGTCCCGGCCGTGATGGAGGCCGCGGCCTCCGGCAGCGCCTCCGCGGCCGCGGAAGCGCTGGGCGGCATGTTCCTGTGGATCGGGCTGGCATCGCTGCCGTCGCTGGCCTACACCATCTGGCTCTGGGGCTGGGAAGCGACCAGCGGCAAGACTCCCGGCAACCTGCTGCTGGGCCTGCGGACGGCCAACGAGGACGGACATGCGGCCGGCTGGGGAGCCATTTTCCTGCGCGGGCTCATCATCGCCGTCGGCTCACTGGTGTTGGCCGTGGGCGCCGTCGTGGTGGTGGTCTCCAACGTCTGGGACCGCAACCACAAGCGCCAGGGCTGGCACGACAAGGTGGCCAAGACCCTGGTGCTCGACGTGGCACAGGGCCGCGATCCGCTGACCACCGGCGGCCTGTACGGGCCGGCGGCTTTTGCGCCGGACGGTACCGACGCCCACGTCGGCTTTGCCGGCGCGGCCTCGGAAGGACAAGACCCGCAGCGGGCCGTCGCCGAGCGTGCTCCGCAGGCTTCCGGCGTCATTTCCGCGATCCCGGGATTCGGCCCCGCACCGTTAACACCGGCGCCCACGGTCCCGGCAGCCGGCGCCGTCCCCGCCGCGCCGCCTGCGCCGGCGGCCGTCAGCCGGGGCACCCCGGAGGTGCCGCCGCCGTACGTTCCGGCAGCGGCGGGCCAAGCTGCGGAGGCGGGCCGGGACAACCATCCGGACGAAGAATTCGCGGCAACCCGGGTCCGCACGGCGGCCCCGCCGGCCGGCCCCCTCACCATCACCTTCGACGACGGGCGCAACGTGGTACTTGAAACGACGGCCCTGATCGGGCGCAACCCGGCCGCAGGCGCCGGCGAGGAGATCGACCAGCTGATCGATTTCGCGGACATGGGACGCTCCGTATCCAAGACCCACCTGCTGCTGCGGGTCGACGGCGGCACCGTCTGGGTGACCGACCGAAACTCCACCAACGGGACCGCGGTGACCGGCGGCGACGGTACCCGCCGCCAGCTGGCCCCCGGGGAAGCGGTGGCTGCGCAACCGGGAGCGACCGTCGAGTTCGGCGACCGCGGCTTTACCATCGGACGGGCATGAGCACGGCGTCGGGAGCGGAGCCCATCCGGCTCAATGTCGGCTCCGGGTCAGACCGCGGGTTGCGGCGTCAGCTGAACGAGGACGCGTACCTGGCCGACGGGACGCTGTTCGCGGTGGCCGACGGCATGGGCGGACACGAGGCCGGCGAAGTGGCCAGCCGCATTTGCGTGGAGACGATGCGGGACTACGTTGCCAGCCACGAACTCGGCGCGCACGAGCTGGAACAGCTAATCGCCCGGGCGGACGCACGGATCAGGGTGGCGGCGGCATCGCGGGCGGGCACGACGGTGTCCGGGGCCGCGCTGGTCTCCGAACGCGGCGTGCCCTACTGGCTGGTGTTCAACGTCGGCGATTCCCGCACTTACCGGCTCAACCACGGCAAACTCGTACAGGTCAGTGTTGACCACTCCGAGGTGCAGGAACTGCTCGAGGCGGGACAGATCACTGCCCAGGAGGCCCTGGTGCACCCGCGCCGGCACGTCATCACCCGGGCGCTGGGCACCGGCGAAGACAACCAGCCGGATTTTTGGATGGTGCCCGTGGAACCGGGGGACCGGATCATGATCTGCTCCGACGGGCTGACCTCGGAGGTCAGCGACGACCACATCTACAGCATCCTCACCTCCCTGGCCCATCCCCAGGACGCGGTCGATGCGCTGATCCAGGCCGCGCTGCGCTCGGGCGGACGGGACAACATCACCGTGGTTGTCGTTGATGCCGACGGCCCCGCGGGCCAGGGCGAGGACGCCTCGACCGCGCCGCGGCAGGAGGAGACGACGACGCTGCCCCGGCTGGAAGCTCCCGAACAGGCAGCCGCCGTGGAGGATGACTGATGGCGGTCATGGCGTACAGCCGCGGGCATTGGCTTGGGTTGGTCAGCGGCGACACAGCGGTACTCCTCGAACCGGGCGCCCCCGATGACATGGTGCAGCAGTTGTGGCAGGCGCTGGAGTCCGGCGCCACGCTCGAAGCGCTGCTGGGAACCGTCGTCTCCGGCTACGGCGCCAACCTGTCGGCCATGCCGCAGTTCGGCATCATCTCCCGTGCCGGCGGCATCCACGCGGTGCTCCGCGGCGACGTAGTGGTATCCGCGGATTCGGACGGGCAGGAACTGAGCGGACGCGGTGTCTCGAGCTGGACCGAAGGACGGCTGGCGGCCGACAGCGTGGTCATTGCGGCCGGGGCCGGCGGACCTCACCCGGCAGGCAGGCCGGGCCCGTGGCTGCCGCTGCGCGCCGGCGCGGTACAGCTGGGTGCCCTTCGCGTGGGCGCGGCTGTCGCCGCCGGACGGGAGCCGCGACCGGGGGGCGGCCCAGCGGATTCGACAAGGACGGGCCGGACGGCCGGCATTTCGGCACCTGAACCCGCACGTGTACCGGCTCCGGCGGCGCGGACCGAAGCGGCAGGGCCGGAGTCCGGCGGGCCGGAGGCCGGATGGTCCGAAAGCCTGGAAATGACCAGTCTCTATGTGCCGGAAGATGAGTCCGACGCCGCCGCTGCCGCCGATGACATGGTGCCGGGCGGCGAACCGGTGCCGGACGCCGGGCAAGCCGCCGGCGCCCAAGCGGTGCCGGACACCGGGGCGGAAGATGATGGCCTGGAGCAGACGGTGGTCCACGCCGAGGCGCAGCGTGCCAACCTGCAGGCACGGCCGCCCCATGCCGCGGCCGGCGATGGCCAGGCGGGAGCCGCCGTCGCACCCCGTCCCGCGGCAGCAGGCCGGACCGCCGGGCAGCCCGGCCAGCCTGTGGACCTGATCGACGCCGTTCCCTGGCTGACGCCGTCTGCGTCCGCCCGCGCCGCTTCCGCGGCATCGGCCGCCGCGGAAGCGGCCAGGGATTCCCAGCCGGCCGAGCCGGCCGACCGCGGCCCTGCCACTGGGGACCCACCGGCCGGATTCGTCCGTGGAGACCACGCCGACGGTGACCACGACGGGCAGACGCTGATGCGCAGCGACCTGCCCGAGGTCCCGGCCGCACCCGCCGCTGCCGCCTCGGCGCCGTCGTCGGTGCCGAGCACCGCGCCCATGGTGCTGGCCCGGATGTGCGGTCACGGCCACGCCAATCCACCGACCAGTTCAGCGTGCTCTGCGTGCGGCGGGCAGCTGGACGACGAGGCCCAGGAGGTGCAGCGGCCGGCGCTGGGGCACCTGCGGTTGTCCACCGGGGAAGTGGTGGAACTGGACAGGCCCGTGATTATTGGACGGCAACCCTCCGCGAACCGGGTCCAGGGCAGCGTGATGCCGCGGCTGGTTCCGGTGCACAGCGCCAGCGGGGATATTTCGCGCTCACACGTGGAAGTCCGGCTGGAAGGCTGGCACGTCATGCTTGCCGACTTGGACTCCACCAACGGGACCTTGCTCTTGCGCGGCCAGCAGGCGCCCCGGCGGCTGGGCCACGGCGAGGCGGTCATGCTGCTGGACGGCGACATCGCGGACCTGGGCGACGGCATCTCCTTGCGCTTTGAGGACCTGCCGTGAGCGTGAAGCGCCCGCCCGCACCGCCGCCCGCCATCGACGGCTACCGCTACGTCAGGCTGCTCGGCTCCGGCGGTTTCTCCGATGTCTATCTTTACGAACAGGATCGACCCAAGCGCCGGGTCGCGGTCAAGGTACTGCTGTCCGGGCTGAAGACCGACGACGCCCGCCGCCGCTTCGAATCCGAAGCGAACCTCATGGCGCAGCTGTCCACGCATCCGTTCATCGTCACGATCTACGAGGCCAATCTCACCGCCGAAGGACATTCCTACCTGGCCATGGAGTACTGCTCGCGTCCCAGTCTGGACGTGCGGTACCGCAAGGGGCCGCTGGCGGTGCACGAAGTGCTGGCCCTCGGAATCCAGGTGGCCTCGGCCGTGGAAACCGCGCACCGGGCGGGAATCGCGCACCGCGACATCAAACCCGCCAACATCCTGGTCACCGACTACAACCGGCCGGCCCTGACCGACTTCGGCATCTCCTCCTCCAGCGCTGACGGCGGGGACGGCGACGCCGGCATGTCCATCCCATGGTCGCCGCCGGAAGCATTCCAGGGTGCTGCCGGCAACGGCACCCGCAGCGACATCTGGTCCCTGGGTGCCACCGTCTACACGCTGCTGGCCGGGCGGTCCCCGTTCATCCAGCCCGGCGGCAACAACTCCCAGCGGGACCTGATGGACCGCATTGCGCATGCGCCGCTGCCGCCGCTGCGCCGTGCCGACGTGCCCGCATCCCTGGAACTGGCCCTGGCGACCGCGATGGCCAAGTCGCCGGGCTCGCGGTTCACATCGGCCTATGCCTTCGCGCTGTCCCTGCAGCGGGTCCAGGCGGAATTGAACCTCTCGGTGACCCCGTTCGAGGTGCTGGAGGAAGCGCGGTCGGCTCAGGCAGACGGCGGCGACGACGGCGAGGCGACGCGCGTCCGCGGGATTGTCTCCATCGACCCGTCCGCCGGCACGGCACCGACGGCACCCGGCTTCGCCTTCCCCGAACGCACCGGGAGGCTGCCCGCCGAGCCGGCGCAGCCGGCAGCAGGCGCCGATTCCGGGCCGTGGCTGCCCGGGGGCCCCCAGGGGCGGCTCCTGGAGCCGGACCCGGACGGCGCCACAGTGCTGCGGGACTCGGAACAGGACCAAGGGACGGACCCCGACGGCGAGGCGCGGCGCCGTCCCTGGGCCTGGGTGGCCGGGGCCGTCGCCGCGGCAGCGGTGCTCGCCGGTGCCGTCGTCGTGCTCAACCGGCCGGCCTCCGAGGCTGCAGTGCCCGAGGCCTCCGTCAGCCGGGCGCCGGCAAACGCCTTGGAAGGCCTGTCCGGCAATGTGGTGCCGCCGGAGGACCTGGCCGGCCGGGTGCGGGGCGGCGAGGCAGTCTTCAGTTGGACCAATCCGGACCCGCGGGACGGCGACCTGTACGTCTGGACGCCGGTGACCGCGTTGGGCAAGGGCGAGGCCGAGCGCACCCGTGAACCCGAGGCAACCATGCCCCTGGCACAGAATGACCGCACCTGCATTGAAGTGGTGGTGGTGCGGGCCAATGGCCGGGCCTCGGATCCGGTCCGCGGCTGCGCGGACAAGTAGCTGCCCGGCCTGCGGGGCTTTTGCGGGTAGGTTTGAAACGTTGAATCACGCATTGGCCCCTGCGGGCGGTGCAGACAAGGGGGATAGCGGTGGCGGATGTGAGCATTGAGTTCTGCGGCGAATGGTACGAAGCCACGAACAACGACGTGTTCACCATTGGGCGCGAAGGCGACCTGGAGATCGACGACAATCCCTATCTGCACCGCAGGTTCCTGCAGATCGCCCACTATGACGGCATCTGGTGGCTGGCCAACGTCGGCTCCCTCATCTCCGCGACCATTGCCGATTCAACCGGGGGGATGCAGGCATGGCTGGCGCCGGGAGCGCGGATCCCGATGGTCTTCAGCCAGACGAACATCGTTTTCACGGCCGGCCCCACGACCTATGAGCTGTCGGTCCATGTGAAGACGCCGTCGTTCCGGCAGGAACACCGGGACACGGATGCGGTGGGCGAAACCACCATCGGCCCGGTGGTCTTCACCGCGTCGCAGAAGGCCCTGATCCTGGCCCTGGCTGAACCGATGCTCAAGCGCGACGGGACCGGGCTTAGCTCGATCCCGTCGTCCTCGCAGGCGGCGGCCAGGCTGGGCTGGCCCCTGACCAAGTTCAACCGCAAGCTGGACAACGTCTGCGACAAACTGGACCGCGTGGGCGTCGCCGGACTGCGCGGCGGCGGCGGAAAGCTTGCCACCAACCGGCGCGCGCGGCTGGTCGAACACGCGGTGACCTCGCACTTGGTCACCGCGGCCGACCTGCCGCTGCTTGACGAACGGCCGGACGCGGAAGACTGAGCGGCGGCCGGTCCAGCGAGGACTTGCGGGCTCCGCCGTCGTCGCCTGAACCGCGCTTCTCGGGCAAGATAGTCAGGTGAGCACAGTCGAAACACCTGCCAGCGGGATTCCCGGCGACGAGATCCGCCACGAGTACGAGCAGCTGACCGAGGACGTCCGCAAGTACCGCTACGCGTACTACAACGAGGACGCCCCGCTGGTCTCGGACGCCGAGTTTGACCTGCTGTACCGGCGGCTGGAGGAGATCGAGGCACTGCACCCGGAGTTGGTGGCCAACGACTCGCCCACGCAGGAAGTCGGCGGCGAGGTTTCCGCCGCCTTCGCTCCGGTGGAACACCTGCAGCGGATGTACTCGCTGGAGGACGTCTTTTCGCTGGACGAGCTGAAGGCCTGGGTGGACCGCGCCGCGGCGTCGGTGGCCAACCTGGGCAGCGGCAGGAAACTGCGCTGGCTCAGCGAAGTGAAAATCGACGGACTGGCCGTCAACCTGCTCTACCGCGATGGCGAACTGGTCCGGGCCGCGACCCGGGGAGACGGCACGACCGGCGAGGACATTACCCACAACGCCCTGACCATCGCCGACATCCCGCGCCGGCTCTCCGGCGGCAACATCCCCTCCGAGGTGGAGATCCGCGGCGAGATCTTCATCCCCACCAAGGACTTCCTGGCGCTGAACGAGCGGATGGTGGAGGCAGGCAAGGCGCCGTTCGCCAACCCGCGGAACTCGGCGGCCGGCTCGCTGCGGCAGAAGGACCCGAAGGTGACGGCCGAGCGGCCGCTGCACATGTTCGTCCACGGGATCGGCGCCCGCGAAGGGCTCGCCGCCGAGAGCCAGTCGGACACCTACAGGTTGCTGCAGGAATGGGGGCTGCCCACCAGCCCCTATTACAAGGTCGTGGACAGCTACGACGAGGTGCTGGAGTTCATCGAACACTACGGCGAACACCGCCACGACCTGCTGCACGAAATCGACGGCATCGTGGTCAAGGTGGACGACTTCGGCCTGCAGCGCGCGCTCGGCCACACCTCCAGGGTGCCCCGCTGGTCGGTGGCCTATAAGTATCCGCCGGAAGAGGTCCACACCAAGCTCCTGGACATCCGGGTGAATGTGGGCCGCACCGGCCGGGTCACGCCGTACGGCGTGATGGAGCCGGTGAAGGTGGCCGGTTCCACCGTGGAGATGGCCACGCTGCACAACCAGGACGTGGTCAAGGCCAAGGGCGTGAAGATCGGCGACATCGTGGTGCTGCGCAAGGCCGGCGACGTCATCCCGGAGATCGTGGGCCCGGTGCTGGCGCTGCGGGATGCGCAGGATCCGCCGGTGCGCGATTTCGTGATGCCCACCGACTGCCCCTCGTGCGGCACCCCGCTGGCTCCCGGCAAGGAAGGCGACGTCGACCTGCGCTGCCCGAATGCCAAGTCCTGCCCGGCGCAGCTGACCGAGCGGGTGGCCCATCTGGCCGGCCGCGGCGCCTTCGACATCGAAGCGCTGGGCTACGAGGCCGCGTTCGCGCTGACCCGGCCGGCCGAACCCGAACAGCCTCCGCTCACCAACGAGGCCGGGATTTTCAGTCTCAAACCCGAGGACCTGGCCGACGTGCGGATCCGGCGCGAGAAGAAGGCGAAGGGCGTGCCCACTGGCGAGACGGAACTCGTGCCCTACTTCTACACCAAGGGCACCGCCAAGAAGCCCTCTGTGCCCACGGCCAACACCAGGAAGCTCTTCGAGGAGTTGGAGAAGGCCAAGACCCAGCCGCTCTGGCGCGTCCTGGTGGCGTTGTCCATCCGGCACGTTGGTCCCACCGCTTCCCGCGCCCTGGCCACTGCGTTCGGGTCGATGGACGCCATCCGGGCCGCCAGCGAGGACCAGTTGGCGCACGTGGACGGGGTGGGCCCCACCATCGCGGCCGCGCTGAAAGAGTGGTTCGCCGAGGACTGGCATGCGGGGATTGTCGACGCCTGGGCCGCCGCCGGCGTGCGGATGGCCGACGACGTGGACGAGAGCATGCCCCGCACGCTGGAGGGGCTGACCGTGGTGGTGACGGGTACGCTGCCGAACTTCAGCCGCGACGAGGCCAAGGAAGCGATCATCATCCGCGGCGGCAAGGCCTCCGGCTCCGTCTCGAAGAACACCAGCTATGTGGTGGCTGGCGAGAACGCGGGGACCAAACTGGACAAGGCCGAGTCCCTTAACTTGCCCGTGCTGGACGAGGACGGTTTCCGCCGGCTGCTGGAAACCGGCTCGGCGTGACGGGGGAGCGGCCAGGGCCCGGCGCCAGCTGGCAGCAGTTGCTCTCCGCTCTGGCCAGCCACCGCCTGCGGGGGCTCTATGCTGCCCTGGTGCTGGGCCAACAGCCGGAGATGACCCCCAAGGAACGGCAGAAGCTCCTCGCCTCCGGCCTGGTGACGCACGACGGCGGTGCCCTCGCCGTTGAGCCCGGTGTCTTCAAGGCAGCGCTGGCCGCGGCACGGAAACCCCAGCCGACCGGGCCGGAAAGGTTCCTCGCCGGCGAGCTGGTGGTGCTGCCATCCCGTGCCTCCGACCGGCTGGAACTGCTGGGCCATATCCGCGACCGCATCATTGCCGGCAGCGAGGTCCTGGCCGAAAAGGAACTGAACGCCAGACTGGCCGCCTTCACACCCGATGTGCCGATGCTCCGCCGTGCCCTGGTGGATTACGGCTTCCTGGACCGCGAGCCTGACGGCACCGCGTACCGGATCGCCAACCGCCGCGGCGACGGCCCCGGCCAGCAGTAGCAGCGGCGAGCTGCGCCGAAAGCAGCGGCAGCCACGTCGCGAAACGCGCGGACATCCCGGCGGCCTCGCGAAACTATCGTGACTGGCATCACCGGCCATGGGACGATGGATGTGCGAGGTGAGCCATGAACGAGTTCTTTGCCAACGGTTTTCCCTGGTGGTTCATCTGGGTCGGTTTCGCCGTGGTCTCCGGTCTGGGACAGCGTGCCAAGCGCACCCGGCGCGGTCAGGGCTGGAACCGGACCGGTGGCCGCCGCCGCGAAAGCGCACGGTCGGAGGCGGCCCGGCGCGAGGCCGACCGGATACGTGCCGCCGCCGCCGCAGAGCAGCAGCGGCTCCGCGACACCGCGGCGGTGATGGCCGACCATGACGCGGTGAACGCGCGCTGGCTGGACTACGAGCTGGACGTGGCCAAGCTGATCGATTTCCCCATGATGTCCGATGTCCGCGAGCCGCTCACGGTGGCGTTCCTGCGCGCCAAACGGACCGCGGACGGGCTGCGGCCGGTCACCGCCGCGGAAGTTGCCACCGACGAGCGGCTGCGCGAATACCGCGAGGCGGTGCGGGCCTATGAGGTGGCCTTCGACATCGCCGAACGCGAGGCCCGCCGCATTCAGGACCAGCACTTCAGCGGCCCCGAACGGCTGCGGCTGAACACCGCACGCCGGCTGCTGACCATCGCGGTGGACCGGGCGGCCACCCCCGCCGAGCGGCAGTTGGCCTACGCACGGGCCCGCAAGGAGCTCGACGGTCTCTTGGCGCTGCCGGCCGAGGCCGTCGCCGCCCTGCAGCGGCGGGTCCATCCGGAGTTGCTCCCGCCCCTGCCCGGTCCGGCGGCTGGACCGCCGGCGGGACGGCAATACGGCGGCGAGGCCTGAACCCCCATTGGCGCGCACCGCCCGCGGTGCGGGAAACTGGTCAGGCAAGCCCCGACGTCGTACTTTCCATACCCGCAAGGACACCGCCCAAGCACATGCAGATCACCATCCGCCCTGCCACCGCCACCGATTTTGACGACGTGGAGCGCCTGACGCGCGAGGCGTACCTGGCCGCGGGACACTTCCCGGCAGCCGACCACCCGTATCTGGTGCACGTTTCCGACGTGGCGCACCGGGCACAGCATGCCGAGATCTGGGTGGCCGAGCGGGGCGGGAAGGTGGCCGGCGCGGTCACGCTGGCGCAGGCTGGCGGGAAGTATGCCGACATTGCCCGGGAGGGTGAACTGGAGTTCCGGATGCTGGCCGTGGATCCGGGGCTGCAGCGCTCCGGCGTCGGCCGCGCGCTCGTGGACGCCATCGTGGAGTACGCGCGCACGCTGCAGGGCATCAACGCCGTGAGCCTGACCACCGGCAGCGACTGGACGGCGGCACACCGGCTGTATGAATCGCTGGGATTCGACCGTGTGCCGGAACGGGATTGGCCGGTGCCCGGAACGGACATCCGGCTGCTGGTCTTCGTCAAGCGCCTCTAGGCGGCCCACGGACGGCAGGAGTACAGCGGCGGCACTCAGGGTTTGCCCAGTGTGAACGAATCGGTGAAGTTCCCGCCGCCGGCGCCGACAAACGTAGCCGTCAGGGAGTCCTCGGTCACCTCGATCTCCATAAACCCGTGCGTGGGGTCGGCGTTTGCGCCGGAGTTGGCGGCGAAGTAGGGCGCCTCGGCATCGGAGCCGTTGACGTCGCGCAGCGGTTGCCCGCCGGTGCCGACCGTCGCGAAGACCGTGCCGGCACCGGACTCGAAGTCGGCGTCGGTGTCGGAGATGCAGGCATTATTGCTTTGCGCGGGCAGCAGCGACGGACAGTTCGGGCCCAGGGCGAGTTGGTGTGTCCGCTGGTAGAGGTGTTCGTGGCCGTGCAGCACCAGGTCCACCTTTTTGTCCAGCAGCAGATCCGTCACGGCGGGACCGGGATCGCACTCGTAGCGGCCCACCGAGTGGCAGGGCTTGTGGGAGCCAACCACAATCCACGGGATGTCCGCCGTGCGGGCCGAGTCTATGGCAGCGGTCGTCCACCGGTACTGCTCGGTCCCGGGAAGGTAGTCCCATCGGCCGGAGTCGGGAAACTCCAGGCCCGGCGAAATCAGTATCAGCCGCAGCAGGGGATCCCGCTGCGGGATGTCCACGAACCATTGGCGCCCATAGGTGCCTTGGACGCCGGGTAAGCGGGGAGGAAGGCAGCGGGCGAATTCATCGATCGAACCGTTCCGGCCATCGCTTTCGTGGTTTCCGGAAACCAACTGCAGGGGGATATCCGGCCCCAGGTGGTCGGTGACGAAACTGCACCACCCCGATTCTGTGCCGGGAAGCCCGTAGGACAGGTCGCCGAGCGCCAGGCCGAACCGTGCACCGCTTCCCGCCATCGCTTCCAGCACCTGCGCGGCACCTTCGTCGAAGCCGAAGTCCCCGGCCGCCGCGAATCTCACGCGTTCCGCGGAGTTGCCGCCTGTCCGGGGCGCGGGGGCCGCCGTGCCGGCCGGGTCTGAGGCAGGTGGTGACGTAACCGGCGGGGCGGCCGGCGCGCGGGAGGTCGAGGAAGTGGGGCCCGCCGAGGCTTGTGGCGCCGGGGCGGGAGAGCCTTGCCCTGGGCTGCTGCAGCACGGCAGCAGGAGGGCGGTCAGGGCTATGGCAGCCAGTCGAGCCGGACGCATGGGGCCTCCTCGCCGCGACGGACTCGGGCGTCCGGTCGGAAGCCCGACACCCCTACCGGCCGTTCGCGGGGGCCACATTCTAGGTGCCCGGCCTAAGGCGGTCAAACTGCTTCGCGAATTTTCTTGTCGCCCGCTGGCCGTTTGTGCCACACTGGGGACAGCATTTTGAGTGATCCGTTGGGGAACACGCCGGTCGGCCAACGCCTCGATGGGGACCGGAGCTACGCCAGGACAGGCTGAACTCCTACCGTGCGGACCGGGCGTCCGCACAAGCTTCATGGGTGAGCGGGGACGGGTAGTGACCCGAATCGCTCTGCGCCGTTGGGGGCGTTTTTATGTCTGGCTTGTTGGTTCGCTGGACCCTCAAATTCCGGTTGCTGGTCTTGGCTGCCGCGGCGGGCATTCTCGGGTTGGGACTGGTGACCCTGCCGTCGATGCCGGTGGACAACCTCCCCGAATTCGCCCCGCCCCATGTCGAAATCCAGACCGAGGCGCTGGGTCTGTCGGCCGTAGAGGTCGAGCAGCTGATCACGTCTCCGATGGAGGCCGACCTGCTCAACGGCGTGGCATGGCTGGATGAAATCCGATCGGTCTCCGTCCCGGGTTTGTCCTCCATCGAGATGGTCTTCGAACCCGGCACCGATATCCTGCGGGCCAGGCAGCTGGTGGCGGAGCGGTTGACGCAGGCCTTCGCGCTGCCGAACGTCTCTACGGCCCCGGTGCTGATGCAGCCGCTGTCGTCGAACAGCCGGGTCATGATGGTCCAGCTGAGCTCTGCAGAGCAGTCGGTGATCGACATGTCGGTGCTGGCGCGCTGGAACATCAAGCCCGTGCTGATGGGCGTCCCCGGGGTGGCCAACGTGTCGATCTGGGGCCAGCGTGAACAACAGCTCCAGGTCCATGTGGACCCCGAGCGCCTCCGCGCACAGGACGTGACGCTGAACCAAGTGATTGAAACCACGGGAAATGCCGTCTGGGTGTCCCCGCTGAGCTTCCTGGAAGCCTCGACCCCGGGCACCGGCGGATTCTTGGAGTCGGCCAACCAACGCATCGGCATCCAGCACGTGCTGCCGATCCAGAACGCCGAGGACCTGGGCAAGGTCAGCGTCGAGGGGACCGGCGACAAACCGCTCCAGCTCGCCGATGTGGCGGAGTTGAGGGAGGACCACCAGCCGTTGATCGGCGACGCCGTAACCGGAGACGCCCCGGGGCTCATCCTGGTCATCGAAAAATTCCCCGATGCCAACGTCGTCGAGGTCACCAAACACCTCGAGGAGGCACTGGACGAGCTTCGCCCCGGATTGCCCGGCATCGAGGTGGATTCCACGATCTTCCGCCCGGCAAGCTTTTTGGAGTCCGCCGCGAACCAGTTGGGGCTGGCGCTGCTCATCGGCCTGCTCGTGGTGACCGTTGGGATCGGCCTTGCCTTCCGATCCTGGCGGTATGCCCTCATTGGGCTCGCAGCCATCGTCCTGTCGGCCGTGGCTGCGGCGCTGATACTGCAGTGGCAGGGAGCTGTGCTGAACACCATGGCTTTCGCCGGCATCGTGCTGGCGCTGATCGTCGGCGTGGGCGACGTCATCGCCGACCTGCACAGCGTCCGGCACAAGCACACCGGCCAGCCTGCGCGAACCTTCGCGCCGGCCCCCGCGCACCATGCTGGGCAGGAAACGGCGGCAGACAACCCGGCCGGCTTCGGCGGGAATCAGCATCCGGCGGAGGCAACGGCGACCGACGGCCGGGAAAGCCTGCTGGCCCGGGCCCTGCGGCGGTCGAGAATGCCGATGATATTCGCGGCCCTGGCAACGTTGCTCGCGCTGGCCCCGGCCTTGTTCATCCGGGGAGTCGACGGCGCCTTGCTGAGGCCGCTGATACTCTCCTACCTGCTGGCCGTCGCCGTGGGGTTCATCGTGGCCCACACCGTCACCCCCGCCCTGGCCAGCATTCTGGTGCCCGCCCGGGAGAAAACGAGGCCGGCCCCCGCGGCCGTGCAGAAGGTCCGGCGCCGGCTGGACCACCTGCTCGCCTCCGCCGCCGAGGGGCGGCGTTGGCTGGCAGCCGGCGCAGTCGCAATCCTCGGGATCGCCGCCCTGGCTGCGGTCCCGCTCGTCGCTGCCGGAAACCCCGTGGTGGCTTCCGTGCCGGACCGCACCCTGCTGATTCAGTGGGACGCAGCTCCCGGCACCGCCAATACCGAGATGAACCGCATCACTGCCAGGGCCAGCGATGAACTCAGGACGGTCGACGGCGTCGCGGCCGTCGGCGGCCACGTCGGGAGGGCCATCACGTCGGATACCGAGGCGAACGTCAGTTCCAGCGAGATCTGGGTGACGCTCGAGGACGGCGCGAGCTTCGACCGGGTCAAAGCCGACGTGCAGGGAATCGTCGACGGCTACCCCGGCCTGGCGAACCGGGTGCTGACCTATCCGGAAGGCCAAGTCGACCGGGTTCGGCAGGCCAACGAGCAGGGCTTCCAAGTACGCGTCTACGGAATCGAGCTGCCCATCCTGCGGGAGAAGGCCGAAGAGCTCCAACAGGTCATGGCCGGGATCGACGGTGTAGCCAATCCGCGGCTGGACATTGCGGTGGACCAGCCGATCGCGGAGATCGAGGTGGACTTGGACGCCGCCGAACGGGTGGGCATCAAACCGGGTGACGTGCGCCGCGCCGCTGCCGCCATCCTGCAGGGCATCGAAGTCGGGTTCATCTTCGAGCAGCAAAAGGTTTTTCAGGTGATCGTCAAGGGCGACGAAGCTACCCGGGGCAGCCTCACCAGTGTCCGCGAGCTGTCCATCGATACTCCTGATGGCGGCAGCGTCCGGCTCGGCGACGTAGCCGACGTGCGCATTAGTCCAAACCAGACGGTCATTCATCATGACAACACCTCGCGCCGCATCGACGTGCTCGCCGATATCGAGGGGCGCAGCCTGGGCGAGGTTCAGTCGGAAATCCGCGCAGCGATCGCCGAGATGGAATTTCCGGTCGAGTACCACGCGGAAATCCCGCCCCAGTACGAAGAACAGCAGGTTTCAACCCAGCTGATTTGGTGGCTCGCGGCCGCGGCTGCCATCGGCATCCTGATCCTGCTGCAAACCGTGCTCGGTAGTTGGCGGCTCGCCGCCCTGGTGCTGCTGGCACTGCCGGTCGCGCTGTCCGGAGGAGTGCTCGCGATCCTGCTCACCGGTGGCGATGGATCGCTGTATGCGTTGGTGGGGCTCGCGGCGGTGCTCGGCTTTGCCATCCGGGAAGCGTTGCAGCTGGTGGGGCATTTCCAGACGTTGCAGAGCGACGACCCGTCCCGTCGTCCGGTCGAACTGATGCGCAGGGCCGGCGGCGACCGGTTGCCGCCGATGCTCCTGGCGGCTGCGGTCGCTGCCCTGGCACTGGTGCCCTTGGTCGCCTTGGGCGGAACCGTCGGAGCCGTCACCATCCTGCCCCTGGCCGTGGTGGTTTGGGGCGGCCTGATCACCACCGCACTGCTGGTGCTGTGGGTCCTGCCGGTCTTGGTCCTCACGCTCGGCCCTTCCGGCCAACCCGACTGGTCGAACTCACTGGTCAATATGCACGAGTCTGTACTGCAACGGAGGCAGGAAATGTCATGACTGGCCAACGTCATGGACGCCACAGTGCGCTGGTCGCAGCGACGGCCGCGGCAACCATTGTGTTGTCCGGCTGCGCGGCAGCCGGCCCGGAAATGGAACCCCAGGGCATCGAGGCCGCCGTCAAGGAGACGATTCCCGGCTCCGAGCTGAACCGGCTCACCCTCACCGAGCAAGCGGCGGAACGGCTGGACCTGACCACGGAGCCGGTGGCCGCCGGAACCGGGAGCGGGCTGGAGATTCCCTACAGCTCGCTGATCTACGATGCTGCCGGCGACACCTGGGTCTACACCAACCCCGAACCCCTGGTCTTCGTCCGGGCCCCCGTCGAAGTGGGCCGGATCGAGGGCGACGTCGTGCACCTCAGCGACGGCCCGGAGCCCGGCACCGACATCGTCACCCTCGGTGCCGCCGAACTCTTCGGCGCCGAGTTCGATACGGCCCACTGACATGCGCCGGATCGTCGCTTTCAGCCTCAAATTCCGGTCCGTGGTGGTGGCCATCGCCGTCGGAATCATGCTGTTCGGCGGCGTCAGCCTGAGTACCGCATCGGTGGACGTTTTCCCTGAGTTCGCGCCGCCGAAAGTCGAAATCCAGACGATCTGCATCGGCCTGACCGCCTCCGAGGTGGAAGAGCTGGTCACCGTCCCGCTGGAAGAGGCCCTGAACGGCGTCGAGGGCCTGGACGACCTGCGCTCGAAATCCGTCTCCCAACTGTCCTCCATCGTGCTGATCTTCGAACCGGACACGGACCTGTTGACCGCCCGGCAACTGGTATCGGAGCGGATCGCCAACACCACTCCGACCCTGCCCACCTGGGCATCGCCGCCGGTCATGCTGCAGCCGTTGTCGTCGACCAGCCGCGTCATGAAGATTGGCCTGACCTCCGACGAGCGCTCGCTGATCGAGATGTCGATGATCAGCTACTGGAAGATCCGCGCCCACCTGCTCCGCGTGCCCGGCGTCGCGAACGTGGCCATCTGGGGCGAGCGACTGCAGATGCTGCAGGTGCAGGCCGAACCCGAGAAGATGCGCGCCGAGGGCGTGTCGCTGAACCAGGTGATGACGGTCACCGCCGACGCCCTGGATGCAGGGCTGCTGCAATATTCCCCCGGCGCGGTGATCGGCACCGGCGGCTACATCGGGACACCCAACCAGCGGCTGGGCATCCAACACGTGCTGCCCATTACGACGCCGGAGGCCCTGGCCAAGGTGACCATCGACGAGCGCGACGGCGATCCGCTGCGCCTGGGCGATGTTGCGCGCGTGGTTGAGGACCACCAGCCACTCATCGGGGACGCCGTGATCAACCAGGGCGAGGGGCTCATGCTCATCGTGGAGAAACTTCCCTGGGGCAACACCCTGGAAGTCACCAAAGGGGTGGAAGCGGCGCTGAAGACGATGGAGCCGGGCCTGAGCGGCATCGAGATCGACACTGAAATCTTCCGGCCCGCCAGCTTCATCGAAGAATCGCTGAACAACCTGACCGTGGCGCTGCTGCTCGGAACCGTCCTGGTGATGATGGTCCTCGGCGCGTTCCTGTTCCAATGGCGCACCGCGCTGATCAGCATCATCGCGATTCCGCTCTCGCTCGTGACCGCCGCGCTGGTGCTCTACCTCAGCGGCAGTTCGGTCAACACGATGGTTTTGGCGGGGTTGGTCATTGCCGTGGGCGTGGTCGTAGACGATGCCATCATCGACATCGAGAACATCATCCGGCGGCTGCGCCAGCACCGCGCCGAAGGCGGCAGCAGGTCCACCATGCGGGTGGTGCTGGACGCTTCCCTTGAGGTCCGCGGGCCGATCGTTTATGCCACTTTGATCATCATCGTGGCGGCGATCCCCATCTTCTTCCTCGAAGGACTCACCGGGGCGTTCTTCCGGCCGCTGGCCATCTCCTACACCCTGGCCGTGCTCGCCTCGATGCTGGTCGCCCTGACGGTCACCCCGGCGCTGGCCCTGATCCTCATGCGCAACGTGCCGTTGGAGTCGCGCGAGCCTCCGCTGGTACGGGTCCTCAAACGCGGCTACCACGCCATCCTCAAGCGCTTCGTGCGGCGCCCGCGTCCGAGTTACGTGGTCTTCGGCGCCATCGCGGCAGCCGGGGCCGTGATGGCGCCATTCCTCGGGCAGTCGCTGCTGCCGGACTTCAAAGAGCGGGACTTCCTGATGCACTGGGTCACGCAGCCCGGCACCTCGGTGGGGGAGGAGTACCGCATCAGCCAGCGAGCCTGCGCGGAACTGCTGCAAATCGAGGGCGTGCGCAACTGCGGCGCCCACATCGGACAGGCGTTTGCCGCCGACGAGGTGGTCGGGGTCAACTTCGGCGAGAACTGGATCAGCATCGACCCGGCGGTGGACTACGACAAGACCCTGGCCGCGGTCCAGGAAGTCGTGGAAGGCTACCCCGGTATATACCGCGACGTGCAGACCTACCTGAAGGAACGGATCCGCGAGGTGCTGACCGGATCGAGCAACGCGGTGGTGGTGCGGCTCTACGGCGATGACCTGGACATGTTGCGGGAGAAAGCCGAGGAAATCAACGAGATATTCCAGGCAACCGACGGCGCCATCGACGAGCACGTGTCATTGCAGGTGGACGTGCCGCAACTTGAAGTGACCGTCGACTTGGAGACGGCACAGCGGTACGGGCTGAAACCCGGCGACGTCCGGCGCGCCGCGGCAACGCTGGTGGCCGGAGAAGAAGTGGGCGACGTCTACCGGGGCGGGAAAGCCTACGACGTCCAGGTCTGGAGTCCGGAGGAAATCCGATCCGACGTGACCAGCATCAGAAACCTGCCCATCGACACACCGAGCGGCGAGCGCATCCGGCTGGCGGACGTCGCCGATGTCAGCCTGCGGCCCACGCCGAATGTCATTGAACGTGACGACAACTCCCGGCGCATCGACATCGAGGCCAACGTCGAAGACGGGGCGTTGGCCTCAGTGGTCGCGGCGATGGAGGCCGGGCTGGCAGAGATCGAGCTGCCGCCCGGGTTCCATGCCGAAATCCTCGGCGAGTACGAAGAACGGCAGGAAGCCACGCAGCTGCTGCTGACCCTCGCGGTTGTGGCGCTCGCCGTCATCTATTTGCTGCTGCAGGTGTCCTTCGGCAGCTGGCGCCTGGCGACGATGATCATGCTGACCCTGCCGATCGCGCTGGTGGGCGGCGTGTTTGCGGCTTTCCTGGGCGGCGGCGTGCTCTCCCTCGGGTCCATCGTCGGGTTCCTGACCGTGATGGGCATAGCCGCGCGCAACAGCATCCTGCTGATCAACCATTGCCAGCACCTGGAGAAGTTCGAGGGCGAAACCTTTGGTCCGGCGCTGGTGCTGCGCGGCGCGGGCGAACGGCTCTCGCCGATTTTGATGACCACGCTCGCTACCGGATTGGCGCTCGTGCCCCTGGTGGTGATGGGCAGCATCCCGGGGCACGAGATCGAGCATCCGATGGCGTTGGTTATCCTCGGCGGGCTGGTCACTTCCACGCTGTTGAACCTCTTCGTGGTCCCTTCGCTGTACCTGCGGTTCGCCAAGCCCAAGGCCGAACGCAGGGAAGCCGAGGCTGTCGCCGTGGGATAGTCCCTCGGCGTTCCCTGGCGAATCCCGACCCTTCTGCGCCGGTAGACTGAGAAGGAAAAGCATTCCACCCGCGTAGGAGACTCATGTCTGAGATCAATCGTGCGGCGGTGGCGCATTTGGCGCGGCTGGCCCACATTGAGATGACCGCCGAAGAACTGGACAAGATGGCCGGCGAACTCGACGTCATTGTCGATTCGATCAAGTCCGTCCAGGAAGTTGCCAGCCCCGATGTTCCGGCGACCTCGCACCCGATCCCGCTGAACAATGTGTTCCGCGAGGACGTAGTGGGCGAGACGCTGAGCCAGGAACTTGCCCTGGCGAACGCACCGGACCAGGCCGACGGCCGGTTCAAAGTTCCGGCGATCCTGGACGAGGAGTAAGACGCAGCCATGAGCGAACTGATTACCCATAGCGCGGCCAAAATGGCCGAGATGCTGGCCGCCTCGGAGGTGTCCTCGGTCGAGGTTACCCAGGCGCATTTGGACCGCATCGCCGAGGTCGACGGCGACCTCAACGCGTTCCTGCACGTGAATACTGACGAGGCGCTCGCGGTGGCGGCGGACGTGGACAAAGCCCGTGCCGCCGGCGAAGAGCTGCATGCGCTGGCGGGCGTACCGATTGCGATCAAGGACCTGATCGTCACCGTGGGCCAGCCCACCACCGCCGGCTCGAAGATCCTCGAGGGCTGGATGAGCCCGTACGACGCCACCGTGATCAAGAAAATCCGGGCGGCCCGCATGCCGATGCTGGGCAAGACCAACCTGGACGAATTCGCCATGGGTTCCTCCAGCGAGCACTCCGCCTACGGTCCCACCCGCAACCCGTGGGACCTGGACCGGATCCCCGGTGGCTCCGGCGGCGGCTCTGCGGCTGCCGTGTCCGCTTTCGAGGCACCGCTGGCGCTGGGCACCGACACCGGCGGTTCCATCCGCCAGCCGGCTGCAGTGACCGGTTCGGTGGGCGTTAAGCCGACCTATGGCGGAGTTTCCCGCTACGGCGCGATTGCGATGGCGTCTTCGTTGGACCAGATCGGTCCGGTGACGCGCACGGTGCTGGACGCCGCGCTGCTGCACGAGGTCATCGGCGGACACGACCCGGCCGACTCCACCTCGCTGACCGACCCGGTGGGTGCGCTGGTCGAGGCCGCCCGGAACGGCGACGTGCGGGGCATGCGCATCGGCGTGATCAAGGAACTGCAGGGCGAAGGCTACGCGGCCGGCGTGCAGGCCCGTTTCGACGAGGCCCTGGAACTGCTGCGCGGGGCCGGTGCCGAGGTGCTGGAGGTCTCCTGCCCGAACTTCAAGTACGCGCTGGGCGCCTACTACCTGATCATGCCCTCGGAGGTTTCCTCCAACCTGGCCAAGTTCGACGGCGTCCGCTACGGGCATCGCGTGCTGCCGGCCGAGGGCCCGATGACGATCGAACGCGTGATGGGTGCGACACGTGCCGCCGGCTTCGGCGACGAGGTCAAGCGCCGCATCATCCTGGGCACCTACGCCCTGTCCGCAGGCTACTACGACGCCTACTACGGTTCGGCGCAGAAGGTCCGCACGCTGGTTCAGCGCGACTTTGCCGCTGCGTTTGAAACCGTCGACGTGCTGGTCTCTCCCACGGCGCCGACGGCCGCGTTCAAGCTGGGCGAGAAGCTGGACGACCCGATGGCCATGTACCTCAACGACGTGGCCACCATTCCGGCGAACCTTGCCGGAGTGCCCGGCATCTCGGTGCCGGGCGGCTTGGCCGACGGACTGCCGGTGGGTATCCAGTTCCTGGCCCCCGCCCGTGAAGATGCCCGCTTGTACCGCGCCGGCGCCGGTCTTGAAAACCTGCTGGAAGCCCAGTGGGGCGGCCCGCTGCTGGCCCAGGCTCCTGTCCTCGGAGGTGTGAAGTAAATGACTGCAACACAAGAGTTGGTCTCCTTCGAAGAGGCGATGGCGAAGTACGACCCGGTCCTCGGGTTTGAGGTCCACGTCGAGCTGAACACGAAGACCAAAATGTTCTCCGCCGCTCCGAACGCGTTCGGCGATGTGCCGAATACCAACGTGTCGCCGGTGGACCTGGGCCTGCCCGGCGTCCTGCCGGTGGTCAACAAGTCAGCGGTGGAGTACTCGATCATGATTGGGCTCGCGCTCAACTGCAAGATCGCCGAATCCTGCTTCTTCGCCCGGAAGAATTACTTCTACCCGGACAACCCGAAGAATTTCCAGACCTCCCAGTACGAAGACCCGATCTGCTACGACGGCTACCTGGACATCGAGCTGGAAGACGGCGAAGTGTTCCGTGTGGAGATCGAACGCGCGCACATGGAGGAGGACGCGGGCAAGCTCACCCACATGGGAGGCGCCACCGGCCGGATTCAAGGCGCCGAGTACTCGCTGGTGGACTACAACCGCGCCGGCGTTCCGCTCGTGGAGATCGTCACCAAGCCGATTGTCGGAGCCGGCTCCCGTGCTCCGGAACTGGCCCGTGCCTACGTGGCCGCCGTCCGCGAGATCGTCAAGAACCTGGGCGTCTCCGACGCACGGATGGAACGCGGCAACGTCCGCTGCGACGCGAACGTGTCCCTGATGCCCAAGGGCGCGGAGCAGTTCGGCACCCGGTCCGAGACCAAGAACGTGAACTCGCTGCGTGCGGTGGAACGTGCCGTCCGCTTCGAGATCCAGCGCCACGCCGGGGTCCTGGACGCCGGCCAGAAAGTGGTCCAGGAGACCCGCCATTGGCACGAGGACACCCGCTCCACGACCGCGGGCCGGCCCAAGTCCGACGCCGATGACTACCGCTACTTCCCGGAACCGGACCTGGTCCCCGTGGTCACCACCGAAGAGTGGATCGAAGAACTGCGTGCCCGGCTGCCCGAGCCGCTGGCCGAGCGGCACAAGCGGTTGAAAACCGAATGGGGCTATTCCGACGCCGAATTCCGCGACGTGGTCAACGCCGGCGTGATGGAGTCGATCGAGGAAACCATTGCCGCCGGTGCCTCCGCTGCTGTGGCCCGCAAGTGGTGGATGGGCGAAATCTCCCGCCGCGCCAAGGAGGCCGAAATCGAACCTTCGGAGCTGGGCGTGACCCCGCTGACCGTGGTCGAGCTGGACCGCCTGGTGCAGGCCGGCAAGATCAACGACAAGCTGGCCCGCCAGGTGCTCGACGGCGTGCTCGCCGGTGAGGGCACACCCGAGGAGGTCGTGGAGAAGCGCGGCCTGGCAGTGGTGTCGGACGATTCGGCCCTGCTGGAAGCAATCGACGCTGCGCTGGCGGCCCAGCCTGACGTGGCCGAGAAGATCCGCGGCGGCAAGGTCCAGGCCGCCGGCGCCATCGTGGGCGGGGTCATGAAGTCCACCCGCGGGCAGGCCGACGCCGGTCGGGTCCGCGAACTGATCTTTGAACGTCTCGGCGTTCAGGGTTAGCCGGTGGAGCAGACGATGAATGGCAACGCGTGGCGCCGCACCCGCGCCGACATCGGCCCGGTTTCGCGGCGCGCGGCCGGCCCGAGTGCGCGCGCGTCCACCGGCACCGACATCGGGCCGGTTCCGCTGGCCTAGCGGCCCCGGGGCCGACAGCCCGCTTGTAGCCGACGCCCCTGCCGTTACCGGTGGGGGCGTTGTCGCCACCGGAGCCGCATGGCAGGATGGCGGGATGCCGGCCGAGGTCTCGATCACCGAACCCTTGGTGCGCCGCCTGCTGGCCGGCCAGTTCCCGGCCTTGGCCCGCCTTCCGTTAAGGCGGGCCGCCAACGGCTGGGACAACGTCCTCTTCCGCCTCGGCAGCGGGCTCGCGGTCCGGCTTCCCCAGCATGCGGCGGGAAACCGCCTCTTGCTCAACGAAATCCGCTGGCTGCCGCTCCTTGCAACAGGCCTGCCCCTGCCAGTCCCCGCGGTGGTCCACCACGGCCGGCCCACGGACCACTTCCCGTTCCACTGGTCGATCGTTCCGTGGTTTGAGGGCCGGAGCGCTGCGGCCCTGCCGCCCGAAGCCCGGGACCGCTACGCGCCCGTGCTGGCCGGTTTCCTGCGGGCGCTGCAGGTTCCGGCGCCCGCGGAAGCCCCGCACAACCCGATTCGCGGAGTGCCGTTGGCGGCATGCGCCGCCGCCTTCCACGAACGACTCGCCCGCTGGGACGACGCCCGCGCCGGCCTCGCGGTCGGCTGCCTGCCCGACGCCTCCCGATTGCAGGAGGTATGGGATGCGGCGCTGGCTGCACCGGACTATTCGGGACCGCGGCTGTGGCTACACGGCGACCCGCATCCGCACAACGTTATTGTCGACGAAGCCGGGACACTGACGGCCATCGCCGACTTCGGCGATGTGTCGCAGGGCGATCCCGCCAGCGACCTCGCCGTGGCGTGGCTGCACTTCAGTCCCGCCGGCCGCGCAGAGTTCCGGTCCGGGCTGGTCTGCGACGCCGGCACCTGGGACCGGGCCAAAGGGTGGGCTGTCGGGTACGGATTGATGATGGCGCTGCGGCCGCCGGCGGACCCGCTGCACCCCGTCGGCTGCCATGCGCTGGAGCAGGTAGTCATCGGCTGAGCAGGGCGTGTCCGTTGGCCCGCGGCGCCCGCAGATGATCTGATGGAAGTCCCGCCCCCACAACAGACAGACCCGACAGGCGAACGCCTTCGCCGCCGGCGGGGCCATGCCCGCCGATTGTAGGAAGTACGGAAACAGATGGCTTCGATGCCCGCTGCCGAAATCGCCATCACCAACGACCTGGTGCAGCGGTTGCTCTCGGACCAGTTCCCGGACCTCGCCCGGCTGCCCCTGGTGCGGGTGGCCAACGGGTGGGACAACGTGACCTTCAAGCTCGGGTCCGATCTTGCCATCCGGCTGCCGCGGCGCGGCGCGGCCGCCGATCTGGTGCTGCACGAACAACGATGGCTGCCGTCCCTGGCCCCTGAGCTGCCCGTCGCCGTGCCTGCCCCGACGCGCTGCGGCAGCCCGACGTCGTACTATCCGTGGTCCTGGTCCGTGGTGCCGTGGCTGGAGGGCCGGGCTGCCTGGCGCCTCCGCCCGGAGGAACGGCGTTCGCTGGCCCGGGGGTTGGCGGCGTTCGTGGCCGCGCTGCACCTGGCGGCCCCGTCCGGGGCCCCGGTAAACCCGGTGCGCGGAGTGCCGCTGGCCTCCCGCAACGCGGCCGTGCAGCAGCGCCTGGCTTCGGGGGCCATTCCGGAGGCAGAGCGTGTCACGGCGCTGTGGCGCCAGCTGTCCGCCGCGCCCGCGTGGGAGGGACCGGCGCTGTGGCTGCACGGCGACCTCCACCCGGGAAACCTGGTGGTGGACGGCAACCGGTTGGCGGCCGTCATCGACTTCGGAGACATCACCGCTGGCGATCCGGCGACCGACCTGGCCGCCGCCTGGCTGGTGTTCGACGCCCCGGGGCGTCGGGAGTTTATCGCGGCCGTCGAAGCGCGCACCGACGTTTCCCCGGAGACCTGGCAGCGCGGCCACGGCTGGGCCTTGAACATCGCGACGGTGCTGCTGACCTCCTCCAACGACAACCGGTTGTTGCGCGGCGTGGGGGAGCGGGCGCTGGCCGAAGTCCTGTCCGAGAGCTAGCCGCCGCGCCGGAGCCGCAGTAGCATGACCGGATTGCTCAACAGAATTGCGTCCACGTAAGGAGTGGCGATGCCCGGTTCTACAGGCCTGCAACTGCATGCAACGGTTCTGGGGGCACCGAATCCGTTGGCCTTGGCGGAGTTCTACGGTCGGCTGCTGGGCTGGGGCATCCGCACCAACGAGCCCGACTGGGTAACACTGGCCAATCCGGACGGTGGGCCGGGGCTGTCCTTCCAACTGGAGGAGGACTACCGCCGGCCGGTCTGGCCGGAAGAACCCGGCGAACAGCAGATGCTGATGCACCTGGACATCTTGGTAGACAACCTGGCCGCCGCCTGCCTTCACGCCGAAGCGGCCGGAGCCGAACTGGCCGGATTCCAGCCGCAGGACGACGTCCGGGTGTACTTCGACCCGGCGGGGCATCCGTTCTGCCTCTTCGAACACTAGGCGCGCGGACAGTTACGGTTTTCCGCCCCTGCCCCGGTTTGGGCCCCCGCTCCACCTGACAAGCGGAGCAGGAGCCCAACATGGAGCGCAGCCCCGGCCACCGCTCCGGCTCGGAGCCACGCCTCAGGCCGGCTGTGCCGTGCCGTCGAACAGCCGGGAGCGGATCAGGAAGCGTTTGCCCTCCGGCGCCTCCACCGAGAACCCGCTGCCGCGCCCCTCCACCACGTCCACGGTCAGATGCGTGTGTTTCCAGTACGCGAACTGCTCCCGCGACATCCAGAAGTCCAGGCTCCCGCGGTCGGGAAGGTCGAACGTGCCCAGCAGCACGTCCGCATCGCCGGTGAGGAATTCACCGGCCGGATAGCACATGGGGGAAGAACCGTCGCAGCAGCCGCCGGACTGATGGAACATCAGCGGCCCGTGGATCTCCCACAGTTTTTGCAGCAGCCCGACGGCCGGTCCGGTGAGCGCCACCCGGGAAAAGTCCTCCCCGGGCAGCGCCACCGCGGCCTCGAGCGCCGCCTCGTGTTTCACAGCGGCCGGGGTGGGTGCACCCTGCCCCTGCGGTGAAGCAGACGCCATGACGTGACCTGTCTTTAGAAGAAGCCGAGCTTGTTTTCGTTGTAGCTGACCAGCAGGTTCTTGGTCTGCTGGTAGTGGTCCAGCATCATCGCGTGGTTTTCCCGGCCGATGCCCGAGGACTTGTAGCCGCCGAACGCCGCTCCCGCCGGGTAGGCGTGGTAGTTGTTCACCCACACCCGGCCGGCCTGGATTTCGCGCCCTGCCCGGTAGGCCACGTTTCCGTTGCGGCTCCACACTCCGGCCCCCAGCCCGTAGAGCGTGTCGTTCGCAATCTCCAGGGCTTCCTGATAATTCCCGAACCGGGTAACCGAGACAACCGGTCCGAAGATCTCTTCCTGGAAGATCCGCATGCTGTTGTCGCCCTCGAAGATGGTGGGCTTCACGTAGTAGCCGTCGGCGAGGTCACCGTCCAGGATGTTCCGGCCGCCGCCGGTCAGGATTTTCGCGCCCTCCTGCTGGCCGATGTCCATGTAGGACAGGATCTTCTCCAGCTGGTCGTTGGAGGCCTGGGCGCCGAGCTGGGTGTCCGTGTCCAGCGGGTTGCCCTGGATGATCGCCTCGGTCCGCGCCAGTGCGTCGGCCATGAACGAGTCGTAGATCGGCTCCTGCACCAGAGCCCTCGACGGGCAGGTGCAGACTTCGCCCTGGTTGAACGCGAATAGGGTAAAGCCCTCCAGCGCCTTGTCGTAGAACGCGTCCTTTTCGGCGGCCACATCGGAGAAGAAGATGTTCGGGCTCTTTCCGCCCAACTCCAGCGTGACCGGAATCAGGTTCTGCGAGGCGTACTGGCTGATCAGCCGGCCGGTGGTGGTCTCGCCGGTGAACGCGATCTTGCGGATCCGCGGACTGGAGGCCAGCGGCTTGCCGGCTTCCACGCCGAAACCGTTGACCACGTTGACCACGCCCGCCGGCAGGATGTCCGCGATCAGCTCCATCAGCACCAGGATGGACGCCGGTGTCTGCTCCGCAGGCTTAAGAACGACGGCGTTGCCCGCCGCCAGCGCAGGCGCCAGCTTCCAGGTGGCCATCAGGATGGGGAAGTTCCAGGGGATGATCTGCCCGACCACGCCCAGCGGCTCGTGGTAATGGTAGGCGGTGGTGTCGTCGTCCAGCTGGGACAGCCTGCCCTCCTGCGCCCGGACGGCCGAGGCGAAGTAGCGGAAGTGGTCAGCGGCCAGCGGGATGTCGGCGGCCAGGGTCTCGCGGACCGCCTTGCCGTTGTCCCAGGTCTCGGCCACGGCCAGCAGTTCCAGGTTCTCCTCGATCCGGTCTGCGATCCGGTTCAGCACTGCGGCCCGGTCCGCCACCGAGGTCTTGCCCCACGACGGTGCCGCCTTGTGGGCGGCATCCAAGGCGAGTTCGATGTCCTCGGCGGTACCGCGTGCTACTTCGCAGAACGGTTTGCCGGTCACGGGGGAGGGGTTCTCGAAATATTGGTTCTTCACCGGGGCGACCCATTCGCCGCCGATCCAGTTCTCGTAGCGCGGCTTGAAGCGCACTGGTGATCCCTCGGTTCCGGGCTGGGCGTAAACAGTCATGGTCGACTCCTTTGGCTTCGGTGTCCGGACCCCCACGGTCCGGCAGACGGCACTGTCTGTGTCCCCAGAGCCTACGGAGGGCAACGTTGCAATCAGGTTGCAGCGTGCGTCCTTGCGGCCGGCACCGCCGCGGGACCCATCCGGAGGGGCCGCCAGTCTCCGGTTCCAGCTGCCCTGGCACCGTTTTCGAAGGAACCGTCAATCCCCGGTTTCCAACTGTTCCAGCACCGCGACGACCCCGGCCCGCTTCGGTGAGCGCGGCGGCAGGAGGCGTAGCGCCGCGCGCCAGGCCTCGGCGTCGTACTTTGCTTCAGAAAGTTGCAGGTACCGCACCACTTCTTCCGGCGAGGCGCTGCTAAGCACAGCCTCACGCAGGGTGGCACTGACGTGCCGGCGAAAAACGACGATGCCGGGCGCCTCCGACCGTGGAACGACCTGCCCCCGGTACACGTCAAGCGCCTGCCGGTGTGCCCCGCGGGCGAGGCATCGGAGGACTTGCCGCGCATCGACCGTCACTTCCTGGGGGAGGCGGTAGGGCCGGGATGCGGGGACGGCGGCAGGGCTGATACCGGCCAGCAGTTTGCGCAGCCGCACCATCTCGGCCCGCAAGGTGGCGCCTTGGGCCTGCGGGTTGAGCTGGTCCGCCAGTTCCTCGGCAGTCAGGCCGGCAGGGTGCAGGGCCAGCAGGGTGAGGATCTCCGTGTGGCGCTGCGACAACTCGATCCGCTGGCCGGCAAGTTCCAACAGTCCCTGGTCCCGGCCCGTGATGTGGAGTCTGGCCTTGGCATGGGGGCCGGGTTCGCTGTCCGGACGAGCCGGCGTACCGCGGCGCTGTGTGGTCGGGCCGGCGGGCACCGTGCGGGTGCGTGTCCTCGGGGTGTGCCGGGCGGCGGTTTGGAGGCGCAGAATGCGCAGTTCCGCCTCGGCCGCCGCTACCGCCGCCCGGACCAAGGACAGCGTGTGGGGAGCGGCCGCTTCCTCCCCGCCGGTCAGATCCACGACGCCGAGAACAGCACCGGTATCCGGGTCGCTGATGGGGACGGCAGTGCAGCTCCACGAGTGGACCGCCCGGCTGAAGTGCTCGGCACCGGCGATTTGGACCCCGCGGCCCAACGCCAGCGCCGTGCCGGGCGCGCTGGTGCCCACGGTTGCTTCCGACCAATCGGTGCCGGGCATGAACATCATGTTCTCGGCGCGGTCTTTCAAACGGACATCTCCGTCCACCCAGAGCAGCCGCCCGTGCTGGTCGCCCACGGCCACCAGCATTCCCGCGTCGTGGCTGGGCTCCACCAGCAGTCGGCCGAAGACCGGCATGATGGCGGCCAAGGAATGGTTCCGCCGGAACACGTCCAGCGCGTCGGCGGCCATGACCAGTGGAGCCAGCGCACGATCCGGATCCGCCGCGTGTTGCAAGGACCGCTGCCAGGAGTCGCGCACCACTGCGCGCAGCCCCCTGATGCTCCCGGTCCCACCGGACAGTCGACTCGGATCAAGTCGTTCGTGCGCGGCGTAGGCCTGGTCCTGCACGGACCGGGACGCTGGCTGGGCTGGGTGCGGCACTGGAGAACCCCTTTGTACCGGATCGCAGCCACGGACCTGTGGCCGGGGTCACAGTCTAGCCTGCGTTTCCGCGGCCTTTCCACCGGCTTCCACGGCACGCGGTTCCCGGGCGGGTTGACTGCTCCCATGGGTCCGGCCGGCCTGGTGCTCGGAGGGCTCAGGCGGCCACCAGGCGCAAGGGCAGCGAGGAGTAGCCCTTCAGCGTGTTGTGCAGGTACGGGACCGGCGCGCCGGTGGGCTCAATCCGCTCCACATTCCGTGCCAGCCAGGTCAGGACAACATGCATTTCCAGCCGGGTGATCGGCTGGCCGACGCAGCGGTGGATGCCGTTGCCGAAGGCGATCATGCTGGCTGCGTCGCGTTCAATCCGGAAGACGTCCGCATCGGGCCCGAACTGGGCTTCGTCCCGGTTGGCCGACCCGAGGAACAAGGCGAGCTTGCTGCCGGCCGTCAGGCTGACGCCGGAAATTTCCGTGTCTGCCGACGTGGTCCGGTAGAACGACTGGAACGGGCTCTCGAAGCGCAGCACCTCGTTGATGGCCAGCGAAACCATCTGCGGGTTCTTCCGCAGGATGCGCCACTGCTCCGGATGTTCGGCAAATAGCTTGAGGGCGTTCCCAATGCCGATCACCGTGGTGTCCAGGCCGGCCGACAGCAGCGCGCGTACCACCAGCGGGGCCATGTCCTCCGGCAGTTCACCACGGTCGACGTACTGCCACAGCTGTTCACCCATCCCGCCGGGACTGAGGTTTTCCCGCCGCGTCCGGTCCATCACCCACTCCGGCGTCCCGGCACCTTGTTCAAAGTAGAAGCGGTGGCGTTCGTTTTCGGGGCCGAAGTGGCTGAAGTTCATCGCCCCATGCGTCAGCAGGTTCTCCTCGCGCCCGTCACGGGGAATGCCGACGGCGTCGCCAAACGCCCGGAGGGGGAACACTTCGGCCAGATCCTTGACGCCGTCGATGGAACCGCGCTCGAGCAGTTCGGGCAGCAGCTGGTCGGCGAAGGCCTCGAATCCTGCCCGCAGGGCGCGGGTCCCCTTGGGCGAGATGACCCCGGCCATGGCGTCCCGCATCACGGTGTGCCGCGGCGGATCCGACTCGAGGATGCCCTGCGGCCGCCAGTTCGGTTCCTTCAGCAGGTCCTTCGGGCCCACACCCGCTCCCGAAATGAACGTTTCATGGTCCGCCAGGATGTCCCGGCACTCGCGGTACCGGGCGAAGGCCGGCACCTGGTACTTTTCCAGCCAAACGGCCGGCCCGGCTGCGCGCATGCGGTCGAACAGCCCGTACGGATCGGCCAGCACCGCATCCGAATACGGGTCATCGGCGATTACCGGGATGCTGTGATGGGTCATGGTTGCCACGCGTTGGCCTCGCTTGTGTAGTAGGGAAGAAGTGCTTGCGAGCAAAGCTACCGTGCCCGGGACCCGACGGATACTGTGACGCGCTCCACTTCACCAGAACAGTTACGTAGAGTTGGCCTAGTGATCCGGGCCACAGCCCGGGCGGCCGGGCGCGCCGGCCGCTTTAGCGAAAGGACACCGCGTGAAGGCGCTCTACAAGTCCGGCCCACAGGCCGGCTTCGAGCTGGTCGACCGGCCGGAACCGGAACCCGGCGCCGGCGAGGTCAAGATCAAGGTCCACACCACGGGCATCTGCGGCACCGACCTGCATATCCAGGCCTGGGACGACTGGGCGGCGGGTGCGGTCCGGGCGCCGCTGATCCCCGGCCACGAGTTCTACGGCGAGGTCGTGGCCGCCGGAAGTGCCGTGCAGGACGTGCAGATCGGCGACCGGGTCTCGGGGGAGGGCCACATCGTCTGCGGGACCTGCCGGAACTGCCGCGCCGGCCGGCGGCAGATGTGCATCCGCACGGTCAGCGTCGGCGTGCAGCGGGACGGTGCCTTCGCCGAGTTCGTGGTGATTCCCGAAACCAATGTGTGGGTGCACACCGACCCGGCCGTCACGCCCGAACTGGGCGCGGTCTTCGATCCGTTCGGCAACGCCGTGCACACGGCGCTGAGCTTTCCGCTGGTCGGCGAAGACGTCCTGATCACCGGCGCCGGGCCCATCGGGCTGATGGCCATAGCGGTGGTCCGCCACGCCGGTGCCCGCAAGATCGCCGTCACCGACGTGTCGGCCGAGCGGTTGGAGCTGGCCAAACAGATGGGCGCCGACATGGTGGTGGACGTCAGCCACGCCCGGGTGGCGGACGCGCAACGGCAGCTCGAACTGGTCGAAGGCTTTGACATCGGGCTGGAGATGTCCGGCCGCGGCTCGGCCCTGCGCGCCATGATCGACAACATGACCCACGGCGGCCGGATTGCGCTGCTGGGGCTGCCGGCCGAAGACATCACCATCGACTGGACCAAGGTGGTCACCCACATGCTCACGCTCAAGGGCATCTACGGGCGCGAGATGTTCGAAACCTGGTACGCGATGAGCGCCATGCTCTCCTCCAGCCCGGCCCTGCACGCGGCGATTTCCTCCGTGATCACCGATGTGCTGCCGGCCGCCGAATGGGAGCGCGGGTTCGAGACGGCCCGGCGGGGGACAAGCGGCAAAGTGGTCCTGGACTGGACCCGGATTTAGGAAGGGAAGCATGTACGGAACGCTCAAGGACCAGCTGGCCTCGGAGCTGGAGGAGATCCGCGCCGCCGGACTGTTCAAGGCCGAACGGCGCATCACCACCCCGCAGTCCAGCCACATCTCCGCCGGCCCGGATGGATCAACCCGCGAGGTGCTGAACTTCTGCGCGAACAACTACTTGGGGTTGGCCGACCATCCGGACATCATCGCCGCCGCGAAGGCTGCCATGGACGAACGCGGATTCGGCATGGCCAGCGTGCGCTTTATCTGCGGCACGCAGGACCTCCACCTGCAGCTGGAGCGGGAAGTATCGCGCTTCCTGGGCACCGAGGACACCATCCTGTTCTCGTCCTGTTTCGACGCCAACGGCGGGGTCTTCGAATCGTTGTTCGGGCCCGAGGACGCCATCATCTCGGACGCGCTGAATCATGCCTCGATCATCGACGGCATCCGGCTGTCCAAGGCCGGGCGGTTCCGCTACGCCAATCGGGACATGGCCGAACTTCAGGAGCGGCTGCAACAGGCTGCGGCCATGAACGACGGCGCCGGCGCCCGGCGGACCGTCATCGTTACCGACGGCGTGTTCTCCATGGACGGTTACCTGGCCCCGCTGGAACGGATCTGCGAACTGGCCGAAGAATACGGCGCGCTGGTGATGGTCGACGACTCGCACGCCGTCGGCTTCATGGGGGCCAACGGTGCCGGCACCCCGGAGCATGCCGGGGTGGCTGACAGGGTGGACATCTACACCGGCACCTTCGGCAAGGCGCTGGGCGGTGCCTCCGGCGGTTACGTGTCCGGCCGCCGCGAAATCGTTACCGTGCTGCGGCAAAAGGCCCGGCCCTATCTGTTCTCCAACTCGGTCGCGCCGGCCATCGTGGCCGCCACCTTGAAGGCGCTGGAGCTGGTGGGCGGTTCGGCCGACCTTCGGTCCAGGCTGCAGGACAACACGGCGTTGTTCCGCCGGCGGATGGCCGAGGAAGGGTTCGACGTGCTGGAAGGCGGGCATCCGATCGTCCCGGTGATGTTCCACGACGCGGTCCTCGCCGGGCATGTGGCCGAGGCCATGCTCGCCCACGGCGTGTACGTCACCGCCTTCAGCTATCCGGTGGTGCCCAAGGGCGCAGCGCGTATCCGCGTGCAGCTCTCGGCCGCCCACAGCGCCGACGACGTCGAGGCCTGCGTCGCGGCGTTCGTCGCCTCCCGGCATGCGGTCCAGCAGGCCTGACTCCGCGCGGCGCGATGTGGCCCGCGCGGACGCTGCAGGCCACTGGACCCGCGCGGCGACGCGACCGCTGTTGACCGGCCCGGCCCGCGGACCCGGCTACTCGGCCCAGCCGGCGGTGGTTTCCGCTTCGAAGGCGCGGTAGAAGCGCAGGCCGAGTTCGCGGGCGCCGGCGGCACTGTAATGGATCTGGCCGGCGTCCTGGCTGGCGCCGGACGGGCCCTCGACGAACGCCGTCTGCAACCGCTGCGCCGCCACGGAGCGGTGGGCGGCCTCGATGCCGCGTCGCCGCGGGTCGTCGGGCAGCCATTCGGGCACCATGCCGCCGATCAGGAACGGCACCGGCCCCAGCTCGTCGCGGACCAGATCGATAATCTGCAGCAACTTGCGGCGGTACCAGGCCTCCGAGGCACCCAGCACCGCGTCGGACTCGCCCTGGTGCCACAAGACCGCCACCAGACGGTTGCGCGGATTCAACGAGAGCGCCTGCCGGGCGGCATCCAGCGCGCGGCGGCACAGGTTCGTTCGGGCAGCTGTGTTGTCCGGATCCCAGGAGTAATCGGCGTTGCCGGTGATCGAGGTCCCGCCCAGGGCCGCGGGCACCAACAGCACCTTGCGCCCGGCCGGTTGCGCCAGCCACAGCTGCCGCGCGAATTCGAGACCCGGGCCCACCGCGGGCCGTCCGTCCACCCACACACTGGAGACATGGCAGAGCGGTTCGCTGGCCATGATGACGTGGCCGGCGAACCGGCCGGACCCCGCCAGCTGGTCGATGCCGTCCAGCTCCACATCGATGGCGGGGTCGAAGGGGAGGCCGCAGCCCTGCATGTTCGACTGGCCCAGCAGCAGGACGATGTCATAACCGGCCTGCCGGGGATCGACGCGACCGTTGGGAGCGGTCTGCGCGGCGGCTGCGGCTGCCGGGGCGAGGATCCGGAGCAGCGCCCGGTGGGTGGCCGACGCCGGGTCCGCCACCAACCGCGCAATCTGTTCGTCATCCGCCGGGGAATCCGGCCGGGCCGCGGCAGCTCCTGCCGTGCCCAGGGCGCCGGCACCGATGCCGGCCGCCAGCACGGGAACCGTCCGCTGCAGCAGCTTGCGCCGGCTCGGCTGTCCCTCGGGTGTGTTGGCGACCATGCAGCGGGTCCTTCTGGTGCCGGCCCCCAAAGTTGCTGCGCCGCGTCCGGTCCGGCCTGCCGGACGCGACGGTTGTCCGGCACCAGTCTATGCCGAACGCATCAGTTCAGTGCTGTGCCTGCTGCCTTTTCGACGGCGTCCACCAGCACGCCACTGTCCACCAACAGGCGGACTGCCTCGATCTCCGGGGAGAGATAACGGTCGGTGTCCGGGCCGGCGACCGTTTTGCGGATTTCCCGGCGCACCGCCGTGACGGCCGGGGCGCTGCGGGAGGTCTCCACGCCGCCGTCACGCATGTCCAGGGCGCGGGCACTCGTGAGCAGTTCGATGGCCAGCACCCGGGTCAGCCCGTCCAGGGCGCGGCGCAGCTTCAGCCCCGCGGACCACCCCATGGAGACATGGTCTTCCTGCATGGCGGAGGACGGGATGGAATCCACCGACGCCGGGTTGGCCAGGCGCTTGAGCTCGCTGACAATGCCCGCCTGGGTGTACTGGGCGATCATGTGCCCGGAGTCCACCCCCGGATCATCGGCCAGGAACGCGTTCAGGCCATGGTTGCGGGCGGTGTCCAGGAACCGGTCGGTGCGGCGTTCGCTCATCGAGGCCAGGTCCGCCACGGCGATGGCCAGGAAATCCAGCGCGTAGCCCACCGGGGCGCCGTGGAAGTTGCCGTTGGACTCCACCCGGCCGTCGGGGGTGACCACGGGATTGTCGACGGCGGAAGCCAGTTCGTAGCCGGCCACCGATTCCACGTGGGCCAGCGTGGCGCGCGCCGCGCCGTGCACCTGGGGCGCGCAGCGCAGGGAGTACGCATCCTGAACCCGGGTGAACCGGTGCTGGGCATCGGCTCCTGCGGACTTTTGCTCTTCGATCAGGACGGAACCGGACAGGATGGTGCGCATGTTGGCCGCGGCGGCGATTTGGCCGGGGTGCGGCCGGAGCGCGTGCAGGTCCTCGGCCAGCACCGAGTCGGTGCCGAGCAGGCCTTCGATGCTCATGGCGGCCGCGAGGTCGGCCGTTTTCAGCAGCCGGTGCAGGTCGGCCGACGCCATGATCAGCATGCCCAGCATGCCGTCGGTGCCGTTGATCAGCGCCAGGCCTTCCTTCTCCCGCAGTTCCACCGGCTCGAGGCCCGCGGCCGCGAGGGCCTCGGCGGCCGCCACCAGTTCACCGTCCCTGGTGCGGACCTGGCCTTCACCCATGAGGGCGAGCGCGCAGTGGGCCAGCGGCGCGAGGTCCCCGGAGCAGCCCAGGGAGCCGTATTCGCCGACCACCGGGGTGATGCCGGCGTTGAGGATGCCCGCGTAGGCCTGCGCCACCAGCGGGCGGACGCCGGTGCGGCCCGTGGCCATCGTGGCGAGCCGGTTAAGCATCAGCCCGCGCACCACCTCCCGGTCCACCTCGGTGCCGGAGGAGGCCGCGTGGCTGCGGATCAGGCTGCGCTGCAGCTGGGTGCGCAGCTGGACCGGGATCTGCTTGGTGGCCAGGGCACCGAATCCGGTGCTCACCCCGTAGTGCGGCACGTCGTCGTCCACCAAGGCCTCGATCACCTTGCGTGATTCGGCCATGGCCTGCAGCGACTCCTCGCTGAGTTCGACGGCGGCGCCGTGGCGGGCGACGGCGACGACCTCGGCGGGGGAGAGCGGTCCGACGGAGACGGAGACGGGGGTGGTCTGGAGCTGGGACATGGTGCCTTTCGAAAGTAGTGGGAGTGCGTGGCGGGGGCGGGGATCAGTCCGCGATCAGTGCATCATAGTCGGGCTCGTTCTCCAGCACGCCGTACTTGGTGGCCGCCGACCCCAGCTTCTGCAGGCCCTCCATGTTGACCTCCGGATACCAGCGGGACATCACTACCGTTTCGGCCAACTCGGGCGTGACCTTGGCATAATCCTGGATGATCGCGCGCACCTCGTCGTCGTTCTCGGAGGCGAACTGGAAAGACTTCTCCAGCGCCCGGCGGAAGCGCTCCACGAGCTCGGGGTCCTCCTGCAGGGTTTGCTCGGAGGCGAAGTAGAAGGCGGAATCGAAGTTGTCGGTGAGGTCGGTCATCGGGCTGGCCACGATCTTTCCGCCGGCGTCCAGGATTTGGGTGCGGAACGGCTCCGTGGTCCAGGCGGCGTCGACGTCGCCGCGCTCCAGCGCCGCGGGCATGTTGGGGTACGGCATTTCGACGAAGTCGACGGCGTCCGGGTCGCCGCCGGCCTGCTCCACGGAGTTCCGGATGGTGACGTCGGCGAAGTTGTTCAGCGCGTTGACGGCCACCGTCTTGCCCACCAGGTCGGCGGCGCTCTCGATGCCGCTGTCCGGCATGGCCGCCACCTCGGTGACGTCTTCGCCGGGGACATTGGTGGAGCTCGAGCCGTTGGAGACCACCGTGATCGGCAGCCCCTTGTCCCGCGCGATCAGCAGCGAGACAACGTTGGAGTAGCCGAACTGGTATTCGCCGGTCATGACCGCCGGTACGATGGCCGCGCCGCCTTGTGCCAGCTGGACGGACAACTGGATGCCTTCGTCCTCGAAGTACCCCTCCTGCATGCCCAGATAGACCGGGGCCACGTCCGTGATCGGGATCAGGCCAAGATTCACCTGGTCCAGGCTGGCGTCCGCCGGCGCTCCCGCGGTTTCCGTTCCGCCGCCGGTTGACGACGGGCTGCCGGAGCCGCAGCCCGTCAGCATGAGCGCGCCGGCCAGCGCCGCTGCCGAGGCGGTGGCAAGCAGGGAGCGGCGGGCCGTGGGGGCCACGAACAACTGTGGGCGCATCAGGATCTCCTTGTTCTGCCGGTACGCGGCATACCTGTTTCGAGCAATAAAACGACCGGGCTGATACCCGAAGCTACCCATCCAGCGATGCCCCGGTCAAGGGTTTTCGGTAAAATTCTTGCCGCCCAATGAAATTGATGTTTTACTGACTGCAATATTGCACAGTCAACGGAGGTCAGGCATGGCGACCACAGCGGATCCCACGACCAGGGCGGCGGACCGCACCCTGGCGCTGCTGCGCATCGTCTGCGAGAACGACGGCGTCAAGCTCGCCGATGCGGCCAAGGCGGTGGGCCTGTCGGCATCGACCGCGCTGCGCCTGCTGCGCACGCTGGAAGCCAACGGGTTCGCCGCCAAACGGGACAACGCGCTCTACCGGCCCGGCTTCCGGATGGTGCAGTTGGGCGTGCAGGCCCTCAGCCACGAGTCGCTGGTCGATGCGGGCCGGGACGTCCTGCGCACGTTGGTCGACCAGACGGGGGAATCGGCGTACCTCAGCGTGACCGCCGGCAACGACCACGGGCTGTACATATCCATCGAAGAGGGCACCCACACCGTGCGCCACGTGAATTGGGTGGGCAGGACCTTCCCGATCGAGGGCAGCGCGGCCGGGGCGGCGCTCAGCGGGCAGGTGGACCGGGGCGGGTTCACCGTCCAGGCGGACAGCGTGGAGGCCGACGTTACCGCGGTCGCGGCTCCGGTCATCGCCGGGGACAAAGTCATCGCCGCGCTGAGCATCGTCGCGCCCAGCTACCGCACCACCGCCGAAGCGGCCGAGAAATTCGGGCTGCTGCTGGCCGAACAGGCGGGCACGCTCTTCACCGCGCCGGAATTGGCGGCGGCACACAGGACCGAAGAACAAGATCAGGCACGTACTTCCACGCCGGAAAGGGCATAACAATGACGTTCACCCAGCACGATCCTTCCCGCAGCATTCGGGCCCCCAGGGGCACCGAACTGACCGCCAAGAGCTGGCAGACCGAGGCCCCGCTTCGGATGCTCATGAACAACCTGGATCCGGAAGTGGCGGAGCGTCCCGAGGACCTGGTGGTCTACGGCGGCACCGGCCGCGCGGCACGCTCCTGGGAAGCCTACGACGCGATCGTCAAGACGCTGGCGGAACTCGAGGACGACGAGACGCTGCTGGTCCAGTCCGGCAAGCCCGTGGGCGTGCTGCGGACGAATCCCTGGGCGCCGCGCGTGCTCATCGCCAACTCGAACCTGGTGGGCGACTGGGCCAACTGGCCGGAATTCCGCCGCCTGGAGGCCGAAGGGCTGATGATGTACGGCCAGATGACGGCCGGGTCCTGGATCTACATCGGCACCCAGGGAATTCTGCAGGGCACGTTCGAGACCTTCGCCGCCGTCGGGGCCAAGCTGCACGAGGCCGGCAGGACCGCCGCGCCCTCCCTGGCCGGAACGGTGACGCTGACCGGTGGCTGCGGCGGCATGGGCGGGGCCCAGCCGCTGGCGGTCACGCTCAACGACGGCGCCTGCCTGATCGTTGACGTGGACGAGGCCAGGCTGCGCCGCCGGGTGGGCAAGCGCTACCTGGACGAGGTGGAGACCGACCTGGACACCGCCGTCGCGAAGGTCATGCAGGCCAAGGAAGAAGGCCGCGGCTGGTCGGTGGGCTACGTGGGCAATGCCGCGGAGGTGTTCCCGGAGATCCTGCGCCGGCATCGGGCCGGCGAGATCACCGTGGACGTGGTCACCGACCAGACCTCCGCGCACGACCCGCTGTCTTACCTGCCGGAAGGCATTTCCGTGGCGGACTGGCAGCGCGAGGCCCAGGCCGATCCGGACGGCTTCACCAAGAAGGCGCAGGCCTCGATGGCCCGGCACGTGCAGGCCATGGTGGAGTTCCAGGACGCCGGCGCCGAGGTGTTCGACTACGGCAACTCGATCCGCGACGAGGCACGCAAGGGCGGCTACGAGCGCGCGTTCGAGTTCCCGGGCTTCGTCCCGGCCTACATCCGGCCGCTGTTCTGCGAGGGACTGGGCCCGTTCCGCTGGGTGGCGCTCTCCGGCGACCCGCAGGACATCGCCGTGACCGACGCCGCGCTGAAGGAACTGTTTCCGGAGAACGAGCACTTGCACCGGTGGCTGGACGCCGCCGCCGAGCGGGTGGAGTTCGAGGGGCTGCCGGCGCGGATTTGCTGGCTCGGCTACGGCGAGCGGCACCAGGCCGGGCTGCTCTTCAACCGGCTGGTGGCCGAGGGCAAGGTCTCGGCGCCGATCGTGATCGGCCGCGACCACCTGGACTCCGGCTCCGTCGCCTCCCCGTACCGGGAGACCGAGGCGATGGCGGACGGCTCGGACGCCATCGCGGACTGGCCGCTGCTGAACGCCCTGACCGCCGCGAGCTCGGGGGCCACCTGGGTGTCCATTCACCACGGCGGCGGCGTCGGCATCGGCCGTTCCATCCACGCCGGCCAGGTGTCCGTGGCGGACGGCACCGAGCTGGCCGCGCAGAAGCTGGAGCGGCTGCTGACCAACGACCCCGGCATGGGAGTGATCCGGCACGTGGACGCCGGCTACGACCGCGCCGTCGAAGTCGCGGCCGAACGGGGCGTCCACATCCCGATGAGCAAATAGGCGGCCGGCAGATGCAAACTGTCACCTCGCTGCTGGAATCCATTGCCGACGTCGGCCGCGACGCACAGCGCGGCGGATATTCGCGGCCGGTCTACTCCACCGCGGAACTGGGCCTGCGGGAGTGGTTCATCGACCAGGCCCAACGCCGCGGCATGGGCGTGGAGACGGACCGCAACGGCATCATCTGGGCATGGTGGGGCGAGCCGCAGCCCGGCGCCCTGGTCACCGGCAGCCATCTGGATTCGGTTCCCGGCGGCGGCGCCTTCGACGGGCCGCTGGGCGTCGCGTCCGCGCTCGCCGCCGTCGACGTCCTCATGGAGCGAGGCATCCAGCCGAACAGGCCGCTGGCCGTCACCGTCTTCCCCGAAGAAGAAGGCTCGCGGTTCGGTGTGGCGTGCCTGGGCTCGCGGCTGCTGGCCGGTGCGATCGATCCGGACAAGGCCCGGAACCTTCGCGACGAGAGCGGCAACACCTTCGCCGACATAGCCCGGGCCAACGGGCTGGATCCCGCGCACCTCGGGCGCGACGACGAGGCGTTGGCGCGGATCGGTGACTTCGTCGAGCTGCACGTGGAGCAGGGCCGCGGCCTGGGCGAGGACGGTCCGGCCATCGCCGTCGGCAGTTCCATCCTGGGCCACGGGCGGTGGCGCATCAGTGTCGCCGGCCAAGGCAACCACGCCGGCACCACCCTGATGGCCGACCGCGCCGACCCGATGGTTGCCGCCGCGCAGATCATCCTGGCCGTGCAGCAGGCCGCCGCCAGGCAGCCCGACGCCCGCGCCACCGTCGGGCGAATCCAGCCGGTGCCCGGGGGCACCAACGTGATCGCCTCGCGCGTGGATCTGTGGCTGGACGCCCGCCACCCGGACGACGCCGTCACCGCGCAGCTTGTCGAAACGATTCACGGGAAGGCCCAGAAGATCGCCGCGTTCGAGGGCTGCTCCGTGTCGCTGACGGAAGAGTCCTACAGCGGAACCGTGCACTTCGACTCCGCGCTGCAGCGCCAACTGGAAAACGCCCTGCCCGGCGCGCCGGTGCTGGCCACCGGCGCAGGACACGACGCCGGAGTACTGGCCTCGCGGGTGCCGTCCGGCATGTTGTTCGTGAAAAACCCGTCCGGCATCTCCCACTCCCCGGAAGAATACGTGGAGCCCTGGGACGCGGACGCCGGCGCGGAAGCCTTGGCGGATGTGCTCGAGGCCCTGCTGTGAGCAGTATCTGGTGCGAACGCGCCTGGCTGGGCCCGGACGGCGTGTCGGACGGAATCCTGGTTGAATGCGACGCCGGCGGAACCGTGACGCGGGTGGCTGCGGCGCCCCGGCCCGATCCGGCCGACGGTGCGCTGGTGCTCGACGGCGTGGTCTTTCCCGCCGCCGCCAACGCGCACTCGCACGCGTTCCACCGGGTGCTGCGGGGCCGCACGCACACCGGCGGGGGCGACTTCTGGACCTGGCGGGAGCAGATGTACCGCGCGGCCGGGGCGCTGACGCCGGAGAACTACGAGCGCCTGGCCACGGCCGTGTTCGCGGAGATGGTCGCCGCCGGCTTCAGCAGCGTGGCGGAGTTCCACTACGTCCACCACCGCCCGGACGGAACCCCGTACGGAGTCACATCGCCGGACCACGGGAGCGGCGCAGGACACCTTCCCGCCGGCGACGACCCCAACAGCGCCGGGTATGGCGGGCACGCGATGGAACTGGCGCTGTGCCGGGCCGCCGAGGCGGCCGGCATCCGGTTGACGCTGCTGGACACCTGCTACCTGTCCGGGGGCATCGGGACCCCGCTGGCCCCGGAGCAGCAGCGCTTCGGCGACCGCGACGTGCAGGCCTGGCTCGCCCGGCTGGACTCGCTGCGCCGCGTCGTTGCGGCGCGGTTCAACCCGGCCCGCATCACGGTCGGCGCCGCCCTGCACTCGGTCCGCGGCGTGCCCGAGTCGGCGCTGCCGTTCATCGCCGAGCACCTGCCCGCGGGGTTGCCGCTGCACATCCACCTCTCCGAGCAGCCGGCCGAGAACGAGGCCTGCCTGGCCGCCTACGGCGTGACACCGGCCGGCCTGCTGGCCCGGCACGGGTTGCTGTCGCCGCGCCTGAGCGCCGTCCACGCCACCCACCTGACCGCCGAAGACATCGCGCTGCTCGGGGAGGCCGGTGCCACGGTGGTGATGTGCCCGACGACGGAAGCGGACCTGGCCGACGGAATCGGGCCGGCCCGGGAGCTGGCAGACGCCGGCGCCCGGATCGCCGTTGGCACGGACCAGCACGCCGTCATCGATCCGTGGCTGGAGATGCGGGCGCTGGAACACGGCGAACGGCTGGCCAGCGGCCAGCGCGGCCGGTTTGCGCCGGCCGAGCTGCTGGAGTCGGCGTCCGCCGGAGCCGCGGCCGCGATGGGCACCCCGGTGGCCGGCATCGCCGTCGGAATGGCCTGCGACCTGGTGGCCGTGAACCCCGGCACTGTCCGCACGGTAGGCTCAGAGCCCGGGCAATTGCCGCTGAGCGCCAGCGCAGCGGACGTTTCCGCCGTCGTCGTTGCCGGTGACTTGCTGGCCGTCAACGGCCGCCACCGGCGCCTGGGTTGGCCGGCCGAGCTGCTGGCCGACGCCCTGAAGGAGTTTGAATGAGCACTGTCGTCACCAACATCGGCGAACTGCACACGCAGGACCCGGCCCGCGGCGCGGACTCTGTGCTGCACGATGCCGCGGTGATCATCGAGGAGGAGCGCATCGCGTGGCTCGGCCCCTCGGCCCAGGCACCCGATGCCGACGAGCAGTTCGACGCCGGCGGCCGGGCCGTGCTGCCGGGCTGGGTGGATTCGCACACTCACCTGGTCTTTGCCGGAGACCGCACCGCCGAGTTCGAAGCCCGGATGGCGGGCCAGTCCTACCAGGCCGGCGGGATCGCCGTCACCACCGGCGCAACCCGCGAAGCCAGCGACTACGATCTCACCCGCCTGCTGCTGGCCCGGGTGGCGGAGGCGGCTGCCGGCGGCACCACCTACCTGGAGACCAAGACCGGCTATGGCCTGGACGTGGAGCAGGAGGCCCGCAGCGCCCGCATCGCGTCCACCGTGGCGGATGAAGTCACGTATCTCGGGGCGCACCTGGTGCCGGACGGCATGGGCGCCGACGAATACACCGACCTGGTCTGCGGGGACATGCTCGCAGCCGTCAGGCCCTACGTGCAGTGGGCCGACGTGTTCTGCGAACGCGGCGCCTTCACCGAGGCCCAGTCGCGCCGGGTGCTGGCTGCCTGCCGCGACGCCGGCCTGGGCCTGCGCGTGCACGGCAACCAGCTGGGCGAAGGTCCCGGCGTGCGGCTCGCCGTGGAATTCGGGGCGGCCAGCGTGGACCACGTGAACTACCTGTCCGACGACGACGTCGCCGCGCTCGCCGGCACCTGGGCGGGCTGGGACCGGGCCAGCGGCACGGGGGAGCGCGGCACGGTGGCCACCTGCCTGCCGGCCTGCGACCTGTCCACCCGGCAGCCACTGGCGCCCGGCCGGCAACTGCTCGATGCCGGCGTGGAAATTGCCCTGGCGTCCAACTGCAACCCGGGAACCTCATTCACGAGCTCCATGAACTTCTGCGTCACCACCGCCGTCCTGCAGATGGGACTCAGCGTCCACGAGGCGGTCCGGGCCGCCACCTACGGCGGGGCGCTGGCGCTCGGGCGGCACACCGGTGTGGACGCGGAAGGCCAGCGTGCCGTGGGCTCCCTCGCCGTCGGGCATCGCGCCGACCTGCACCTGCTCAACGCCCCGTCGGCCACCCACCTCGCCTACCGCCCGGGCATGCCCCTGACGGCCGCCGTCTGGCGGGCGGGTGTGCGCTCGGCCGTGGGCGCCTAGGGGCGCGTGGCCCGCCGGCTCCTGAAGGCCGGGAGACCCCCGGGCTCCCGAAGGCCGGGAGACCCCCGGGCTCCTGAAGGCCGGGAGCGGCCCTCAGCCGATGTGTTCGTAGCGGTTGGGGTCTTTGACGTCGTGGCAGTGGGCTAGGACGTCGACGGCACGCTCGGCGTCGTGGTCCTTGAGCGCCTGGAGGATGCTGCGGTGATCGTGGATGACCTTGGCCTGGTGGTCCGGTCCCTGCCGGTAGGTCAAGGTAATGCGGTGCTGGATGGGGTGGTTCCAGATGGAGGAGATCACGCCGCGCAGGTAGTCGTTGTCCGACGGTTCGATGAGGGCCAGATGGAAGGCCCGGCCCAGCCGGAAGAGTTCGCCGCTGTCCTGGGGGTCGACGGTTTCCGTCTCGTCCACGAGGCTGCTGAGCCGCACGAGCTGCTGCGGGGTGTAGGAGCCAATGGCGTCCCGGACCGCGAGTGATTCCAGGGCGTAGCGCACCTTGAAGACGTTCTCGATCTCACGCTCGTCGAGCTGGTTGACGATATAACCCTTGCCCGGGACCAGGGTGGTCAGTCCTTCCAGCGTCAGCTGGGTGAGTGCGTCGCGGACAGGCGTGCGGGAGACACCGTATTGTGCCGCCACCGACTCCTGGGCCAGGGCTGAACCCGGTTTGATGGATCCGCTGACGATGTCGGCGCTCAACTGCTCGTGGACGCGGACCGACAGCGGCCTCACGTCATTCGGTATCGCAGCCATGATGGCCTCCTTCTGTGTCTCATGAGTGCACTTTATAGTCCAGCCACGGGCGGCACATGGACAACGAGGCTAAAAGCGGCGAAATGCGTAACCTGCCGCTCTTTCGCCGAAAGTGCTTGACGTCACACTCAGCCTCTGAATACAGTGTATACACACGTGATGGAGGAGAACCTAAAATGTATGTGCTGAACACTTGGTACGTGGCGGCGTGGTCAACGGAGGTCACGCGCAAGCCGGTGCGGCGGGTCATTTGCGAGCAGCCGATCGCTCTGTTCCGGACCCAGGACAACGAAGCCATTGCCCTTGCGGACCGCTGCGCGCACCGCGCCTTTCCGCTCTCCGAAGGCCGGACCATCGGTAATTCGGTGGAGTGCGGATACCACGGTTTCACCTACGGCCCGGACGGCATGTGCACCAAAGTGCCGGCCCAGTCGACAATCCCCGAGCGCGCAAAGGTGCGCAAATACCCGGTGGTGGAGCAGGACGGGTGGATCTGGGTCTGGACCGGCGATCCGGAACTGGCCAACCCGGCCGATGTCCCGGATACCCACTGGATGGTGGATCCGGAGTGGGCGACCGTCACCCACTCGTACCACTTCAAGTGCCGGGCCGACCTGATTCACGACAACCTGCTGGACCTGACCCATGAGTCCTTCCTGCACAAGACCACCGTGGGTGATGACTACATCTACGAGCACGGCATCACGGTGGAAGTGGAGGGCAACGTGGTCAGCGTCGACCGCCTGATGCCCTCGGTGGAAGCTCCGCCGCTTTACGCCGAAACCATGGACGCCCGCGGACTGTTCGACCGCTTCCACTGCACGGAGTTCTTCGTGCCGAACCTGCATGTTTTGCACTCCGGCATCACCGGAGAGGGCAAGCCGCGCGAAGAGGGCTTCCTGATCAAGGTGCTGAACGGCATCACGCCGATCGATCAGCACAATTCCTGGTACTACTACGCCTTCAGCCGCAACTTCGCCGTCGACAATCAGCAGGCGACCGAGGACCTCCGCGTAGGTCTGGCGACGGTCCTGGACGAGGACGCATCGGCGCTGGAGGCCCAGGAAATCGGGATGCAGACCCGGCCCCAGGGCGAGTTCGATGTCCTGATCGCTCAGGACGGCGGAGTCGCGAAGGCGCGGCGCATCCTGGCCGCGCTGCTGAAAAAGGAACAGCAGGCCAAGTCCGCCCTCGATTCTGCCGCCCGCCGGGAGCCGGTTGCTCCCAGGACGGCCTAGGTGCCCGCATGTGGATGCTGATTAGAGCCAACGCGCTCGGCGCGGAGACCTCGGCCGAGTCGGGCGCCAGGATCCTTGCGGCGTGTCCGGATTCAGCCGAGCGCGGCGACCCGTGGCGCTGGACGGTGGCGCTGGATGAATCCGGCCCGGAGCCCGCCGTCGCACTCGAGGCCGACGAGAGCTACATTGCCTCCGAAAGCCGGCGCTACACCGGCAACTACACCGGCACGTTGCGGCGCGTGCCCGGCGAGCAGCTGATCGTGGCCGGGCTGGCCGGCGAGGCGCTGGTTGCCGCGCAGGGCGGCCCATGGCAGCGCTGGCTGCGCGCCGGCGACATCTTCATTGTTGAAGGCGAGGACGGCGAGGAAATCCGGCTTTCGCTGGCCGGGGGAGATTCCGCCGTCCAAGTCATCACCCTCGCCCCGCGGAAGGCCAAGGTGCTGCGGTGGGTCCCCTGACCGCTATTCGCTGAGCATCTGCACCGCGCAATACCCACCGCGCAATTGCGACCCGCCGGTCAATTGCGCGATTTGGCCGGATCCGGTGGTGACCGTCGCGCTGCGGCGCCCACCTGGTTTTCCCGCCGCTGCAAGCTGCACCCTGCACCTGAAACTGAAGCACCGAGGCACTGATCGTCTCCCGATCAGTGCGGATATCCATAACCGGACAACGCCGTCCGGACCATGAAAGGAAAGTCCATGCGTCATTCACGTCAACGTGCCATCCGTGCCAATCTCCTCACCGGAACAGTGCTGCTGGCCGCGCTGTCCCTGGCTGCCTGCACGAACGCCTCGGGTGCGGCTACCGACTCCGGAAACACAGCTGCTCCGGCCGCGTCCGGCGCTGCGGCGGGTTCCGTGGAGATCAACGAAGCAGCGCGGGACCTGCTGCCGGAGGAAATCCTGGCCGCCGGTAAGTTGAAGGTCGCCTCCGACCCGACCTACGCCCCGTTCGAGTACTACGACACCGACAACCAAACGATGATCGGCTTCGACGTTGACTTCTCCGATGCCGTCGGCGCGGCGTTGGGACTGGAGGTGGAGCACGTGCCCGCAACGTTCGACACGATCCTGGCGGGCTTGGCCTCCGGAAAGTACGACATGGCCATGTCGGCCTTCTCGGTCACGCCCGAACGCGAGAAGATCGTCGATTTCGTGCCGTACCTTAACACCGGCACGGGCATCGCCGTCGCTCCCGGAAATCCCCTGGGCATCTCCATGGACCCCATGACTATGTGCGGAAAGAAGATCGCCGGCCAGAAGGGGTCCATCCAGTCGATGGAGTACCTGCCCGAGTTCTCCAAGAAATGCACGGCCGCCGGCAAGGAAGCGATCAAGATCCAGAACTTTCCCGGGCAGACCGACGCCAACCTCGCGCTGACGTCCGGCCGCGTTGACGGGGTCATCGCCGACAGCATGCCGCTGGCCTTCCAAGGGAAGGAAGCCAAGGGCCAGTTCGAACTGGCCGAGGGCGAGGATCACGATCCGGCACCGTTCGGTATCGCCCTGGCCAAGGACACCGGGATGAAGGAAGCCGTAACTGCGGCGGTGAAGGGCATTATTGCCGATGGCTACTACGAGGAACTCGGCGACAAGTGGGACTTCCCGACGTCGGTGCTGATCCCGGCCGACGCGCTCGAGGCGAAGTAGCGAAAGAGGGAACCAACTGATGACTGCCGTGACTGCCCGAAGCGAGCCGGTCGCCAAACCGGTCGATGACTACACCATCGTCAAGGCCAAGCACCCCGGCCGCTGGCTGGCCGCAGCCGTGATCTTCCTGATCGGCGGACTGCTGCTGCACTCCGTTTTCACCAATCCAAACTTCGGTTGGGACGTGGTGGGAATGTACCTGCGCGATATCTCCATCGGCCGAGGCATTCTCGTCACGCTGGGGCTCACGGCGGTCAGCATGGCCATCGGCATCGTGCTCGGGGTGGTCTTGGCCGTCATGCGGCTGTCGGTCAATCCGGTAGTGCGCGTCGCTGCCTTCGCCTACGTGCACTTCTTCCGCGGCACCCCGGTGCTGGTCCAGCTGCTGTTCTGGTTCAACCTGGCGGCGCTGTACCCCGTCATTACCCTCGGTATCCCGGGGGTCCACCTGGACGCGAATCAATTCATCACGCCGATGACGGCCGCGATCCTCGGCCTCGGTCTGAACCAGGGTGCCTACATGTCCGAAATTGTCCGGGCCGGCATCCTCTCCGTTGACCACGGCCAGACCGAGGCCGCCGGGGCGCTGGGCATCACCAAGCTGCAGACGATGCGCCGGATCGTGCTGCCGCAGGCAATGCGCGTGATTATCCCGCCCACCGGCAACGAAACCATCGGAATGCTCAAAACCACCGCTCTGGTCAGCGTGATCTCGGTGCCGGAGCTGCTGTACTCGGCGCAGATCATCTACGCGCGCACTTTCGAGACCATCCCGCTGCTCATCGTCGCCAGCCTCTGGTACCTGCTGATCACGTCCATCCTCACGATCGGCCAGTACTACCTGGAGCGGCGCTTCGCCCGCGGCAACCAGCGAAACCTGCCGCCGACGCCGATGCAGCAGCTCAAGCGGTTCTTCGCAACGCATGATGCACTCTCCCTGAAAGGCGGCAAGAAATGACAGCAGCAAACGGTGCCGAGCCGATGGTCAAGGCGAACGCGGTCTGCAAGAACTACGGCTCCAACCTTGTCCTGAAGGGGATTGACCTGCATGTCCAGCAGGGCGAGGTGGTCTGCCTCATCGGCCCCTCCGGATCCGGAAAGAGCACGTTTCTGCGATGCATCAACCACTTGGAAGTCATCGACGGCGGAAGGATGTGGGTCAACGGGAAGATCGTGGGCTACGACCTCAAGGGCGGCAGGCTCTACGAGCAAAGCCACAACGATATCTGCCACAGCCGCTCCGACGTCGGCATGGTGTTCCAGCAGTTCAACCTGTTTCCGCACATGACCGTGATGCAGAACCTCATCGAGGCCCCGCGGCTGGTCCGGAAGGAGCGGAAAGCCACGGCTGTGGCGCGGGCCAAGGCGCTGCTGGAAAAAGTCGGCCTGAGCGAAAAGGCGGACGCGTACCCGCGCCAGCTCTCCGGCGGGCAGCAGCAGCGGGTGGCGATCGCCCGCGCCTTGTGCATGGAACCGAAACTGATGCTGTTCGACGAGCCCACGTCCGCACTGGATCCCGAATTGGTCGGCGAGGTCCTGAAGGTGATGAAGGACCTGGCCATGTCCGGCATGACCATGGTGGTTGTCACGCACGAAATGAATTTCGCCCGCGACGTCGCTGACCGCGTGGTCTTCATGGACGATGGCCACGTTGTGGAAGAGGGGCCGGCCCGGGACGTCATCACCAACCCTCAGAACGAACGTACCAAGGCCTTCCTGGCCTCTGTTCTCGCCGAACCGGCAGCAGCCTGATACCCACTGTGAGCGCAATCATGAATGAAGATTTTTTCGACGTCGAAGTCCGGTCGATCCGCCAGGAGTCCAACTGCGTGGTCTCCCTGCAGCTGGAACATCCGCTGGGTGAGGAGCTGCCGGAGTGGGACGCAGGATCCCATGTCGATGTCCTGCTGCCCAATGGGATCCTGCGCCAATACTCGCTGTGCTCCGAGCGGACGGACCGTTCCTCTTGGCGCCTGGGGATACTGCGGGAGCCCGAGGGGCGCGGTGGCTCGGCCTACGTCCACGACATGCTCAGGCCGGGTACCAAGATCCAGGTCCGGGGACCGCGCAATAACTTCATCCTGGCTCCTGCCGCCGGCTATCTCTTTATCGCCGGAGGCATCGGTATTACCCCGATCCTGCCGATGATCCGCGCGGCTGCCGAAGCCGGAGTGCCGTGGCGTCTGCTGTATCTGGGGCGAAGCCGCTCATCGATGGCGTTCCTCGATGAGATCCAGGCGCTTGCGGGCGACGTGCATATCCACGCCGACGACGAAAGCGGCTTCTACCCGCTGGCCGAACTGCTGGGGGATTTGCAGGCGGGAACACACGTTTACGCCTGCGGCCCCGGGCCGTTGCTCAATGTCATCCAGTCGATCGCCGACGGCTGGGACGCCCCTGGGCGCTTTCATTGTGAGCGCTTCACGGCCACCGGGGAGACCCCGGCGCCGCCGGAAGGGGGGAATTCGGCCTTCATGGTCGAACTGGCCGACGGAACCGAGGTTCCGGTGGGCTCGAACGAGTCCATCCTGCAGGCGCTCGAAGCGGTCGGAATCAACCCGCCGAGCTCCTGCCGGGAGGGAATCTGCGGAACCTGCGAAACCCCCGTATTGGGTGGCGAGATCGACCACCGTGACTCGCTGCTCTCCGACGATGAACGCGAGGCCGGAGACACCATGATGATCTGCGTCTCCCGCTGCAAGGGCCAGCGCCTGCTGCTGGACTTGTAGCGGGCAAGTTCCCGGCGTCGAAGCGACTTACGGAACGAGCCGCGGAAAGCATGGATGCACTCCACGCCTTGTATCTCCGCCCGCGGTTATCTTGGCAAGATGGAGGCTATGGACAACCAGAAGGTCGCCACCGCGAGCACACCGCGCACGCTCAGGTACTACCGGGCCGAAGTGCTCATCGTGCTCGGACTGTCGCTGGGCCAGTCGGCGGTCTACGCCGTGGTGAACCTGCTGGAAAAGATGACCCGGGCGCCGCTGGCCTCGCAGACGACCACGCTGAACCCGGTGCTGAACGAGCGGGAACTCTTCGATTTTGTGTACCAAATGCTCGGCATCGTCTTCGCGCTGGTGCCGGTGGTCCTGGTGCTGTTTTTGATGACCGCTCCCGGCCGGTCGGCCTTCCGCACGATCGGGTTCACGTTTTCCCGGCCGCGGCTGGACTTCGGCCTGGGCTTCCTGCTGGCGCTGGTGATCGGCGTCGGAACGCTGGGCGTCTATGCTGCCGGCCGTGCCCTGGGAATCACCACCGCCATTGTCCCGGCCGCCCTGGACGAATACTGGTGGACCGTTCCGGTGTTGATCCTGTCCGCACTGCGGCATGCGATCCTCGAAGAGGTAGTCATGGTGGGCTACCTCTTCAACCGCTTCGCGAAGTTCGGCTGGGGGATCTGGTCCGCGATCTTCGTCAGCGCCGCGCTGCGCGGCACCTACCACCTCTACCAGGGCATCGGGCCGGGCATCGGGAACTTCCTTATGGGCCTCATGTTCGGCTACGCCTACACCAAGGTGAAGCGGGTGATGCCGCTGGTGGTGGCGCACGCGCTGCTGGATATCGCCGGCTTCGTCGGCTACGCGCTGGTGGGGCCGGCCATCGGCATCGGCACGTAGCGGGCACAAGGGAGTTGCCGGACATCCATTGCTCCGCCTGGTGCGCGTGCTCCGGTTATTTCCTGGAGCCGCTGCCCAGACCGGAGCAACGGCTCGCCCCGCAATCAGGAGTGGCGCGGGGGAGAATTGACCGCTACATGCCCGTCCACGAGTTGTTCCACCTATCCTGGGGAAGGCCCGCCATGGAAAGGGACCGGACGATGCCCTGTGAAGTATTGGTACTGATGGGCTGGAGCGCGTCCCACATCCAGCGAACCATTCCCGCCCCGGTGGCCCGAATGCGGTCCTCCCGCCTTTTTTCCGCCTCCACTGCGTCGGCGGGACTACGGCTCCGAAGGTACTCGTTTCGGGAGTATTTCCCTGCACCATCGAATTCGCCGGCAAGACGGAATTGTTCCCAGTAGAAGTCGACGATGCCGACACGTACTCCCTGCGAATCGAAGACAGGGTACTGCAGCAACGGCTCTGGGAAGTGGTTCAGGTACATCAGAGCCCGGGAGTAGGATTCGCCTGGCGACTGCGAGGCAGGATTGGCGAAGGCGAGAACCCGTTTCACCCGGTTTGACATTCCTGGTTGCAGAGAATCGGCCAGATCAAGAATATGACTGGCCTTCAGGGCGGGAAGGCCGAGGTGGCGGTCCACGCGAAGCGCATGGTCCATTGCCGGAACCGCCTCAGCGAAGGAACAGTGCGCCGCCAAATCGACAACGGTTTGTGCCCGGGAAGTCATCAGGTAGCCGTCGCGGTTAACAAGGGGTTCCAAGAGTTCCCTGCGATGCCACCGGATTCCGCCACGAGATCGACCATGCGTGCCGTTGTAAGCCAGCAAGTCCACGTCAAGAGAGCGGCCCATTACCGGAAGCCCCCACATCGCCGCCGCAGAGCGTTGGATAAGGACTCTTGCGGTGCGTCCGCTGCCGACAGCGGCCTCTATGTGCAGGCGCTGCTGCTCCCACCATGGCAACCGGGCGTATTCCCCGGCGGCCGCATACACGCCGCGCCGCACTCGGACCAATCGCCCTTCCGCAGCTTGTCGCGCGACGTCCCGGCGTCCTGAACCTGCCGTCTCCAGGTCCCTCACATAGATCAGTTTCACGTCCATGCGGAACAGCCTCGGCGACCTGGTCTCGGTCAGGCACGCGGGGACGAGCAAGGTGGAAAACCTTGGCCTGCAGGACGATCTGGAGGGCTTGACCACTCAAAAGCTCCGTTTCGGGCGTCTGCTCCTTCTATAAAGTGGAGCGGAAGCCCGAAACGGAGCGATGCCGCGAGAACTCAGAGTTCGACGATCCCGTTGGCGGTCTCGAAGCGAACGGACAGGATGCCGGGCGTGCCGTTCGGTGCCGCCCAAGCCACCTTGACGTCGTCCAGCAGGCCGTCGACCGGGGTGCCCAGCCAGTCCGCCACCCGCTCGGAGGAGCCTGCAATGGTCAAGCCGATCAGCTTGACTGTTGCGGGGCGGGCGTTGGACGGATGCAGCGGCTCCGTGCCGTCATCCCAGCGCAACATGTAGGGCACCTGCGGGTCGGCGATCAGGCCCTTGATCCCGATCTGCCGCCAGCTCAGTTCCTGCCCGTCCGGGAACTTGCGGTTGCCGGGAACCGCGTGGCGGCCCAGCCGTTCTTCGAAGGGGGTCAAGTCGTCGACGGCCACGCACCAGCCCATCCAGCCGCCGCCGGCTTCGGACCGCGCACGCACGGCCTGGCCGAAGGGGGCCTTGTCGGAAGCGGGGTGGTCGAGAACCTCCACCACTTCCAGGTAGTGGTGGTCGGTGAGGGGGAAGATCATATTGCGGGTGCCGAAGCGGGGGTGGACCCCGCCCTTGACTGCGTCGATGCCCAGGGCTTGGGAGATCCGCTCTGAGGTGGCAGCCAGACCGTCGGGTTCAGCAGCATAAGAAACATGGTCGAAGCGCATGGCATTATCTTGGCACTTTGTGAACCCGCTCTCGACTTAGGGTGACCTAAGTCACTCAGCTTGCGGCACGTGCGGGGCGCGGCGTTCCTGACAGTGATTTCCCCTGACCGGCATACCTCCCAGGGGAAAGTGGCGGCGGGCAGGCGGATAGGCGGGCGGGCGGTGAACGGCCAGTCATAAGGTGTCATATTGTTGCGGCCGCCGGTTTGTCTGCGGAGACTGGAGGCAGGTCATGAGTGCCAGCGCGAAACCCCGGTTTGCTGGCCGGCAACCCTCCAGCCGCGGTGGGGTGCCCCGGGTGAAGACCAGGCAGCCGCCATAAGGCGGTGCGCAAGCGCGGGTCACACCCGGGATAGACATGCCGGCACGGCCGGATCCCGGATGGCCCCTTCCACTGAAGGAGTTGCACCATGTCCACTGCAGATTGGTCCTTTGAGACCCGTCAGATCCACGTAGGCCAGGAGCCGGATGCCGCAACAGGCGCCCGCGCCCTGCCGATCTACCAGACCACCTCGTTCGTCTTCCCCAGCACGCAGAGCGCCGCGGACCGTTTTGCCCTGTCCGAACTGGCGCCGATTTACACCAGGATCGGCAACCCCACCACCGAGGCTGTCGAGACCCGGATCGCCAACCTGGAGGGCGGCGTGGGCGCCCTGCTGCTGGCCTCGGGACAGGCAGCATCCACGTTCTCCATCCTGAACCTCGCCGAGGCCGGCGACCATATCGTGGCCAGCCCCAGCCTGTACGGCGGCACCTACAACCTGCTCCGCACCACGCTGCCCAAGTTCGGCATCGACGTCACATTCGTCGAGGATCCGGACAACCTGCAGCAGTGGCGCGATGCCGTGAAGCCGAACACCAAGGCGTTCTTCGGCGAGGTGGTCTCCAACCCGCGCCAGGACGTGCTGGACCTGGAGTCGGTCAGCTCCATCGCCCATGAGAACGGTGTGCCGCTGATCGTGGACAACACCTTGTCCACCCCGTACCTGATCCGACCGATCGAGTGGGGGGCCGACATCGTGCTCCACTCGGCCACCAAGTACCTCGGCGGCCACGGGACGGCCATCGGCGGCGTGATCGTTGACGCCGGAAGGTTCGATTTCGCCGCCGACCCCGGGAAGTTCCCCGGATTCAACACGCCGGACGAGACCTACAACGGGCTGGTCTTTGCCCGCGACCTCGGCGTCAACGGCGCTTTGGGCGCCAACCTGGCCTACATCCTCAAGGCCCGGGTGCAGTTGCTGCGCGACCTGGGGTCCGCCATTTCGCCGTTCAATGCGTTCCTGATTGCCCAGGGGCTGGAGACGCTGAGCCTGCGTGTGGAGCGGCACGTGGCCAACGCGCAGAAGGTGGCGGAATTCCTGGAAGAGCACGACGACGTTGCCTCCGTCGCGTACCTCGGCCTGCCCTCCAGCCCGTGGTACGACCGCGGCCGCAAGTACGGCCCGAAAGGCACCGGCGCCATCGTCTCGTTCGAGATCAAGGGCGGCATCGAGGCCGGCAAGCGCTTTGTGGACGGCCTTGAACTGCACTCGCACGTGGCCAACCTGGGCGATGTCCGCTCGCTGGTGATCCACCCGGCGTCGACCACGCATGCCCAGCTCTCCGCCCCGGAGCGGCTCGCGGCCGGGGTGACCGACGGGCTGGTCCGGCTGTCGGTGGGCATCGAGAACGTCAACGACATCATCGCCGATCTGGAGGCCGGTTTCCGCGCCGCCAAGGGCGCGGACGACTAGGCAAGCAGGTAGAGCGCAGCGTGACGATAGTGCAACGGCAGGAACTGGTGGAACAGGCGACCGACGGCATCCTGCGCCGGATGCCGGTTGGCGCGCTGGAGTTGGAAGCCGGCGGCTATCTGCCCGAGGTGATTTTGGGCTTTGAAACCTGGGGCACCTTGAACGCGGACGCGTCCAACGCCGTCCTGATACAGCACGCCCTGACCGGCAGCACGCACGTCGCACGCGGCTACTCGGACGAGGACGGCTGGTGGGATGATCTGGTAGGTCCCGGCGCCACGATCGACACGGAGCGCTATTTCGTAGTGGCCGCCAACATGGTTGGCGGCTGCTACGGCTCCACCGGTCCCTCGTCGCCGGCACCGGACGGGACGCCGTGGGGTTCACGCTTCCCATTCGTCACGATCCGCGATTCCGTCCGGACCGAGGCGCGCCTGGCCGACGCACTGGGCATCCGGCGCTGGCACACGGTGCTCGGCGGGTCGATGGGCGGCGCCCGCGCGCTTGAATGGGCGGCGACGTTCCCGGAGCGCACCGCCCGGTGCGCCGTCCTGGCGTGCGGTGCCGCGAGCACCGCCGAGCAGATTGCCTTCGCGCAGGCGCAGGTCGCGGCCATCCGGCTGGACCCGCACTTCGCCGGCGGCGACTATTACGATGGTCCCGCTCCCGAGGCCGGGCTCGGCATTGCCCGGCGCATCGCACACATCAACTACCGCTCAGAGCCGGAGCTGGAGTACAGGTTCGGCCGCAAGCCACAGGCGGAGGAGCAGCCGTACGGCGGCATCACGCCGTCCGCCCGCGGCCGCTATGCAGTGGAAAGCTACCTCGACTACCAGGCGGACAAGCTCGTCGCGCGCTTTGACGCCAACAGCTACATCCTGCTCACCGAGGCCCTCATCAGCCACGACGTCGCCCGGGGCCGGGGCTCGCTGGAGCAGTCGCTGGGCGGCCTCACCGACACGCAGTTCTTCGTCGCCGCGGTGGATTCCGATCGCCTGTACTTCCCGGAACAGTCGCGGCAGCTGGCCGAGGCGCTGCCCGGGGCAGTCAAGGTCCACACCATCGAAACGCCGCTGGGCCACGACGGTTTCCTCACCGATATCCACCAGCTGCACGAGGCCCTCACCGAGGCGTTCTTCACGCAGGGCTGACGTCGCCAACGGCAACAGCGCTGGCTCCGTCGAGGGCGGAGACCGGTTGCTGAACGAGTGACCATTGCAGTTTGATCACGGTTGGTACGAATAAATCCATTCGATGGAGCCCGTCGGTAGCATGCCGATAGGCCCGCGGCCGCGCCATCCGACGTCTGGCCCGGAAGCCTCCACTACAAGGGGGAACTATGCTGCGCGACTCCACTGTGAAAGTGTCCCTGCTGGCGATAGGCACTCTGGCACTGGCTGGCTGCGCCGGTGGGGGCGGCGGCGGCGAGGGCGGAACGGACCAAGGCGCCGCCGCATTGCGGATCGTCTACCAGACGACCGAAGCCAACGCCACGATGGACGGCTTGATGAAGAAGGCGAAAACAGACTTTGAGGCCGCCCACGAAGGCGTGACGGTCAATTTGGAGCCCATTACTGGCAGCGACGAAGATTACGCCACTAAGCTCGCCCTGTCCCAGCGCTCCCCGGACACCGCCCCGGACGTCTTCTATGAGGACACTTTCAAGATCCGTTCGGATGTAGACGCCGGCTACCTGTTGAACCTGGATCCTTATCTGGCCGAGTGGGACGACTGGGCGAACTTTAACGAAGGGGCCAAGGAAGCCGGGCGTGCAGACGACGGCAGTATCTATGCAGTGCCACTGGGCACCGATACACGCGCCATCTGGTACAACAAGAACGTCTTGGAAGCAGCCGGCGTCGACGTCCCCTGGGCACCCAAGGACTGGAACGCCATTCTGGAGGCTGCCCGGGCCATCAAATCCTCCCAACCGGAGGTGGTTCCGTTCAATATGTACGCCGGCACGGGCACCGGCGAAGGTACCGTCATGCAGAGCTTCTATGAACTGCTCTATGGCACCGGCGACACGCTCTACGACGCCGATGAGGGCAAGTGGGTGGTGGGCTCTCAAGGCTTCGTCGACTCCCTGGCCTTCCTGGAGACTCTTTATCAGGAAGAACTCGCAGTAACCCCGGCCGAGGCGCTGGATCCAAACGTGTGGCAAATGGTCTTCGGGCAGCTTTTCCCCGAGGACAAACTCGGCGGAACCGTGGAAGGTTCCTACTCGCCGTCGTTCTGGCAAGAGGGAGGTCTGGTGGACTGGCCCGAATATACCGAGGTGATGGGCGTGGCCCCGTTCCCGACTCAGAACGGCCAGGAGCCGGGCGCGGTCAGTATGTCCGGCGGTTGGACGCTCGCGGTCGGGGCCAATTCGGCGAATCCGGATCTCGCGTTTGAGTTCCTGACGGAGGTGATGAGCCAGGAGAACTCGCTGGAGTACACCGTGGCCAATTCCCAGATCGCAGTGCGTACCGATGTCGCCGAGGACCCCGCCTACCTGGACGCCAACCCGTTTGTGGGCGAGGTCTCGGAACTGGTCTCGGTGACGCACTACCGGCCCGCCACGGCGGACTATCCGCAGATATCAACCGCTGTCCAGGAAGCCACCGAAGCGGTGATGATGGGGAAGAAGACACCTGAGGAGGCCGCGGCCGACTACGACGCCGCCGTCACCGACCTTGTCGGCGAAGAAAACGTAGTACAGAAGTAGCAGCCTTGACCGCCGATGTGGTGGCCCGCGCCGCTGCAAGGCAGCGTGGCACTGAGCTGCGCCGCCCTCGCCGTACGCCGGGGAGGACTGCCCTGCGGCTGCTGCCGCTTGGCCCGGCCGTGGCATTGCTGGGCGTGTTCCTGGCCGGACCGATCCTCTGGTCCTTCTATGGATCCTTGACCAATGCTTCGCTGACCGGCGTCGCGGCCAAGGACCCGCAGTGGGTCGGGTTGGAAAATTATACGGAGCTGCTCAGCGACCCCGACTTCCTGCAGTCGGTCTGGCTGACCGTCATTTTCGTGCTTGTCTCGGCCGTGATCGGGCAGAACCTGCTGGGCCTGGCGATCGCGTTGCTGATGACGAAAGCAAGCAAGGCGGTTTCCGCAGTCGTGGGTGTCTGCGTGGTCGCGGCCTGGGTGCTGCCGGAAATCGTGGCCGGCTTCGTCGCCTATGCCTTTTTCAACCGGGACGGAACATTGAACCAACTCTCGGCCGTCTTCGGCCTCGATGCCACCGACTGGCTGTTTACGTTTCCGATGCTGGCAGTGATCCTGGCCAATATCTGGCGGGGAACGGCGTTTTCCATGATGGTGTATCAGGCGGCGCTCAACGATGTGCCGGAGGAAATCACGGAAGCGGCGATGATCGACGGCGCCGGCGGGTCGAAGCGGTTGTGGTACATCACGCTGCCGATGATCCGGCGCAGCATTGCCACCAACCTGATGCTCATCACCTTGCAGACGCTGTCGGTTTTCACGCTCATCTACGTGATGACCGCGGGCGGTCCGGCAGGAGCCAGCACCACGCTGCCGCTGATGGCCTACGAAGAGGCCTTCCGCTACAGCGACGTGGGCTACGGGACCGCCATCGCCGTCGTCATGCTGTTGATCGGGGCGGTCTTCTCCGTCATCTACATCCGCGCGCTGCGCGAAAGGAAGGGCTGAGCAGATGAATCGCTCCGGACCGTTGTCCGTGGCCTCCGGCCGGGGAACTACCGTTGCCGTGCTGGCGAACATCTCGCTGCTGGTCGTCGCCGCCTGCTTCCTGCTGCCGTTGAGCTGGCTGCTCCTGGCCTCGCTCGATGCGCAGGCCAGTTACCAGACCCAGCTTCCGTCCGCTTTCTCGATTGCCAATTACGCCGCGGTGCTTACCGCAGACCTGACCTTCGTTCCGCTGCTCAACAGCTTCATGCTTGCCGGCGGTACGGCCGTGGTCACAGTCCTGGCGGCCGTGCTGGCCGCTTACCCGCTCTCGCGCTACCAGATGCGGTTCAACAAGCCGTTCCTGTACGTCGTGCTCTTCGGAACCTGCCTGCCGGTCACGGCGATCATGGTTCCGGTCTACAGCCTGTTCGTGCAATTGAACTTCCTGGACTCGCTGGCGGCCACCACGTTCTTCATGGCTGCATCATCACTGCCGATGGCGATCTGGATGACGAAGAATTTCATGGATTCGGTCCCGGTCAGCCTGGAAGAAGCGGCCTGGGTGGACGGTGCCTCGGCGATGAACGCCCTCGCCAGGATCGTGGTTCCGCTCATGCGCCCGGGGCTGGCGGTGGTTTTCATCTTCGTCTTCATCCAAGCGTGGGGGAACTTCTTTGTTCCCTTCATCCTGCTGCTCTCTTCCGCCAAGCAGCCCGCAGCGGTGAGCATCTTCAGCTTCTTCGGCCAGCATGGTGCCATAGCCTATGGGCAACTGGCGGCGTTCTCGGTGCTGTACTCGGTGCCGGTGGTGCTGCTCTACGTCCTGGTGTCACGCGGGATCGGCGGTTCTTTTGCCATGGCCGGCGCCGTCAAGGGTTGAACAACCGCTCTGACCGAAAGGACGGTGCCATGCACGACGACGGGGCGCAGGTCCAGGCGCGGATCCGCCGGTTCATTGTCGAACGGCTGCAACCGGCCGTTTACGCCGCGGCGGTGCCAGTCCGGCTCCAGGCCTGGCAGGGTCCCGGCGAGCCGGTCCCCTTCGCGGAGGCGGCTGCGGAAACCTTTACGGACTTCGCGGCGGGCAGCATGTGGGGGTCGGCCTGGTCCACGACCTGGTTTCGGATCACTGGACAGATCCCCGCGGAGTGGGCCGTGGACGCCGGCCACCGGCCGGAACTGCTCCTGGACCCGGGGTTCACGCCCGGCATCCCGGGCTTCCAGGCCGAAGGGCTGATCTACACTCCGCAGGGACGGATCATCAAGGCCATCGAGCCGCGGAACGCCTACGTTCCGCTGGACGTCACGTCCGGCGGCGGCGTCGAGTTCTTCGTGGAGGCGGCGGCCAACCCGGACATGATCGACGGCTTCACCTTCCGGCCCACGCCGTTCGGGGACCCCGCCACGTCCGGGCGCAGTCCGTGCTACACCTTCCACCGTGCCGACATCGCGCTGTGCGATGTGGCCGCATGGGAGCTGCTGCAGGACTTCACGGTGCTGGAGCAGCTCATGCTCCAGCTTGACCCGGGGCAGCCGCGCCGTGCCCGGATCCTGCGCGCGCTGGAGCACGCGCTGAACGCGCTAAACCCAGTGGACGTCGCCGGCACAGCGGCGGCCGGCCGGGCCGTGCTGGAGCCTGTGCTCGCTGCCCCGGCGGCCGGCAGCGCGCACCGGATCCACGCAGTGGGCCACGCCCACATTGACACCGCCTGGCTCTGGCCCGTCCGGGAGACCAAGCGCAAGGTCGCCCGAACCTTCGCGAACGTCCTGGCACTGCTGGAGTCGGACCCGGAATTTGTCTTCGCCGCCTCCTCCGCGCAGCAGTACGCCTGGCTGAAGGAGTCGTACCCCGACCTGTTCGCACGGGTGGCGGAGCAAGTCAGGGCCGGCCGCTTCGTCCCGGTCGGCGGGATGTGGGTCGAATCGGACACGAATATGCCTGGCGGCGAGGCGCTGGCCCGCCAGTTCATTGCCGGAAAGAAATTCTTCCTGGCCGAGTTCGGCGTCAATCCGCAGGAAGTCTGGCTACCGGACTCCTTCGGCTATTCCGCCGCGATGCCGCAGATTGCCCGCGCTGCCGGATCCCGCTGGTTCCTGACCCAAAAACTCTCCTGGAACGAAACCAACACCTTTCCCCACCACACTTTTTGGTGGGAGGGCATCGACGGCACCCGCATCTTCACGCACTTCCCACCGGCGGATACCTACAACGCCGAGCTGACCGCGGCCGAGCTTGCCCGGGCGGAACGGCGCTTCGCGGAGAAGGGAGCGGCAAACACATCGCTGCTGCCCTTCGGCTACGGCGACGGCGGCGGCGGACCGACGCGCGAGATGCTCGCCGCCGCGCACCGCACCGCCGATCTGGAAGGCTCGCCGCGGGTGCAGCTCTCCAGCCCGGAGCAGTTTTTCCGGGCCGCCGAGGAAGAATATGCCAGGCCGCCGGTGTGGTCCGGGGAGCTGTATTTGGAATACCACCGCGGCACGTACACCTCGCAGGCGCGCACCAAGCGGGGCAACCGCCGCAGCGAGCATCTGCTGCGCGAGGCCGAGCTCTGGGCAGCGACGGCGGCGGTGCGCGGCGCCGCGCCCTATCCGTACGATGCGCTGGAGCGGGCCTGGCAGACCGTGCTGCTGCAGCAGTTCCACGACATCCTGCCGGGATCCTCGATCGCCTGGGTGCACCGCGAAGCCGAGGCCAACTACGCACTGTTGGCGGCGGAACTGGCTGGCATGATCGATGGCTCGCTGCGCGCCCTCCTCGGCCGGGGCACCGGGAGCACCGTGGCCAACGCCGGCCCGTATCCGGTGGACGGCGTGTCCGCGATGGGTGCCATCGGCGCGGCGCCGCAGCCCGGCCCGGGCGCCTCGTTAAGGGTCGGCGTTGAGCCCAGCGGCGACGGCTGGCTGCTGGCCAACGACCTGCTCCGGGTGGTGATCGACTCCGAGGGGCTGATTTCCTCGCTCTTGGATCTGGACACCGGGCGGGAAGTCATTCCCACCGGCATGCAGGCGAATGTCCTGCAGCTCTTCCGCGACGCCCCAACCATGTGGGATGCCTGGGACCTGGAGGAGCACTACAAGTCCGTTGGCCGGGAGCTGCGGGATGTCCATGCCATCGAGGTGTTTTCCAGCACGGTGGGCTCCGACGCCGCCCTTCCGGAGCCAGGTGACTCCGCTGCGACTCCTTCAGGCACGCCTTCGGACCGTGTGCCGGTCGCCGGGCTCCGGGTCAGCCGCCGGTTTGGCGCCTCGCTGGTTGAGCAGACGGTCTCGCTGGCCGCCGGCTCCCGCTCGCTGGAGATCGAGACGACGGTCGATTGGCACGAGCGCCAGAAACTGCTGAAGCTGGCCTTCCCGCTCGACCTCCACGCAGAGCGGGCAGCGTCGGAGATCCAGTTCGGCCACGTCTTCCGGCCCACGCACAGCAATACGTCCTGGGACGCAGCGCGGTTCGAAACCTGCGCGCACCGCTGGGTGCATGTGGGCGAGTCCGGCTTCGGGGTCGCCGTCGCCAACGACTGCACGTACGGGCACGACATCCGGCGGACCGATCCGACCGCTTCGCCCGCCACCGTGGTGCGGCAGTCGCTGCTGCGGGCGCCGCTGTACCCTGATCCGCAGGCCGACCAAGGCGGGCACACCTTCCGGACGGCGTTGGTGATCGGTGCCGGTATCCCGGAGGCCGTGGAGGCGGGCTACCGGCTGAACCTGCCTCTGCGCCACATGCACGGAGTCGGCGCTGGCCCGGTGGAACCCCTGTTTACCGTGGACAATCGGGCAGTAGTCATCGAAGCGGTCAAGCTGGCCGAAGACCGCAGCGGCGACGTGATCCTGCGCTGCTACGAGGCCTTCGGCAGCCGTGCGAAGGCCACGGTCAGCGCCGGCTTTGACTACGCGCGGGTAACGGCCACCGATTTGCTGGAGCTGGACATGGACGGTCTGCGGCTGGAGCAGCCTGCGGAGCGCGTAACCGCGTTCGAGCTTCGGCCGTTCCAGTTGTTGACCCTCCGCTTCCGCAGCGTAACGGGCGCCTGACAAGAGCGGGTCAGGCCAAGACCTGCGTGACCGGCCGCCGCAGAAAGGCCGAGTAGCGTTGCACGGCGGCGTCCACGGCCTGCCGCTCCGGCTCGGTGAAGACCCGCAGCGGTTTGAGCCGCAGGTCGGCCGAGCCGGGCCGGAGGACGTGTCTCCAGTTGCCGGCCATCCGCCCGTCCAGCAGCAGCACGTGCAGCGGCACGTCGCTGCCCAACGCCGCCGGGGCGCTGCCGCCCAGATAGCCGCGGGTCTTGGAATAGCCCATGACATATTCGTCGTAACACTGGATCAGGTCCGCCCGCGGGTGTCCGTCGCCCGCGGCAGCAGCGCCGCCGATCGTCCCGCCGGCGGCGGGGGAGTACCAGAGTTGTTCGCCCTCGGTTTCGGTCCGCTCCAGTCCCTCCCGACCGCCGGCTTCGAGGCCGCGCTTCAGGTCCGCCTGGGGCAGTTTGGACCAGTCGGAGCAGTCCTTCAAGGTCGCCGGTCCGCGGCTGGCGAAGTAACGCCCGGTCAGTTGCGCCAGCGCGGCGTCGCGGTCGAAGTCCCCGGCCAGCGGCGGCACCCGCTCGTCGAAGGCCGCGTACGTCTGCTGCACGGCGCCCGAACCGGCCGTCCGCGGAGCCCCGCTCACCAGCACCCGATCCATTTCCGCATGGAACACCAGATGCCCCAGCCGCTGTCCGCGCAGCGTCGCGCCGTTCAGCCTCGCGCCGTCGTCCTTGAGCAGCGCCGCATCGGCGAGCCGGGCCGCGAGCTCGTCCCGGGTGAGGTGCCGGCCACCGGCGACGGCCGCGGCCAGCACCTCGTTGCTGCGCGCCACCGTCGCCTCGTCCAGGCCCAGCTGCCGGTCCCGGCCCTTGTTCCCCGCCTTGAGGCGGGGGCCGGAGAGCAGCATCAGCCAGCGCAGGTCCTCGGCGGACACGAAGTGCCAGGTGGGCCGCAGCACATGCGTGCGCAGAATGCGGCCGTCGGCGATGGCCGCGTCCACGCCCGCGGCGTTGTCCCGGGCCGCCCCGCCGCAGCGCTGGGCCAGCGACCAGCGGGCGTAGGCATATTCCTGGGACTGGAAGGCGAGCAGCCAGCGCAAGGCGGCGACGGCGTCGTCCCCGGGACTGTCCCACAGCCGCTGTGCCCGCAGCCGGTGACGGCGGACTTCCTGGGCACTCGGCTGCTGCACCGCTGCTCCCGCTACCCTGCCGCGCCGGGAGGCATGCCCGGGCCGAAGAAGGGGCCGGCAGTCGGACGTTTGGGCAGGATCCCGTCGCCCGAGGATTGCTGCCGGACCCGGCGCAGCACCCACGGGACCAAATGCTGGCGGGCCCACTCCAGGTCTTCGGTACGGGCGGTGCGCCAGCCCTTGGTAGGCAGCGGTTTGGGCGTCTCGGGCTGCAGCGAATGCTCCACGTTGAGGGCGTCCAGGACCATGGCGGCGATGGTGTGGTGCCCCAGCGGGGAGAAATGCAGCCGGTCAGGTGCCCACATTTGCGGTGCCTTCAGCTGGCGCAGCGCCCACATGTCGGCCACGACGGCATTATGGCGGGCCGCCACCGTGCGCAGGTTCTCGTTGTAGATGGCGGCCTTGCCGCGGACACTGCCGATCACGGGCGTATCGCCGATGTCGGGCGCGGTAAACAGGACGATAGTGGCTCCCGACGCTGCCAACCGGGTGACGGCGCGATCGAACTTCTCGGCGAGGGCGTCCGGGTCGCCGCCGGGCCGGATCACATCATTGCCGCCCGCGCAGATCGAAATAAGGTCCGGCTGCAGGGCCAGGGCCGGTTCGACCTGTTCATCGATGATCTGCTGCAGCAGGCGGCCGCGGATCGCGAGGTTGGCGTAGGCGAAGTCGTGGTGGCCGCGGGCGAGTTCCTCGGCCACGCGGTCGGCCCATCCGCGGTGTCCGCCCGGGCTCCCGGGGTCCGGATCACCGATCCCTTCAGTGAAGGAATCACCAAGGGCAACGTAACGGCTCCAGGGGTGGCGGGCCGCGGCGATGGACGCTTGTGCTTCAGGAAGTGACAAGTTACTCACAGGTACATTCTCCCAAGAAGCCGCGGCGGATGCACAGGGACGCAAACCCAGAACCTGAATCACCTTTCAGAAAGTCATGGTCAGCGGGGGAATTCCCGGCTACTGTGTGCTTGAAGCGGCCAACGGCGGCCGCCTCGACCTCGAGGAGCTGAGATGGAATTACTGGCGGGAATCGTGGCGCGGCGGGTGCCGACGGAGCGTCTGACGGTGAACATCCTCGAGCGCGACGGAGACCGGCCCGACGGCATCCCGGTGGTCCTGGTGCATGGGAATGTTTCCTCCTCGCTGTTCTGGCAGGAGACCATGCAGGCGTTGCCGGCAGGCTACCGCGTGCTCGCGGTGGACCTGCGGGGTTTCGGCCAGACTGACACAGCGCCGGTGGACGCCGGCCGCGGGCTGCGGGACTTCTCCGACGACCTCCACGCCACACTGGAAACCCTGCAACTGGCACCCGTGCACCTGGCCGGTTGGAGCATGGGCGGCGGCGTGGTGATGCAATACGCCCTGGAGCATCCGGTCCGCAGCCTCACGCTGCAGGCTCCGGTCTCGCCGTACGGTTTCGGCGGGACGGCGGGACCGGAGGGGCGGAGGCTCACCGAGGACGACGCCGGCACCGGCGGCGGGGGCGCCAACCCCGACTTCGTGGCGCGGCTGGAAGCCGGCGACACCAGCGGCGACGCGGCTGCCTCGCCGCTGTCGGTGTACCGCTCGACCTATGTGCACGCCGGATTCGTATCGCCCCACGAACGGATCTGGGTCGAATCGATGCTCAGCACCAAGACGGGACCCGACAACTATCCGGGTGATTCCGTCCCCTCGTCGAACTGGCCCGGCTTCGCTCCCGGGCGCAGGGGGGTGCTGAACACGATGGCACCGGGGGTCTTCAACACCAGCGGCATTGTCGAACTGGCGGACAAGCCGGACATCCTCTGGATCCACGGCGACAGCGACGCGATCGTCTCCGATGCTTCCTTCTTCGACCTGAACTTCCTCGGCAGCGCCGGCGTGGTGCCGGGCTGGCCGGGGGAGGAGGCGGCCCCGCTGCAGCCGATGGTCTCGCAGACCCGGGCGGTGCTGGAAAAGTATGCGGCCAACGGCGGGCGCTTTACCGAAGTGTTGCTGGAAGACTGCGGACATTCGCCGCATGTGGAGTATCCGGCGCGGTTCGTCGCCGAGCTGACGGCGCACATCGAACGGAGCGGCAAGGCCGGGTAGGCCGGGTAGGCCGGCGGGGGCGGGCGGGCACCGGTTCGGTGCCCGAAGCCCGGGAGATCCGGCACCCGAAGAAGCTTTAAGTTTCAAGCAATGGGCTTTCTGTGCGATCATGGACCGCATGACTGAAACTGCTTATCAGCCCGTGGTTGCCTGGTCCAAATCAGAACAGGAACGGGCGGGGACGCCACTGCTCGTGCTCTTCCATGGCTACGGATCCCACGAGCAGGACCTGATGGGTCTGGTGCCCGGGCTGCCCGAGGAATTCACCGTGGCGGCCGTGCGCGCACCGGTGGCGATGGGACCTGGCTTCACCTGGTTCCCGCTCATGCACGAGCCGGACTTTTCCGTGGACAAGGTCACGAAGGCCGTCAGCGACGTGGTGTCCTGGCTGGATGGAGTCAAGGATCAGCACAGCAGCGTCTCCGTGCTGGGCTTTTCCATGGGCATGGCGGTGGCCACCTCGGTGCTGCGCCACCGCCCGGAGGAGATTGCCGCGGTGGTCGGCCTGTCCGGATTCGCCGTGCCTGCCGCGGGTAACGATTTCTTCCGCGACGATGCGGTCAAGGCGATCAAGCCCCCGCTCTTCTGGGGCCGGGACCAGGCAGACCAGGTCATTACCCAGGACAAGATCGAGTTCACCCACGCCTGGGCGAACGAGCATGTGGACCTGACCAAGGTCCTCTATGCCGGCATCGGACACGGCATCAACGCCCAGGAACTGGCACACGTGAAGGAGTTCCTGACCTACAAGGTGCTTAAGGCGAAGTAAAGGTACCGCAAGCGCAGGAGCAAGCGGCCGCGCCGCTCAGCTGCGGCTGACGCGCACCGTTTGCCCGTTGCAGCTGACGGTATCCCCGGCGTGCAGCTGCCGGCCGCGGCGGGTTTCGATCTCGCCGTTCACCTGGACCAGCCCGTTCTCGACGAATTCCTTGGCCTGGATCCCGTCGTCGGCCAGGTTGGCCAGCTTCAGCAGCTGGCCCAGCCGGATCATCTCGTCGCGGATCGGCACGTCATACATTTCGTCGGAAGCCATGGAACCATCATGCCCGATGCCGCGGGGCATGCGGCGTCCGATGCGGCACGCGCCGCTTCACGGCCCTTGGCCGCCGACGCGGGAGCCGGATGCGCCCGCGCCGTTCGGGTTCGGGTTCCCGTTTTCGGTAGGCTAACGTTGTAGCTTCGCTATGCGCCGATCCGTGCCTGCAGCCGCCGGACGGATCTGTGCCATGACAACCCTCGGACCGCACCCAGCGGCCCTGGAGAGATACGGAGAACCACCTCATGGCAGCAGCCAAATCAGCCCTCGATTCGATCACTTCGCTGGCCAAGCGCCGCGGCTTCGTGTTCCAGGCTGGTGAGATTTACGGTGGATCCCGCTCCGCATGGGACTACGGGCCGCTCGGCGTCGAGCTGAAGGAAAACATCAAGCGCCAGTGGTGGCAGACGATGGTCCGCGGCCGCGACGACGTGGTCGGACTGGATTCGTCGGTCATCCTGCCGCGCCAGGTCTGGGAAGCCTCCGGCCACGTGGACGTCTTTTCCGACCCGCTGGTGGAGTGCCTCAACTGCCACAAGCGCTACCGCGCCGACCACCTCGAAGAAGAGTACGAGGAGAAAAAGGGCCGCGCCCCGGAAAACGGGCTGAAGGACATCGCCTGCGTCAACTGCGGCACCAAGGGCGAGTGGACCGAACCCCAGGAATTCTCCGGCCTGCTCAAGACCTTCCTGGGCCCGGTCGCCCATGAAGAAGGCATGCACTACCTGCGCCCGGAGACCGCGCAGGGCATCTTCGTGAACTTCAACAACGTCCTGACCACGTCGCGGAAGAAGCCGCCCTTCGGCATCGGCCAGATCGGCAAGAGCTTCCGCAACGAGATCACCCCGGGCAACTTCATCTTCCGCACCCGCGAGTTCGAGCAGATGGAGATGGAGTTCTTCGTGGAGCCCGGGACCGACGAGGAGTGGCACCGGTACTGGATCGACGCCCGGCTGCAGTGGTACGTGGACCTGGGGATCAAGCGCGACAACCTGCGCCTCTTCGAGCACCCGCTGGAGAAGCTGAGCCATTACTCCAAGGGCACCACCGACGTCGAATACCGCTTCGGTTTCCAGGGCTCGGAATGGGGCGAGCTGGAAGGCATCGCCAACCGGACGGACTTTGACCTGTCCACCCACACCAAGCACTCCGGCACCGACCTGAGCTACTTCAACCAGGCCACCAACGAGCGCTACACCCCGTACGTGATCGAGCCTGCCGCCGGGCTGACACGGTCCTTCATGGCCTTTTTGGTGGATGCCTACACCGAAGACGAGGCACCGAACGCCAAGGGCGGCGTGGACAAGCGCACCGTGCTGCGGCTGGACCCGCGGCTGGCCCCGGTCAAGGCCGCCGTGCTGCCGCTGTCCCGCAACGAGGACCTCTCGCCCAAGGCCAAGGAACTGGGGGAGGCGCTGCGCAAGAACTGGAACATCGACTTCGATGACGCCGGTGCCATCGGCCGCCGCTACCGCCGCCAGGATGAGATCGGCACGCCGTTCTGCATCACGGTGGATTTCGACACCCTCGAGGACCAGGCGGTGACCATCCGTGAACGCGACTCGATGGCCCAGGAACGGGTCTCCCTGGACAAGGTCGAAGGATATCTCGCAGCCCGCCTGATCGGAGCCTGAACCAGCTACGGGCAGGCCGTCCGTAGCAGCTTCGGCAACCGTCCGCCCGATCAGGGCAGCGCACCCACAAAGGAGAACCATGGCCCAGCTGACCTACCGCGACTGGCGCGAGGACGATGACCTGGCCTTGCTGGAGATCTGGGGCGACCCGGAAACCGGCCAGGCCGGTCATTTTCGGGCCATGCTCCGCCCGTCCGCCGACCAGCCGTGGTCGCGGTGCATCGTGGCCGAGGACCAGGGGATAGCCGTTGCCGCCGGTGCCGTGTACGAGACCAGCCTGCATCCGGACCGGCTGTGGGTGTACGTCGAGGTTGCCCGCGACCACCGCGGCGCCGGCGTCGCGCGTGACCTGCTGGCCAGGCTCCGCGCGGAGGCCGAGCACGCGCCGTCGGGCGTGCGGAAGCTGCGGGCCAAGGTGGAGCCGGACACCTCCGGCGCCGCCTTCGCCCGGGCATCGGGCCTGACCCAGATCCAGAGCTCGCGCGTGGTGCTGGTCTCGCCCGGGGCGCTGCCGTTGCCCGACCTCGGGGAAACCGGTCCGCAACTGGAGGAGGCAGCCACCGGGTCGGTGGAACTGACCCGGGCCGTGGCAGACTTCTACAACTCCGTCCACGTGTGGGACCGGGCGGACATGACCGTGGGACGTGCCCAGCAGATGCTGCTGAGCGAGAGCGCGGGGGCCGGCGGAGCGGTGGTGCTGCGCAGCGCGCCCAAGTCCGACGGCGGCACCATCCAGGCTTTCGCCGTCAGCTACACGCACGAGCGTACGGACGCCCCGGCGGACGTGCTGCTGGGATACGACACGGCGCTGCCGGCCGAAGACGCCGAGGCTGCGGTGCGGGCGCTGCTGGCCATGCTGGTAGCGCAGTACCCGGTGCAGCTGGAGGTGGATGACTCGATGACCGCGGTGGTGGCCGTGCTGCAGCCGCTGCTCGACGCCGGCCTCGCGCGCCAGTTGGGTCCGGAAACCTCCATCGTCAGCGACTGACAGATGGGGCACAGCCACTCCCACGGGACCTCCAACCCCGGCGCCGCCGCCCTGGCCGCCCGGCGCCGGGCCAACCTGCTCCTGGCGGCCATCCTGCTGCCGGTCACCGTCCTGACCCTGGTGGGCATGATCCTGCTCTGGCCCTCCGGAGCCGGAACCGGAGCCGAGGTCCCCGATCCCTATGCCGCGGCACCGGGGGTGACCTTCGACGTCGGCACCGTGCAGAGGGTGGAGCTCGAAGATTGCCCCACCTCGCAGGCCGCGGTGGACGCCGGCATGGAAGCCCAAGAGTGCCTGGTCGCCTATACCCAGCCCGACGCCGGCGGCTCGCCGCTGCCCGTGGAGATCACCCCGGAGATCGCGGCGTCGCGCGGCGTCGAGGCCGGCGACACCATCCGCTACCTGAATCTTTCGGGCGTGATGGGCGGGCAGGAGGGGGCCTACGTCTTCGTGGACTTCGTGCGCAGCGTCCCCATGGTGCTGCTGGCCGTGCTCTACGCCCTGGTAGTGGTGGCCGTGGCCCGCTGGCGGGGCTTCCGCGCGATGCTGGGCCTGGCGGGCGGTTTCCTGGTCCTGGCGCAGTTCATCCTGCCGGGCCTCATGGAAGGCAAGCCGCCGCTGCTGCTGGCGCTGATCGGCTCGGTGGTCATCATGGTCGGGGTGCTCTACTTTGCGCACGGCTTTTCCGCGCGCACGTCCACCGCTTTGCTGGGCACCCTGTTCGGCCTGGGCGTGACCGCCCTGCTGGCGGCCTGGGCCACCGATGCCGCGTACCTGACCGGGGTGGATGACGACTACACCTACCAGCTGATCAACATGGGCGGAAGCCTCTCCGTCTCGGGGTTGATTTTGTGCGGGCTGATCATCTCCGGCCTGGGCGTGCTCAACGATGTCACCATCACCCAGTCCTCGGCGGTGTGGGAGATGTACGAACTGGCTCCCGGTGCCTCTGCCAAGCGCCTGTTCTCCGGGGCGATGCGTGTGGGACGGGACCACATCGCCTCCACCGTCTACACCATTGCCTTTGCCTACGCCGGTGCCTCCCTTCCGGTGCTGATCCTGGTGTCGCTCCACGACCGGCCGCTGCTCGCCACCCTGACGAGCGGGGAACTGGCCGAGGAGATAGTGCGCACCCTGGTCGGTTCGATCGGCCTGGTGCTGGCTATCCCGATCACCACGCTGATCGCGGTGCTGGTGGTCAAGGCCACCGGCATCCGTGGGCCGGTGGCGGCAAGGGAGCGGTCCGGCCCCCGGCACCTCCTTGCCGACGCCGCGGCGGATGCCGACGGCGGGGTCCGGGACCCCGGCGAGGCCGCTGCGGCCGGCCACGGCAAGCCGGCCGACCCCAGCGGCTAGACTTCACACATTGGCGCTGCGCCGGGTCGGCCGGTGCCGCTTGAACCATCGCCGTCGTCGGGAGGAGTGCTTATGAAAGGCGTGCTGTTTGACGTGGACGGGACGCTGGTGGACTCGAACTACCTGCACGTGCTGGCTTGGTGGCAGGCCTTCCGGCAGGCGGGAGTCGATGTCCCGATGGCGGACATCCACCGTTGCGTGGGAATGGGCGGCGGCAGGCTCATCGCAGAGCTGCTCGACGAGGACCGCGACCAGTCCCGGGACGAGGAGCTCAAGGCCGCCCACGGAACCGTCTTCTCCACCTTTTGGCCGGCGCTGCGCCGCTTTGACGGTGCCCGTGAGCTGGTGCTCCGGTCCGCCGCGGAGGGGTTCGCCGTCGTGCTGGCCTCTTCCGCCGAGGAAAGGGAGTTGGAAGTGCTGCGCCGCGTGATCGACGCCGATGGGTCCATCACCGCCGCCACCAGCTCCGCGGACGCGGAGAACAGCAAACCGGCGCCGGACATCCTGCAGGCGGCCCTGGACGCGGCGGGCCTGCAGCCCGAAGACACCGTTTTTGTGGGAGACGCTGTGTGGGATGTCCAGGCGGCGGGAGACCTCGGAATCCCGGTCATCGGCCTCGAATGCGGCGGGACCCCCGCGGAGACCTTGCTCCGGGCCGGTGCGGCAGAGGTGTACCGCGACCCGCAGGACCTGCTGGAACACTTCATGGACAGCGCCCTCGGCGGCCTCCTGCGCGGCTGAGGGCAGCGCGCGGGCCCGATGTCACGTCGACGTGGACGTACCCCGGCGGCGCGGACGAACCGCGATCAAGCGGACCGAACCGCGAGAAGCGGACCGGGCCGGTCCACAGGCGCGGGTGCCGGCGGACGGATTTGCCGGGTTTTGAGAGAATAGACGGGTGACACTTACCGCTGCACCCGAATCGGCCGCCAAGCTTGAGCTCCCGCCGCTCAAACTCGGACCGATAACCGTCGACACCCCGGTGGTGCTGGCACCCATGGCCGGCATCACCAACAAGGCGTTCCGCCGGCTCTGCCGCCAGTACGGCGGCGGCCTGTACGTGGCGGAAATGGTCACGTCCCGCGCGCTGGTCGAGCGCAACAGGGAATCCATGCGGATCATCTCGCACGACGAGGACGAGGACGTGCGGTCCGTCCAGCTCTACGGCGTGGATCCCAAAACCGTCGGTGCTGCCGTCCGGCTGCTGGTGGAGGAAGACCGCGCCGACCACATCGACCTGAACTTTGGCTGCCCGGTGCCGAAGGTCACCCGCCGCGGCGGCGGCTCGGCGCTGCCTTGGAAAACCGAACTGTTTACCGCGATCATCCAGGCCGCGACGCGCGAGGCGGCCAAGGGCAACGTGCCGCTGACCATCAAGATGCGCAAGGGGATCGACGACGAGCATCTGACGTTCATCGAGGCCGGCAAGATTGCCCGCGACGCCGGGGTTGCCGCCGTGGCACTGCACGGCCGTACCGCCAGCCAGTTCTACTCCGGCAAGGCCGACTGGAACGCGATCGCCGAACTGCGGGAAGCCCTGCCGGATATCCCGGTGCTGGGCAACGGCGACATCTGGAGCGCCGAGGATGCGGTGCGGATGGTGGAACAGACGGGCGTGGACGGGGTCGTCGTCGGCCGCGGATGCCAAGGCCGCCCATGGCTGTTTGGTGACCTGCAGGCCGCCTTCGAAGGGACCGACAGGCGCTTCCGCCCAGGGTTGAAGGACGTCGCGGACAGCTTCTACCGGCATGCCGAGCTGCTGGTGGATTACTTCGAGGACGAGGGCAAGGCGCTGCGGGATATCCGCAAGCACGTGGCCTGGTACTTCAAGGGATACTCGGTGGGCGGGGAGCTGCGGGCCGCGCTGGCACAGGTGCCCACCCTCGAGGTGCTGCGCGAACTGCTGGCCGAACTGGATGCCGACGCTCCCTACCCGGGGGCGGACGCCGAGGGCCCGCGGGGCCGTGCCGGTTCCCCCAAACGCCCGGCGCTGCCCGACGGCTGGCTGTCCAGCCGGGAGCTGAACGCCGACCACAAGGCCATGATCGCCGCCGCCGAATTGGACGTCTCCGGTGGCTGAGGTACGCACCGGGCGCCCGGCCCCGCCCACGCCGGGATACTCGGATTTCGACCAGGAACGCTGGTACACGGAGGAGCCGAAGAGCACCTACCGGACGCAGTTCGAACGCGACCGGGCCCGGGTACTGCACTCGTCGGCGCTGCGCCGGCTGGGCGCCAAGACGCAGGTGGTGTCCCCGGACACGGACGACTTCGTGCGGACGCGGCTGACCCACAGCCTGGAAGTGGCCCAGGTGGGCCGCGAACTGGGACGCACCCTGGGCTGCGATCCCGACGTGGTGGACGCAGCCTGCCTGTCCCACGACCTTGGCCATCCTCCCTTCGGACACAACGGGGAGACCGCGCTGAACGCCGCGGCCCATGCCATCGGCGGTTTCGAAGGCAACGCCCAGACGCTTCGGCTGCTGACCCGGCTGGAGCCCAAGATCCTGCGCCCGGACGGATCGCCGGCCGGACTGAACCTGACCCGGGCCAGCCTGGACGCGGCGTGCAAGTACCCGTGGTCCGCCGACGACGCGCCGGTCATCCACGGCAAGCGCACCAGCAAGTTCGGCGCCTACGAAGACGACCTTCCCGTGTTCAACTGGCTGCGCGAAGGCGCCGCGGAGCGCCGTTCCTGCCTGGAGGCCCAGGTGATGGACCTCGCCGACGACATCTCCTACTCCGTGCACGACGTCGAAGACGCCATCGTGGCCGGACGCATCCAGCTCAAGTGGCTGGACAGCGCCGACACCCGCAGCCGGGTCATTGGTTACACCCAGCAGTGGTACCTGCCCAGCAGCGACGCCCGGGAAGTGGACGAGGCGCTCATCCGGCTGGAGCGCTCCGGCGTGTGGGTGCGCGAGGCCGACGGCAGCCGCAAGGCCATGGCCGCGCTGAAAGACATGACCAGCCAGTTGATCGGCCGCTTCTGTTCCAGCGCCATGGAAGCCACCCGCTCCATCTATGGCCCGCAGCAGCTGACCCGCTACGGAGCGGAGCTGGTGGTGCCGCAGGAGACCGCCACCGAGATCGCGGTGATGAAGGGGCTGGCCACCACGTTCGTGATGACCGCGGACCTGCGCCAGCCGGTCTACGAACACCAGCAGCAGATCCTGCACGACCTGGTCAGCGAGCTGCACGCCACGGGGGAGAAGCACCTGGAGGAACCCTTCGCCTCGGATTGGCGGGATGCGGACGACGACGGCGGCCGCCTGCGCGTGGTCATTGACCAGATCGCCTCGCTCACCGATGTCTCGGCCCTGGCGCTGCACGAACGCCTGATGGGGGCCCACCGCACCCTGCTGTGAGGGGCGCGGGCCGCCGCAGCCTCCCTCCACAGGCGGCTGCGGCGGCGCCACCGTCACCGGCAGCAGGCGGTTCGGCCGCCGATTTGGCGCGGCTGCATACCATGGGACTATGGCCGGACTCATAAAACGCGAAGACATCGATGAAGTCCGCCAGCGTACCGACATCAAGGAAGTCGTCGACGGCTACGTCACGCTGAAGTCGGCCGGCATCGGTTCGTTCAAGGGCCTGTGTCCCTTCCATGACGAGCGATCGCCGTCGTTCCACGTCCGTCCGCAGGTGGGCACGTACCATTGCTTCGGCTGCGGCGAGGGCGGCGACGTCATCTCCTTCGTGCAGAAGATGGATCACACCACGTTCACCGAGACCGTGGAGAAACTCGCCCACCGGATCAACTACACGCTCCGGTACGAAGACGGCGGCACCGGCCCCCGCCGGGAGGACGTCGGCAAGCGGCAGCGGCTGCTGGACGCACACAAGGTTGCCGCGGAGTTCTTCCGGGAGCAGCTCCAGGGCCCGGGTGCCGCGACGGCACGGGAGTTCCTCTCTGGGCGTGGCTTCGACCAGGCTGCCGCAGAGCAGTTCGCCGTGGGCTATGCCCCGCAGGGCTGGGACGGCCTGCTCAAGCACCTGACCGGCCGCGGCTTCACCCAGGACGAATTGCGGATGACCGGCATGTTTTCCGGCGGATCGGACGGATCCGATGGCCGGAACAGCCGGATCTATGACCGTTTCCGCGGCCGGCTGATCTGGCCCATCCGCGACCTGACGGGGGCAACCATAGGGTTTGGTGCCCGCAAGCTCTTCGAGGACGACCAGGGGCCCAAATACCTCAATACGCCGGAGACGGTGCTCTACAAGAAGTCACAGGTCCTGTACGGAATCGACCTGGCCAAACGGGACATCGCCCGCAGCCGCCAACTGGTGGTCGTGGAGGGCTACACGGACGTGATGGCCTGCCACCTTTCGGGCATCCGGACGGCCGTGGCGACCTGTGGCACCAACTTCGGCACCGACCACATCAAGATTGCCCGGCGCCTGCTCTCCGACGACGGGACCGGGGGCGAGGTCATCTTCACCTTCGACGGCGACGAGGCGGGCCAAAAGGCCGCGCTGCGGGCCTTCGAGGAAGACCAGCGCTTCGTTGCCCAGACCTACGTAGCCGTCGAGCCGAGCGGCGCGGATCCATGCGACCTGCGCCTGAGCCACGGCGAAGGTGCGGTGCGCGAGCTGATCAGCTCCCGCCGCCCGCTGTTCGAGTTCGCGATCAAGGCCACCTTGAAGAAGTTCAACCTGGACACGGTCGAAGGAAGGGTCCAGGCCCTGCGGGCCGCCGCCCCGGTGGTTGCCGAGATCAGGGACCCGGCCATGCGGCCGGGCTACTCGCGTGAACTTGCGGGCTGGCTGGGCATGGACATTGACGATGTCACCCGGGCCGTGGCCGGAGCCGCGAAACGGGGACAGGACTCCGGGGCCCGGTCGGCAGGCCGCGAGCGGGGCCAGCAGGACCGCGGGCAGGAACCGAACCGCGGCACGCAGCAGCCGTCTGCACGGGACCGGCGAGGCAACGGCGGTCCGCAGGGTCGGGAGGACGCGTGGAATCCGGGAAATGCTTCCCGCCGGCAACCGAACGGCCAGGGCCAGCCTGCCTACGGGCAGGCTGCGCAGCACGGCTACGGCCGGGACACCGATGCCGGCGGTGAAGCGGCCTACTCCCGGGAATCCGGCCAGTATGCGGCGCCCCCGGCCTTTCCGCGCCCGGACCTGCGTGATCCCGTGGTCCGCCTGGAACACCAGGCACTGGAAGTGGCGATCCAGCAGCCCGGCCTCCTTGATGCCAACCAGTGGGAACAGTTCATGCAGGCCCGCTTCCTGGCGCCCGTGCACGTGGCCATCCACGGCGCCGTCCGGGCGGCCGGCGTTTCCGGTGCCACACCGTCGCAGTGGGTGGAGACGATCCGCCAGGAAGTCCCGGAGGAGCTGGGCACCTTCGTCTCGGAACTTGCGGTGACCCCGCTGCCGGCGCAGAACGACGACGCCCTGCGGCTGTATTGCCGGGGCATCCTGAACCGGCTGCAGGACCTGCAGATCACCCACCTGAAGGCCGACAAGCTGGGCCAGTTGCAACGGATGGATCCGGCTTCAGATCCCGAAAGCTTCCAGCAGATCAACCGTGAACTGATGGAACTCGAGATGCAGCGGCGGGCCCTTCGCGAGGAGTAGGCCCGGCCTCCAATTGGCAAGTTCCGGCCTGTATTGAGTATGCTGTTGGAGGTCAAACCGCCGATGGCGGATGGCAGCCTTCCCCCGTAGCTCAATTGGCAGAGCATTCGACTGTTAATCGAAGGGTTACTGGTTCGAGTCCAGTCGGGGGAGCGGACAAACCAGGATCCCCGTCTTCGTCCGAGGGCGGGGATCCTGTGCGTCCGGGCCCCCGGTGGCAGGCCGATTTCGTCTCCGCGCGGCCGTCCTGCTAGAGTTTTACTCGCTTCAATCCCCCGTAGCTCAATTGGCAGAGCATTCGACTGTTAATCGAAGGGTTACTGGTTCGAGTCCAGTCGGGGGAGCTGCAAGGCAAAATCCCGCACCGCACGCCGGTTGCGGGATTTTTCTTTGGCTACGCCGAGGCGACCCGGTTGCCGGCCGCGACTTGCGCAAACCAGCGGCCGCTGTCCTTGACGGTGCGCTCCAGTGTGTCGTAGTCCACCCGGGTCAGGCCGAAGCGTTTGCGGTAGCCCCAGGCCCACTCGAAGTTATCCATCAGCGACCAGCCGAAGTAGCCCCGCAGGTCCACGCCGTCCTGGATCGCACGGTGGCACTGGATGATGTGCGCGCGCAGGAACTCCAGCCGCTGCCGGTCATGCACGGCGCCGTCGGCAGAGACCTCGTCGTCGAAGGCAGCCCCGTTCTCGGTGACGAAGAGCCCCGTCCCGGCCGGCCCGCTGTACTCGTCCTGCAATCGGACGAGCAGCCGGTGCAGTCCTTCCGGCTGGATTTCCCAACCCATCGCCGTCGTGGGCAGCCCGCGGGAAACGGAACTGACATGGTCGGCCGCGGGGTAGGGTGGCGCAACCGGCCGCTCGACCGGGGCGGCATGCGTGTTTTCCGCGTCCGGGCGGGGACGCCCGGTCACTGCCTCTCCGTGGTAGTAGTTGACCCCCAGGGCGTCGATCCTGCTCCCGATCAGTTCCAGGTCCCCGTCCCGGATCCTGGCGTCCAGTCCGTACGGCCCCACGTCCACCAGAAAATCCGCCGGGTAGGAACCGCCGAAGACGGGGTCCAGAAAAGCGCGGTTGAACTGGCCATCGATACGGCGGGCGGCGTCGACATCGACGGGGTCCTCCGGGTTCAGGGGATCCGCCACCGTGAAATTCAGGGTGAGGCCGAGCTCGGCGGCCGGATCACGGCGGCGCAGTTCGTCGGTGGCCAGCCCGTGTCCCAGCAGCAGGTGGTGCATGGCGGCCAAGGCCTGTGGCCGCGACTGCATCCCCGGGGCATGGACGCCCGAACCATAGCCGAGGAAAGCCGAGCACCATGGCTCGTTCAGCGTGGTCCAGACGCGTACCCGGTCGCCGAGCGCCTCATGGACCGCCAGGGCATATTCCGCAAAGCGGTAGGCGGTGTCCCGGTTGGCCCAACCGCCGTTCTCCTGCAGTGCCTGCGGCAGATCCCAGTGGTACAGCGTGAGCCAGGGCTTGATGCCCGCCGCGCACAGCTCGTCCACCAGGCGCGAATAGAAATCCAGGCCGGCGGGATTCACTGCCGCGTCGTCCGGTTTGACCCGCGGCCACGACGTGGAAAACCGGTAAGCACCCAGGTTCAGGGAGGACATCAGGGCGACGTCCTCGCGGAAACGGTGGTAGTGGTCGCAGGCTCGTTCGCCGGTCTCGCCGCCCACGATGGCTCCGGGCAGCCTGCAGAAGGCATCCCAGATGGAATCGGTGCGTCCGTCGTCGTGGGACGCGCCTTCGATTTGGTAGGCGGCCGTCGCGGCGCCCCACAGGAATTGCTTCGGAAATTGCAGGACCATGTTCATCCCATCCCTTACGCAATCGCAGCATCGACACGGACTGCCTGCCAGCCTAGTTCGGCGGGGAGACGAACGTAAGCGTTTACTCTTATTTTTTGTTCCACAGCCCTCAGGTGAATGTCCTCCCTACGGCTGAGGGGGCAGACTGGGGCAGAATGATAATTTGAAGGTGTGGACACTCGCGCACTACCGACAATGATGGAGGCAGAGCCCATGACCGGTCCGGAAAGCCACGGAAGCACCGCAACCGGTGCGAGGATGTCCGGGAGCGCCGCCACGGGTGCGAGCAATTCCGGAAGCACCGCCACCGGTGCGAGGAATCCCGGAAGCACTGCCACCGGTGCCACGATGTCCGGGAGCACCGCAACCGGTGCGAGGACTCCCGGAAGCACCGTCACCGGGTTACGGCCGCCCGGAACAACGGGTGCCCGTGTCGGGCAGCCCGGGGCCACGCCTGCCGGTGCGAATTTGTCGACGGCGGGACTTGCGCGGCTCGCCGGCCAATTGACCCCCCGCCAGATTCAGGACGAGTTCTCGCTGGCCCTGCTCGAGCTCAAGGGGAAGGGCGTCAAGGCAGGTATCGCGGCCGGGATCCTGGCGGCCGCGCTGGTGTTCCTGGTCTTCATGGTCATTTCCCTTCTGATAGCGGCAATCATGGGACTGGCGCTCATCATGCCGGCGTGGCTGGCGGCGCTGATCGTCGCAGCCGTGTTCCTGATCCTGGGCGGTATCCTGGCGCTCATTGGAATCTCGAGGGGCAAGAAGGCCATGCCGCTCCTGCCCGCCGAGGCCATCCGCGGCGTCAAGTACGACGTCGGGGTGTTGCGAGAGGGCAGCAGCTTCGATCCGGCCACACTGGACGAAAAGCCCGAGAAGGAGACCAAGGCGGAAAAGGCAGAGCGCAAGGAAGCCAAGGCGCCGGCACCGACGATGGACGAACTCCGTGCCCGTACGGCCGAGCGCCGCGACCATTTGGCGGCCGTCAGGGACGATCTCGGCCGCCGCGTCGACCCCCGGCCCCGTGCGGAGCAGGCCAAGCGCCGGGCGAAGCATGTGGCAGATGCTGCCACCGAGCGCCTGGTGGCAGGTGCCGAGGTCGTGAGCGAGGCCGTGAGCGAGGCCGGCCCGGAGTTGCGGGAGCGTTGGAAGCCGTTGGCGACGCTGGCGGTCTCGCTGACCGCGATGGGCGTCATGCTCCGGCGGCTGCTGCAAAAATAAGGATTCCTGACCGCCGCACGGCGGCACGGGAGCCGGCTGCAGCGCAGTCGGCTGCCCGGCGTGGAACGACGACTGAGGGGAGGGACAGCGTTTGAGGATCATCGGTGCCGGGACGCGGCGCGACTTCGAGTACCGTGAGCTGCACACGTTCTGGACCATCCCGAACCTCATCACCGTGCTGCGTTTTCTCGCGGTTCCGCTGTTTGTCTGGTTGATCGCCCGACAGTCCTACGGGGCAGCCACCATCACGCTGGTGGTGCTGGGGTCCACGGACTGGGTCGACGGCTACATTGCCCGTCGCCTCGACCAAGTCTCCTCGGTCGGCAAATGGCTCGATCCGGTTGCCGACCGGCTGGCCCTCATCATCGTGGCCACGACGTTCGTCGCTGCCGGCATTGCCCCGTGGTGGCTGCTGCTGTCCATCATCATCCCGGACGCGATCCTGCTCGTGTTCTCGCTGCTCCTGTTCCATGGCAGCCCCGACCTTCCCGTCACGGACATTGGCAAGATCCGGACGGCCTTGCTGCTGGTGGGAACTCCGCTGCTGCTGCTCCATCGGGTGGAGGGCTTCGGCCACGACTGGCTGCTGATTTTGGCCTACGTCATCCTGGCCGCGGGCTGTGTTGGGCACGTCCTCGCCTGGCTGGGCTATATGCGGGCGGCATGGGGCAAGTACAAGCGCCAGCGCGCGGTCGGCCAGGACGATCCACACCGTGGTTGATCCGGAATCCGGGCGGAAGCGGACATCTCCTGACGGGACCCCATGGTCTGGTTAGCAATCTTCTGTGCCTTGCTCGGCGCCTTCTTCCTCGCCCTCGGCACCCAGCGCCAAGCCAGTGCCGTCCAAGCCAATACCGGCGGCCTGGCGATGAGCGTCTCCGGTTTGCTGCGGATGCTCCGCAACCCCCGCTGGGTCCTGGGACTGCTGTTGTTGGTCGTCGGAATGGGACTGAACGTGGTTGCCTTAGTGAGCGCGCCGCTGACCGTCGTCCAGCCAATCGGCGCCATCGCCCTGGTCATCACCACGATCATCAATTCCAAAGACCAGGGGATCCGGCTAAACCGCGTGACGGTGGTAGCGATCTCGGCCTGTGTGGCAGGAAGCGCCGTTTTCGTGCTGCTGGCCGTCAACGTCACCGGCGCCAGCCATCGGGTACGGGCAGAGGAGGAACTCTCAGCGGTCCTGCTGCTGGCCGTGGTCGTTGCAGTCTTCCTCTCGCTGGAACTGATGTTCCGGCGCAGGCTGAACGCCTTCGCTTACATCCTGGGAGCCGGCATGCTGTTCGGCTTCGTCGCCGTGCTGGTAAGGATTATTGGTCTGCGACTCCTGGAGCCCGGCGGCGGTTTCATCGCGAACGTGCCGATCTACACGGTCATCGCCGTCGCCGCAGCGGGCGGCCTGGGGGCTTGGTTTGTCCAGAGTGCCTACTCCAGTGGCCCTCCCGATCTGGTCATCGCGGGGCTGACAGTGATCGATCCGCTGGTGGGCATCGCGATCGGCATTTTCATCCTCGGAGAGCTCAGGCCCGACGTCGAACCGGTGTTTGCGATTGGCATGGTGGGGGCAGGTTTGGTTGCTATTGTTGGGGTCATTGCCCTCTCGAGGCACCATCCGGACGTCTTGCAGAAAAAGGAAGAAGCCCGGCGCCGGGCCCAAGCCTCGGGAAAGAAACCATAGGGCCCCGACACCGATGAAGAATACCGTGACAACGAACCAAGGAGTCCTGCCGCAGGTGAGCGACGACATCGGACCGAAACCCCTAAAGATCCTGATTGCAGCCGATACCTACCCGCCGGATGTCAACGGAGCGGCCGTCTTCGGGTTCCGGCTGGCCACGGCGATGACCAAGCGCGGACACGGCGTTGACATCATCGCGGGGCGGTACGACAAGGGCCCGACCTTCGTGGAGCACCGTCCGGAGGCCAAGGTGCACCGGCTCCGCTCCCACTCGGTGCCGACGCATGAGACCTGGCGCATCTGCTTTCCCTGGGAGATCAAGCGGGACATCAAGCGGATATTCGATGAGGTCCAGCCGGACGTAGTGCACATCCAGTGCCACTACATGATCGGACAGGCCACCATTGCCGAAGCAGTGCGACGGGGCATCCGCACCATCGCGACCAACCACTTCATGCCGGAGAACCTGGAGCCGTTCCTGCCGTTCCCGCAGTGGTTCCTAGACATTGTGGCGAAGAATTCCTGGCGTGACATGGGCAAGATCATGGGCAAGGCCGCCGTAGTGACGACGCCGACGCCGCTGGCCGCCAAGGCGATGCGTGATCACGCGTTCCTGCACAAGGTGATGCCCCTGTCCAACGGCATCGACGCGGCTGCCTATGAGTTGGCCCCCGGGGAAACGATCGAGAGGCCGGAACACCCCACGGTGTTGTTTGTGGGCCGGCTGGCGGTGGAAAAGAACGTGGACACGCTGATCGAGGCGCTGGCCATGACGGATCCCGCGCTGAATGTCCATCTGGAGATCATCGGCGACGGCGACGAGCGGAAGAACCTCCAAGCGAGGGTTGCGGCTATGGGGCTCGGCCGCAGGGTCGCATTCCTGGGCCATGTGGACGACGCCGAACTGCGCAAGGCGTACCTGCGCTCGGCTGTGTTTTGCCAGCCCGGAACCGCCGAACTGCAATCGCTGGTGTCCTTGGAAGCAATGTCCGCCAGCAAGCCCGTGGTGTTGGCCAATGCGATGGCCTTGCCGCACTTGGTGGACGACGGGGTCAATGGCTACTTGTTTGCCCCGCGCGATCCCTCCGATCTGGCGGCAAAGCTCAACGCCGTACTCGGCCAGAGTCCCGAGCGGCTGGAGGCCATGGGCGAAGCCAGCCACGCGAAGGCGATGCGGCACGGTATCGACAAGACCATGGACACCTTTGAGCAGCTCTACCGCGGCGCCTCGGCGGACGACTACCTCGACTAGGCCAACGTGCGCCTGCCGGTCGGGAGGACTTAGTATGTCTAAGGTGCCGGTAACGGTCCCCGCTTTGCGGGGCACTGTCCGGCAACGAGGGGCGGTAGCTCAGCCGGTCAGAGCAGAGGACTCATAATCCTTTGGTCGTGGGTTCAAGCCCCACCCGCCCTACGTTTAGCGCAGGCCCCGGACCAGATGGTTCGGGGCCTTTGTCGTGCCGCCGGCCAAACCCGCACGAGGTCGCAGACCCGGAGCAGGCGTCAACCCCTTCGGCCGTTGCCCGATTGCCGGTCTTGGGCTAAGTTACTGCTCAGTAACTTGACGGTTCCCCGTGGCCTCCTGCCCGGGACCGCGACCTGTTCACAGAAAAGGAAGCCACTATGGGCCAGCGCGTCATCGATCCGAACGACCTCCCCTACGCCGATGGCGACTTCTACGCCTTCGAGGAGATGCTCTCGGAAAACGAGCGCTCGCGGCTGCATGACATCCGCGACTGGTTGGCCAAGGAAGTCCGCCCCATCGCCGTCGACTGCTGGAACCGGGCGGAGTTCCCCCTGGAGATCATCCCGAAACTGGCGGACCTGGATGTGGTCAGCCCGGTCAGGCGGCAGGGATATTCCAACTTGTTCGCCGGCCTCGTGCACGCGGAGTTCACCCGCGCAGACACTTCCATTGCCACTTTCCTGGGGGTCCACGACGGCCTGTTCGCCGGATCGATCGAAGTCCTCGCGTCGAAGGAGCAGCAGGAGGCCTGGCTGCCGGACATCTACGCCCTCAAGAAGATCGGCGCCTTCGGGCTGACGGAACCGCTCGGTGGCTCCGACGTCGCCGGCGGCACGCGCACCACGGCCCGGCGCGACGGGTCCAACTGGGTGCTGAACGGGGCCAAGCGCTGGATAGGCAACGCGACATTCTCGGACTGGGTCGTGATTTACGCGCGCGACCTGGCCGACAACCAGGTCAAGGGCTTCCTGGTGGACACGGCCACCCCCGGCTACGGCGCGACGAAGATCGAGAACAAGATCAGCCTCCGCACCGTGCAGAACGCGGACATCATCTTGGAGAATGTGGTGGTCCCCGATGATTTCCACCTCAAGGGCGCCAACAGCTTCCGGGACACCAACAAGGTGCTGAAGGTGACGCGGCTTGCCGTAGCGTGGCAGGCGGTGGGGCAGCAGATGGCTGCCTTCGATCTGGCACGGCGCTATGCGGTCGAGCGGCACCAGTTTGGAAGGCCGTTGGCCTCCTTCCAGCTGGTGCAGGACCAATTGGTGCAGATTCTCGGCAACACGGTGGCGTCGATGGGCATGATGGTCCGCCTTGCGCAGCTGGAAGACGCCGGCCAGGCCAAGGACGAGCAGTCCGCACTCGCCAAGGCGTTCACCACTGCCCGGATGCGTGAAAGCGTTGCACTGGGCCGCAACATCCTGGGCGGCAACGGCATTGTCGCCGACTACGAAATGGCCAAGATCTTTGCCGACGCCGAGGCCATCTACTCCTACGAAGGAACCCACGAAATCAACTCCCTGGTGGCCGGCCGGGCGATCACCGGGCTGGCGGCGTTCGTTTAGCCATCCGGCACCGGCAGCAGTACCGAAGGTCGCAGGTCCATGACGAACTGCAGGGGGTTGATGTAGGCGTCACCGCGGCGGACGCCCCAATGCAGGCAGGCACAATGGCTGCTCGCGGCCACCGTTCCCACCGGATCGCCCGCCGAAACGGTATCTCCGGCCCGCAGCCCGGACGCCACGGCCAGCAGGCTGCTGCGCAGGCCGTTGCCATGATCGATGGTAATCACCGGCCTGTCGACGACCCGGCCTGAGAAACTTACCCGGCCAGCGGCGGGGGAGAGGACGGTCGTCCCGGCCGGAACGGCCAAATCGACGCCGCGATGTCCGCCCAGCCAGGGCTCGGGCGGCGGGTCAAAGCCGCGCACGACGACGGGTTGCGGGCTGGCGGGCCAGCCCCACGGGGGCGAATAAGAGGGCGGCCCGGCCGGCTCGGGCGAACCGGCCGCGGCAAGCAGCACGGCAGAGGCCGCGGCGGCTGCGCAGCGGAACAAAAACGGCGTCATGCAGCCGATCCTTGCCGCTGCCTCCGGTGCGTGCCACGGCGGCGAAGGACGGTGTGCGCAACCCCTTGGCTCCGGCCGTTGTGGAGGGCGGGAACGCGCAGGAACGCCGGTGCTGCCTGTAGTACACTGGACGAAGCAGTTTTCCGTCCATGACCCATGTCCGGGCGGAGGCTGACTACGCGTGTCTGAAATCCATCGGCTCGATGTTAGCGATGGAAGTGTGTCCAGGCGGTCCGGGAAACCGGTCCGGACACCTGCGCCGCCGTGCCGGCGGCGCCGACAGACGCCAGGAGCTTAGCCCGCCGGGCGAAAAGCTAACAACCGTCTACAGGCAGCAGCCCAGGCCCAGCCCGATGCTGCCGGAAGGAGTGACGACATGCCAGTCGTTACCATGCGCCAGCTGCTCGACAGCGGCGTACATTTCGGTCACCAGACCCGCCGTTGGAACCCGAAGATGAAGCGCTTCATCTTCACCGAGCGCAACGGCATCTACATCATCGACCTGCAGCAGTCGCTGTCCTACATCGACCGCGCCTACGAGTTCGTCAAGGCCACCGTTGCCCACGGCGGCACCGTGCTGTTCGTCGGCACCAAGAAGCAGGCCCAGGAAGCAATTGCCGAGCAGGCCACCCGCGTTGGACAGCCGTACGTCAACCAGCGCTGGCTCGGCGGCATGATGACCAACTTCCAGACCGTCTCCAAGCGCATCTCGCGCCTGAAGGAACTCGAAGAGATCAACTTCGAAGACGTTGCGGCTTCCGGCCGCACCAAGAAGGAACTGCTGCTGCTGCAGCGGGAGAAGACCAAGCTGGAAACCACGCTGGGCGGCATCCGCAACCTGACCAAGACCCCTTCGGTCATGTGGATCGTCGACACCAAGAAGGAACACCTCGCCATCGACGAGGCCCAGAAGCTCGGCATCCCCGTTGTGGCCATCCTGGATACCAACTGCGATCCGGACGAAGTCGACTTCCCGATCCCGGGCAACGACGACGCCATCCGCTCCGTCAACCTGCTGACCCGCGTGATCGCCGACGCCGTTGCCGAGGGCCTCATCGCCCGCAACAACCGCGCCGCAGGCAACACCGAAGCTCCGGCCGAGCCGATGGCCGAGTGGGAGCGCGAACTGCTCGAGGGCTCGACCGAGGCCCCGGCCGCCGAAGCTGCTGCTGACGCTCCCGCCGCCGAAGCACCGGCCGCCGAAGCTGCTGCTGACGCTCCCGCCGCCGAAGCCCCGGCCGCCGAAGCACCCGCCGCGGACACCGAGAAGTAAATCCGACTCACCGGCGGCGCCTTGTGCGCCGCCGGACTTCCGCTGGCGGCCGGGCCTGCTGTGGGCCCGCCGCCAGCGGCACCGAACACTACTTAATACGGGAGGACTGGAGTCCAAATGGCGAACTACACCGCTGCTGATATCAAGGCCCTGCGCGAGCGCACCGGCGCCGGCATGATGGATGTCAAGAAGGCTTTGGACGAGGCCAATGGAGATGCCGAGAAGGCCATTGAGCTGATCCGCATCAAGGGCCTGAAGGGCGCCACCAAGCGTGAGGGCCGTTCCACTGCCGAAGGCCTGGTTGCCGCCAAGGTCATCGATGGAACGGTCGGCGTCATGATCGAGGTCAACTGCGAGACCGACTTCGTCGCCAAGTCCGCCAAGTTCATCGAACTCGCTGACAAGGTACTGGCCGTAGCGGTTGAGTCCGGCGCTGCCGAGCTCGACGCGCTGCTGGCCGCCGACGTCGACGGCAAGCCGCTGGGCGACTTCGTCGTCGAGGAAGGCGCCGTGCTGGGCGAAAAGATTGTCGTCCGCCGGGTTGCCAGGGTCGAAGGCAAGACCGTCGATGCCTACCTGCACAAGACCTCCAAGGACCTGCCGGCACAGGTTGGCGTCCTCTTCGCCGTTGACGGCGAGGGGGCTGCAGCCACCGAGGCAGCACACGACGTCGCCGTGCACAGCGCCGCCTACGCACCGACCTACCTGACCCGCGACGAGGTTCCGGCCGAGACGGTGGAGAACGAACGCCGCATCGCCGACGAGACCGCCCGCGCCGAAGGCAAGCCCGAGGCCGCACTGGCAAAGATCGTCGAAGGCCGGCTGAACGGTTTCTTCAAGGAGATCGTGCTGCTGGACCAGCCGTTTGCCAAGGACCCGAAGCAGTCCGTCGGCAAGGTGCTGGAAGCGGCCGGCGTCAACGCCACCGCCATTGCCCGCTTCCGCGTCGGAGCGTAATCTCGGTCGCAACGCTTAGGCGAACTGGCTGATTCAGATGACAAGGGGGTGGTCACCAACCGGTGACCACTCCTTTTTCATGTCCGGATCGGCCGCGCGGCTTCAGCCGTCGGGCGGCCGCGCGGCCACTCACATACTCTTTCCCCAGAACCACGCACGCCGGGAGGCACCATGGAATCCCAGAACACCCAGACCACCGCTGACACCGGGGCCAAACGCCGCCGCGTCCTGCTGAAACTTTCGGGCGAAGTCTTCGGCGGAGGGAAGCTGGGCGTGGACCCGGACACCGTCCGGGGCGTCGCCAAGCAGATCGCCGCCACCGTCGGCCAGGTCGAAGTGGCCATCGTCGTGGGCGGCGGCAACTTCTTCCGCGGCGCCGAACTGTCGACGTCGGGCATGGACCGCTCCCGTGCCGATTACATGGGCATGCTCGGCACCGTCATGAACTGCCTGGCCCTCCAGGACTTCCTCGAACAGGCCGGGGTGGACACCCGCGTGCAAAGCGCGATCACCATGGGGCAGATAGCCGAGGCCTACATTCCGCGGCGGGCCATCCGGCACATGGAGAAGGGCCGCGTGGTCATTTTCGGCGCCGGCGCCGGCCTGCCCTATTTCTCCACCGACACGGTGGCTGCCCAGCGTGCACTCGAGGTGCACGCCGACGTCGTCCTCATGGCGAAGAACGGCGTGGACGGCGTCTACACGGCCGACCCGAAGAAAGACCCGGCTGCGGAGAAGCTCGACACCCTGACCTACGACGAAGCCATGCGCCGGAATATCCGGGTGATGGACCAGACCGCCTTCAGCCTGTGCCGAGACAACAAGCTGTCCATGGTGGTCTTCGGGATGGAGGGTGAAGGCAACGTGACCCGTGCGATTCTGGGCGAGCAGATCGGCACCTACGTCACCGCCTGACTGGCGCCGGGCCATCCGCCCGATAGCCTAGGATGGAAAAGAGCCAGGACCGCGGGCACCGCGGAATGAATGAAGGACGTGAAGGAGAGACCGTGATAGACGAGACGCTGCGCGAAGCTGCCGAGAAGATGGACAAGGCAGTCGAAGTGGCCAAGGAAGACTTCGCCACCATCCGCACCGGCCGCGCCAATCCGGCACTGTTCTCCAAGGTCACGGTCGACTACTACGGCACGCCGACCCCGCTGCAGCAGTTGGCGTCCTTCCAGAACCCGGAAGCGCGCACCCTGCTGATCACTCCTTACGACAAGTCGGCCCTGAACGATATCGAGAAGGCCCTGCGCGACTCGGATGTGGGCGCGAACCCGGCGAATGACGGCGTGGTGATCCGCGTGGTCCTCCCGGAATTGACCCAGGAACGCCGCAAGGAGTACGTCAAGGTGGTCCGCGGCAAGGCCGAAGACGCCAAGGTCTCCATCCGCAACATCCGCCGCAAGGCGATGGACACCATCGGCAAGATGGTCAAGGACGGCGACGTCGGCGAAGACGAGGGCAACCGGGCCGAAAAGGAACTGGACGCCAAGACCAAGTCGCACACGGACAACGTGGACGAGCTCCTCAAGCGCAAGGAAGCCGAGCTGCTCGAGGTCTGATGAGTACGGACCAGCCTCAACCCATGGCTGGCGATACGCCGGCTCCGGCGGCTGGTCCGGGACAACGGCCGGCCGAACCCGGACGGCGGGCGTTGCGTGCCGCCGCCAAGCCGTCCCGTGCCGGGCGCAATCTGCCGGCAGCCATCGTCGTCGGACTCTCGTTGCTCATTGTTGTCCTGGTGGGGCTTTTCCTCCTGCCGGATGCCTTCGTGCTGCTGGTGGCCGTTTTCTCGGCCGTCGGCGTGTGGGAGGTGTCCCGCGCCCTGACGGTCAAGAACATCAAGGTGCCGCTGCCGCCGCTGTTCGCGGGTGCCTTCGCCATGCCTGTGGCTGCATACTACGGCGGGCCTGAAGGGCTGGCCTTTGCCCTGGTGGTCTCCTGCGTCGCCCTGATGGTCTGGAAGTGCCTGGACAGCACCGAAGGCGCGGTCGGCAGTGTGCTCAGCGGCACCTTCATCCTCTGCTGGGTCCCCTTTTTCATCAGCTTCTCGCTGCTGTTGCTGTTGGAGGAGTCGGGTGCCCTAAAGGTTGCCACCATGCTGCTGCTGGTGGTCTCCAACGACACCTTCGGCTACCTCATCGGGGTGCTGTTCGGGAAGCACCCGATGGCGCCGAAGATCAGCCCCAAAAAGTCGTGGGAAGGGTTCGCCGGTTCGGTCGGCGGAGCCATCCTGGTCGGCGTCCTGTGTTCGGTGCTGTTGCTGGACCTGCAGTGGTGGTTCGGGCTCGTCCTGGCCGTGGCCACCGTGGCCGCATCCACCGTGGGCGACCTGGCCGAATCGATGGTCAAGAGGGAACTTGGCATCAAGGACATGAGCAACTTCCTGCCGGGCCACGGCGGCGTGATGGACCGGCTGGATTCCATCGTGTTTGCGGCACCGGTGGCTTACGTGTTCGCATCGCTGCTGGCACCCGGGGCAGTGTAGGCGCGCGGGCCGTGTTTGACGCGGTGACGTGCGACGGCCCGCATAGACTGGCAGCGTAGACAAGCGGAACGTATTGAAGGAACAGGAACCACAGGACACCATGGCGCGACGAACCATTGATGCCGGCAAGGGCAGTGCCCCGTTCGACCACGTGGACCGGCGGAACTTCGGCTACAACGCACGCCAGGTGGACGACTTCCTCGGCCGGGCCCGGGAGTATTACAACAACCCCGAGCCCGGCGACGCTCCCATCACCAGCCGCGATGTCCGCGCCATGACGTTCGATCCGGCCAAGGGCGGCTACGACCCGCGGGCCGTCGACGCCGCGCTGGACCGGCTGGAGGATGTTTTCGCCCAGCGGGAGCGCGACGCGTTGATCAGGCGCGACGGCGAACAAGCCTGGCTGACGCAGATCGGCCGCGTGTCGGCGATGCTGCGTGCCCGCCTCCACCGCGCCCCGGGCGAACGCTTCCGCCGGCCGACGAAGCGGAACGCCGTCAGCTACAACGTCGAGGATGTCGACGCGCTGTGCGTGGAGCTGCTGGGATATTTTGAGCACGACCAGCCGATGAGCGTCGACGTGGTCCGCAGGGCCGTGTTCCGTGAAGCCAAGGGCAAAGACGGCTACGAAGAAAACCAGGTGGACGCGTTCCTGGACCGCGTCGTCGAGTTGATGGCCGCGATCGACTGACGGGCTGGACCTCGTTCAGTCAGCGTGACCGGACCAGCCGGCCGAATCCAGCGTGTCCGCGCGCTCCGGGGTGTGCAGCCGTGCCATGACCCGGGCAGTGGTGGCCGGCCTGCGCGAAGCGGTAGCCCGGGACACGGCCACGGTCACCAGGAACGCCGCCGGAACGGTCCACGCCGCCGGCTGTCCCAGCGGCTCGGCCCAGGCGCCCAGCTTCGGGCCCGCCACAGCAGCCGCCAGCAGCGAACCGCCGCAGAGCACGGCCCCCGACACCATCCCGGCAATGGCGCCGGCATCGGTGAGCCCGCGCCACCAAATGCCCAGCAGCAAGAGCGGGCAAATGGTCGAGGCGGTGAACGCGAAGACCGTGCCCACACTGCCGGCCAAGGCCAGCGATTCGGTTCCCAGGGCGATGCCCAGCGGCACGATGGCCGACAGCACCGCGGCCACCCGGAAGCCCCTGACGCTGCCGCGGAAGAGGTCCTGGCTGACCACGCCGGCCAGGGAAACCACCAACCCGGAGGTGGTGGAGAGGAACGCGGCGAAGGCGCCGGCCACCACGCACGCGCTCAGGAGGTCGCCGGCCAAACCCTCCACAATCCGCCCCGGCAGCAGCAGCACCGTGGCGTCGGACTGGCCGCCGTCGGCCAGCCGCGGCGTGTGCAGCCTCCCGAGGACGCCGTAGAGGGTGGGGAAGAGGTAGAACAACGCCAGCAGCCCCAGCACCAGCTGTGTGGTGCGGCGGGCGGCGGCACCGTCGGGATTGGTGTAGAAACGGACCAGCACGTGCGGCAGCCCCAGGGTTCCGAAAAGCAGGGCGATGATCAGCGAGATATTTCGGTACAGCGATGCATCGCCGACGACGTCCAGCGACGGGTCGAAGGCCGCGCCGCCGCCGGTGGCGGATTGGCCCGACCCGGCGAGGACCAGCAGGATGAACACCACCGGGATGGCCAGGGCCGTGAGCTTGAGCCAGTACTGGAAGGCCTGCACAAAGGTGATGGAGCGCATGCCGCCGGTGACCACGGACAGCACCACCACGACGACGACGGTGAGGGCGCCCGCCCAGCCCGGCAAGCCCGTGGCGATGCGAACGGTCAGGGCGGCCCCGTGCAGCTGCGGGACAATGTACAGCCAGCCGACCGCTATCACCAACAGGCTGGTGACGCGGCGGGCGGCGGCGGAATCGAGCCGGGCCGCGGCGAAGTCGGGAATCGTGTAGGCGCCGGAGCGGCGCAGCGGGGCCGCCACGAACAGCAGCAGCATCAGATAGCCGGCGGTATAGCCGACGGGAAACCAGAGCGCGTCGATGCCCGAGATCAGGATCAGCCCTGCCACGCCCAGGAAGCTTGCGGCGGAGAGGTATTCGCCGCCGATGGCCGAGGCATTCCACCACGGCTTGACCGTCCGCGAGGCCACGTAGAAATCACCGGTGGTGCGGGAAATCCGCAGCCCGTAAATTCCGATCAGTACGGTGGCGGTACAGACGGCGGCCACCGCCGCCAGCCCGGCGGCCGCGTTCACTGCTTCGTCCCCGGATCAATCCAGTCGGCTGTCAACTCGCGGAAGCGGCGCTCGTTGCGGGCCGCCGCGCGGTTGTACAGCGCGGCGCACGCCAGGATGATCGGGTAGATCCCGATGCCCAGCAGCAGCCAGGGGAGCGGGACGGTGAAAACGGTCAGCGTGCCGGTGACCGGTACCAGCGCGATCAGTACTGCCATGCCCAGCAGGATCAGCCCGAAGCCGGCCGCCACCACGAGGGCCAGGCGCAACTGGGAGCGGACCAGGGACCGGACGAAGAGTTCGCCGACCTCGGACTGCTCGGCGACTTCGCGTGAGAAGGTGTAGCCCCCCGATGGCCGGGGCGCAGCCGAACGCGGCGCGGTGACGCGGACCCGCTCCCGGAAGCCGGCCGACGGAACCTGCGCATCGCCGTCGGGAAGCGGTGCGCCGTCCTCGGAAAAGCGGGGAACCTCGCGGCGGCCCGGACCACTGCTCATCCGCGCGGCCTCACCCGCGTGGCCTCCAGCCTGTCGCGGACGCCGGGCAGATGGCGCCGGCTGACGGGCAGTTCGGCGCCGCCGACCAGGAGGCTGGCCTTGCCGGCGCTGGTCCGCATCTGCTGGACCTGGTCCATCGCCACAAGGTAGGAACGGTGGATCCGGAGGTAGCCGGCGTCCGCCCACTGGCGCTCCAAGTCATTGAGCGGCACCCGGATCAGGTAGCTCGCGTCGGCCGTGTGCAGCCGGGCGTAATCGCCCTGGGCCTGCACGTACTGAATCTCGTCGCGCCGGATCATCTTGGTAATGCCGCCCTGGTCAACGGTGACGACTTCCGGCTTGGCCGCACCGCCGTCTTCCATCAGTTCGCAAATCCGGCGCACCGATTCCGCCAACCGGTCTGCCCGTACCGGCTTGAGCAGGTAGTCCACGGCGGCCAGCTCGAAGGCCTGCAGTGCCTTGTCTTCATCGGCGGTGACGAAGACGACCGCGGGCGGGCGGCTGAAACGGGAAATGACCTTGGCGATGTCCAGCCCGGTCAAAGCCGGCATGTGGATGTCCAGGAAGAGCGCGTCCACGTCGTGGCGTTCCAAGGCACGCAGGGCTTCGGCGCCGCTGGTGGCTTTGTGGACCTCCCCAATCCGGGAATCCCGGGCGAGCAGGTACGCCAGGGCCTCGACGGCGGGGGCTTCGTCATCGGCGACAACCACATTGACCATGGCCCACAGTCTATTCGGTACCCGGGATGAAGCTCCGCGCCGGCCACTTTAGTCCACGCGGTTGCCGGGCTGGAACTTGGGCACCCGCAGCGTGACCAGCGTGCCGGCACCGGGCGCCGTGTCCACCACCAGGCCGTGTTCTTCGCCGTAGACCTGCCGCAGCCTCACGTCCACATTGCGCAATCCCACATGATCGCCTTCGGTGCGGCCGGCCAGGACGGTGCGCAGCCGCTCCGGATCCATGCCCACGCCGTCGTCTTCAATGGTCACCACGGCGTAGGCACCGGCGTCCTGGGCGGTGAGGGTGATCTGCCCCGGGCCTTCCTTGGCTTCCAGCCCGTGGCGCACCGCGTTCTCCACCAACGGTTGCAGGGAGAGGAACGGGATGACAGTGCTGAGGACTTCAGGGCCGATCTGCAGGCTGACCTTGAGCCGGTCGCCGAACCGGGCACGCTCCAGCAGCAGGTAGCGGTCGATCGACTTCAGTTCCTCCGCCAGGGTGGTGAAGTCTCCGTGCCGCCGGAAGGAGTAGCGGGTGAAGTCGGCGAACTCGATCACCAGTTCCCGTGCCCGCACCGGGTCGGTGAGGATGTAGGAGGCGATGGCGTTCAAGGCGTTGTAAATGAAGTGCGGGCTGATCTGTGCCCGAAGCGCCCGCACTTCGGCTTCCATCAGCAACGTCCGCGAGGTGTCCAGCTCGGCCAGTTCGATCTGCGTGGCCACCCAGGCCGCGACCTCGTTGGTGGCCCGCACGAGCGAAGCCGCTACGTGTCCGGTGTAGGCGCCGACGGTGCCGACCACCCGGTCCTGGACCCGGATCGGGGCGAAGACCGCTTCCGTCAGGCCGCCGTCCCGGGCGGCGGCCACCTGCGGGACCAGCCCGTCCGGCAGCAACTGGTTGCCGCGGAAGACCTGGGTGCGGCCCGATCCGATGGTCTTGCCGGCCAGGCGCAGGGCAGACTCCGGCGGCTGGCCGGATCCGTCCCAGCCGAGCACATCGTCCAGCCCGGTCAACACCAACACCTCGGAGCCCAACAGGCCGCGCAAGTGCTTGCTCGCCTTGCCCGCGCCGGCCGGCGTCAGCCCGGAGCGCAGGTACTGGCCGGCGAGCCCCGCGGTGTGCAGCGTGGCGTAGGTTGCGCGGTCGGCCTCGGAGCCCAGGTCCCGGTAGGAACGGGTCAGTTTGAAGCCCACCAGCGCGATCACCGCCACCACCACCACGGCCAGGGCGGCGATGAGCGCGATGTCCACGGCCGGGCTGAGCATGCCCTCAAGCCTAGCCGCAGGGCCACCCGGCCGATTGCAGCTCGGCGCAGGGGAGTGCCGTTCACCGCAGCCGGTGGACCGTTGGGCGATGCGCGCCGCCGGGCTGCTGGCCACCGGGAGCGCCACCTAGCAGAGTGATCGCAGTCACACACCGAAGCGTGTGCCCGAAGAGGAGGAAAAGATGGGCAACAACCCACATCCGGACGCCGGCGCGGCCGCGGCCGTGGACTTCCGGGAGGTCCAACGCAGTCCGGAATTCACCGAACTGCGCAAACGCCACCGCTCGTTCGTTTTCCCGATGGCCGCGGCGTTCCTGCTGTGGTACTTCGCCTACGTGCTCCTGGCCGACTATGCGCACGACTTCATGTCCACCAAGCTCTGGGGCAACATCAACGTCGGCCTGGTCCTGGGCCTGCTGCAATTCGTGAGCACCTTCGCCATCACCACCTGGTACGTCCGCTACGCGAACAAGAAGCTGGACCCGATCGCCACTGACATCCGCCACAGCCTCGAAAACGAGGGCGTCGGCCTACCGGAGGACACCAAATGAGCCACGCCGTGAACATTCCGCTGGCCGTCACGGCGGACGACATCAAGGATTCAACCTGGGTCAACATCCTGATCTTCGCGCTGTTCGTCGGCGTGACGCTGGTGGTGGTGCTGCGGGCCAGCCGGAACAACAAGACCGCGGCCGACTACTACGCGGCGGGCCGGTCCTTCAGCGGCGGCCAGAACGGCACCGCCATTGCCGGCGACTACCTCTCGGCGGCATCCTTCCTGGGCATCTGCGGCGCGATCGCGATCAACGGCTACGACGGCTTCCTGTACTCGATCGGCTTCCTGGTGGCCTGGCTGGTGGCCCTGCTGCTGGTGGCCGAGCTGCTGCGCAACACCGGCAAGTTCACCATGGCCGATGTACTGTCCTTCCGGCTGCGGCAGCGCCCGGTGCGGATCGCCGCGGCCATCACCACGCTGGCCGTGTGCTTCTTCTACCTGCTGGCGCAGATGGCCGGAGCCGGCGCCCTGGTCTCGCTGCTGATCGGCATTGACTCCAGGCTGGGACAGTCCCTGGTGATCACCGTCGTCGGCGCACTGATGATCCTCTACGTCCTCGTCGGCGGCATGAAGGGCACCACCTGGGTCCAGATCATCAAGGCCTGCCTGCTGATCGCCGGTGCGTTCATCATGACCGTGTGGGTGCTGGCACTGCACGGCTTTAACCTTTCCGAGCTGCTGGGCGCCGCGGTGGAAACCGCCGGCAACCCCGAGCTGCTCAACCCGGGCCTGCAGTACGGTGTCTCGGAGGCGTCCAAGCTGGACTTCATCTCGCTGGCGCTGGCCTTGGTGCTGGGCACCGCGGCCCTGCCGCACGTGCTGATGCGCTTTTACACCGTGCCCACGGCCAAGGAGGCCCGCCGGTCCGTCGTCTGGGCCATCTGGCTGATCGGCGCGTTCTACCTGTTCACCCTGGTGCTGGGCTACGGCGCCGCGGCGCTGATTGGTCCGGAAGCCATCAAGAGCGCTCCGGGCGGGGTCAACTCCGCCGCGCCGCTGCTGGCCTTCGCGCTGGGCGGCCCGGTGCTGCTCGGACTGATCTCCGCGGTGGCATTCGCCACCATCCTGGCCGTGGTGGCCGGCCTGACCATCACCGCTGCCGCCTCCTTCGCCCACGATATCTACGCCAACGTGGTGCGCAAGGGACAGGTCGACTCCGCCGGCGAGGTCAAAGTAGCCCGGCGCACCGTGGTGGTCATCGGCGTCGTCTCCATCCTCGGTGGCATCGGCGCGCAGGGCCAGAACGTGGCCTTCCTGGTGGCGCTGGCCTTCGCGGTGGCCGCCTCGGCCAACCTGCCCACCATTGTCTACTCCCTGTTCTGGAAGCGCTTCACCACCCAGGGGGCCGTGTGGAGCATGTACGGCGGCCTCGGCGCGGCCATCGTCCTGATCGTGTTCTCGCCGGTGGTCTCCGGAAAGGAGACGTCGATGATCCCCAGCGCGGACTTCGCCATCTTCGGACTGAACAACCCGGGCATCGTCTCCATCCCGCTGGCGTTCTTCCTGGGCTGGCTGGGTACCGTGCTGGACAAGAACCGCGAGGACGCGTCCAAGCAGGCCGAAATGGAGGTCCGCTCGCTCACCGGCGTCGGCGCGGAGAAGGCGACGGACCACTGACGCGACGACGGCGGCGCGCGCCTGCTGCAACGCGCCGCCACAGATAACACTGCGGGCCCGGCGGATGGATGCCGGGCCCGCAGCCATGCTGCGCGCGGGGATCAGCGGGCGGCGTGAGCCAGGCGCACGGGTTCGGAAACGATCTTCCCGTCCCGGGTGCTGAGCCCGGGCAACAGTTCCGGCCGTCGTTTGGCCGCGGCATCGAACCCCTCGCCGGCAATGAGTTTGGCGTAGGGGAGCGTGGCGTTGGTCAGCGCGTAGGTCGAGGTGCGAGGCACCGCTCCGGGCATATTGGCCACACAGTAGAACACCGTGTCGTGGACCTTGAACGTGGGGTCGGCGTGGGTGGTCGGCCGGGAATCTTCGAAGCAGCCGCCCTGGTCAATGGAGATGTCCACCAGGACGGCCCCCGGCCGCATCCGGCTGACCATCTCATTCGTGACCAGTTTCGGCGCCCTGGCACCGGGAATCAGCACCGCCCCGATCACCAGGTCTGCCGCCAGGACCGCCTGGCGCAGTTCCAGCGCGTTGCTGGCCAACGTGGCCACCCGGCCCTGATATTGGTCGTCGAGCCGCTGCAGCCGGCGCACGTCGGTGTCCAGCACGGTGACGTTGGCCCGCATGCCCACCGCCATGGACACTGCGTTGGCCCCTGCCACTCCCGCGCCGATCACGACGACGTCGGCGTGCCGGGTGCCGGGGACGCCGCCCATCAGGACGCCGCGCCCGCCCAGCGGCTGCATCAGGGAGTACGCGCCAACCTGGGCGGCGAGCCGGCCGGCGACTTCGGACATCGGGGCCAGCAAGGGCAGCGACCTGTCCGGCAGTTGCACGGTTTCATAGGCGATCGCCGTGGTGCCGCGGGAGCACAGTTCCTGGGTGAGGGTGGCGTCGGCGGCCAGGTGCAGGTAAGTGAAGAGCGTCAGGTCGCTGCGCAGCCGGTGGTATTCCTCTGCCACCGGTTCTTTCACCTTCAGGACCAGCTCCGCTTGCTCCCAGACGGCGTCGGCCGAATCCATGATCCTCGCGCCGGCCGCCGAGTAGTCGTCGTCGGTGATGGAGGAGCCGAGGCCGGCGCCGGCCTCCACCAGTACCTGATGGCCGGCGGCGCTCAATTCATGGACGCCGGGCGGCGTGATGGCCACCCGGGACTCGTTGTTCTTGACCTCGCGTGGCACTCCAATGCGCATGGACGCCGTCCCTTCTGGTCGGACGCGGCCGGGGTTCCGGTCCCCAAACCCGGCTAGCGGTACGGGGCCTGCCCGATGCACCCGAGCTTACAGCTAGCCGGCTGCCCGGACCCCGCGGGAGAGCAGCGGTTCGATCCGGAACGGGATCAGTTCGTGCATGGCCAGTGACGTGTCGGTCCGCTCCACGCCGTCGATCGCCAGGATCTTGCCGTTGACGCGGAACAGGTCCTCGGCGCCCTCGGCGACGACGCGGGCCAGGATGTCCGCCTGGCCGGTGATGCCAATGGCTTCGAGTACCTCCGGGATGCGGGCCAACTCGTCGGTGATTTGTTGCAGTTTCGGCTGGTGCACGTGGATGTGGATGAAGGCCGCCAGCGGATAGCCCACGGCGGCAGGATTGATCCGCCGGTCAAAGGAGAGGAACACGTGGTCCTTTTCCAGGCGGGCCATGCGCGCCTGCACCGTGTTGCGCGACAGGCCCAAAATCTGCGCCAGGGCCACCACGGTCCGCCGCGGATCCTGCGCCAGGGCTCCCAGCAACCGCAGGTCGGTGCCGTCCAAATTCCGCATAGTGCGCAGACTAACACGTCCTACACCGCCCCGACAGGGCCTTCTGCTCAACTTTTTTCCGGATCATTGCGCTACTTGTGGGATGTGAGTAGTGTCACAATCAACCGCGGGCAAAGGTGCAGGCGGGGCTGTCCGGCGCCGAGAGGTCCACAAGACCTTCCCGGCCCTGAAGACGCAAAGGGAGTGTCGCAAGTGTCCTTACCAGGCACGGACCCGGCCGGTCCGCTCAACCAGGAAAGCTACATCCAACTGCTCGCGCCGGACGGAACGCGGGCCCCCAACGGGGAGTTCGACCCCTGGCTGGAGGATATCGACGGCGCCCGTCTCGCCGGTCTCTACCAGGACATGGTGGTGGTCCGCCGCCTGGACCAGGAAGCCACCGCTTTGCAGCGGCAGGGAGAGCTCGCCTTGTGGCCGCCGCTGCTGGGGCAGGAGGCGGCCCAGATCGGTTCCGGCCGCGCCCTGCGCAAGGACGACTTCGTCTTTTCCAGCTACCGGGAAAACGGCGTCGCGTACTGCCGCGGCGTGGACCTGACCGACATGATCCGCGTCTGGCGCGGCAACAGGCCCTCCGGTTGGGACCCCTACGAAATCAACATGGCCACCCCGCAGGTCATCATCGGGGCACAAACGCTGCACGCCACCGGCTACGCCATGGCGGTGAAGTTCGACGGCGACGATGCCGTGGCGGTGACGTATTTCGGCGACGGCGCCACCAGCCAGGGCGACGTGAACGAGGCCATGGTGTTTGCCGCCAGCTTCCAGGCACCGGTGATCTTCTTCTGCCAGAACAACCAATGGGCGATCTCCGAACCGGTGACCCTGCAGGCGCAAGGCAAACTGTCCGAGCGCGCACCCGGATTCGGCATTCCCAGTTACCGGGTGGACGGCAACGATGTTCTGGCCTGCCTGGCCGTGACCCGCAGGGCGTTGGAGCATGCGCGCAGCGGCGGCGGCCCGTCCTTCATTGAAGCGGTCACCTACCGAATGGGACCGCATACGACCGCAGACGATCCCACCCGCTATCGCGATGCCAACGAGCTGGAGGACTGGAAGAGCCGGGATCCGATCGACCGGCTGGCCGCCCTCCTGGCCGCCGAGGGCCTGTTGGACGAGGGGCTGCAAAAGCGGGTCCGCGACGCGGCCGACCAGGCAGCAGCCGAGATGCGCGCCGGTTGCACGACGATGGCCGAACCTGCCGACTTGGAACTGTTCGAGAACGTCTACGCGGCGCCGCACCCCGTGCTGGCAGAACAGCGCGCGCACTACGAGCGCTATCTTGATTCGTTCGACGCTGCCGAGGGAGGCCGCTGATGACCACCATGACGTTTGGACGCGCCATCAACACCGGGCTGCGCAAGGCCCTGGAAAACGACCCCAGGGTGGTGATCATCGGCGAGGATATCGGAGCGTTGGGCGGGGTGTTCCGCATTACCGACGAACTGCAAAAAGACTTCGGCGCCCACCGGGTGATCGACGCCCCGCTGGCCGAGTCAGCGATCCTGGGCACCGCCGTCGGCATGGCCTACCGGGGCTACCGGCCGGTCTGCGAGATCCAGTTCGACGGGTTCATCTACCCGGCGTTCGACCAGATCGTCAGCCAGGTGGCCAAGCTGCACTACCGCACCCGCGGCCGGGTAAAGATGCCGCTGACCATTCGGGTGCCCTTCGGCGGCGGCATCGGCGCGGCCGAACACCACTCCGAATCGCCGGAGGCGTATTTCACCCATACCTCCGGCTTGCGGGTGGTGGCAGTGTCCAACCCGCAGGACGCCTGCACGATGATCCAGCAGGCCATCGCCGCCGACGATCCGGTGGTCTACTTCGAACCCAAACGGCGCTACCACACCAAGGGCGAGGTGGACGAGAATGCGCTGGAGTCCGCGCTGCCGATGGGCAGCGCCCGGGTGGAGGTGCCCGGGTCCGATGTGACCCTGGTGACCTACGGTGCGCTGGTCCAGACGGCGCGGGAAGCGGCCCAGGCCGCCGAGGACGACGGCGTGTCGGTGGAAGTCATTGACCTGCGCTCGCTGTCGCCGCTGGACTTTCCCACCGTGGAGGCCTCGGTGCGCAAGACCGGCCGCCTGGTGATCACGCACGAGGCGGCCCGGACCGGCGGGCTCGGCTCGGAGATCGCGGCCAGCCTGACCGAACGCTGCTTCTATCATCTGGAACACGCTCCCGTGCGGATTACCGGGATGGACATCCCGTACCCTCCGGCCAAGTTGGAGCGGCATCACCTGCCGGACCTGGACCGCATCCTGGACGGTGTGGACCGGGTGCTCGGCAGGCCCAACTCGCTGACCGGACTGGAGGACTGAATCCGTGGGGATCAAGGTATTCAAATTGCCGGACCTGGGCGAGGGGCTCACCGAGTCGGAAATCGTCAGCTGGAACGTGGCCGAGGGTGATGCGGTCCAGCTCAACCAGATCCTGGGCGAGGTGGAAACTGCCAAGGCCGTGGTCGAGCTGCCCTCGCCGTTCTCCGGGGTGGTCCGCACCTTGCATGAAGTTCCCGGCACCACCGTCAGCGTGGGCGAGCCAATCGTCTCCATCGAGGTGGAAGACGCGGGAGAGGACGGCGTGAAGGCGGCCGCAAAACCGCCGGAGCCGCGCCGCGAGGCGAACCTGGTGGGGTACGGCGCGGCGGCCGAAGGGAACGGACGGCCGGCCCGGCGCCGGCGCAAGACCGGCGGGGCGGCGGCCGCCACGGCGGTGCCGGCCGCATCCCCGGCGACCCTGGCGCAACGCGCAGCGGACGCGGAGCGCGCCGGAACCGCGGAGGTTCACGCCGCCGGCTGGCCGGCCGGCGCGCCCGACGAGGGCCCGGCCGAACCGTCCGGGAAGATCCTGGAGCGGCCGCGCACCACCCCGCCGGTCCGGAAGCTGGCCAAGGACCTCGGCGTCGATCTGGCACAGGTGGCCGGGACCGGCGAACGGGGCCTGATCACCCGCGACGACGTCCGGGCCTTCCACGAGGCAGCGGCAGCGGCCCCGGCCGTGGCGGCCCGGGGTGCCGTGCCCGGAACGGCCGGCGGCTGGCTCGGTGGCGCCGCCGGGGCAGAGACTAGGATCCCGGTCAAGGGCGTCCGGAAGCACACCGCCGCCGCCATGGTGGCCAGTGCTTTCACCGCCCCGCATGCGTCGTCGTTCCTCACCGTCGACGCCACGGAGAGCATGGAACTGATCCGGCGGCTCAAGGCGGGCAAGGCGTTCGCCGGGCTGAAACTCACGCCCCTGACCATCACCGCCAAAGCGCTGTGCCTGGCGCTGGACCGCCGCCCCGAGCTGAACTCCCGTTGGGACGGGGACGCCGGCGAGATCGTGCAGCAGAACTACGTGAATCTGGGCATCGCCGCGGCGACCCCGCGCGGACTGACGGTGCCGAACATCAAGGACGCACACCGGATGGACCTGCGCCGGCTGGCCGAGGCCCTGGGGGAGCTGGCCGAGACGGCACGCGCCGGCCGGACCGCCCCGTCCGAACTGCGCGGGGGAACCATCTCCATCACCAACATCGGGGTGTTCGGCATCGACGCCGGAACGCCGATCCTGAACCCTGGGGAGTCGGCCATCCTGGCCCTCGGCGCGGTGCGGCGGCAGCCGTGGGAATACCGGGGGGACGTGGCGCTGCGCGATGTGGTGACGCTCAGCCTGTCCTTCGATCACCGCGTGGTGGACGGAGAGCAGGCGGGACGCTTCCTCGCCGACATCGGCACCATCTTGTCGGACCCGGCCATGGTGCTGGCCATGGTGTGATGCCGGCGGGGAGGCGCCTCAGGCCAGTTCGAGGATCTCCTCGGTGACCACGGCGCCGCGGGCGTTGGCGAAGCCCTGGGCCTCACCGACGGTCCGGAAGCCGAGCTTGTGCAGGACCTTGACCGAGCCAAGGTTGTCCTTGACCACCCGCGCGCGGATGGGACGCGCGGTGAATTCCCGCAAGAAGGCCTCGACGGCCGCGGTGGTGACGCCCTTGCCCCACTGCGACTTCGCGGTCCAGTAGCTCAGTTCCGGGTACCCCTCGTTCGGGTAGGCCAGTACGCTGCCCACCACCTCGCCGTCGACGGTGACGGTGCGCACGGTGATGGTCTCGTCGTCGAGCAGGCTCTGCCAGTGAAGATCGAACACGCCGCGGTCAGACGGATTCCGGGCGGCGAATGCCGCCATATGGTTGGCGTCGGGATCCTGCTGGTACTCGAAGAACTCGTCGAGGTCGGCAGGTTCTACAGGACGAAGCTCAATCACAGCAGACCTTTCGGCTAGTTGGTGTCTGATACACCCTACTCGGCTTTCAATGCGGCCCAAGCCATTTGTTCCAGCAGGTTGCGGCGCCAGGCTTCCCGCGGCTGCCTGCTCCGGTGGGTCGAATGCGGCGTGGAGTTGATCAGTCCGAAGACGGCGTGCGCGCGGACCCGCAACTGCGCAGCATCGGCCTCGGGCAGCAGCCGCGCCAGCACGGAAACCCACACCTCCACGTAGGTGCGCTGCAGCGTCCGGACCATCGCCGAGTCCTCGGCGGGCAGGCTGTCCAGGTCCCTGTCGTGGACGCGGATGACGTCGGGATGCTTCAGGGCGAAGTCCACGTGGAAGGCGACCAATCCGCGGAGCGCCTCCTCGGCGTCCTGCGTGCCGGCCGCCACGTCCTGGCCGCCGTCGAGCAGGTCCTGGCTGACGCCCGTGAGCAGCGCCGCCAGCACCGCATGCTTGCTCTCGAAGTGCCGGTAGACGGCCGGGCCGCTGACGCCGGCCGCCGAGCCGAGGTCTTCAATGGAAACGCCGTTGAAGCCGCGCTCAGCAAAGAGGCGGGCGGCGGCGTCCAGCAGTGCGGCCCTGCGGGTCGCCTTGGCCAGGCTGCGGCCGGTCTGGCGCGTCGCGGCGGCGGCATGCGGTGCTGACATGGATCGGTTCCCTCGCGCAGATGCTGAATAAGTGCTGGACAAGACAGTTAGCGGCCACTAGCCTGATTTCAGTTAGTACAGACTAACCAAAATGCGTCCTGCAGGCCAGTTGCTCCCAGGCAGTGGGCGGCGGGTGGGGACGCGCGACGGCTTCGGCCAGGAAGGTGTCGATGGAGACACTGGCTTCCCGGGTGGACACTACCAGTGACGGCTTCCGGACCAACGACGCGGCGCAGCGCCGGCTGGCCGACGAGCTGCACGGCCGCCTGGCCTCGGTGGCGGCGGGCGGGCCGGAGAGCTCGCGCCGGCGCCACTTGGAGCGGGGCAAGCTGTTGCCCCGGGACAGGGTCGACACCCTGCTGGACGAAGGCAGCCCGTTCCTGGAGATCGCGCCGCTGGCCGCCGAGGGAATGTACGACGGCGATTCGCCGGGGGCGGGGATGATCGCCGGCATCGGCCTGGTGCACGGCCGCCACGTGCTGGTGGTCTGCAACGATGCGACCGTCAAGGGCGGGACCTACTACCCGATGACGGTCAAGAAGCACCTGCGCGCCCAGGAAGTGGCGCTGGAGAACAACCTGCCGTGCATCTACCTGGTGGACTCCGGCGGCGCGTTCCTGCCCAAGCAGGACGACGTGTTCCCGGACCGCGAGCACTTCGGCCGCATCTTCTACAACCAGGCGCGGATGTCGGCGGCGAAAATCCCGCAGATCGCCGCGGTGCTCGGTTCCTGCACGGCCGGCGGCGCCTACGTTCCGGCCATGAGCGACGAGACCGTGATCGTGCGCGACCAGGGCACCATCTTCCTGGGCGGGCCGCCGTTGGTGAAGGCGGCCATCGGCGAAGTTGTCACCGCGGAGGAACTGGGCGGCGGCGAGCTGCATGCACGGACCTCGGGGGTGACCGACCACCTGGCCGAGAACGATGTGCACGCGCTGGAAATTGTCCGCGACATCGTCGCCACGCTCCCGTGCCGGACGCCGGCCTGGGAGACGCCGCCGGTCGAGGAGCCGGCGGCCGACCCGCAGGAAATCTACGGAGCCGTCCCGGTGGACGTCAACGCCGGCTACGACGTCCGCGAGGTCATCGCCCGGCTGGCGGACGGCAGCCGCTTCCACGAGTTCAAGCGGGAGTACGGCACCACGCTGGTCACCGGCTTCGCCCGGCTCCACGGGCATCAGGTGGGCATTGTGGCGAACAACGGCGTGCTCTTTTCCGAATCCGCCCTCAAGGGCGCGCACTTCATCGAACTTTGCGACCAGCGCGGCATCCCGCTGGTTTTCCTGCAGAACCTCTCCGGCTTCATGGTGGGCCGCGACTACGAGGCCGGCGGCATCGCCAAGCACGGGGCGAAGATGGTGACCGCCGTCGCCACCGCCCGGGTGCCGAAGCTGACCGTGGTGATCGGCGGGTCCTTCGGTGCCGGCAACTATTCGATGTGCGGACGCGCCTACTCGCCGCGCTTCCTCTGGATGTGGCCGGCCGCGCGCATCTCCGTGATGGGCGGCAACCAGGCTTCCTCGGTCCTGGCCACCGTCAAACGGGACCAGTTGGAAGCCCGCGGGGAGGAGTGGAGCCCCGAGGCCGAGGAAGCGTTCAAGGCCCCCATCCGGGAGCAGTACGAAGCCCAGGGCAACCCGTATTATTCCACCGCGCGGCTCTGGGACGACGGGATCATCGACCCGGCGCAGACCCGCACCGTGCTCGGCCTCGCCCTCGACGTCTGCGCCAACAGTCCCTTGCCCGATACCTCTTTCGGCCTGTTCAGGATGTGATCAGCGTGTTCGAAACCGTCCTGGTTGCCAACCGCGGCGAAATCGCCTGCCGGGTCATCCGCACGCTGCGCGCCATGGGCATCCGCGCCGCGGCCGTCTATTCGGATGCCGACGCCGGGGCCCGCCACGTGCGCGAGGCCGACGTCGCGGTGCGGATCGGTCCCGCGCCCGCGGCCGAGAGCTACCTGCGCATCGACTCCGTGATCGAAGCCTGCAAGGCCACGGGCGCCGAGGCCGTCCACCCCGGCTATGGCTTCCTCAGCGAGAACGTGGCGTTTGCCCAGGCGCTGGAGGCGGCCGGCATCGTGTTCATCGGGCCCAACGTGGGGGCGATCGGGATCATGGGGGACAAGATCCGCTCCAAGAACCACGTGGCATCGCATTCGGTCCCGGTGGTCCCCGGGATCGCGGAACCGGGGCTGGACGACGACGGGCTGGTCCGGGCCGCCGAAGAGGTCGGCTACCCGCTGCTGATCAAGCCGTCGGCCGGCGGCGGCGGCAAGGGGATGATGGCCGTGCAGCGGCCCGAGGAACTGCGCGCGGCGCTCGCCGCCGGACGCCGGGTGGCCGCCTCCGCCTTCGGCGACGACACGCTCTTCCTGGAGCGGCTGATCGCCCGGCCGCGGCACATCGAAGTGCAGGTGCTGTGCGACCGGCACGGCAACGCCATCCACCTGGGGGAGCGCGAGTGCTCGTTGCAGCGCCGGCACCAGAAAGTCATCGAGGAGGCGCCGTCGTCGCTCCTTGACGCGGCGACCCGCGCCAGGATCGGCGAGGCGGCCTGCAACGCGGCGCGCTCGGTGGACTACACCGGGGCCGGAACTGTGGAGTTCCTGGTCTCCGACGACGCGCCCGACGAGTTCTTCTTCATGGAGATGAACACCCGGCTGCAGGTGGAACATCCGGTCACCGAACTGGTGACCGGCCTGGACCTGGTGGAGTGGCAGGTGCGCATCGCGGCGGGTGAGGTACTCACGCTGGCGCAGTCCGACGTCGTGCTCACCGGGCATGCGGTGGAGGCCCGCGTCTACGCGGAAGATCCCTCGCAGCAGTTCCTGCCCTCGGCCGGCACGGTGCTGGAATTGGCCGAAGCCGCCGGGGAGGGCATCCGGGTGGACAGTTCGCTGCTGCCGGGCCTGGTCATCCCCTCCGACTACGACCCGTTGCTGTCCAAGGTGATCGCCTGGGGCGAGGACCGGCAGCAGGCCCTGGCGCGGCTGGACGGTGCGCTGGCCGACACCATGGTGCTGGGCGTCCACACCAACATCGAGCACCTGCGCAGCCTGCTGGCCGACGACGACGTGCGGGCCGGGCGGCTCGACACCACGTTGATCGACCGGAAGATCGAACACCAGCAGTTCCGCCGGCCCGGTGACGCCGAACTGTCCGTGGCCGCCGTGGACTGGCTGCTCCGGCAACGGGACGCGCGGATCCGGACGGGCGCGGCAGGCCGGCCGGGGTCCGCCTGGCGGAGCGAGGGCTGGCGGTTGAGCGGGCCGCGCCCGGGCACCGTCAGCTTCGACCTCGGCGGCGGAGAACACCGTGACATGACCGTGGCCTGGACGGGGGACGCGGCCGGCCCGCCCTCCGGTGCCCTGGTGACGGCCGGCGGCGGCAGCTACGCCGTCGTGCTGGACCGGGCCGGGCAGGCGGCGGAGGTCGACGGAGTCCGCCGGCCGCTGCGCCACGCGTTCGGCGAGGACAGCACGATTTGGCTCGGCGACGCCGGCTGGTCGGCCCGGGTGACCGTCCGCGGCCGGGAGCGCAGGCTCGCCGACGCCCTGGCAGGGGTTCGCCAGTCCGGGGGCGAGGCATCACCCGAAGTGCGCTCGCCGATGCCGGGGACGGTGACGTCCGTGGCGGTGGCCAACGGCGACCGGGTGGTGGCCGGCCAGCCGCTGCTGACGGTGGAAGCGATGAAGATGGAACACCAGCTGAGCGCCGGGATCGACGGCGAAGCCAGCATCAACCTCAAACCCGGCGACCTGGTCAAGGCCGGCCAGATCGTCGCCGTCGTGCGGGCAGCGGATCCTGTCCCCGAAGAACCTGAACAGAAAGGGGCATGACCATGCCTGACTTCTCACTGAGCGAGGACTACCAGGACCTGGTGGAGACCGTGCGGGAATTTGCCCGCGAAGTGGTCGCCCCGGTGTCCGCCAGGCACGACGAGGAGCACAGCTTCCCGTACAAAGTGGTGGAACAGATGGGCGAGATGGGCCTGTTCGGCCTCCCGTTCCCCGAGGAATACGGCGGCATGGGCGGCGACTACTTCGCGCTCGCCCTGGCGCTGGAACAACTCGGGGCGGTGGACCAATCGGTGGCGATCACCCTGGAGGCCGGGGTCTCGCTGGGGGCGATGCCCATTTACCGCTTCGGCAGCGAGGACCAGAAGCAGCAGTGGCTGCCCATGCTGGCCAGCGGCGAGGCGCTCGCCGGCTTCGGCCTGACCGAACCCGAAGCTGGCTCGGACGCCGGCGGCACGAAGACCCGGGCCGAGCTCGTGGACGGGCAATGGGTGGTCAACGGGCACAAGGAGTTCATCACCAACTCCGGCACCGAGATCTCCCGGCTGGTCACCGTCACCGCGGTCACCGGCACCTCCGAGCGCGAAGACGGCTCGGTGAAGAAGGAAATTTCCACCATCCTGGTTCCCACGGACACCCCGGGCTTCACCGCCGAGAAGGCGTACAACAAGGTGGGCTGGAACGCGTCCGACACGCATCCGCTCACCCTGGACAACGTCCGCGTCCCGGAGGAAAACCTGCTGGGCGCCCGCGGCAGGGGCTATGCCAACTTCCTGCAAATTTTGGACGAGGGCCGGATCGCCATCGCCGCGCTGGCCACCGGCGCGGCGCAGGGCTGCGTGGACGAGGCGGTGCGCTACGCGAAGGAGCGCCAGGCCTTCGGCACCAACATCGGCTCCTTCCAGGCCATCCAGTTCAAGATCGCCCGGATGCAGGCCCGCGCGCACACGGCGCGGCTGGCGTATTACGACGCTGCGGCCAGGATGCTCGCCGGCCGGCACTTCAAAACGCAGTCGGCGATTGCCAAGATGGTGGCAGGCGAAGCCGCCATGGACAACGCCCGCGATGCCACGCAGATTTTCGGCGGCTTCGGCTTCATCAACGAATTCCGGGTGGCGCGCCACTACCGCGACTCGAAGATCCTGGAGGTCGGCGAAGGGACCACCGAAGTGCAGCTGATGCTCATCGCCCGCGAACTGGGGCTTTGACGTAGCGCACAGGCAAAGGAGGACGCAGTGATCAACAAGGTAATGGCTTCCGCCGCGGAGGCCGTGGCGGATATTCCGGACGGCGCCTCGCTGGCCGTGGGCGGCTTCGGCCTGTGCGGCATTCCGGTGGCGCTGATCCAGGCCCTGCACGACGCCGGCACCACCGACCTGGAGACCATCAGCAACAACTGCGGCGTGGACGACTGGGGGCTGGGCGTGCTGCTGGCCGACGGGCGGATCCGGCGCACCATCAGCTCCTATGTGGGCGAGAACAAGGAATTCGCCCGGCAGTTCCTGGCCGGCGAGCTGGAAGTGGAGCTGACCCCGCAGGGGACGCTGGCGGAGAAGCTGCGGGCCGGCGGCGCCGGGATTCCCGCGTTCTACACGGCCGCCGGTGTCGGCACCCAGGTCAGCGAGGGCGGGCTGCCGCGCAAATACGACGCCGACGGCGCGGTCGCCAAGGCATCGGAACCGAAGGAAGTCCGCAGCTTCGGCGGGGCCGACTACGTGCTGGAGGAGTCGCTGCGGCCCGACTTCGGCCTGGTGCACGCCTGGAAGGGCGACCGGCTGGGCAACCTGGTGTTCCACGTGACCGCCATGAACTTCAATCCGCTGTGTGCCATGGCCGGCAAGATCACCATCGCCGAAGTCGAAGAACTCGTGGAGCCGGGCGAACTGGACCCCCAGCAGATCCACACCCCCGGCATTTTCGTCCAGCGGGTGGTGGTGGCACCGGAGGTGGAAAAGCGCATCGAAAAACGCACGGTGCGGCTGGCCGGCCAAGACACCGGCGCGACCGGGAAGTAAAGGAGCACGCCATGGCGCTGACGCGCAACGAACTGGCCGCACGGGTGGCCCGGGAATTGGAAAACGGGCAGTACGTGAACCTGGGGATCGGCATGCCCACCCTGATTCCCAACTACATTCCCGACGGCGTGGAGGTCATCCTGCATTCCGAAAACGGGATCCTCGGCGTCGGCCCGTATCCGACCGAGGACAACATCGACCCGGACTTGATCAACGCGGGCAAAGAGACCGTGACGCTCAACCGCGGAGCGGCGATCTTCGACTCCTCCGCTTCCTTCGGCATGGTCCGCGGCGGGCACGTCGACGTGGCCGTTCTCGGCGCCATGCAGGTGTCCCGGACCGGAGACCTGGCCAACTGGATGATCCCGGGCAAGATGGTCAAGGGCATGGGCGGTGCCATGGACCTGGTCTTCGGTGCCAAACGGCTGATCGTCATGATGGAGCACGTGGACCGCGGCGGGAACCCCAAGATCCTCACCGAATGCACGCTGCCGCTCACCGGCAGGGGCTGCGTGGACACCATCATCACCGACCTGGCGGTCATCGACGTCGCGGAGCAAGGACTGGTGCTGCGCGAGACGGCCCCGGGCGTCGACGTGCAGGACGTCGTGGCCGCCACCGGAGCCGAGCTCCGGATCGACCAGTACCAGGCGGGTGCCCGGTGAACACCGACGCCGGGGCAGCGGCGACGCCCTCCGAAGCCGCGGGGGCGCAGAAAGTGATCATCCAGCGCGGGCTCTACTTCGAGGAGATCGAAGCGGACGTCATCTACGCGCACCGGCCGGGCCGGACGGTCACCGAGGCGGACAACGTCTTCTTCACCACTGCCACCATGAACAACCAGGCCCTGCACCTGGACGCGGCGTGGGCAGCAGGGCAGCCGTTCGGCCAGCGGCTGATGAATTCCATGTTCACCCTCGCCACGGTGGTGGGCCAGTCCGTCGGCCAACTCACCCAGTCCACGATTGTGGCTCAACTGGGCATGACGGACGTGACCTTCCCGCACCCGCTCTATCACGGGGACACCCTGTATACGGAGACGGTGGTCACCGACAAGCGGCTCTCCAGATCCCGGCCCGGAACCGGCGTGGTGACCATGCACCACACCGGCCGGAACCAGCACGGGGATGTGGTCGCCACCGTCACGCGCAGTTGCCTGATGTGGACCAAGGACGGCCACGCGGCCGCCATCGCAGGCTCGGAAACCGGCGACGCCGAACTGTGGGACGGCCGGCCCGGGGGCGTCCGATGACCGGATTCGGCATGGGACCGGCCATCCTGTTTTGTCCGGCGGACCGGCCCGACCGGTACGGCAAGGCGGCCGAACGCGCCGACGCGGTGATCCTGGACCTGGAGGACGCGGTCGCCCCGGCGGACCGCGCGGCGGCGCGCGCCGCCATCATCGACACCCCGCTGGGCCCCGAACGGACCATCGTCCGGGTCAACGCGGCCGGCACCGCCGACCACGGCCCGGACCTGGACGCCGTCCGCCGGTCCGGCTACCGCACCGTCATGCTGGCCAAGGCGGAGGACGCGGCGGCGGTCGGCGGGCTGGGGGAGTACTCGGTGGTGGCCCTGTGCGAGACGGCCCTCGGCGTGCTGCACGCCGCGGAACTGGCACGCTGCGCGAACGTCACCGCGCTGATGTGGGGAGCGGAGGACCTGGTCGCCTCACTGGGCGGCAGTTCCAGCCGGTTCGCGTCCGGAACCTACCGGGACGTCGCCCGGCAGGCGCGTTCGCAGGTCCTGCTTGCCGCCGGCGCCTACGGCAAGGCCGCCATCGACTCGGTCTACATCGACATACCGGATCTCGGCGGGCTCGCGGCCGAGGCCGAGGATGCGGTCGCCTCGGGTTTCGCAGCAAAGGCCATCATCCACCCGAGCCAGGCCGACGTGGTGCGGGCCGCCTACCGCCCGGGCGAGGAAGAAACCGACCATGCGGCCGCGCTGCTGGCCGCCGCCGCCAACGAATCCGGCGCCTTCCGGTTCCGGGGCCAAATGGTCGACGGACCGGTCCTCAAGCACGCGGAGCAGATCCTGCGGCGGGCCCGGCAGTTCAGTCCTAACGGGTGAGCGGGACGTAGAACTTCTCCGGCCGGCCGGCCGCCCCGTACCGCGGGGTGATCCGGGCCTCGCCGCGCGACACCAGGTACTCCAGATAGCGCCGTGCGCTGACCCGGGCCAGGCCCAGCCGCCCGGCGACCTCGGACGCAGAGGAGGCCGCGCCGGCCGCATTCAGGTCGGCGATAACGGCCTCCAGGGTGGGCAGGGACAGGCCCTTGGGCAGCGGAACCGCAGCCCCCGGGCCGGGCAGCGTGGCGGCGGAAAGCGCGGCGCGGCCGGCGTCCCTTCCCGGCGCAGCAGCGCGCGCCCGCAGCGTCGGTTGGCCGGAGGCGCGGCGGGCCGCCGGCCCTTCGGCGGTGCTGTCCGCATCCGCCCGCGCGGGCTCCCTGCCGGCATCGAGCTGCGGCGCGAGCAGCCGGTCGATGCCGTCCTGGTCCAGCACGGCGGAGTCGTCGCCGCTGATCTGCCGGCGGTGCTCCACATACGCGTCCAGCCGCTCCATGAGAACCTGCGCGTTGAACGGCTTGACCAGGTAGTGGAGCACCCCGCCGGCCATCGCGGCCCGCACCGTGTCCAGTTCGCGTGCCGCGGTAATCGCGATGACGTCAACGGGTTCGCCGGGAAGGTTCCGGACCGCGCGCAGTACTTCGATGCCGCTCATGTCCGGCAGGTGAATGTCCAGCAGCACCAGCTCGGGGCGAAGCTCCGCGACCATGGCCAGCCCCTCGGCCCCCGTGTACGCGGTGCCCACGGCATCGAAGGCACCGTGGGCCAGCAGGAAGCCGGTGTGCACCCCCGCGACCTCTTTGTCGTCGTCGATGACGACGGTGCGGATCAGGCTCATGGAACCGGAACTCCTTGCGGTCGGGCGTTCGGCGGGGTCGGCGAGAACTTTACCGTGAACTCGGCGCCGCCGGATGCCGAGGCCGCCACCCGGGCGCTGCCGCCGCGCCGCGCCGCCACGCGGCTGACCAGCGCGAGGCCGAAACCGCGGCTGCCCGGCAGCGCGGCCTCCTTGCCGGAGACGCCGGGCTCGAAGATGCGCTGGTATTCCTCCGGCGGGACGCCGGGACCGTCGTCGGCGACCGTGATGGTGCAACCGTCCGGGCCGCTGGTGATGGCGACCGTGATGGTTCCCTGCACCCCCACGGCTTCGATGGCGTTGTCGATCAGGTTCCCGAGCACGGTGACCGGGTCCGTCGTGCCGTCCGGGGCGAGCTTGGACGCCGGGTCGATGAGCAACCTGATGCCCTTTTCGTCGCAGATCGTGGTCTTGGCCATCAGCAGGCTGGCCGCGTCCGGGTCGGTGATGCCCGGGGCCAGTTCGCCCGCCACCACCGAACCGCCGTGGCCGGCGCGCGAAATGAAGTCCACTGCCTGTTGCGCGCGGCCCAGTTCCAGCAGGCCGGAGATCACATGCATCTTGTTGGAGAATTCGTGTGCCTGGGCCCGCAGCGCCTGGGTGACATCGCGGGCGCCGTCCAGATCCTGCAGCAGTTGGTGCAGTTCGGTGCGGTCGCGCAGGATGAGGACGCTGCCCACGCGGCGCGAGTCGACGGTGGCCGAGTTGGCCCGGGCCAGCAGCACGCGTTCGCCGGCGAGGACCGTTTCGTCGGCGCCGCCGGTGGCCGCCAGCATGGCCGCCAGCGCCGGGTCCAGGATCTTGCCGGCTGCCTGGCCCAAGGCGGCGTCGGAGACCTCCAGGAGGCGTTTGGCCTCATCGTTGAGCAACGCGATGCGCCCGCGGTCGTCCACGGCGACCACGCCTTCGCCGATGCCGTGAAGCATGGCGTCGCGGGTTTCGAGCAGGGCGGCGATCTCCTCCGGCTCGAGCTGGTAGATCCGCCGCCAGACCAGCCGCGAGATGTAGATGGCACCGGCCGAACCGACCAGTGCCGCCGCGATGAGCCAGGCCAGCAGAACGGGCAGGTCGTCGTTGAGGTCGTCGCGCAGCGTGGATTCCAACGTGCCGACAGACGCCGTGCCGATCACTGTGCTTCCCGACCGGTCATAGACGGGCACCTTCACCCGCCACGACTCGCCCAGCGTGCCGGTCTGCCTGCCAACGAACGTCTCGCCGGACAAGGGGATCGATGGGTCGGTGGAAACCATCTGTCCGATCAGCGCCTCGTTGGGGTGGGAGTAGCGGATCCCGCGGTCGTCCGTGACCACCACGTACGTCACGCCCGTGGACTGCGCTATGAGCTCGGCGATCGGCTGGATGGTCTTGCTGGGGTCTTCGTCGTCGAAGGCCTCCACGATGGACGGCAGTTGAGCCACCGAGCGTGCCACGCCGATCATCCGTCCCTCGTAGGCATCGCGGATCTGCTGCTCCTGCATCGAAATGGCGACCGAGCCGGCCACCAGGACGACGGCGAGCAGGATGGACAGCTGCAGCACAAACAGCTGGGTCCGCAGCGACAGGGATTGGAACACACCACCATTTTCGCATGCTGTGAGCTGCCCCACTTTTTGATGCTGTGGGCTGCGCCCCGGCGCGGGGCATGGCTGTGACCACAATGACCAATACGGCCACAATGACCGCATTCTTCCCGCGCGCCGAACGGGTCTCTACGCTGGGGCGCACGGCATGGTGATGCCCATCACGCCGGCTGGAGGAGGAAGAACCCACATGAAGCTCGACCGTACGATGAGACGCCGTTCGGCCCTGGTGGCCGCCGCGGCAGCATCCGCCCTGGTCCTGGCCGCCTGCGGCTCCACTGGTGGCGGCGGTGGCGGTGCCGAAGAAGCCGGCATCGACAAGCTCAACATCATTGTCCCGGCAGACCCGGGCGGAGGCTGGGACCAGACCGGCCGCGCCATCCAGAAGGACCTGCAGGAGAACGACCTGGTTTCCAGCGCCTCGGTGGTCAACATCGGCGGCGCCGGCGGTACCAACGGGCTGGCGAAGCTGGCCACCGAACAGAACCCGGACACCCTGATGGTGATGGGGTACGTCATGGTCGGAGCCGTGGAAACCAACAAGTCGAAAAACCGGATCGAAGACACCACGCCGATCGCCCGGCTCACCGAAGAGCCGCTCGTCGTCGTTGTTCCCGCCGACTCGCCGTACCAGACGATCGACGACCTGATCGCCGACGTCAAGGCCAAGGGCAAGGGCGTCTCCATCACCGGCGGTTCCGCCGGCGGCGCGGACCACATCCTGGCCGGCCTGATGCTGAAGGAAGCCGGAATCGGCGCCGACAGCCTGAACTACATCCCGTACTCCGGTGGCGGGGAATCGCTGGCGGCGCTGCTGGGCAACAAGGTCTCGGCCGGCATTTCCGGGGTGGGCGAGTACGCGGAGCAGGTCAAGGCCGGCAAGCTGCGTGCCTTGGCGGTCTCCGGTCCGGAGGCCGCGCCGCAGCTGCCCGAGGTCAAGCCGCTGAAGGAACAGGGCGTGGACGTGGTGCTCACCAACTGGCGCGGCGTCGTGGCTCCCGGGTCCATCGACGATGCCCAGGCGGAGAAGCTCACGGCGCTGATGACCGAACTGCACGGCACCGATGCGTGGAAGGAGACCCTGTCCACCAACAACTGGGGGGACGCCTTCCTGGCCGGCGACGAATTCGCCAGCTTCCTGACGGAGGACATCAAGACCGTCACCGCAACCCTGACGGATATCGGTCTCGTGAAGTAATCATGGCCTCTTCCACTACTGGAGCGGTCCGGGGCGGCACTGCCGCCCCGGGCAAGCCGCTCGGAGAAATAATCTTCGCGGCCGTGATCCTGAGCATCGGGATCGTCGGCTTCGTGGCCGGGGCAGGGATCCAGACGCCCGACGCGGCCAGCGACATCGGGCCCCGGGCGCTGCCCTACATCGTCTCCGGACTGCTGGTGGCCGTCGGTGCCGGGCTGATCGTGCAGTTGCTTCGCGGCGTCACCGGCGAGGCCGAAGAGGGCGAAGACATCGATCCAAATGTCAAGACGGACTGGCTGACCGTCGCCAAGATGGCGGGCGCCGTCGTCGTCCATATTTTCTTGATCGTGCCGCTGGGCTGGCCGGTTGCCGCGGCGGTGCTGTTCGTCGGCGCCGCATGGGCGCTCGGCGCCAAGCCGCTGTGGCGTGCGGCCGTGGTCGGGGTAGTCATGGCGCTGCTGCTGCAGTTCGCGTTCGCCGGGCTCCTCGGCGTCTCGCTGCCTGCCGGCGTGCTCGAAGGGGTGCCATTCCTGAATGGATAACTTCTACGCCCTCCTGGAGGGCTTTTCCGTGGCGATGCAGCCGATCTACCTGCTGTACGCCCTGGGCGGCGTGCTGGTCGGAACGGCGGTGGGCGTGCTGCCGGGTATCGGGCCGGCGATGACCGTTGCCCTGCTGATGCCGATCACGTACAGCCTCGAGCCGACGGCGGCGATCATCGTTTTCGCCGGCATCTACTACGGCGGCATGTACGGCGGTTCGACCACCTCGATCCTGCTGAATACGCCGGGTGAATCGGCCTCCATCGTCACCGCGCTCGAGGGCAACCGGATGGCCAAAGCCGGCCGCGGTGCCGCGGCGCTGGCGACGGCGGCGCTCGGCTCCTTCATTGCCGGCACGGTCGCCACGGTGCTGCTGAGTTTCGTGGCGCCCTATGTGGCCGCGTTCGCCGTGCAGATCGGTCCGGTGGAGTACGTCGCCCTGATGGTCGTGGCGTTCCTGACCGTCGGGGCGCTGCTGGGCGCCTCGGTGCTGCGCGGCCTGGCCTCGCTGGGGCTGGGCCTGTTCATGGCGTTCATGGGCGTGGACCTGATGACCGGCCAGCAGCGCTACACCTTCGGCAGCCCGTTCCTGGCGGACGGGATCGACGTGGTGCTGGTGGCCGTGGGGCTGTTCGCACTGGGCGAGGCGCTGTATGTGGCGTCCCGGCTGCGGCACGGGCCCGTCAAGGTCATCCCGGTGACCGGGGGCTGGACGTCGTGGATGAAGAAGGAGGACTGGAAACGTTCCTGGAAGCCGTGGCTGCGGGGGACCTTCATCGGCTTCCCGATCGGCACCATGCCGGCCGGCGGCGCCGACGTGGCCACCTTCCTGTCCTACGCGTCCGAGAAGAAACTGGCCAGGGGCGCGCGCAAGAAGCAATTCGGGCGCGGGGCCATCGAAGGCGTGGCCGGGCCCGAGTCGGCCAACAACGCGGCCGCGGCCGGCGTGCTGGTCCCGCTGCTGACGCTGGGCATTCCGACGACGGCGACGGCGGCGATGATGCTGGTGGCGTTCCAGCGCTACAACATCCAGCCCGGTCCGCTGCTGTTCGAGGTCGAGGGCGCCCTGGTCTGGGCGCTGATCGCCAGCCTCTACGTGGGCAACCTGATGCTGCTGGTGCTGAACCTGCCGCTGGTGGGCATCTGGGTGAAGATCCTGCAGATCCCGCGGCCGTACCTCTACGCCGGCATCCTGGTCTTCGCGGCCATGGGCGCGTTCTCTGTGAACTTCACCCCAGTGGACGTGTTCGTGCTGCTGGTGGTGGGCGTGCTGGGCTTCTTCATGCGCCGGTACGGCTACCCGATTGCCCCGCTCGTGGTGGGCATGATCCTGGGGCCGATCTTCGAGAGCCAGCTGCGGCGTTCGCTGGCCATCTCCCAGGGCGACCCGATGGCGTTGGTGTCCACCCCGATCTCCGCCGGTATCTACATCGCCCTGGTGGTCATCTTCGTGCTGTCCTTCTGGCTGAAGAAGCGCCAGCGCCTGATGGAATCGGCGCTGCTCGACGACGACAATCCGCAAGGCAAGGAGGTCAGCGCATGACCACGATAGTGGTGGGGTATGTTCCCAATGCCTTGGGCGACGCCGCACTGGCCGCCGCGATCGACGAGGCCGGCCGCCGTTCGGCGGAGCTGCTGGTGGTCAACACCACCCGGGCAGACCGGCTGGTGGACCCAACCTATGCGGACGCCGCCGACGTCTCCCGGCTGGAATCGGTCCTGTCCGGGGCCGGCGTTACCTTCAGCATCAGGCACGGCATCTCGGACGGACTGGCCGCCGACGACGTGCTCGACGCCGCCGAAGAGTCCGGGGCGGACCTGATTGTCATCGGGGTGCGCAACCGCACGCCGGTGGGCAAGCTGGTCATGGGGTCCACGGCGCAAACCATCCTGCTGGGCGCGTCCTGCAACGTGCTGGCGGTGAAGCAGGGGTAGCCGGTGCCGGCGTCTGGACCCGCCACAGCCGGCAGCGCCGAGCTCACCGGGCGGAGCGCCGCAGGGCAGCCCCTATCGCCTGCGTCTATCCCACGCCCGCCGGGAGCCGCAATCGTTGAGGACCGGATACACCGGGGCAGGGTTCCGCTGCCGGGGCAGGGCGCACGAACCCTGTCCCGGCGGTTTTTCCCTGTACCCGGTGCGATGTCCCGCGCGGCCGGGAGCAGCCCGCGCGGTTGGGAGCAGCCCGCGCGACCGGGGAGCGCGGCCAGGGGTTGTCGTCGAAATAACCCGCCGTGGAGGGTGATCTCGCCACCAGGTCGGGGGGTGGCTTCGAGATCACCCTATGTAACCGGTGATCTCGAAGCCAGGGGGTAACTTGGACGCCACACAGCCCGTGCTCGGCGGGCGGACCGCCGGTGCTGGATAATTGAGCGCATGGAGTTCCGAGATCCGCCCCCCGCCGTCCCGCTTCCCGACCGGCGCAAGGTAGTGCTGCTGGGTTCCACCGGTTCGATCGGCACCCAGGCGATCGACGTCGTGGACGCCGCCCCGGAACGCTTCGAGGTCACGGCGCTCGCCGCTGGCGGCAACGTGGAACTGGCGGCCCGGCAGGCCGTGCACACCCGGGCCCAGGCCGTCGGAATCGCCGCCGGAACGGTGGATGACCTGGCGACTGCGGTCAAGGCCGCCGCGGCGGACGCCGGCATTTCCGGCTACTCGCCCGAGCTCTTCGCAGGCCCCGACGCAGCCGCACAGATCGCCGCGTGGCCGGACGCCGACGTCGTGCTTAACGGCATCACCGGGTCCATCGGTTTGGCCCCCACGCTGGCCGCGCTGGGGGCCGGACATTTGCTGGCCCTGGCCAACAAGGAGTCCCTGATCGCCGGCGGGCCGCTGGTCAAACAAGCCGCGCGGCCCGGGCAGATCGTGCCGGTGGATTCGGAACACTCGGCGCTGGCCCAGGCGCTCCGGGCGGGCACGGCCGCCGAAGTGGAACGGCTGATCGTCACCGCCTCCGGCGGCCCGTTCCGCGGCTTCAGCCGAGATGAGTTGCGCGACGTCACCCCGGCGCAGGCGCTGGCCCATCCCACCTGGGACATGGGCCAGATGGTCACCACCAATTCGGCCACCATGGTCAACAAGGCGCTGGAAGTCGTCGAAGCCCATCTGCTCTTCGACGTCCCGCTGGAGCGGATCGACGTGGTGGTGCACCCGCAGTCGGTGGTGCACTCGATGGTGCAGTTCACCGACGGGTCCACCATCGCGCAGGCCTCGCCGCCGGACATGCGCCTGCCGATCGCCCTCGGCATGGGCTGGCCGGAGCGGGTGCCGGGCGCCGCACAGCCGTGTGACTGGAGCCGGGCCACCAGCTGGACCTTCGAGCCGCTGGACGAGGAGGTCTTCGGCGCGGTGCGGCTGGCCAAGGAGGCGGCCGGCCGCGGCGGGACCTTCATGGCCGTCTACAACGCGGCCAACGAAGAAGCCGTCGACGCCTTCCACGACGGCCGGATCCGCTTCGACGAGATCGTGGAAACGGTGGCTGCCGTGGTGGACGAACACGCGCCCTCCGGCGAACTGACCGTTGCCGCCGTGCTGGCCGCAGAGGACTGGGCACGCTCGCGGGCCCACGAACGTTTGGCTATGTTGTGACCATCTTGCTTTTCATTCTCGGCGTCCTGTTCGTGGCCGTCGGCATCGCCGTGTCCATCGCCCTGCACGAGGTGGGCCATCTGCTGCCCGCCAAGCTGTTCAAGGTACGGGTCACCCAGTACATGGTCGGCTTCGGCAAGACCCTCTTTTCCCGCCGGCGAGGCGAGACCGAATACGGTGTCAAGGCCATCCCGCTCGGCGGCTACGTCTCTATGATCGGCATGTACCCGCCGGTCAAGGACAGCAGCGGCGGCGGCGCGGTCCGCCGGTCCAGCACCGGCATGTTCCAGCAACTGGCCGACGACGCCCGGCAGGCCGAAGCCGAGCGGCTGCAGCCCGGCGACGGGAACCGGATGTTCTACAAACTGCCGGTCTGGAAGCGGATCATCATCATGCTCGGCGGACCGTTCGTAAACCTGGTCATCGGCACGGTGCTGATCGGCATCGTGCTGGTCGGCTTCGGCTCCGCCCAGGCCACCACCACCATTGCCCAAGTCAATAAATGCGTGGTCCCGGCGTCGCAGGCCGCCGAAACCGGCCAGACCGACTGCCTGCCCAGCGATCCCGAAGCTCCGGCCACGGCGGCCGGGATCCGGCCGGGGGATACCGTCGTCGCCTTCGCCGGGAAACCGGTCACCGACTGGTACCAGCTGACTGCCTGGATCCGGGACGCAGCGGGGGAGGAGACGCCGATCACGCTGCTGCGCGACGGCAGGGAAATCACCACCACCATCACCCCGATCCTCACCGAACGTCCGGTGTACGACGACGTCGGGCAACCGCTGCTGGACGCCAACGGCGAGCCGGTGACGGAGCAGGCAGGTTTCGTGGGGATGGGCGCCACCACCGCCCTGGTGCCGCAGTCGGCCGGCGACGTGCTCCCGGCCGTGGGGGAGAACCTGCAGGCGATCACCGGCGTGGTGCTCCATCTGCCGCAGCGGCTGGCCGATGTGGCCGAAGCCGCCTTCAGCGATGCTCCGCGCGACCCGAACGGGCCGATGAGCGTGGTGGGCGTGGGCCGGATCGCCGGCGAGATCAGCGCGATGGACGAGATTCCCTTCGAGGCGCGGGCGGCATCGCTGATCGGGTTGGTCGGCTCGGTCAACCTGGCGCTGTTCGTGTTCAACCTGATCCCGCTGCTGCCCTTGGACGGCGGGCACGTGGCCGGTGCGCTCTGGGAAGCCATCCGCCGCGGCGTCGCCAAGCTGTTCCGCCGCCCGGATCCGGGACCGGTGGACATCGCCAAACTGCTCCCGCTGACCTACGTGGTGGCCGTGGTGCTGATGGGCATGGGCGCGCTGCTGATCTACGCGGACATCGTCAAACCGGTCAACATTTTCGGCTGACTCGGCGCCATGGCGGCGCCCCGGCGAACCGCCGCCTCCCTGATCCGGCACGACGGCGGTGCGCACCTGCGTGCGCGGCACGCCGTCCGAACGGTGGAACCCCGGCGAACCGCCGCCTCCCTGACCCGGCACGACGGCGATGCATGCCCGCGTGCGCGGCACGCCGTGCGAAGGTTGGAACCCCGTCGGTCCCCGTGGTTAGACTGGCCGGAACCGGCGAAGGGAGCCACAACCCGTGAGCACGGCACCGCGGACAGTCCGTACCGCAGCGAGCCTTAGGGGCACTGCCCGGGCGGAGACGATGCGCCGCAGGACCTGGTTCAGGACCGGCGCCGCCGCTGTCATGGCGGCCGCTGTGGCGCTTGCCGGTTGCACCGCGCCGGGCGAAGCGCAGGGTCCGCAATCATCGGAAGCCTCGGCAGAGGCTGCCCCGGACCGCGTTCAGCTGAGGGCTGGAGCCGCGGATCCGCAGGTCCTCGCCGGCTCCGACGCCGAAGCGTCGCTGGCCGCCAGCCACGCGTTGTTTGATTCCAGTCCCGTGGCGTTTGTCGCACCGCCGGACGATGCCAAGGCCATCGCTGCCGCGGCTGCCGAGTCGGTGCCGATGGGCGTGCCGCTGCTGCTGGCCGGAGACGGGCTGGCCGAAGAGCTTCAGCGGCTCGGCGTCCGCCGGGTCAAGGCTTTCGGCCAGCCGCCCGCCGAGCCGGCCGGCTCCCCGAGCGCCGCGCCGGATGCCGGCTCCGCGGCTGAGCCCTCCGGCTCGAACGCTGCCGGCTCCGTGGCTGAGCCCTCCGGCTCGAACGCTGCCGGCTCCGCCACCCGGAACGCCGCCTCGACCGTGTCGGACACCGAACCGGGCGGTGGCATCGAGGCGTGGGCCCCGCTGCTGGCGGACGCGGAAATCCTCCCCCCGGACGGGGACATTGAGGCGCCCGAGCCTTCGGAGGAGCCCGCGGCCGTGTCGGTGTTGACGGGCAAGGACGGCGGGCAGGACTATCCAGCAACCCTGGCCGTCGTGGAGGCGGCCGGTGCCCGGATCTTCCAGGACCCGCACGCCGACCCGCGGCGGAGCGGCGACACCATCGATTTCCTGCGCCAGGAGCCAGACAACCGCGTGCTCGCCGTCGGCGAAGCTTTTGGCAACGGCGACACCTTCGCCCGCCGGACCACGGCAGCGCTGACCGTGCCGGAACTGCCCGGCGGAGGCCAGCTCGCCTTCCCGTCCCGGCGGATGGTGGCACTGTACGGGCACCCCTCCGGGCCCGCCCTCGGCGCACTCGGCGAGCAGGATGCCAAGGCGTCGGTGAAGCGCGTGAAGAAACTCGCCAAGCAGTACCAACCGCACAGCAAGGAACCGGTGGTCCCGGCGTTCGAGATTATCGCCACGGTTGCCAGTGCCTCGGCCGGAAAGGACGGCGACTATTCGGAGGAGACCGATCCGGACGAGTTGCGCCCTTGGATTGACGCCGCCGGCGAGGCGGGGGTGTACGTGGTGCTGGACCTGCAGCCGGGGCGGTCGGACTTCCTCACCCAGGCCAAAATCTATGAGGACCTGCTGAAGGAACCGCATGTGGGCCTGGCCCTGGACCCGGAATGGCGGCTGGGCAAGGGGCAGCGGCACATGGAGCAGATCGGCTCGGTGTCCGCTGCCGAGATCAACCAGGTCAGCGACTGGCTGGCGAAACTCACCCGGAAGAACTCCCTGCCCCAGAAGGTGCTGATCCTGCATCAGTTCCAGTACCAAATGATTTCGGACCGCCAGAAGCTGGACACCGGCCACGAGGAGCTCGCCCTGGTGCTGCATGCCGACGGCCACGGCGGGCCCGACCAGAAACTGGACACCTGGCGCGTCCTCCGGGAGGACCTACCGAAGAACATCTGGATGGGCTGGAAGAACTTCTACGACGAAGACACCCCGACCTTCAGCCCGGAGCGCACCTACACCGGCGTGAAGCCGGCCCCGTGGTTCGTTTCCTACCAATAGCCCCGCCTCCTGCCGATAGCCCGCCCGTATCCACCGGCTGGCTACCTATGCCCCGCCCCATCCACAGGCGGGATCCCGATAGCCCGCCCGCATCCGCCGGCGGGTAAGGTGAAGACCATGAGTGTCTTTGCCGTCGAATACGTCTACGCCGCCGATTCCGAGTCCGGCCGGGACGAGTACCGTCCCGCCCACCGCGCCTGGCTGGGTGGCTTCGTGGACCGGGGCCGCCTGCTGGCCTCCGGCCCCTATGCCGACGGCACCGGTGCGCTGCTGATCTTCACCGCCGAGGACGAAGCCAGCCTGCTGGAGGAGCTGAAGCAGGATCCGTTCAACGTCAACAACTTTGTTTCCGGCCTGAAAGTCACCGACTGGAAGCCGGTCACCGGGGCGTTCGCCGACCACGCATGATCCATCCCACTCCCGCAGCATGTGCCAAGGCCGTGCGGGAAGGGGATAATGAAACCTGATCAGCAACTGCCTACCGGCACATGGAGGACGTTTTGACCTCGGTCAATCTTGGAATGCCAGCTTCACCACCGCCAGTCCTGGCGCCGCGCCGCAAGACCCGGCAGATCAAGGTCGGGTCCGTCGGGGTCGGGTCGGAATCGCCCATCAGCGTGCAGTCGATGACCACCACGCCCACCACGGATATCAACGCCACGCTGCAGCAGATTGCCGAACTGACGGCCTCCGGTTGCGACATTGTCCGGGTGGCCTGCCCCAGCGCCGACGACGCCGAGGCCCTGCCCATCATCGCCAAGAAGTCCCAGATTCCGGTAATCGCGGACATCCACTTCCAGCCCAAGTACGTCTTTGCCGCCATCGATGCCGGATGCGCAGCCGTCCGCGTCAATCCGGGCAACATCCGTAAATTCGACGACCAGGTCAAGGAGATCGCCGAGGCCGCGAAGGCCGCCGGCACCTCCATCCGGATCGGCGTCAACGCCGGTTCCCTGGACCCGCGGCTGATGCAGAAGTACGGCAAGGCGACCCCGGAGGCGCTGGTGGAATCCGCCGTCTGGGAGGCGTCGCTGTTCGAAGAACACGACTTCCACGACTTCAAGATCTCGGTCAAGCACAACGACCCGGTGGTCATGGTCCGCGCCTACGAGCTGCTGGCCGAACGCGGCGACTGGCCGCTGCACCTCGGTGTTACCGAGGCCGGTCCCGCTTTCCAGGGCACCATCAAGTCCGCCACCGCCTTCGGGGCGCTGCTCTCGCGGGGGATCGGGGATACCATCCGCGTCTCCCTGTCCGCCCCGCCGGTGGAAGAGATCAAGGTCGGCCTGCAGATTCTGCAGTCGCTGAACCTGCGGGAACGCAAACTCGAAATCGTTTCCTGCCCCTCCTGTGGGCGCGCGCAGGTCGACGTGTACAAGCTGGCGGACGAAGTCACCGCCGGGCTCGAAGGCATGGAGGTGCCGCTGCGGGTCGCCGTGATGGGCTGCGTGGTCAACGGACCGGGCGAAGCCCGCGAAGCCGACCTCGGTGTGGCCTCCGGAAACGGAAAGGGCCAGATCTTCGTGAAGGGCCAGGTCATCAAGACCGTTCCGGAAGACCAGATCGTGGAAACGCTGATTGAAGAAGCACTAAGGATTGCCGAGGAAATGGGTGACTCCGATGGCGAGAATGCTGTCAAGGGTAGCCCCGTGGTTAACGTCAGCTAGCCGTGACACGGCGGGTGCGGCAGCTGCCGTGCCCGCCGATCAGCATGCCGGAATACGGCCGCTGGAGCATGCGGATACCGGCGAGCTGTGGGAGCTGGTGCGCGCCGATCCGGTAGCCAACGTCTTCCTCGCCGCGCATCTGGAGTCCGCCGGCACCGCCGGCCCCACCCCGTCCGGTGCCCAGATCCTGGGAATGTACGACGACGGCGTCCTCACCGGAGCCTGCTGGGCCGGCGTGAATGTGGTCCCGTCCGGGCTCGATGCCGAACAGGGCGCACGGTTGGGCGCCCATCTGGCCGCCGGCGGGCGGCGCATGTCCTCGATTTTCGGGCCGGCAGAAGGCGTGCTCGGCATCTGGTCTTCGTTCCGGCACGCCCATCCGCGGGCCTTCGACGTCCGGCCCAACCAGCCGCTGATGGAGCTGCGCGGAACCCCCGCCGTGGCCGCCGACCCGCAGGTGCGGTTCTCCACGGACGACGACTTTGACGTGCTGGTGCCCGCCTGCGTGGCGATGTTCGAGGAGGAGGTCGGGTACTCGCCGCTGATCGGCGGCGGCCAGCACTACCGACAGCGCGTGGCAACCCTGATTGGGAAGGGACACTCGCTGGTCCGCCGGGACGACCAGGGGGAGGTCGTCTTCAAGGCAGAGCTGGGCAACGTCAGCGCCGACGCGGTGCAGATCCAGGGCGTGTGGGTGAACCCCGCCTACCGTGGCCGGGGGCTGGCGGCCGGCTGCATGGCCGCCGTCGTCGAGCTGTCCCGAAAGTACGCGCCGGTAGCCAGCCTGTACGTCAACGACTACAACCATCGGGCCATTGCCGCCTACGCCGCGGTCGGCTTCCGGCAGGTCGGCACCTTCGCCACCGTCTTGTTCTAGGGCGGGCCGGCGCGTCCACGTTGGCCGCTGCCGCACCGCCCCCCGGCCTGTCGCTGGCACGCGCGCGAAGCCAGTAGATTAGAAGGCAGTTGATTTCGCGGGCCGCTGCCGGCCCAACCCTTGAGAAACGGATTCCTGCAGTGGTTCTTCGCCTGTCCAGCATGTTCCTGCGCACCCTGCGCGATGACCCGGTCGATGCCGAAGTTGCCAGCCACAAGCTGCTGGTGCGCGCCGGTTACATCCGCCGCGCCGCCCCCGGCATCTATTCCTGGCTGCCGCTGGGCTTGAAGGTGCTGGCCAAGGTGGAGGCAGTTGTCCGCGAGGAGATGAACGCCATCGGCGCCCAGGAAGTCCATTTCCCGGCGCTGCTGCCGCGCGAGCCGTACGAGGCGACCAATCGCTGGACCGAGTACGGCAACGGATTGTTCCGCCTGCAGGACCGCAAGGGTGCCGACTACCTGCTGGCCCCCACGCACGAGGAAATGTTCACCCTGCTGGTCAAGGATCTGTACTCCTCGTACAAGGACCTGCCGGTGACGCTGTACCAAATCCAGAACAAGTACCGTGACGAGGCCCGCCCGCGCGCCGGGTTGCTGCGCGGCCGCGAGTTCATCATGAAGGACTCCTACTCCTTCGACATCGACGACGAGGGCCTGGACGTCAGCTATGACGCGCACCGCCGCGCCTACCTGCGGATCTTCAAGCGCCTCGGTTTGGAAGTCGTGACCGTCAAGGCCACCTCGGGCGCCATGGGCGGGTCAAAGAGCGAGGAGTTCCTGCATCCCACCGAGGTCGGCGAGGACACCTTCGTGCGTTCGCCCGGCGGCTACGCCGCCAACGTGGAGGCCGTCACCACCGTAGCTCCGGAGCCGGTGGACTACGCCGACGCCCCGGCTGCCGAGGTCAAGGACACCCCGGACACCCCGACCATCGATACCCTGGTGGCCGCGGCCAACCAGCTGGCACCGCGCGCGGACGGTGAGTGGACCGCCGCAGACACGCTGAAGAACGTCGTCCTGGCCATCAAGCTGCCCACCGGAGAGCGGAACCTGGTGGTCATTGGCGTACCGGGCGACCGTGCCGTCGACCTCAAGCGCGTCGAGGCGAACATCGGTGCCTTCCTCCCGATCGGCGGCGAAGTCGAGGTCGAGGCAGCCACCGAGGAAGACCTGAAGAAGCATCCGGGCCTGGTCAGGGGCTACATCGGTCCCGGCGAGAGCCTGGATGCCGCGGTCCTCGGGACCGAGTCAGCCACCGGCCTGCTCTACCTCGTGGATCCCCGGGTGGTGCCCGGCACGCGCTGGATCACCGGCGCGAACGAGGACGGCAAGCACGTGTTCGGCTTGGTGGCCGGCCGCGACTTCGGCTGGGACGGTGTCGTCGAGTCCGTCGAGGTCCGTGAAGGCGACCCCGCTCCCGACGGCTCCGGTCCGCTGGAGGCGGCCCGCGGCATCGAAATGGGCCACATCTTCCAGCTTGGCCGCAAATACGCCGAGGCGCTGGGGCTGCAGGTGCTGGACCGCAACGGCAAACTGGCCACGGTGACCATGGGTTCCTACGGCGTGGGCGTCACGCGCGCGGTGGCCGCGCTGGCCGAGGCCTACCACGACGACAAGGGCCTAACCTGGCCGCGCAACGTGGCACCGGCCGATGTCCACATTGTGGCCACCGGGAAGGGCACGGAGATTTTTGAGGCGGCCAACAAGCTGGCCGAGGAACTGTCCGGCGCCGGGGTCGATGTCATCTACGACGACCGGCCCAAGGTCTCCCCGGGCGTGAAGTTCTCGGACGCCGAACTCATCGGCGTGCCCACCATAGTGGTGGTCGGCCGCGGGCTGGCCGACGGCGTCGTCGAAATCAAGGACAGGGCCACCGGCCAGGCCGAAAACGTGCCCCTGGTCGAGGCGGCGGCGCAGTTGGCGGCACTGGCCGGGAGGTGAGCTCCGGACTCGAGGAACTGCAGCTGGCCACCCTCGCCCTCGTGGTGGTGGGTGGCTTCGCCGCCGGCTGGGTGGACGCCGTGGTGGGCGGCGGCGGACTGCTCCAGTTGCCGGTGCTGCTGCTGATCCCCGGGATCAGCCCCGTGCAGGCACTGGCTACCAACAAGATGGGTTCCATCTTCGGCACCACCACCAGCGCGGTCACCTATTACCGCAGGGCGCACCCCGACCTGAAAACCGCCCTGCCGATGGCCGGCATCGCGCTGGCCGGAAGCTTCGGCGGGGCCATCGTGGCCACCGTACTGCCCGCCGAGGTGTTCAAACCGATCATCGTCGTCGCGCTGATCGCGGTAGCCGTCTTTACCGCGCTCCGCCCGACGGCAGGTTCCTTGACCAAGCTGAGGTACAAGGGCGCGCGGCACCTGGGCACGGCGGCCGGAATCGGTCTGGTCATCGGCTTCTACGACGGCTTGATCGGTCCGGGTACCGGGTCGTTCCTGATCATCGCGATGGTGGCGCTGCTCGGCTACAACTTCCTGGCCGCCAGCGCGAAGGCCAAGATCGTCAACATGGCCACCAACCTGGGTGCCCTGGCCTTTTTCCTGCCCAGCGGAGCGCTGCTGTGGGGGCTCGGGCTGGTGCTGGGCGTCGCAAACATGGCCGGCGGTTATGTCGGTGCGCGGATGGCCGTCTCCCAAGGAAGCAAGTTCATCCGGGTGGTCTTCCTGGTCGTGGTCGCGGCCCTGATCCTCAAGCTTGGCTACGACGTGCTGCAGGAGAACGTGCTGGGCCGCTGATCCCACATCGAGCGCCGATGCACGCCCTCACGAGGCGGTGGCAGGCGCGGCCGGCAGTTCGTCGTCCAGTCCCGGGGCCGGCGGCACGACGCCGGTGGAGGCCGCCAACTCCGCTGTGGCGGCGGCAAGGCCGGACACCGCATGCTGCCGCACGCTGCCGCTGCTGAGCGCGACCAGGTCGGCCAGCGGGCTGAGGGCGGCCTTCTCGGCGTCCTGCAGCGCGGGCAGAGGATCGGCCGCGAAATCGCTGCCCAGGGCATACGCCGGCTCCGGCAACGGCAGGTCCAGGCATTCGGCGGCCGCCACCGCCCGCCAGTTCCCGGCGGCGTCGGAATGCGCCGCCAGGCGTTCGGCAGCAGCCCCGCGTTCGGCGCCGGCGAGGCGCGGCAGCACCGTCTCATAGGCATACGCGAGGCGTTCGTGGCTGCGGACGACGGCGGCCATGGCCTCCGCAGTCGTCGGCGCGCCGGCCGTTGCCGACTCGCGCCCGCCTTTCGCCGGAGCGGACGTACCGGGGCAACTAGCGGCCGCCAGCGGCTTCTCCGGAGCGTCCCACGGCGCAGCTACTTCCGTCCCGCCGGCCAACGCCTGCGCCTGGGCGAAGACGGCGGAGCCGATCGAGGCCAGCAGCCGGGCGAGCCCGGGGTCCGTCTCCTGGGCGTCGGCGAGCAGGTCGCCGGCCAGCGCGGCCAGGTCCCCGGGACCGGGTGGCGGCACGGCTTGCGGTGAGCCGCTGGCGGAGGCGGCGGCGGAGGACGGCGCGGCGGTGCCAGGCGCGGCAGGGGATCCGGATGGCCAGGACGTGGTCAGCTTCAGCAGGTCCGCTTGGGTCCGGAGCAGGTCGGCGGTGGGGGAGGCGTCGTCGTCGTCGTGCTCCTCGAAGGCCGACGCCAGGCCCTCCAGACCCGCCACGGCGTCAAGGCGGGCCTGCTCGGTGGTGCTCGGGGGCGGGACCGACTCGGTGATGCTCGCCACCACGGTGCCGGTGCTGACTACGATCGCCGCGGTGAGCAACAGCAGCGGCGCCCGGCGCCACGCCCGGGATGGCGCGGCCTGCTTGCCGCCGCGGCGCCTCGAAGTAGATCCCACAACTGAAGATGATGTCACGGGTTCGGCCTCCGCTGCACCGGCGGCAGCCGGTACTGGCGGCGGGGAGGCCACCTGCCACGGTAAAGTCGCTAGTCTAGAAGACAGACTTACCAAACAGGGAGGCAGCATGGCCCAGCGGCGCGATCACAGCGGCGTGCCCACTACCGGAGGGACATCCGGTACCGACACGTCCGCGGAGGCCGCACGCCTGAAAGAGCTGCTGGAACCGTCCGTGGCCGCGCACGAGTTGTTCCTTGAGGATGTGGAAATCCGCTACGCCGGATCACAGCGCACGGTCCATGTCATCGTGGATCTCCCCGAGGACCAGACCGGCGGCGTGGGGCTCGATGCCATCGCCGAAGTGTCGCAGGCCCTCTCCAAGACGCTGGATGAGGATCCGCGGGACGACGGCCGGGCCTACAGCCTGGAGGTATCCTCGCCGGGGCTCAGCCGGCCGCTGACCCAGCTGCGCCACTGGCGCCGGAACGTGGGCAGGCTGGTCAAGGTCAAGCTGGTGGCGGGGGAAGACATTTTCGGCCGCCTGCTTCAGGTCCGCGAGGGCGGCGTGACGGTGCGGCCGGAAGAAGCGCCGAAGAAGGGCATGAAGCCCCGCCCGGGCGAACCGGTCCAGCTGGACTTTGCGAACATCCGCTCCGGCAAGGTCGAAGTGGAATTTGCCCCGGCGGACGAAGACATGACTGCAGCCGACGCCGACGGCGAGCTGGAGAACGAGGAGGAGGCCTGAGATGGATATCGATATGAGCGCCCTGCGGCTGCTTGAGCGCGAACGCGAAATTCCGCTGGACCTGCTGATCCCCACCATCGAGCAGGCCCTGCTGGTGGCCTATCACAAGTCCCCCGGCTCGATCGACCAGGCCCGGGCCGAGCTGGACCGCAAGAGCGGCCACGTCACCATCTGGGCAGCCGAGGTGGACGACGACGGCACCGTGATCGGCGAGTTCGACGACACGCCCACCGGGTTTGGCCGGATTGCCGCCAGCACGGCACGCCAGATCATCCTGCAGCGGCTGCGCGACGCCGAGGACGACAACGTCCTGGGCGCGTTCCGCGGCAAGGAGGGCGAGCTGGTCTCCGGCTTGATCCAGCAGGGCCACAACCCCCATATGGTCCAGGTGGACCTTGGCACGGTGGAGGCACTGCTGCCGCCGCCCGAACAGGTGCCGGGGGAGAGCTACGTCCACGGCACGCGCCTGCGCGCCTATGTGGTGGATGTCCACCGCGGCATGAAGGGCCCCTCGATCACGCTGTCCCGTTCCCATCCGGGGTTGGTGCGCAAGCTCTTCGAACTGGAAGTACCCGAAATCGCGGACAAGAGCGTGGAGATTGTTGCCCTTGCGCGGGAGGCCGGCCACCGGACGAAGATCGCCGTCAAGGCCAACGTACCCGGACTGAATGCCAAGGGTGCCTGCATCGGCGAGATGGGTTCCCGCGTGCGGGCCGTCATGACCGAGCTGCACGACGAGAAGATCGACATCGTCGACTTCAGCGAGGATCCGGCGACGTTCATCGCCAGTGCGCTGTCGCCGTCGCGGGTCAGCTCCGTGACCATTACCGACGCGGAAACCCGTTCCGCCCGGGTCGTGGTGCCGGATTACCAGCTCTCGCTGGCGATCGGCAAGGAAGGGCAAAACGCCCGGCTGGCGGCAAAACTGACGGGCTGGCGGATCGACATCGTGTCCGACGCGGCCATGGCGGGATAGCGCCTGCAGAAGCGAAGACCATGCCAGGCTGCGAGCCTGCAACACGCCCGGTTCGTTGGCTGGGCACTGGAAGCGGTAGAATATCCATGGCCGGGTTTCCCGACAGTCAAAAGCCCATGCAGGCGCGCGCCCAGGCGGCCACGCCGCCCCAGCGGACCTGCATAGGCTGCCGGCGCCGGGAAGACCAGGCCGTTCTGCTGCGGCTGGCAGTCGAAGAGGTCGGCGGTGTTCCCACCGTCGTCGTCGATCCGGCCCGCCGCAGGCCCGGACGCGGTGCCTGGATGCACCGCGAACCGGAATGTATGGAGCTGGCACTGAAACGGCGTGCCTTCGGCAGGGCCTTCCGGGCCACTGTCGACAGCAGCGCTGTTGCACACCTGTTCCGTGCTGACGACGAGGCGGCCACCGCGGCCGGCCCCGTCACCCCAACCGTCCAACCTGAAAGCGGGTCAGAAAACTGATGGAAACCCGATGAGTGCCAAGTGATGAGTACTTCATTGTGCTCCGCCCGCGGCGTTTCAGCCCTTTCTGCTGAAAGCCGCAGCAAGAAATAGACGGTTCGTGCCCGGCAGACCTGCCTCGTGCGGACCGAGACAGGAGAAATGTGGCCAAGGTCCGCGTACACGAGCTGGCAAAAGAGCTCGGTATTACCTCGAAAGATGCAGTATCCAAACTGCAGGAGTTGGGCGAATTCGTCCGCTCAGCGTCATCGACCATTGAGGCACCCGTCGTGAAGAAGCTTCGCGACGCGTTCCCCGCCGCCGCCCCCAAGGGCGAGCAGGCGGCCCCCAAGACAGCGCCCAAGGCAGCGCCCAAGCCGGGAGCGAAGCCCGCTCCGAGCGCAGCGCCGGCCGCCCCGACGGCAGAACCGGCTCCGGCCGCGGAAGCCGCCAAGCCGTCGCCTGCCGCCCCGGCTGCCCCGGCGGCTCCGGCGGCTCCGGCTGCGGAGGCGACCGAAGCCCCGAAGCGTGCAGAAGCACCGGCTGCCAAGCCGGGATCTGCAGCTCCGAGGCCCGGCGGTCCCGCCGCCGCACGGCCGGGTGCTCCGCGCCCCGGTGGCCCGCGCCCTGGCAACAACCCCTTCGCTACTTCGCAGGGCATGCCCCGTGGCCGCGGCGACCGCGACACCGAGCGTGCACCGCGTCCGGGCAACAACCCGTTTGCAACCTCGCAGGGAATGCCGCGTCCGGGCGGCCCGCGTCCTCCGGCAGCCGGCCAGGGCGGTCCCCGTCCTGCCGCACCGCGTCCCGGAGCTGCACCGCGTCCGGGTGCTCCCGCCCGGCCAGGCGCACCTCGTCCCGGTGCACCGCGTCCCGGCGCTGCCCGGCCTACTCCGGGCATGATGCCCAACCGCACTGAGCGACCGGCTCCGGCCGGCCGCGGCGGCGGCGCTCCCGGACGTCCGGGCGCTCCGGCCCGCCCAGGGGCCGGCGGACCGCCGGCGGCCGGCGGTGGTTTCGGCAAGGGCGGCCGCGGACGCGGCGGCACCCAGGGTGCCTTCGGCAAGGGAGGCGCCGGCCGCGGCAAGCAGCGCAAGTCCAAGCGCGCCAAGCGCCAGGAACTGGAGCAGATGAGCGCACCGTCGCTGGGCGGTGTCTCGGTACCCCGCGGCGACGGCAGCACCGTTGTCCGGCTGCGCCGCGGCTCCTCCATCACTGACTTCGCCGACAAGATCGAGGCGAACCCGGCCGCGCTGGTGACCGTGCTGTTCCACCTCGGTGAGATGGCCACTGCCACGCAGTCGCTGGACGAAGACACCTTCGAGCTGCTGGGCGTTGAACTGGGCTACAAGATCCAGGTTGTCTCCCCCGAGGACGAAGAGCGCGAACTGCTCGACTCGTTCGACATCGACCTTGACGCAGAACTCGAGGCCGAGGGCGAAGACGACCTGGAGCGGCGCCCGGCCGTCGTGACGGTCATGGGCCACGTGGACCACGGTAAGACCCGCCTGCTGGATGCCATCCGCAACACCCGCGTGGGCGAAGGCGAACACGGCGGCATTACCCAGCACATCGGCGCCTACCAGATCGACTTCGAGCACGATGACCGGGACCGGAAGATCACCTTCATCGACACCCCGGGCCACGAGGCGTTCACCGCCATGCGTGCCCGTGGCGCGAAGGTCACCGACATCGCCATCCTGGTGGTGGCCGCGGACGACGGCGTCATGCCGCAGACCGTGGAAGCACTGAACCACGCACAGGCGGCCGGCGTGCCGATCGTCGTCGCCGTGAACAAGATCGACAAGGAAGGCGCCAACCCGGAGAAGATCCGCGGCCAGCTGACCGAGTACGGCCTGGTTCCGGAGGAATACGGCGGCGACACCATGTTCGTGGACGTATCGGCACGCGAGGGCCTGCACATCGAGGATCTCCTCGCGGCCGTGCTGCTGACGGCCGACGCTGCCCTGGACCTGCGGGCCAACCCGAACAAGGACGCCCGCGGCATCGCAATCGAGGCAAACCTGGACAAGGGCCGCGGCGCCGTGGCGACCGTACTGGTCCAGTCCGGAACGCTGCGGGTGGGCGACGCCATCGTCACCGGCAGCGCCCACGGCCGCGTGCGTGCCATGTTCGATGAGGACGGCGCATCCGTCACCGAGGCCGAACCGTCGCGTCCGGTCCAGGTGCTGGGTCTGTCCACCGTCCCGCGCGCCGGCGACACCTTCCTGGTGACCGACGACGAGCGAACCGCCCGCCAGATCGCCGAGAAGCGCGAAGCCGCGGACCGCAACGCTGCGCTGGCCAAGCGCCGCAAGCGCATCAGCCTCGAGGACTTCGACAAGGCCGTGGCCGAGGGCAAGGTCGACACCCTCAACCTCATCCTCAAGGGCGACGTGTCCGGTGCCGTGGAGGCGCTGGAAGACTCGCTGCTCAAGATCGATGTGGGCGAGGATGTCCAGCTGCGCGTTATCCACCGGGGTGTCGGTGCCATCACGCAGAACGACGTCAACCTGGCCACCGTGGACAACGCCATCATCATCGGCTTCAACGTCAAGCCGGCCGAGCGTGTGGCCGAACTGGCCGACCGCGAGGGCGTGGACATGCGCTTCTACTCGGTCATCTACGCGGCGATCGATGACATCGAGCTCGCGCTGAAGGGCATGCTGAAGCCGGAGTACGAAGAGGCACAGCTGGGCACCGCCGAAATCCGCGAAATTTTTCGTTCGTCCAAGTTCGGAAATATCGCCGGCTCCATCGTCCGCTCGGGCACGATCCGCCGCAATACCAAGGCACGTGTCACCCGCGACGGCAAGGTCATCGGCGAGAACCTCACCGTTGACTCGCTCAAGCGGTTCAAGGACGACGCGACCGAGGTCCGCGAAGGATTCGAATGTGGTATCGGACTTGGGTCGTTCAACGACCTCAAGGAAGGCGACATCATCGAGACCTTCGAAATGCGCGAAAAGCCGCGCGTCTAGCAGTCGGCTTGCAGCGGGCGTCCGGTGGCATCGCCGCCGGGCGCCCGCTGTTCCGCCATCAACACGAGAATTGAGGAGGGGTCATGGCAGACCCAGCACGCGCCGCCAAGATGGCCGACCGGATCAAAGTTGTGGTGGCCCAGGCGCTCGAGCGCCGGGTCAAGGATCCCCGCTTGGGATTCGTGACCATCACCGACGCCCGGGTGACCAACGACCTGCAGCACGCCACCGTCTATTACACGGTGTTCGGCGACGCCGAAGAGCAGGACGGCACGCGCAAGGCACTCGAGTCCGCCAAGGGCGTCCTGCGGGCAGAAGTGGGTCGGAACATCACCGCCCGGCTTACGCCCACGCTGGAATTCGTTCCGGATGAGATTCCGGTGAACGCCAGCCACCTGGAGGAGCTCTTGCGGGCCGCGAAGGCCAAGGACGCCGAGGTGGCGGCATTGGCCGAAGGCGCCGCCTTCGCCGGGGAAGAGGATCCGTACCGCAAGCCCGAAGACGAGGACGAGGACGAATCCGGCCGCGGAGCGCGTCCGGAATAACGGCTGCTGCGCGGCGTAACGACCGCTGCACCAAGACGGTGGGCCACCTGCTGTGCGCAGGCGGCCCACCGTTTCTTTGTGCCGGCAGTCGGGGATCAGCGCAGGTGGATCTTGATGACCTTGCCGGCGGGCGGTGTCTTCCCGGTGAAGTCAGGCAGCGCATTCGTCGTCGCGTAGAGCCGGTCGCCGCGGATCTCCAGCGCACCGGGGGCAGTGGTCTCAAAGAACGTTTCCACTTCGTGGTGTCCCCTCTTCAGCACGGAGATCTCGTTGCCGAACATCTCGGCAATATAGATGTCACCGCGTGAGCTGACAGCCAGGTTGGTGGCGCCGGACAGGCCATCGGCCAGCTGCACGACCTCGCCGGTGTGGGCATGGACCTTGTAGACGCGCCCGAGCGCACCGATGCTCCCGTCTTCGGGTCCGCCCGGCAGCGAGGTGACGTGCAGCCAGCCGTGCCGGCCAAACTCCACATCCGTGGGCACCGGCTCCAGATAGTACTTCTGGCCGACCACGCAGTCCGGCAGGCCCATGCCTGCCGCCAGCTCAGCGGTCACCCGGAAGGAAACCGGAGGCAGCACCGCGACGGTGCTGACCCGCTTGCTGTGCTTGTCGACCTTCAGGATGGCGTTGCCGCCGGCGTCGGCGACGTAGATGCTGTGCCTGTTGGCGGCAGTGGCATAGGCGTTGGAGTCAACGTTGCCCTTGTACTTGGCCGGGATCCCCTCCGGAATCTTATCCAGGCACTGCTGGTCCTCCACATGGCGGAAGCCATAGGTGACGCGGCCGTCCGGGTTGCGCTTCGCCTCATAGGCTGCCACGTCCGCGATCTTCTTCGGCGTGGCCTTGTGGTCGTGCCGGTCCAGGGACTTGATCCACTGCACGTTCGGCAGGCCGTCCATGCCGCCGGCACCGGTGCCTTCGGAGAAGTAGACCGTGTGCTTGTAGAGGGAGACGGCTTGGACCTGGGGGCCGCCGGAGCTGTACAAGACTTCGGGATCGTCATGGCGCGGGATCCTGTTCAGGATGCCGGCGAAGTTCTGTGTCACAAACAGGCCGTGCCGGCCGGCGGCAAGACTCAGCGGCGATTGCAACCCTTCGGCAAGCACGGTCGCCGACGGCGCCTCCGGGCTCTCCCGGTGGGCCGATGCCGGTGCCAGGCCAGTGCCGAACGCAAGGCCGAGCGCCAGGGGAAGGGCAAGATACAGCGGTGGTTTTTTCACGATTGAGCTCCTGAAGAGAGCCGCAGGGCACCCCGGATGACCCGCAGGTCGATGGAGTGACCGAAGGAACAAGGGCTAGTGATGCCGAATAGGCGACTGTGCCGGTGGCCTGCTGAAATCCCTCGTAAGGCCGCATCGACGGCACGCGATTAGCTCAAAATATTGCAGCCCGCGGAGGCTGTCAACGATGCACGCTTTAATCCCCGACCGGCCGCGCACCGGGACGCCATATACTGAAAAGCGTGACTTCTGGCCTGCTCCGTTCCGGATTGATACTCGTCGACAAGCCGCAGGGGTGGACCAGCCACGACGTCGTCGGCCGCATGCGCCGCCTGGCCGGAACGCGGAAGGTCGGTCACGCCGGCACCCTGGATCCCATGGCCACGGGCGTGCTGGTGGTCGGCGTCAACAAAGCCACCCGGCTGCTGACCTACATCGTCGGCGCCCCCAAGACGTATGACGCGACCATCCGGCTGGGCCAGTCGACGGTGACCGACGACGCCGAGGGCGATGTCACCGGGGAAACCATCGCCGCGGCCGTGACGGAACAGCAGATCAGGGACGGGATCGCCGGGCTGACCGGGGACATCCAGCAGGTCCCGAGCAGTGTCTCCGCCATCAAGGTCAACGGTCAGCGGTCCTATGCCCGCGTCCGCTCCGGACAGGAAGTGGTGTTGGCGGCCCGCCCGGTGACGATCCACAGGTTCGAGGTCCACGGCATACGGCGCGGCCGGGGCGGCAAAGTGCAGGACGTCGACGTCACCGTCGAATGTTCGTCGGGAACCTACATCCGGGCCCTGGCCCGCGACCTCGGACAGCGGCTGGGCGTCGGCGGACATCTGACGGCCCTGCGCCGGACCCGTGTAGGTCCGTTCCGGATCGAGGACGCCGCCACGCTGGATGAACTGGCCGAAGACCTGAAGATGACGGCTTTGGACGAGGCCGCCAGGGTGTTGTTTCCGGTCCGGGAACTCAGCGCCACGGAAGCCGACGACGTCTCGCACGGCCGACGCATTTCCGCCGGGGGAGAGCCTGGTGCGACGGCGGCGTTCGCGCCGGGCGGTTCGCTGGTAGCGCTGCTGGAAGACAACGGTTCGCAAGCCAAACCCCTGCTGGTGTTCGCACCGGGAAACGAGGCAGAAGCACAGTGATCATTGACGGTTTCTTCATTGCCGGCGCGGTGGTCACCCTGCTTGCTGCGGTCGTCTGCGTGGTGGCCGCCATCCTGAAGTACGGGCCCAACGACGTCACGATCCTCTCGGTCGCGGCGGTGGAGCTGTTTCTGCTGGTCTACGGGGTGGCCGGTATCATCAGACAGGCTTCCGGTGAGGCTGTCACCGGGGAAACCTGGGAATTCTGGGGCTACCTGATTACCGCACTGCTGGTTCCGGTCGCTGCCTTCTGGTGGTCCATCATGGACCGCAGCCGGTGGAGCAACCTGGTGCTGGGGGCCGCAGGAATCACGGTATTCGTCATGCTGGTGAGAATGGAACAAATTTGGGACGGAGCAATCGCCGTATGAAATCCGGCCAGGAACAACAACGCGCCAGGCAGACCCGGGACGTGAACGCCGCCGCCGGCCGCGCCACCGGTCCCGGTCGGCTCCTGGTAGCGGTCTACGGGGTCTTCGCGCTCTCCGCCAGCGCCCGGGCGGGCTACCAGATAGCAACCAAGTTCGCAGAAGCGCCGGTGGCGTACCTGCTTTCCGCCTTCGCCGCCGTCGTGTATATCCTGGCGACCATCACGCTGGCCAAGTCCGGCACCCGTTCCTACTGGCTGTCCGTGGCCGCCGTGAGCATCGAACTCGTGGGTGTGCTGGCCGTCGGGCTGCTGAGCGTGCTGGATCCTCAGTTGCTTCCGCAGGACACGGTGTGGTCAGGCTTCGGCAAGGGGTACGGATACATTCCCCTGCTGCTGCCGATCATCGGACTGTGGTGGCTGTGGCGGCACCGGCCGGCGGCGGGCCTGAAGCCCTCCGAAGATCGTCCATAATGGAAGGGGTCCCGGCAACGGGGCCGCACCCGCTGAAGGCCCGATCGACGAGGAGTTTACTGTGCACTACTGGAAAGACCTGGCCGACGTACCCCGCGGCTATGGTCCGTCAGTGGTGACACTGGGAAACTTCGACGGCGTCCACCGCGGACACCAGCAGGTGCTGCGCCGCCTGGTGGAGACCGCATCCGCCCGGGGGACACGGGCGGTGGCGATTTCTTTCGACCCGCATCCTTCCCAGGTCCATCGACCGGACGCCGCCCCGCAGCTGATCATGGGACTTCAGGACCGGGTCGAGGCGTTGGAGGCCAGCGGCCTGGACGGGCTGCTGATGATGACCTACACGCTGGAACTGGCCGGAGAAACCCCGGAGGAGTTCGTCCGCAAGGTCTTCGTGGAGGCCCTCGGCGCCACCGCCGTGGTGATCGGCCACGACACCCGGTTCGGGAAGAACAACGCCGGTGACCTGAACACCATGCAGGAACTGGGGCGCCAGTTCGGCTTCACGGTCGAGGTCGTCGACGAATATGAAACCGATGCGGAACACGATGCCGCCGGCAGCGGCCGGCGTTACTCGTCGTCCTGGGTCCGCGAAGCCCTCGCCGCCGGGGATGTCGCCACGGCGGCGGAGGTGCTCGGACGCAACCACCGGATGCGCGGCGAAGTGGTGCACGGCGACGCCCGCGGCCGCGAACTGGGTTTTCCCACCGCGAACCTGTCCAAGCATGCTACGGGCATGATCCCCGGCGACGGCGTTTACGCCGGCTGGCTGGTGGACCAGCACGGGACCAGGTGGCCGGCCGCCATCTCGGTTGGCTCGAATCCGACGTTCGAGGGGGCCAGCCGCCGGGTCGAGGCGCACGTCATCGACCGGCCGCAGGAGGACACGGACGACTTCGATCTCTACGGCCAGCAGGTGGTGGTCGAGTTCGTGGAACGCTTGCGCGGCATGGTGGCCTACATCGGCCCGGAGGCGCTGATCGCCCAAATGCGCGACGACGTCGTGCGTACCCGAGGCCTGCTTTCGACAGACTGAGCCCGCAACAGGTAAACTTGCCGGTGGATTCGGCTGCGGTCCGTGGCGGCTGTATCCCTCCGTGCTCTGCTCCCGGCAAGCCTCTGGCGGCCGGTGCAAAATACGGAGCCCCCGGCAGCGAAGTGCTGACTCGGGCCTCACGGCACAACTTCTAGGAGTTACTGTGGCATTAGACGCCGCGCTCAAGCAGGAAATCATCAAGGAATACGCCACGCACGAGGGCGACACGGGTTCTCCCGAGGTACAGATCGCTGTTCTGTCCCGTCGCATCTCCGACCTGACGGAACACCTGAAGATGCACAAGCACGACCACCACACCCGCCGCGGCCTCATGGCCCTGGTCGGCCGCCGTCGTCGCATGCTCACCTACCTGCGTGACACCGACATCACGCGCTACCGTTCGCTCATCGAGCGCCTCGGCCTGCGCCGCTAGGTAAGTGAACGAGGCGGCTCTTTTCGTCCACTGCGACAAGGGGACAGGAGAGCCGCCTTTTTCCTACCGCGCCGGTTTCCGGCGCGGCAGGACCACGGCCGGCGGGAGACCGGCGGCCGATAATTACATCAACTGGAGACTTTCGGTATCGCGGCATTCGCGGTCCTCGGTAGTGGCTTCCGGGACGCCCCCTAGGGCAGCCCGTAGGTCTCGATCGAAGACCGGGTGGCGTACAGGCAGGCTGGCCGTGAAGCGGCCTGGCAGGTTTGGGCAGATACCGGCAGCCTCCGCACACTCGAAGAAACGGAGGTGGCTCTCTTGGAGGGTCCCGAAATCCAGTACTCAGAAGCCGTCATTGACAACGGCCGGTTCGGCCAGCGCGTAGTCCGGTTCGAAACCGGCCGCGTGGCCCAGCAGGCGGCCGGCTCGGCGATGGTCTACATCGACGAAGACACCGCACTGCTCTCCGCCACCACGGCGGGCAAGTCCCCGCGTGAAGGCTTTGACTTCTTCCCGCTGACCGTCGACGTGGAAGAGCGGATGTACGCCGCCGGCCGCATCCCGGGCTCGTTCTTCCGCCGCGAAGGCCGCCCGTCCACCGAAGCGATCCTGGCCTGCCGCCTGATGGACCGCCCGCTGCGCCCAGCCTTCGTCAAGGGGCTGCGCAACGAGGTCCAGGTTGTGGTGACCGTGTTGGCAATCAACCCGGACGTCATGTACGACGTCGTCGCGATCAACGCCTCTTCCATGTCCACCCAGCTGAGCGGCCTGCCGTTCTCCGGCCCGATCGGCGGCGTCCGCGTGGCACTGGTGGACGGCCAGTGGGTGGCCTTCCCCAAGCACTCCGAACTGGAGCGCGCCGTGTTCAGCATGGTGGTGGCCGGCCGCATTGCCGCCGGCAACGACATCGCCATCATGATGGTCGAGGCTGAGGCGACCGATAACGCCTGGAACCTGATCAAGGAAGAGGGCGCCACCGCCCCCACCGAAGAGGTCGTGGCCGAGGGCCTCGAGGCCGCCAAGCCGTTCATCCGGGCGCTGTGCGAGGCCCAGTCCGATCTGGCCGCGCGCGCCGCCAAGCCGACCGTCGAATTCCCGATCTTCAAGGACTACGAGGACGATGCCTTCGCCGCCGTGGAGTCCGCCGCAGCCGCCAAGCTGACGGAAATCTTCTCGATCGGCGACAAGCAGCAGCGCAACGATGCCGCAGACGCCTTCAAGGCCGAGGTCCTGGCGCAGCTGGCCGGCACCGAAACGGCGGAATTCGCCGGTCGGGAGAAGGAAATCTCCGCAGCCTTCAACGCCGTGACCAAGAAGGTTGTCCGCCAGCGCATCCTCACCGAGCAGGTGCGCATCGACGGCCGCGGGCTGAGCGACATCCGCAAGCTGACCGCCGAGGTCGAGGTCCTGCCCCGCGTGCACGGCTCGGCCATCTTCGAGCGCGGCGAAACCCAGATCCTGGGCGTCACCACGCTGAACATGCTGAAGATGGAGCAGCAGATCGATTCGCTGTCGCCGGTAACGCGCAAGCGCTACATGCACAACTACAACTTCCCGCCTTACTCCACCGGTGAGACCGGCCGCGTGGGCTCGCCCAAGCGCCGTGAAATCGGCCACGGCGCGCTGGCCGAGCGCGCCCTGGTGCCGGTGCTGCCGTCGCGTGAAGAGTTCCCGTACGCCATCCGCCAGGTCTCCGAGGCGCTGAGCTCCAACGGCTCCACCTCCATGGGCTCGGTCTGCGCCTCCACGCTGTCCCTGCTCAACGCCGGTGTGCCGCTGAAGGCTCCGGTGGCCGGCATCGCCATGGGACTCGTCTCCGACCAGGTCGACGGCGAAACCCGCTACGCGGCGCTCACCGACATCCTGGGCGCCGAGGACGCGATGGGCGACATGGACTTCAAGGTCGCCGGTACCTCGGAGTTCGTCACCGCCATCCAGCTCGACACCAAGCTCGACGGCATCCCGGCGTCCGTCCTGGCCGCCGCACTGAAGCAGGCCCGTGAGGCACGGCTGCACATCCTCGGCGTGATCAATGCCGCAATCGACCAGCCGGACGAGATGAGCGAATACGCCCCGCGGATCATTTCGGTCAAGATCCCGGTGGACAAGATCGGCGAGGTCATCGGCCCCAAGGGCAAGATGATCAACCAGATCCAGGAAGACACCGGCGCGGACATCTCCATCGAGGACGACGGCACCGTGCTGATCGGCGCGACCGACGGTGCTGCCGCCGAAGCCGCCCGCGCGGCCGTCAACGCGATCGCCAACCCGCAGATCCCCGAGGTGGGCGAGCGGTACCTGGGCACGGTCGTGAAGACCACCACCTTCGGTGCCTTCGTGTCGCTGACCCCGGGCAAGGACGGCCTGCTGCACATCTCCGAGCTGCGCAAGCTGGCCGGCGGCAAGCGCGTGGACAACGTCGACGACGTCGTCTCGGTGGGCCAGAAGGTCCAGGTCGAGATCACCAAGATCGACGACCGCGGCAAGCTGTCGCTCGCACCGGTCGTGGCCGAGGAGGCCGCAGCCGACGAGGCATCGGCCGAAGAGGCCGTGGCCGAGTAAGTATGACCGTCGTCGCCCTGCCGCTGGTCGGCAGCATGCAGCATGCCGACGCCACCGAGCTCGGCGGGTCGGACCCCACGCTGGTCCACGGCGAACCGGGCGGCGCCATCGTGCGCCGCTCGGTGCTGCCCGGGGGAGTGCGGGTGCTGACCGAAGCAATGCCGGGCCAGCGGTCGGCGACGATCGGATTCTGGGTTGGTGTTGGCTCGCGGGATGAAGCCGCGGGCCAACACGGCTCGACCCACTTTTTGGAGCACCTGCTCTTCAAAGGCACCAGACGCCGGACGGCGCTGGACATCGCCTCCGCCTTCGACGAGGTCGGCGGTGAATCCAATGCGGCCACGGCCAAGGAAAGCACCTGCTACTACGCCCGCGTCCTGGATTCGGACCTGCCGATGGCCATCGACGTGATCGCGGACATGATCACTTCCGCGGTCCTTGACCCGCAGGAGCTTGAACAGGAACGCGGGGTCATCCTCGAAGAGATCGCCATGGACAATGACGATCCCGCGGACGTGTGCCATGAAAAATTCGTTGAGGCGGTGCTCGGCGGACACCCACTGGGCAGGCCGATCGGCGGGACGCCGGAGGCGATCAAAGCGGTCGCCCGCGACTCGGTCTGGGCCCACTACCAGCGCTACTACCGGCCGGACGAGCTGGTGGTCACCGCTGCCGGCGGCCTGGACCACGACGCCGTGTGCGCCCACGTGCTCGCCGCCCTGGAGTCGGCCGGCTGGCACCTCGAGGCCGGCGCGGTTCCGGTGCCCCGGCGGGAGACAGCGGCTGCGGCCATCGCCCCCGTCGCCGGCACCTACGTGCACCGCCGTCCGGTCGAGCAGGCGAACATCGTCATGGGCTGCCCGTCGATCAACGCCACCGACGAGCGCCGCTTTGTCATGAGCGTGCTCAACGCCGTGCTGGGCGGCGGCATGTCCTCCCGGCTCTTCCAGGAAATCCGGGAGAAACGGGGCCTGGCCTACGCCACCTATTCGTTCTCCGGCGCATACGCCGATGCGGGCTACTTCGGCATGTATGCCGGTTGTTCGCCTGCCAAAACCGGCCAGGTCATCGACCTGCTCGGTGCCGAACTCGACCGTCTGGCGGCCGACGGCATCTCCGCCGACGAGCTGCGCCGGGCCGTCGGCCAGCTTTCGGGCGGCATCGTGATGGCCCTGGAAGACAGCGGTTCGCGGATGTCGCGGTTGGGCCGCGCCGAACTGGTGTCCGGGGAGTTTTTGGACATCGATGAGTCGCTCGCCCGGATCGAGGCCGTCACCGCCGGGCAGGTCCGGGAGCTCGCCGGCGAACTGGCCGCGGCGCCGCGCGTTGTTACCGTAGTCGGACCCTTCGACTCGGCGGCGGATTTCGGCCGGTAGGAGGCCCGCGCCGGCCCGGGGATAGCCCAACCCCGTGGATAGGGGAGGCGGCGGTCAGCCGCCGGCAAACGGGGGCAGGATGTCAATCACGTCGTCTGCCGCCAGCGGTGCCTGCCGGTCCTTCCACGCCACCTCGTTGCGCAGGAAACTGCTCCGGGCGAGGACCGACTCCATCGACGGAGCGGACGATCTGCCCGGTGCGGCAGCCGTCGGAAGCGCACCGCCGGCCGACGGGCCGGCCCCGGCACCGGCCGGCACGGTTTCGTGCGACGCCACCGGGCTGTGGCGGGCAAGGACTTCGCGCAGCACCGTGTCCAGCGTGCTGCCATCGGGCAGCTGCAGGAATTCCTCCTCGACGCCGGCGGCAGCCTGCGCCGCACCGAAATACCGGATGATCATCTATCCGCCTATCGCACTCATGGTCCGGTCCGGCTGGACGAAGTCCGTGCCGCCCAGACCTGCATGATCCATACCGTGGGCTTTGGGTTTGGCCCACATCGCATTCCGCCACCGCTCCGCCACCGCGTCGTCGTCCGAACCGGAGCGCAGGAGGGCCAGCAGGTCCGTTTCCTCGTGCGAGAACAGGCAGGAGCGTACCTTGCCCTCGGCCGTGACCCGGGTGCGGCGGCAATCGGCACAGAACGGTTCCGTCACGGAGGCGATGATCCCCACGGTGCCGGCGACGACGTCGGGGCGGTTCCGCCGTCGGACTTCCCACCGTTCCGCCGGGGCGCCGTCGCGTTCGCGCGGATCCGGGGAGAGCAGGAAGGCCGGCTCCAGCAGGTCACGGATCTCGGCCGCCGACAGCATGTTCTGCCGGGTCCAGCCGTGGTCGGCGTCCAGCGGCATCTGCTCGATGAACCTCAGCTCGTAGCCCCGTTCCACCGCCCAGTCCAGCAGCGCGGGCGCCTCGGCGTCGTTGATGCCGCGCATCAGCACCGCGTTGATCTTCAGCAAACCCAGGCCGGCCGCGTCGGCGGCTTCGATGCCGGCGAGCACCCGGTCCAAAAACGGGCGGCGGGTCAGCTGCGCGAACGTCTCAGGATGCAGCGAGTCCAGCGAGACGTTGATCCGCGTCAGGCCGGCCGCCTTCAGGGCGGCGGCCTTCTTCTCCAGTCCGAGGGCGTTGGTGGTCAGCGACACCGGCAGGTCGGGGTGGTTGTTCCGGACGGCAGCGATGATGTCCACCAGTCCCGCACGGACCAGGGGTTCGCCGCCGGTCAGGCGCAGCTCGCGCACCCCCAGCTGCCCGACGGCGATCCGGACCAGCCGGACCACCTCGTCGTCGCTGAGGACCTGTTCCTTGGCCAGCCAGTCCAGGCCTTCGGCCGGCATGCAATAGGTGCAGCGGAGATTGCACTTGTCGGTCAGCGAGATCCGCAGGTCGGTGGCCACCCGGCCAAAGCGGTCCACCAGCGCCGGGCCGGTCCCTGCCGGGCGCGCCGGAGCCGCGGCGGACGCGGCCCCGCCCGGAACCTGCGGCATTCCCAGATCAACGCTCATACCTCGAGGGTACCCGGAGGAAGCCGAACGTTGCGGGATAGCCCCGGGCGGTGCGCAAGCGGGCGCGACCGGCGCGTGTCGCGTTCCGCATCTGCGGAACTATACTGCTTCACATGACGCAGATACGCATCTCGGATGCTGCGCGCTTCCTGGGGGTCAGCGACGATACCCTCCGCCGTTGGATTGACGCGGGCATCCTGGCCAAGCACCGGGACGCCTCCGGCCGGGCGACGGTGGACGGCGCGGAGCTGGCCGCCCTGGCCCGGGAGCAATCGGCCCTGCCGCAGGATCCCACCGGGATCGGCAGCTCGGCCCGCAACCGCTTCGTGGGGATCGTGACGGATGTCCGGCGGGACGCGGTGATGGCCCAGGTGGAGCTGCAGTGCGGCCCGCACCGGGTGGTCTCTTTGATGAGCGCCGAAGCCGTCCATGACCTCGGAATCGAACCGGGCTCTGTGGCGGTGGCTTCGGTCAAGGCGACCATGGTCGTGGTCGAGACCCCGTCGGGGACGAGCTGAGGTGGCGTACCGGCAGCGCCTGGCCGGCCCGGCGGCGGCCGTCGCCTGCGTCCTCGCCGGCAGCGCGTGCGCGGCGCCGGCGCCGTCAGGACCGGGGGCGGCGGACGGTTCCGGGCTGGACGGCACGGTCACCGTCTTCGCGGCGGCGTCGCTGCACTCCGTCTTTTCCGGCCTGGCCAACGAGTTCGAGGCCGACCACCCCGGGGTGGACGTGCGCCTGAACAGCGCCGGTTCTTCCGACCTCGCCGCCCAGATCCTCGCGGGCGCCCCGGCGGATATCTTCGCGTCGGCCGACCGGGCAACCATGGACCTGGTTGCCGGGCAGGGATTGAACGACGGCCCGCCGGCGGCCTTCGCCACCAACGTGCTGCAGATCGCGGTGCCGGCCCGGAACCCTGCCGGCGTCGCTTCGCTGGACGATCTGGCCGATCCCGGGGTGAAAACCGTCCTGTGCGCACCCCGGGTTCCCTGCGGCGCCGCGGCCGCCACCGTCCAGCGCGCCGCCGGCGTGGATATTCCGGCGGTCAGCGAAGAGCAGTCGGTTACCGACGTCCTGGGCAAGGTGCTCTCCGGCCAAGCCGATGCCGGCCTGGTATATGCGACGGACGTGCAGGGCGCCGGGGGCAAAGTCCGCGGCATTCCCCTCCCGGAAGCCGGGCAGGCGGTCAACGCCTACCCGATCGTCAGCCTGAAGGGGGCGGACAACCCTGCGGCAGCCGACGCCTTCATCGACCTCGTCACCGGGAGCACCGGCCAACGGGCCCTGGCCGCCGCGGGATTCGGCCCGCCGTAGCCGCTGCCCCGCACCCGGGCATGACGAGGGTGCCGGCCGGGATTGCGGACAACTTCGGAACGAACGGGAAACTATGAATACGACGACGGCGGTGCGCGCCCCGGTGCCTTACTGGGTGTATCCGCTGGCTGCAGCCGGCGCTGCCTTCGTCCTGCTGCCGTTGGCCGGGATGGCGGCGCGGGTGAACTGGCTGGAGTTTCCCCGGCTCGTCACCTCCGAGTCGTCGCTGGCCGCGCTGGGCCTGAGCCTGCGGACTGCCGCGGCCAGCACGGCCTTATGCGTCGTGCTGGGCGTCCCGATGGCGCTGGTGTTGGCGCGCAGCAGGTTCCCGGGCCAGCAGGTGGTCCGGTCGCTGGTGCTGTTGCCCCTGGTGCTGCCGCCCGTCGTCGGCGGTCTGGCGCTGCTGTATACGTTCGGGCGCCGCGGCCTGCTCGGCGGCAGCTTCGAAATGGTCGGCGTCGAGATCGCCTTCTCCACCACCGCCGTGGTGCTCGCGCAGTCATTCGTGGCGCTGCCATTCCTGGTGCTCAGCCTCGAAGGTGCGCTGCGCACGGCGGGCACCAGGTATGAAGCGGTCGCGGCAACGCTGGGCGCCCGGCCGTCCCGGGTCCTGCGCACGGTGACACTGCCGCTGGTGCTGCCGGGGCTGCTCTCCGGGGCGGTGCTGTCCTTTGCCCGGTGCCTGGGCGAGTTCGGAGCCACGCTGACTTTTGCCGGAAGCCTGGAGGGAGTCACGCGCACGCTCCCGCTGGAGATCTACCTGCAGCGGGAAACCGATGCCGATGCTGCGGTGGCGCTGTCGCTCGTGCTGGTGGTGGTCGCCGTGGCCGTGGTGATGCTGGTCCACCGCAGGACCGGCCCGGCCTGGGCGGCGGGTGTCGGGTGAGCCTGGAACTGACCGCGCGGCTGCCGTCCCGGGGCTTCGAGGCGGACTTCAGCGTTGTGGACGCAGAAACCGTCGCCGTGCTCGGCCCGAACGGTGCCGGAAAGTCCACCCTGCTGGGTGTGGTGTCCGGGCTGCTGCGTCCCGCCTGGGGCCGGGCGGAACTGGACGGCAAGGTGCTGTTCAGCGTCGGGCAGACGCAGCCGGACCGCTGGGTGCCTGCCCATGCCCGCGGCGTCGGCCTGCTGGCGCAGGAACCGCTGTTGTTTCCGCATCTGGGCGTCGAGGCCAATGTCGCCTACGGACTGCGCAGCCGGGGAGCCTCCCGGGCCGAAGCCCGCGAGGCCGCCCGGCATTGGCTGGCGGAACTGGACGCCTCCGGGCTGGCGGACCGCCGGCCGGCCGAGCTTTCCGGGGGCCAGGCGCAGCGCGTCGCGGTGGCCCGTGCGCTGGCGGCCGACCCCTCGCTGCTGCTGTTTGACGAGCCGATGTCCGCCCTCGATATCACGGCGGCGCCGGCCCTGCGCAGGCTGCTCCGCAGGGTCCTGGCAGGGCGCAGCGCCGTCATCGTCACCCATGACGCGCTGGATGCCCTGCTGCTGGCCGACCGGGTGGTGGTCATGGACGGCGGGCGGATCGTCGAGCAGGGGCCGGTCCGCGAGGTGTTTGCCCGGCCGCGCAGTGCCTTCGCCGCCGGCATGACCGGCCTGAATTTCGTCACCGGCACCGCCACGGAGACCGGGCTGGTCGGCGCCGACGGGACGCACTGGAGCGGCGAGGCCGAAGCCGGGCTGCGTCCCGGGGAGCCGGCGGCGGCGGTGTTCCGCCCTGCCTCGGTGGCGCTGTTCCCGGACCCGCCGGCCGGAAGCCCGCGCAACTCCGTGGCGGCCACCGTGACCGAACTGGTGCCGCACGGCGGCCTGGTCACGGTCAGGGCCGGCTGGCTGGCGGCCGAGGTCACGCCCGCCGCGGTATCCGACCTCACGCTGGCGCCGGGGGAACGCGTGCACTTTGTGGTCAAGGCGGCCGAGGTTGCGATCTACCGGCGCTGACAGTCCCGTCCGGGGGCACGGGCGGGGCCGTCCGCGGGCGTCCCCTAGGATGGCACCAGAACATGTACCAGCGGCGGCACAAACCCCCGGCATAACCGGCCGCAGTTCCGCCTGCGACAAGGAGGGCCAGTGGCACAGAGCGTTGCCGGGCATTGCGCCGACGTCGAGGAACTGCTCCGTCACGCGGCACGCGGCTGCCTCGCCGGGAGCGAGACGGTGGCACTGGCGTCGGCCCTCGGGCGGGTGCTGGCCGCCGATGTAGCCGCGCCGATGAGCCTGCCGCCCTTCGCGAACTCGCAGATGGACGGCTACGCGGTCCGCAGCGCGGAGACCGCCGGCGGCGCCGAGCTCGCCGTGGCGGCGGCGATTCCCGCCGGACATGCCGCCCCGGCGCTGCCGCCGAACGCGGCCGCACCGATCATGACGGGGGCCATGCTGCCCGAGGGGGCCGACGCCGTCGTGCCGATCGAGGAAGCCGTGCCGGACGCCTTCCTTGCTGAGGGCGAGGGGCGCACGGTCACGCTGCCGGAAACTCCGGCCGGCCGGTTTGTCCGCCCGGCCGGCAGCGATATTGCCGCCGGCGACGTCGCGCTGGCGGCCGGGACGGTGCTGAAGGCGCCGCAACTGGGCCTGCTCGCCGCGCTCGGCCTGGCCTCCGCCGAGGTGCGGCCGCGGCTGCGGGTGCTGCTGCTGAGCACGGGCGACGAGGTGGTGGCCGCCGGCACACGGTTGGAGGCCGGGCAGATCTACGATGCCAACAACACCATGCTGGCGGCAGCGCTGCGGGAGGCCGGCTGCGAGGTGGTGTTGAGCCGGATCCTGGCCGACTCGGCGCCGGAGTTCCGCCGCCGGCTCGACGACGACCTGCGCCGCCACGGCGCCGACCTCGTGCTGACCTCCGGCGGAATCTCCAAGGGCGCCTTCGAAGTGGTCCGGCAGGCGCTCGAGCCCGAAGGGGTGGCTTTCGGCTCGGTGGCGATGCAGCCGGGCGGACCGCAGGGCGCCGGCCGGATCGGTGACGCGGTCTTCCTGGCCTTCCCGGGCAACCCGGTCAGTTGCCTGGTCTCGTTCGAGATGTTCCTGCGGCCCGCGCTGACGGCCGTGCTGGGAGCCCCCGCACCGCGGACGGTGCTGCGCGCCCCGCTGGCGGAAGCCGCGGAGTCGCCCGCCGCCAAACACCAGGTGCGGCGCGGCCGTTACGACGGCGAACGGGTGCAGTTGGTGGGCGGGGCAGGGTCCCATTTGGTGCACGCGCTGGCGCAGTCCAATGCGCTGGTCCACCTGCCCGTGGGGATGGAGCGCGCCGAAGCCGGCCAAGACGTGGAAATATGGCTGCTATGAGCGAAGCAGAACGCCTGACCCACGTCCGCGAGGACGGCACGGCGCACATGGTCGATGTCAGCGGCAAGGACGAAACCACCCGGGAGGCGACCGCGCAGGCCGTGCTCACCACCCGCCCCGACGTGGTCGAACTCCTGGCCGCCGGATCGCTGCCCAAGGGCGACGCGTTGGCCGTCAGCCGGGTGGCCGGGATCATGGCGGCCAAGCAGACGCCGCAGCTGATCCCGCTGTGCCATCCGCTGCCGATCAGCAAGGTCACCGTCGACTTTTTCCCGGCCGCGGAGTCCGTGCGGATCGAGGCGACGGTGAAGACGCGATCGGTCACCGGCGTGGAAATGGAGGCACTGACCTCCGCCTCGGTGGCAGCGCTGAGCCTGTACGACATGATCAAGGCCGTGGACAAGCACGCGGTCATCTCCGACATCAAGGTGCTGGCCAAATCCGGGGGCAAGAGCGGGGACTGGGCGCTGTGAGCGCCAGGACCGCAGGCATCATCGTTGCCTCCACCCGCGCCGCGGCCGGCGCCTACGAGGACGAATGCGCGCCGTTGATTTCCGAGTGGCTGGCCGGACACGGCCTGGCCGCCGGCGTCCCGCAGATCGTCGCCGACGGCGAACCCGTCCGGCAGGCGCTGCGGAAGATGCTCGCTGCCGGGCCCCGGGTCATCGTCACCAGCGGAGGCACCGGACTGGCCGCCGACGACCGCACCCCGGAAATCACCGCCGTCGCGCTGGAACGGGAACTGCCGGGCGTGATGGAAGCCATCCGCAGCTACGGGCGGACCATGACCCCGCTGGCTGCGCTGAGCAGGGGCGTGGCCGGAACCGCCGGGTCCACCTTCGTGGTCAATCTGCCCGGATCTCCCGGGGGAGTGCGCGACGGGCTGGCCGCCCTGGATCCGCTGATCGGGCACATCTGCGCGCAGCTGGAAGGCGATACCGACGCCGGCCACTCCGGCTAGGCGCCGCCCCTGCCGGTCAGGGGATACTGGAACCATGCAGCTGATGAGAGGACGACGATGACCAGCACGGTGCTGTATGCCGCGGTGACCGGTGAAGCAATCGACGTGGGGGAGGCGGCCGCAGCGGTGGATTCAGCCGACTGCGGTGCCGTGGTCAGCTTCAGCGGCGTGGTCCGCAACCACGACGGCGGCCAGGCCGTGACCGCGCTTTCCTACTCCGCCCACCCCAGCGCCCAGCGCGTGATCGCCGAGGTCGCGGGGCAGATCGCCGCCGAGCACCACGGCGTGCGGATCTGGGTGGCACACCGCACCGGACCGTTGGCGATCGGGGATCCGGCCCTGGTCGCCGCCGTCGCCTCGGCGCACCGCGCCGAAGCCTTTGCCGCCTGTTCAGAGCTGGTGGACAGGATCAAGGAAGAGGTCCCGGTCTGGAAAGAACAGCACTTCGCCGACGGCAGCACCGAATGGGTGGGCATCGGCCATTGACATCCTCCCCCGTACTAGGTGACGGGGATTCCTCAGGCAGGCGCATGTGCGACCGCTCGCAGGGTGGTTCCTGCTTCGTTGGGGTGGGCCGGCGCTGACGCCGGGCTTACCTTCCCTCCACAGGCGTTTAGGGTCTCCGCATGTCCTGCGGCGACTCGCATCAGGTTTACTGCGGCGTTGTTGTCTCGGTCGTGCACTGCCCCGCATCGGCAGGTCCAAGACCTGACCTTCAGTGGTTTGGTTTCGCCGATGATCCCGCACGCCGAGCAGAGTCGGGTGGATGGGAATGACCGTTCCGCCTTGATCAGGGTGCGTCCGGCCTCAGTGGCTTTTTCCGCGATCAGCCGCAGGAGCATACCCCAGCCGGCGTCGTGGACGGATTTGGCCAGCCGGGTCCTGGCCAAGCCCGTAATGCCCAGGGTTTCGGCACCGATGACTTGGTTTTCATCAACGATCCTGCGGGCAAGTTTGTGATGGTGGTCGGCCCGGGTCTCCCGGACCTTGCGGTGGAGGACGGCGACCTTGCGGCGCGACTTCTTTCGGTTCGCCGAGTCCTTCTGTCGGCGGGCCAGCTCTTTTTGGGCCTTGGCCAGCTTGGCAAGCTTGTTCTTCAGGTGCCGCGGGTTCTCAATCTTTTCACTGGTGCCGTCGATGTACGCAATCGCGGCAAGGTGCTCCAGGCCAAGATCGATGCCGGCCACTTTGTGCTTTGGCCCGGGGCGGTGGACCGAGGCCACCTCGACCACGAACGAGGCATAATAGCGGCCGTCCGCTTCCCGGATGAGGGTCACGCTGGTCGGCTCTGAAGGCAGCGGCCGGGACCAGACGACCCTCACTGCACCGATCTTGGGCAGCGCCAGCCGGCCCCCGCCGGGACCCGTGTTGGTCCAGCCGCCCTTGACTCGGAACCGTGCGTTACCAGTAAACCGGGCCGCCTGTGTGCCATCCCGCCGGGACCTGAACCGCGGGGCACCCACCCGACGACCCTTGCGGCGGCCGGTGACGGAGTTGAAGAAATTCCGGTAGGCCCTGTCGGCATCGGCCAGCGCTTGCTGCAGCGGAATCGCCGACACCTCAGCAAGCCACGCCCGCGCCGGGGTCTGCTTCGCAGCCGTCAGCTCCCGGGACAGTTCCGCGGCAGACGGAAGCCTCTCACCCTGTTCACGGGCGGCTCGGCGGGCAGCGATGGCATCGTTGAACACCACCCGTACGCAACCGAACAGCCGGGCCAGATGCTGCTCCTGATCCGGCGTCGGGTAGGCACGGTAGCGGTAACGCTTCGACACGCTTCCAAGATATTTGTTGCCTATGACAAAAACGGTGTATCCCCAAAGGAAATCCGGTGCTCCGAGGACAGCCCCCGTTTTGTACCTAACCAAAATGCGGCGGCGGGGGATCTGAAGAGATCCCCAAACGTGATCCCTGTCGCAGTTAGAGCCCGCAGTTCCGGAAACCGGAACGGCATTACCGGAACTCCGGGCGGCGCCAGTCCGGGTGATACTTCGCCGGATCCGTCGATGACACCCTCGCTGGACGTCATCCGAGAGTACATCGAGCAACAAGTACGAACAGGCTGACATCGCCCGCGACGTCTATACCCCCAACTGAATTTGGCGCACAGCGGCGCATTCAGTAGCGATACGCTGGAGGGCATGACTGAGCAACTTGCCGTGGCCGTGCTGGGCGCCGGCGGACGGATGGGCAGCGAGGCCGTCAGGGCCATCCAGGCCGCCCCGGACCTGGACCTGGTGGCCGCGCTGAAGCGGGGCGACGCGCTGGAAGAACTGGTGGCCGCGGGGACACAGGTCGTGGTGGACCTGACCACGCCGGACAACACCGAGGCCAACGTCCGCTTCGCCGTCGAGCACGGCATGCACGCGGTGGTCGGCACCACCGGCTGGGACCAGGCCAAGCGGGAGTCGTTGACGCAGCTGCTGGAACAGCACCCCGGAACGGGCGTGCTGATTGCCCCCAACTTCGCGCTCGGTTCCGTGCTGGCATCAGCCTTCGCGGCCACCGCAGCCAAGTACTTCGAATCGGTGGAGATCATCGAGCTGCACCACCCGGACAAGGTGGATGCACCCTCCGGCACCGCCGTCCGGACGGCGCAGCTGGTGGCCGCCGCCCGCCAGGACGCAGACGTCCCCGCCGGCCCTGACGCCACCACCAAGGCGCTCGACGGAGCCCGCGGCGCCGACGTTGACGGCGTGCGCGTGCACAGCGTGAGGCTGCGCGGCCTGGTGGCGCACCAGGAAGTGCTGCTCGGCGGGCCAGGCGAACAACTGACCATCCGGCACGATTCGTTCGACCGCGCCTCCTTCATGCCCGGCGTCCTGCTGGGCGTGCGGACCGTCACCGGGCGGCCCGGACTGACCTACGGACTAGACGGGTACCTGGAACTTTCATGAGCAACACCGGACACACGGGCCCCGCAGCGGACGGCGGCAACGGCAGCATCGGCTGGTATGCCCGGCACGGAGCCAAGATCTGGGTCGGTGTGATCATCGTCCTGCTCGTGGGCTACCTGGGAGCCACGCTGCAGCGGGCCTGGCTGATGCTCACCGAACCCGACCCCGTGGCCAAGGGCCTGGGCGTCGCGCTGGTGGTCCTGCCGGTCATCGGGGCCTGGGCGCTGAGCCGGGAACTGCTGTTCGGCTCGCGGATGTCCAAGCTGGCCCGGACCCTGGAAGCCGAAGGAGGGTTGCCGGTGGACGACCTGCCGCGCACGCCCGGCGGGCGCATCGTGCGGGAGGCGGCCGACCGGGAGTTCCTGGTGTACAAGGCCGAGGCCGAGGCTGCGCCGGACGACTGGCGCAGCTGGTTCCGCCTCTCGTGCGCCTATGACGCTGCAGGGGACCGCAAGCGCGCCCGCGAGTCCATGCGCCACGCCATCACCCTCAGCCGCTCCTAAACCGTTCAGCGGCCCCGGCTGCCGGCCGGCCGGAGTGCCTCGCGGGTCAGCCGCGCCGCGGTGGAGGTCACCAGCTCGAACGGTCCGCGCCACCCCAAGGCCAGGAAAGCCATGCCCACCGCCACCGCCGCCAACGCCTGCCACAGGTAGGCCGGAAGTTCCGGAGCGGCCGGCGGCAACGCGCTGACGACCCAGACGTGGGCAGAGTAGAGGGTCAGCGTCATGGCGCCGGCGCCCGCGAGCGGCAGCAGCAGCCACGGCAGCCGGGAAGTCAGCAGCAGGCACACCGCCAGGACCGCGGCGGAGGTGCCCACCGTGTGCAGCAGGTCAAAGGTCGTTCCGGAATGCGGCGACGCGCCGCCCAGCCACCACCACGAGCCGCGTTGCTCGATCCAGCTCATGTTCACCTGGTACACCAGATCGAAGTCCGGCCGCCGTGCCGCTTCGGTTGCCGCTACCTCCGCATAACCGCCGAGCCGTTCCATCAGGAACCAGGAACCGGCCTTGGCGGCCACGGCCAGCACCGCGCCCACCGCCAGCAGCCCGAGCTGCACGCCCGTGCGTTGCAGTTCCATGCGCCCGATCAGCAGGCCGGCCAGCAAATACCCGAGCCACTGCACCACGGGATAGTAGCCGGTGAGGAAAATATCGCTGAGCAGCGTAGCCGGCGTCAGCAGGTCGTAGACCATGGGGTTGTGGCCCAGCTCGGCCGGATGCACGGCCGCTTCGGCCAAGGGCCGCAGCAGGTGGGCCAGCACCGGCGAGAAGACGATCCAGCCGGCCGCCCACAGCGCCAGCACCCCGCGGCGCAGCTGAAGGAACGGCAGCGCACACAGGAACAGGACGCCGTAGTGGACCAGGATCACCGCGACGTTTACCTCCAGCGCGCCCAGCAGCATGCCGACCGTGGCAATGAGCAGCGCACGCACGGCAATGCCCCCGCGGTCCGCGGCCAGGTTCCCGCCGCGGTGGCCGCGGCTCCCGCCGGTGAGCAGCGCCAGCCCGACCCCGGCCAGGACCGCGAACAGCGCCGACGAGCGCCCGGAGAGCACCAGGCCCACGAAGTTCGGCTGCGGATCCGTGCCGGCGGTCCACGGCGAGAAGATGTGGGTCGCCATCATGCCCAGCAAGGCGATGCCGCGGGCCGCATCAATCCCGGCAATCCGCGGGCGGGTGGAACCTGGGCGCATGCACCGATACTCTCACAGCCGGCGGGGAGGCGGCTGTGAACCCAGCGGCCGGCGCACGATACCGTGAGGGAATGAACAGGTTCCAGAACCCGGCTGCCGCGCTCACGGAGCGGCCATGATGGGATTCGCAGTCAACGGGGATGACGGCGTGCGGCTGGCTTTCGAGGACACCGGCACCGGGGAGCCGCTGCTGCTGGTCCATGGAACCGCCCTGTCCAAGGCCACCTGGCGGGGGCTGGGCTACCAGCGTGCCCTCAAACCGCGGCACCGGGTGATCTCCCTGGACATGCGCGGGCACGGCCGCAGCGACAAACCGCACGATGAGGGCGCCTACACGATGGAGCGTTTCATGGGCGACGTCGAAGCGGTGCTGGACGCCTGCGGGCTGGAAAGCGCGGACTACTTCGGTTATTCCTTCGGCGCACGGGTCGGACTCGCGATGGCCGTTTACCGGCGGGAGCGCCTGCGTTCGCTCACGATGCTTGGCGGAACCCACCGGAGCATGGCCGGCCAGGTCGGCAAGCTCTTCTTTCCCGACTATCTGGACGCGCTGGAGACGGGCGGGATGGAAGAGTTCCTCCGCCGCTGGAACGAGCGCCGCGCCGTGCCGGTTGACGCGGCCACCCGGCAGGCCTTCCTGGCCAACGACCCGGCAGCGCTCGCCGCCTACTTCCGCGCGGGCGAAGAGCTGCCCGGCCTCGATCCCCGCCAAGTCCAGCGGATCCGGTTACCCGTCCTGCTGATTGCCGGCAGCGAGGACCACCCCCGCGCCGCGGAATCGCGCCAGGCCGCCGCCTTGCTGCCCGACGGACACTTTGCCGGGCTCCCGGGCCTGGACCACGCCGGGTGCCTCTCCGCCCAGGACGACGTGACCGCCTTGCTGACCGATTTCCTGGGACGCGTCCACACGCCCCGCTGACGAACCCCGGGCCGCGCGCCCCGGGCGCGGGGCGGAGCCACGGCACGTGACGTGTAACTCTGTGTCGCGCCTTGTACGCCATTGCTGATCGGGCCGTCGGACACGGTAACGTTTTCCCTATGGTTGAGTCTGACGTTCGTGAGTATCCTTTCGGCACCATGGTCACCGCTATGGTCACCCCCTTCACGGAGGAGGGCGAGGTCGATTACGGGAAGGCAGCCGAACTGGCGGACAAGTTGGTCCAGGACGGTTCCGACGGGCTCGTCGTCACCGGCACCACCGGCGAGACCTCGACGCTCACCGACGATGAGAACGAGGGAATGTTCCGGGCCGTCGTTGAGGCAGTGGGCGGACGGGCAAAGGTGATTGCCGGGTCCACCACCAACGACACCCGCCACTCGATCAGCCTCTCCCGGCGCGCCGCCAGCGCCGGCGTGGACGGACTGCTGATCACCGCCCCCTATTACAACAAGCCAAGCCAGGCCGGTGTGCAGGCCCACATCGAAACCATCGCTTCGGCCATCGGCCTGCCGGTCATGGTCTACGACATCCCCGGCCGCGCCGGCATCAACATCGAGACGGAAACCCTGATCCGGCTGGCGGAGCACCCGCTCGTCGTCGCGCTCAAGGACGCCAAGGCGGACTACGCCGCAACCACCCGGGTCCTGGCCAACACGGACCTCGACGTCTACGCGGGCGACGACGGCCTGACGCTGCCGCTGATGGCGGCCGGCGCCGTCGGCGTGGTCAGCGTGAGCGCGCACGTGGCCACCCGGCAGTTCCGGGAACTCGTCGATGCCGCACTGGCGGGGGACTTCGCCACCGCACGCCGGCTCCACTTCGAACTGGACCCGATCATCCGGGCGGTGATGACACACATCCAGGGTGCGGTCGCTGCCAAGCAAATCTTGAAGTGGCAGGGCGTCCTGCCGAATTCGGTGGTCCGGCTCCCGCTGGTGGAACCGACGGAGGCCGAGCTCGCGCCGGTCCGCGCCGACCTGGCCGAGGCCGGCCTGGCGCTGGGGGTCTGACCACCCGATGAGCGAATCCACCATCACACAGCTGCGCACGCCGCCGCTGCTTGAACCGGGGACGCTCCGCATTGTTCCGCTCGGCGGACTCGGGGAAATCGGCCGCAACATGGCGGTCTTCGAGATCGACTCCAAGCTGCTGGTGGTCGACTGCGGCGTGCTGTTCCCGGAAGAGCACCAGCCGGGAGTGGACCTGATCCTGCCGGACTTCTCGTACATCGAGGACCGGCTCGACGACGTCGTCGGCGTGGTCCTTACCCACGGGCATGAAGACCACATCGGCGCGGTCCCGTACCTGCTGCGGATGCGGCAGGACATCCCGCTGATCGGTTCCCGGCTCACCCTGGCCCTGGTCGAGGCCAAGCTGGCCGAGCACCGGATCAAACCGCATGCCCTCACCGTCACGGAGGGCCAGATCGAGCAGTTCGGTCCCTTCGAGTGCGAATTCGTGGCGGTCAACCACTCGATCCCGGACGCCTTGGCGGTCTTCATCCGCACTGCGGCCGGCACGGTGCTGCACACCGGCGACTTCAAGATGGACCAGTTGCCGCTGGACGGCCGGATCACCGACCTGCGCGCGTTCGCCCGGCTGGGGGAGGAAGGCGTGGACCTCTTCATGGCCGACTCCACGAACGCCGACGTCCCCGGCTTCACCACGGCGGAGAACGAAATCGGCCCGGTGCTGGAGCGCTTGTTCGGCCAGGTGCAAAAACGCATCATCGTCGCCTCCTTCGCCTCCCACGTGCACCGCGTGCAGCAGGTGCTCGACTCCGCCGCGGCCCACGGCCGGCACGTGGCGTTCGTCGGCCGCTCCATGGTGCGGAACATGGGCATCGCGGCCAAACTGGGCTACCTGAACGTTCCCGACGGCATCCTCGTGGACCTGAAAAACGTCGAGGACTTCCCGGACGACCGGATCGTGCTGATGTCCACCGGATCGCAAGGCGAGCCGATGGCGGCGCTGTCCCGCATGGCCAACGGCGACCACCGCGTCCAGGTCGGCGCGGGGGACACGGTGATTTTGGCGTCGTCGCTGATTCCGGGCAACGAGAACGCCGTCTTCCGGGTGATCAACGGCCTGCTGAAGCTTGGCGCCGACGTCATCCACAAGGGCAATGCCAAGGTCCACGTGTCCGGCCACGCTGCCGCCGGCGAACTGCTGTACTGCTACAACATCCTGCGGCCCAAGAACGCCCTGCCGGTGCACGGTGAGACCCGCCACCTGATCGCCAACGGCCGGCTGGCCGAGCAGACCGGCGTGCCCGCCGCGAACGTTTTGCTCGCGGACGACGGATCGGTCGTCGACTTGAAGGACGGCACGGCACGCATTGTCGGCCAGATCGAATGCGGCTACGTGTATGTGGACGGATCCAGCATCGGCGAAATCACCGACGCCGACCTCAAGGACCGCCGGATCCTGGGCGAGGAAGGCTTCATCTCCGTCATCACCGTGGTGAACCGCAGCACCGGCCAGATCGTCTCCGGCCCCGAAATCCATGCGCGCGGGTTCGCCGAGGACGATTCGGTGTTCGACGACATCAAACCCAAGATCATCGCCGCCCTGGAAGAAGCCGTGGTCAACAACATGGACCACACGACGTACCAACTGCAGCAGGTGGTCCGCCGGGTGATCGGCACCTGGGTCAACAAGCGGCACCGCCGCCGGCCGATGATCGTTCCCGTGGTCCTGGAGGCCTGATCCCGCAACCGGCGCAGCCGATCCGCCGGGGCGAAATCCCGCGGATGACGCCGGACAGCCGGTAACCTAGCCACTATGGCGACTCGTACTTCCCCTGCCCGAAAAGGCACCCAGCAGTCGCGCGGTAAGGCTACAGGCACCACTGCGCGCTCCTCCTCGGGGCGTTCCAGCAAGACCAAGGTGCTCGACGTGCAGCCCCAGGAGGAGCAACTGCCGCTGCTGGCCCGGCTGATCCATGGGCTGTGGATGGGCGTGGCGCGTCCGGTGGCGGCGGGCGTCCGGAAGCTGGGCCCCGATGTGCGGCCCGATCCCGCACTGCGCCGCGACGGCACCGGCTTCTTCCTGCTGCTGTTGGCCGCCTGCGTGGCCACGGTGGAGTGGTGGGCGCTTGACGGCTGGTTCGGAGACGCCGTGCATGCCATGGCCGGCGGGACCTTCGGCTGGATGGCGCTGGTGTTGCCGGTGCTGCTGCTGATCATGGCCGTGCGCCTGATGCGCTACCCGGAGGGCTCGCCCGCCAACAGCCGCATCTCCATCGGCCTCATCCTGGCGCTGGCGTCCGGTTCCGGGCTGGCCCACGTCATCGGCGGGCAGCCCGCGCTGGCCGACGGCTTCGATGCCCTGTGGGCGGCCGGCGGCATGGCCGGCTTCCTGCTTGCCGCACCGCTGGCGGCGGTCAACCTGTGGCTGCCGGTCGCCTTTTACGGGCTGCTGGCCTTCACCAGCATCCTGATCGTGACCGCCACGCCGTTCCGCCACATCCCCATGCGCCTGCGGATGCTCTACGAGCACCTGATGGGCCAGGACCCCTCGGCAGAAGCCGAGCACCGGCCGGCCACCGACGGGCATGACCAAAGCTACCTCTACGCCGATGCAGCCCCGGCCAAGGAACGCAAGCCGCGGCGCAAGCTGTTCGGCAAGCGCAAGACCGAAGAGGCCGAGGGCGCCGACGACGAGGGTTTCTACTTCGACGAGGCGTTCGAAACACCGGTGATTGAGGCCGAGGAACCTGAGGAAGAAGCCGGAACGGAGCAGGCGGCACCGGCCGTGCCGCCGGGGGTGCGCAGGCCCACCCAGGCCGAGCTCGCCGTCGAAAAAATCAAGCGCAACCAGGGGCTGGTACCCGAGGGCGCCACCGAGGCGTTGCCGGTGCTGCCTGCCGCCGCGCCGGCGGCCGCAGCCCCCACCGTCCCGTCCAATCCGGTGCAGCCGCAGCCGCCGACCACCCCGATCCCGCAGCGCACCGAGCAGTTGCAGTTGGCCGGGGACGTCGCCTACACCCTGCCGCCCTCGGATTTCCTGCCGCCGGGTCCGCCCTCGAAGGAACGCTCGGAGGCGAACGACGCCGTTGTCAAGGCGCTGACCGAGACGCTGGACCAGTTCAAGGTGGACGCGAAGGTGACCGGGTTCTCCCGCGGCCCGACGGTGACCCGCTACGAGATCGAGCTGGCGCCGGGCACCAAGGTCGAACGGGTCACGGCGCTGTCGAAGAACATCTCCTACGCCGTGGCCAGCTCCGACGTGCGCATCCTGTCGCCGATTCCCGGAAAGTCGGCCATCGGCATCGAAATCCCGAACACGGACCGCGAGACGGTCTCCCTGGGCGACGTGCTCAGGTCGAACAATGCCCGCAAGACCGAGCATCCGATGGTCATGGGCGTGGGCAAGGACGTGGAGGGCGGCTTCGTGCTGGCCAACCTCGCCAAGATGCCGCACCTGCTCGTCGCGGGCGCCACCGGCGCGGGCAAGTCTTCGTTCGTGAATTCGATGATCACCTCGATCCTGATGCGCTCGACGCCGGACGAGGTGCGGATGGTCATGGTGGACCCCAAGCGCGTGGAACTGACCGCGTACGAGGGCGTGCCGCATCTGATCACGCCGATCATCACCAATCCGAAGAAGGCAGCCGAGGCGTTGCAGTGGGTGGTCCGGGAGATGGACACCCGCTACGACGACCTCGCCAACTTCGGTTTCAAGCACATCGATGATTTCAACAAGGCCGTGCGCAACGGGAAGGTTGTGCCGCCGGCCGGGTCCAAGCGCGTGATCAAGCCCTACCCGTACCTGCTGGTGATCGTGGACGAGCTCGCGGACCTGATGATGGTCGCCCCGCGGGACGTTGAGGACTCCATTGTCCGCATCACCCAGCTTGCCCGCGCCGCCGGCATCCACCTGGTGTTGGCCACCCAGCGGCCCTCGGTGGACGTGGTGACCGGCTTGATCAAGGCCAACGTCCCGTCGCGGATGGCGTTCGCCACCTCGTCGGTGACCGACTCCCGCGTTGTGCTCGACCAGCCCGGCGCCGAGAAACTGATCGGCCAGGGCGACGCCCTGTTCCTGCCGATGGGCGCCAACAAGCCCATCCGCGTCCAGGGGGCCTGGGTCTCCGAATCGGAAATCCACCGGGTGGTGGAACACGTCAAGGGACAGCTGCAGGCCGTGTACCGGGAGGACGTCGCCGTCGAGGCGCCGAAGAAGCAGATCGACGACGACATCGGAGACGACCTGGACGTGCTGCTGCAGGCGACCGAACTCGTGGTCACCACGCAGTTCGGCTCGACGTCGATGCTGCAGCGGAAGCTGCGCGTGGGCTTTGCCAAGGCCGGCCGCCTGATGGACCTGCTCGAGTCCAGGGGCGTGGTCGGCCCCTCCGAGGGCTCCAAGGCACGCGACGTGCTGGTCAAGCCGGACGACCTGGCCGCCACGCTCGCCGCTATCCGGGGCGACGAGCCACCCGCGGCCGCCCCGGGCGAGGCGAGCGAAGCCGATTCGCTGACGGAGGCGCTGGCAGAGAACGCCAACGCGAACCACGGTTTCGACGGCCCGCGTGACTTGGTTGCCGAGGACCTGGACTCCCGGCCGCAGGCGGAGGACTATTACGACGGCGACGATTCAGGGTCCGAAGACGCCTGGAGCCTGACCGGGCGCTGACGAACGTGCCGCACGCCCGGTCGGCGGCTGAAGGGGCACGGCAGGCGGGTAGCCTTGAAACCGTGACTGATTCAGTGTCCCGGCCCGTGCCCCTGCTCAATATCGCCAACGTCCTCACTACGGTGCGGATCCTGCTGGTTCCGTTTTTCATCTGGTTCCTGCTGGTTGACGCCGGAGCGGGGCAGCTGTTCCGGTGGCTGGCCGTGGTGGTGTTTGCCGTCGCGATCTACACCGACAAGCTTGACGGCGATCTGGCACGGTCCCGGGGCCTGATCACCAACTTCGGCAAGATCGCCGACCCGATCGCCGACAAACTCCTGATCGGCTCGGCCCTGATCCTGCTGTCGGTGCTGGGCGACCTGCCGTGGTGGATCACCATCGTCATCCTGGTCCGGGAGCTGGGCATCACCTTGCTGCGTTTCGTCGTCATCCGCTACGGCGTCATGCCGGCCTCGCGCGGCGGCAAGCTGAAGACCGTACTGCAAACCTTGGCGATCTTCCTTTTCCTCCTGCCGCTGGAGGCATGGCTCGGAGCCTGGGCCGTCTGGGCGGCCTTTGCCGTCATGGCTGTCGCCGTCGTCGTCACCGTGGTGACCGGGGTCGACTACGTGGTCAAAGCCGCGGCACTGCGCCGTACTGCCCTCGCGAAGACACAGGGCCGGCAGTGAACCACACACCCGCGTCCGAGGTCGTAGGGGCCGCCATCGCAGGGAAGGTGGCGTTGGCCACCGCCGAATCCCTGACGGCAGGAATGGTGGCGGCGGAGCTGGCCACCGTGCCGGGAGCTTCGGGTACGCTCCAGGGCGGCGTCGTGGCTTACCAGAGCCGGATCAAGGCGACGGTGCTCGGCGTCGACGCGGGGCTGTTGGCGCACGAGGGCGCGGTCACGGAAGCGGTCGCGTGCCAGATGGCCGACGGCGCCAGGCGCGTGTTGCAGGCGGACATCGCGGTGTCCACCACCGGAGTGGCGGGACCGGAACCGCACGGCGGACGGGATCCAGGAACCGTGTGGATCGGCGTCGCGTCCCCGGCAGGCACGCGGGCCGTCGAGTTCCGCTTCGAGGGGGACCGCGCCCACATCCGGCGGCTGGCGTGTGAAGCCGCCATCGATGAACTCGGCCGCGCGATCGACGCGGCCGCGGGCCTGGCGGTAACGCGGATTCGGGCCCGGGAACAAAAACTTTGATTCAGTAGTTATCAAAGGGTGTCAGCAACTGTTACGTTGTTGGCCTAGGCTTGGAAAACAGCGGCGCAGGCCGCACACCTCATGAGGGAGCAAGGCGATACAGATGGTAAAGCAGCCCGTGTCCGTAAACGGTGTAGTCCGTTGGCGTGATGTGGGATTGGCCGAAGAACCGCGCAGGGAACAGAAGGAGCGCAAAATGGTGGTGCTACGACACGAAATTGGCGACGTCCTCCGCGATGTCCGGCAGCGTCAGGGACGTACCCTTCGCGAAGTGTCGCACAGCGCCCGTGTCTCCCTTGGATACCTGAGCGAAGTCGAACGCGGTCAGAAGGAAGCATCGTCGGAACTCTTGTCCTCGATCTGCTCGGCCTTGGACGTTCCCCTGTCGCACATGCTCCGGGAAGTCAGCGACCGCGTCGCTGACGCCGAGGGCGTTGTCATCCCCGACACCGTTCCGCAGGAACTGTCCCGGGAGTTTGTCGGGGCCATTCCCGACGAGCTGCCCGACGAGCTCCGCGGATTGGCTTCCGCCCGCTACTGACCCCAGAACCTGAACCGGCCGGTTTCGCCTCCGTGGCGGAACCGGCCGGTTTTGTTGTACCCGCCGGTGTCCGCGGGCCGCGCCTGCCCGTCGACCGGAACTGCTGCTAGTGGACCGGCGGCTCGTTCGCGTACGAAGCGTTGAGCCGGTCCAGCAACTGTCCCAGCGTGGACAAGTCTTCGACGGACCAGTCGCCAAGACGCTCGTGGAAGGCGACTTTGCGGGCGGCCTGTGCCTCGGCCAGCTTCTCCAGTCCGGCAGCAGTCAGGGTGATCGATTGGGCCCGCCCGTCCAGTGGATCCGCCTCCTTGCCCACCAGTCCCAACTGCTCCAGCATGGCGATCTGGCGGCTGACAGAGGGTTTGCCAACACCGATGGCCGCCGCCAGTTCGGTCAGGCGCATGGAGCGCTCCCGCTGGAGGATCAGCAGCAGCCCGTAAGCGGCAGGCTCCATATCCGGGTGGACGTTCCGCGCCACCCGGTGCGAGTTCGCCCTGGCCCGGCGCCAGAGCAGGCTCAACTGCCGTTCAAGAGCTTCGATGGCCGCATCGAACCCTGCATCTGCGCCGCCTGTGGCATGGTCTGTCATGGGCTAATTGTAATGAGCGGGGTGCAGACGAAGGGCAAGGGCGGCGTGACGCGCCGGATGCGCCGGCGGCTGGCGCTGAATCCGGGTCGCGACCGGTTGTTACCGGACGCACCCGTGAGAAGATGGACGCGTGCGAACCAGTGACTTCTGGCGGTTGATGGACGATGAATTCGGTCCCGCGTACTCGCATGTCCTCGCTGCCGATCTGGTGCTGGGGCAACTCGGGGGGCGTACCGCGGCGGAAGCGCTGGCTGCAGGAATCCCGCCCAAATCCGTGTGGCTGGCCCTCTGCGATGTCCAGGACGTTCCCCCGGAACGGCGCTGGGGCAAGGACCGCGAGCCGCGCGGCTGAAACAGACACGCCCGCGCACGAAAGCCGATATGTTCGAAAGTGTGTTCGGACCCCGCTAAGCTTCTACACAGACCCCCGGGTGGACGGATTATCCACACGCTCCGCTGCCGATCCCATATTGTCCGAACCGGCGGTTACGGTCGGAAGACGTCAAGACAAAAAAGGCCCGAGGGCCGCAAGAGACTGAGGTGAACAATGGCCGCACCAGCTGACCGCGAGAAGGCACTGGAAGCTGCGCTGGCGCAGATCGACAAGCAGTTCGGCAAGGGGTCGGTGATGCGGCTCGGTGACGACACGCGCGCCCCCATCGAAACGATCTCCACCAGCTCGATCACCTTGGACGCGGCACTGGGCATCGGCGGGTTGCCGCGGGGCCGCGTGGTGGAAATCTACGGTCCGGAATCTTCCGGCAAGACCACCGTGGCGCTTCACGCCGTGGCCAGCGCGCAGAAGAACGGCGGCATCGCAGCCTTCATCGACGCCGAGCACGCCCTGGACCCCGAATATGCCAAGAAGCTTGGCGTTGACACCGACGCCTTGCTGGTATCGCAGCCGGATACCGGTGAGCAGGCCCTGGAAATCATGGACATGCTGATTGGCTCCGGCTCGCTGGATATCATCGTGATCGACTCCGTGGCAGCCCTCGTGCCCCGCGCGGAAATCGAGGGCGAAATGGGCGACAGCCACGTTGGTCTCCAGGCGCGCCTGATGAGCCAGGCCCTGCGAAAGATCACCGGGCGGCTCAGCCAATCGAAGACCACGGCGATTTTCATCAACCAGCTGCGCGAAAAGATCGGCGTGTTCTTCGGCAGCCCGGAGACCACCACCGGCGGTAAGGCGCTGAAGTTCTATGCCTCGGTGCGCATCGACGTGCGCCGGATCGAAACCTTGAAAGACGGTGCCAACCCGGTGGGCAACCGCACCCGGGCCAAAATCGTCAAGAACAAGATGGCACCGCCTTTCAAGCAGGCAGAGTTCGACATCCTCTACGGTCACGGCATTTCCCGCGAGGGCAGCCTGATCGACATGGGCGTGGAGCATTCGCTGGTCAAGAAGTCAGGCGCATGGTTCACCTACGACGGTGACCAGCTTGGCCAAGGCAAGGAAAACGCCCGCAAGTTCCTGATCGATAACCCGGACCTGGCAGATGAGCTGGAGCGCAAGATCCGGCAGAAGCTCGGAATCGACCCCGTACCGGACAGCGGAGAAGAAGGCGGGCCGAAGCTCAAGGCCGTCGACGGATTCTAGGTGGCCCGCAGGCACGGTCCGGCCGCCGGGCCCACGCCGGGCAGCCCGGCCGATCTGGCGCCCGAGGCGGATCCTCACGCAGTGGCACGCTCGATTGTGCTGGGCGCGCTGACACGGTCCCCGAAGAGCCGCGCCCAGCTGGCCGCAAAGCTGGCTGAGCGCGGCGTCCCGGACGACGTCGCCGAGTCGGTCCTCGATCGATTTGAGGAAGTCAAGCTCATTGACGACGCAGAGTTCGCCGAAATGTGGGTGCGCAGCCGCTCCCAGACCCGTTCGTTGGCGCGCGCTGCCCTCAAGCGGGAACTCGCGGAAAAGGGGATTTCCGGCGACATCGCCGAGCAGGCGCTTGACCAGCTTTCGCCCGACGACGAGCTTGAAGCCGCGCGGGGACTGGTTCGCCGCAAAATCCGTCCCGATTGGCACCTGACGGACCGGTCGGAAAGGGACAAGCATCTGCGGCGGTTGGTTTCCATGCTGGCCCGCAAGGGCTATCCGCCCTCCCTCGCCTACCGGGTTGCGGATGAGGAACTCGGCGACGCCACCAACCCGGAGTCCTAAGCCCAGTCGTTATGGCTTTGAGACTTTTCCTGAAATGGTCGGTATCATTGTGCGACTGTGAGCCCATCGCATAATGAACGACGACAATCCACCCAGCTACGCAGGAGCACCCGCAGGCGGCGGCGCCTCCGGATTGCGGCAGGCCTGGCCCTTGGCTCTGTCGCTGCCGTCGGTGCAACGGCGGCAACGGGCCTCCACAACGGTCAAAGCCCATCCGCAGCCGTGGGATCCATCGGAGCCCCGGTGGAGCAGCTGATGGGTTGGAGCGACCCGGACGAGGGACAGCGGGCGTTGGCGCGTGCTGCCCAGCGGCAGCAAGAGCAGCGGGCAGCCACAGACGCAGCCGCCCCGAAGAATGCCGCCCGGGCGGGGGAAGCACGCCACGCGGGGGAACAGGAAACTGCCGCCGGACAGCCGGAGGAAGCCGCTGCCGCGGAGGTCACAGAGCAGGAAGCCGCCGCCCGGAAGAGTGCGGGCCAACAAGGCACCGCCGGGACGCAGGCGGATCCGGCACCGCAGGCCGCGCCGGCGGACACGGCCGGGAAGGCGGCTGCTGCGGACACGGCCAAAGAACACGCTGCAGCTGGTGCGGCCGAAGAACAGGCTGCAGCTGGTGCAGCCGCAGAACAAGACGGCTCCCGGGCGCCCGCCGAAGCACCGAGGAGCGACTCCGGGCCAGCCGAGGCCTACGCCGGAGGCGCCATGTCTTCCGCCGGCTGGGGCGCCGGGGAGTTGGGCTGCCTCGAAACGCTCTGGAACAAGGAAGCGGAAGGGAGCTCCAGCGCTGCCGAACCGACCAGCGGCGGGTATTTTTTCCGGTCCCGGATCGACCGGGGCCTGGACTACATCGAGTCCCGGTACGGTTCGCCGTGCTTGGCACTGGACTTCCAGCTGGACAACAACTGGTACTGATCTTCGGCCCGCAGATTGTGGCCCGTCCCGCCGCAGGCCGTACCCTTGTAAGGTGAGTTTGACTGCCCCTGCCCCGACCATCGAGTTGCAGCCCGAAGCCCGCACCTACCAAGTGCGCACGTTCGGCTGCCAGATGAACGTACACGATTCCGAGCGGCTTGCCGGGCTTCTCGAAGCAGCCGGCATGGTCGAATCCCAAGGCGCGCAGGCCGACGTCGTGGTGTTCAACACCTGTGCGGTGCGGGAGAACGCCGACAACAAGCTGTACGGCAACCTTGGCCAGCTCGCCCCCGTGAAGGAACGCAACCCCGGCATGCAGATCGCCGTCGGTGGTTGCCTGGCGCAGAAGGACCGCGAGACGATCCTCCAGAAGGCGCCCTGGGTGGACGTCGTGTTCGGCACTCACAACGTGGGTTCCCTTCCCGCGCTGCTGGAGCGTGCCCGGCACAATAACGAAGCGCAGCTGGAAATCCTCGAATCGCTCGATGTCTTCCCCTCGACGCTGCCCACCAAGCGCGACGCGGTGTACTCCGGGTGGGTTTCCATCTCGGTCGGTTGCAACAACACCTGCACGTTCTGCATCGTGCCCTCGCTGCGCGGCAAGGAACGCGACCGCCGGCCGGGGGACATTCTGGCGGAGGTCCAGGCCCTGGTCGATGACGGTGCCATCGAGGTCACCCTGCTGGGGCAGAACGTGAACTCCTACGGAGTGGAATTCGGCGACCGCGGCGCCTTCGCGAAGCTGCTGCGCGCCTGCGGCAGCATTGACGGCCTCGAACGGGTCCGGTTCACCAGCCCGCACCCGGCGGCATTTACCGACGACGTCATCGATGCCATGGCCGAAACCCCCAACGTGATGCCGCAGCTGCACATGCCGCTGCAGTCCGGTTCGGACAAGGTCCTGAAGGACATGCGCCGCTCCTACCGGTCCACGAAGTTCCTGGGTATCCTCGACAAGGTCCGGGAACGGATTCCGCACGCGGCCATCTCCACCGACATCATCGTCGGCTTTCCGGGGGAGACGGAGGAGGACTTCCAGGCCACGCTGGACGTGGTGGAACGGGCCCGCTTCGCCAGTGCCTTCACCTTCCAGTACTCCAAGCGGCCCGGCACGCCGGCCGCGGAACTGCCGGACCAGCTGCCCAAGGCCGTGGTGCAGGAGCGCTACGAGCGTCTGACTGCCCTTCAGGACCGGATTGCCGCTGAAGAGAACGCCAAACAACTGGGCAGACGGCTCGAGGTCATGGTGACAGCCCAGCAGGGACGCAAAGCGGAAGCAACCCACCGGCTCTCCGGGCGGGCCCGCGATCAGCGGCTGGTGCACTTTTCCGTGCCCGAGGGCGCGCCGGCGCCGCGGCCCGGCGATCTGGTCACGGTGACAATCACCGAGGCGGCCCCCTTCCACCTGATCGCCGACCCGCTGTCCGAAGCGGACTACCAACTGCGCCGCTCACGGGCCGGTGATGCGTGGGACCGCTCCCAGGCAGATTCCTGTGCGGTGCCCGCGGCGCCAGGCAGGCCTGCCCAGGTGTCGCTGGGCATGCCGGCGCTGCCCGGCCGAACCAGCTGACGGCGATGCCGGTCCGCCCGCAAACGCTGCCGGACGGCCCGGCGGTCATCGCCGTCGTCGGCCCCACCGGATCCGGAAAGTCTGACCTCGCCGTGGCGCTGGCCCGGCGGCTGGGCGGGGAAGTGATCAACGCCGACGCCATGCAGTTTTACCGCGGCATGGATATCGGCACGGCCAAAATAAACCTCGCCGAGCGGCAAGGGATCGAGCACCACCTGCTCGACATCCTCGACGTGACGGAAGAGGCGAGTGTCTCGGCCTACCAACAACAGGCCAGGGAAGCGATCGATGCCGTGCACGGACGGGGGCGCAGGGCCATCCTCGTCGGTGGCTCAGGATTGTATGTACGGGCTGCCCTCGATGCCATCGAGTTTCCCGGCACCGATCCGGCCCTGCGCCGGGCCCTGGAGGAAGAGCTGGAGGCGCGCGGCCTCGCAGCCATGCGGGAACGGCTGGGGCAGGTCGACCCGGTTTCCGCCGGGCGGCTGGCTGATGCCCGCCGGGTCATCCGGGCGCTGGAGGTCCGGCAACTCACCGGGCGTCCGTTCAGCTCCTACATGCCCGAGCGGGAGTATGTCCGCCCCACCGTGCAGATCGGCCTCCGGGTGGACCGCGAGCAGCTAAAGCACCGCCTGGCCGGTCGCGTCCATACGATGGTGGAACGCGGACTCCTGGACGAGGTCGCCGCACTGGACCGGCAGGGTCTGCGCCAGGGCCGAACAGCCTCGCGGGCGCTCGGCTACGCGCAGTTCCTGAAGGTGGTCGACGGCGAATGGACCCGGGACGAGGCTGCCGAGGACACCATCACCGCCACCCGCAAGTTCGCGCGGCGCCAGCTGACGTGGTTCCGCGCCGATCCCAGGATCCACTGGCTCGACTGGGAGGATCCGCTGGTGGCGGACAAGGCGGCCGCGCACATCGCTAAGCTTGAGCCGTGAACAACCCCATTCCTGATCATCTGTCAGCCCTCGCCGGGCTGTCCTTTGCCAAGGGGCACGGCACCGGCAACGACTTCGTGCTGATTGCCGATCCGGACGGCGTCAAGAACATCGGAGCCGAAGCGGTCGCCGGGCTCTGCCACCGCCACCTGGGCATCGGCGCAGACGGGCTCATCCGTGCGGTCCGGTCCCGGCACCTGCCCGAGGGCCGGGAGCTGCTGGAGAGGGCGCCGGAGGCCGAGTGGTTCATGGACTACCGCAATGCCGACGGCTCAACCTCGGAGATGTGCGGCAATGGGGTCCGCGTCTTCGTGCACTTCCTGCTGGCCGAAGGACTGGTTGAGCTGGCGGCGGGGGAATCGCTGACGATCGGCACGCGCGCGGGAGTCAAAATCGTCAGCAGGTCCGCCAACGGCTATGCCGTGGACATGGGGCCTTGGGAGTTCATCTATCCAGCGGAGGCTGCCGCCAGGGCGATGGACTCCACGGTAAGCGCAGGAGGCCTCCAGGTGCCGCGGCCCGCACTGTCGGTGAGCCTGGGGAACCCGCACACGGTGGTCGCCCTTGCCGGGCTCGAAGAACTGGCCGCCACCGAATTGTTCCACGCGCCGGCCGTGGATCCGGTTCCGGAGAACGGCACGAACGTGGAATTTGTCGTGCCGGCGGAACCCCTCGTGGCCGACGGAGCCGGGCACATCAGCATGCGCGTGCACGAGCGCGGGGTGGGGGAGACGCAGTCCTGCGGGACCGGCGCCTGTGCTGCTGCCGCCGCCATCCGCTACTGGGCGGGTGCGGGCGCTCCCGACGACTGGCAGGTCGGGGTGCCGGGCGGCGTCGTCCGCGTCCGGTTCATCCCTGCGGCCGACGGGCGGGAACATGTGGAGCTGAGCGGCCCTGCCGTGCTGGTGTCCCGAGGCACCCTGGCCTGAGGAAAGCGCCTCAGCCGGCCCGCCGGACACAGAGCACACGGAACGCCTTTGCGGTGCTTTCACGGCTCACGGTATAGCCCGACGGCAGCTCGGCCGAAAGCCAGCGCTGCAGGGAGTCCGACCCCAGGTTCTTTTGGACGACCAGCCAGGCGGAGCCCCCCGGTGCGAGCCGGGGCAGCCACATCAACAGCAGTTCGTGGAGCTCGCTCTTGCCGATCCGAATCGGAGGATTGGACCAGATGGTTTGGAACTGCAGGCCCGGGTCGACCTCTTCGGGGCGGCAGGCGCGAACATTGACCAGTCCCAGGGCCGCGGCGTTGTCATTGGTCAAAGCGATGCTGCGTTCGTTGACATCCACAGCCAGCACCGTGGCACCGGGGGACTTCAGTCCCATCGTGAGCGCAAGAGGTCCCCACCCGCAGCCGACGTCCAGCAGGTTGCCTTCCGGTGCCGGCGGCGGGACCTCGTCCATCAGCACCGCCGTGCCCTTGTCTACGCCGTCCGGGCTGAAGATGCCGCCGGCTGTCTGCAGCTGCCGCATGCGGCCGTCCAGCTCGACGGCGAGGGTGCGGCGAACCTCGGGATTGCCTGGCTGCGCGCTGAAGTAGTGCTCTGTTCCCATAATCGGCCAGATTAGTGCGCATACAGCGGAATCGGTATCAAGGCCCACCTAAGCAGCGTCCGCTCTGATACCGTGGAACGCATGAAAAAACAGTGATTGCGCCGCAGCCTGCTGCCCCGTTCGCACCGGACAGAACGTGCCGATGGTTGAGGCCCTGTCCTCCCCGGCCGCCGGACAATCACCGTTTCCGAAGGCCTCCCCCTTCTGAATGATCCAGCGCAGCCGTTTGAGAAGCCGTGACGGCCCCGGCACTCCCGGTGGCTCCGGCCCCGCACCCGCAGGCGCCGGCAGCCATGCATTTCCCTGCCCGGCACCGCCCGGGCCCATGCCAGGAGGACTTTTGGCAAATCATCCACAAACTGCATCTGCGGGCTCTGCCGGGCGCATCCCGGAGGACTACGATAGGACCACGGACATTTCGAAGGAGAGCATGACCACCAACCACCCCCAGCCGACACCGGAGCCGGAAATGACGCCTGATGAGATCCAGGCAGTCATCGACCGTATCCTGGCCCGCGACACTGCGGCGCGAAGCAAGCCGGGCGTCGGCGGCAGAGCACAGGCTCTCTCCGAACTTGGTGCCGAACATTCCGAATTCGACGGTGACCAGCAGGACCTCGCCGAACGCCGCGCCCTGCGGCGCGTAGCGGGCCTTTCCACCGAGCTTGAGGATGTCACCGAGGTTGAGTACCGGCAGCTGCGTTTGGAACGCGTGGTCCTCGCCGGCCTCTGGACCGAAGGAACGGCCGACGACGCGGACAATTCCCTGCGGGAACTGGCAGCGCTGGCGGAAACCGCCGGTTCCGAAGTGCTGGACGGTATCGTTCAGCGCCGGCTGAAGCCGGATCCGGGGACTTTCCTGGGTTCCGGCAAGGCACAGGAGCTGCGCGACATTGTGATGTCCACCGGTGCGGACACGGTCATTGTCGACGGCGAGCTGTCGCCGTCGCAGCGCCGCGGTTTGGAAGACATCGTGAAGGTCAAGGTCATTGACCGTACCGCGCTCATCCTGGACATCTTCGCGCAGCATGCCAAGAGCCGCGAAGGCAAGGCCCAAGTAGAGCTTGCCCAACTTGAGTATCTGCTGCCCAGGCTCCGCGGCTGGGGCGAGTCGATGTCCCGCCAGGCCGGCGGGCGCGTGGGGGCTGCCGGCGGCGGCATCGGTTCCCGAGGGCCCGGTGAGACGAAGATCGAGCTGGACCGCAGGCGCATCCGTACCCGGATGGCGAAGCTGCGCCGCGAGATCACCGCCATGAAGCCGGCACGGGAAACCAAGCGTGCCAACCGGCGCCGGAATGCGGTGCCGTCGGTGGCCATTGCCGGCTACACGAATGCCGGGAAATCGTCGCTGCTCAACCGCCTGACCGATGCGGGTGTGCTGGTGGAGAATGCCCTCTTCGCCACCTTGGACCCGACCGTCCGCCGGGCGGAAACCCCGGATGGTATCGGTTACACGCTCGCCGACACCGTTGGCTTCGTCCGGTCGTTGCCGACGCAACTGGTGGAAGCCTTCCGCTCCACACTGGAGGAAGTCGCCGACGCCGATGTCATCCTGCACGTCGTCGATGTCTCGCATCCCGACCCGGAGGGCCAGATCGCCGCCGTGCGCGAGGTGCTGACCGAGATTGAAGCGCGGCACATTCCGGAAATCGTGGTGCTGAACAAGGCCGACGCCGCGGATCCCTTCGTGGTCGAGCGCCTGCGCCAGCGCGAACCGCGGCACGTCGTGGTCTCGGCGCGCACCGGGCAGGGCATCGACGAGCTGCTTCGGCTGGTCAGCGAGACGATACCGCGGCCCAGCGTGAAGCTGCAGCTGCTGGTGCCCTACGACCGGGGCGAAGTGATCAGCCGCTTACACAACGAAGACGCCGAAATCCTCTCCATGGAGCATGGAGAGGACGGTACGCGCCTCGACGTGATGGTGCGCGAGGGCCTGGCATCGGAGCTGGAACAGTTCATCCGGAATGACTGATCTCCAGGTTCCCGCCGGCGAGGCGTTGCGGCTGCTTGATGTCGCGGTGCAGGGGATGGGCGGCCAGCACCGTGCCGGCCAGCATGAGATGGCCGCGAAAGTGGCCGAGGCTTTTGACCGCCGGCAGCACCTGCTGGTGCAGGCGGGCACAGGCACCGGCAAGTCGCTGGCCTATCTCGTGCCGCTCATGGTCCAGGCGCTTCAGGGGGAAAAGCCCGCCATCGTCTCGACCGCGACGCTGGCGTTGCAATCGCAGATCGTCAAGCGTGATCTGCCGCGGCTCCTGGAGGCCGTCGCCGACGAGCTTCCCAGGCCGCTGGACGTCGCTTTACTCAAAGGCAGGAACAATTACCTCTGCCTGCACAAGCTGGCGGGCGGCTTTCCGGACGAAGATGCACCGGCGGCACTGTTCAGCCTGGGCGAGGACGCCGTTCCTCATCCTGCTCCGGCCGGCGCGGCGGCGGCTTCCGGCGCATCGGGCGCACTGGGCAAGGAGGTCGTGCGCCTGCGCGAGTGGGCACAGGAGACCGAAACCGGCGATCGGGACGAACTGGTGCCCGGTGTCAGCGACCGGGCGTGGCGCCAGGTCTCCGTCGGGTCGATGGAATGCCTGGGCGCCCAAAAATGTCCCCTGGCGGCCGAGTGCTTCAGCGAACTGGCACGGGGCCACGCGGCAGAGGCAGACATCGTGATCACAAATCACGCCATGCTGGCCATCAACGCCTTCGAAGGCGTGGCCGTGCTCCCGGACTACGATGTGGTGGTCATCGACGAGGCCCATGAGCTGCAGGACCGCGTCACCAGCGCCGTCGCGGGGCAACTCTCCGCTGCCATGGTCCGCACCGCCGCCTCCACGGCGCGCAAGCACACGGGGATCAGCGTGGAACCGCTGAACTCCGCGGCCGACGCCCTGGAGGACGTCCTGCAGTCGGTGCCGACCGGGCTGTTGGCGGCCGGCCTCCGCGAGGAGCATGAATTGGTGCTCACGCAACTGCGGGAAGCCGCCCGTACAGCGCTTTCCGATTCCAAGCCGGACGGTGCGGGGGCAGCGGACGGCGGGCGGCAGATGGCGCGGTCACGGCTCTCTGCCGTGCTGGAGCTGGCTGAACGGCTGCTGTCCGCGCCCGACTCCCGGGAGGTCATCTGGGCGACCCGTCCCAGTACTTATGGCGAGACCGGCGACTACGCCGCCAATGACGACCAGCCGGCAACGCTGAACATAGCGCCGCTCTCCGTGGCGTCCCGGCTGCGCGAAGGCCTGTTCGACGAACACACGGTGGTGCTCACCTCGGCAACATTGTCCGTTGGGGGGACCTTCGACGCCGTAGCCGGGTCACTCGGACTGCTGGGAGCAGGCGCGCCGGCCTATTCCAGCGTTGATGTGGGCAGCCCCTTCGATTACCCCCGGCAGGGCGTGCTGTACGTGGCGTCACATCTGCCCAAGCCGGGCCGGGGCACCAGCCCCGAGCAGCTTGATGAACTGGAGGAGCTCCTGCTGGCCTCGCGCGGCGGCGCCCTGGGCTTGTTTTCTTCGCGGCGTGCGGCAGAAGAAGCTGCAGCGGAGATGCGCGAGCGCACCGACCTGACCATCCTGTGCCAAGGAGAATCATCGATGTCGGCGCTGGTCCGCCAATTCGCCGAGGAACCGGACGCCTGTCTGTTTGGCACCATGACGCTCTGGCAGGGCGTCGACGTTCCCGGTGCAGCGTGCCGGCTCGTGGTCATCGACCGGATTCCGTTCCCCCGGCCGGACGACCCGCTCACGACCGCCCGAACCCGGTCCGTGGCGCAGGCCGGGGGAAACGGTTTCATGACCGTTTCGGCGACCCATGCGGCTGTGCGGCTGGCGCAGGGGGCAGGCAGGCTGATCCGCGCCTCCAATGACCGGGGAGTTGTGGCCGTGTTGGACTCACGGCTGGCGACAGCACGCTACGGGGGCTTCCTGCGCAGCGCCCTGCCGCCCTTCTGGAGCACCAAGGACGGCGCCATGGCACGTCAGATCCTGGAGAGGCTGGCTGCTGCCGCTGCCTGAACGGGCCGTGGCAGCAGCCACGCCGGAGCGGTCGTCCGCCCGCCAACCGGGAACGGGCAAAGTCCCCCGGTGACCGGCAGAGGGGGAACTGAGTAGCTTGCGGCGGGTCAGAGGGCCCGCATCACCGAGACAACCTTGCCCATGATGGTTGCGTGGTCTCCCAGAATCGGTTCGTACTGGGTGTTCTGCGGCAGCAGCCAGGTGTGTCCGTCGCGCTGCCGGAAGGTCTTGACCGTGGCTTCGTCGTCGAGCAGCGCCGCCACGATGTCGCCGTTCTCGGCCGTGTGCTGCTGGCGCACCACTACCCAGTCGCCGTCACAGATAGCCGCATCGATCATTGAATCGCCCGAAACCCTGAGCATGAACAACTCGCCGTGGCCCACGAGCTGACGAGGCAGGGGCATGACGTCCTCGACCGCCTGATCCGCCAGGATCGGCCCGCCTGCCGCGATCCGTCCCACCAGCGGCACCATCGCCGTGTCGGACGAAGTGGTGAGTTCAGATACTGCAACGCCGCTGGAGCTGCGCAGCTGCTGCGGTTCATCGACTCCGACGATTTCCACACCCCCGTGCTCGAGTGTCAGCGGAGTCAGGATTTCCATCGCACGGGGACGCTTAGGGTCGCGCCTGATGTAGCCCATCTTCTCGAGTTGGGCCAGCTGATGCGTGACGCTGGACAGGCTCGCCAAGCCGACGGTGTCACCAATCTCGCGCATCGACGGAGGGTATCCGTTGGACATGACGGATCGCTGGATCGTCTCCAGGATCTTCTTCTGCCGCGGCGTCAGGCTGCGTCCCACTTTGACGGGTCGGCCGCGTCGCCTGGCTCCGGCTTTGGTGGTGCTCTCTTCGGACATATCCGGCCCCGGTCTCCCGTAGTGGTCCACGCGCCGTTGCTGCGGTAGCGGAACCGCGCATGGATTGTTGTCTCGGCTGTTTTGTCGGTGGCGGCTGGTGCACTGCTCTTACCGCCGCTTGACGCTTCCAACGCTAGGCGAGGCGGTGATGAATTTCAAACATTTGTTCGACTGAGTCTCGACAATGTTCGATCACCAGTGCTAGAACTGTAGGAGATACGTTCGAAGATATATTCGAACGCGACAGCCAGACGATCGAAACCAGCCGAAATAGATCGAAAATAGGAAAGGTGACACCATGTCCGCCCAGCTCGCACCGCAGGCCGCCGGCGTCCGTACCAGCACCAACCTCCGGCTGACCCGCAGAGGCCGTTTGTTGCTGATTGGCCTGCCGCTGATGCTGGCCGCGGCCGCCGCCCTGACCTTGATCGGTTTCTTCACGGCGCCGGCAATGGCCGCCGCCGGGGGGCTGGGGCCGGGGCCGGCGTCAACTGTCACGGTTGGCAGCGGCCAGACGCTGTGGGACGTGGCGGTACGGTCCGCCCCCGACCGCAACCCTCACGATGTCATTCTCGAGATCGCGCAATTGAACGGCCTCCAGGGAGACATCGTCCATGCCGGCCAGCAGCTGCTGGTCCCGTCCGCGCGCTGAGGCAGCCGTAACATGAGCTGCTTCGGCCCGCCCGATTCCTGCCCCGGGCGGGCCGAAGCTTAAACTGGACCGGTGAGTGAGCAGTTAGAACGCCTGAACCGCCTGCCGTTGCGGGACAATCTTCGGGGCTTGGAGCCCTATGGTGCGCCCCAGTTGGAGGTTCCCGTCCTCCTGAATGTCAACGAAAACACCCACGGACTGCCCGACGCCGTCCGTCAGGCCATCGTCTCGGCCGTTAGCGACGCGGCCGCGGGCCTGAACCGGTATCCGGATCGCGAGTTCACGAAGCTGAGAACGGCACTGGCCCGCTACTTGGGGCACGGCGTCACCGCAGGGAACATCTGGGCTGCCAACGGATCGAATGAAGTCCTGCAGCAAATCCTCCAGGCCTTCGGCGGCCCCGGCCGTACCCTGCTGAGCTTCCCGCCCACCTATTCGATGTACCCGCTGCTGGCCAGCGGGACGGACACGGATTATGTGGCTGTTCCGCGGGGGGCAGACTTCACGTTGTCGCCGGACGCTGCCGCCGCTGCCGTGGCCGACTCCGCCGCAAACGTCGTCGTTCTTTGTTCGCCCAACAACCCGACGGGAACCGCCCTGGGCCTCGACGTCGTGGAGGCCGCGTATGAAGCAGGCGAGGCCTCCCAGGCCATCGTGATCGTGGACGAGGCCTACGCCGAGTTCGCCCACGCCGGAACGCCGAGCGCGCTGACTTTGTTGCCGGGGCGGGAGAGACTCATTGTCTCCCGCACTATGAGCAAGGCCTTCGCGCTGGCAGGCGCCAGGGTAGGGTACCTTGCCGCCGCCCCGCAGATAACCGACGCGCTGCGGCTGGTCCGCTTGCCCTACCACCTCTCGGCGGTGACGCAGGCAACGGCCCTGGCCGCCTTGGAGCATGCCGATGCCCTGCTGGCCAATGTTGAGGACATCAAGGCGCAGCGGGACCGCATTGTCGACGGCCTGACCGGACTGGGGCTTAAACCGGCGCCGTCCGACTCAAACTTTGTGTTTTTCGGCGGGCTGGAGGACCCCCGCTCCGTGTGGCAGGGACTCCTGGAAGCCGGTGTGCTGATCCGCGACGTCGGGATCCCCGGCCACTTGCGGGTGACCGCCGGCACTGAGGCCGAGACCACAGCCTTCCTCGACGGCATCAAGGCCCTCGTGGCGAGCCCCGTCTCCTAAACTAGTAAGAGCGAACCGGTTTGCGCCGGTCGACCAATTCGTCAAAGGACTCCCATGACCGTGGAAACCACCACCGGACGTACCGCACGCCTCGAACGCATCACCAGCGAGTCGTCCGTGCTGGTTGAACTGGACCTCGACGGCACCGGCCGCTCCGAGATCAGCACCACCGTGCCGTTCTACGACCACATGCTCACCGCCCTGTCGAAGCACTCGCTGGTCGACCTGACCGTGAAGGCCAGCGGAGACACGCACATCGACGCGCACCACACCGTCGAAGACGTCGCCATCACGATCGGGGAGGCCCTGAAGGAGGCACTGGGCAGCAAGGCCGGAATCCGCCGGTTCGGCGAAGCAACGGTGCCCCTGGACGAAGCGCTGGCCCACGCCGTCGTGGACATCTCCGGCAGGCCCTACCTGGTGCACGCGGGAGAACCGGCAGGCCAGGAGTACCACTTGATCGGCGGGCACTTCACCGGGTCGCTGACCCGCCACGTCTTCGAATCGATCACACTGCACGCCCAGATCTGCCTGCACATGCGCGTGCTGGGTGGCAGGGACCCCCACCACATCGTCGAGGCCCAGTTCAAGGCCTTCGCCCGGGCGCTTCGCGCCGCCGTCGAAGCCGATCCACGTGTCGAGGGCATTCCCTCGACGAAGGGGGCCTTGTGACCGCTGCGCCCAAGGTCACGGTACTGGACTACGGCTCCGGGAACGTGCGCTCGGCAGTCCGTGCGCTGGAGCATGTGGGAGCCGACGTCACGCTGAGCCATGCCTCCGACGACGTCCTGGAGGCCGACGGGCTGTTGGTTCCCGGGGTCGGCGCATTCGCCACGGTCATGAAGGGGCTCAAGTCCGTGGACGCGCTTCGCTGGATTGGACGCCGGGTGGCCGGCGGCCGGCCCGTGCTGGGCATCTGCGTGGGCCTGCAGGTCATGTTCGAAGAAGGCGTTGAACATGGCGTGCGCACGCAGGGTGTGGGGGAATGGCCGGGAACCGTGGAAGCGCTGCCGGCGGAGGTCGTCCCCCACATGGGGTGGAACACCGTGGACGCCGCGGAGGGCAGCCGGCTGTTTGCCGGAATCGAAGACGAGCGCTTCTACTTTGTGCACTCCTACGGTGTGCAGCACTGGAACTTCGATGTGACCCAACCCGCGATGACACCGCCGCTGGTGACGTGGTCCACGCACGGCGCCCCGTTCATAGCGGCCGTTGAAAACGGTCCGCTGAGTGCTACCCAGTTCCATCCGGAAAAGTCGGGAGACGCCGGCGCCGAGCTGCTGCGCAACTGGCTGAAGACGCTGAGGTAGCCATGGGCAGCATTCTCCTGATGGCCCTGGCCGGGCTGCTGGCCGGCGGCGCCATCTCGTTCCGGCAGCAGCGGCTGTCCAAGTGGTTGGTTATCGTCTTCTGGATCCTCGCCGGCATGTCGCTGCTGGCTGCCTACCTGCTCACCCTCGGCCCGGCCGAGTAACCACACCCATCCCGCGCAGCTGACGGCGCGCAGAAAGCGGAAGAACCATGACGAACCAAACCTCCATCCTCGAACTCTTGCCCGCAGTCGATGTTGCCGACGGCCAAGCCGTCCGGCTGGTCCAAGGCGAAGCCGGCAGCGAGACCGGCTACGGAGACCCGCTGGAAGCCGCCCTGGCATGGCAAAACGACGGCGCGGAATGGGTGCACCTGGTGGACCTCGACGCGGCGTTCGGCAGGGGCAACAACACGGAAGTGCTGCGCCGGGTCTCCGACGAACTGAAAATCAAGGTGGAGCTGTCCGGCGGCATCCGCGACGACGCTTCATTGGAGCGTGCGCTTGAGTTCGGGGCCGCACGTGTCAACCTGGGAACCGCCGCCCTGGAAAACCCGGAGTGGACGGCCCGCGCCATCGCACGGCACGGGGACGCCATCGCCGTCGGCCTCGATGTCCGTGGCACCACACTGGCGGCCCGCGGCTGGACGCAGGATGGCGGCGACCTCTGGGAGGTGCTGGCCCGCCTCGAAGACGCCGGCTGCGCCAGGTACGTGGTGACCGATGTGACCAAGGACGGAACACTGCGCGGACCGAACGTGGATCTGCTCCGGCAGATGTGCGGGCGGACCGACAAGCCGGTGGTGGCCTCCGGCGGGATCTCCAGCCTGGATGATCTGCGGACGCTGCGCGCACTGGTTCCGGCCGGAGTTGAGGGAGCGATTGTGGGCAAGGCCCTGTACGCGGGCAAGTTCACGCTGCCCGAAGCGCTCGACGTTGCCGGACGGCGCTGAGAGACCAGCATGGGCAAGAAGGAGCTGCCCGCCCATATTGCCGCTGCGCTGGCGGGAGCCGGCGGCGCGGGGGACTCTGCCGGCCAAAGCTGGGCCGGACGGGACCTGAGTGGTAAAGGAAATCCGCTCCATCAGTTCGACCACGACGACGGCAGCGCGGATCCCGGCTACGAGGCGGCGCTGCAATGGCTTGCTGCCGGAACCGGCGGCGAAGCGGAAGTAGTGGCTGCCCTGGCGAATGCCCGCGTTTTCGTGCCCATCGTGGCGACGCTGGGAGAAGAGGCCGAGGGCAGCCACGGCCTGACGTCGGATAAACAGGCGGACATGGCCGTGGTGACGTTGCAGGCGCCGGATGGGCGCCGGGCACTGCCGGTATTCAGCAACACGGCCGCTCTGGAAGCCTGGCATCCCCAGGCCCGGCCTGTTGCCGTCGAGGCACCGCGGGCGGCGCTGGCGGCCGTGTCCGAAGACGCCGAACTGATGGTTATGGACCCGGGCGCCGCCCTGACATTCGTGGTTCGGCGGCCCGCAGTGTGGGCGTTGGCCAAACAGCACGAATGGGTGCCCTCGTACCGGGATCCGGCGCTGTTGGAATGGGTGGCCGAAGCCACGGGCGGCGAGGAGGCCGTCCTGGCCGCGTCCGTGGAACCCGGAACCGGCATCGCGGTCCGGGCGGCAGACGGATCGGTAGTGGCCGGCGGTGGCCACGGACCGGAACTGCGCTTGGTCCTGCAGGTGCAAGACGGGCTGGGGCGCGAGGAGTTGGGCGCCTTGGCGGGACGGATCCAACGGCGGCTCCAAGCCAGGCAGGAGTTTGCCGAGCGGGTGGATTCGCTGGAGCTGAAGTTCACGCGCTGAGTTCGGCCGGCTGGCAGCCTGATCCGGAAGCGCAAAGAAAAAGGACGACGCCGGTGCGGGGCACCGGCGTCGTCCTTGTCAGTACTGGAAGCCTGGTCAGTTGACCGGACCCGTGAACTTCTCACCCGGGCCCTTGCCCGGGTCGTCCTGGATCACCGATGCTTCGCGGAAGGCGAGTTGCAGGGAGCGGAGGCCATCACGCAACGGTCCGGCATGCTGGCTGCCGATCTCCGGCGCGGCAGCGGTGACGAAGCCGGCCAGCGCGGTGATCAGCTTGCGGGCTTCATCCAGGTCCTTGAGCTCTTCCGCATCGTCGCCGGCGGCCAGGCCGCATTTAACGGCGGCGGCGCTCATCAGGTGGACGGCCGCGGTAGTAATGACTTCCACGGCGGGCACTTCGGCGATGTCGCGCATCTGGCCCAGGACTTCCTGTTCCTGGGTGGAGGCAGGACCGGCGTCAGGCGCGAAGCTGTGGCGGTGGCCGTCGGTCTGCGGATTGTTATCTGGGCTGCTCATACTGGTAAGCTTGTCACAGACCAATTGGATCCCGTTACTTATGTGCCTCAAAGCACGTGCGGAGCAGGATTCAATCTGCAAGCGGAGACCTCTCCCACCCGTCGGTATGGCTAGCCAGAGCTGCCGGGTCCAGGTCGGCAGGCTGAGGCCGGAAACCTTCACTTGAGGGCGCCCGGGCCAGCCGGTGGAACGTCTGCTGTTTCCGCCTGCCGCCACTTTGAGGCCTTCGATTGCGCTTGCAATGGGAGGCCTTCTTTCATTGCAGGCGGCAGCCGATTTTCAGTGACAGGAGCCACACATTAGCGAGCCAAGAATCAATGATCGTATCCGCGTTCCCGAGGTGCGGTTAGTCGGACCGAACGGCGAACAGGTGGGGATCGTCCGTATTGAGGATGCCCTGCGCCTGGCCACGGAATCGGATCTTGACCTGGTTGAGGTCGCACCGCAGGCCAAGCCTCCGGTGTGCAAGCTTATGGATTTTGGCAAGTACAAGTATGAGGCTGCGGTCAAGGCCCGTGAGGCGCGCAAGAACCAGACGAACACTGTGCTCAAGGAAATCCGGTTCCGCCTGAAGATCGACAAGCACGACTACGAGACCAAGCGCGGCCACGCGCTGCGGTTCCTCGCGGCCGGCGACAAGGTCAAGGCCATGATCCAGTTCCGCGGCCGCGAACAGCAGCGCCCGGAAATGGGCATTCGCCTTCTGCAGAAGTTCGCCGAGGACGTCGCCGAGGTCGGCGTGATCGAATCGACTCCGCGCATTGACGGCCGCAACATGGTCATGGTGATCGGCCCGACCAAGAACAAGGCTGAAGCCAAGGCAGAGGCCCGGCGGGCCGCCCAGAAGGCCGACGCCAAGGCAACGAACGATGCCAAGAAGCAGCAGGTGGACACCTCCGCCGACCAGGATCCGCTGACTCAGAGCCTGGGCGACTTGATGCCGGAAGGCCTTGCCGCGATGGCAAGCCAGCCGGAGGAAACCGCCGAAGCACCTGCGCAGACTGATGCTGAGCCTGCGGTTGAGGTTGAGCCCGCAGTTGAGGTCGAGGCCGCGGAGCAGCCTGAAGCCGAGGCCGCGATTGCAGCCGAGGCGGAGCCCGAGGTTGAGGCCGAGGCCGAGCCTGCGGCCGAGCCGGAAGCAGAGGCTAAGCCGGCCGCTCAGGCCAAGCCGGAAGCAGGGGCTAAGCCGGCCGCTCAGGCAAAGCCGGCAGCCGAGGCCAAGCCGGCAGTTCCGGCGAAGCCCGCAGCCCCCGCGGCCGAGGCCAAGCCCGCAGCACCCAAGCCCGCCGCCCGGCCCAAGCCGGCAGCGCGGCCTGCAGCACCCAAACCTGCTGGCCGGTCCGGTTCCAAGAACTAAGACCGTACAGAGAGCATCCGGCATCCGGCCGGGCACGGTTCCGTGCCCGGCGCCGGTAAACAAGTAAACCGCCGGTGCCCGTTTGCGGCACCGCACGAGCCGACGGTCGGCAGCGACCCGAGGAGACGTAAGGAGAACGGCAGCCATGCCGAAGCAGAAGACCCACAGCGGCGCCAAGAAGCGCTTCAAGCTCACCGGCAGCGGCAAGCTCAAGCGCCAGCAGGCCAACCGCCGCCATTACCTGGAGCACAAGCCTTCCACGCTGACCCGCCGCCTTGCCAGTGACAAGATCGTTGCTCCGGCCGACGTGCGCAACATCAAGAAGATGCTCGGCATCTGATTTTCTCCCCTCCGGTCCGCGCGGTGACGCCGCAAGGACCATCCAGCTAGTTTTGCCCCCGGCCGCCGATTGCGGCGGCCGAACACCGGGCACCAATCATCAAAAGGAGTACGCACGTGGCACGTGTGAAGCGGGCGGTTAACGCCCACAAGAAGCGCCGGGTCATCCTGGACCGGGCTGCCGGATACCGCGGACAGCGGTCCCGCCTGTACCGCAAGGCCAAGGAACAGCTGCTGCACTCGTTCGTGTACAGCTACGGCGACCGCCGCAAGCGCAAGGGTGATTTCCGCCGCCTGTGGATCCAGCGCATCAACGCTGCATCCCGCGCCAACGGCCTGACCTACAACCGCCTCATCCAGGGCCTGAAGGCCGCCGAGGTCCAGGTCGACCGCCGCATGCTGGCCGAGCTGGCCGTGTCCGACGCCGGCGCCTTCGCCGCGCTGGTACAGGTAGCCAAGGACGCCCTGCCGGCCGACACTTCCGCTCCCGCAGAGCGTCAGCCCGCCGCCGCCAAGCCTGCCGCCGCCAAGGCCGCTCCGGCCGCCAAGGCCGCCGCGCCTGCCGCTGAAGCCGGCGAAGTTGCTGGCGCCGTGAAGGCCGTTGACGGCGAGGACGCTCCCGCCGGCTACAGCATCAAGGGCAACCAGTCCAAGAAGTACCACGTCCCGGGCTCCACCTGGTACGAGAACACCACGCCCGTGTACTGGTTCGAGTCCGTGGAAGCCGCCAAGGCTGCCGGTTTCGAGCCCGCCGGCGGCGAGGCCCGCCAGAAGGTTGCCGAATAAGCACCGATGCATAAACGCCCATGTGGCGACGTTATAGTCGCTGTATGAGCACTACCGGGCGCCCGCAAGCCGTCATGTCCAACCCCCGAGCCGATCGGGTCAGGGATGTGGCAAAGCTTGCCGGGCGCTCGGTGCGTTTAAAGCGCCGCCAATTCCTGGCCGAAGGTCCGCAGGCTGTCCGCGAGGCCCTGTCCGCCCACCGCGCGCATCTTGGCGCCGGAAACAGCGGCATCGTGTCCGAGGTCTTCGCCACCGAAGCCTGCCTGGACCGCTCGCCTGAACTGGCGTACCTCGCCGACGGCGTGCCGTTGCGTCTGGCCACCGATGCGGTTCTGGCGGCAATGGCAGACACCGTCAACCCGCAGGGGATCGTGGCCGTCTGCCACTACCTGGACCGGCCGCTGAACGAGGTCCTGCAAAGCAAACCCCTGCTGCTGGCGGTCATGGTCCGGGTGCAGGACCCGGGCAACGCCGGCACCATCCTGCGGGCGGCCGATTCCGCCGGCGCCGATGCGGTGATCCTGACCAACTTCAGCGTGGACATCTACAATCCCAAGGCCGTGCGTTCCACGGCCGGATCGCTCTTCCACCTGCCTGTGGTTAACGGGCACGATTTCGGCGACGTGGCCGCCGCCGTACGCGCCGCCGGCGCAACCGTGCTGGCAGCTGACGGCTACGGCACCATCGATCTGGACGACTTGCAGGACCGCAGTGCGCTGGCCCGGCTGGGAGAAGCTCCCGCAGCCGGGGACGAGGGCGGGGCCGGCCTTCCGGATCTGGCGGCGCCTACCGCCTGGTTCTTTGGGAACGAAGCCCAAGGGTTGTCGTCCGAAGAGCTCGCTGCCGCGGACCATCGGGTGGCCGTGCCGGTTTACGGCCAGGCCGAAAGCTTGAACGTCGGCACGGCCGCCACGGTCTGCCTGTATGCCTCCGCAAGGTCCCAGCGGCGGCGCGGACCTGCAGGATAGCTGCTCCAGATCGGCCCAAGCGGGAACGTGCCGTACGCAGCATGCGAACGATCCTGACACTGCGGATCAGGCGAGGCCAGGACTTCAGGCCGGGGCATGATCCTCAGGTGGGCTGCGCCGTTTCTCAAGCGCCCCGCTAAGACCAGCGATGACCAGTCCCAAGGATGCCAGCCCGGCGCCGACCAACGCCGGCGCGGCATAACCCCAGCCCCAGGAGATCACGAGACCGCCCAGGAAAGCACCGAGGGCATTGGCCATGTTCAGCGCCGAATGGTTCAGCGAGGCGGCCAGCGTCTGGGCGTTGGGGGAGGCATCCATGAGGCGGGTCTGCAACGCCGGGATCAGGCTCGATCCTGCGGCACCGAGGAGGAAAACGAGTGGAATCGCCAGGGCAGCAACGGACGAGGCCGCCCAGAAGAACACCAGGATCACGATGATCGCCGTCATGACCTGGTAGATGGTTCCCATCACGGAGTGGTCCGCCAACCGGCCGCCAATGAAGGTGCCGACGACCATACCCAGCCCGTAGAGACCGACAATCAGCGGCAGGGCGGCCGGGGCCAGGCCCGTCACTTCGGTCATGGTGGGGCTGATGTAGGAATATACGGCGAAGAATCCGCCGAAACCGACTACGCCAATCAACAGCGCCAGCCAGACCTGGATCCGTTTCAGGGCGCCGAGTTCCCGGCGGATGCCGGCCTCTGCATGCGCGGGGCTGAAGGGGACCAGACGCTGGATCATCAGTACGGTCACCGCGCCCACGATGCCCACGGCCACGAACATCAGCCGCCAGCCGTATTGCTGGCCCAGCCACGTCACCAACGGCACGCCGACGACGTTGGCCACGGAGAGCCCCAGCATGACCATGGCGACCGCCTGCGCGCGGCGGGTGGGGGAGACCAGCGAGGCGGCCAAGACGGCGGCCACGCCGAAGTAGGCGCCGTGCGGCAGGCCGGAAATGAACCGGGTGACCAGCATCGTGGCGTAGTCGGGCGCGAACACCGACGAAAGGTTCCCGAGCGTGAACAGGACCATCAGCCCCAAAACCATGTGCTTGTGCGGAAGCTTGGCTCCGAGGGCGGCGAGCAGCGGTGCACCGACCACCACGCCCAGGGCGTAGGCGGAAATCAAGTGCCCGCTCTCCGGGATGGAGACGTTCAGGCCGGCCGCCACGTTCTGCAGCAGGCCCATGATGGCAAATTCCGTGGTGCCGATGCCGAAGCCGCCCATGGCCAGCGCAACGATGGCCCACGCCGTCCGGCGGTTTTCGGTCTGACTCCGGGCGGCGGCGAGTGTGGGGGATTTCATGATCGGCTTTCGGTCGAACGGTCAAGTGGGCGCCGGCGCAAGGGTTGACGTGCCAAGCCATACGCCACGGGCGGCAGTTGCGGGCACCGGCTGTCACTGTACGGCAACGCGACCGCGCGGCATCCCATTCCGGACCCGTGTGGCTGTGGGCTGCGGCATACTTCGGGCCGGGCGGTCGGCGCGACCGGCACCGTAGACTGATCCGCGTGCAACTGAGCCTGAAACAGATTGTGGGGGCAGCCATCTTCGATGCCCGCGAAGCCCCGAGCAGATTACTGGCCGCCCGGCGCTCCGCGCCAGAGGCTCTGGCCGGCCTATGGGAGTTCCCCGGCGGCAAAGTGGAGCCGGGGGAGAGCTGCGAGGACGCCCTGCGCCGCGAAATCCGCGAAGAACTGGGGGTCGGCATAGAGCTGGGAACCGAAGTCTCCGGTCCGCTCCCGCAGGGGTGGCCGCTGAATGAAGCGGCGGCCATGCGGGTATGGTGTGCCTACATCACCGACGGGCTGCCGAGGCCGCTGCAAGACCACGACGAATTGCGCTGGGTCCGGCTGGAGGCGGCAGAAGCCGCGGCCTTGCCTTGGATCCCCGCCGATTTCCCGATCCTCGAAGCTGTGCTCACCGCTGCAGGCGACACCGCCAACCGTCCCGCCTGACGGCTCCCGCCGGACCCCCTGCGGGCCAAACATTGCGGGCACTCAGAACAAGGTTGCCTGTCCCGCTGCGGCCGGCACGCCGGCCGGCGCCGCCGGGCGATCCGCCGGTGGCCGAACCGCTACGTCGCGCAGCCGGGCTGTGTTTTCCAAACCGTGCCGGCGCTTGGCTTCCCCGACCCGGGCGGCCAGCCAACGTCGATAATCCTTGGCGGCATACGTGCCGCCGTCGTAGAGGCGGCGGTACCTGCCGACCAGTTGCGGGTATTCCTTGGCAAGCCACTGCAGGTACCATTCCCTGGCGCCGGGACGCAGGTGCAGCGCTCCCGCCGTCATGCTGGTGGCCCCGGCGGCAGCCACGGCCGCGCAGAGCTCGTCGAGCGCGTCCTCCGAGTCCGTCAGCCAGGGCAGGATCGGCATGGCCATCACCGAACAGGGCAGGCCGGCGTCGCTCAGCTTGGCGATCAGCTCCAGCCGGGCCCGCGGGGCCGGTGTTCCCGGCTCCACGCGGCGCGCCAATCCGGCATCGGTCATGGCGAGCGAAATCCCCATGCCGACGTCAACGTCCCTGGCCGCCTCGCGCAGCAGCGGCAGGTCACGGGCCAGCAAGGTGCCCTTGGTCAAGATCGAAAACGGCGTTCCTGACCCGGCCAGGGCCTTGATGATTTCCGGCATCAGCTTGTAGCGCCCCTCGGCCCGCTGGTAGGGATCGGTGTTGGTGCCCATGGCCACGTGTTCGCGCTTCCAGGACGGCCTGGCAAGCTCGCGGCGGAGGACCTCGCCCACGTTCACCTTGACGACCAACTGGCTGTCAAAATCAAGCCCGGTGTCCAAGTCAAGGTAGCTGTGCGTCTTGCGGGCGAAGCAATACACGCAGGCATGGCTGCAGCCACGGTAGGGGTTGATGGTCCATTCGAACGGCATCCGCGACCCTGCGCCCACCCGGTTCAGCGCAGACTTGGCCATGACCTCATGGAACGTAATGCCGGCGAAACCGGGGGTCTGGATGCTCCGGACCAGTCCGGACAACGGAAGCAGGGCGCCGGGTTCCGCTTGCTGGGAGGACCACCTCATGCTTTAAGTAGAACACATCTTCGAACTGGGCGACAGGGCCCGAGGGAGTGCGGCAGGAAATCCAGCCGAGGCCCGGGGGCCGGAAGGAAACTCAGCCCGCCGCCCGTTCGGGCCGCGAAGCGCGCCGTCCCGGTCCCCGCCGCACCGGCCGCTCGGCGTAGCCGCCCGACTGCAGCCCGGCCAACCGCTCGAAGATGTTCCGGGACGCCGGGTCGCCGGTCCGCCACCACGACCACGCAACGGCGCAAGCGTACAACGGCAGGAACGGCAGGCCGAGGCACCAAGCATATTGGCTGCTGTGGCGGGACTCGTGGCCCAACAGCACCGGATTGCCGGCCAGCCCGGCCGCGGCGTCGCGGAACAGCACCACGTTGCCCACGGTAAAGGCAGCGGCCTTCGGCAGCCCGGGCCGGAAGCCGTGCGCCAGGATCAGGCCGTGCGGGCCAGGGTGCAGGCTGCAGCGGACCGCGGCGGCGATGGCCAGCCCCACCAGGGTGGAGCCGTTGAGCATGTTCCAAGCGGCACGCAGCTTCTCGGACGGCGTCATGGGCTTATCGTAGGCGTTTCGGGTCGGTGCCTGCCCGTGAACTAGACTGGACTGGTTGCCCGTGCGCGGGCAGAAACCCTTTAACCTAATCCGAGGTCCCCACAGCACATGTCTGACGTGACACCCCCAGCCCAGGAGCCGCCCGTGCCGAGCCCCCTCGACGAAGCCGCGGTTGCCGCCGCCGTCGAGCAGGCAGTGATGGCTTTTAAGGCTGCCTCCGACCTGGACGGGCTCAAGACTGCCCGGCTCGCCCACACCGGCGAGAAATCCCCGCTCAGCCTGGCCAACCGCGAAATCGGCAAGCTGGCCAAAGAGGACAAAGCGGCCGCCGGCAAGATCGTGGGTCCGGCCCGCGGGCGCATTAACCAGGCGCTGGCCGCCCGCACCGCCGAACTGGAAGCCGAACGGGAGGCGCAGATCCTCGTCGAGGAGGCCGTGGACGTTACCGCGGCTCCGCGCCGCCGCCGTCCCGGTGCCCGGCACCCGCTCTCCACGCTGCAGGAACGGGTCAGCGACATCTTCGTTGGCATGGGCTGGGAGGTCGCCGAGGGGCCCGAGGTGGAATCCGAGTGGTTCAACTTCGACGCCTTGAACTTCAAGCCGGACCACCCCGCACGGGAGATGCAGGACACCTTCTTCGTGGAGCCACCGGAAGCCCATCTGGTGCTGCGGACCCACACATCGCCGGTGCAGGTCCGCTCCATGCTGGAACGGGACCTGCCCGTGTACGTGCTGTGCCCGGGCCGGACATTCCGCACCGATGAGCTGGACGCGACACATACGCCTGTTTTCCACCAGTTTGAAGGCCTGGCCGTGGACAAGGGGCTCACGATGGCCGACTTGCGCGGCACGTTGGAGCACTTCTCGCGCCAGATGTTCGGTGCCGAGGCCAAGATCCGCCTGCGCCCGGCCTACTTCCCGTTCACCGAGCCCTCCGCCGAGATGGACGTTTGGCACCCGGGTGCCAAGGGCGGCCCCCGCTGGATCGAGTGGGGCGGCTGCGGCATGGTCAACCCCAATGTGCTGCGCGCTGCCGGCATCGATCCGGAGGTCTACTCCGGTTTCGCCTTCGGCATGGGGATCGAACGCACCCTCATGTTCCGCAATGACGTCCCGGACATGCACGACATGATCGAAGGCGACATCCGCTTCAGCCAGCACTTCGGGATGGAGATCTAGAACTATGCGTATTCCCCTTTCCTGGCTGCGCGAGTACGCGCAGGTTCCCGCAGACGCCACCGCCGAGGACGTCATGGCCGACCTCGTCAAGGTCGGGCTCGAAGAAGAGGACGTCCACCGTCCGTCCGATTCGATCTCCGGGCCGATCGTGGTGGGCCAGGTCCTCGACCTGGTCAAGGAGCCGCAGTCAAACGGCAAGACCATCAACTGGTGCCACGTCCGTGTAGCGCCCGAAGGCGCCGGACAGCCGCTCGCCGGCGACGGCATCGACCCGTCCGGCGTGCAGGGCATCGTCTGCGGGGCCCACAATTTCGAGGTTGGCGACAAGGTCGTGGTGACGCTGCCCGGCGCCGTGCTGCCGGGGGATTTCCGGATCACTCCGCGCAAAACCTACGGGCACACTTCCGCCGGCATGATCGCCTCCGCCCGGGAACTCGGCATCGGCGACGACCACGACGGCATCATCGTGCTCTCCAGGCTGGGCCTCGACCCCGAAATCGGCACCGACGCGATGGAACTGCTCGGCCTGACCGACGAGGCGGCCGAGATCAACGTGACGCCGGACCGCGGCTACTGCTTCTCCATTCGTGGCGTGGCCCGCGAATACGCGCTCGCCACCGGCACCGAATTCATCGATCCGGCCAGCCGGGTCGATGTCGCCGAAGCAACCGGCGAGGGCCACCCCGTCCGGCTCGTAGACCAGGCTCCGGTCTACGGCAAGCCCGGCTGCGACCGCTTCGTGGCGCGCACGGTCCGCGGCGTCGACCCGTCGCGGCCTACGCCCCAGTGGATGGCCTCCCGGCTGCGCCTGGCCGGCATGCGCTCCATCTCGCTGGTCGTGGACATCTCCAACTACGTGATGCTGGAACTGGGCCAGCCGCTGCATTTCTACGATGCGGACAAGCTTCAGGGCCCCATCGTGGTGCGCCGGGCCAATCCGGGCGAGACCCTGGTGACCCTGGACGGCAAGGAGCGCCGGCTCTCCACCGAGGACCTGCTGATCACCGATGACCGCGGCGCCATCGGCCTGGCCGGCGTGATGGGCGGTGCCGAAACCGAGGTCGGGGACGGAACCGCCAATGTGCTGATTGAGTCCGCCCACTTCGACGACGTCTCCATGGGCCGCACCCGCCGCCGGCACAAGCTGCCGTCGGAGGCCTCCCGGCGCAACGAGCGCGGAGTGGACTGGGAAATCGCGGATGAGGCAGCTCAGCGTGCCGTGGACCTGCTGGTCGAACTCGCCGGCGGCACCGCCGACACCACCGCCACGGATGCCGGGGCGCGTCCGGCGCCGGTCGAGATCGACCTGCCCGACGGGTTCGCCTCCCGCCTCATCGGCTTCGAGTACACCGCGGGGCAGATTGAATCCGCCCTCACCGGCGTCGGCGCTTCCATCGAAGCGTACGACGGCGGCCTGCGCGTCACGGCGCCCAGCTGGCGTCCCGACCTGGCCATCAAGGAGGACCTGGTCGAGGAAATCGCCCGGCTGGTGGGCTACGACCGTATTCCGGCCACCCTGCCGGTGGCACCGCCCGGCCGTGGCCTGACCCGTGGCCAGCAGCAGCGCCGCCGCGTGCTGCAGTCGCTGGCCGACGCCGGCCTGACCGAGGTGCTCAGCTACCCGTTCGTTTCCACCGGGCAGAACGAAACCTTCGGAACTCCCGAGGCCGGGTCCGGGGTCGCCGCCGTCAAGCTGGCGAATCCGATCTCCGCCGAATTCGGGTACTTGCGCACCAGCCTGCTGCCGGGCCTGCTGGAGACCGCACGCCGTAACCATTCCCGCGGCTTCCGCGACCTGGCGTTGTACGAAGGCGGCCTGGTGTTCCTGCCCGGCGACAAGACCGGGTCCTCGATCCTGCCTCCGCTGGGCGCCAAGCCATCGGACGAGGTGCTCGAGGAACTGCAGGCCGGGATCCCTGACCAGCCCTGGCACGTGGCCGCGGTCCTGATCGGGCACGAGGCGGCACCGGGCGCAGGGTTCACACCCCGCCACTGGGAATGGTCGGACGCTCTGGACGCCGCACTGGCTGTCGGCGACGTCCTCGGCGTTGAACTGGTCGTCGCCCAGGGACAGCACCAGGCCTTCCACCCGGGCCGCACCGCGCAGTTGTCGCTGCGCACCGGCGAGGTGGTCGGCTACGCCGGCGAGCTGCATCCGAAGCTGCTCCAGGATTGGGACCTGCCGGCGCGCACCGCCGTCATGGAACTGGACGGGGAGGCGCTGTTTGAGGCCGCCGCGGACGTGATCGTGGCCAAGCACCTGTCCACCTACCCCGTGTCCACCCAGGACGTAGCGCTGGTCGTCGATTCGTCGATCCCGGCCGAGGCGGTCCGCGAGGCGCTGCGGGAAGGCGCCGGCGAACTGCTGGAAGATGTAGCCCTGTTCGACGTTTATTCGGGCACCGGGATCGAGCACGGAAAGAAATCGCTGGCGTTCGGGCTGAGGTTCCGGGCGGATGACCGCACGCTGACCGCCGACGAGGCCTCCGCGGCACGGGCGCAGGCCGTGGAACTGGCCGCAGCCCGCTGCGGTGCCGTTCAGCGGTAACCGGTTACTGCCATGAATGACGACGGCGGGGCCCACCGACGCAGGTGGGCCCCGCCGTCGTGGGGGAAAGGGAAAAGGAACGCATGAAGGCCCAGGTGATACTGCAGTTGGTGCAGCTGCAAAACGGGTTCCCGGCCGCCAGCGAGCCGGACCGGCGTCCCAGCATCCGCGCGCGCACCCGTGAAGCCGTCCGCCTGCTGGCGGCGCAGGAACTGAACGTCGACGCCGACCGGATGCGGCTCGCCTTCGACTGCCGCCAATGCCCGCGGGGCAATGATGGCCGGCATGGCCAGCCGCAGCTGCTGCTGGACGGTGCTCCGGCGCCCGCCCGCCTGAGCTACGCCCGCTCGGGCCGCTGGCTGCTGGCCGCGCTGTCCTTCCGGCCCGTGCTGCTCGGAGTCGACATCGAAGACGCCTGGGCGGACGCTTTCCGGCCGGAGGACAACATCGATGCCGTCATGCTCACCGAATCGGAGCGGACCCTGGTGGAACGGGCAGCCGACCCCCGCCTGCTGCGGGCCCGGCTGTGGACCAGGAAAGAGGCCGTGCTGAAGTCGACCGGCCATGGCCTGCGGCTCTCACCGGATACGATCGGCGTCGCCGGTGCCGACGGTGAACCCGAGCTGTCCGGCTGGCCCGGGGAAGCAGGGGACCGTCCCGGGCTGCAACTGCTGGACCTCACGCTGGCGGATGCCGGCGGGGACGTGCCCCCCGGTCTCGCCGCGGCGCTGGCGGTGGGCGGGTCGGCCGACCCGAAAATCACCTACCGGGAAACCGTGGCAGTCCACGGCTGAACGGCCAGGGCGGCAGCCGCTCGGCCCGTCCTCCCGCCCGCCGCGGTATCCGCACACCCACCAGCGCCGGGAACGCCCGCGCAGCCGACGAGCCGCGGGCGTTGCCGGCACCTGGGGGCTACGGGGCCAGCAGCAGCTTGCCTGTGGTGCGGCGGGCCTGCAGGTCCTCGTGTGCCTGCGCTGCTTCGGCGAGGGAATATGTTCGGCCGATCCGGATGTCCAGGCGGCCGGACAGGACGGCGTCGAACAATTCGCTGGAACGCCAGCGCCGTTCCTGTGGCGTCAGCAGATGGTCGGCCAGCTTGGGGCGGGTGACGAACAGCGATCCGGCGTGGTTGAGCCGCTGCAGGTCGAACGGCGGCACCTGGCCCGACGCGCCGCCGAACAGCACGAGCATGCCGCGGGTACGCAGGCTGGCCATTGAACCGTCGAAGGTGTCCTTGCCGACACCGTCGTAGACCACGTCCACGCCCGTCCCGGCGGTCAGTTGGTGCACCTTCCGGGCAAAATCGTCGTAGCGGAGGACTTCATCCGCCCCCGCGCTGCGGGCCAGTTCTTCCTTCTCGTCGGTGGAAACCGTGGTGATCACCCGGGCGCCCTTGGCTTTGAGCAACTGTGTCAGGATCAGGCCTACGCCGCCGGCACCCGCATGGGTGAGCACCGTCTGGCCGGGCTGGACCCTGAAGCTGGAGTTGATGAGGTAATGCGCCGTCATGCCCTGCAGCGGGATGGCGGCCGCAACATCGTCGGCGACGCCCTCCGGCACCGGGAGCGCGGCCTCTGCGGAGACCACGGTGTACTCCGCGTAGGTGCGGTCGCCTTCGGCGAAGGCGACGCGGTCGCCGGGGGCGAAGCCGTCGACGCCGGCGCCGACGGCTTCGACCGTGCCGGCCGCTTCGGAGCCGGGTGTGTAGGGGAATGGGACGTTGTAGACGCCGCTGCGCTCATAGGTCTCGACGAAGTTCACACCTGCCGCGGCCACTTTCACCAGCAGCTGGCCCGGGCCAGGCTGCGGCGTGTCGACCTCGCGCAGTTGCAGTACTTCCGGACCGCCGGGAGCGGCGGCCACGATTGCCTTGGCCATGTAGGGTCTCCTTAAACGTGCTCGGGGCTGTCGGTGCCGGCAGGAATCGGCCACGGCGGGCCGGCCGGCTCTGAAACCATCGTAGGCGCTGCCGTGCCGCGTCCCGCTAGCCCGCTCCGTCGGCGCCGCTCCTGCATAAATATCCTGTCTGCTGCATAATTTTGCTGTATGCTGGATGCCATGACAATCAAGGTTGCAGTCTCCGGTGCCAGCGGTTACGCGGGCGGCGAGGTCCTCCGCCTGCTGGCGAACCATCCCGAGGTCTCCATCGGAGCCATTACCGCGCACAGCAATGCCGGCTCGCGGTTGGGGGAACTGCAGCCGCACCTGCATTCGCTGGCGGACAAAATCCTGGTCGACACAACCGCCGCGAACCTGGCCGGGCACGACGTGGTGTTCCTGGCGCTGCCGCACGGTGCCAGCGCGGACATCGCCGCCGCGCTGCCGGCAGACACGCTGGTGGTGGATGCCGGCGCGGACCACCGGCTGGTCGACCCGGTGTCCTGGGAGAAGTTCTACGGCACCGCCCACGCCGGCAGTTGGCCCTATGGCCTTCCCGAACTTCCCGGCCACCGGGAGAAGCTGCGGGGCGCCCGCCGGATCGCCGTCCCGGGCTGCTATCCGACCAGTTCGCTGCTGGCGCTGACTCCGGGCTTTGCGGCCGGGCTGCTGGAGCCCGGCGACGTGGTGATTGTCGCTGCCTCCGGCACCTCCGGGGCCGGCAAGTCCGCCAAGGTGCACCTGATCGGTTCGGAAGTCATGGGCGGCATGAGCCCGTACGGGGTTGGCGGAGGCCACCGGCACACTCCGGAAATCGAGCAGGGGCTCTCGGCCGCCGCCGGCGAGGCGGTCACGATCTCGTTCACCCCGACCCTCGCGCCGATGAGCCGCGGCATCCTGACCACGGCCACCGCCCGCGTCAAGCCCGGTACGGATGCCCAGGCATTGCGGAGCGCCTGGGAATCCGCCTACGCGGACGAGCCCTTTGTGCACCTGCTGCCCGAGGGCCAGTGGCCGAATACCAAGTCAGTGCAGGGCAGCAACCACGCCGTGCTGCAGTTGGCCTTCGACGAGCACGCGGGCCGCGCCGTCGTCACCTGCGCCATCGACAACCTCACCAAGGGAACCGGCGGCGGCGCCATCCAGTCCATGAACATCGCCCTCGGCCTCGACGAGACCGCCGGCCTGACCCACCAGGGGATTGCACCGTGAGCGTTACCGCACCCAAGGGATTCCGCGCCGCCGGTGCCACCGCCGGCCTGAAAGCCTCCGGCAAGCCCGATGTCGCCCTGGTGGTCAACGACGGACCGCAGCGCGCGGCGGCGGCCGTCTTCACGTCCAACCGCGTGGCGGCCGCACCGGTGCACTGGTCACGGCAGGTCGTCGGCGATGGCCGGGCGGACGCGGTCGTGCTCAACTCCGGCGGCGCCAACGCCTGCACCGGGGCCGAGGGCTTCCAGAACACCCATGCCACCGCCGAGAAAACGGCAGACCTGCTCGGAATTTCATCGGGCGACGTGGTGGTGTGCTCCACCGGGCTGATCGGCGAGCAGCTGCCGATGGACAAGCTGCTGCCGGGAGTCGAAGCGGCGGCAGCGGCCTTGTCCGACGACGGCGGCGCCGACGCGGCCGAAGCCATCATGACCACCGATTCCGTGTCCAAGCAGGCCCTGTTCACCGGCGGCGGGTACAGCATCGGCGGCATGGCCAAGGGCGCCGGCATGCTGGCCCCGGGCCTGGCCACCATGCTGGTGGTCATGACCACGGATGCCGAACTGGCGCCGCCGGCGCTCCAGGCGGCGCTGCGCGAGGCCACGCGGTTGACCTTCGACCGGACCGATTCCGACGGCTGCATGTCCACCAACGACACCGTGGTGCTGCTGGCTTCGGGCGCCTCCGGGACACTTCCCGCACTGGAAGACTTCACGGCTGCGCTGACCGGCGTCTGCGCGGATCTGGCCCGGCAGCTGATCACCGATGCCGAGGGCGCCAGCCACGACATCGCGGTCACGACCATAAACGCGGCTTCCGAGCGGGATGCGGAAACCGTGAGCCGCGCCGTGGCCCGCTCCAATTTGTTCAAGACCGCCATTTTCGGCAAGGATCCGAACTGGGGCCGCGTGCTGTCCGCGGTGGGCACGACCGACGCCGCCTTCGAGCCGGACCAGCTCAACGTTAGCATGAACGGCGTGCAGGTCTGCCGAAACGGCGGTGTGGGCGAACCGCGCGACCTGGTGGACCTGAACGGCCGCGACGTGGCCGTGGTGATCGACTTGAACGCCGGCAGCGAAACCGCAACCATCTGGACCAATGACCTCACGCACGAGTACGTGCATGAGAACTCCGCCTACTCCAGCTGAGGACCGACGATGAACACAATGCTGATGGCCCAGGACAAGGCGGCCACGCTGATCGAGGCCCTGCCGTGGATCCAGCGGTTCGCCGGAACCACCATGGTGATCAAGTACGGCGGCAACGCCATGGTCAACGACGAACTGCGGCAGGCGTTCGCCGAAGACATCGTCTTCCTCCACCACGCCGGCATCAAGCCGGTGGTCGTCCACGGCGGCGGCCCGCAAATCAACGCCATGCTCTCCCGGCTGGGCATCGAGTCAGAGTTCAAGGGCGGCTTGCGGGTCACCACGCCCGAAGCCATGGACGTGGTGCGCATGGTGCTCACCGGACAGGTCGGCCGGGAACTGGTGGGCCTGATCAATTCGCACGGGCCGTACGCCGTGGGCCTCTCCGGTGAAGACGGCGGGCTGCTGCAGGCAGTGCGCACCGGCACCGTGGTGGACGGCGAAGACGTCGACCTGGGCCTGGTCGGCGAAGTGGTGGGCGTCAATCCGTCCGCCATCCTGGATTTGCTCGACGCCGGGCGCATCCCGGTGATCTCCACCGTGGCACCGGAAATCGGCGGCGACGGCGAAGGCACCAACCAAGTGCTCAACGTCAACGCCGATACCGCGGCCGCTGCTGTCGCGGACGCTTTGCACGCCTCGCGGCTGGTCATCCTCACCGACGTCGAGGGGTTGTACGCCAACTGGCCGGACAAGTCCTCCTTGATTTCTTCGCTGACGGCGGGGGAGCTGCGCGAGCTGCTGCCGCGGCTGCAGTCCGGCATGATTCCCAAGATGGAAGCCTGTTTGAAGGCGGTCGACGGGGGAGTGGAGCGGGCCGCCGTCGTCGATGGCAGGATGCCGCACTCGATCCTGCTGGAAATCTTTACCGCAGCCGGCATCGGCACCCAGGTCGTTCCGGACGGAGACGCAGCATGAACACCACACATACCGTTTCCCCGGCTGCCGGCCTCGCCGGGCTGGAAGGACTGGAAGGCCTGGACAATGAGCAGCTGTTGGAGAAGTACCGCCAGTCGCTGATGGGGGTCTTCGGAACCCCGCAGCGCGTCCTGGTCCGTGGCAAGGGCTGCACCGTCTGGGACGCGGACGGCGGGGAATACCTCGACCTGCTCGGCGGAATTGCCGTGAACGCCCTGGGCCATGCGGACGAGTTCCTGACCGGGGTCGTGGCCGCCCAGCTGTCCACCCTCGGCCATGTCTCGAACTTCTTCACCAGCCCGGCACAGATTGCGCTGGCGGAGCGGTTGCTGCAGCTCGCCGCCGCTCCGGCCGGTTCCAAGGTGTTCTTTGCCAACTCCGGCACCGAAGCCAACGAAGCGGCGTTCAAGCTGGCCCGGCGCAACTCCAGTCCCACCCGGACCAAAATCCTTGCCCTCGAGGGGGCGTTCCACGGCCGGACCATGGGGGCCCTGGCGCTGACGGCCAAGCAGTCCTACCGCGAACCGTTCGAACCGCTGCCCGGCGGTGTGGTCCACCTGCCCTTCGGTGACGAGGACGCCCTCCGCGCCGCCGTCGACGAGTCCGTGGCCGCCGTGGTGCTGGAACCAATCCAGGGGGAGGTGGGCGTCCGGCCGCTGCCCCAGGGCTATCTGAAGGCGGCCCGCGAACTTACCGAGGCCGCGGGCGCGCTGCTGATCCTGGACGAGGTGCAGACCGGCGTCGGCCGCACCGGCAACTGGTTCGCGTTCCAGGGCGCAGTGGCCGGCGGCGAGCAGATCCTCCCGGACGCCATCACCCTGGCCAAGGGCCTGGGCAGCGGGCTGCCGGTCGGCGCGTTGATCACCTTCGGCGCAGCAACCTCGCAGCTCCTGACGGCGGGCCAGCACGGCACCACGTTCGGCGGCAACCCGGTGGCGACGGCGGCCGGCCTGGCGACGCTGCACGCCATCGAGTCGCGCGGGCTGCTGGCTCATGTGACCGGGCTCGGGGAGCGGCTGCGCGCGGACCTGGCCGGCACGGAACACGTCGTCGAGGTCCGCGGCGAGGGCCTGCTGATCGGCATCGACCTGGATGCCGACATCGCCGCCGCCGCGGTGGCTGCCGCGCTGGAGGCCGGCTTCATCATCAACAACCCCGGTCCGCGCACGCTGCGGCTGGCTCCGCCGCTGATCCTGACCGCCGAAGAGGCCGCCCGGTTCACCGCCGCGCTGCCGGACATCCTGACCACCGCGGCTGCCCGGGCCGCCGCAACCAGCAAGGACGCAACATGACCCGCCACTTCCTGAAGGACACCGACCTCAGCCCGGCCGAGCAGGCGGAAGTGCTGCAGCTGGCCGCTGAGATGAAGCAGTTTCCCTACCGCTACCAGCCGTACGCCGGAGACGGGGCCGGCCGTCAGACCGTTGCCGTGATCTTCGACAAGACCTCCACGCGCACCCGGGTGTCCTTCGCCGCCGGGATCGCGGACCTGGGCGGCGTGCCGCTGGTCATCAACCCCGGCGAATCACAGCTGGGACACAAAGAGTCCGTCTCCGACACCATCAAGGTAATGGAACGAATGGTCTCTACGGTGGTCTGGCGGACCTACGCCCATGCCGGGCTGGAGGAGATGGCGGCGATCTCCCGTGTGCCGGTCATCAACTCGCTTTCCGACGACTATCACCCCTGCCAGCTGCTGGCTGACCTGCTGACGGTCCAGGAACACAAAGGCAAGCTGGCCGGCCTCACCATGGCCTACCTGGGCGATGCCGCCAACAACATGGCCAACTCGTACCTGCTCGCGGGCGCGACGGCGGGGATGCACGTGCGGATCGCCGGACCCGCCGGACACCTCCCGGACGCATCGGTCGTGGCCGAAGCCGAAGCACGCGCCGCCGAAACCGGCGGATCGGTACAGATCACTACGGATCCCGCGCAGGCGCTGGCGGAGGCCGACGTCGTCGCCACGGACACGTGGGTCTCGATGGGGCAGGAAGACGAGAAGGCGGAGCGGCAGGAACTGTTCAAGGATTACGCCGTGGACCGGGCGGCCCTGAAACTGGCGGCTGACGACGCCGTCGTGCTCCACTGCCTCCCCGCCTACCGGGGCTACGAGATCGCCGCCGAGGTGATCGACGGCCCCCAGTCGGTGGTGTGGGACGAGGCGGAGAACCGGCTGCACGCCCAGAAGGCGCTCATGGCATGGCTGATGGACAAGTCGTCGCTGGCTCCCCTGGCCGGGAGCTGACGGCGATGAACACGATGCCGGCCACCAAGACCGCCCGCCAGGCCAAGATCACCGCGATCCTCACCGGCGAGTCGGTGCGCTCGCAGGCGGAACTGGCCGCACGGCTGGCGGACGAGGGGGTCCAGGTCACCCAGGCCACGCTCTCGCGGGACCTGGTGGAACTGGGCGCGGTACGGGTGCGCGGCCAGGACGGCGGGCTGATCTATGCGGTGCCCAGCGAGGGCGGGGAGCGCGCACCGCAGAGCGGCGTGACCCAGGAGATCCTGGACGCCCGGCTGGCCCGGCTCTGTGCCGACCTGCTGGTCACCGCCGAGGCCTCCGCAAACCTGGTGGTCCTGCGGACACCGCCGGGGGCCGCCAACTTCCTGGCGCTGGCCATCGATCACTCGGTCATGCCGTCGGTTCTGGGCACGATCGCGGGCGACGACACCGTCCTGCTGGTGACACGGGACCCGGCCGGCGGAGCGGCGCTCGCCGCGCGGTTCCTGCAGTTTGCCGACGAATCCTCGCGCAACGCCTGACCCAATAACCTAGTCGCAGCAGCAACTGCGGCAGCCGGCGCGGAAGCCGGCGCAACCAGCCATCTCCGCGGCCGGCACGGCAGGGTGCGGAACCGTCACCAGGGCAACCTGGCGGAAAGGGAAGACATAACGTGACGCAGGAACCGAAGAGCACGGGGGCAGGGCACACCAACGAGGGCGCCCTGTGGGGCGGCCGCTTCGCCGGTGGCCCGGCCGATGCCCTGGCCGCGCTGAGCAAGTCCACGCATTTCGACTGGCGCCTGGCACAGTACGACATCGCAGGTTCCCGCGCCCACGCCAGGGTGCTGCACAAGGCCGGATTGTTGGACGACGCCGAACTGCAAGGCATGCTCGCAGCCCTGGACCAGCTCGACGACGACGTGCGGTCGGGCGCGTATGTGGCGGCCGAGTCGGACGAAGACGTGCACGGCTCCCTCGAGCGCGGGCTGATCGAACGGGCGGGCGCGCAGCTGGGCGGCAAGCTTCGTGCCGGGCGGTCCCGCAACGACCAGATTGCCACCTTGGGCCGCATGTACCTGCGCGACCATGCGCGGATCATTGCGGGGGGCGTGCTGGCAACCATTGACGCGCTGCTCAGCCAGGCCCGCCGGCATCCGGATGTCGCCATGCCCGGCCGCACGCACCTCCAGCACGCGCAGCCGGTGCTGCTGTCCCATCATTTGCTGGCCCACGCCTGGGCGCTGCTGCGGGACGTCCAGCGGCTGGCGGACTGGGACAAGCGGGCGGCCGTCTCTCCCTACGGCTCCGGGGCCCTGGCCGGTTCCTCGCTCGGCCTGGACCCCAACGCCGTCGCGGCGGACCTCGGCTTTGAATCCGCGGCCTGGAACTCGATCGACGGGACTGCCTCGCGGGACGTCTTTGCCGAATTCAGCTGGGTGGCAGCCATGATCGGCGTGGACCTGTCCCGGATATCGGAAGAAGTCATCCTGTGGGCCACCAAGGAATTCTCCTTCGTGACCCTGGACGACGCCTACTCCACGGGCTCCTCGATCATGCCGCAGAAGAAGAACCCGGACGTCGCGGAATTGGCCCGCGGAAAGGCCGGCCGGCTGATCGGCGACCTGACCGGGCTCTTGGCCACCCTCAAGGGCCTGCCGCTGGCCTACAACCGTGATCTGCAGGAAGACAAGGAACCGGTCTTTGACGCGGCCGACACCCTGGAGCTACTGCTGCCCGCGGTCGCCGGCATGATCGAAACCCTGGGCTTCAATACCGAGCGGCTGGAAGCGCTGGCCCCGCAGGGTTTCGCGCTGGCCACCGACATCGCCGAATGGCTGGTCCGGCAAGGCATTCCGTTCCGGGAGGCACACGAACTTTCCGGCGCCGCCGTCAAACAGGCCGAAAGCCGCGGAGTGGAACTCTGGGACCTGACGGACGAGGAATTCGCCGCCATCTCCCCGCACTTGACTCCGCAGGTGCGCGAAGTGCTCACGGTTGAAGGTTCGCTGGCCAGCCGCAGCTCGCAGGGCGGCACCGCGCCGGCCGCCGTGGCCGCCCAGATCGCGGCGCTTGAAACAGGGCTGGAAAGCGCGCGGCGCTACGCCTCCGGCGGCCGCCCCTGAACCGGCCGACGGCCGGCGCGGGGTAAGTTACCAGCCGGTAGCAAATGGTGCTGCGGTAGTTTGTGAAGCGACGGGTCAAGAGCCACTGAGCCGAGGGAGCAGGCATGTCGACGCTGAGCCAGGACGAGGAAAAGCTGGTGCCGGAGGGACGGATCGAGCGGGTTGACGGAGACTACGTCCTGGCCTTCGACCGACAGCTCGATTACCCGCGCAGCTACATCTGGAGCCTGCTGGCGGAAAAGGACAAGGTCGCCAAATGGCTGGGCACGCTTGACGCCGACTGGCAGCTGGGCCATACCTACGAGCTGGATCTGGGCGGTGGCGTCACCAGCGGCACGGTCTTGCAGCTGAATCCGCCGCTCAGCCTGCAGATCAGCTGGGAGGACGAGCTGGGGCAGGAGGCGGTCATCGAATGGCGGGTGCTGGAGAGCGACGGCGGGACCCTGCTGCAGTTCCGATCCCGCGCCGAGGGGCCGGACTTCCTCACCGAAGGCAGCGCGGGCTGGCAAACAATCCTGGACGCGCTCGGCGCTGTCGCGGCCGGGCGGCCGCCGGATCTGGAGCCCGACCGATGGACGCGGCTGCGGGAAGCCTATTCCCGCCAGTACCAGCTATCGCATTCGATGGGCACCGCCGAAAGGGATTCGGGACGCACCAGCCTGCGCTTCGATCGGTTGCTTGATGCCGCCCAAACCCAGGTCTGGGCGGCCCTGACGGAGCCGGATCTGCTCGGCAGGTGGCTGGGTCCCGGTCGCGTGGAGCTGCAGGTTGGCGGTGCCGTCGAATTCAACCTGCCGGAACGCACGGTTAACGGGGACGTGGAGTATGTGCTCGCCGACAGCCGGCTCGACTACACCTGGACGGCTCCGGAGGGCACCGGGACCGTGCACTGGATGCTGGAACCGGCCGACGGCAAGACCCGTTTGCTGCTGGTGCACAACGTTGGGCGGGAGATTTCGCCGGAAAGCCTGATGGCCCGCTGGCATGCGCGGCTGGATGCCCTCGCCACGGTGCTTGCCGGCGGTCATGTGCATGATTCGGCCCACCGGCTCGAAGCCTTAACCCGCTTCTACCAGCGGGCGCAGCCAGCCTAGTGGACGCAGCCTTACTTCACTGGCTCGGCCGGTCCGCCGTGGATGTTGCTCCGGGGCTGCTCGGCGCCCGGCTGACACACACCACGTCCGAGGGAACGGTAGCCGTGCGGCTTACCGAGGTAGAGGCCTACATGGGCGAGCACGACCCGGGATCGCATGGCTTCCGCGGTCCGACGAACCGCAACAAGGCGATGTTCGGCCCGCCCGGCCACATCTATGTCTACTTCACCTACGGCATGCACCATTGCGTGAATATCGTGTGCGGCCATGAGGGCCAGGCCACCGGTGCCTTGCTCCGCGCCGGTGAGATCACGCAAGGCCTTGACCTTGCCAGAAGCCGGCGCGCCTCGGCCAAGAACGACGCGGAATTGGCACGGGGGCCGGCCCGGCTGGCCACTGCGCTGGGGCTTACGTTGGAGGACAACGGCCGGGCCTTCACCGAGGGGGAACTGGAACTGGCACGACCGGCGGTCCGGGCATCCCATCAGCATGTGCGGACCGGGCCGCGGGTGGGCGTCAGCGGCGAGGGCGGCACCGCCGCCTACCCGTGGCGTTTCTGGCTCGAAGGGGACCCGACGGTCTCGCAGTACCGGGCCGCGAAGCCGCGGCGGCGCGCCGGCAGCGGGTAGGGTAGACGGGTGAATGAACGCCCCCGCGAATCAGTTGAAGCCATGGTCAACCGTCTTTCGGAAACGGTTCGGGACTATCCGAAGCCAGGGATCATCTTCCGGGACCTGACTCCTGTATTTGCCGACGGCGAGGCGCTGCACGCCTTGGTGCACGCCTTGATCGACCCGTTCGAGGGCCAGTTCGACGCCGTCGCCGGCGTCGAGGCGCGCGGATTCCTGCTGTCGGCCGCGGCCGCGTACGCCTCCGGCACAGGGGTCATCACCGTGCGCAAGAAAGGCAAACTGCCGCGCAGGACGATCTCGGAAGATTATGCACTGGAGTACGGCACGGCCACGCTCGAAATCCATGCCGACGAACTGGTGCCGGGTTCGCGCGTGCTGATTCTGGACGATGTGCTGGCCACCGGCGGGACCCTCGGTGCGGCCTGCCGTCTTTTCGAACGGGCCGGAGTGCAAGTTGCCGGATTCGGCGTGGTCCTCGAACTCTCGGCCCTGCGGGGCAGGTCTGCCCTGACCGGGCACCGCATCCGCTCGTTGGTGCGTGAATAGCCACCCCCTTATGCGCCCTTGGCGAAAGGGCCCGCGCCCGCCCGCCCAGGGCCGTCCTGGCGGAAGAAAATTTACCGCGCCGGTAGTAGAATGGACGGTCTGCCTTTTGGGGAGGGAAAACACGTATGCCTGAATCGCCTTCGGCCCATGCCGAGCTTGAAATTGAGCGCGCCTACGTGGCCGGGCTGTACCGCCGGCTGGAAGAATTGCGCGCCGAAAAACAGGAACAGTTGGCCCGCGTCCGCAGCAGCGGTGCGGTGGGAAGCATGCAGAACATTTCCGAGCGTGACGCGTTCGCGACGATGTACGAGGACCGGCTGGCGCAGCTGAACGCCGTGGATGACCGGTTGGTGTTCGGCCGACTCGATCTGGACGACGGCGACCGTCGCTACATCGGACGAATCGGACTCAGCACAGCAGATCTGCAGCAGTTGATGGTCGACTGGCGGGCGCCGGAAGCCGGGGCGTTCTACCAGGCGACGGCCTTTGAACGGCTGGGTGTTCGACGGCGCCGCCATCTGATTTTACAGGGGCACCAGGTCAAGGGCATCGAAGACGACGTGCTGGATTCGACCATGCTCGCCGAGGGCGGCACCCTGCAGGGCGAAGGCGCCCTGTTGGCGGCGCTGAATTCGAAGCGGACCGGTGCCATGTCCGACATTGTCGGCACCATTCAGGCCGAACAGGACCGCATCATCAGGGCCCCGATGTCGGGGATCCTCGTGGTTCAGGGCGGTCCCGGAACGGGCAAGACCGCCGTCGCCCTGCACCGGGCGGCGTACCTGCTGTATTCGCACCGCGAACGGCTGAAGTCCGCCGGCGTGCTGCTGGTGGGACCGTCGAACTCTTTCATGAAGTACATCGAGCGTGTGCTTCCCTCGCTGGGCGAGACCGGCGTGGTTATGTCCACCCTGGGCGGCCTCATGCCCGGGATCCGGGCCGTGTCCGAGAGCAACCCCGCCGTGGCCGAGATCAAGGGCCGCCTGGCCATGGCCGACGTCGTCGCCAACGCAGTAGCCAACCGCCAGAGACTCCCGGCGGAACCGCGCAAGCTCAACGTCGAAGGGACCATGCTGACCCTGACACCGCGCCAAGTGGCACGGGCACGCGACCGGGCACGGGCGACCGGCAAACCACACAACGCCGCCCGGGTCACGTTCGTGAAGATCCTGCTGCGCGAACTGGCGGACCAGTTGGGTGAGGCACTGGAGAAATCGTCCGGACCGGGCAACAACGCCGACCGCGCCTACCTTGTCGAAGACGTGCGCACTTCACGCGATGTGAGGGTGGCACTGAACCTGGCGTGGATGCCGCTGACTCCGGAAAAGCTCATCGGAGAACTGCTCAGCAAGCCGGCCCACCTCGCGGCAGCCGCCCCCGACCTGACGGAAGCCGAACGCAATCTGCTGCTGCGCCCCGCGGACGCGCCGTGGACGGAAGCCGACGTGCCGCTGCTCGATGAAGCCGCGGAGCTGCTTGGCGACATGGACGCCTCGGGCGGGCGTGACAAGGCCCAGCGGGATGCGGAGCGGGCCCGCGACGTCGCCAATGCCGAACAGTCGCTGCGGAACGTCGACCAGATGCTGCGTGACATCGGGATCGACGGCGTGGTCAGCGCCGAGGACCTGGCCGGTTACAACCAGGCGCAGCAGACCCGCTTCACGGCTGCCGAACGGGCCGCCGTCGACCGCACCTGGGCCTTCGGCCACATCGTGGTTGACGAGGCGCAGGAGTTGTCGGCCATGCAGTGGCGACTGCTGATGCGCCGCTGTCCGCTCAAGTCGTTCACCGTCGTCGGCGATATCGCCCAGACGAGTTCGGCTGCCGGCGCGGAATCGTGGCAACAGGCACTCGAGCCGTTCGCCGGCGACCGTTGGCAGCTTGAAGAACTGACGGTGAACTACCGCACGCCTTCCCAGATTGCGCAGGCGGCCGTCCGGATGGCCAACGCTGCGGGCCTGGTCGTGTCGGCCCCGAAGGCGGTGCGGGACGGCCGCTGGTCACCGGTAGTGGACCGGGTGCCGGAGGGCCGCATGGTCGAACGGCTTCTGGAGGTCATGCCCGAGGAGCTTGCTGCTGCCGACGGCGGTCTGTTGGCTGTCATTGCCTCCGACCACCGCCTGCCGGAGGTCCGGGATGCGCTGACCGCAGCCTACGGGGCACGCGTGGGCGGGGGTGCCGGTGGGATGGAACAGGACATCAGCGTGCTCGGTCCGCAGGAGGCGAAAGGCCTGGAGTTCGATTCCGTCGTAGTGCTTGAGCCGGCCGAGCTTTTGCACCGTGTCGGCGGCCGCGTCGGGGATCTCTATGTCGCCATGACCCGTCCGACCCAGCGGCTCCGGCTGCTGGCCGAAGGCGACGTCCCCGAGGGCATTGAAGGCTGATAATTTGGTAACCGTGACTAATACGTTTCTCGCTTCCCAACGCAACGACCCTGGTTTTGCCAACGTTTGGCAGGAACTGAAGTGGCGCGGCCTTATCCATGTTTCGACCGACGAAGCCGAACTGGAGAAGCTGCTGGCGGGGGACCCGATCACGTACTACTGCGGCTTCGACCCCACCGCTCCAAGCCTCCACCTGGGCAATCTGGTCCAGCTGCTGACCATGCGGCGGCTGCAGCTGGCGGGGCACAAGCCGCTGGGCCTTGTTGGCGGTTCCACCGGGCTGGTCGGCGATCCTCGGCCCACCGCCGAGCGCACCATGAACACCAAGGAAACCGTCGCCGAGTGGGTGGACCGCCTGAAGGGACAGGTGCAGCGTTTCCTGGACTTCGACGGTGCGAACCCCGCGCGCATGGTCAACAATCTGGACTGGACAGCCCCGATGAGTGTGCTGGACTTCCTGCGCGACATCGGAAAGCACTTCCGCGTCGGGACGATGGTCAAGAAGGACATCGTCGCGTCCCGGTTGAACTCAGAGGAGGGGATCAGCTACGCGGAATTCAGCTACCAGATCCTGCAGGGCATGGACTACCTGGAGCTGTACCGGCAGTACGGCTGCATCCTGCAGACCGGCGGGTCGGATCAGTGGGGAAACCTCACCAGCGGTATCGAGCTGATCCGCAAGGTGGAAGGCCAGTCCGTTCACGCCATCGGCACGCCGCTGATCACGAACTCGGACGGAACCAAGTTCGGCAAGAGCGAGGGCAATGCCATCTGGCTGGATGCTGACATGTGCAGCCCGTACGCCATGTACCAGTTCTGGCTCAATACGGCCGACGCGGACGTCGTCCAGCGGCTCAAGGTCTTTACCTTTCGCTCCCGCGAAGAAATCGAAGAGCTTGAGCGCGCCGTGGCCGAACGGCCGCATGCCCGCGAGGCACAGCGTGCCTTGGCCTATGACGTGACATCGATTGTGCACGGCCCCGCAGCCACCGACAAGGTTATCGCCGCTTCTTCGGCCCTGTTCGGGCAGGGCGACCTGGCCGAGCTGGACGAAGCGACTCTTATCGCTGCCACTGCCGAGCTGCCCAGCGCAGTCACCGGTGCCGATACCACCGGCATCATCGACCTGTTGGTCCGGTCGGGTCTGGCCGCCAGCAATTCCGCGGCGCGACGGACCGTCGCCGAGGGCGGCGCCTATGTCAATAACCAAAAAATTACCGATCCGGACGCCGCGGTCGGGAGTGAACAGCTCCTGCACGGCAAATACCTGTTGATGCGCCGCGGGAAGCGAACGCTCGCCATGGTCGAAGTGTCTGCCTGATTTCGCCGGCGTTCGAAACGTCAGCCCCGGCCACGTCGAAGGGCCCGCAGTCTCCCGTGTTAAAGGGAGGCCGCGGGCCCTTCGGCATCAGTGGCGGGTGTCACCCACCGGCGATTTGCGGGCCGCGCCGGTGCCGTGTAATGTTTTCTGAGTCGCCGCCGCTGGTTGTGAAACAGCCGGCAGGAAACGCGGCAAGCCCCTTCGATAAAATGACAGCGACTGTCATGCGCCCGAGTGCGCAGGCAAATTAGCTGGTTTTTTGTGATGGGTTCGTGCCTTTTCTTTAGGTAAATGAAGCGGAAACGCGGATTTGACAGAAAGAAAAGGGATGGAATAAAGTAGAAACATCGCAACGAAGAAAAACAAAGAGAATCTCGGAAGAAATTCTTTCTGAAAAGTATTCGTTTGCTCCTGTTGTTTGAGAACTCAATAGTGTGCCAAGTTTGTTGATACCAATTTTTTATTGGTTGAAAGTGCCGTGGCGTGCCGCCCCTGTGGTGTGT
>NZ_JBNHHX010000002.1:0-903158 GCF_059092685.1 Arthrobacter sp. Y3221048 | reverse complement strand
GGATGGACAGTGTAGGAACTTCCATCATCGGAAGACCTCGACCTCTATCCGGACACCGACGCGCCAACGCTATCTACACTCTCGATTCCGATGAGCCCCGAAAGCTCGTGGGGCTGCATGATTATTGACCGCGACGATAAGCAGCATAAGCATCTTGTGACTCTTTTCCAAGAAGGTGCAGGCCAGAGCTCTAAAAATCCCTTGCAGATCGTATTAAGTATTACGGTATGACTTCAGACAATGCTTCTTACCTGAGTTCCGCAGTCGATATAGCTCTCGGCGGCTTTCGCTACTGCTACGCGCCAACACTTGCGGAACAATATGTGGACCTCCGCCAAAAGCTGGAATCATACGCCAATGCTTCCGGCAGCGAAAAAGAAGACGATGCATGAATGACATAGTGCGATACAGACCACGCAACAAGTAGCGGCTGCCCCTCACAGAAGGCCCTCGATAAACCTAATTATCATCTCGGGCAGCAAGCTGCCCAAGACGGTCACCAATATCCCTAGCAGAATTAGGAAGACACGCGACATCTTTTCACTCCGACGACGGGCCTCGACGTCAGTTCGTGCCACTGTGTCGACTAAGGCATATTGGTATTCGAAGTTTGGCCGCCCGTCACACAAGCAAACCACTTCTAAACTAGACCCCTTCTTCAGCAGGGTTGGTTTCAGCAGTAAGGACTGGCCCTCCACCTCCACGGCGTGATGAGCGGTCCCCGGCACGCTCGTCTTAGTAAGGAGGCCGACGATTGGTGCACCCATTACAACCTTGAACGGAGTGCCATTATCGAAGTGGCTAGACGAAACGTCGGCCCGTCCTGTGGATCGAAGCCGAAACGAAACGAGATAAGGGCGAGTAATAAGGCTCTCCTCGTACAGAACTTTAAACTTCTCCAATTGAGCTGCAGAGCGAATAAGCGGAATCGCTGACGCGCCGTAGACAACTCGCCTTTTCGGATTGGTCTTGAGGTAGATGACGACCGCCACGAGCAGCCCGAGTACGCCGAGGACGAAGTTCGCAGGTTCCCAATCGAAGGCCTGGCTAATTTGTTCTGTTTGCACCCCTGAATCAAAGCACACTCTCAAGAGGCACGCAGGTAGCAACGTCCCGTTAATGGATCGTTAGGTGAGACTCCAAAGAGACGCAGCGACAGGGAACCTGAAGCCTTGAATTTCTGAGGAATCGACTGTCGCAACAATGTGTCTCATTCTCTGGTTCTTAGGAATTGACCCTCAGCACCTTTGTTGAGACAGTCTTCCTTAAGACAGCGCGGCTGCGCTGACGCGCCGCCGCCGTAAGACACCAGAAGGCAGTGACCTTGGCCGACATCGGATACGCGCGAGTCAGCACCGTAGACCAGAACGCAGCGCTTCAGCAGGACGCACTCAAGAAGGCAGGCTGTGAACGCATTTTCACAGACCACGGCGTCAGTGGCATGCGTGCCACCCGGCCGGAGCTGGACAAGATGCTGGAGCACCTGCGGCCCGGCGACACCGTCATCGTCTGGAAGCTGGACAGGCTTGGGCGCAACACTCGCAATCTGCTGGCGCTGATCGATGACCTGGAGACCAGGGGGGTCCACTTCCGCAGCATCACTGAAGGCATCAGCACTACCGGCCCAATGGGCCGGGCCATGCTCACTGTCATGTCGGCGTTTGCTCAGCTTGAGCGGGACCAGCTCGCAGAGCGGACAAGGGCAGGCATGGCTGCAGCAGCAGAGAACGGGCGCAAGGCAGGCAGGCCCAGCGTCTCGGCTGACGCTGAGGCAGTGAAGCGTTCGCACGAGCTGAAGGCCCAGGGCCTCAAACCTGCCGACATTGGAAAGATCATCGGAGCATCACGCGCCACCGTTTATCGCTATCTGGCAATGGAATGAAGCTGTCTGAGCAACCGAGCGCCGGCCTGCCGCAGGCGCCCTGCTATTCCTCGATGGGCGCAAGCACTATCTCGCCAGCCTGCAGCCTCTCAACAACGTACCGATCAGCGGGAAAGTCCCAGTACTATCGTTATCGCTGTAGACCTCGGACACTGTAAACCCATGGGCGGCGGCATAGTCCGGCAGGCTGACTCCTGCCTCTGAACTCCCAGCTCGTCGCCGCCCCGGGCTTGGCTAATCCGCGTATAGACGAACGCTGTTTTCTGCACCCTGGCAGCCTACAGGGTGCATGGTCCTCAACTGCCTCGGGACATCTATGTTTCAGCCCAACGAGGCTGGACGCAGATCGTTGGCGGTCAGTGACAGTGAGGGCTTAGTGGCGGCTTGTGCCGCGCTTGAGCGCCAGCGCTTCCTGAATGTCCTTGCGCGGCGCTGCATCCGCCTTACGAATGGTCCGAGCCGACTGCTCTTGCTTAAATAGTGTGTACTGCAGCCACCAGATGGCCCGCGTGAACCTGATGCACAGCAGGGCCACTGCGTAACCCGCGATAACAACACCTATATGAGGAAGCTGGTTGTCGAGAGCCAGGGAAACAAGGGGAAGCAGAGCCGTCAGTAAATTGGAACCGATGATGCTGGTCCAGTTTCTCCGCAACTCGGCAGCATGCGACGTAACGATTCCCGCCATCAAGATGTTCGCTGATTGATAAGTCATGGTGCAGACGAATGTTGCTGCCGCCAGTGCCAGACCGGAAACGGTTGCCATCGTTACGTAGATGCTTATGCGAGCATCCGACGGCACGAACGGAGTTACGAGCGGGAACAGGAAGAGGACCGTGGCAATGGCGATCGGCATCACCTGATCGACGATGGGATGCGCGGAAACAAAATCCCCAAGGGGATGCTTGGCGGCTGTGTGTTTGGTCATGGTCACCCCTCCAGAATGGACTTAACCTTATCCTCCATCTCTGCACCCACATTCCCAAGGGCGCGAAGTAGTTCCGAGAACTGGCGGCTCTCGGAGTCCAGCAGGTGAATCTCGAATTCGGCGGCCAGGTTGTGTTCAACCAAAGACAGTTGTTCCATGACACCTTCTGAGACCATGGCTATCGCCTTCGCGCCGCTGCCCTTCGCTGCCAACCGCTGTATATCGCCCTTGAAGAGGTTCAACAGCTTCTCCTTGGTGGTTCGTCGGCTCCGGGCCGATGGAGAAAGTTTGACCTCGATGCTGATTTCTACGTCGCCGCCGATGCTGTCTGCGATCTTGTCCCCGATGGAAACAAGGCCGATTGAGCCGTCTCCTTGATCGAAGAGATTGCGAGCGGTGGTGAACTTGGACGAGAACTCGACGAGCCCGACGGAGTGATTCAGTTTTCGGATTTCATCGTCGTCGATCACTGGCTCTACCTTCCAGAAGCCCCCGTCCGCCTCAGGGGGGACAAAGGCGTCTAGGAACTTCGCGAGAGCGCCCGCCCTTGGCGAGCCCGTTGCACCTAGGCTCAAAGCGAATGTGTTGCCCTGGTTAAGAAAGGCCACCGCCGTAGAGTTAGCGAACCCCTCTGGCTCGCTTGAAGCATTCTGCATGAAGTCGGCGACGGTGCCGTCCTTAATTCTGCTCATGAAGTCAGTGTTTATCGGCCGATGGATACCAAGGAGCGTACCTTCAGATAGCTTGGCTGGCTCAAAAATGTCACCGTCCAGCGTCCGTTCTTCAAGGCTCATCTCAGCGACCGCTTCGAGAATGCCTGCCCAATCTTGGTCGGGCGGGTAGTGCCGGGCTCCATCAACCATGATGAACGCCCTGTGGAAATAGGCGTTCTTCGTCTTCGTATTACTCGTGGGCGCCATACGACAACTCCTTATGGTTCTAGATGGCTCGGCCTTCGGCTGTGCAGCATCAAATTCATCGAATAATTGCGGCTCCGGTCCAGGTTTTACTGGCTTCGGAGTAAGTCCTGATGCAACTGTAGGCGTGCCGCATGATGGCGCCGAATGCGTTCTCCGCTTCTCGTCAGTCCATAAGATTGCACGATGCTAGTTCGTGTGTGCCTGAGCAATGGACGGAAAGTGCAGCTCTGCACCGTATTTCAAACCCGTACGGGACTTAGCTGTCCGTGGCAATCTCGCTGCCAGTATTTACCGACAGAATCGCGGAAGGAGAAACTCACTGCAACGCCCGTCGAACCGGGCTGACCGTCCCAGACCTTCCAATCCTCTTTTGAGGCAACAGTAGGCACGCGCTTGTCCTTAATCACGTTGTAGCCATCCGGCAAATGATCATCGGGCGAAAGAACCTTTCTAAGCCCCTTGTTTACGTCCGTCACCGAGGGAGGGAGGATGGGAAAAGCTAAGTTCGCGGCCACCTTTGGAGTCTTCCCCCCAAGAGTAAAAGCCACTACCTCCACCTGAACATCGAATATGGGACCACTATTTCCGTTGCGGAGATAAACGTTGAAGACGTCACTTGGATGGGTAAGCCACGCTTGGACTTGCGCTGCCTCACGTCGCTCCTCCGCCTCCTTGGCCATGGTTAGCTGCTTTCGGGTAACGACCCAGGTGAGTCCTGCGAAAATTCCAGCGGCAACCGCGCCCAGCAATAAACCTCCGGTGGTCACAAACAGCCAAAATGTCCAGCGTGCGGTTTCCCAGCCTGCGTCCGCTGTGCGGACTGCCTGGTCGAGTGCCTTATCAGCAGATAATACGAGCATGGTTGCGATCATGTTGACTAACAAATCATGCTGGCTCTGTTCCTGCGTGATGCCACGCGTCGGTACGGAAAGCAAGCGGGAGGTGCACCCTAGGGCATCAAGGGTGGAAGGATTCGCAACGGACTCAGTGGCAGCTCAGGTAAGCCCGTCGGCTGTGCCAAAACTAGTCGTATTGCGTTTCAGCAGTGCCGGCTAGGCGATATCAATGACCTATCCACTGAAGCGAATAGGTCAGGGTGTTGCGGGCTGAGTCCCTGACTCCGTCACTGGGAGGCTGGGCGCCGATTCACGGAGGTGACCCCAACTGTTCGTTAGGATTAGCCGGACAGACTTACACCTCTCCTGTTGCACCAGGACATCGGGACCCGTATCGGTATGAGCCAAATGCACTACCTGTAACTGGCGATCTGCATCGCAATCCCTTCCAAGTACCTCGGCCAAAGCCCGCCGCCCTTCGGGCGTCAGCTCGAGGGTCCGTGTGGTTGCTTCACTCACAATCGCCGGCGCCGCCTCGCTCGCCTTGACCTTGTCTGGTGGATTGATTGCCCAAATGAAAGCCAGGAGCCCCACCAGCGAGGCTCCTGCTCCCCAAGCGATCCATTTCGATGACCTTTTCCATTCCTCAGCGACAGTCTGGTAGGACCCATTCCGGATTACGTTTCGGACTACGTTGTTTAGATGGAGTGCCCTAGCTTGGGCGACAGTTGCTGCCAGATGAGTAGCGGAAACGGGATTATCGAGATTCGCTCTAATGGCCCTATCCCGCTCGTCGAGGGCGTTCTTGTAGTCCGTCGCTAGTTCCGTTACACCTCCTTCAATCCCTTCCTGGAGAGCGGAGTCGTTTGCCAGTCCTGTCTGCGGCAGCGTTTCCAGTGTCACGGGCGGAGTGGTAGCAGTCCGGACGGCGGCCGTGAGAATCATTCCCGCACCGGCGGCGGCCACAACAGCGCTGATCAGAACCACCCAAAACCTCGGAGTGCCGAGTTCGATGGCACCCAGACTACTGAATTGAGTTCCCGTGACGATGACGGCGCCGACTGCAGCAAGGCTTACGATCAGCCATTTGGCTGTTTCCCGAATCCTGTCTTCAGCCGCCAGAGTGAGGGAAGCAGGGCTTTTCTCCTCAGCCACGGCCCTTCCACCTCTTCACTAGAGAGTCCCGGCCCCGCTCCAATACTTTCTCACCCGTGAAGAAAACGTTCTCCTTCATGCGTTTGGCCAGACTTATTTGCTCAATCTCCACGACCTCATCATCGCTAGGACCAAAGCCCTCAGTTACGTAGGACGGACCGGACTCCGACGCGCCCGGTTTCACACCCGGGTATACCCTCACCCGGATGTCCTCGATTGTGTCGTCGAAGCTACCCCCACCTGCCAGATAAATGTCAATGCGCTTATCCACTGCGCTCCTCCGATGCTCTCGTTTATCTGCGACACCGCGAGAGCATTCGTCCCGGCGCCCCCGCGGGTTGAGCCCAGTGTGGACCTAATCCATCGGTCTCGCCAGAGGCGGGATCATTTTACGCACGAGAGATACCTAAACCGAACCCGAAGTAAGACCATCGAATAGCTCAGGTTACGTCACCATCGCCCAAGCCCGAACGGAAGTACACGTCACGTAGAATCACGCCGCGGAGGAAACGCAATCCACATTCAACAGCCCTTTGAGGAGACCTCTTAGAGTCGTCCTGCCAGCGCCGCATAGGCCAATGGTGCCCGCTTGTAAAAGCGAGACTCCTCTAAGACCTCAGCGAGTCCGTGACCAGAGATACCCACATTGAGCAGACCGGTACCAACCGCGAGGCCGAGTGCCAGCGGGGTAGCGGCGGGATCGGCAAGCGATCCGGCCATGGTCCCTGCTGCCGCCATAACCCCTCCAACGCCAACAAACGCCACTTTCGACCACCGTTTTCTGAGCATCTGCTCCTGCAGGATGGCGACGTCGTCTTCAAGCTCTTGCAACAGCGCCCTCGTCTTTACGTCGCGCAGAGCCGGATCCTCAACCACCACTAAATCGGCGAGCTTGCCATCAACGTATGCTCGGCATCTGCGGAGACGTTCCCAATTCTCGTCCTTAAATCGCCTTAGCTCAGCTACCCCTACCGATCCCTGAGGGGCAGGCAGAGCATTCTCGATCACTGCGTAGCGCAAGGCACCTAGTCGTTGAGCGAGGTCACGGTTGTCGTCGGCCCCCTTCATCCCCAGGGTACCGAGGGACCTTGGGCTGTCCGTCACGGGGTCCATATTCGGCACAGATGCGCTCATTGCACTGGCCAGATAGGCCATGTATAGATCAGCGGTTCCCGCCTCAAGTTGCCACCAATCTTGATCGCCCCCGTGACGGGCGAGTCCGCGTCGTTCGAGCTCCCGGAACAGCGACCAAGAAATCTTTCCGTAGTGAAGACGTTCGAACTTTCCACCAGGAAGGTGCCGCCTCTGAATGTCGACCATGTCAAGGAACGTGCCAATGAACGCATCACTGTCGATGTTCGCCAATCCGTCATCTGGGCTCAAAGTAACAAGCAGTTTCTCTGCCTCAAGTTCTCGCATGAATTGACTGATCTCGTCGTCGTTGTGCCAAAGAGTACGGGGCACGATCGCGGCCGCTTGATCCCAGTACAGGAGAACCTGCGTAAACCATGGCGTCTGCGGCACGCGCAAGTATGGAAAGTAAAGCGCTGTGTTCGTATCGCTGTCGAAATGTAAGTTCCGCATCATGTCGAACTCGAACTCCTGTCGAAATCATCAGTCGATGTCAACTCATCGCCTGCAGCAGAGGCTTTCAGCTCACCACATACGACCGACGCGCGAAATCCTGCATTGCATGGTGCCTGAGTCTTCTCCGGGCAGCCCGAAATGCTCACAGTACAAAGGGTTTGCCCGCTTCCGGAAGGAGTGACGGAAGCTCCACTCGTGGGACGGAATAATCGTTTGTAAAAAGGAGAACGGTCCAAGCCTGTACCTACGAAGAGACACCGGCCTGGACCGCCCAGGTTAGAGAACCTTGCAGTCGTCGATTTCTACACCAAGGTCGCCGCCATCGGTGAACTCACCGCGCACGGTGACCGTACTGCCGGCCTGAATCTTCGCAGCCTGCTTCTTGGGCACGTCGCGGCAGTTCACGCTGATGAAGCGCCAAGGGTCTCCGTCAGTTAGCTGCACAGTGTACTCGTCCACGCTAAAGAACTCAGTGTCAACTTTGTCCACGACGCCGGTAACCTGAAGAACCTTGCCGTCATACTTCTCGTCGGCAGCGGCCTCGTTGCCCTCGTACTCGTTGAGCAGTGTGCCGGCATCAACCTTGACGGTGCGTGCTGCCTGTTCCGCCTTGAGCCTTTTGGCTTCAGCCTTGGCCTCCTTCTTGGCCTCAGCTTCTTCCTTCTTTCGCTGCTCCTCGGCTTCCTTCGCGGCCGCTTCCTCAGCGGCCAGCCGTTCGGCCTCTTCCTCAGCCTCACGCTTGGCCTGTTCCTCGGCCTCCTTCTCAGCCTTGGCTTCCGCCTCAGCGTCAGCCTTGGCCTGTGCAGCAGCGCTGGCGCTGGCCGCAGCCGCAGCCTCAGCCTCACGTTCGGCAGACCCGGCAGCGCCGCAGCTACCGAAGATGAACAGCAGGACGATAATGCCCACGATCCACGGCCACTTCTTCTTCTTGGCTTTAAGGGCCGGCTTCGGCGTCTCCCATGTTCCGGGCGGCGGGAATTGGTTGTTTGCGGTCATTGGTTCCCCAACTTTCAGGTATGTATATCACATCACGTGCGAGTGAATGGTTTGATTATATGGCGATGGTCGGACAAAAATGGCGGCAGTCTTCAAGTGTTGCCCGGTCGTGCAGGGTTTAGGCAGCCCACTGTTAAGGGCCACGAGCATGTAAAGGCTTTCGGCTTCCCGGACCTCACCGACAATCAGCCGGTCGGGCCTTATGCGCAGCGCCTCTTTGACCAGCCGCCGCAGGGGTATGGCGCCCTCCCCTTCAGGATTTGGTGGCCGGCACTGCAGCCCTACGACGTCGCGCAGGGGCAGTTGCAGCTCGAAGATCTCCTCCACTGTGACCACCCGTTCCCGGCTGCCGATAGCGGCTGCGAGGCAGTTGAGCATGGTGGTCTTGCCCGCCTGCGTTGCGCCTGACACGAGGATGTTCAGTCCGCTGCTGACCCGAATGACAACATGCAGCCTCGATCCGTCCAGCCTCGAAAAGATTGACCTCTTCAAGGACTCGCAGGGGCGGTTTATCTCACTTCGGGAAAATTGCGGGGTACTTGTTTATGATCCCTTCGACGGCGCTGCCGGCCGGCATGGCTCTTCTAGGCGACTGGAGGAAAAGCCCCATAGATTCTGTACGAGGCCCTGGGCGCCCTCAAGGAAATTACTTAGCCGCCGGGCTTTCAGCGTTTCGGTCAGCGTCTTAGTTCCGAGCGCGCGTCGCTGGAAACTGTAATCGGTATACCTGCCGGAACGAGGAAATTGACCACCGGCGGCCGGACGACCGCACGCAGCACCACGTGCGCCGTGCGCTGCTCCGGGGAGCCGGTGCCGCCGCCGACGGTCAGCTGGTCAAACCTCCCGTACGCACCCGTGTCAGACAAATAGCGCGAGACGGATCCCCTCACGGAATCGTCATCCAGCGATGGCACCGGCACCCCTGAACCAGTCTCGACGTCGGCCAAGGCGAAAGTGTCCGCGGCAGCCAACGCGGCCCCATCCGCAACGGACAGCAGCTTCTTCCGCTCGACATACACGGCGGAGGCACCCATCACCACGGTCAGGATCAACAGACTCAGCAACACAAAGCCGATGAGCAGAACCAGCACCTGGCCCTCATCATCGGTCCTGACCCTTCGGCTTCCTACGCCCCCGGTGGAACGGGCAGTCCTGGCGCATAAACCGGGCATCATCGGTAGCGTTCCACTATTTGGGTCGCCGAAGAGTTCACGGTCGCCATGGTGAGGCCCGTGCCATCCAGCAACGGCAGCGGGATCGAAATCGCGACTTCGGTGGTGACCGAGGAGCCCGCTTCCAAGCACGCCCCATTGCTGCAGCTAATCCTGATATCCACACGTTCCGGGCCGAAACCGAAGTCATCGGCGGCCAAGAGCGCCGCCTGCTGCGCGGCCGGACCAGCAGCCGCGGCCTCGTCCGACCCCGCATACACTTTCGCCGCTTGGTCCGCGGCATTCACGACGGCGAACGACGCGGCCTGCACGTGTGAGACCGCGATGACGAAATAGACCACCGGAACCAGGAGCAGCGTTCCCAGAAAGACGAATTCGACGACGGCGCTCCCCCGTTCCGGTTCCTCCGCCTGCAGGCAGTCCTTCAGTCGCTGCCGCAAGCCCGTCACCGCACTCCTCCGGCAAGTTTCGGAATGGGTCCGGCGACCGCTGGTGCCGGCGCCCGGTGCGGTGCCCGGTCAGCGCGGAAGAGCCGCATGACCGTGGACTTCCAGCGCACCTTGGGGGCCGATCAGTCCGAGCGCGGGCAGCGGAGCCCGGACCGTGACCCGTAACGTGGGGACGCCGGACCGGACGATCTCTTCAACGTGGACGTCTTGGCCGTAATCGTCGGTCAGCGAAGCTGAGATCAAGTCAACCGTCCTTTCGTGCGCGTCGGCGGCGCCTCGATCAGCCAAGGTTCCGTAGCGTGCACCCGACCCCGCGGCGTCGATGAGCGTGTTGCGCACGTGCAGGACCAGGCTCAGCTGCATGATCGACACGAATATCAGGGTGAGGACACCGCCCACCAACACGAAGTCCACGCTTGCGGAGCCTCGGTCGGAACGGTCTCGGCCCGGAGCGGAACCGCTGCCGACGCTGGCAGCGGTGGACGGCCGCACTATACGGTCACTGTCGCTCGATCCCATGTCAGGGCTGGGTCACGCGGCCAATGGCGTCGTTGAACAGTCCTTCCAGAGCCGGTTTGGCCAGGGCCAGGATGCCTGCCACGAGCACGGCCGACATCAGGGTGATCATCACCCACCCCGGTACATCTCCGCGTTCGCCATCATCGGACCGCGCCGCACGTCGCAGTCGGTCCAGCCCGCCGCTCCACAGCAGCGAAATCGTGACGGTGAACATGAGCGAGAGTTTCATCATGTCGTAGTTCCTCCCCTTTTAGACCCCCATTTTGAAATTCCCTCGGTGCACTTCACCAGCCGAGGTTGATCAGCGCGATGCCCGGATACACGGCAAACAGCACGGTCAGCGGCAAGACCCCGAAAACCAGCGGCACCATCATGCCGATTTCCTTCTTTCCGGCCGACTCCATCAGATTCCGCTTCGCCATGTCACGCACGTCCTGGGCTTGCGCCCGCAGGACGTCCGCCAGCGGAGTTCCGCGCTCCACGGCAACGGTGATTCCGTCGACGAACCGCACGAGCGCTGGCAAGCGGGTTCGGTGTGAAAACTCCTGCAATGCCGTCAGCATCGGCGTACCGGATCGCGTTTGTGCGAGCACCACCGCAAATTCGCCGGCGAGTTCGCCTTGGGCGCTGCGGCAGATTCTCTCCAGTGCTCCCGTGGCGCTCTCTCCAGCGCTGACGGCAAGTGCCATCAACTCCGCCAAGCTGGGAAATTCCGCCAGCATCTTTTCCTCACGGCGTTGGATTTGGACGCTCAGAAGGTAATCCCGCAGCATGAATCCGCCAACTGCCAGTCCCAGGGTGAGAATCACCGCAAGTACCGGATCCAGCGAATTTCCTGCCGCCGAGGTGATCGTCCACGCAATACCGATGACGAAACCCGCCGCTGCCCACAGCAATTGTTCGGCGCGGAAATCGACGGTGCCCTGCCGGCGTCCCGCCTGCAGCAACCGCTTGGACAATAAAGTGGAACCGAAATGGAACTTCCCGAGCCAAGTGACCGAGTCGCGGAGCACCGGGCGGAAAATCCGTTCCAAAGGGCCAAACGGCGTGACGTTTCCCGATCCGCCGTCCAGCAGCCGCGACTTCAAGTCGATCGACTTCAATTGCGGGGCGATCCGATCCGCGAAGCGCCTGCGCCGGAAGAACGGCAACCGGACGACCGTCAGCCAGAGGCCCACTCCCAACGTGATGCCCAATAGCGCTGTCATTGCAGCCGTGTGATTCACCGGAGCACCCGCTCCTCTTCAGGGAGCGACCCAATGCGCAGCATCAGTCGGTAGCACACAATCGACACCACCAGCCCGCCCAGCAGGACGGCCGCCCCGACAGCCGTGTTGTAGGCAGCCACAGCTTCCGGCCTGGTTGCCAACAGCATCAAGATGATCCAAGGGGCAGCAACGGCGAGCCGGGCAGCGTTGACAGTCCATGATTGGCGGGCCTCAAGTTCACTGCGGGTCCGTGCGCTATCGCGGAGAAAATCCGCCAAGGTCCCGAGCAACCTGCCCAAGTCGGTACCGCCGACCTCACGCGTCATGCGCAGCGCCTCCACGATCCGGTCGGCCACCGGATCGGACAGCCTTGCCTTGAGCCGTTCCAATGCGTCGTCGAAATTCCCGCCCGCGCGGTAATCCGAGGCAAATTCGCTGAAGGGCGGCCGCAGCTCCACCGGACCCCGCGTTCCCAACTGCACCAGCGCCTCGGGCAGGGAGAGTCCTGCCCGGATGGCCGAGCGGAGGTGGTCGACGGCGTCCGGCCAGATTTCGCGCAAGACGGCGGCGCGTCGGCGAGCCCTCCAACTCACCAGGGCGAACGGGAGCCATCCCCCTAACAACCCGAAACAGGCTGCGATGGGACCGGACGCTGCGAGTGCAAACACCATCAGAAAGGTTGCAGCTGCCATTGCCACGCAGCTGGCCAGAAGCGCACTCGACGAAACCTTCTCGATGCCTGCCTGGCTGATCATCTGCTGGAGCCGGCCCGGCTGCTTTCGCCGTACCGGCTGGGTAGGCGGTTTTTCCCAGCAGGACCACCAAATCAAAAAGAGCCCAACGCCGCCAAGGAGTCCCGCCGCCGTCGTCATGGCACCGGTTCCAGCAACTGCATGACTTCATATCCTGCGCGTGCGAACTTCTCCCCCGCGGGGCTGGCAGAAGGACTCACCTCAAGTTGGCCGTCCTGTCGGCTGAACAGCGTGGATGTTTCGATGATCCCGTTCTCCACCCGCCGGCCCAGCGAAACAATTTCCGCGACCTGTCTCCTGCCGTCTGGCCGGCGGACGCAATGGACCACGAGGTCGATGCACGATGCAACCGTCGGAACCACGAAGGCGGACGAGATATTCTGTCCAGCCAGCAGCGGCAGGGTGCAAATCTTGGTGATGGCGTCGTGGGCGCTATTGGCATGGACCGTGCACATCCCAGGCAGCCCGCTGTTAAGGGCCACGAGCATGTCAAGGCTTTCGGCTTCCCGTACCTCACCGACAATCAGCCGGTCGGGCCTCATGCGCAGTGCCTCCTTGACCAGCCGCCGCAGCGGTATGGCGCCCTCCCCTTCAAGATTCGGTTGCCGGCACTGCAGCCCTACGACGTCGCGCAGGGGCAGTTGCAGCTCGAAGATTTCCTCAACCGTGACCACCCGTTCCCGGCTGCCGATAGCGGCTGCCAGGCAGTTGAGCATGGTGGTTTTGCCCGCCTGCGTTGCTCCTGACACGAGGATGTTCAGACCGCTGCTGACCGCCGCTCCCAGGAACCGGGCTGCTTCCGACGTCAGCGAGCCCAGTTCGACCAGATGCTCCAACCGCGAAGCACGGGCGATGAACTTCCGGATGTTGACCGCCCAGTGCTGGCGGGTGATGTCCGGAATGACAACATGCAGCCTCGATCCGTCCGGGAGTGCCGCATCCACGAAGGGCGATGACAAGTCCAGACGGCGTCCCGACGACTTCAACATCCGCTCCACCAGATCCGCAACCTGTTGTTGCGTGAGCGAAACGGACGTCAGCTCGGATTCGCCGCCTCGGGCTACATAGACCTCCGACGGGGAGTTGATCCAGATCTCTTCGATGGAGCGGTCGTCCAGCAGCGGTTGCAAGGGGCCGAAGCCGGCCACGGAGTCGAAGATGTACCGACGCGCGTGGTCCAGGTGGCCGAGCGGCGGAAGAGACCCCAGCAGGGACCGTTCGTCATAGTCGGTCACCGCGGCTTCGACCAGCCGCCGGACCTCCGGAACTTGGCGGACAGGGTCCAAGCCTCGTTGGCGGATCAGCTCACGGACCTCCCCCTCGACGATCCGGATGCCCTCCATCCCTTCTCCCCCCTCAGAGTCCGGGCGCACCCCTGCCGCGCGAAACTGAGACCGGCGGGCGGGCGTTTCCACCGACCCTAGGGGACACGCTTCAGACCGGCTAGCCCTTCCACACGGATTGTGGAAAAGCTGTCGCATTTTCAATCCACCACTGGCCAGTAGCCGTCGCGGGTGATAAGGGCGCGATGGAATAGGCTGAGGGGCAGTATGAAAAGCATCCTCGACGTTCTTGTGCCGCTGTTGCGTACCCTGCCCGACGGCAGCCGCCGTTTCCTGACCGGTTATGGCGCGGCATCGGCGGCATTGGCTCTGCTGGACGTTGTCGCCCTGGGGTTGATCGCCGCGCTCCTGCCGGCCCTCGTGGGCAGCTCCGACGCCGAGCTGCCCATCGTCGGCAACGTCGCCGAAAACGGGCTGGCCCTGCCGCTGCTGGCCTTCATCTGCCTGCTGATCGTGCTGAAGGGAGTCCTGGCCGTCCTGCTGCTGCGCTTCGCGACCAAGCGCTTCGCCCGGCACGAAGTGGCCATCGGCGACCGCCTCTTCGCAGCCTACCTCGCCTCCCCGTGGGAGAAGCGGCTCGGCCGGAACTCGGCCGAGATCGTCCGCTCCGTCGACGTCGGCGTGGGAATCACCGTCTCGGGAGTCCTGATGCCGGCGATGAGCCTGTTCGGCGAGCTGGGCACCCTGGTGGCGGTCGTCGTCGTACTTTTCGTGGCCCAGCCGCTGATCGCGGTGGTGACGATGATCTACCTGGGCCTGGTGGCGCTGCTGCTGGCCAAGGTGATCTCCCCGCGCGCCGTGGCGATCGGCCGGGAAAACCGCGAATGGTCCAACCGCACCGCCAAGACCCTGTACGAGGCGCTGGGCGCCCTCAAGGAAATTACCTTGGCCGGCCGCGGGCCCGAGGTACAGGAGCAGGTGCATGGAACCCGCACCAAGTCCTCGATAGCGCGCGCCGGCGCCATCCAGATTTCGCAGATCCCGCGCTACGTGCTGGAGACCGCCCTGGTGCTGGGCTTCGCGCTGTTGGGCGGCGTGGGCTACCTGACCGGCGGACCGGCCGGGGCGGTCAGCGCCGTCGGCCTGTTCGCCGTCGCGGGGTTCCGCCTGATCCCCTCGCTGACGCGCATGCAGGCCGTGCAGTCTTCCGTGAATACCAGCGCGTCCTTCGCCCGGCAGATCGTCGAGGACATCCATGAGGGCGAGGCGGAAATGTCACGACTGCGCGACGAGCGCCCGCAGCACGAGCTGCCGGACAACGCCGCCGATATCGAGCTGCAGGACGTCGCCTTCAGCTATCCGGATACCGCGGCGCCGGCCCTCCACGACGTGAACATCCGGATTCCGGCTGGCAGCCACGTGGCCTTCGTCGGTGCGTCCGGCGCCGGCAAGTCGACGATGGTGGACCTGCTCCTGGGCCTGCTCGAGCCGAGCCGCGGGCGCATCCTGGTGGGCGGCGAACCGATGGAGTTCGTGCTGGATTCCTGGCGTCGGCGCATCGGCTACGTCCCGCAGGAGGTCTCGCTCTTCGACGCCTCGATAGCGCAGAACGTTGCCCTGGCCTGGGACCAGGCCCGCGTGGATCGCGAGCGCGTGACCGTTGCTTTGCGGCGCGCGCAACTGCTGGACACGGTGATGGGGCGCGACGGCGGCCTGGACGCCCTGGTGGGTGAGCGCGGCATGGCGCTCTCCGGCGGGCAGCGCCAGCGGCTCGGCATCGCCCGCGCCCTGTATGACAACCCACGGGTGCTCGTCATGGACGAGGCCACCTCGGCGCTCGACACCGCCACCGAGGCGGCGGTGACGACGGCGATCCGGCAGCTGCACGGTGACGTCACCGTCATTACCGTGGCGCACCGCCTGGCGACCATCCGGGACGCCGACATCGTGTTCTTCATGCGCGGAGGAACGGTGGCTGCCGCCGGAACCTTCGACGAAGTGGTGGCCACCGTGCCGGACTTCGCCGAACAGGCTGCCCTCGCCGGCCTCGGAAGACCGGGAAGCCGGTAGACGAACGCCTCTGAGCGGACGTCCCTTGCTGGCTGTTGCAGCGGCGGCTGCGTCCAAGCATCCAACTCGGGCGCAGCCGCCGCTACCTGTCGGGACGGGCGGACCTATGCGGCAACCATCCCGTGCGGATCGATCACGTACTTCTTCGCCGCTCCCTGGTCGAACTCCCTGTAACTCTGGGGCGCCTCGTCCAGGCTGATCGGCGTGGCGTTCACGGCCTTGGAAATGTTGGCCTTACCGGCCAGGATCAGATCCATGAGCCTACGGTTGTACCGCTTCACTGGGCACTGCCCCGTGGTGAACGAAAGCGACTTCGCCCAGCCGGTGCCCAGCTGCACACCGATCTGGCCGACCTTCGCGTTCTCGTCGATGCCGCCCGGATCCCCGGTGACGTAGAGGCCGGGGATGCCCAGGGCACCGCCCACCTGCGTCACCGACATGATGTCGTTCAGCACCGTCGCCGGCGCCTCCTCGGCGTCGGGCCCATGCCCTTTGGCCTCGAACCCGACCGCGTCCACCGCCGCATCAACCAAGGGGACGCCGAGGATCTGCTCGATCCTTTCCGGCAACGAGCCTTCCTGGCTCAGATCGATCGTCTCGCAGCCGAAGCTTTCGGCCTGCCTCAGCCGCTCGGCGTTCATGTCGCCGACAACTACCGCCGAGGCGCCCAGCACGTGCGAGGAGAAGGCCGCGGCCAGTCCCACTGGCCCCGCTCCGGCGATGTAGACCGTGGAGCCCGTGGTGACGCCGGCGGTGAACGCACCGTGGTAGCCGGTCGGGAAGATGTCGGAGAGCATGGTCAGGTCCAGGATCTTCTCCAGCGCCTGGTCCCGGTCCGGGAACTTGAGCAGGTTGAAGTCCGCATAAGGCACCATCACGTACTCGGCCTGGCCGCCGATCCAGCCACCCATGTCCACGTAGCCGTAGGCCGCGCCGGGCCGGGCGGGGTTCACGTTGAGGCAGACGCCGGTTTTGCCTTCGTTGCACATCCGGCAGCGGCCGCAGGCGATGTTGAAGGGTACCGAACAGATATCGCCCTCCTTCACGAAGAGCACGTCGTCACCGGTCTCGACCACTTCCCCGGTAATTTCGTGACCGAGCGACTGGCCGACCGGTGCGGTGGTGCGCCCGCGCACCATGTGCTGGTCGCTGCCGCAGATATTGGTCGCGACCAGCTTGAGGATCGCGGCGTGCGGTGCCTTCTGCTGGATCCCCATTTTGTTGGCGACTTCGGAAGGCAGTTCCAGCTTAGGGTAGTCGATCGTTTCAACCGCAACTTCCCCTGGGCCTTTATAGACGATTACACGATTTCCCGTCATGGCTATTCCTCTCATCTTCATTTCAAGCCGCGCCATAGCCGGCGGGCCCTGCGCAGCCGTATTTTTTCTTTTGATTTGGTTCTTTACTCTGTGTCGGATTCCGGTTTCATGTCTTTGTCGGCCGACATTGACGGGTCGTCGGCGCGTGGCTGGCCCTCAGGGACCTCGCGCGGGCGGACAACCAGATCGTAGGCGACGGCAGCGGCTACGCTGCCAATGAAGGGACCAAGAATGTAGAGCGGGAACTGGGACCATTCGACGGTGCCGCCGAAGATAGACTGAGCGAGGTTCGGGCCAAAGGTCCGGGCCGGGTTGAGCGAACCGCCGGTCAGCGGAGCGAAGACCAGGATGGCCCCGGCGACAGCCAGCCCGATGATCAGGCCCGCCCAGCCCTTCGGCGCCCGCTGGTCCACCGCTACCGCCATGACCGCCAACATGAGCAGGAAGGTTCCCACCGCTTCCGCAGCGATGCCTTGGCCGTAAGCGACCCCCTCACCCAACGCGGTCGCGCCGCTGCCAAAGTCCACTGCCCGCATACCGAATGACGCCACCAGCAGGAGGCTGCCGACAGCGGCGCCGACAAACTGGGCAATGAAGTAGGGAACCACTTCCACCCAGGGGAACCGTTTGGTCACCGCCAGCGCGATGGTCACAGCCGGGTTGATGTGGGCTCCCGAAACCGCCAGAAACGCATAGATAACCACCGCCACGGCAATGGCAAAACCCAGGGCAATGAACCCGATCCCCGGATAGGTTATTTCCCCCCTGCCAGCAGTAAGCGCAGCCAGCACCGATCCGACTCCAAAAATCACCAGAAGCGCCGTGCCTAGCACTTCAGCCGCAAGCCGCCGCATCAAGGTCGGGGTCATTATGCACCATCTCAAGTAGTAACGAGAAAATGTTACGAAAATGGAAGGAGGTGGAAGTTCTGCGAGTCTAGGCGGGATTTGCAAAGGGAGTCAATAGGGCACGACTATTGGTACCGGTTCACCAAGACGTTATTTTTCCGGCTGCTTCGCGCCCGAGCAGACGGACGGAAGGCGGACTAACCGGCTACTGCCTCGGCGTAGATCGCCGCCAGACGGTCCACCACGCGTGCCGGCTCGTGGTGCTCCCGGAGCCAGGCGCGGCCGCCCAGGGCCGCGGAGGTGCGGGATGGGTTCTCCAGCGCCGCCCCGGCCGCAGCCGCGAGCGCGTCGGCCGACTCCCCCTGCAGCACGGGAGGCGACCGGTAGTACCCCTCCCCCAGCTGCAGCACCACGGGAACCCCGATGCCGATGGCCTGCAGCTCACTCATGGCCAGGATGCCGGCCGCCTGGCCGATCACTACGTGCGCAGACGCAAGCCAGCGCAGGTACGCGGGCTTGGGCATTTTCGGCACCATCACGACGCCGAGCTCCGCCGCCCGGGAGGCGCCGCCGCCCCAATCCAGCCCCTGCAGCTCCACCTCCGTGCCGGCGGCAACCTGCAAGGCACGCACCAGCTCCAGCTGCCGTTGGCCGCCCTTGGAGTCATCCCAGCGGGAGGCGAAAATAATCCGCGGCCTGGAAGCGGGCCGCCACTCGGGCAGTTCCTCCAGGTCCACCGGGTTCGGCAGGTATACGGCGTCGGGGCGGGCCGTTTCCGCGGGTTCCCGCAGGTCCGGGGTGGAGTACAGCACCTTCACCGCGTGGTCGGCGCCCCACTGCAGCGCGGGCCGGCGGACGGGGTCGTAGTACTGGGTGCGGATATCCGTGCCGTGAAAATGCAGCACGAAGGGCTTGACCGGACGCGACCGCACCACGCCGATCCGCGACCCCGAGTGCACATGCAGCAGGTCCGACCGCAGAATGGCGGCCGCCCGCCGGGCCTGCCACGCGGCACCGGCGGCGAGTTTGCCGGCCCTGCCCACGGCGGACGACGGCGCCCCTTCGGGCGGGATCATGTTGAAGTGCCGCCACGGACGCCCCGCCCGCCGGCCGTACCTGACCAGGGTGGCCCCGACGTCGGCGGCGTCATAGATGTGCAGGACGCGCGGTTCTGCTGCCACCGCTCAGGCCTCCTGCCGGACGAACAGACTGTCCACGGCCTGCTCCCAGCCCTTGATCTGGTGTTCGGAGGACAGCTCGCGGGCGGCGGCGTGTGCGTTGGCCTTCCACTCGTCCACCAGCTCGGGCGTCAGGGTCTTGAGCACCTCCACGAGGGCCGCGGGGGTGAAGTCGGCGGTGACGGCGCCCAGCCCGTGCCGTCGCAGCAGCGTCTCCATGGCCGGTGAGGGCCCGATGATCAGCCCGGTGCGGGCCTGGACGGCTTCGAAGAACTTGTTCGGCAGCGCATGGGCCAGGTTGAAGTTGGTGGGCGGAATGATGGAGATGGCGACGTCGTATTCGGCCACGGTGTCCACCAGCTGGTCGTACGGGACCGGCTCGCGGAACCGCACCCGCGGCAGTTCCTCGCCGAGCGCCTTGAGCTCGGCCACATAGGCCGGCTCGTTGGGCATCACGATCAGGTCCAGCTCCAGGTGCTCCGGCGCGCCGCGCATGGCCTCCATGATGTCTTCGATCTTGCGGTAGCGCTGTCCGGCGGAGCTGTAGATCATCCGGATCATCCCGCCGGTGGGCCGCGGCTGCCGGTCCGCGTAGGGGGCGGCGTTGGTCACCACGGAGGCGGCGACGCCGAAGTCCTTGGTGTACTGCTCCGCGATGCCCTCCGCCACCGTGGTTACCGAACGCACGTCCGGCAGGTAGGTGCGGCAGAGCCAGCGGACGTAGGGAGCGACCAGCGCCCGCCAGGCCGGTTTGTTGAAGTGCTCTTTCGGCGCGAATTCGTGCAGGTCGGCGTGGACGCCGTGGTCCGGGCGAAGGCTCAGCGCCAGCGGCACCGTGTTGGTGTCGTTGGCCAGCACCGCGTCGAAGCGCTGGCCTCCCAGCAGCTTCCGGGCCTGCGCGACGGCGGCGATGTTCCAATAGACGTCCACGTAGCGGCGCAGGGCGAGCCGCCGGGGATCGCGCGGCCAGCTGGCCAGCGCGGTGTCCAGCTCGAAGTGCCCGGCGACGCCGTCCGGCGCGGGGCCGTAGCCGCAGGTGAAGACCCGGTACTGGTCCTTGAACAGGGTGATCTGCTTGAGCACCCGCGGGTCGCTGCGCAGCGGCGAGAGCGAGAGGATCAGCAGGGAGCGGGAATCAGTCACGGGGCTGCCTTACGTCTAATGTGGCGGATTCCGGAGCTGCGGCGGAGCCGTTGGCGGCGGAGGAGCCTTTGGCCGCGGCGGGGCGTCCCGCGACGGCGGCCGGGCGGGCCTGCAACCGGGCATCGCGCAGCCGGCAGGCGGCGCTGAACGCGAGCGAGTTCAGGTTGGTCCGCAGCGGGGCTTCGCGCCGGGCGTTGTCCTGCCAGCGCCGGGTGAAGGTGCGCCGCAGCGCCCCGGCCGCCTCCCGTCGTCGTACTTCCGCCGCAAGGTCCGCGGCGGAGGCCGCGTCCCGCAGGGCCAGCAGCAGGCGTTCGTCCGGGGCGCCCAGCAGGCGCGGGGCCCCCGGGGCGGCGCTGGTCAGGGAACGGACGACGGCGGACATCGCCTGCCGGTCCTCGGCTCCCCAGGCGAAGCCCGCACCCCGGCGCAGCGCCGCGCTGATGACGTGGCCGCGCAGCAGCTTCACCGCGATGGCCTCGCGCTGGACACCCGGCAGCGCCTGGAACCAGTCCCCGGACACCAGCGACTCGACGTCCTGGAACTGGGTGCGCAGCGGCAGCACGGCCGCGGTGACGCGTTCGTCCGCGTCCTGCCCCACCAGGTACGCCGGGGCGTGGGCCGGGTAGGCGATCTTTTCGCCCGAGAACCACAGGCGCAGGCCGAATTCCAGGTCCTCCCCGGTACGCAGCCCAGCGGTCAGCCGCAGGCCCAACCGGCCGACCGCCTCGCGCCGGATCAGCCCCAGCGGTGCCGTCCGGTAGGCCAGGCGGTCGCGCAGCGGATCCACCAGTGGGCCCCTGAACACCCGGGCGCGCGGCGTCAGGATGCGTGCGCCGCCACGGTAGCGGAGAGGTGCGACGACGGCCCCCGCACCCGTGACGTGCGCGGCGTCCAGCCAGGCGGACACCGATCCGGGCTCCAGCGTGTCGTCGGATCCCATGATGCCGACAAACTCTGCCCGGGCCTGGCCCAGCCCGTGGTTGAAAGGCCCGGCCGGCGACGGTATCCCGTCGGCCAGTTCCAGCAGCCGGACGGTCTCCGGCAGGCCCGCCAGCCGTTCGCGCACGGGCCCGGGATCCATGTTGTGGCACACCACCGTGGCGCCGACGCGTCCCGGCGCGGCGGCCAGGACCGATTCCACGGCGCGCCGGACCGGGCGGTCAGCGGTATGCACGGCGATCACGATCTCGGCCTCCGGACCGCCGTCGTGGCGGCGAAGATTCTCCGGCACGCTCACGTCCCGCTTCCCGGGGGCGCCGCGTCGTTCGGTCCGGCCACGTCATCCGGCTTAGGCACCTCGTCCAGTGCGATGCGCCGGGCCAGCTTGGTGATGCGCTCCTCGAGCTGCCGGGTGCGCTGGAAAGAGCTCGCCATGTAGATCAGGAAGCACACGATCAGCCCGTACAGCACCAGGTCGGTGCCGCGGCCGATGCCCAGCGCATTCGCCACGGCGGTCAGGATGCCCGGGAAGAACACGGACAGCGCGGCCAGGACCGCGAAGAGCAGCAGCAGGATGCGGCGCACGGCCTGGTGCCGCGCGTTCTGGCCCCCGCGCATCAGCGCCAGCGCGCCGAGGGCGACGGCCAGGACCAGAACGATTTGGACAACTATGAGCATGGGTTCACCGGAAGAAGAGGTCAGCGAGGATGTTGATGCCGTTGAGCAGGGACTGCCCCTTGGACTTGGAATATTCCGTGTAGACGATGTGTACCGGTTGCTCCACCACGCGGGCATCCAGGGCGGCGAACTGGTGGATCAGTTCGGAAGCGTGCGCCATCCGGTTTTGGGTCAGATGGATCCTCCGGGCCACGTCGGCGGAGATGGCTCGCAGCCCGTTGTGGGCATCGGTCAGGCGGTAGCCGGTGGAAATCCGGGACTGGATGGCCGCCGTGCGCAGCACCAGGCGCTTGAGCGCCGAGACCTCGCCCCGCCCGTCGAGGAAGCGGGAACCGAGCACCACGTCCGCTTCGCCGGCCCTGATCCGCGCCAGCATCGCCGCGGCGTCCTGGACCCGGTGCTGGCCGTCCGCATCGAACGTGATGACCGCGTCCAGCTGCGGATCCTGCACGGCATATTCGATTCCGGTCTGCAGCGCGGCGCCTTGGCCCAGGTTCACCGGATGGGCAACGACGACGGCGCCCGCCTTGCGTGCCAGGCCGGCGGAATCGTCGGTGCTGCCATCGTCCACGCAGACCACGTGGGGGAAGGTTTCGAGCAGCTCCTGGATGACTGAACCGACGACGGTGGCCTCGTTGTACATCGGCACGACGACCCAGCAGCGACTCACTCGCCTAGTATTCCACACAGGGAATGGTCACGGCTGTTCCGGCGGCGGCGGGCCCTGCCGCCCGGTGGCCGGCGGCTGGGCTGCCACGTCGCGATAGTGGCCGTCCAGCTCCCGCACGCTGCCCGCCAGGCTCCGCTGGTCCACCACGAACTTGCGCGCGTCGCGCCGCATGGCCAGGTACTCCGCGCTGCCCAGCTGCAGCAGTTGCTGCAACCCGTCCTGCAGCTGGTTGTACTCGGCTTCCGGCGCCAGCAGGCCGGTGACGCCGTCGTCCATCATTTCGGGAATACCCCCGCTGCGGTACGCCAGCACGGGAGTGCCGCACGCCTGGGCCTCCAGCAGCACCAGTCCGGCGGCTTCCCGGGCGCCGCCGGCTTCCTGGCTGGGGGCCACCAGGACATGTGCCCGCTGGAGCCAGGAGCGGATCGCGCTCCGGTCCTGGCGGCCCAGGTAGTCGATGTGCGGATGGCTGGCGGCCTGCTCGGCGACGGTGTCGCGCAAGGGGCCGTCCCCGATCACCACCAGCCGGTGCCGTGCCTTGCGCCAGACGGCCAGGGAGGCGTCCAACAGGTCCCGGATGCCCTTTTGCGTGTTCAGCCGGCCGACGAAGAGCACGACCGGTATTTCATCGGCCTGGTAGCGGGCCGGCTCGAAATAGTCGGTGTCGACGCCCTGGTAATGGACCCGGATTTTCGCGGTGTCCAGTTCCAGCTCGGCGGCGCGGCCGGCCATGTAGTTGCTGACCACCAGGATGCGGGTGCTGTGCGCCGCGGCGGCAAGGACATTCCGTTGGTGCCACCGGGCCATCATCGTGTCCGCAGGATTCCCCAGCGAGACCATGTCGGAGCCGTGCATGGTGGTGATGAGCGGCGTCCCGGACACGATGGAGGCCTTGACGGCGGGCGTCGACCAGGTGGCGAAGTGCTGATGGATGATGTCCGGTTCAAACCGGCCCACCGCCACGGTCATGGCCGGCATGAAAGCGGGCATCATGAGTTCGCGGCGCCGGAAGCCCAGCCGCGGCACCGGAACGAAGTCCGTGACCGGGATCGTGACGGATGAATCCTCGACCTCCGCCACCAGCGTGAAGACACGGAAGTCGTGCCTGTCCTTCAACCGCTCGGCGTGCGCCGTGGCGAAGTACGTTGGCGGAATCCGCAACGTGCTCTTGGTGATGGCGATCTTCACGGGGCTCCCGGACCTTGGTGGGCTGCAGCCGGCTCGGTGCGGCTTATCGCCATCCTAGCCCGGGGTCCTGAACGCCAGCCCGGCGCTCCGGGCCTCGCCCGGGGGCCCCTGCCACGGGCCGGGGTCCGCTTGCCTCGCGCCGCGGTCCGGCGCGCCCGGTGCGCCGTCGCGCCGCGGTGGACCGATTCCCGGACGGTAATCTTTCAGTGTCCGGCATTCGCCCGGCGTCAGCGACAAGGAGCAGTGGTGGCCCAGCAGATCCTGTGTATCTCGTTCTCGGATATCCAGGCCGATTCCCGTGTGCTGCGGCAACTGAAGCTGTTGGCCGAAGCCGGTGAGGTCACCACGCTCAGCTACGGCAAGCGTCCCCCAGGAGCCACCCACCACCTCGAAATCGACGCGTCGCTGCCCTCGCTGCCGCAGACGCCGCTGGGGGTGCTGCTGTTGGCGCTGCGCCTGTATTCTGCGGTGGAACTGGCTGCCCCCGCCATCAAGCAGGCCCGCGAGCTGGTGGCGGGACGCCGCTTCGACCTGGTCGTGGCGAATGAGGCCCGCGCCCTGCCCCTGGCCCACGCCGTGGCGCAGGGGGCACCGGTCTGGGGAGACATGCACGAGTGGGCGCCGGAGGAACGCTCCCATGTACTGCCCTGGCGGCTGCTGGTCGCGCCGTATATGCACAGGCTCTGCGCCAAGTACCTGCCGAACAGCGCCGCGGTCACCGCCGTCAACGGATCGATCGCCCGGATGTATGCGGATCAGTTCGGCTGCACCGTGGAAGTGGTCCGCAACGCGGGGCCGTTCCGTCATCTGGATCCGTCGGCCCCTGTGCCGGGGAAGATCCGCCTGGTCCACAGCGGCGCCGCAGTTCCCGGCCGCAACCTGGAAGGCACCATCAACGCCGTCAAGCTGCTCGATGACCGTTTCACGCTGGATCTGTACCTGGTCAAAGCCCGCGACGGCGGACGCTACTGGCAGCAGCTCAAGGACCTGGCCGACGGCGACGAACGCATCACCTTCCACGACGCGGTGCCGCCGGAAGAGCTTCCCGCCACGCTCAATGCCTACGACGTCGGGGTCTTTTCCCTTCCGCCGCAGACGATGAACCACCGGTTCATGTTGCCGAACAAGTTCTTCGATTTCGTGCAGGCGCGGCTGGCGCTGGTGTTCAGCCCGTCCCCGGAGACCGCGGCGCTAATGAAGGCCTACGACCTGGGCGTGGTGACCGAGGACTTCAGCACCGAGTCGCTGGCCCGGGCGCTGGCGTCGCTGACCACCGAACAGGTGGACAAGTATAAGGCCAACGCGCACGGAGCCGCCGCGGCGCTCAGCTCGGCAGAGGACGAGGCCGTCACCAGGGGCATTCTCGCGGCCCTGCTGACACCCTGACGGGGCCGGGCGCCAGCGGCATTCTCGCGGCCCTGCTGTCGCCCTGACAGGGCCTTCACGCATTCTCGCTGCCCGGCCGATGCGCCGTCGGAGCCGGCGTCAGCGCGGCCGGAAGCCTTTCGCGGCGTCCGCAACGGCTTCGGCGGCGCGGGCCCCCACGCTGCGCAGCGAGTAGTTCCGCTCGACCCAGTCGGACAGCCGGCGGCGCTCGGCGTCGTCCGGGGTCCGTTCCAGCGCCGCGGCCAGGGCCTCGGCCACCTGGCCGGCGTCCCAGTCCACGCTCCGGCCCAGCCCGTGGTCGGCCACCAGCTGCCGCAGCGGGCCGACGCCGGCGTAGACCACGGGCGTGCCGCAGCTCAGCGAGACGAAGGCCTTGGTGGCGAAGGCAAAGTCATAGCCGCGGGCCGGCCGCACCGAGGCCAGCCCCGCGGTGGCTGAGCGCAGCGCGCCGGCGATGGTGCCGCCGTCGGCCGTTCCCATGAAGCGGATGCGCTCCCCCGCCGGTGCCGCCCGCTGGCGCAGCTCCTCCAGCTCCACGCCGCCGCCGTACATCAGCAGCCGCGCGTGGGGGTACCGGTCCGTGATTTTGAGGAATCCGTCCACGAACACGCCGGCGCCCTGGATTTCGGACATGGTGCCGGCGTAGACGAAGGTGGGGCCGGGATGGGCAGCGCGGGGCCCGTGCAGGCTGAAGGTGCCCGTGTCGATGCCGGTGCCCACCTCGGCCACCCTGGCGCGTCCGGAGGTCAGCCGCGCCAGCGCCTGCGTCACGCCGGGCGAGATGCTCAGGACGCCGGAGGCACCGGTCACCACCCAGCGTTCCACGGCCCGCAGCACCGTGACCACCCGCGGGTGCACGCCGATTCCGGCCGCCGCGTCGGAGCTGACGTCGGCGGAAAAGTACACGTAGGGACGGCGCCGCAGCGCGGCCGTCACGCGGACCACCACGCCGGTGGTCGGCGGCGGTTCCACGAGCAGCACGTCGAAGGGTTGCTGCGCCAGCAGGCGGAAGAACAGCGGGATGTCGAAGCTGGCGTACTGGAGGTAGCCCCGCACGGCGCCGCTGGCATCCCGCAGCACCGGCCAGCGCAGGATCCGGGCGCCGTGGCGGCCGGTTTCCCCCGCCGCGGCACCAAGTCCCTTCGGGGGCCGGGTGGTCAGCACGGTGACCTGGTGCCCGGCGTCCGTCAGGGCGCGCACAGTGGCGGCCAGCCGGTAGGCGGCGGCGCCGGCCTCCGGCGCATAGATCCGGGTTGCCAGCACGATCCGCAGGCCCATCAGGCCTGCAGCCCGATGGTGCGGGATTCCTTCGCGCTGGCGATCATGGCTTCGGCGACGCGCAGCGTGTTCAGCCCTTCGCGCATGGTGACGATGGTGGCCGCCGGGCGGTCGGTGCCGGCGCCGCCGTCGTGCTGTGCAGCCGGGGAACCGGGCGGCAGCCCGCGCGTGGCGAGCACGGCGTCGCGGAAGGCCTCGTGTTCGACCTTCAGCGGTTCCCGCTTGGGAATGGCCAGGCGGGTGATGTTGCCTTCGGAGACGCCGCGGAAGTTCGCCACGGATTCCCATTCGGTGTCGATGGTGCCGTTTTCGTAGAAGGTCAGGTCGGCGGTCAGCGTGTCGGCCACGAAGGCGCCGCGTTCCCCGGTGACCACGGTGACCCGTTCCTTCATCGGCGAGAGCCAGTTCACCAGGTGGCTGGTGATTACCCCGTTGGCCAGTTGCCCGGTGGCCGCGACCATGTCCTCGTGTTCCCGCCCGGAGCGGGTGGTGGTGCGGGCACTGACGGACTGGTACTCGGACTGCGCCAGCCAGGCGGTGAGGTCGATGTCGTGGGTGCCAAGATCCTTGATCACGCCGACGTCGGCGATCCGGGCCGGGAACGGGCCCTGCCGGCGGGTGGCGATCTGGAAGATCCGGCCGAGTTCGCCGGCCTCCAGCCGGGCACGCAGCGACTGCAGCGCCGGGTTGTACCGTTCGATGTGGCCGACGGCGCCGACCAGGCCGCGGGATTCGAACGCGGCGGCCAGTTTCTCGCCGCCGGCGACGGTGTCGGCGAGCGGTTTTTCCACCATGGTGTGCACGCCGGCTTCGGCGAGGGCCAGGCCGACCCCCTCGTGCAGGCCGGTGGGCACCGCGCACATGGCGATGTCGATCCCGGCCGCGATCAGCTCCTCGACGCCGCCGCAGACGGGCAGGCCGGGCGCGGCCCCGTGCGGGTCGCCGTACGCGTCGGCCACGGCCACCAGGTCCACGCCGTCGGTCTCGCGGAGCACCCGGGCGTGGTGGCGGCCCATCATGCCCAGGCCGATCAGCCCGGCGCGCAGCACGGTCTTGCCGGTCCCTGCCATGCTCAGGCACCTGCCTTCGCGAGGGCGTTGACCGCGGTGGCGATCCGGTCCAGGTCCTCGGCGTCGAGGGAGGGATGCACCGGCAGCGAGAGCACCTCGGCGGCCGCGGCTTCGGTCACCGGGAGGTCCGCGGCGGTGTTGAACGAGGGCAGCCGGTGGTTCGGGATCGGGTAGTAGACCCCGGACCCGATCCGGTATTCATCCTTCAGCGCCGCGGCGAACCGGTCGCGCTCCCCCGCGCCGATCCGCACCGTGTACTGGTGGTAGACGTGCACCGCACCGTCGGCCACCCGGGGGGTGCCCACACCGTCCAGATTCGCGTCCAGGAACGCGGCATTGGCCCGGCGCCGGTCGGTCCAGCCGCGGACCTTGCCCAGCTGCACCCGGCCGATCGCGGCGTGCAGGTTGGTCATCCGGGCGTTGAAGCCGACCAGTTCGTTCTCGTACTGGCGTTCCATGCCCTGGTTGCGCAGCAGCTGCAGCCGGCGCGCCACCTCGTCGCTGCCGGTGGAGACCATGCCGCCTTCGCCGGAGGTCATGTTCTTGGTCGGGTACAGGCTGAACATCGCGAACTCGCCGAACGTGCCCACCGGGCGGCCGCCCAGCGACGCGCCGTGGGCCTGGGCGGCGTCCTCGAAGAGCAGCAGCGATTTTTCCGCGGCCAGCCTGCCCAGCGCGTCCATGTCGGCCGGGTGCCCGTACAGGTGCACCGGCATGATGGCCTTGGTCCGCCCGGTCACCGCGGCGCGGACCGCGTCCGGGTCCAGGCAGTAGTGCTCCGGCTCGATGTCGGCGAACACCGGGGTGGCGCCGGTCAGGGCCACCGAGTTGGCGGTGGCCGCGAAGGTAAAGGACGGGACGATGACCTCGTCGCCGGGCCCGATGCCGGCGGCCAGCAGGCCCAGGTGCAGGCCCGAGGTCCCGGAATTGACCGCCACCGCGTGCCGGCCGTCCAGCAGCACCTGCGAGAACTCCTGCTCGAAGGCGGCCACCTCGGACCCCTGCGCGAGCATGCCGGAGGCCAGCACGGCGTCGACCGCGGCCCGTTCCTCGTCCCCGATGATCGGCTTCGCCGCCGGTATGAAGTCCTTGCTCACAGCTGTTCTCCTCCGGTCTTGTCCGAAACTTCGTGCAACACGCCCTCGTCCTCCCGGTATTGGGACCCGGTCGCCGGGCACACCCACACCGATGGATCCGCCGGGTCCTGCGTCAGCCGCTGTCCGGCCCGGCCCACCCAGCCGATCCGTTTGGCCGGAACCCCGGCCACGAGGGCGAAGTCGGGCACGTCGCGGGTGACCACGGAGCCGGCGGCCACTGTGGCCCAGGCGCCGATGGTCACCGGGGCCACGCAGACCGCCCGCGCGCCGATCGACGCGCCGTCGCGGATGTCCACGCCAACGGGCGTCCAGTCCTCGGCGCTCTTCAGCGAACCGTCCGGGGCGACCGCCCGCGGGTAGGTGTCGTTGGTCAGCACCACGGCCGGGCCGATGAACACCCCGCGGCCCAGCCGCGCCGGCTCGTACACCAGCGCATAGTTTTGGATCTTGCAGTTGTCTCCGGCCTGCACCCCGGTGCCGATGTAGGCGCCCCGGCCCACGATGCAGTTCTCTCCCAGCACGGCGCCCTCGCGGACCTGTGCCAGGTGCCAGATCTTCGTGCCCTCGCCCAGCCGGGCGGCGTCGGCGACGTCCGCCGAATCGGCGATGAACGCCATGGTTTCCCTCTTTCCGCTCACGGCCGCTGCGCCGCCGTCGATTCCGTTTTCGTTCCGGCGCTCAGGGCTTGCCGATCACCCGGTACGCCACGCCCGGCCACCGCCCGGCCGAGCTGACCCGCCGGCCGTCGACAAACACCTTCACGCCGGGCAGGTCGTCCGGTCCCAGCTCCGAGTATTCGGCGTGGTCGGCCTGCACCACCGCGGCATCGGCGGGCTCGCCCAGATGATAGGGCGTGAAACCCAAAGCCGTCAGCTCGGCATCGCTGAACATCGGATCATGCACGACGGCGGTGCCTCCCCGCGCGTTGATCGCCTCCACCGCGCCGAACACCCCCGAGAACGCCGTCTCCTTCACGCCGCCGCGGTAGGCCGCGCCCAGCACCGCCACGCGCGCGCCGGCCAGGTCGCCGTACGCGCCCTCCAGCAGGCCGATCGTGTAGTCCGGCATGCCCGCGTTCGCCGCCCGCGCCGCAGCGACCACCGTGGCCGACGGATCGTTCCATAGGTACAGCCGCGGGTACACCGGGATGCAGTGCCCGCCCACGGCGATGCCGGGCTGGTGGATATGGCTGTAAGGCTGGGAGTTGGACGCTTCGATCACTTGGTAGATGTCGATCCCGGCGGTGGCCGCATAGCGGGCGAACTGGTTCGCCAACCCGATGTTCACGTCCCGGTACGTGGTCTCGGCGAGCTTGGCCAGCTCGGAGGCCTCAGCGGAGCCCAGGTCCCAGACCCCGTTGCCGCGCGGCAGGTCCGGCCGGTCGTCGAAGTCCAGCACCGCCTCGTAAAACTCCTGCGCCGCGGCGGCACCGGCCGCGGAAAGCCCGCCGACGAGCTTGGGATACTTGCGCAGATCCTCGAACACCCGCCCGGTCAGCACCCGCTCCGGGGAAAACACCACGTGGAAGTCCTCGCCCTCGACCAGCCCGGAGCCGACCTCGAGCATCGGTTTCCACCGGGTCCGGGTGGTGCCCACCGGCAGCGTGGTCTCGTAGGAGACCAGCGTGCCCGGCCTCAGGTGCCTGGCCAGCTCCTGCGTAGCAGCATCCATCCAGCCGAAGTCGGGCTTGGCCTCGGCGTCTACAAACAAGGGCACCACCAAGACCACCGCGTCCGCGCCCGGCACCGCGTCCGCATAGTCCGTGGTCGCCCGCAGCCTGCCGGCTGGCACCAGCTCGGCCAGCCTGTCCTGGAGACCTGCCTCGCCCGGGAACGGTTCGCTGCCCGCGTTGACCAGGTCGACCACGGCAGGGTTCACGTCCACGCCGACGACCTCGTGCCCCTTCGAAGCGAACTGGGCGGCCAACGGCAACCCGATCTTTCCCAGAGCAATGACAGCGATCTTCACCAGAGCAAGGCCTTTTCTCGTTGTGTCGGTGTGTGGGCCTTTCGGCCCAGAGTCAAGGGTATCGCTTGTTCACGGCAGCCTCCGGTTCCGCAGTTATCCACAAACCGGGCGAAGCACGGGAAAATGGCACGCCTTTCTGCCTAGGTTCCTTGTCATGGTCCTCCATGTGACGCTCGCGGCCGCCCCCGGCCTGCAGGCCACCGCCACGGCCTGGGTCGCCGCGAATGCCGATGCCGTCGCGGGGCTGGAAACCGGAAACAGCGCCGCGCCGTTGGCGGCCTGGCTGCGCGGGCGCCTGCCGGGGGTGGCCTTCACGGTGGCCGGACAGCAGCTGTCCTCACTCACCGCGGGCGTGTCCCCGCTGGTCGACGGCGCCGTCGTCGTCTGCGCCCCGGACGCGGCAGCTATGCCGCGCCGGGAAGCACCGGCGTTGCCGCCGCTGCTGCTGGCCGTCACCGCCGGGCCGGACGCCGGCCACTTGTTCGCCCTCACGCGCGGCCGCTTCACCGTCGGCCGGCATGCCTGCGGGCTGACCATCGCGGATCCTGCGTTGTCTCGGCTGCATGCCACCGTGGACGTCACCGACCGCCAGGTGTTGCTGCGCGACGCCGGGTCGTCCAACGGCATCGTCTGGGGCGGCAGGCGGACCAGGCAGGTCGTGCTGAGGGCGGGGCACCCGGTGCGGATCGGCGGCAGCCGGCTGCAGCTGGTCGTCGGCAGCGAACCGGGCGAACCGTTCCGGCCAGACACGGACCTGACCGTTCCGGTGCCCGTGGCTGAAAAGCCTGCGGAGCGACGGACCGGGACGACGTTGCTGCTGGCCGGGCTTCCGTTGCTCGCCGGCCTGGTGCTGGCCCTGCTGACGGGCCTCTGGTTCTTCCTGGCCTTCAGCGCCATGTCCCTGCTGGCCGCCGCCGTGCCCTACGCCGCCGGGCGGCGGCAGCGTCGCCGCTACCGGGCCGCGGTGCTTGCCGCGGCGGAAGCGGATGCCGGGCGGCGGCGCCTGGCGGCCCCCGGCGCCGCCGAGCTGACCGTGTCCCTGTTGCGGGCGGGCACGGGGCTTTTGCGTTCCGCCGCGGACCCGACACCTCCGGCACTCCCGGCGCACGTGTGGCTGCGGCTGGGGACGGCCAGCCTGCCGGCACACATCGGCTCGGCGTCGGCGCCGGTCGCCGAGCCTCCCGCGCCACAGGATGTTCCGCTGTGTGTGGACCTGCTCGCCGAGCCCCGGTTGCGGTTCCAGGGAGCACCGTCCGGGCTGGACGGACTGCTGCGTTCCGTCCTGCTGCAGTTGGCCGCACGGGCAGCGGGAACGGCTCTGCGTGTTGTCTGTTTTGCGTTGCCGGAGTCGCTCCGGGCGTCGGCGCGGTTCCTGCCGGGGGTGGATCTGGTGGACCGGCCCGGGCAGCTGGCGGAGCGGCTCGCCGCCGGCAGCGGCACCCTAGTGCTGCTGGTGGCCGGACGCGGCTGCGAGGCAGCCCGGGTCCTGGCGGATTCCGAACGGCCGGCCGCGCAGCTCTGGTTCGACGGTCCGGCCGAAGCCGGGACCCGGATCATCGTGGCCGGACAGGAGTCCCGCCTGACCGCCGACTCAGGCGACGTCGTGTTTTCGGCGGATCTGGTGTCGGCCCTGACGCTGGACCGCTTTGCCCGGCTGGCCGCCGCTGCCATGCCGGGCACTGCGCCACAGGCGGCCGGCTCCGTGCCGCCGGGCTGCCGCCTGGAGTCGCTGCTTCCGCGGGAGCCGCCGGCGGAGCGCTGGTCCCGCGGCGACCGCCATCCCGGCCTCACCGCCCTGCCGGGTGCCGGCGCCGCGGGACCGCTGGCGCTCGACCTGGCCGTTTACGGGCCGCACCTGCTGGTCGCCGGCACCACCGGCTCCGGCAAGTCCGAACTGCTGCGGACCCTTGTCCTCTCGCTGGCCCTGACCAAGTCCCCGAACACGGTGAATTTCCTGCTGATCGACTTCAAGGGCGGGTCCGGGCTCGGCCCGCTCGCCCGGTTGCCGCACTGCGCCGGCCTGCTCACGGACTTGACGCTGGAGGCAGTCGGCCGATCGCTGGCCTGGCTGCAGGCGGAGGTGCGCCGCCGCGAAGCCCTGCTGGCAGGCCGCGGCGTCGGCGACATCGCGGCCTGCCCGCCGGGCACGTTGCCGCGGCTCGTCGTCGTCGTGGACGAATTCCGGATGCTGGGCGCGGACGCGCCGCAGGCGCTTCCCGAGCTGATGCGCGTGGCCACGGTGGGCCGGGCCCTGGGCATCCATCTGGTGCTGGCCACGCAGCGGCCGCAGGGTGCGGTCTCCTCGGACATCCGCGCGAATATCACCACCATGATCGTGCTGCGGACGCAGAACACGGCCGAGTCCCGCGACCTCTTGGACTCACCCGTGGCAGCCGACATTCCGGTGACCGCAAGGGGCAGGGCCTACCTGCGCATCGGCACGCAGGATGCGGTGCCCTTCCAGTCGGCCTCCAGCACCTTGCCGGCCGCCGGTCCCCTCCCGGTCTTCCGGACCGTGGACGAATGGCTGGCGGCAGAACCCCCGGCGGCGGCTGCCCCGGAGGGCGCCGGAGAGGTCGGGCGGCTGGTGGCCGAGGCCGCGGCCGCCTCCCGTGGCCTCGGCCTGGCGGAAGCCAGGCGGCTGCCGCCGGCCCTGCCGGCGAGACTGGCCGTCGCCGACCTGCCCGGGCCCGGGACGTTCGCCCCGGCCCGCTATCCCGGCGGCGGCGACGGCGGGAGCCAGCACCCCGCCGGTGCCTCGCCGCACGCCGGGGGCAGCCTCGCGATCGGGCTGCTGGATCTGCCGTCCCGGCAACGGCAGGTGACGCTGCGCTGGCAGCCGAAACGCGACGGTCACCTGGCGGTTCTCGGCGTGGAGGGCGGGGGGCACCGGGAGTTCTTGCGAACCCTGGCGGCACAGGTCCTGGGCGGACCGGTGGAACGCCACTGCTACGTGCTGGACGGCGACGGTTCGCTGGGCCTGGCCTCGGGCGCCGGCCGGACGGGCGCCTACGTGGGGCCCCAGGACACCGAACGGGCGGCAAGGGTTTTGCGCCGGCTGGCCAACGAGGTTGCCTCCCGGCTCGGCGGCCTGGCGTCGGCCGTGGGGCCGGCCGAGCCGGCGGCCACCGTTCCGTTGGTCGTGCTGGTCACCGGGTGGGGCCGCTGGCTCAGTGGCTTCCGGGCCGGCCGGCTCGGCTGGGCCGAAGACTGTCTGCAGGATCTGGCCCGCGACGGCCAGGCGACGGGTGTTGTCCTGGCCGTGTCCGGAGACCGTGAGCTGTCCGGCAGCCGCTTCCTGCCGCTCATGGCCAACCGGCTTTACCTGCCGACCGGAGCCGGTCCCGAAACGTTGCTGGGCTGGCCCCGCCTTCCTCCCATGGACGCGGTGCCCGGCAGGGCTCTGGTGCAGGGGCGGATCGGCGGCGACGGCGGGATCTGCCACCTGACCACCGATCCGGCGGGCTGCCTCCCGCCGGCCGATGCCCGCACCCGCCCCTTCCGGATAGAAGCGCTGCCGCTGACGGTTTCCGCGGCCGCGCTGCCCCCCGCGTGCCGCGGGCATCCGGTGATCGGCGTGGAAGGCGACGAGCTTGAGCCCTCCACGCTGGCGCTGGCCGCCGGCGAGGTGTACCTGGTCCTGGGCCCCGACGGCAGCGGGAAGACCAACCTGCTGGTCCTGCTGCAGCAGTCGCTGGAGGGACTGAGGCCTTGTTGCGCACCGCCCCGCGAGGGAAACGCCGACGAATTCTGGGCCGGCCGCGCGGCCGCCGGGCGCGGCGCCGTCCTGTTGGTCGACGACGCCGAGGGCCTCGGCGGGCGTGCCCACGGTGCCATCGCCGCCTTGGTCGCTGCCGGCGCATCGGCCGTGGTGGCTGCCCGCCCGGGGCCGTTGCTGACGCAGCAGGTTCCGCTGGCCCTGCAGGCCAGGGCCCGGGGGCGCGGCATGGTTTTGGCGCCGCGCGCGGGCGCGGATGCGGACTTCTTCGGGGTGCGGCTCGACGACGGGTGGAGGCCGCCGGGACGCGGCTACCGGATCGATTCCGGCCGGGCCGTCCCCCTGCAGGTAGCCGTGGCTACAAGGCGCGCGGAGCCGCGCCCTTGACCAAAAAAGCCGTCACGGGCTTGGTCAGCAGCAGGACGAAAGAGGCTCCGGCCGCCAACAGCAGGACCGGGCCAAGCACCAGCTGGCCGCCTTGGATCATGGAGATGGCCACCACCACGACGAAGATCTGCCACACCAGTGCAGCGGCCCGCGTCCAGCGGTAACCGCGGAACAGGAAGTGCCCGACGACCAAAAGCCAGAGGCCGAAGACCAGCATCAGGACCAGCAGGAAGATGCTGCTGGACAGCGATATCGGGGTCTGAGTGGCCAGCCCGTAGCCGTACAGGGCGGCTCCGCACAGGAGCACCAGCGCTTCCAGAACCACTGCCGCCGCGATGATTTTGATGGCGATGGGACGGGCGGCAGGGGCGGATGACGGTGCAGGCATTGACACACTCGCACCCTACCTTAGATAGTCGGATTATCGGCTGCAGATCGCCGGGCACCGGTTCCCGGCCGGAGCCGAACCATACCACCCTGTGACGAATGACTCAGGCATTACGGCCGGTTAAGTCCCCATGACCTCTTGTTTACGCGGATTTAACATGAAACGCTTGATGGCGAAGCGCAGAGGGGGCCGGTCGGGCTCCCTTTTCTATGAGTCTGTTCGTGAATGTTTTCACAAAAACCACCGGACACCATTTAAAGGAGTATGTGATCAGCATGGATTGGCGTAGCCGCGCGGCATGCCTGGACAAGGACCCGGAACTGTTTTTCCCCGTGGGGAACACCGGGCCGGCACTCCTGCAGATCGAAGAGGCCAAGAGCGTCTGCCGGCGCTGCCCGGTGATTGATACCTGCCTGCAGTGGGCCATCGAGTCCGGCCAGGACGCAGGTGTGTGGGGAGGCATGAGCGAGGACGAGCGCCGGGCGCTCAAGCGCCGCGCCGCCCGGGCCCGCCGGGCGTCCTGACCCAAGACCCCCAGTTTGGCGAGAGGCCGCTGCCGGATTCGGCAGCGGCCTCTCGCGTCGGCGGCCTGCCCGCGCTCAGCGGGCACCCTTGTTGTTGAGCACCAAGTCGATCCGCACACACGTCCCCCCGCCGTCGCGCGGGGTCCATTCGATCCGGCCGCCCAGTTCGCTGGTGACAAGCGTGCGGACAATCTGCAAACCCAGGCCCTCCCCCCGCGGTTCCTCGGGCAGGCCCACGCCGTCGTCCTCGACCGAGACGGTCAGCACTTCGTCGTCGCCCCGCCGGCTCCGCCGGGCAGTCAACCGGACCGTGCCGTGCCGCCCGGCCAGCCCGTGTTCGACGGCGTTCGTGACCAGTTCGTTGATCACCAGGGCCAGCGGTGTCGCGAATTCGCTGGGAAGTTCCCCGAACTCGCCGCTGCGCTCGGTGCGGACCGCTTGCGTGGGCGATGCAACTTCCGCCGAGAGACGGAATTGACGCCCGATCAGTTCGTCGAAGTCCACGTTCTGCGCCAAGCCCTGGGACAGCGTTTCGTGCACCAGCGCGATCGTGGCGACCCGGCGCATGGCCTGTTCCAGCCCCTGTTTCGCTTCGTCGCTGACCATCCGGCGCGACTGCATGCGCAGCAACGCGGCCACCGTCTGGAGATTGTTCTTCACGCGGTGGTGGATTTCCCGGATGGTGGCGTCCTTCGACACCAGCTCCATCTCCCGCCGGCGCAGTTCGGAGACGTCCCGGCACAGCACCAGGGCGCCGAAACGCTCCTGCTCATTCCTCAGGGGTATGGCCCGCAGCGAGAGCGAGACGCCGCGGGACTCAATCTCCGTGCGCCAGGGCATGCGCCCGGTGACAACCAGCGGCAGGGTTTCGTCGACCATCCGCCGGTCCTTGAGCAGCGCCGTCGTCACTTCGGCCAGTGAGCGCCCTTCCAGGGACTCGACGTCGCCGAGCCGCCGGAAGGCCGAAACGCCGTTGGGGCTGGCATATTCCACTACCCCGTCGGCGTCCAACCTGATCAGGCCGTCGCCGACCCGGGGCGCGCCGCGGCGCGACCCGGTCGGCGAGGCGAAGTCCGGCCACAGTCCCAGCGTTCCCATTTTCAGGAGGTCGTAGGCGCACTGCCGGTAGGTCAGCTCCAGCCGCGACGGCATCCTGGAGCTGGACAGGTCCATGTGCGACGTCACGATCGCCAGCGTCCGGCCGTTGCGGACCATGGGCACCGCCTCCACCCGCATCGCCATCTCCGTGGTCCAGTCGGCCTCCGACGACCGTTCGATCGTCTGCGACCGGCGCGCCTGGTCCACCAGCGGCTTGAGATCCTCACGGATCCGCTCCCCCACGAAGTCCCGGTGGAACACCGTGTGGGTGGTCGACGGCCGTACATGCGCCAGCGCCACGTAGCTCCCGTCCGGCGTCGGGAACCACAGGGCAAGATCGGCGAACGCCAGGTCCGCGATCAGCTGCCAGTCGCCGACCAGCAGATGGAGCCACTCCGCGTCACCCGGTCGAAAGTCGGCGTAGTCGCGGATGGGATCGGTGAAGATGGCCAAGCTATCGCCGTACTGTCGAGCGCATCAGTCGCAGGGCCACGGACAACGAGGCCATGTCGTCCTGTTCGAGCTTGTTCACTTCCTCGAACATGTCCCGGGTGCGCTTGATGTTCTCCGCGTTGGCCCGCTCCCATTCGTCGAGCCTGGCCTCGGCCTGCTCCCCTGCCGGGGTGCTTCGCATCACCGCCACGGTGATGTCCGTGACGGTCGTGTACAGGTCGTCGCGCATGGCGGCCCGGGCCAGCGACTGCCAGCGGTCCTCCCGCGGCAGCGAGGTGATGCGCTCCAGCAGGTTGTCGACGTCGAACCGATCGTAGACCGCGTAGTAGACGCGTGCGACGGACTCGACCGGTTCGTCCACCTGCCCGGCGATGCGGGCGACGTCGAGCAACCCGAAGCTCTCGAACTGCTCGGCCCACTGCCGGGCGATCCCTGCCGGCAGCCCGCGTTCTTCGGCGGTTTCGAGCCATTCGTGCACGCGGTCCAGGTCGTCACCGCGCAGGTACTTGACCAGGTTGTTGCGCAAGGGATCCATTTGGGGCTTGAACATTGCGACGCCTTCGGCGACCGGGGTTCCGCTGTCAACATGGTTGATGTACCAACGTACCGCCCGGTCCAGCAGGCGGCGCATGTCCAGATGCACCGTGCACCACAGATCCGTCGGGAAGCTGGCCGGCAACGCATTCAGCGCCTCCACAAGCTTGTCGAGCTCATAGATCTCGCGCAGCGCCACGAAGGCCCGTGCCACGTCGGCCTCGGAGACGGACGTTTCCTCCATGACCCGGAACGCGAAGGTGATGCCGCCCATGTTGATCATGTCGTTGGCAACGACGGTGGCGATGATCTCCCGGCGCAGCGGGTGGCCTGCCATATCGTCCCCGAACCGCTCGACCAGCTGGTGCGGGAAGTAGCCGCGCAGCACGCCGTCGAAGAACGGGTCGTCGGCCAGATTGCTCTCGGTCAGGGCATGGGTCAACTCAATCTTCGAATACGCGGCCAGCACGGAAAGCTCCGGGGAGGTCAGGCCCTGGCCGGCGCCGATCCGTTCGTGCAACTCCTCGGTGGACGGCAGCGCTTCGAGTTTCCGGTCCAGGTCCGCATGGTTTTCGAGCCAGTCCATCAGGCGTTCGAAGCTGGGGCTCCACTCGATGATGCGCTGGCGGTCGTTGAGCAGCAGGACGTTCTGGTCGATGTTGTCCTGGATGACCAGCCGGCCGACTTCCTCGGTCATCGAGTGCAGCAGGTCGGCACGCTCCGCTACCGGCAGTTTTCCGGCGGCGACCATCTGGTCCACGAGGATCTTGATGTTGACTTCGTAGTCGGAGCAGTCCACGCCGGCGGAGTTGTCGATGGCATCGGTGTTCAGGATGATCCCCTGGCTGGCGGCTTCGATCCGGCCGCGTTGGGTCATGCCCAGGTTGCCGCCTTCGCCGATCACCTTGACCCTCAGGTCGGCGCCGTTGACGCGGATGGCGTCATTGGCCTTGTCGCCGACTTCGGCATTCGACTCGGTCGACGCCTTCACATAGGTGCCGATGCCGCCGTTGTACAGCAGGTCCACCGGCGCCTTCAGGATGGCCTGCAGCAGCTCGGGCGGACTCATGCTCGTGAGCTGCGGATCGAGGCCGAGGACTTCCCGAACCTGCCCGGACAACGGGATCGACTTCACCGACCGCGGGTAGACCCCGCCGCCGACGCTGATCAGCTTCTCGTCGTAGTCGGCCCAGGAGGACCGGGGCAGCTCGAACAGGCGCCGGCGCTCCTGGAAGGAGGCAGCGGCGTCGGGGTCCGGGTCCAGGAAGATATGCCGGTGGTCGAAGGCTGCGACCAGCCGGATGTGCTCGGACAGCAGCATCCCGTTCCCGAAGACGTCGCCGCTCATGTCCCCGACCCCGACGACGGTGAAATCCTCGGACTGGGTGTCGACGCCGAGTTCGCTGAAGTGCCGCTTGACCGATTCCCAGGCACCGCGTGCGGTGATGCCCATTGCCTTGTGGTCGTAGCCGACCGAGCCTCCGGACGCGAAGGCGTCACCCAGCCAGTGGCCGTATTCCAGCGAGATGTCGTTGGCGATGTCGGAGAAGCTCGCAGTCCCCTTGTCCGCGGCAACCACCAGGTAGGTATCGTCGCCGTCCAGCCGGACAACCCGCTCCGGGGGCACTACTTCCTGGCCGGATTCGGTCCGGACCAGGTTGTCGGTGATGTCCAGCAAGGCGCGGATGAAGGTGCGGTAGCTTTCCTGCCCCTCCGCCATCCAGGCCGCGCGGTCGACGGCGGGGTCGGGCAGCCGTTTGGCGAAGAAGCCGCCCTTCGCGCCGGTCGGCACGATGACCGCGTTCTTGACCGTCTGCGCCTTGACCAGTCCCAGGATTTCGGTGCGGAAGTCCTCCCGCCGGTCGGACCAGCGGAGTCCGCCGCGGGCAACGTCGCCGAACCGAAGGTGGACGCCTTCGACCCGCGGCGAGTAGACCCAGATCTCATACTTCGGCCGCGGGAATGGTGCACCATCGATCCGCGACGGGCTGAGTTTGAAACTGAAGTAGGGCTTGTCCTGGAAGTAGTTGGTGCGAAGCGTCGCGTCAATCAGGTTCGCCAGCGAGCGCAGCACCCGGTCGGCGTCCAGGGTGGGCACGGCTTCCAGTCCCACTGCGAGCTCGGAACGGGCGGCCTCGACCGCCGCCTCGCGGTCACCGTCCAGGTCCGGGTCGAAGCTGGCGTTGAACACCGCCAGCAGGGCGCGGGCCACTGCCGGGTTGGCCAGCAGCGTGTCGGAGACGAAGGCGTAGGAGACCAGGTTGCCCAGCTGCCGCAGGTACCGGGTGTAGGCGCGCAGCACCGCAACCTGGCGCCAGCCGATGCCCTCGGCGAGGACCAACCGGTCGAAGCCGTCCGACTCGCTGCGTCCGGTGACGGCAGCGCCGAAGGCTTCCTCAAGCAGGTCGCCGGTGGCGATCGGGTCGACGCCCGCCGGGTACCGGAGGCCGAAGTCGTACAGGAAGTAGTCTTCGCCGTCCGCCGTCGCGATCTCGAACGGGCGCTCGTCCAGTACCTCCAACCCGGTGTTCTGCAGCACCGGCATGATGTTGCTCAGCGACCGGGCCTCCGGCAGGTACAGCTTCAGCCGGGCGTCGGCGGCGAGCACGTCGGCGCTGTCCTCGGGAACATAGACGTGCAGCACGGGGGCGGCGCCGGCGTCGCCTCCCTCGTAGTTGCGGAAACGGGCGATGTCCTCGAGCGCGTCTTCCACCTCGTAGTCCACCCGGTAGCTGGGCGGGAACGCGTCCTTCCAGTTCGCCGAGAGGCGGGCAGCCTCCTCGCCGTCGAAATTGGCGCGCAGCACCTCTTCGATGCCCTCCGACCAGGACCGGGACGCCTGGGCCAGCCGGCGCTCAAGGTCGGCGGTATCGACCTTCGGCACCGTGGAGGCACGCTTGAGCCGGATGCGGAAGAACAGACGGGCCAGGGCGGATTCGGACATCCGCGCCTCGTAGTCGATGCTCTGCGGGTCGAAGGTGCTGCGCAGCTCCTGCTCGATCCGCAGCCGGACGGCTGTCGTGTAGCGGTCGCGCGGCAGGAACACCAGGGCAGACACGAACCTGCCGTATGCGTCGGTGCGCAGGAACAGCCGGGTCCGGCGCCGCTCCTGCAGCCGCAGGATGCCCATCGCGGTCTCTGCCAGCTCCTCGACGTCCATCTGGAACAACTCGTCCCGGGGGTACGTTTCGAGGATCGAGAGCAGGTCCTTGCCGGAGTGCGAATCGGCCGGGAAGCCGCTGTGCTGCAGCACTGCCCCCACCTTCTCCCGGGCAATCGGGACGCTCTTGACCGAGCGGTTGTAGGCGCTGGTGGCGAAGAGGCCGATGAAGCGGCGCTCGCCGTCCACGTTGCCCTGCGCATCGAAGCTCTTCACGCCGATGTAGTCCAGGTACGCCGCACGGTGCACCGTGGAGCGCGAATTCGCCTTGGTAATCACCAGCGCACGCTTTTCCCGGGCGCGGGCGCGGCCTTCTTCGGTGAGGTGCTGGATCCGCTTCGTGTCGCCGATGTGGCGCATCATGCCCAGGCCGCTGTCCTCGCGGACCAGGAGCACGTCTTCGCCGTCCTGGGTGACGAGATCGTATTCGCGGTAGCCCAGGAAGGTGAAATTCCCGTCGTCGAGCCATTCAAGCAGCGCCTTGGCCTCCTGCAGGTCGGGAATCTCGTCGGCGCCTGCGACCGCATCCAGCGACGCGGCCACCTGCCGCACCTGCCGGCGCATGGCCGGCCAGTCCTCGACCGACGCCCGGACGTCCGCCAGGACGCTCTTGAGTCCGGTCATCAATTCGGCGGCCTTCTCCGGCTCGATACGTCCGGTCTCCACGGCCATCCAGGACTCGATCCGCAGGACCTGGTCGCCGCCGGTCTCAAACGATCCCAGATGCGGCAGTGCCGCCGTGTCGCCGCTGGAGACCCCGGCGGCGACCGGCACCTGTTCCACGCCGGCGAGGTCGTGGCTGTCCCGGGCCCGGGTGGTCACGAAAGTGGGGTGCATGATCATCCGGATGGCAATACCCTGCCGCAGCAGCTCGGCGGTGACCGAATCGACCAGGAACGGCATGTCGTCGGTGACGATCATGACGACGCTGGCCTCGGGTTCGTCGCGGATGCCGATCACTGGCTGGGCCGGCGGCCGGTGGACTGCCAGCTCCCGGTGCGCGAGCGCACGGGCGCGGAGCACATCCGGACTGTAGCTCGCGGCATCCTCCGCGGCCAGGTGCTCGTAGTATTTGGCGATGAATTCCTCATCGCCGGTTGCTGAGCTGGACAGATCCGCCATGCTGGATCCAGTCGACATGTAAAACGCCTCCGATAGGTGTGTCCCGACCGCGCCGTTGCGGTCCTTTGGCTAGCCTAACGCGGCGCGTTCAAAACTTCACTTTGGCCGGGTACGGCGGCGGATTCCCCGCCTGGGTGCCGCCGGCCGGCTTCCTGCCAGCCCGGCGATGGCGTGCCGCAGCACAGAGCCGGGCGCGGTCTCCAAGAGGACCGAACCGCCCAAGAGGGCGGCATCGGCCGCGGGGGAATCGGCCGGCAGCAGGGCGCGGATGTCACGCGCGGGCCCGAACCGCTCCCAAGCCTCCCGCAGCTGTGCTTCCGGCCTGGCTCCCACTGCTGCCGCCCGAACCTTGTTGAGCACGACTTCTGCCGGGGCCGAGGGGACTGCGTGCGCCAATTCGTCCAATCCGCGGACCAGCCGCGGCAGCCCCAAGGAATCGGCGCTGCCCACAGCCAGCACCCGGTCCGCCGCCTGGAGCACCCGCAGGGTGGCGCCGTTGCGCCGGGGCGCCATCGAGTCAAAGCTCAGCTCCTCGTCGTGTTCCAGCGAGAAACCGCAATCCACGACGACGGTCTCCGCAACCGCCCGCGCCACCTCCAGCACCGTTCCAAGCGCCGATGGCCTCAGCTCGGTCCACCGGTCCACCCTGGTAATCCCGGTCAGCACCAACATCGAGGTTCCGGCCACGGCCACCTTCAGGCAGACCCGCTCCAAGGCTTGAAGATCCAAGACGCCCTGGTCCGCCAGCCGGCAAGCGTGGGCCAGGGCGGCGGATTCGTCGAGCAGGCCGAGGAACGCGGCCACGCTGGCCCCATAGGTATCCGCATCCATCAGCAGGGTCCGCCGCCCCGCGGCGGCGTATTCGGCCGCGAGGTTGACCGCCACCGTGGTGCGTCCCGGCGCCCCGGCCGGACCCCACACCGCGATCAGTTCGCCCTTCGGCCCTGCAGGTACCGCCGGTCCGGGTTCAGCGCCGTGCGCGTGCAGGGCACGGGCAGGGTCGGCCAGCGCCGCCGGTCCGGGCGCCGCAGCCCGCCCTGCCGCCCCGGCCGGCGTCAGCGAGCCCAGCTGTGCGACCGACTCGGCGACCAGTGCTGCCAGGGCCACGGGTTCGACGGTTTCGGCACCGGTGCGGATGCCGAGGGCTTCGAGCCGGAGGCGTTCGCCGCCGTCGTCGGTCAGCGCCACCACGGAAACCTCGGCGCTGTGCAGCCGCTCCAGCACGCTGCCGTCGAGTTCCCGGGTCCGGCCTGCCACGATGGCGGCCCGGGCCAGCCCGGACTGCGCCGCCGCCAGCAACTCGGCGAGCTCGGTGCAGCGCCGGACCACCGTCACGGGTCCATGCAGCCGTTCCAGGCCCGCGACGAAGTCGGCGGCCGCTGTGCCCAGCGTGACGACCGGCAGGCTCATGGGGTGCCGGCCGGGTTGAGTACGACGTTGATGCGTGCCCCGTTGGCGAGTGCATGCAGCAGCGCCGGCATGGTGTCATCCCCCACCAGGACGTGCAGCCGTTCCGCTCCGGACGAGCCGAAAGCGGTGGTGGCGTCGGTCAACTGCGACACCTCGGCCGCCTCGAGCAGCCTCTCCGGCTGCTTGAAGCCGTTCCGTCCGTCGGGCAGCGAAACCCAGACATCGACCCTGGAACCGGGGCCGGCGCCCTCGGGCAACGGGCTCTCGATGTTCAGGCCGATCGGCTTTCGGTCCAGGTCGTCGGCGACACCCAGCACGGAGGCCGGCAGCAATTCCCCGCCCCGGATCAGTGCGGTGGCGACGGCACCTGCCGGCAGCCCCGTTGCTGCCGGCAGGTAGCGGCCCTCGGCCTCGCCCAGCCGGACCTCGACGACGACGACGTCCGCGGCGGAGATTGGTTGTCCCACCGCGATGTCCGTCCTGGCTGCCAGGACACCGGTGGTTTGGTCCGCGCCGGTTACCAGCGCGGAGACTCCGGCCACCGAAGCCAACACCAGCAGCAGTCCCACCAGCAGCCGGGGATCTTTCCACGACGGGCGTTTCAACCGTTGTGCCGTGGTTTTTTCGGCGATGGCAGCGCTCACGGATTTTCCCCCTCAGCCCCGCGCCCCGAAGGGACAGCCACGCTGCGGTCCGAACAAGGGCTTCGAGGCCGCGGGTGGCACCATTCTGGTCGTGGCGGCAGGGAAAGGGAACCGCGGCGGCCGATCGGCCCCGGTCTGTGGAAAAACTTTTCGGGTCAACAGCACGGCAGCAGCCGGATCAAATGACATCAAACGATGCCATAATGGGGAAAACTATCCCCGTCCCAAAGGATCTGTCCATGCCACGGTTCCTGACTCTGTCCGATGTGGCGGAGGAGTTGCAGATCTCCTCGTCGCAGACGTACGCCCTGGTCCGCAGCGGCGAACTTCCCGCCATCCAGATCGGCGGCCGGGGCCAGTGGCGCGTCGAGCAGGTCATGCTCGATCAGTACATCCAGGACAAGTACGCCCAGACGCGGCGGCTGATCGAAGAAGCCAAGTCGACCACGGAATGAGCACCTAGTCCGGGCTGCGCGATACGAGGGCGGCAAGGGCCGGGAAGGGCACCGTGTAGACCGACCGGACATTTGCCGCGCGCCGGTCCTCGCCCGAGGGCACTGCCGCGACGTCGAAGGAGTCCGCCCCGACCCGGTCGATTACCCCCTCCGCCGCGGGCACGCCCGAACTAACGGATAGATAGACGGCGACAGGGGCGCGGTCGCGGCCCAGGGCCCGAAGCGCGGAACCGAGGCCTAGCCGACGCGCTCCGGACTCGTCGGCAATCGCATGCCGGCCCATGCCTTCGAGCAGCTGGAGGGCAGCCAGCGGCACGAGCATGCTGCGCACGCCCTGGTTGAGCACCAACCAGGTTGATCCCACATGGGCCAACGTTCCCTCGAACCTGAGGTCTGCGCCGAGATGCAAGCGCAGCCAGCTTCCCAGCTGCCCCCGAAGCCTGTCGGCCAGATGCACCGCGGCCAGCTCGATCCGGGCACGCTCGTTGGCCTCGGCTTCCAGCTCCAACCGCCCCGCGGCGTGTAGCTGCGTCTCCAGATCGGCAAACAGGGCGTCCCAACGCATGGCGCCAGCCTAGGAACCCCGATCAAATTCCGTCAATCGAAACCAGCCACTTTACAACAAGCCTTGGCCAGTGCCACCATGGGTGCTCAAGCAGCAACAAAGAGCAGCAAACTGCATCAAACGGAGTCAAAAGCCGATCCGGACCGGAGGCGCTTCCCATGCTCAGAACCACCGCCGATCTGGCAACCGCAGGGCTGGTCGCGGGTTGCGCCGCCGTGCTGATTCTCGCCGGGACCGAAGTAGGCGCCGGCGCCGCGTGGCCGGCGCAAAACTATCAGGACCTGCTGGCCGTCCTGTCGATCGGCGGCGGCGCGGCCGTGCTCTGTTGGCTGCTCCTGGGCATGGCAGCAGCTGCCGCCAGCGCCGTGCTGGCCAGGACCGGCCACCGGCGCCTGGCGGCTCGGTGGGCCGCCCTGAGTCCCGCGTTCCTGCGGCGCTTGGCGGGCGCGGTCGTCGGCCTCAACCTGGTGATGGTCGCCGGGGCCCACGCGGCGACCACGACGCGTACGGCTGAACCTGCGGCCGGGACCGGTATCTCCGGCGCCGAAGTCGTGGATCCTCAGTGGCAGCCGAACGGCCCGGCAGGTCCGGCAAATCCGCCGGTGGACCCCTTATGGAAGCCCGCGCCGCCGGCCGCGGCACCGGGCGTCGTCGCCAAGCCGCTGACCCGGCACACTCCCGGGAACCCGCGGACCGTTACCGTCACCGCCGGGGATTCCCTCTGGCATCTCGCGGCCGCCGAGCTGGGTCCGCTGGCGACCGACAGGGAAATCGCCGAGCGGTGGCCCGATTGGTATGCCGCCAACCGGACCGTCATCGGCCTCGACCCCTCGCTGATCAAACCGGGGCAAACCCTCGTTGTGCCTCCACCGGGGCAGTGAACCTTTCCGGCGGGCGGAGAGACGCACAGCCGCGGACCACGGACGCCGCGTGGATGGTGGAGCGGCTGGAAGTCAAGGCAGTACCAGTGCAGTACCAGTGGAAGGAACGGCAGGACATGGACAACGTGCGACACCTCCCGGCGGTGCAGGCGCCGGGCAAAGAAGCCGCGGCGGGCGCGCGGATCCAGGCGCTGGCACCCGCGAGCGGGGAGCCTCGGCCCCTGACGGTACGGCGGGTCAAACCGGCGGGGCCGGACGGTTATTTCGCCCCCGTCATCCGGTTGCAGCCCAGGCGGCCGGAGGACACCGGGGCCCACGGAACAGCCGGACCCGCTGCAGTGCCCCGGCCCGTTCCACTGCCCGTGGGCGGGGATCCGGAGACGGAGGCCGAGTTGAGCCACGTCACCGCGACGGCCCGGTCCGTGGCGCAGGCCTGCCTGGAGGCCGTCTCCGGCACGCGGCCGGTCCATCAGCTGGCCCGCTGGCTCGATCCCGTCAGCTATGAAAAGCTGGTGCACCGCGCGGACATCGTCCGGGCGCACCAGGCGAAACTTCGTTCCGATGGCCGGGCCCCGCTGCGGCTGCACCGCAGCGCCGTGGTCCGCTCCTCCCGGGTGTGCCGCGCCGCCGACAGCGCGTATGAAGCGTCGCTCGTGGTGGCCGAGACCCACCGGATTCGCGCCGTAGCGCTGCGCCTGGAGCTGATCCGCGGACTGTGGAAGGTCACGGCCCTGGAGATCGGCTGAACCGAAACTACTTCCGGCGCTTGCCGCTCTTGGCGGGCCGCTTGTCCCTGGCGGGACCTGCCGCCTTGGCCGGAGCCTGGCGTGCCGCCTTGGCCGGAGCCTGGCGCTCGACCCGCGTCTCGGCCTCCCCGGACGCGCTGGGCGCCGTGAACTGCAGGGCAACCGGGCGCTGCGGAGCTTCCAATCCTGCCGCAGTGATCTGCGGCCCCGCCGCCGCCCGGGCATCTGCGACCCCGGGGACAGTCGCCGCGGCAGGCTGCTGCACCTGAACCTCGAGGTTGAAGAGATAGCCAATGCTCTCTTCACGGATGGACTCCATCATGGCCTGGAACATCACGAATCCCTCGCGCTGGTATTCGACCAGCGGATCGCGCTGTGCCATGGCCCGCAGGCCGATGCCCTCCTTGAGGTAGTCCATCTCGTAGAGGTGTTCCTGCCACTTCCTGCCGATCACCGAGAGCACCACGCGCCGTTCCAGTTCGCGCATGGTCTCGGAGCCGAGTGCCTGCTCACGCTGCGCGTAGGCGACCTTGGCGTCGGAGACAATTTCTGCGCGCAGGAAGTCTGCCGTGACTCTCGAGCGCCCGCCGGCTTCCTCCAGCACCTCGTCGATCGTCAGTTCAATCGGGTAAAGCTGCTTGAGGTTGGTCCACAGCTGCTCGTAGTCCCAGTCGTCGCCATGGCCCTCCATGGTGGCTTCGTTGACCATCGCCGTCACCACGTCCTCGAGGAAGAACGAGACCTTCTCGTGCAGGTCGTCGCCTTCCAGAATCCGCCGCCGGTCGTTGTAGATGGCCTCGCGCTGCCGGTTGAGCACGTCGTCGTACTTCAGCACGTTCTTGCGCTGCTCGGCGTTGCGGCCCTCGACCTGTGCCTGCGCGTTCTGGATGGCCTTGGAAACCATCTTGGACTCCAGCGCCACGTCGTCGGGCATGCGGGAGGAGTTCATGATCCGCTCGGCCGCACCCGAATTGAACAGCCGCATCAGGTCATCGGTCAGGGAGAGGTAGAAGCGCGATTCGCCCGGGTCGCCCTGCCGGCCGGAGCGGCCGCGGAGCTGGTTGTCGATGCGTCGCGATTCATGCCGCTCGGTACCCAGCACGTAGAGCCCGCCGAGCTCCTTGACCTCGTCGTGCTCGGCCTGCACGGCTTTCTGGGCCGCCGCCAGGGCACCGGGCCAGGCAGCCTCGTATTCCTCGGGATTCGCGGCGGGGTCCAGGCCGCGGCGTTCCAACTCGGCCACGGCGTTGAATTCGGCGTTGCCTCCGAGCATGATGTCCGTACCGCGGCCGGCCATGTTGGTGGCCACCGTGACGGCACCCTTGCGCCCTGCCTGCGCGACGATGGCCGCTTCCCGGGCGTGGTTCTTGGCGTTGAGCACCTCGTGCCGGATGCCCTGTTTCGCCAACTGCTTGGACAGGTACTCGCTCTTCTCCACGCTGGTGGTGCCCACCAGGACCGGCTGGCCCTTTTCGTGGCGCTCGGCGATGTCCTTCACGACGGCGTCGAACTTGGCGACTTCGTTCTTGTAGATCAGGTCCGACTGGTCGAGGCGGGCCATCGGCTTGTTCGTCGGGATCGGAACAACGCCGAGCTTATAGGTGCTCATGAACTCGGCCGCTTCCGTTTCGGCGGTGCCGGTCATGCCCGACAGCTTGCCGTAGAGGCGGAAGTAGTTCTGCAGGGTCACCGTGGCCAGCGTCTGGTTCTCGGCCTTGATCTCGACGCCCTCTTTGGCCTCGATCGCCTGGTGCATGCCTTCGTTGTAGCGCCGGCCGGCCAGGATACGGCCGGTGTGCTCGTCGACGATGAGCACCTCGCCCTTGAGCACCACGTAGTCCTTGTCCCGCTTGAACAACTCCTTGGCCTTGATGGCGTTGTTCAGGAACCCGATCAGCGGCGTATTCGCCGATTCATACAGGTTGTCGATGCCGAGGTAGTCCTCAACCTTTTCGATGCCCGACTCCAGCACGCCGACGGTGCGCTTCTTCTCGTCGACCTCGTAGTCCTCGGTGTCCTTCAGCCGCATCACGACGCGCGCGAATTCGGTGTACCAGCGGTTCACGTCGCCGGAGGCCTGGCCGGAGATGATCAGCGGGGTACGGGCCTCGTCGATCAGGATCGAGTCGACTTCGTCCACGATCGCGAAGTGGTGTCCGCGCTGCACCAGTTCATCACGGCTCCAGGCCATGTTGTCGCGCAGGTAGTCAAAGCCGAATTCGTTGTTCGTGCCGTAGGTGATGTCCGCCGCGTACTGTTCGCGGCGCGTCGCCGGGTTCTGGTTCGAAAGGATGCAACCGCTGGTCAGGCCCAGGAAGCGGTAGACGCGGCCCATCAGGTCGGACTGGTACTCGGCCAGGTAATCGTTGACCGTCACCACGTGGACGCCCTTGCCGGTGAGCGCGTTCAGGTAAGCCGGCGCTGTGGCCACCAGTGTCTTGCCTTCACCGGTCTTCATCTCCGCGATGTTGCCCATGTGCAGTGCTGCGCCGCCCATCAGCTGGACGTCGAAGTGGCGCAGGCCGAGCGTGCGGCTGGCGGCTTCACGGACAGCTGCGAAGGCTTCGGGGAGCAGGTCGTCCAGCAGCTCGCCGTCCTGGTAGCGCTGCTTCAGCGTGTCGGTTTCCCCGCGCAACTCGGCATCCGTGAGGGACTTGAAGTCCTCTTCCAGGACGTTGATCGCATCGGCGTAGCCGCGCAGCCTCTTCAGCGTCTTCTTGTCGCCGGTACGAAGCACACGCTCGAGAATCGTTGGCACTACATTGCTCCCAGTCAGTTGCGCAGAAATCTGGCTTGTTCAGTCTACGTGAGAGACGAGTCCCGCACCGTTTTGGTTCCCGCCGGCTGTTTCGCTGCCTCACGGGCCAGGGCGGCGGCCAAATCACCCCTCTCCTCGACGACGACGGCGTCCAGCGCCAGCCATTGGGCCATCATGGCGAGCTCGGCTGCCAGCTCCGCAGCGGTTCCGGGCGGAGCGTCGGCCTCGGCGTGCGCGGCCCGGACCACGAGCCTGCCCGAGGCCCGGTCCGCTTTCAAGTCCACCCGGGCGCACAGCCGGTCCCCCAGCAAGAACGGCAGGACGTAGTAGCCGTAGGTCCGCTTCGGCGCCGGCGTATAGATTTCGATCCGGTAGCGAAAGCCGAACAGGCGCTCCACCCGCTGGCGTTCGAACACCAACGAGTCGAAGGGGCTCAGCAGCGCCCTGCCGGTGGCCCGGCGCGGCCGGGCTGCCTCGGCGTGCAGGTACACGTCTCCCCTCCAGCCGTCCACCTGCACCGCTTCCAGCTTTCCGGCCGCCTGCAGCGTCCGCACCGCCCCGGCCGCGGCCCGCGCGGGCACCCGGAAGTAGTCGGCGAAGCACTTAATCGTCCCGATGCCGTGAGCCAGCGCTGCGGCCTCGATCAGCCTCAGCATCGCCTGCTCCGGATCGGGCCGGTGCTGTGCGTCGTGATGGGCGGGCAGCACCCTTTCGGTCAGGGTGTAGAGCCGTTCGAACTGCGGAGTGCGCGCGGCGGCGCTGACCAGCCCCTGTTCGAAGAGGTCCTCCAGCACCCGCTTGACGGCGTTCCAGTTCCAGCCCCAGTCAGTCTTCGGCTGGTGCGCGTCATGGCCGATTCGGGCGGCGACCGCCCGGGCGGTCAGGCCGCGCGAGGAGGCAAGGGTGTCCAGGATCTTCGCGGTCAGGTCCCGGACGAGGTCCGGGTCCATTCCGGTCGCGCCAACCCATCGGCGCCGCTGCCACTGGCGGAGGTCGGCGAAATCCTGCGGCTTGATATAGCTGGCTTCGTGCGCCCAGTACTCCATCATGCGGCGCGGCGGTTTTCCCGCGAACCGGTGGAGGATGTCCACGTCGTAGCCGCCGAGCCTGGAGAAAAACGGCAGGTAATGCGAGCGCACCAGCACGTTCACGGAGTCAATCTGCAGCAGCCGCAGCCGGTCAAAGGTCCGGCCCACCTGCCTTGCCGTGACAAGGCCGGTGGGCCGTTCCTGAACCAGTCCCTGCGCCGCCAGCGCGATGCGGCGGGCCTGGGCCGGAGTGATGCGGGCTGTCATGCCTTCATATTAGGCAGCCGCGGCGGCAGTCAGGCCTTCGCGCCCGCCGACGAGCGGTAGGCCAGCACCTCTTCGCGCGCCTCGGCTTCTTCGGCGCTGCAGTCGGCATCGAGGGTAATCACGCCGTACGTCCAGCCGCGACGGCGGTACACGACGCTGGGAGCGTTCGTTGCCTTGTCGATGAACAGGTAGAAGTCGTGTCCCACCAGTTCCATGTTGTCCACGGCATCGTCGAGGGTCATGGCCGCGGCCGGGAAGACCTTGCGGCGGATCAGCACCGGCGAGTCTCCGGCGGGAACGTCATTGTCAATCTCGTAGCCGGTCCGGTCCTCGGCCTGGTCCTGGGCAGTGGCCGCAGCCAGCGCCTCTTCATGCAGCGGCACGTCGGTGCTGGCCGGTTCCAGCGTGGCGGTAGCCTGGTGGACGGCGGTCGGGGTGTGGCGGCCGTGGTGGACCTTGCGGCGGTCCCGGGCGCGGCGCAGGCGCTCCAAAAGCTTGTTATAGGCAATGTCGAAAGCTGCAAACTTGTCCGCGGCCTTGGCCTCGGCGCGGACCACGCTGCCCCGTCCGAGCACGGTGAGCTCGACGGTCATCGAGCTTTCGGCATTGCGGGCATTGGCCTCTTTGGTGACTTTGGCATCAAGCCTCTGGACCTTGTCGCCCAGCTGCTCGATCTTGGAGATCTTCTCCTCAGCGTACTCGCGGAACCGGTCCGAAACGGACAGGTTGCGGCCGTTGATGTTGAATTCCATGGTGCCCTCCATAATTGCCTAGATGACACAACAGCGACCGAAAGTGAAACTCCTTTCAGCCGCTGAAGACGGGTTGCCTCCCTCGCGGGAGCCCATACCTCACGTTAGATCACTGACACTTTTTATTCACCCTTTACCCACGAATATCTACAACATTTCCCGACGATGCCTTGGGGCACTCCGACGGCCGGTGCACGGGTCGGCGCGTAATCGTTACACCGGGCGCCACACCGGGCGTCACCGCGGCGCTCATGCGGGTCGGGGTCCGGCCTCCCCGCCCGCATATCCGCCGGCGGGCCCGGCCGGAGCCGAGGCGGCTGCCAACACCGCTCCGCCCAGGGGAAGTCCGCCGGCGGCACGCAGCGCCCGGGCCAGCTCACCCATCGTGGCCCCGGTGGTGAGCACATCGTCCACCAGGAGGCAGCACCTCCCGGCGATCAAGCGTGCGTATCCCGGCGGCACGGCCATGCTCCCGGCAACGTTCCGTTGCCGGGCCGACCGGCCCAGCGCCTTCTGCCCGCCCGGGGAACCCGGCCGCCGCAGCCGCCGCACCGGGTCCATCGGGCGGACGGCGGGCAGCAACTGCAGACCGGCCGGCAGCAGGCCTTGCCGCGCCAGGCGGGACAACAGCAGTTGGAGCGGATCGTAGCCGCGGCGCCGGCGGGAGCTGCCGCGCGGGGGAACCGGGACCAGCACCGCTGCGGCGGGCCGGCCGGCACGTGCCGCGGCCGCGTCCAAGGCTCCGGCCAGCACGACGGCCAGCACCGGGGCCAGCTCGGTCCGGCCGTGGTTCTTGAACGCCAGCACGGCCTGGGACAGTTCACGCCGGTAGGGTCCCCCGGCGGTCACCGGCAGCGGCCGGCCGGCCTCGTCCAGCGGCAAGGAGTCGGCGTCCTGCTCCACGGCGATCGGGCGCACCGTCGACCGCCGCAGCCGCTGCCGGCAGGCGGCGCACAGGACGTAATCCGGCGCACCGCAGGCCACGCAGTCGGTCGGCAGCAGCAGCCGCCCGAACTGTCCGGACCAGATCCGCAGCGCCTGGGCTGCCCGGCTGAAATACAGCCTGTCCAGCCCGGCGCCCACGTCCGCCGTCGCCCTCATGAGCGGGTCCCTGCCATGCCTCCAGCATGGCCGCGCCCCGACCCGCCGGGGCGACACAGGCACCGGATGTGGAGACGGCCCGGGCTGCGGCGGCTGTGGAGGCAGGGCTAACCCGGGAAGGACGGATCGATGACCAGCGGCGAATTGCGCTGCGGGGCCCAGCTGTTGCCCACGCGGATGTAGAGCATCTCGTTGGTCTGGGCGTACACATCCTGGTCGCCGTTGCCGGCGCTGATCTCCACCATCCCCTGCAGGGGCGCGGTCCGCAGCGTGCTGCCGTCCAGGTTCAGCACCTCCGCGGTCACCGCTTCTTCGGGCGAGGCCTGCATGACGACGACGGTGTCTTCGTCGGCCCAGACGCCGGAGTCCACCGGCACCGAGGGGTTCAGCCGCTTGGGCGTGGTGATGCCCCGCGGCCTGCCGTCCTGGTCGCGGACGACGCCGGCAATATAGACCGAGGTGCTCTCGCCTTCGCGGGTGGTGATGAGCGCCCTGGAGCCTTCACGGGAAATCTGCAGCTCGGTCACGGTCCGCTCCGTCAGCCATTGGGCGCTGACCGCGACCGCTTCGTCCGGCTTTTCGATGGAAACCGCGGAGACTTTCCCGCCGCCGTCTCCGGCCGCCGTCCAGGCCCAGCCGAAAGGATCGACGCTGGGTCCGGTGAGGTTGCTCCCGGATGCCGCCTCCACCGCGCGGCGGTCACCGCCGATCACGAACATCCGGTCGCGCTCGGCGGTCAGGAAAGCAAAGCGTTCCTGGTCCAGCGACATCGCCGGTTCGCGCGGCCGCAGCCGGTCAACGGACGGCAGGTCCTCCGGCCTGACCGGCCGCGATCCCTCGTAAAACACCAGCTCCTCGTCCAGGACCCCGATCTGCACATCGCCGACCGCGGGGTCCGTCACCGCGGCTTGGAACTGGGGATCGGGCGAATTGCCCAGGTCCACTTCCCGCTGGTCCACCGTCATCTGGACGGTGGAGACAGTATTGAGCCCTCCCAACGTCAGCTCCAGCTGCTGTTGCATCTGCTGCCGGCGCAGGAACGTGGTGCCCGTCAGGACTTCGGCCGACAGGTCCACGCTGGCGGCACCCGATTCGATCGGTACGGCCCGGCGCACCAGCTGCGACCCTTCCGGGAAGGCACTGATCACGGCACCGGCCAGGTACGGTGCCGGCCCCTCCAGCATGGCGGCCACGATGGCCGCGGAAATGCCCTGCCGGTTGGCGAACCAGCGGACGTCCGGCACGGCATAGGTGTACGTCGGATCGTAGTAGTACAGGTTGAACGGAGAAAACAAGCTGCGGAAGTCCACCGTGGAAACCATGGTTCCGTCCGGAACGCTGGAAATCCGCCATTCACCGTCCACTTGGGTCAGTTCCACCGGCAGCGATTCGGTGGCCCCTTCCTCGACCTGGGTCCGGACGCCCGCTTCGTTGATCGTGGTATCGACCTCCACCTGCAGAACGAATTCGGTTTCGGACGGCGACCCGACAATCCTCACGACGTTCCGGTACACCAGCGTCCGCTGCACCGGCTGCCATTCGCCGGCCAGGTCCGGAGCCAGGAATTCGCGCGCGATCCGGTAATCGTCCTGCGTGGCCGTGCCCGCCTGGATGAAGCCGGCGACGATCTGCTGCGGGGTGTCCCCCGGCGACGGCCCCGGCGGGTTGAAGGTGTAGCCGGTCCCCCCGGTTTCGCCTGAATCGGCCTGGACCGTGCCCACCGGCCCCGACATCGGGATGGAGGAACAGGAGACCAGCGCCAGCATGGCACAGAGCATGACGACGACGGCGCGCAGCCGGGTGAGGCGGGCAGGGTCAGCTGGGATCCGGAACACCGTTTTCCTCCTGTTGTTCGAGGAGTACGTTCTCGGCCACCAACTGCCCGTGCCACGCCGAGGCACCGGCCGGTGGCAGCGGCAGCGGCGAATGCGTGAGCGTGCCGCCGCTGTGCCGCGGCAGCGTGAGCCGGAAGCAAGCACCGTTACCCGGCTCCCCCCACGCCTGCAGCCAACCGCCGTGGAGGCGGGCATCCTCGGTGGAAATCGACAGCCCCAGGCCGCTGCCGCCGGTGGTCCGCGCCCGGGCCGGGTCGGCGCGCCAGAAGCGGTCAAACACCCTGGAGGCTTCCATGGGGGTCATCCCAATGCCGTAGTCCCGGACCGAGACGGCCACGGCGTCGTCGGTTGCCCCGACCGTGACTTCCACCGGTTTGCCTTCGCCGTGTTCCAGCGCATTGACAATCAGGTTGCGCAGGATGCGCTCGATTCTGCGGCGGTCCATGTCCGCGATGCAGCGCGGCTCGTGGGCGATCAGGCGCAGTTCCGACCCGCTGTTGTCCGCCAACGGCTGGGCGGCGTCGAGCGCGGTGCGGGCGATCTCCACCAAATCGGTCGCCTCCGCGTCCAGCGCGGCAGCACCGGCGTCGAAGCGGGAGATTTCCAGGAGGTCGGCCAGCAGCGCCTGGAAACGCTCTACCTGGTTGTACAGCAGTTCCGTGGAGCGGGCGTTGATCGGATCGAAGTCCCCGCGCGATTCGTACAGCACTTCAGCGGCCATGCGGACCGTGGTCAGCGGCGTCCGCAGTTCGTGCGACACATCGGAGACGAACCGCTGCTGCATTTCGGACAGCGCGGCCAACTGCGTGATTTGCTCCTGCAGGCTGTTTGCCATGTGGTTGAAGGAGGCGCCCAGCCGGGCGAGTTCGTCTTCGCCCCGGACTTCCAGCCGTTCCTGCAGTTGTCCTGCCGCCAGCTTCTCCGACGCGATCGCCGCCTGGCTCACCGGGTGCACCACGGCGCGGGTCAGCAGCCACACGATGCCGCCGACCAGGACCAGCAGCAACCCGCCGCCGATCCAGAGCACCCGGTGGATAAAGTCCAGGGTCTGCTGCACGGAGGAGAGGTCGTAGATCAGGTACAGGGCATAGGAATTGCCCGGTGGCAGCGACACCTTGGTGCCGAATCCGATCGCGGGGACATCGCTGTCGCCCACCGGCAGGGCGAGCGCCTGGCGGTACTGCCCGGTGCCGGTGGCGACTTCCTGGGCCAACCCTTCCGGAATGATGTTGGCGGTGATGGAGGTGTTCGACTGGCTGAACACGTAGAGGTTCTGGCCGCCCGGCAGCGGCGTCAGCAGGTAGTAGCGCGGCGCTTCGGCGCCGGTGCCTTCCAGCAGTTTCAGCGTGTCCGCCACCATGCTGGAGACGGTCGAACGGTCGCTGGCAGATGAACTCTCGAAGATCGTCTTGACCTGGGAAAGCCCGCGCCGGGACTCGGCCTCCGCCTGGTTCACCCGCTCCTGGTAGAGCCCGGAGGCTATCTGGCTGGAAAGGAAAGCGCCGACGCCCATAAAGGCGAAGGCGGTGAGCAGCACGGCGGCCGTCACCGTGCGGAACTGCAGCGACCGCCGCCATTTCCGGTTCAGGAACTCGCGGGCCCGCAGCGTGGCATGCCAAGCGGCCTCAGCTGCCGCCTTCAGCTTGGCTGTCCACCGGCTGAGAACCGGCTCCACTTACCCTTGGCCGGCCTTGTAACCGACCCCGCGTACCGTGAGCACCACTTCGGGGGCTTCCGGATCGCGTTCGATCTTGGAGCGCAGCCGCTGGACGTGGACGTTGACCAGTCGGGTGTCTGCGGCGTGGCGGTAGCCCCAGACCTGCTCCAGCAGCAATTCGCGGGTGAAGACCTGCCAGGGTTTCCGGGCCAGGGCCACCAGCAAGTCGAATTCCAGCGGGGTGAGCGAGATCTTCTCGTCCCCGCGGTGGACCACATGCCCGGCAACATCGATCACCACGTCGGCGATCCGCAGGGTCTCCGGTGCCCGCTGGTCTCCCGGACGCAGGCGGGCGCGCACCCGGGCCACGAGTTCTGCCGGCTTGAACGGCTTGGGCACATAGTCGTCGGCACCCGATTCCAGGCCCCGGACCACGTCGGAGGTGTCCGACTTGGCTGTCAGCATGACAATGGGAACGTCCGATTCGCCCCGGATCTGGCGGCAGACCTCAATCCCGTCCAGCCCCGGGAGCATCAGGTCGAGCAGCACCAGGTCCGGCTTGCTGCTGCGGAAGACCTCGAGAGCCTGGGCGCCGTCCGCGCAGAACACCGGATCGAATCCGTCGTTGCGCAGCACGATGCCGATCATCTCGGCCAGGGCCTCGTCGTCGTCTACGACCAGAATGCGTGCCTTCATATCTCCCTATTGTTCCCTATTCACCTCATCCCCGGCGTAACGACGCACAGGGCACACCGACAGCGCGCCCACGGCCGGGCCCGCGGGAATGATAGGAACTGGCGGACCGAAACTATAGGCTGATGAGAGGCTAACACTTCACCGAAGGCCTCCGGCCGTCGGCGACACGAGACGAGGAAGACGGGACGCGATGAGCCACGGGGCCAATGACGCCGGGCACGACAGCAGGGATCCGCAAGGCCAGGGCCCCGGCGGCCCCGGCTCCAACTCCGCCGCCGGCTCCAACAGCCAGGCGCCGGGCCAGCCGGCGTGGGGACAGCAGCCGGTGTGGGGACAGCCCGCGCCCGGCGCGCCGCAACCGGCGTGGGCGCCGCCGGGCCAGCAGCCTCCGACCGCCCAGTCAGGGTGGGGCCAGCAGCCTCCGCCCGCCCCGCCCGTGTGGAACCCGCAGCCGCAGTGGGGACAGCCCGGGCCCGGCGGGCAGCAGCCGGGAGGCTGGCCCGGGCAGCCTGCCTGGACGGGCCAGCCAGGCGGCGGTTGGCCGGCCCCGGCCGGCCCGGGCCCCTACCGCGGCTACGTTGCTCCGCCGAAACCGGGCGTCATCCCGCTGCGTCCGCTCGGCGTCGGCGAGATCCTCGACGGCGCTTTCCAGGCTGCCCGCAAGAACGCCGCGGCGGTCTTCGGGACGGCGGTGCTGCTCCAAGTAGTGGTCAGCGCGCTGGCCTGGCTGGTCGGCGGACTGATCATCTCCGCCTTCGGCGGCCTGCAGGTCATGGCGAACGAGGAACTCACGGACGAATCCGCGGTGGCCTTCGGCCTGTCCATCATCATCTCTTCCCTGGTGCTGGGCCTGCTGTCCGGGGTGGGGATCCTGGTCCTGCAGGGCATCCTTGCCATTCCCACGGCCCGGGCCGCGGTCAACCAGAAAACCGGCTTTGGCCTGATGTTCGCGCTCGCGAAGGGCCGGATCGGCGCACTGGTCGGCCTGGCCCTGCTCTATCTGGCGCTCACTGCTGCCGCGCTGGTCGCGATCATCGCCGGCTCCTTCTTCCTGGCCGACCAGCTCGGCGTGTCCTCGGCCTGGATCATCGTGCTGATCATCCTCGGGCTGACGGCGGTGTCCGTCTGGATCGGCATCAAGCTGATGCTGGCGCCCGCGGTCATCATCATGGAACGCGCACCGCTCTTCCGGGCGCTCGCCCGGTCGTGGCAGCTGACCGACCGCAGCTGGTGGCGGACCTTCGGCATCATCCTCCTGTGCACCATCATCGTCACGGTGATCACCTCCGTGGTCAGCATGCCGATTTCGTTCATCGTGGGACTCGCCGGTCCCCTGCTCGGCGATCCGACGTCGGCCGAGAGCATGCTGGCGACCATGGGGCCGCTCACGCTGGTATCGATGCTGCTGTCGTCCATCTTCTCGGCCATCGGCTATGCCTTCCAAGCGGCCGTGATCGCCCTGGTCTATATAGACCTGCGGATCCGCCGCGAAGGGTTCGACGTGGTGCTGTTGCGCGAGCATGAAGCCTCCGGCGGCCAGGACACCCGGACCATCCCGGGACTCGGCACCGGCGCCGCACCCGGCCCCGCGGTTCCCGGGCCATCCGGTCCATGGACCACGTGATCGTGGTCCCCATGGGCGTGGCGCCGGTGGCACCGGGCTTCGCAGCTGTCCCCTTCGACGTCCCGGTGGAACCGGGACCGGAAGAGGCGCGTGAACTGCTGGTCCGTGAACTGGCCAAGGAGGAGTACCAGGATGCCCGCCCCGGAGTCTTGGAATCGGTGCTGCAGGCTATCCTCGACTGGCTGGCGGAGCTGATCGCCCAACTCAATGGCTTCACCCCCAATCTCGGCACGCTGGTCCTGGTCCTGGCTGCCCTGCTGCTGATCGGCGCGGCCGTGTGGCTGGTCAAACCCCGGCGCAACTCCCGCCGCCGCGCGGCGGCAGAGATGTTCGACGGCGCCGTCCCGCTCACAGCCGACGAGCACCGCCGGAACTCGCGGGCGGCCGCGGCCGAAGGCGACTGGGACTCGGCGCTGACCGAGCGGTTCCGCGCGCTGGTGCGATCGATGGAAGAGCGGGTGGTTTTGGACCCCCAGCCGGGCCGCACCGCCGACGAAGCTGCCGCCGGCATCGCCACCGCGTTCAGCACCGAGGCCGGGCGGCTGCGTGATGCCGCCACCCGGTTCGACTCCGTGCGGTACGGCAAGGTGCCGGCAACCCGTGAGGACGTCGACCGGCTGGCAGCCCTGGACGATGCCCTGGCCGTGGCGACGCCGCACCATGGCGGCAGCAGCCCGGCGCCGCTGGCGGTTCCGCGATGAGCCGCGCCGGCGCCGCGGATCAGGCGGTTGCAGCACCCGGCGGCTTCGCCGGAGGCGCCACCGGAACCGGCGGCGCGCCGCCCGGATCCCTGCCGGAGACCATCGGCGACGGCGGCTCGGTGCTGTCCACGCTGCGCAACCGGCTGCGCCGGTGGAGCTTCTGGCTCCTGTTGCTGGTGCTGCTGTGCGGGGTGGTAGCGCTGGAGCTGCTCCGCGGCCCGGCCGCCGACCGCGCCGACCTCTCCCCCGGCAACGCCGCGCCCAACGGGGCCAAGGCCGTGGCCGAAGTGCTCCGTCAGCAGGGCGTGCAGGTGACCGCGACGAATTCGCTGCAGGAAACCCGGGACCAGCTGAAGGCAGGCGACACCGCCTTGCTGGTCCACGACCCGGACGGCTACCTGACCACCGGCCAGCTGGAACCCCTGAAGGAGCAGGCTGCCCGCATCGTGCTGCTCGAGCCCGGCTTCGAGGCGCTGCGGGCACTTGCCCCCGGCGTCCGGGCCGCCGGCGTCGTCCCTGCCGACGGTGGCAACCTCACGGCGGCATGCGGCGTGCCGGGCCCCGCCGCAGCCGGCGAAATCACCCGCGGCGGCTTGTCCTACCGCGGCGGCGGCGAACTGTGCTTCGCCTTCGAGACACCCGCCGAAGACGCGGCCCCCTTCGTGGTGTCCGACGACGGCGGCACCATCGTGCTCGGCGCCGGACACGTGCTCAGCAACGAAGGCGTTGTCCGCGCCGGCAACGCCGCGCTGGCACTGCACACTCTGGGAGCCACCGAGCGGCTGGTGTGGTACCGGGCGGGACTGGAGGACCTTCCGGTGTCCGACGAAGCGGTCAACCCCCTGAACCTGCTGCCCCGCTGGGTGCTCCCGGTGTCCCTGTGGCTCATGGGGGTCGGCGTCGCCGCGATGTTCTGGCGCGGACGCCGGCTCGGACCGCTGGTGTCCGAGCCGTTGCCGGTGGTGGTCCGCTCGGCCGAGACGATCGAGGGCCGTGCCCGGCTTTACCAGAGCGCCAAGGCCGTGAACCACGCCGCCGACAACCTGCGCGCCGCCACCCTGACCCGGCTCGCCGCCCACCTGCGGCTGCCCGCAGGAGCCGCCAGCGCCGACGTCGTCGATGCGGTAGCCCGGGACAGCAGCCGCCCGCGGGCGGACGTGGAGCGCCTCCTGCGCCATGAGGCACCCGGCACCGAAGCCCGGTTGGCGGTCTGGGCACAAGAACTGCAGCAGCTAGAGAAAGAGATAATGCACCGATGAGCGATCAGCCAGGACAGCAGCAGGCATCCCACTACGGCGGGGGCCCGGCCGTCGCCACGCCGCCTGCCGACGACGACCGCCTGCGCCAGACGCTGCACGACGTCCGCAGCGAGGTGGCGAAAGCAGTGGTGGGCCAGGATGCCACCGTCACCGGGATGCTGATCGCCCTGCTGTCGCACGGGCATGTGCTGCTGGAGGGAGTGCCCGGCGTCGCCAAGACGCTGCTGGTCCGCTCGCTCTCCGCCGCACTGAGCCTGGATACCAAGCGGATCCAGTTCACCCCGGACCTGATGCCCGGCGATGTCACCGGCTCCATGATTTACGACACCCACACCGCCGAATTCCGCTTCCGTGAGGGCCCGGTGTTCACGAACATCCTCCTGGCCGACGAAATCAACCGGACGCCGCCGAAGACGCAGGCCTCGCTGCTGGAAGCGATGGAAGAACGCCAGGTGTCGGTCGACGGCATGTCGCGGAAGCTGCCAGAGCCGTTCATCGTGGCGGCCACGCAGAACCCGGTGGAATACGAGGGCACCTACCCGCTGCCGGAAGCCCAGTTGGACCGCTTCCTGCTGAAGCTCACCATGCACCTGCCCGACCGGGACGCGGAAATCGAAATCATCCGCCGCCACAGCCAGGGCTTCGACCCGCGCGACCTGCGCGGCGCCGGGGTGCGGGCCGCCGCCTCCGCCGGGGACTTGGTGCAGGCCCGGGCCGCCGTGGCCCGGGTGGCGATCGCGCCGGAGGTGGTCGGCTACATTGTGGACCTGGTCCGGGCCACGCGCTCGGCGCCTTCGTTCCAGCTGGGCGTTTCGCCTCGCGGCGCCACCGCCCTGCTCAACACCTCCCGCGCGTGGGCGTGGCTGAACGGCCGCGGTTTTGTCACGCCGGACGACGTCAAGGCGATGGCCCTGCCGGCGCTGCGGCACCGGGTGGGCCTGCGGCCGGAGGCCGAAATGGACGGCGTGCAGGCCGACGACGTGCTGCAGAGCATCCTCGCCACTGTGCCGGTCCCCCGCTGAGTGACGCCGTGGCGATCACCGGACGTTTTGTCCTGCTGGCCCTTGCGGGCATCATCCCGCTGATCCTCTTCCCGCGCCCCGTCACGGTGCTGGTGTGCTGCCTGCTGCTGGCCGCGGCCGTCGGCGTTGACCTGGTGCTGGCGCTTTCGCCGCGCCGCGTCGGGCTTCAGCGGAGGCTGCCGTCGAATGTGCGGCTGGGAGAATCCGTGACGGCCGGGTTGCTGCTGGCGAACCATGGCCGCACCCGGCTGCGGGCGGTGGTGCGGGACGGCTGGCAGCCCTCGGCCGGGGCCGCCAATCCGGAGCAGCGGGTGCGCCTTGCACCGGGGGAACGGCGGCTGGTCGACGTGCAGCTGACACCGCAACGCCGCGGCGACCTGCTGTCGCACCATGTCACGATCCGGTCGCTGGGGCCGTTGGGAGTGGCCGCGCGCCAGGTCACCATCGGCCTGCCCGGCCGGCTGCGGGTGCTGCCGCCGTTCCATTCCAAGCGGCACCTGCCGTCCAAGCTGCGCAAGCTGCGCGAGCTGGACGGCCGGGTGGCGGTGCAGGTCCGCGGCGCCGGCACCGAGTTCGACTCGCTGCGCGACTACGTGCGCGGCGACGACGTACGCTCCATCGACTGGCGCGCCACCGCCCGGCGGCAGGCCGTCGTCGTCCGCACCTGGCGTCCGGAACGCGACCGCCGGGTGGTGATCGTGCTCGATACCTCCCGCACCTCGGCCGCACGGATCGAGGACGAACCGCGGCTGGACACCGGAATCGAAGCCTCCCTGCTGCTGGCCGTGCTCGCCGAGCGCGGCGGCGACCGCGTGGATTTCCTGGCCTTCGACCGGCGGCCACGGGCCAAGGTCGCCTCCGCGACCAAAGGCAACCTGCTCAACCAGTTGGTCAACGCCATGGCCCCGCTGGAGCCGGAATTGATCGAAGCGGACTGGTCGCAGATTCCCGCGGAAATCCACGCCTTGTCCTCGCACCGGTCCCTGGTCGTGCTGCTGACCGCGCTGGATTCCGGAGCGGCCGAGGAGGGGCTGCTGCCGGTGCTGGCCCAGTTGAGCGCCAAGCACACCGTGGTGGTCGCCTCGGTCAACGATCCGCACGTGGATCGGCTGCGCACCGTCCGAGACACCGTCGATGACACGTTCCGGGCCGCCGCCGCGGAGCGCGCCGTGCTGGAACGGGCAGCAGTCGCCGCACAGATCCGCCAGCTCGGCGCGGAAGTGGTGGACGCTCCCCCGCACGAACTGCCCCCTCAGCTGGCGGATATGTACATCCGGCTCAAAGCCGCCGGACGGTTGTAGCCGCCGTGGATCCCGTCAACGTCATGAGTGGCCGCCGGCCCGCCTCCCGGCGCGGGTGGTGATGCTGTGGTTTCCGTCTACCAGATGGCGCTGGGGCCGGACTTCCGGTTGCTCCAGCCCGAACTGCAGGAATACTTTTCGCTCGCCCCGCCCGGCGCGGACGACGGCGGAACCGGAGCCGGCGGGATCGGCTCCGGCGTGTTCGACGTCGCCGGCTGCCCCCGTCCGGCGTTGCGGCCGTTCCTCGGCCTGACCAGCGCCGACAACGCCTTGTTCCCCGAGTACCAGCACAATGTGCCCTTCAGGATCGAGAACCGGGCCTCCCTGAATGCCCGCGGCGAGCCGGAGCTCACCGCCGTCAGGACACTCAGCTTCCACCACCGGACCCGGATCGTGGAGGACCGGACCAGCTGGGACCGCGATCTGGGCCTTGCCGTCGGCGCCCTGGGCCGCAGCGGCCGCCTGCTGACGGACGTGGCGTGCTCGGTCGGCACCGACGGCCGGATGCGCCTGGCCTCGCGGCGCTGCCGGCTGTCGGCCGGCCCGCTCAGCATCGGCCTTCCGCTGCTGCTGGATGCCGCGGCTTTCACCGAACAGTGGTGGGATGGATCCGAGCGCCGTTTCCGGATCCGGACGAAGGTCATCCAGCGCCAGTTCGGCACCGTGCTGGAATACTCCGGGTCCTTCTCGTACAGCCTCGTGTCCTAAGGAGTCAGCCGGTTCTGCCTTGCGGTGGTGGGCCGGCCCTCGGGCTCAAGCCTCCGCGACAACCTGGTTGAGCGCGTCCGCCGCCTGGGTGAGCCGCTTGACCACCGCGCGCGCCGTGTCCGGTGCGTGTCCGGCCAGGCCGGAGGACGGCGTGACCCTCAACCGGGGCAGCTGCGTCAACGGCAGGCCCAGCTGCCGCCAGGGGCGAACGACGGAATCCACGAGCGCGCTGACCTGCGGGACGGTGCCTGCGGCCGGGTCGATGAGGCCTGCCCACACCGTTCGGTCCGCTTCCACCGCGGCAGCGATGGTTTCCCACTGCCGGGTGGTCAGCGCGCCTGTGGGGACGGCGAAACCGTCCAGGCCGCTGGCGGCCACGGCGTCGAGGGACGAATCCGCGGCGGGGATCAGGGCGACGACTTCCACGGCTCCGGCAGCGCGCAGGGCGGCGGCCACCAGGTCCCAGGCGGCGGCCGCTTCCGAGGCCGCGACCGACCGCAGCGTGCGGTATCCGCTGGCCGTGGGAATGGTCCCGGCCAGCACGGCATCGAGCTCCGGCTCCTCCAACTGGACCACCAGATCCGTGCCGGCCGGCAGCGCGGCCCTGACGTTGGCCAGGTGTCCGGCCGCACCTGCCGCGAGCGACTGGGCGAGGTCCCGCCGGGCGCCGGCGTCGATCAGGGCACGTTCGCCGTTGTGCAGGTGGAGGTTTGCCGCCAGGGACATGGGCCCGCGCACTTGGACCTTGAGTTGATTGCCGGGGCGGTCTTCGGCGCCGGCCACATCGGCCAGCACGTTCAGGTCGGTGCGCAGCGCGGACACAGCCCTGCGGTGATCTTGGCCCGGACGGTCCACCAGGCGCCAACCGTGCGGCTGCAGGTCGATGAACAGTCCCTCCAGCATGCCCGCGGTTCGTCCGGTCGGGTCCGACCCGGGGCCGCGGTCCGGCAGTTCGACCAGATGAGGCAGGTTTGGCTCGCCGAGTTCACCGCGGACGATGCGTGCAGCCTCGGCTGGTTCCGCGCCGGGCCAGCTGCCCAGCCCGGTGGCGCTGACGTGGGCGGGCCGCCCGCCGGCGGCAGGTGCGGCGGCGGCAGGCACGTCGGAACCGGCTGCCATCTCAGTTACCGCCGTTGTGCTCGTCGGAGATGGCCTGATGGTGCCTGATGACCTCGGAAATGATGAAGTTCAGGAACTTCTCGGCGAAGGCCGGATCCAGATGCGCTTCTTCGGCCAGCCGCCGCAACCGGTTGATCTGGGCGGTCTCGCGGTCCGGGTCGGCCGGCGGCAGCTTGTGCGTGGCCTTGAGGTACCCCACCCGCTGGGTCGCCTTGAACCGCTCGGCCAGCAGGTAGACCAGCGTCGCATCGATGTTGTCGATGCTTCCGCGCACAGCCAACAGCTCCGCCATCACCTCGGGCGCTACCTGGTCGGAGAGGGAGCTGGCGGTCGGGTCGTAGTCATCGGCAAGGTGGGGCTCGGTCATGCCACCAGTTTATGGTTCGGCCCGCGCAGGCGACGCACCGGTTACCGCTCTATGAAGTACCGCCGGTCCTCCGGGCCGGCCCCGGCCGGAGGACGTTCGCGTCCGGCCCGGCCGGAAGAAGGTTCCCGCTCCCCGAAACTTGCGCCTTCAGGAAACGTTGGCCGGGTCCCAGCTCAACGACCGCGCCGAGTCGATGGTTGCCTGGCCCAGCACCCTGGTTCCTTGGTAGAGCACCATGGTCTGGCCCGGGGCCACGCCGCGCATCGGCTCGATGAGGGTCACGACCAACTGCTGGCGGCCGTCGTCGCCGACCTCCGCCTGGGCCCGCGCCGCCACCGGGTCGCCGTGCGCGCGGACCTGCACCATGCAGTCGAACTCGGTGTGCGACTGGACCTCGGGCAGCGGCAGGCCGGCCCAGGAGACTTTGATGCCGCGCATCTGGTCGACGGCCAGCAGGTCCTCGGGTCCCACCACTACCTTGTTCTCCTTGGGCCGGATCTCCAGCACGAACCGCGGCTTGCCGTCGGGTGCCGGCCGGCCCAGTTTGAGTCCGCGGCGCTGGCCCACGGTGAACGCGTTGGCGCCCTCGTGCTCGCCGACGACCTTTCCGTCCTGGTCAACGATGGAACCGGACTCCATCTCGATCTTTTCGGCCAGCCAGCCGCGGGTGTCGCCGTCGGAAATGAAGCAGATGTCGTGGCTGTCCGGCTTGTTCGCCACGGACAGCCCGCGCCGTGCGGCCTCCGCACGCACCTCGGCCTTCGACGGCGTTTCTGCCAGCGGGAACATGGAGTGCTTGAGCTGTTCGTGGGTCAGCACGCCCAATACGTACGACTGGTCCTTGGCCCAGTCGGCGGCGCGGTGCAGTTCGCGGTTTCCCTGCGCGTCCTCCACCACCTTGGCGTAGTGGCCGGTGCACACCGCGTCGAAGCCCAGCGCCAGCGCCTTCTCCAGCAGGGCGGCGAACTTGATCCGTTCGTTGCAGCGCATGCAGGGGTTCGGCGTCCGGCCGGCGGCGTATTCGGCGATGAAATCGTCCACCACATCTTCCTTAAACCGCTCGGAGAAGTCCCAGACGTAGTACGGGATGCCCAGGATGTCGCACGCCCGCCAGGCGTCGCGCGAATCCTCGATGGTGCAGCAGCCCCGGCTGCCGGTGCGCAGCGTGCCGGGCATCCGGCTCAGGGCCAGGTGCACGCCCACCACATCGTGGCCGGCCTCCACCGCCCGTGCCGCCGCCACAGCGGAGTCCACGCCGCCGCTCATCGCTGCCAGTACCTTCATGAATTCGTTTCCCTACTGATTCGTTGTCTGTGTCCGCCGCGGCCGCCAAGCCCTGCGCCCCACCGCACCGGCCCGGTCCGCTGAGGCGTCAGCCGGACTGGGTGCCTGCGGTTTGGATGCTGGAGACGTGGCCGGCCATCCCGGCCTTCCTGGCCCGCGCGTATGCCTCCGGCAGCGCTGCCACCAGTGAGTCAACGTCTGACTCGGTTGTTGTATGCCCGAGGGTAAAGCGTTGTGCTCCGCGGGCTTCTTCTTCGCTCAACCCCATGGCCAGCAGGACGTGCGAGGGCCGGGGCACTCCCGCGGTGCAGGCCGACCCGGTGGAGGACTCCACGCCGGCCAGGTCCAGCAGGAACAGCAGGGAGTCGCCCTCACAGCCGGGGAAGGTGAAATGCGCGTTGCCGGGCAGCCGCAGGCCCTCGTGGTGCGGGTCCGGGGTGCCCCGCAACACCGCCTCCGGGACGCTGCGCGCGACGCCGGCGATGAGCTTTTCGCGCAGTCCCGCCAACCGTGCGGCTTCTTCCGGCAACTGCCCGACGGCGGCCTCCGCGGCCGCGGCGAACGCTGCGATCGCCGGGGTGTCCAACGTGCCCGACCGGATGTCGCGTTCCTGTCCGCCGCCGTGCTGGACAGGCGTCAGCTTCACGTCCCGGCGGACCAGCAGCGCACCGACCCCGACCGGGCCGCCGATCTTGTGCCCGCTGACGGCCAGGGTGTCCAGACCGGACGCTTTAAAATCCACCCCCAGGTGGCCGAACGCCTGGACGGCGTCCGAGTGGACCGGGATCCCGTGCGGCTGCGCGGCGGCGACGATCTCTGCCACCGGCTGGACGCTGCCGACCTCATTGTTGGCCCACATGACGGTGACCAGCGCCACCGCGGCAGGGTCCGCTTCGATCTCCCGTCGCAAGGCCTCGGCTGAGACCACGCCGTGGGCGTCGACCGGCAGCCAGACCGCCTCGGCGCCCTCATGCTTTTCCAGCCATTCCACCGTGTCGAGCACGGCAGGGTGCTCCACCGGCGAGCACAGGATCCGCCGCCGCCGGGGGTCGGCGTCACGCCGGGCCCAGTACAGGCCCTTGACGGCAAGGTTGTCGGCTTCGGTACCGCCGGAGGTGAAAATCACCTCGGACGGATGCGCTCCGGCCGCGGCGGCGATGGTCTCGCGGGCCTCCTCGACCACCCTGCGGGCACGCCGGCCGGAGCCGTGCAGCGAGGAGGGGTTGCCGCTGCGGCTGAGTTCATGGGTGAGTGCGGCCAGGGCCTGCGCCGTAAGGGGCGTGGTCGCCGCGTGGTCAAGGTACACGGGCACGCCAATATTTTACATGCCCCGGTGCGCCTGGTTTCAGCGCTCCTTCCGAACCCGGGGCGGCCCGGTGCCGGCAGGCGGCTCAGCGCCGGTTGATCCTGGCGCAGCAGAACGGCCCGTCCGGATCTGCGGCGACGCCGTGGGACTGGTCGGCACAGCCGGCCAGCATTCCTTCCAGCAGGGCGAGGTTCAGGCCGCATACCGTTTGCGTATGGCTGCGGGCCAGCAGGTGGAACGGGCAGTTCCCCAGCGCATAACCGGCCCCGTCCGGCAGCGGCCGGTAGCCTGCCGCGGCCAGGGCTGCCTCCAGCTCGCCGGCGCCGGCCCCCAGCTCAAGGCCTTTGGCCCGGGCAGCCTCGGCCACCAGTTCGTGCGCCGGGCGGGCGGTCCTGGCCGATTCCTCCACCGCCGTGGCCAGCAAGTCGCCGGCCAGGTTATAGGCACGCTCCGGCACGGAGGCCGATACTTCCGGCACCGCAGCCGCGTAGACCTTGGCCGGCCTGCCCGAGCCCGGTCCCGATTTACCGCTGAGTTTGCGGAACTCGATGGTCAGCAGCCCGTGCCCGGCCAGCGCGTCCAACTGGAGGGACACGGTGCTGCGCGGCAAATCCAGGGCGGCAGCGGCCTGGTCCCGGGTGACCGGTCCGGCGCTGTAGCGGACGAATTCGAAGAGGCGGCGGCGCACGTCGTCGCCCAGGGCCGAGACGGCAGAGAGTCCGGGTGGCGGCTGGTCGGCCATGGCGCCCCTTCCGGTGGCAGGTGCATTGACTTATCCGGAACTGATTTCTAAAGTCGGATGTACCCATTTTAGAACATCTGGCCCTGCCCGGACAGGCAGCCGCCGGTGCTTCCATCAGATCGGCTGCCAGGGGCGGACCCGCTGCGTGCCCGCCGGCACATGAAGGAGCGCTGCCATGGCAGGGAACCCGATCGTCATCGCCGGAGCCGGCTTGGCCGGAGCCACCGCCGCCAAGGAGCTGCGCAGCGGCGGCTTCAGGGACGAGATCGTGCTGGCCGGTGCCGAGGACCAACACCCTTATCTTCGGCCGCCGCTCTCCAAGGGCTTCCTGGCAGGACGGGAGGACGCACAGTCGGGGCTGGTGCAGCCGCCCGGCTGGTATGACGAGCACGGCGTCCAACTGTTGCGCGGCACCACGGTAGTATCCTTCGATCCCGCTGCCTGTACTGTCACGCTCTCCGATGCAGGCACGCTGGAGTACTCGCAGCTGCTGCTGGCCACCGGGGCATCGCCGCGGAGGCTGGAACTGCCCGGCGCCGGGCTGGGGGGCGTGCACTACCTGCGCACGCTGGCGGACAGCCAGAGCCTGCACGCCGTGCTGGCCTCCGGGGACCAGCGGCTGGTCGTGATCGGCATGGGCTGGATCGGCATGGAGGTTGCGGCCACGGCCCGCCAGCTCGGAAACGAGGTCACGGTCCTGGGCCGCGGCGACATCCCGCTCGCCCCCGCGCTGGGCGACGCCGTCGGCAGCATCTTCGCCGATACCCACCGCCGCGAGGGCGTCCTGCTGCGCACCCGGCGCTGGCCCGTGGAAATCCTCGGCGAGGACGGCAAGGTCACCGGCATTGTTTTGGATAACGGCGAGCGCCTGCTCGCCGACGCGGTTCTGGTGGCCATCGGCGCCGTCCCGAACACCGCGTTGGCCGAAGCTGCGGGGCTGGCCGTGTCCAGCGGCATTGACACCGACCAGACGCTGCGCACCTCCGCGGAGCATGTCTATGCTGCCGGCGACGTTGCCCGTGCCTACCATCCCGGTTACGGCGCACCGTTGCGCAGCGAGCACTGGGCGAACGCCCTGGCCCAAGGGAAGAACGCCGCGTCCGCCATGTTGGGCCATAACCCGTCCAACGACGAGATCCCGTACTTCTATACCGACCAGTTCGGAATCGGAATGGAGTACTCCGGCTATTTCCCGTGGTCGGCGCGGGGCGAGCCGGTGTTCCGGGGGAACTACCAGGACCTCGACGCCCTGGAGTTCATCGCGTTCTGGCTGCGCGATGGCAAGGTGGTGGCTGGTATGAATGTAAATATTTGGGACGTCCAGGAAACCATCCAGGACCTCATCCGATCCGGCCGCAGCGTGCATGCCGCGGACCTGTCCAATCCCGACAAGGAGCTGACCAGCCTGTGAGCCAGCCACTGACGGTGCGGACGCCGTCCAGCGCCTTCCTGCCCGAGCTGTACCACCCGGTGCATGACTTCGGCGTCCGCCGGATCGACTTCCGCCGCCACGTGGCGCTGATGGCCATCGTCAACCGCACCCCCGATTCCTTCTACGACACCGGCCGCACCTTCACCCGGCAGGCGGCCATCGACGCCTCCTTGGCGGCGGTGGCCGCCGGCGCGGACTGGGTGGACATCGGCGGCGTGCCGTTCGCCCCGGGCCCGGCATTGTCCGCGCGCCAGGAAGCCGAGCGGATCGTTCCGGTGATCGAGGCCGTGCGGGCCGGTTCGGACGCCATCATTTCCGCCGACACCTACCTGCCCGAGGTTGCCGAAGCGAGCATCCGCGCCGGGGCCAACGTCATCAACGACACCACCGGCCTGCACCATCCGGAGCTGGCGGCGGTCGTGGCGGAAGGCGGCGCGCATCTGGTCATCACCCACTCGCTCGCCGCCCCGCGCACCGTGTATCCCCGCCCCCGGTACGACGACGTGGTCGACGACGTCGCGGAGTTCCTGCGGCGCAAGGTTCAGCTGGCCTTGGAATTGGGCATTCCGGCCGGGAAAATCATCGTCGACCCGGGCCACGACCTGAACAAGAACACGCTGCATTCGCTGGAAATCACCCGCCGCTTCGGCGAAATCGCCTCCCTCGGTTACCCGGCGCTGGCGGCGGTGTCCAACAAGGACTTCATCGGCGAGACACTGGCGCAGCCCAAGCAGGAACGGCTCTCCGGCTCACTGGCCGCCGCGGTGATGTGCATCATGAACGGTGCGCGGATCCTGCGCATGCACAACGTCGCCGAGGCCAGTTCTGCCATCCGGATGACCGAGGCCGTGATGGGCTGGCGGGAACCGTCTTACCTGAAGCACAACATGGGCGACGTCAACGAACCGGCGGCGCCGTGACCCGCCCGATTCGCCGCCTCCTGCCGCCAGGACCGGAACAGGCCACCGACCAGCAACTGCTGGCCTGGTACGGCGAACTCCCCCGCTCCGGCCCGTGGGTCCGCTTCAATTTCGTCGCCAGCCTGGACGGCGCCGCGACCTATGCCGGCCGCTCCGGAACCTTGGGTGACGAGGTGGACCAGCGGGTCTTCCTGCTGCTGCGCAGGCTGGCCGACGTCCTGGTGGTCGGTGCCGGAACGATTCGGGCCGAAGGCTATGGCGGCCAGCTGCTCTCGGCCGAGTCCCAGGCGTGGCGCCTGGACCGCGGCATGAGTCCGCACCCGCCTGTCGCCGTGGTCTCAGCGTCGCTGGACCTGGACCCGGGCAGCGCGTTCTTCACCGCCGCGCCCGTGCGGCCGATCGTACTGACCAGCGCCGCGTCGCCCGCGACCCGGCGCCGCGCACTGGAACCGGTGGCCGACGTGCTCGACGCCGGCACCGCCCGGGTGGAACCGGCGCGGGTGGTGAAAGCGCTGGCAGCCCGCGGCTACGAGCAGATCCACAGCGAGGGCGGGCCCCTTCTCTTCGGCAGCTTCCAGGCGGCGGGACTGGTGGACGAGCTGTGCCTGACCATCAGCCCGGTGTTGGCCGGCGGGACCGCCAAGCGGATATCGGACCACCTTCCCGGCGCGCGCGAGTCGCTGCAGCGGCTCCAACTGCGGCAGGTGCTCGAGTCCGGGTCCATGCTGCTGCTGCGCTACACCGCCGCAAACAGCGCGCCGGGGACCGCGTCCACCGACACCGGCAGCCTCCCCACCCGCTCGCCGTCCGCGTAAGCGGTGACGCCGGCAGCTTCCAACCGGACCGTCCTGACCTGCTCGATGTGGACCGCCGGATGGCTGATGTGCCGGCCGGCATAGACGCGCGGAAAGATGCCGACGAAGGCGGGACGGGACAGTGGCGAGACGATGAACAGATCCAGCAAACCGTCGTCGTACGCCGCCTCCGGCACGACGCGCATCCCGCCGCCAAAGGAGCGGCCATTGGCCACGGCCACGAGCATCGCGTCGGTCTGCCGCGGCACGCCGTCCACGACCAGGCGGTAGCGGATGGGGCGGAAGGCGGCGAGTTCGCGCAGCATGGCCAGCGGATAGCGCAGCCGGCCGCGGGGGAAGCTCCAGCGGTTGGCACGGTCGTTGACCGCCGCGTCGAAGCCGGCCGAGAGGACCCCGGCGAACCAGGCTGTGGAACCGTCCGGATGCGTCACCCGGCCAAGGTCCACCCTGCGGGGCTGCTCCAGGGCGCGCAGGAAATGCCCGACGGCGGCGACCGGCCCGGCGGGCAGGTCGAACAGCCGGGCGAAGTCGTTTCCGGTGCCTGTCGGCACGATGCCCAGCGGAACCTGTGAACCGGCCAGCGCGTTGACTGCTAAGTGAACCATTCCGTCACCGCCCACTACCAGGAGGGCGGAGACCCCGCGGCGCAGCACGCCGGCAACCAGGTCAGCGAGCGCAGCCCACGTTTCCGCCCGCAGCTCGACGGCGGGGCGGCCGCGCTGGGCGAGTTCGGCCATCACTTCCGCTCCGGCACCGGCGGCCGCTCCGAAGGACGCGTGCGGGTTGACGGCAACGGCGATAGGCGAGGAGGACGGCGGCGAAGTCACAGCAGATCATTGTGGCATCGCGACGGCCCGCCGCTGCGGTACGGCACAGGCGGCCGGCAGGTGGCGGTTACACTTGGCTTCGCGCAGGACCCCGAGACCCTACAGAGAGGCGGCCGGTGATTCCCCTATCCCACTACGACGTCCTGGGGCTGCCGGTCAATGCCACGGCGCACCAGATCAAGGCCGCCTACCGCCGGGCCGCCCGTGCCACGCACCCGGACCACGGCGGGGACGCCGCCGAGTTCCGCCGCGTCAGCCTGGCCTACGAAATCCTCAGCAACCCGCAGGCCAGGTCCCGCTATGACCGTTCCTACGGTGCCGCCGATCCGGGCGCCTCGCCGGACGGCACCGGAACCTTCGCGGCCGGCCCAGGTCCCCGACACTCTGCGCCCGGACAACGCGGCCCGTCGGCGGCGGACTCCCCCGTCTACGTTCCCGCCTACGGCTCCCCGGACGAATCCCCTGCGCTGCCGGAGAGCATAGCCCGCCAGCACATCCACGGGGTGCCGCGAAAGCGTGGCATCTTCGGTGCCGGAGCCAGGCTGCGCCGCGAGGCGCTGACGGTGCAGCTGATCAGCCGGCAGATCCTGCCGGCCATCCCGTCCGCCCGGCTGGTCAACGGCCTGCATTCGCCGGCGGACAACGGCTTCATCGACCACGCACTGTTGGCGGGCTACCGGCTCGCACTGATTGATTCGATGCTGCTGCCGCGGGGGAACTTCCGCTGGGACGGCCGAACCCTGCACAAGGACGGGCGGATCGTGGAACCGCCGAGGCTGGCACCGGCGGTGCGCAGGATGCAGGAACTTTTTCCGGAGCTCAATGTCACCGGCTGGACGGTGATCCACTCCGCGGACGGCAACCTCCACGAACCGGTGATCGATTACACGCGCGGCTACGACCCGGACGGGATCGTCCCGGTACACGTGGTCAACGCGGCCCGGCTGGTGCGCGAACTCAAACAGTTCCTGTCCTCCGGCCCGGCGCCGAACACCGTGCACGTCCCCTCGCTCGCCAAGCTGCTGGGCGGCATGCACGCCTGACGTCCTGCTTCCGGGCCCGACGGCGGATGCCGGGCCGCGGCCGCGGCGCGCTTAGGATGGAATCCGTGTTCCGCATCCTCTTCTACACTCCCGAAATCCCCGGCAATACCGGCAACGCCATCCGGCTGGCGGCGGTCACCGGGGCCGAACTGCACCTGGTCGAACCGCTGGGCTTCACCTTCGAAGACTCCAAGCTGCGCCGCGCCGGGCTGGACTACCACGATCTTGCCGTGGTCCGGGTCCACGCGGACCTGGAAGCGGCGTGGGACGCCCTGCAGCCGGAGCGGGTCTTCGCTTTTGCGTCCGACGGGGAGCGCTCCTACACAGACGTCGCCTACGCTCCCGGCGACGTGCTGATGTTCGGGCCGGAGTCAGTCGGGCTGCCGGCATCGGTCAAGCAGGATCCGCACGTCACGGCGCGGCTGCGCCTGCCCATGCTTCCGTCGCTGCGGTCGCTGAACCTGGCCAGCTCGGCCTCCATCGCCGTCTATGAGGCCTGGCGGCAGCACGGTTTTGCCGGGGCGAAACTGTAGCGCCTACGCGACGGGATGCCCCGGCGTGTCGGGCTGGACCCTGCCTCCCCCGCGGACGGATAGACTTGAAACCTATGGATACGCCCCAGCCATCTGATCGCCTGGCCAGCCCCGGTAACTCCACCGGGGACAACGACTACGCACCGGATGACGACGTCTCCGTGCTGCACGCCGACCAGCTCACCGGCGGATCAGAAGACACCGAGCGGCGGCCGATGCCGGCCGTGACCAAGTGGCTGCTGCTTGCCCTGGCCGCCGTCGTGGTGGTGGTGGGGGCCATCGCCGTAGCGAAAACCCTGGGCGGAACCTCGGACCAGGACGTCACGGCTGCTCCGGACGTCTTCTCCAGCCAGCAGGAGCTGGAGGGAGGCGGCACAGTGGACGCCTCGGTGTCGCTCCGCGAGAACGCCGCCGTCCTGACGTTCCGCGGCGTCCAGGCGTCCGAGGGGCGCACGTACCAAGTCTGGCGGCTTCCGCTGGACGGCTCGGCACCGGTGTCGGCCGGGACCATCGACGCCGCCGACATCACCTCGGGCAACCCGGTGGTCATCGACGGCATCTCCACCAGCCGCGAACTTGCGGTCTCTATCGAGGCACCCGGCGGGGCCGAGTCCCCCAGCCTGCCGTTCGCCGTCGTCATTCCGCTCGCCACGCCGTAGCCCGGCGCAGCCGAGGCCGGGTGCGACGCCCGGCGCAGGCCTGCCACAGTGCTGCCGCGTGGGGCAACCAGCCACGGTGCCGCCGCGAGGGCAGATCGGCCAGCCGACAGCCTGTCAGAATCCGGCGATGGTTTCCGGCGTATTGATCCCCACCACGTGGAAGGCTTCCGCGCTGCGTCCGGGCAGGCCGCCGCGCATGGCGTTCTCCGCCAGGTTCTGGCGCACGCGGGCGTCCATCGCGGCCAGGTCCGGATGCTGGCTCGCGTGGATCCGGATGGCGGCCAGCTTTGTGTCGACGTGGGCGGTGATGTCCACGTAGTGGTTCTCGCGCTCCCGCGGCCCGCCGTAGAACCACAGGAACGGCACCTTGTAGGCGGCCAGCCCTGCCTCGAGCAGTTCGGGATAGGCGTAGGGATTCTCCACGGCCGGGTAGATCGCGCGGGTGACGATTTCGCCGCAGGCCAGGTGGTCCGGGTGGCTCTTCTGGATCCGGTCCCAGGCGCGCTCCGGATGCATGGAGAGCACGATGTCGGGACGGATGCGGCGCATCAGTTCCACCGCCTGGCGGATCACGTCGTGGGTAGGCTCCAGGTAACCGTCGGGTTGATGAAGGAAATGCAGGTCGGTGACGCCGGCGAGCGCTGCGGCCTTGGCCTGCTCGGCTGCCCGCAGTTCGACGATTCCGGCGCGCTGGGCCTCGTCGAAGCCGCCCGCGTCGCCGTCGGTCATGATGCAGTAGCTGACCTGAACGCCCGCTGCCGTCCAGCGGGCGATGGTGCCGGCGGCACCGAAGTCCAGGTCGTCCGGGTGCGCAGCAAAGACCAGGACGCGTTCCGGCTGGAATTCCTCAACGGTCACCGCGGCTAGCCCTTCCGCCGGCGGATCTCGGCGGCGGCCTGCGGCAATACGGTGGCGAGGTCGCCCACGATGCCGAAGTCGGCGATCTCGAAGACCGGCGAGTCGGCGTCGTTGTTGACCGCAACAATCACCTTGGCCGTCTGCATGCCGGCCTTCTGCTGGATCGCCCCGGAGATGCCCGCGGAAATGTACAGCTGGGGCGAGACGGTCTTGCCGGTCTGCCCCACCTGCGCCGAGTGCTCAATCCAGCCGGCATCGGTGGCGGCCCGGGACGCGCCCACCGCCCCGCCGAGGGCGTCGGCCAGGTCTTCGATCGGCGAGAAATCGCCGCCGGTGCCGCGGCCCCCGGCCACGACGACGCGTGCCTCTGTCAGGTCCGGCCGGCCGCTGGCGGCCTTCTCGGTGCGTTCGGTGATGCGGGCGGCGGGGCCGAAGTCCCCGGCCTCGACCGTCACAACCTGCGGCACCGCCGCTTCGGCCGCCGGAGCTTCGGCCACAACATTGGCCTTCACGGTGATGACCGGCGTGCCTTCGGTGACATTGGCCTGCACGGTGTAGGCGCCGGCCAGCACGCTCTTGGTCACCGTCAGGTCGGCCGAGACGTCAATGGCGTCGGTGATGACCCCGGATGACAGCTTGATGCCGACCCGGGCCGCGATCTCCTTGCCTTCGAAGGTGTTGTCCAGCAGCACCGCGGCCGGAACGGCCTGGCGCGCAGCTGCCGCCACGAAGGCGGACTTCGGGGCCACGAGGGCGCCGTCCACGTCCGCGGCCGGCACGTAGACGGTGCCCACGCCGTACTCCCCGAGCTCGGTCCGCAGGGCGTCGGTGAGATCGCCGTTCAATGCTGCCACCGGTTCTCCGATGCTGCGGGCGAGCGTGAGCAGTTCCCGTTGGATCTTGTGCAGGGCTTGGCCGGGACGGTCGATGAAGACAAGAACAGAAGTCATGGTGCCGATATCCTTCGCGGTTTCCGTGGCGGACTAGAGCAGGTTCTGGGCGGCCAGGAAGTCCACCAGGCGGATCCCGGCGTCGCCCTCATCGGTGATGATGGTGCCCTGCGACCGCGGCGGCCGCGCTTCTGCCTTGGCGACGGCGGTCCAGGCGCCTGCGGTGCCGACCGCGCTGGGTTCGATGCCCAGGTCCGCCAGCGACACGGTGGCAACGGGCTTTTTCTTGGCGGCGATGATGCCCTTGAAGTTCGGGTAACGCGGTTCGTTGATCTGGTCGGTGACCGATACCACCGCGGGCAGTTCCGCTTCGAGGCTGTCGGCGTGGGTATCGCCCTCCCGGCGGGCGCGCACGGTGGTCCCGTCCACCTCAAGGCTGGCGGCGAAGGTCAGCTGCGGCAGGCCCAGGCGTTCGGCCAGCTGCGCCGGAACCAGCGAGGTTTCGCCGTCGGTGGAGGCCATGCCGGTGAGCACCAGGTCGACGTCGCCGAGGCTGCGGACGGCGGCCGCCAGGACCAGCGACGTTCCGGCGGCGTCCGAGCCGGCCAGGGCATCATCGTTCACGTGCAGGCCTTCGGTGGCGCCGATCTGCAGCGCCTTCTTCACCGCGGTGGCCGCCGCTGCCGGGCCCATGCTCAGCGCGATCACCCGGTTGCCGGCCTTCGGCCCGCCGCGCTCCTCCGCCAACTGCAGGGCGGATTCAATGGCGTATTCGTCCAGTTCGGACAGGATGCTCTCCGACCGGTCCACCGTCGCCGGATCGCCGGTCAGGTGCCGGTCGAACTGCGCGTCCGGTACGTGCTTCACCAGCACCACGATGTTCAAGGCTGTGCCTGCTGCTTTTTGCATCCTCGCTGAACTTCCTTCCGCCGTCCGCGGCCCGCGCGGGTGTTGCGGGTCGCTGCAAACACCCTAACCTTACCGGCAACGCCGCGGCGGTAAACACCTGCGGCGCTGCCGTGTGCGCCACCCGGGGCGGCAGGTGCGCCCCGGGGACGTGCGGGTCAGGCCTGGCCTTCGCCCAGGGTCACGTCGGCGGTGCGTTCTTCGCCGCCGCGCAGGTAGGTGACCTGCACCGTGCTGCCGGCGGCGTGTTCGCGGATGGCCGCGGTCAAGGACTGGCTGTCGCCGATGACCCGGTTTTCCACCCGGGTGATGACATCGCCCTTCTGCAGGCCGGCCTCCTGTGCCGGCGAGCCCTCAACCACCTCCACGACGGCCGCCCCCACCGAGAACTGGGTGTTGCCGGAAGAATTGCCGGAGGGCTTGGCGGTCACTGTCACACCGAGTTGGCCGTGGCTCGCCGTCCCGTCTTCGATCAGGTCCTGGGCGATCCGCTGCGCGTAGTTGCTCGGGATGGAGAACCCCACGCCGATGCTGCCGCTGTCCTCGCTGGAGGACGCGATGGCCACGTTGACGCCGATGACCTCTCCGTTGGTATTCACGAGCGGCCCGCCGGAGTTGCCGTGGTTGATCGCCGCGTCGGTTTGGATCACGTTCAGGAAAATGCTGCCCTGGTTCGAGGAGCGTTCCTCGCCGGGGAACTGGAAGTTCCACTGGTCGCCCGGACCGGGCTGGGCACTGTCGCCGGAATCTTCCGGTACGGCGGAGGACGAGACGCTGATGGTGCGGCTCAAGGTGGACACGATGCCGTCGGTGACGGTGCCCGCCAGGCCCAGCGGCGCGCCGATGGCAATGGTGGTGTCGCCGACGTTGAGCTTGTCCGAGTCGGCAAACGTCGCGGGCGTGAGGCCCTTGGCGTCGGTCTTGATCACGGCCAGGTCCGACAGCGGATCGGTGCCGACCACCTTGGCCCGGTGCACGCCGCCGTCGCTGGTGCGCACCTCGACGTCGGGATTGGCAGTCTGGCCACCCAGCGTCACCACGTGCGCGTTGGTGAGGATATGCCCCTCCGTGTCCAGGATGATGCCCGACCCGGACCCGCCGGTGTTGCCGCTGGCCACCGAGATCGTCACCACGCTCGGCGAGGCCTTGGCCGCCGCGGCGGTGATCTCGTTGACCGAGTCCGTGTTGTTCACGATCAACTGCTCGGGCCCGCTGCCGGTAATCGCGGTGCCCGCGGAGCCGTCAGCCAGTGCCTGCGAGCCTACGGCGACTCCGCCGCCCGCCAAACCGGCCAGCAGCATCCCGGCGATCAACGTCCCGGTGCCAAAACGCTTCTTGGTGCTCGCCCCGGCCGGCTGCCCGCCGCCGAAGCCGTAGCCGGAGCCCAGCCCGTGGCTTCCATTGCCGTAACCGGAGCCTGAGCCCGTCGCGTTCCCATACCCGGAACCTGTCGCGTTCCCGTAGCCGGACCCGTAACTTCCACTGCCGTGACCGGAGCCCTGGCCTTGGCTCCCGTAGCCGCCGTGGCTGCCCGCGTTGTCCTGGCCGTAGGCCGGCGCGGCATACTGGCCGAAGGTGCCCGGGGCGTTCTGGCCGTACCGGGGCTGCTGGGCTGTGGCGTTCCGGGGCTCCTGCCGGGCCTGGTCTTGTGCCGGGACCTGCCCGGCCGCCTCAGCTGCCGGGCGGCGGAACGGTTGGGTCTCGTCGGCTGACGCCGGGTGCTCCCCGGCACGGGAGGCCGGCGGATTCTCCGGCAGCGGGGGCATGGGCCGGGCGGGCCGCTGCTGCGGTTCCTGGTTGTTCTCGCTCATGGCAGGTCCTTTCTTGGTCTGCCCTCCACTATGCACGGCTTCGCTGGGATAACCTCGCACGTTTCCTGTAAGGACTCTGGAAACCAGCCGGATGCGCACGGCGGCCGCGGTCCCCGCCGTCGGCCGTGCCCGATGCCGAACCGTGGTGGAACGATGAAGCAGGGCGTTCCAGAGCCGGGAAAAGGGCTGCTCCCGCGTTCGCCACCGGCGGAGGGCGGTGGTGGACGGTGCCAAACGCGGACCATAGAATCACCAGTGGGTGGATCCGCCCCGGCCGGGGCCAGGACCACGTTGACGAGCCGGGGCGCCACGGCCCCAGCTTGCGTTGCTGAAGGGACCTTTATGCGCTCACCGCTCAGGCGTCTGGCGGCCGTAGCCGGCCTGACGGCAGTCTTCCTTGCGCCGGCAGCACTGGCGCTCGCCGTGCCGCCGGTCGACATCCCGCCGGGCGAGTTCGTGGTGGACCAGGCCGGTGTGCTGGGCGGCCGGACGGCCGAGGTCGAGGACGCCGTGCGCGAGCTGCAGCAGTCCGAAGGCCTGAACGTCTACATCGTCTTCGTGGATCAATTCACCGAGCCGGCCGACCGCGACCAGTGGGTGCTGGACACGGCGGAGCTGAACTCGCTGGGCTCCGTCGATAGCCTGCTTGCCGTTTCCGTCGACGGCCGCGAATACCTGTTCCAGTCGGCCGAGGACAACCCCGTCGTCTCCCGGGACCAGAACATCGCGCAATCAATCCGGCCGGCCCTCGGCCAATCGGACTGGGCGGAAGCCGCGTTGACCGCCGTGGCGGCGGTCGAGGACGCTGCCACCGGCGGCGACGGTTCCGTTGATTCCGGTGGCGGGGGCGGCTCGCTGGGCCCGGTGCTGCTCATTGGCGGCGTCGTGGTGGTCGGCGGCGGCGCGGCACTGCTGTATGCCCGGTCCAAGCGGAACAAGAACCAGCGCCCGCAGCCGCAGCTGCAGACCGGCCCCGACGGCCGGCCGCTGGATCCGCATGACGCCATGTCCGTGGAGGACCTTCGCAAGAAGGCCGGCAGCCTGCTGGTGGCCGCCGACGACGCGATCAAGTCCAGCGAGCAGGAATTGGGCTTCGCCATGGCCCAGTACGGCGACGAAGCCGTGCAGCCGTTCCGCCAGGACATCACCGCGGCCAAGTCCCACATGATGGAGTCCTTCAAGCTGCAGCAGCAGCTCGATGACCATATTCCGGACACCGAAGAAGAGCAGCGTGCCTGGCTCGGCGACATCATCCGCCGCTGCGAGGCGGTCAACGATTCCCTCCAGGCACACAAAGAGGACTTCGACGCGCTGCGGGAGCTGGAAAAAACCGCACCGCAGGCGCTCGAGCGGGCCCGGGCCGCCGCCCGGGAAACCCGCGGCAGGCTGGATGACGGCACGGCCCGGCTGCGGGAGCTTCGCGCCCGTTTTGCCGACAGCGCGCTGCAACAGGTGGCCGACAACATCGGCCAGGCCGGGGAGCGGCTGGATTTCGTCGAGAACGCAGCCAACACCGCGCAGGACAAGCTCGACGAAGGAGACCGCAGCGCCGCCGTGATTGCCGTGCGTGCGGCCGAGGAGAGCCTGCACCAGGCCAACATCCTCTTGGAGGCCATCGCCAAGACGGCCAAGGACCTCGACGACGCCCGGAACAGCATGGACCGCACCATCGCCGACGCGACGCAGGACATCGCCCAGGCCAGGGCCATCATCGCCTCGGGGCAGCACCCCGAGCTGACGGGCCCCTTGGCCGGGCTGGAAGCTGCGGTGTCCGCGGTCCGGCAGGAGGTCGCCGGGGGACGCGTCGATCCGATCATGATGGTGCAGCGGCTGGAGGCAGCCATGGAGCCCCTGGATGCCTCGCTCTCCGGGATCCGGGACGCCCAGGACCGCAACCGGCGTGCCCGTGAGGCCCTGCAACACGCCATCATGTCCGCGCAGGCGCAGATTTCCGGCACGTCGGACTACATTCAGGCCCGGCGCGGCGGCGTTCGCAGCGAGGCACGCACACGGCTGGCCGAGGCGGAACGGAACCTCGACCATGCGCTGGCCATCGCCGACTCGGATCCGGAGCAGGCGCTCAACTATGCCCGCCAAGCCAATGCCTTGGCACAGCAGGCCAGCCAGATGGCCCAGGAGGATGTGGACGGTTTCGGCGGCGGCATGGGCGGCTTCGGCGGCGGCGGGATGTTCGGCGGTCGCGGCGGCGGCTTGGGCGGGGCGATCCTCGGCGGCATCCTCATCGATTCCATCCTGCACGGCGGCCACGGCTCGCACGGCGGCGGCGGAATCTTCGGGGGCGGCGGAGGCGGTGACGTTTTCGGCGGCGGCGGCTTCGGCGGGTTCGGCGGTGGCGGCGGCGGCTTCGGTGGCTTCGGCGACGGAGGCGGCGCCGGCGGCAACTTCTAGACCGACAGGCCGGGCAGCCATGTGGGCTGCCTGGAAGGCAAACAGTTCGAGTAATCCCGATCGAAAGGCATCACCGTGGTAAAGCACTCAATATTCGGCCGCATGGCCCAGCTGGCCAAGGCAAACATCAACGCCCTGCTCGACCAGGCGGAGGATCCGCAGAAGATGCTGGACCAGATGGTCCGCGACTACACGAACAACATTGCGGAAGCCGAAAGCGCCGTCGCGCAGACCATCGGCAACCTGCGCATGCTGCAGGACGACTACAACGAAGACCTCGAGAACGCCCGCAGCTGGGGCGCCAAGGCCTTGGCCGCCAGCCGCAAGGCCGACGAATACCGCACCTCGGGCCACGCCGCCGACGCCGAGAAGTTCGACAACCTCGCCAAGGTGGCGATCCAGCGCCAGATCTCCTCCGAGAACGAAGCCAAGGGCGCCGAGCCGACGATCTCCTCGCAGACCGAAATCGTCGAAAAGCTCAAGCAGGGCCTCAACCAGATGAAGTCCAAGCTCAACGAGCTGCAGAACAAGCGCGATGAGCTGATCGCCCGCGCCAAGACCGCGCAGGCCCAGTCGCAGGTCCACGACGCCATCAAGAGCATCGACATCCTGGATCCGACCAGCGAAGTCGGCCGCTTCGAGGAGAAAATCCGCCGCGAGGAAGCAAAGGTACGCGGCCAGGCCGAGCTTTCCGCTTCCAGCCTGGATGCCCAGTTCGAGAGCCTGGAAGACCTCGGCGAGCAGACGGAGGTGGAGGCCCGCTTGGCAGCGCTGAAGTCCGGCACCAGCCCGGCCCCGTCGTCGCTGGAGGCCGGCAAGGAAACTACCTCAGAAAGCTACTGAGCACCAGCCGTCCAGGCCCTCACGCATGAATGGCTCCGGGCCGCACCTTCCCTGGTGTGGCCCGGAGCTTTCTTGTGGGGCCACGGGACCCTGTTCACGGGGTGGTCCGACCGCGTCAACGGCGCGGCTTTACGACCCGGAGAAGGCGGCGGCCGGTGAAGCCCCCCGGCCGGGAGGCAACGGCCCGCGCGCGGCGCAGGGCCTTGGGATTGTAATGCCGGGGACGGTGCTCCGCTGCGTCCGGCACACGGGCACTCCGCCCCCGCGGTGCTGCGGCCGCTCCCCCGTCCTGCTGCGGCGGACGACGGCGGGACCCCGCCTTGGGGACCGCCGGCACGGCCTGCGCGGCCGGCGCCACGGCAGGAGCAGGGGTGGCGGCCTGGTCCGGCCCGGACCCTGTTTCCTCGGGCCCGGGACGCCGCCTGCGCAGCAGGAACCAGCCGGTCAGTGCCAGGTAGGCAGCCGGAACCAACCAGGCGGGGACGGCCTGCAGCGCGTCGGTGAGCAACCCGTGGACGCCGTGCGCGGCGTCGATCAGCCGGTCCTCGACCTCGTGCCCTGCGGCATTCCGGACAGCGAAAAAGGCGTAGTAGGCGGTGCCCAGCCCGGCGAGCAGCAGCAGGTAACCCTGGGCCTTTTCCAGCAGTGTCCCGGCCTCGGGCCACCGGCGGCCGGCGCCGGCCCCGAGCGACGACGCAGCGGCGCACAGCAGCCCGAAACTGGCGAGCAGGCCCAGAACGTAGGCGGCCAAGCCGGCGACAGGGGCTTCGGCTGCGCCCTGCTCCCCGGCCGCGGCCAGCAATTCCGGCAGCTGTGGCGCGAGTGATGCCAGCCCGACTACCGCCCCGGCAACAGCCATCCCGCTGAGCCGGACTAATGATCCGCCCCCCGCCGCAGCTGCCTGCAACAGCCGGACACGCCCGCCTGCCACCAGGAAGGACGCCAGCAGGACCAGCAGCATCCCGGTCCCGGCCGAAATGTAGGCCAGGACGCCGGCAGCGGTTGCCGGATTTCCTGCGGCCAGCAGCGCCGACGAGAAGGACGTCATGTAGCCGCCGGTCAAGACAAGCGCGGACAGTGCGGACCGGCGCACGGCAGCAGCGGGCGGGGTGCGCCAGCTGCCCACGGCGACCGTCAGGAGCCAAGCCGGCAACAGGAGCAGACTGCATGGATTGAACAAGGCTGCCACTCCGGCGGCCAGGGCGTAGCTGCTCACTGATTCCAGCATGGGACAACAACGATCTTTCCGAGGGAAAATCGGGGACGGGTGAAACCATTCTACCGGCCCGGGTTGTGGTCCCGGACACGCAAAAGCCCCGCCCGATATGACATCGGACGGGGCCTTAGCTCTTGGTTGCGGGGAGAGGATTTGAACCTCTGACCTCTGGGTTATGAGCCCAGCGAGCTACCGAACTGCTCCACCCCGCGGCGCAGTGAATACATTACCGGCCGCGGGGTAGCGAAGCAAATCGGTCAGTTGCCCTCGGTCGCCTCCGGAGAAGGCTGCTCCGTTGCCCCCTCTGCGCCGCCTTCGGGGGTGGCACCGGAGATCGCTGCCTCGGCGTCGATGGCGTCCTGCAGCGCCGCCTGCAGCCGCTCCTGGGCCTCGCCGTAGGCGGCGAAGTCGCCCTCCGCCAGCGCGGCCTGTCCCTCCTGGATCGCGGTGCGCGCCGCCTGCAGGGCCGCCTGCAGATCCTCCTCGGCGCTGGTTTCCGGAGCGTCCGGCGTCGCCGGTGTCTCACCGACGTTCTCTTCGTCGCCGGTGGTGGCACCCGAGTCGCCTTGGAACACCTGATCCAAGGCTTCGGACAGCGTCGGGGCGAAGCCGACTTCCTCACCGAAGCTCACCAGCACCCGGCGCAGGATCGGGTAGGAGGAAGCGCCGGAGGACTGGACGTAGACCGGCTGCACGTACAGCATGCCCCCGCCGACCGGCAGGCTGAGCAGGTTGCCGTTCTTCACCTCGGAAGCACCCTGGCGCAGCAGGTTCAGCGCCTGCGAGACTTCGGTGTCCGAGTTGAACAGGTTCTGCGCCTGGCCCGGACCGGGCACGGTGATGTCGCGCGGCAGTTCGAGCAGCCGCAGCGTGCCGTAGTCCTCGGACTTCACACCGTCCTCGCCGGTGCCCGCGTCCGCGTTGGCGGAAAGGAACCCGTACAGCACGTTGCGTGCCTGCTCGCCGGGAACGGCAAACGGAATGAACGGCGTGGTCAGCGAGAAGGACGCCGCGTCCTGGTTGGGCATCTGCAGGGACAGGTAGTACGGCGGCTGCTTGACGGTCGATCCCTCGCCCAGCGTCGGATCCGTGGGAACACTCCAGGCATCGGAGTTCTCGTAGAAGCGGTTGACGTTGGTCACGTGGTACCTGGTGAGCAGCTCCCGCTGCACCTTGAACAGGTCCTCCGGGTAGCGCACGTGTGCCATCAGGTCGGCCGACATTTCGCTGTACGGCTTGATCGTCGTCGGGAACACGTTCGTCCAGGCCTTGAGCAGCGGATCCTGGTCATCCCACGCGTACAGGTTCACGGACCCGTCGTAGGCGTCCACCGTTGCCTTGACGGCATTGCGGATGTAGTTGACTTCCTCCGCCGGCAGCGCCACGGTGGCGCCCCCGGTGGTCCCGGAGTCAATGGTGGCCGACTCCAGCTGCTGGGGAGTCGAGTACGGGAAGTGCTCGCTGGTGGTGTAGGCATCCACGATCCACTTCACGCGGCCGTCAACGATGGCGGGGTAGGCGTTGCCGTCCACCGTCAGGTACGGAGCGACCTTTTCGATACGCTGGCGCGGATCGCGGTCGTAGAGGATCTGCGACTCCGAGTTGACCGCGTCCGACAGCATCAGGTCGGTCGACTGGAATTTCAGGGCGTAGACCAACCGGTTGAACCAGTTGCCGATGTTGGGACCGCCATCGCCGTCGAACGTGTTCCGGGTATCGGTTTCTGCATTGGCGCTCTGCGGCCGGTCGATTTCGATCGGAGTGCTGCCCTCGGGCGCACCGACGATCGAGTAGTCCGGAGATGCTTCGCCGAAGTAGATCCTGGGTTCGTAGGTCGAGTCGTCGCCCAACACGCCCTGCGACGGAATCCCGGAGAGCATGAAGGACGGTTTGCCGTCCGGCTCCACGCGGGACCCGGCGGCCGCAACCACGCCGTAGCCATGGGTGTAGAGCAGGTGCTCGTTCACCCAGCCGGCCGGCACGCCCGCGGTGTTCAGTTCGCGGACGGCAATGACGGTGTCCTGCACCTCGCCGTCGACCGTGTAGCGGTCCACGTTGAGCGTCTCGTCGAACTGGTAGTACTGGCGGAACTGCTCCAGCTGCGCGAACGCGTCCGACACCAGGTTCGGATCCAGCAGGCGGATATTCGCCGTCGTCTCGGCGTCCTCGCGCAGCGCGCCGGCTTCCGCGTCCACCGTGGCTTCGTAGTTCATGGTCTGGACGTCGTCCAGACCGTACGCCAGGCGCGTGAGGCCGATGTTGCGTTCGATGTACTGGGCCTCGACGTCCTGCTCATTCGGAATCACCTGGAAGCGCTGGACGATCCACGGGTAGACCCCGCCGGCGAGGATGGCGGTGACGATCAGCATGGCGGTACCGACGATCGGCAGCCGCCAGCGGCCGATGAAGGCCGAGACGATGAAGAGGATGGCCACCAGCACGGCGGCGACGGCCAGAATGGCCTTGGTGGGAATCACGGCGTTGACGTCGGTGTACAGCGCACCGGTCCAGTTTCCGGCGTCGGACTGCACGGTGGCGTAGCGGTCCAGCCAGTAGTTGACGCCCTGCAGGATGAGGAACAGTGCGGCAAAGACGGCCACATGGATCTTCGCCGCGGTGGAGGCGAAGAACCCCTTGTCCTCCAGCCGGATCCCGCCGTAGAGGTAGTGGGTCAGCAGCCCGGCGATGCCGGCAATCAGCACCACGCTGATCAGGAAGCCGTTGATGAAGCCCAGGAACGGCAGGGTGTTCATGTAGAAGCTGTAGTCCAGGCCGAACTGCGGATCGGTCTGGCCAAACGGCTGCTGGTTGAAGAACAGCAGGACGGTCTGCCACGCCGAGGCGGCGGCGGTGCCGGCGAACCCGGCCAGGACTACCGGGATGCCTATCATCAGCAAACGCCGCACCGGCTCCAGCTGCTGCTGGTAACGGTTCAGGTTGTCCTGCAGCGAGCTGTCCGGCGCGTACACCGGGCGCGAACGGTAGGCCATTCGCAGGCTGAAGTAGACGGCAAGGCCCATGATCAGGAAGGCAATCAGGAAGATGGCAATCTTGGTGCCGGTTTCCTTGAGCATGACTTCCAGGTAGCCCAGCTGGTTGTACCAGAGGATGTCTGCGTAGATTTGGGAGAAGAAGACGAAGCCCACTACCAGGACGGCCACCACGATCAGGGTGGGCACCAATGCGGAACGTTTCTTGCCAGGACTGCTAAGCGGTGTTGGCCGGTCGCCGTAAGACCGGTCTTGTCCGAACGTCACTCGTTACCTCGTTGTCTACATGCGTGGCATCACGGCGAAACCGCCGCTGCTGGGGACACTCCCCCTAGATGCCACGAACGGACGCCTCGGAGGGTTCCGTTCCCATTCTGCCTTGTCAACACCGGCCCCGGCGAACCGCGGCGCCGGGACGGGCCGGCACTGTTGCCGGAATGTGACCGGGCCGCTGCTGAAACGAATCAGCTGCAGCCGGGCAGGGCGGCTGCGTCGCCGCCCTCGCCGATCGACGTCACGGCTTCAACGGCGTCGTCCAGCGTCGCCACCGGGACAACCTGCAGCCCTTCCGGGACGCGGCCGGCCACCTGCGCGCAATTTGCTTCCGGCGCCAGGAACACGGTGGCGCCGGCTTCCCGGGCGCCGATCATTTTCTGCCGGATCCCGCCGATCGGCCCGACGGTGCCCTCCGCGTCGATGGTGCCGGTCCCGGCAAAGTGTTTCCCGCCCGTCATTTCCCCTTCCGTCAGGGTGTCGATGATGCCAAGCGCGAACATCATGCCGGCGCTGGGGCCGCCCACGTTGTCCAGCTGGATCTTCACCTCGAACGGGAAGTCGAATTCGGTGCCCAGCAGGACGCCCAGCTGGTAGTCGCCCTCGTCGTTGGCCTGCGGTGCCACATCCACGGTTTCCTCGCGGCCGTCGCGCGCGATGCCCAGTTCCACCGGGGCGCCCGCGCTGGCGTTGAGCTCCTCGCGCAGCACCTCGATACCGGTGACCGGCCGGCCGTTGATGGTCCGGATCGCGTCCTGCAGCTCCAATACTCCTGCCGCCGCCGCGTCCGGGGTGAAGTCGGCGACCGAGAGGGTCTGCGAGTACTCCACGTCCAACTGGGTCAGGGCAGCCGCGACCGATGACTCCTGCGACGACGCCATCAACGCCGCGTTTTGCTGCTGGATGTCGTCCTGCGTCACGTCCGGCGGATAGACCAGGTCGGCCGGTGCCACGCTGCGCTGGGGGTGGAGCCAGGCGGCCAGGACCTGCAGCATGTTGACGTTCGAGTTGGGCCCGCCTTCCACGTACACCGTCGTCAGGTCCAGGGCACCGGAAGTCTCGTAGGTGGGGCGGTCCGGAACCTCGATCAGCGGGGTGCCGGAGACCTCACCGATGGTGTTGATGGCAGGACCGGGTATCTCGATGACGTAGCCTGCCGGCAGCGCCAGCCCTGCCGCACCGGCCACGACGGCAACGACGGCGGCGGTCGCCATGACCGGCTGCCTGCGGTTTCGGGCCTGCGGCGCGGCCGGCTGCGGACCGGGAGCGTTGGCGGCCCAGCCGTCCGTGCCGTGCTCGGTGCCCTTGTTGGTGGACTGTGTCACCTGCTGGTTTCCCTCTCGCTGCTGTCCGGGTCGCACACCTCACGCGCTGCCGCCCGACGGCGCTCGCGGCGCCTGCTCTAGCGTACGCCGTCGGCCCGGCATCGGTGGTGCTGCGCTGCTCGGCCTTGAGCGAACTGCCCTTCTCCGGCGCGACAAGGAATCCCGGCTGCCGGTAACGTGGGACTCACGCAACATCCCGGGCACAGCCCCCGCCGCCTCCCCGGCAGCCGCTCGACCCGTGCCCGCTCCAACCCTCGAGGACCGGTGGTAGTGATGACCCCTAAGCAGCCCGACGACGACCCGCAGGATCCGCTGGCGGAGATGTTCGCCAAGCTCTTCGGCGGCCAGGCCGGGGCAATGGATCCCGCGGAAATTGCCAAGGCGGCAGGACTGCCTTCCGACCCGAATGCCCTTGCGCAGATGTTCCAGCAGGTCCAGGCGATGATGAGTGCCCCCGCCGAAGGTCCTGTCAACTGGAAACTGGCCCATGAAAGCGCCCGCAAGGTGGCGGCCTCGGACAGCGATCCGTCCGTCTCGTCAGCACAGGGCCGCGCCGTCGACGAAGCGCTCCGGCTGGCCGAGATGTGGCTTGATCCGGTGACGAGCATGCCCGGCACCGGCCTGATCGGCAGGGCCTGGTCCCGTGCCGAGTGGGTTGAGGCAACGCTGCCGACCTGGAAGCGGCTGACGGAGCCGGTCGCCAACAGCATCGCCTTCGCGCTGACCAGTGCGCTGACCGAGCAGGTGCCGGAGGAAATGAAGCAGATGCTCGGTGGGGCGCATTCCATGCTGCAGAACCTCGGCGGCGCGATGTTCGGCATGCAGCTGGGCCAGGCTGTCGGGGCCTTGGCCAAGGATGTGGTCAGTTCCACCGACATCGGTGTCCCGCTGGTGGAGGGCAAGATGGCCCTGCTGCCGGCCAACGTTAAGTCCTTCGGCGAGGGCCTGGACATCCCCGGGCAGGACGTGCTGCTCTTCCTGGCGATCCGGGAAGCTGCGCACACCCGCTTGTTCACCCACGTCCCGTGGCTGTCCGGCTATTTGCTGGGCGCCATCGAAAGCTATGCCCGCGGCATCCACATCGACATGGGGCGGATCGAGGAAGTGGCCCGCGACCTGGATCCCACCAACCCCGAATCCATGCAGCAGGCACTCTCGCAGGGGGTGTTCATGCCGAAGCGCACGCCGGACCAGGAGGCCGCCCTGGCCAAGCTGGAAACAGCGCTCGCGCTGGTCGAGGGCTGGGTGGACGAGCTCACCGCCAGCGCGGCGGCCAACCTGCCCTCCGCCCCGGCGCTGCGCGAAACGGTCCGGCGGCGGCGCGCCACCGGCGGCCCGTCGGAACACGCCTTCGCCGCACTGGTCGGACTTGAGCTGCGGCCCCGCCGCTTGCGGGATGCGGCCGCCCTGTGGTCCGCCCTTAAGGAGGAACGCGGGGTCGAGGGGCGCGACGCGATCTGGCACCACCCCGACCTGCTGCCGACCGCGGAGGATCTGGACGATCCTGCCGGCTTCAGCGCCCGCCGGAAACTGCTGGACGCCTCCGAGGCAGAAGTCGACGAGGCCCTGCAAAAGCTCCTGAGCGGCGGATTCGAAGAGCAGCCCGGCGAGGGCGATGCCGGGAAGCCGGACGGTACCGCCGATGGCGGCCCGGACGGGCCCGCCGACGGTGAGGACTCCGGTACCGGAGACGGCGGTCCGGAGGGTACCGGAAACGGAGACCGGAGCTAGCTGTCCCTCCGGCACCGCCGACGGCAGTGCCGGAAGGTACCGGAAACGGAGACCGGAGCTAGCTGTCGCTTTCGGCGGCCCCGGCGCCGTCCACATCGTCCTCGTCCTGTAGGCCGCGGCCCATGGCAAAGGCCGCGCCGGAGAGGAAGGCCTTGGCCAGTTCCAGCTGCGGATAGGCCTGCAGCAATTGCCAGAAGCGCGGGCCGTGGCCTGCCTCCAGCAGGTGCGCGAGCTCGTGCAGGATCACATAGTCGATGACCCAGCCGGGCATGTCCTTGATCTTGTCCGAGATGCGGATGGTGCCCCGTGCCGGCGTCGCCGACCCCCAGCGGTCGTTCTGGTTGGAAACCCACCGGATGCTGGTCGGGATGGCGTTGCCGGCCAGGTAACGCTGCGACAGCTCCGCTGCGTGCCGGGCCAGGTCCGTGTCGCTCGCAGCGGTCCGTCCCGCCGGACGGGAGCTGCGCGTCTCGAGCCTGGCCAGCATCCGCTGCACCCACTCCCGTTCCTGCGCCTGCGAAAAATGGCCGGGAATGGAAATCACGGCGGCTCCGTCCCGCCAGGCGGCCGAGACGGTCCGGCGCCGGCGCGCGGACCGTTTGACCACCACGGGGGCGCCGTTGGATGTGGTCAGGGCCACCCGCTCCCCCGTGCCGGCCACCAGTGGCACCGGCCGCGTAGGCGTTGCGGTGTCGGGGAATTCCTGGGTCTGTTCTGCTCGGGACATGCGATGAGGTTACCGGGTGTCTCCGACCGTCCGCATCCGCGAACGCCCGCTGCCCGTTTTCTGTGGATAACCGTCCGGCGCCTGCCACCGCCGTGCCAGCATGGAGGACCGGGACGCGCCCGGACCACGGGCTGGCGGCGAGGAGGGTGGCGGTGGCACAGTTGAGGATCAATCCCGGCCTGCGCACGCTCGAAGGCGCCGCGGGCAGCGTCCAGTTCGGCCTGGGTGCCGGCGGACTGGTGATCGAGGGAACCGGGGAAGCGGACCGGCGCTTCCTGCGCCGGCTGTGCCAGGGGATCGAATCGGCCGATCTGGACGACGTACGGGCAGGCTGCGGCCTGGATAAGGAGCGGGCCGCGTCGCTGCTGGCGGCGCTGGCACCGGTCCTGTTGCCGGACTCCGGCGGGGAACGCCTGTCCGGTTTGCGCGCCGACCGGCTCGCGCCGGATGCGCGCCGTTGGTCGGCGGTCTACTCGGCCGACGGTGAAGGACAGCTCGCCGCCCGCGGCCGCTGCATAGTGCAACTGATCGGGCTGGGACGCACCGGCGCAGCGTTGGCCACCGCCCTGGCGGCGGCCGGCGTCGGCACTCTTCTGCTGGAGGACCCGGCGGTGGCCGGCCCGTCGGATGTCGGTTCCGGGGCCTTCCGGGTCGCCGACATCGGCCTGGGCCGCGGGCAGGCCGTGCGGCGGGCGGTGCACCAGATCGATCCCACGGTCTCCTGCCACCTCTTGCCCGGCGCGACCGCGGAGCAGGGCGCCGCGGGCATCTTTCCGCGGGCGCTCAGCCTGGCCGTCTACGTGGACCGCGACGTGCCCGACCCCCGGGTCGCCGCGGCGCTCATGAGCCGGGGCCACCCCCACCTGAGCGTCCTGGTGCGCGAGCAGGACACCCTGATCGGGCCGTTGGTGGTTCCCGGTCAGACAAGCTGCCTTGGCTGCGTGGAACTGCACCGCGCCGACGCCGATCCGGCGTGGCCCGACGTCGTTGCCCGGTTAACCAGCCGTCCGTTCGCGCCGGCGGCAGACCGGGGCCCGGCCGACGAAGTATCGCAGTCGGTAGCCGCGGCCGGGCTGGCGGCGATGCAGGCACTGCTGTTCCTGGACGGGCGGAACCAGCCCGGCAGTTTTTCCGCCGTGCTCAAACTCGACAGCGGCGACGGCACCGTGTCGCGGCACGCCTATCCGCCGCACCCGGCCTGCGGCTGCGTGCCGGCCCCGGCATCCTGAGCGCGCACTGGCCGCGGGCGCCTGCAGGCTCAGTTCGCCGCCAGGACGCGCAGCACATCCTCGCCGTAGCGCTCCAGCTTGGACGGCCCCACTCCGGCCAGCCTGGACAGCTCCTGCAATGACTGCGGCCGGGCTTCGGCGATGGCCACCAGGGTGGCGTCGGTGAAGATCACGAAGGCGGGCATCGAGGCTTCGCTGGCCGTGTCCTTGCGCCATTCGCGCAGCGCCTCAAACGTCGACTCCTCGTAGGTGGGAGGACAACTGTTGCACCGGCCGACCTTGCGTTCCGCCCCGCTGCCGAGCAGGCTGCCGCAGACGCGGCAAACCGCCGGCGCGGCCTGCTTGCGCCGAGCCGGGCGCTGGCCCGACGCGCCGCGGACCGAGGAGGAAGAGGCCGGCCGCAGCCCGTCCAGGAACCGCGACGGTTTGCGGTTGGCGCGGCCCCCCGGGGTCCGGGCCAGCGAGCAGGACAGGGCCAGGTGCTGGCGGGCACGGGTAATACCCACATAGAGCAGCCGGCGTTCCTCGTCCACGGCCTCGTCAGTGTCGGCGAAGGAGATCGGCATCAGCCCCTCGCTCAAACCGACCAGGAAGACTGCGTCCCATTCCAGGCCCTTCGCCGAGTGCAGCGAGGCGAGGGTGACACCTTGCACCGTGGGAGCATGCTGCGAGGCCGCCCGTTCGTCGAGCTCCGCCACGAAGTCGAGCATGGTGAACACACCGCCCGCTGCGGAACCGCGGGCGGTGTCCAGCTCATCGGCCAGTCCCACCAGCGCGGCCAGCGATTCCCAGCGTTCCCGGACAGCTCCGCCGGTCTGCGGAGCCTCCCGGGTGTAGCCCAGGTTCGCCAGGACGTCCCGGACCAGTTGGGGCACGGGCTCAGTTCCGGCCGCACGGGACGAGGCCCGCAGCTGAAGGATCGCGTCGCGGACCTCCCGCCGCTGGAAGAACCGCTCTCCGCCGCGCAGCTGATAGCCGATACCGGCGCTGGCCAGCGCCTGTTCGTAGGCCTGGGACTGGCCGTTGGTGCGGAACAGCACCGCTATCTGGGCAGCGGCCACGCCGTCGTCCAGCAGTCCGCGGATGCGGGTGGCCACCTGCGACGCCTCCGCCTCGTCGTCGGCACATTCCGTGAACGAGGGCTCGGGCCCGGCCGGACGCTGGGCGATGAGCTCCAGCGGCGTCGGCCAGCTGTCCGTGCCCCGCGACGGCTGCCGGGTGCGGGCGGCCAGCAGCGAGTTGGCCAGCTGCACGACCTGCGGCGAGGAGCGGTAGTCCCGGACGAGTTTCACGACGTCGGCTCCGGGGAAGCGTTTGGTGAACTCGAGCAGGTGGCGGGAGGTCGCTCCCGTGAAGGAGTAGATGGTCTGGCTGGCGTCCCCGACCACGCAGAGTTCTTCGCGGTCCCCCAGCCAGAGGTCCAAAAGCCGCTGCTGGAGCGGCGAGACGTCCTGGTATTCGTCCACCACGAAGTGCCGGTACTGGTCCCGTACGGCGGCCGCCACCTTCGAGTCTTCCTCGAGGATCCCCACGGTGATGAGCAGGACGTCCTCGAAGTCGATGATGTTCCGGTCCGTCTTCACGTCCTCGTACGCCTGGTACAGCCGCGCCACCGTCGTCAGGTCGTAGCCTGCCGGTGCGGCACGGCCGGCCGCCCGGCGGACATAGCTGTCGGGCGTGAGCATGGAAACCTTGGCCCACTCGATCTCGGCCGCCAGGTCGCGGATGGCGGCACGGTCGGTGGTCAGCCGCAGGCGCCGGGCAGATTCGGCGATCACGCTTGCCTTGTGGTCCAGCAGGCCGGGCAACGGACCGCCGACCGCCTGCGGCCAGAAGAACTGCAGCTGGCGCAACGCCGCGGCGTGGAACGTGCGCGCCTGCACTCCGCCGACACCAAGGTCGCGCAGCCGCGTCCGCATTTCGGCGGCTGCGCGCGCGGTGAACGTCACGGCCAGCACCCGCTGCGGCGTATACACCCCGGTGTGGACGCCGTAGGCGATCCGATGGGTGATCGCGCGGGTCTTGCCGGTGCCCGCTCCGGCGAGGACACACAGCGGTCCGGCCAGGCTGGTGGCCACCTGCCGCTGTTCGTCGTCCAGCCCGGCCAGGATCTGGTCTTCGAGGCTGCTGTCCGGGAGGGGCCCGGCGGCGGCGGCGCTCATCGTCCGGCCTGCGGCAGCTCGCCGCCGTACCAGTGCTCGATCATCGCCCGCGCAATCGAAATGCCGCTGGCCACCTGGACCTCGTCGGCCCTCAGCGCCGCGGCCAGTTCCTTCCGGCTGAACCAGCGTGTGTCCAGGATCTCCACGCCATCGGGCACCGACGCCGCGTCGGTCGCTACGGCCGTGAAGCCGATCATCAGCGATGCGGGGAACGGCCACGGCTGGGAACCGAGATATCGGGGCGAGTGCACCACGACGCCGGACTCCTCCTCGATCTCCCGCATCACCGCGGCCTCGAGCGACTCCCCCGGCTCGACGAAGCCGGCCAGGGTCGAATAGCGGCTGGCCGGCCATGCGCTGTTGCGGCCGAGCAGCAGGCGGTCGTCCTCGTCGACGACCGAAACGATGACCGCGGGATCCGTGCGTGGGAAGTGCTCGCTTCCGTCGGCGGGACAGCGGCGCACCCAACCGCCCTGCTCGATCTCCGTGCGGTGGCCGCAGCGCGGGCAATGGGTGTGGGTCAGGTGCCAATTGGAAATCGCCGCGGCCTCCACAAACAGCCCCGCGTCCTGCGCAGAGAGCTCCCCCGCCACATCGCGCAGGCCCAGCCACTCGCCGTCGTAGCCGGCCGCTTCTGCACCCTCCGCCAACACGGACAGGACAATGTCCGTCCCGACGGGCACATCCGCGCCTTCCACGGCCCGTCCGAGGTAGACGGACAACGTTGTTGCGGTCCGTTCACTGCTCGGAAGCAACACGATCCTTCCGCCGCGTACCAGCGTCTTGCCGTCGGAAATGAGCATCACGTGGGTGGTGTCCCTGTCCCAGATGCCGTCCACCAGGCCGGGATGGCTGCGTCGCTCACAGCCGCGGTCCATGGTGGTGCGCGCCAACATCAGCTGGCCCAGCGGCGGGAACCCTGCAGCGGCGGTGCTAAGACTCATGCTCTCTACCGTACTCACCACAGCGCCCGGACTGTTATTCGCGCCGCCGCCGCTGTGGACTGCGCGACGGCGGTGCCTGCCGGTGCGGCCTGCGTCACCCTTCCGGCGACTCGCCGCGGCCGTGGCCGGGCTGCCGGTACCGGTTGCACGTACGGTGGACTACGTGAGAAAGACACCCCTGGAGCTGGCGGCGATAGCCAGCGCGGCCGTACCCGGGTTGACGCCCACGGGCGTTGCCGGTTTGCCAGACGATGCGGCGGATTTCCAGTCCGCCGTACTCACCGATGCGGCCGGCAAGCGGTGGCGCGTGCGTTCCCCGAAACACGCCGAGGCCAGCATGCGGCTGGAAACGGAACTGCTGGTGCTCCGGGCCTTCTCGCCTGCCATCCGCGCGGAGCTGCCTTTCCAGGTGCCCACGGTCGCCGGGACCGTCCAGCAGTCCGAGCTGCGCACCTTCGTTTACAACCACGTGCCGGGGAACATGCTGGCGCTGGAAGCGCTGGTCGCCGCCGGCGCCGCCGTCCCGGTATCCATCGGACGGGCAACGGCCGGCATCCACGACCTACCCCAGCGCATGGTCGATGCCGCGGACCTGCCCAGCTACACCGCCGACCAGTTCCGCCAGCGCAAGCTCAACGAACTGGACCAGGCTGCCACCACCGGCAAGATACCGCCGGCCCTGCTGCGCCGCTGGGAGCACGCCCTGGAGGACGTGGCCCTCTGGAAGTTCAACCCGTGCGTGGTTCACGGCGACCTGCACGAAGACAACCTGCTGGTCAATGACGGCAGCGTCAGCTCCGTGACCGGTTGGACCGACCTGCGCATTGGCGACCCGGCCGACGACTTTGCGTGGCTGGTGGCCGTGCACGAACAGTCATTCGCCGACGTCGTGCTGGAGTCCTACCGGAAATACCGCAAGGACCCGGTCGATCCCCACCTGATGCGCCGGGCAGCGCTGTCCGCCGAATTCGCGCTCGCCCAATGGCTGGTCCGCGGACTGGCAGCCGGCGACCAGACCATGGTTGACGAAGCAGTCGACATGCTGAACGAGCTCGAATCCGATGTCGCCGAACACGGCGGCCAGCCCATCAGTGTGACCGCTCCCCCGCCGCCTGCCGCTCCCCCCACGGTGTCTGCGGCTGCGCCTGCGGCTCCGGCCCGGGAACCGGCCGCGGGTTCCGAGGGCCGGAACCGTGCCGCGGAGCCCGCTCCCAAGGTCACGCTGCTCCCGGTTGAGGGTCCGGCCGGCGATCCCGCATCTGCGGCATCCCCCACAGCCAGGCAGGACGCCGCGGAGCCTGCGCCGCCGGAGGACAGCAGCGCTGAAGGCACTTCGGCCGCCGGGGACGAGGCCCGGCCGGCCAAGGAAGCCGACCCTGCGTCCGCGGACACCAGCGCGATTCCGATCATCAACCAGCAGCGCTGACGCTGCTGCCGCGCGGCCTTCCCGTGGCCGGCCCTAGGCGTAGGCCCGCAACACCGCCGATTCCAGTTCCGCTTCGCCGGCCAGATCGTGCGGGCGCACCAGTTTGTCCTGCCCAACGTAGTAAAAGGCAGCCTTAACCCGGTCCAGGTTGATGCCGTGCAGGCGCGCCCACGCCAGCCGGTAGACGGCCAACTGCACCGATTTCACCGACATTTGCCTGCCCGTCGGCGCCGTACCGGTCTTCCAGTCGATCAGGTCCCAGCTGCCGTCGGCGTCGCGGAACACTGCGTCGATGCGTCCACGCACTACGACGCCGCCGACGCGGGTCTCGACCGGCACCTCAATGGCTGCCGGGACCCGGTTGGCCCATTCGGAGGCCTTGAACGTCTCCACCAGGCCGGCCAGCTCATAGGCCTCGTCGACGTAGGCGTCCGCCGCCCCCGGGTAGTCCTCGAGATCGAACATCCCTGTCGTGCCGAAGTATTCCTCGATCCAGCTGTGGAAGGCGGTGCCCTTTCGGGCGGCCAGGCCGGGTTTCCGGGGCACCGGACGCCGCAGGCGCCGCGTGACTTCGTCCGGGTCGTCGGCCAAGTCGACCAGCAGCGACGCGGAGATATGCGCCGGCAGCTCCACCTCGCCGGCGGTGGGGGCGGCATTGTGCCGTTCCAGGAGCAACCTGGCTTCATGTGCCCACTCGGAGTCCGCGGCCGGCTGCCGGTCCTGTGCCAGCGACCCGAGCACTGCCTGCGCGGCCTGTTCCATGGCCGCCCGGCGGCCTGCACGGTGCCGCTGCGGGATACCGCTGCGGTAGACCTGCGGTCCTTCCAACGGATCGAAGGGCCACAAGGCTGTTTCCACTTCGGCCCGAAACGGATTCTCCGGCCCGAGTTCCTCGTCCCCTACCCATTTCCACACCTGCACTGCGGTGGGTTCGTCGTGTGACATCTCGTGCAGTTCGGTCAGAAAGGCCGACGCCGCGGTTGGCTTGACCTTGGTGCCGGTCCAGCCGGCTGAACTGCAGACCAGCAGGTGCTTGGCCCGGGTGTAGGCGACGTAGGCCAGCCGGCGCTCTTCGTCTTCACCGTGCGCCTGGACTTCCGACTTGTAGTCTGTTTCCGCGTTCAGCCAGGACAACTGGTCCGGCTGGTCGGTATCCCACTGGGGAAGGTCGGACCGGTCGCCGCGCAACGGCCAGGGCAGGGCGGCGTGGCCGCTGCTCCACCGGTTGTCCGAGGAGGAGGGGAAGGCGCCGTCGTTGAGTCCCGGGACGAAGACCGCGTCCCACTCCAGGCCCTTGGAAGCGTGGACCGTCAGCAGCTGCACGGCATCGTGCCGCACGTCCACTTGCGCCATGTCCAGGCCCCCCTCCTCGGTGGCAGCTGCTTCCAGCCATGCCAAAAAGGCCAGCAGGTCCACTCGCTGTGATGTCTGCATGAATGCGGCCGCTGCATCGTGGAACGCATCAAGGTTGCGCCGCGCCTGGTGGATGCTATGGCCCGGCTTGGAGGCAACTTCGATGTCCAGCAGCATGGTGCGTTCCACTTCGCCCAGCAGCAGCGTCAGGTCATCGCCGACGAAGCTGCGCAGGTAGCGGACCTCTTCTGCCAAGCGCTCCAGACGCTTAAGCGCGATGGGCGTCAGCGATCGTCCGTGGCGCGAGGTCCAGCCCGGCTTGGGCAGCCGGTCCAGCGCCTCGATCAGGGACGCGGCCTCGGCCAGGTCCTGTTCGACGACGGGCTCCCCCGCTGCCTCATCCCGGTCCAGGTCGGCCGCCTCGCCTGCCGCTGCCGATCGGCGCCGGCTCTCCAGGAACCGGGACCAATCGGCGAGGGCCATCAGGTCGGCCGGCCCGATCCGCCAGCGGGCCCCTGCCAGCAACCGCATCAGCGCGTCGGAGCGTCCGGGATCGGCCAGGACGCGCAGGGTTGCCACGAGGTCCACGATCTCCGGCTGCGCCAGCAGCCCGGCCAGCCCGATGATTTCGTAGGGAATGCCCCGCTCGTCGAGTGCCTTGGCGATGCCGGGGATCTGTGCCCGCCGCCGGCACAACACGGCGGTGCTGACGGGTTCGGCACGGCCCGTTTCCGGATCCCGGGCGAAGACCGTCATCCGCGCTCGTTCGATCGCGTCGGCGAGGGCGAGGGTCTCCTCCGCCTCGGTCGCGTAGCGTCCCAGTGCCACCGTTCCGTCCGTGGCTCCCGGCCGTGGGCGCAGCGGCGGAACGCTGATCCTTCCGGGGCGCGGCCGGTTCGGATCTTCCCGGTTCAGCGGTGCCGAAATCCGGTTGGCCATCATCAGGATGTTTTGGCTGTTGCGCCAGGCCACCGTGAGGAAACCGGCCGGAGCCGGGGCCCTGCGGCCGTCGTCGTCGACCAGGGGGAAATGCTCCCGGAAAGCGAAGAGCTGGCCGGCGGAGGCACCGCGGAAGCCGTAAATGGACTGGTTGGGGTCGCCGACCGCGGTGACGGCATGCCCGTCCCCGAACAGTTCGGAGAACAGCACCATTTGGGCGTGGGAGGTGTCCTGGAATTCGTCCAGCAACACCACTTTGTATCGGCTGCGCTCCAGTTGGCGGGCCTGCGGCACTTCGCGGCCGATGCGGGCCGCGAGGGAGACGAGATCGCCAAAATCCAGCACACCGCGTTCCCGCTTGGCCCGGTTGTAGCCGGCGGCCAGGTTGGCCACGGTGATCCGGGTCCGCAGCCGGTCCAGCATTTTCCGCACGTCCTGCTTGGCCGGCTTCGTGCTGCCCTCGATATAGGGAAGTGCAGCGATCCGCTCCACCTCCTCCGCCAGATAGCCGGCTGCATGGTCCGGGGTGACCAGGTGTTCGGAGCATTCCCCGGCGAACTGCATCACGGCGTTGACGAGGGTCGATTTGCTGGCCGCCAGGTGCTCGATGGGGCCGTCGTACGCCTCCACGCAGTGGCTGGCCAGCTGCCAGGACTGCGCGGTGCCTAACAGCACCACGTCGCGTTCGATTCCCAGGCGCAGCCCGTAGTCGCTGACCAAACCGTTGGCGTAGGAGTGGTAGGTCGAGACCTTCGGTTCCATCAGTCCGGCGGCGTCGTCGGCCTCCTGCGGCAGAAGGCCCTTGCGGTCCAGCCTGGCCAACTGCGCGCGGATCCGGGCGGCCAGCTCGCCTGCGGCCTTGCGGGTAAAAGTGACACCGAGGATTTCATCCGGGCGGACGAGGCCATTGGCCACGAGCCAGACCACGCGGTCGGCCATCGTCGCTGTCTTGCCGGAGCCCGCGCCGGCGATGACCAGCATCGGCTGCAGCGGAGAGCTGATGATGGCCGCCTGTTCCGCTGTCGGCAGATGCTGGCCCAGCAGCCCGGCAAGTTCTTCCGGGCTGTAGGTGGTGGTGACCGCTCCGATGCTCATTCGGTGACCTGCCTTCCTTCTGCGCACAGGGGACAAATTTCCGGAGCACGGCAGCCGTGGCCGCCGTTGCCGGTACGCTGCGGATCGTGCCGGGCCTCGAATTCCGAACCCGCCATGAGCGCCGCGGCCTCATGGATCATCGCTGTGGCCCACTCGTCGCCGTCGGCCAGGCTCTCCTGCTGCTGGACCTTGACCGTTTTCAGGTCCTGTCCCAGTTGGACCAGGGAAGCGCCGCCGGCACTAGATGCATGCTCGGAGAATCCTCCGGCCTGGACCGCTGCCTGGTAGCTGCCCAGCTGCGGGTGCCGCTCCAGTTCTGCCTTGGTGGGGGCAGCCCGACCCGTTTTCAGGTCCACGATATGCAGCCGCCCCTCGGCGTCCAGTTCCAACCGGTCCACTTGCCCGCGAAGCCTGGCCACGCGTTCCGGGCCCTGCAGGTCCACGGAGAAGTCCTGTTCCACGCCGACCAGGCTCCGGCCCTCCGCGCGCATCTGGATGACGTACTGGGCAAGCCTCCGAACCATCCCTTCGGCACGGTTGAAGTCCAGCCGTCCCTCCCAGTTCTCCTTCATCCCCAACTGCGGCCAGCGCCGGACCAGTTCGGCAACGTATTCCGTTCCCGTGGCCTCGGGAAAGTCCTGCGCAATTCCGTGGACCAGGGTGCCCAGGCTGCGGGCGAAATCGGTGGCCGCTTCGCCTCCTGCCGCTTGGATGAACCAGTCGAGCGGAGATTTCTGGACGGCCTCTACCTTCGAGGGAGAGACCGGGACGGGTTCCCCGTCCGGCACGACGGGTGCCGTGCTGCTCAGCGGCTGGAGGCCCCACCAGTCGCGCGGGTGCGCCCCCGGGACCGGAACCGGGCTGGCCGCCAGCATAGCGAGCACGGCTGCAGCATCCGACGCCTGTTCCGGACGGGTCGCGGCTTGCTGCGCAGCCTGCCGGAGTTCCGCTGCCAAAGCACGCACGGTTCGCGGCCGGAGGACTTCGGTCGCCGGCCGGGGGGTTTCCGGGTCGAGCCAGGGGTCAACCAGATCCAGGAACTGGGACGGCTGGGCGTCTTCGGACTGCACTGCCGTGCAGATCAGCCGGCGTTCGGCGCGCGAGATCGCCGTGGAGAAACTGCGCAATTCGTCGTACCGGATTTCCCGCAGCCTGGTCACCGCGTCGATCCGCCGGGCGTCCTCGACGCCGTGCTCCAAAACCTCCACGAACTCCGTGCTGCCCAGCAGCTCCCCACGCAGCCTGGTGTTCGGCCACACTCCTTCCTGGACGCCGGCAACGATGACCAGCGGCCAGCCCCGGCCTGCCGCCGAGGCTGGCGTGAGCAGTTCGACAGCTTCGCGCACCTGGGCCCGCGGCGCGAGGTTGTCCATCGGCAATTCCTGGTTTAACAGGTATTCCAAAAACTGCCGCGGGCTCGAGCCGGGCAGTTGGTCCACATACCGCTCGGCGGTCTGGAACAGCGCCATCATGGCGTCGAGGTCCCGGTCGGCCCGCACGCCGACCGGTCCGCCTTGCAATGCCTGTGCAGCCCAGCGATCGGAGAGCCCGGCGGCGGACCACAGTGCCCACAGCATGGTCTCGGCGTTGGCGCCCGGCTCGGCCGCCGCGTCCCGACCGGCTTTGAGCATCCGCGCGATCCTTCTGGCGGATCCGCCTTCCCTTCCGAGCGTGCCGAGGAAAGCGGGGTCGCCGAGGGCTTCCACGAGGAGCGAATCGCTGGACCGGCCTCCGCCGCCGAGCAGCTCTTCGCGCCGGAGTGCCTGGCGCAGGCGGCGCAGGTCGATCGCCGTCGCGCCGCCGATCCTGGAGGTCAGGAGGGCGACGGCAGCGTCAGGGGTGAGAAGTTCCGGCTCCAAGGCCACGGCCAACGCGTCCAGCAGCGGCCGGACCGCTGCCTCGTCGCGCACCGCGGTTTCGGCAACCGGGACCTTGACCGCGATGTCCTGGCCGGTGAGGTAGCGCGCGAGGGCCGAGAGCTGGCCGCCGGTCCGGACGATCACAGCCATCTCGCTGAGCCGGTACCCCTCGAACAACCTGGCTTCCAGGATCCGCTGCGCGACATAGCGGTGCTCGTGGATCGGCGACGCGACCACGTGGGCGCTGGCGGCGGCCACGCCGTTCCGGTCCGCGGCGTCGTGGGCGGGTTCGGCTCCGCCCCCCGCTTCTGCTTCCGCACCGGGATGGACGAGGTCACGGGCGCGGTGTGCCCCGGCGACCTGGGAGATCCGGGCCGCAGCGGACTGCCAAGCGGTTGCGATGCCGGGCGCCATCCGGTGCGAGCTGGTCAGGACCAGCGTTTGGAGCGGCCTGTCCGGTGTGCCAACCAGCCCGGGCAGCTTGCCGAGGACATCCGGACGGGCACCGCGGAACCCCTGGACGACGGTGTCCGGCGAGGCTGCGAGCACGGCATCCTGTCCCTCCACGAGCAAGGCCAGGAGTTCGAAGACAGCGGGATTGGCTTCCTGAAGGTCGTCCGCCAGGATCAGCCGGAGGCGGCTGCGCTCCCGGTCCAGCAGGCCGGGATGCTCCAACAGCAGCTGGCGTGCCGAGGTGATGATTCCGGCGGGGTCGAAGGCCTCGGGCATCCGGAGGTCAATCACGTCACGGTACTCGCGATACAGCCGGGCCGCCGCGATCCAGTCCGGCCGGCCATACTCACCGCCCATCTGCTCCAGTTGCCCCGCGGTGCTGCCGTACTCGGTCAGCCGGTCGAAGAGCTGGCGGACCTCCTGCCGGAAGCCGCGGGTGGTCAGAGCCTGCTGCAGGTCTTCCGGCCAGCCGGCCCCCCGGCCGAAGCCGGCGCGATGGCCGGCCAACAGTTCGGCAATGATCTGGTCCTGCTCGGGCCCGGACAGCAGCCGGGGCGCCCGCTCCACCAGCGGCAGCAGTCCTTCCACCCGTGCCCGCCGGATCAGGTCGAAGGCGTAGGCCGACCAGGTCCTGGTCGGGGACGTGCCCAGGCTGCGGTTGAGGCGCCCGGTCAGCGCGTCGCGCAGGCGCGCGGCCGCCAGACGGTTCGGGGCCAGGAACAGCAGGTTCGCCGGGTCCAGCCCGGTTTCCTCCACGCGACGGACCGTGTGCTCCACCAAAGCGGTCGATTTTCCTGTACCCGGGCCGCCAAGGACCAGTACCGGGCCGCAGCCGGCGGGCAGGTCGATGACCTGCGCCTGGTCCGGGCTCGGAAGCGGCGCACCGGCGGACCTGGTTTCGGGCCGGACGAGCTTCAACCCGGCGGATGGCTTGGTCTCGATCATGGCCCCATCCCATCAGCCGCTTCGGACACTTTGCGCCGGAGCTCCTCAATCGCTGCAAATTCTTCAGGCCCGGGCACCCAGCGGGCTTGCGCCATGCGCACCCTGGCCGGCCACGCCGGCTCCGCCAAGGGTGTGCCTTCCCGGCGGTAGTGCGCGACGGCCTGTTCCATCAGCTCATCGGGCAGTGAACCGTTGGCGCGAATGATGCGCCACCAAGGAACCGCGGCCCCGTGCAGGGACATGATCCTGCCGACCAGCCGGGCGCCACCGGCATCGAGCAGCTCGGCGACATCGCCGTACGACAGCACCCGGCCCCGCGGAATGATTGCTGCGAGGTCGAGGACCGCCTCTACTATCGCATCGCGCATTACACCAGTGTAATTTGGTCGTCCCGCCCGCCCTGCACCGGCTGACGGCAGGCGCCGGCTTGCACACACCCCGCGGCGCCTCCCCGGAATTGTCGGATCCGCCGGATAGCGTTGCGGACATGAACAGCTGGCATACCGGTCCCCGCGCGGCATTCGATCTCGAGACCACGGGCCGTGATCCCCACAGCGCGCGGATCGTGACGGCGTCGATCGTCCTGGTCGACGAAGCGGGACAGCCGCTGCAGGAGCGGGAGTGGCTCGTAGACCCCGGAGTCGAGATCCCGGCGGAAGCCGCGGCTATCCACGGGATCAGCACCGAGCGGGCCCGCAGCGAGGGCCTGCCCGCGGCATTTGCCACCGCCGGTATCGCCGAGGCCCTGACAGGTTACTTCGACGCGGGCATTCCGGTCATGGCCTTCAACGCTGCCTACGATTTCACCGTGCTGGCGCACGAATGCTCCCGGTACGGCCTGACGGCTCCGGTGGCGGCTCCAGTGATCGATCCGTATGTCCTGGACAAGCAGATGGACCGCTATCGGCGGGGGAAGCGCACCTTGGCGGCGCTGTGCGAACTCTACGGTGTCCGGCTCGACGCCGCGCATACGTCGGCGGCCGATGCCCTGGCCACCATCGGCGTCGCGGATGCCCTCGCCCGCCGCTACGCAGGCTTGTGCATCGACGCGTCCGAGCTGCATGCCCTGCAGATCGACTGGTGCGCCCAGCAGGCGGCAAATTTCGAGGCCTGGCTGCGGCGCAAGGATCCGCAAGCAGTCGTGGACGGTGTCTGGCCGGTGCGCCTGATGCCCGCGGCCGTCTGACGCTTCCGCCCTGCACCACCCCAGGCCCCCCGACTCAGCGCGGCGCTGTCAACTTCGGGTCGCCGTATGACGCAACGTCCCGTCGAATTCTGGCGCGTTGTCGCGGCTGTCATAATTAATCCTTGATGGCAGCACATGCTATGGCGGCTGTCGACGCTCCAGAAATCAATTTCCCGAGGTTCCATGATCACCGTTACCGACCTGCGCAAGGTCTACCGCCAAGGCGGCCGCGAAGTGGTAGCCCTGGACGGCGTCAGCCTGTCCGTTCCCAAGGGCACCGTCCACGGCATCGTCGGCCATTCCGGTGCCGGCAAGTCCACCTTGGTGCGTTGCCTGACCCTCCTGGACAGCCCGACGTCCGGGTCGGTGTCGATCAACGGGGCTGAGCTCAGTGCCGCCCGCGACGCCGACCTGAGGTCGGCCCGGCGCCGCATCGGGATGATCTTCCAGCACGCCAACCTGATGGACTCCCGCACCGCCGCCCAGAATGTGGCGCATCCCCTGGAGATCGTCAAGACGCCCAAAGCGTCCATCCGCGCCAAGGTTTCGGAGCTGATCAAGCTCGTCGGCCTGGAGGGGTTTGAGGACGCCTACCCGTCGCAGCTCTCCGGCGGCCAGCGGCAGCGGGTCGGCATCGCCCGCGCCTTGGCTTCCGACCCGGACGTCCTGCTCTGCGATGAGCCCACGTCAGCCCTGGACCCGAAGACCACCGACGAAATCCTGACCCTGATCCGCGATCTGACCAAGCGGCTCCAACTGACCGTGCTGGTGATTACGCACGAGATGCAGGTCATCAAGCGCATCTGTGATTCGGTGTCGCTGCTGGAGGCCGGCCGGATCGTCGAACACGGCCCGTTGCGTGAGGTCGCCGCCGATTTGGGCGGCCGCCTTTCCAGCACGCTGCTGCCGCTGCCTTCGGCGGAGGCGACAGGCGGCGGCACGATGCTGGAAATCCTTTATTCCGGCGAACGGGCGTCGGAGCCTGTGCTGACCGGTGCTGCCCGGGCCTTCGGCCTGGACTTGAACGTCCTGGCCGGCAGCGTGGAGTCGTTGGCCGGCACCCAGTTCGGCCATTTGCGCATCCAATTGCCGGCCGGAGCGGACACGGCTGCCCTCACCGAGCACCTGGTCGGCCAGGGCGTTGCCGTCCGCGTCCTCCAGGAGGAGGCGGCATGAACTTCTTTGACGAACTGACGACCAACCCGGGCATCACCAACGCCCTGCCGGAAGCCATCGGCGAAACGTTGCTGATGGTCGGGGTCTCGGGGGCCTTTACCCTGCTGATCGGCCTGCCGCTGGGCATCTTCCTCTACACCAGTGCGCCCGCGGGGCTGCGGCCCATGCCGGTGACGAACCGGATCGTGTCGGACATCATCGTGAACATCACCCGGTCCATCCCGTTCGCCATCCTGATGATCTCGCTGATCCCGCTGGCACGGGTCATCACCGGCACGTCGATCGGGGCCTTGGCCGCTTGTGTCTCGCTCACCATCGGCACGGTGCCGTTCTTCGCCCGGTTGGTGGAGACCGCGCTGCGGGACGTGAGCTCCGGCAAAATCGACGCGGCCCTCGTCATGGGTTCCACCCGCCTGCAGGTCGTGGCCAAGGTCCTCGTTCCCGAGGCCTTGCCCGGGCTGGTGGCTGCCTTGACGACGACGTTGGTCACGCTCGTGGGATACTCCGCCATGGCGGGACTCACCGGCGGCGGCGGCCTCGGCCAGCTCGCCTACAACTACGGCTTCCAGCGTTTCGACACCACGGTCATGGTGGTCACCATCGTGATCATGGTGGTCCTGGTCCAGCTGATCCAATGGGTCGGCGATGCCGCGGCCCGGCGGGTGGACCACCGCAGCGCTTCCACCGCCGGCTCACAGAAGCGCCGGCGCCATGAGCCGGAAACCGCTGTCTGAACCGCGGCGCCACGACCGTGTCGGGACACTGCCGTCCCGCTCCCCAAGCTTCCCGCCTGCCTGACGGGCAGCGGAAGAATGCAGCCAGTAGCCGCTAGCTGCACCACTTCCGGGACGAGCCGCCCTCGGCCAGCCCGGTCATTCGAAAGGAACGCACGCAGATGCGTAAAGCACTAACGCTCATTGGTACCGGCCTGGCTGCGGCCTTGGCGCTGACGGCTTGCGGTGGCTCCGAATCCACCCCCAGCGCCGAGACCACGCTGGATCCGGCCAATCCCGTCACTGTCACCGTAGGCGCCACCCCCGTGCCGCAGGGCCGGATCCTGGAGTTTGTGGATGAGAACCTGGCCCAGGAGGCCGGAATCGATCTGGAGATCAAGGAATTCACCGATTACCAGACCCCGAACATTGCCCTGAGCGATGGCTCGCTGGATGCCAACTACTTCCAGCATCTGGACTTCTTTGAGCAGCAGGTGGCCGACAAGGGCTACGACCTCGAACATGGCGAAGGCATCCATATTGAGCCGTACGCCGGGTTCTCGTCGAAGCACAAGAGCGTCGACGACCTTGGCGAGGGCGCAACCATTGCGATCACCAACGATCCGGGCAACCAGCCGCGTGCGCTCAAGATGCTCGAGACGGCGGGCCTGCTGACCGGGATCGAGGACGATTCGGCTGCCCTGACGCTGACCGACGAGCAGAACCCCAAGGGCCTGAAATTCGAGGAGAACCAGCCTGAAATCCTGGTCCAGCTGATCGAGGATCCGAAGATCGACCTGGCCATCATCAATGGCAACTTCATCCTGGATGCGGGGCTGAACACAGACGATGCAGTGGTCGTCGAGTCCTCCGAGAACAACCCGTATGCCAACTTCCTGGCCTGGAACGCCGGTGACGAAAATCCCGGCATCGCCAAGCTCGAAGAGCTGCTCCACACGCCGGACGTGAAGAAGTTCATCGAGGAAACGTGGCCCAACGGCGACGTCTTCCCCGCTTTCTAGCAAACAGTCCGGCGCCGCCGGTGTGAGCGGCAGCAGCCGACGCCAGGAAGGTCCCCGGAAGCTTCGGCTGCCGGGGACCTTCCCGTTCCTGGCCCGCTGGTACCTGCCCCGCGGCGGCCCGCCGGCGCCTGGTCAGCGGCCCGGCCGGGCCGGCGCGGGGTCCTCGGCGGTGGCCCTCCCCGACAGCACCTGGATCACCACCCAGCCGACGGCCGTGACCGGAACGGCCAGGACCGCGCCGATGATGCCGCCCAGGATGGTCCCCGCGGTCAGGGCCAACAGGATCACCAGCGAGTGCAGGTCCACCGAGCGGCCCATCACCACCGGCTGCAGGAAGTTGCCTTCCAGCTGCTGCACGATGACCACGACGGCGATCACCACCAGCGCGGCCAGCGGCCCGTTGGCCACCAAGGCCACCAGGGTCGCCAACACACCGGCGACCGTGGCACCGACAATCGGGATGAATCCGCCGATGAAGATCAGCACCGAGAGCGGCAACGCCAGCGGCACCTGCAGGATGAACAGGGCCAGGCCGATGAAGAAAGCGTCAACGGCCGCCACGGTGGCCGTGCCCCGCACGTAGCTGCCCAGCACGTCCATGGCGCGCGAACCGGCCAGTTCCAGCTGCGGCCGCCGGACCGCCGGGAACCAGCTGAGCAGGAAACGCCAAATGCGCGGGCCGTCCTTGAGGAAGAAGAACAGGATCACAGCCATCAGGACGGCCCCGGTGACGACTTCGGCCGCCGTCGACAACCCGCTCAGCGCGCTGCGTCCAACCGTGGCGCTGGTCAGGAAGTCGACCACCCCGGCGAGCGCCTCGTCGATCTGCTGCTGGCTGACCGGCAGCGGGAAGTTGGCCAGGAACTGCTGAAGCTGCATCCAGCCCTCGCGGGCGGAGCTGACCAGTTCATCCGATTCGTTGCGGACCGCGAAGACGATCCCGGTTATCACGCCGCCGAGCACCACGAGGATCCCGAGGAACGCGGTTGCCGTAGCCAGCGCCGCGGACCAACCCCAGCTGCGCAGCAGCCGCACCACCGGGCCCACGGCCGCCGCCAGGATCAGGGCGATCAGGACGGGAATGACGAGCAGCCTCACCTGCAGCAGCCCGTAAATCACCACCACAGCCAGCAGCAGCGTCAGCAGCAGCTGGGCGGAGCGCGTGGCCGTCCGTCCCAGGCCGTCGGACCACATCGCGCGGGGCACGGGGGCGGGGCCGGGATCCGGCCGGGAGAGCGCGGGCGCCGGGCCGGCCTCGGGTTGGGGCGGCACGGCGTCGTACGCCGCCTCCGGGTGGGGCGGCGTACGCACCGGGGCGCCCTCGGGCCGGGCAGCCTCGGCGTCGTGATTTTCCTGCGTTTGCCTGCGCCTGGAGAACAGGCCCATCTGCACTCTCCTGGGTTCGCGCGGCGGTTCCGTGTACCGCCGTCAGCATCAGTCTGCCATGCCCGTCTCCCGGGGACCGGACGGCAGCCGGATGCGGACCCCGTCCCGCGGGTCCCGGAGCTGCGGTCAGGCCGGCGGCGTGGCTGCCGCGGCGGCCCGGGCGGCTGCCGGCAACGCGGCGAAAATCTTCTCCATCGCGGCGTCGTCGTGCGCCGCGGAGAGGAACCAGGCCTCGAAAACCGACGGCGGCAGGTAGACGCCGGCGTCGAGCATGGCATGGAAGAAGGGGGCGTAGCGGAAGGCCTCCTGGCCCTGGGCATCGGCGTAGTTGTGAACGCCGTTGGCCGAGGTGCCGAAGGCCACGCTGAACAGGTTCCCCGCGGTCTGGATGCTGTGGTCCACGCCGGCGTTGGAGAGGGCGGCGGTCAGCGCGGCCTGCAGTTCGAGCGAGCGGGCATCGATCGTCGCGTAGACATCCGGCGTCGCGGCGGTCAGCGTCGCCACCCCGGCGGCCATGGCGATCGGGTTGCCGGAGAGCGTGCCTGCCTGGTAGACGGGACCGGACGGCGCCAGGTAATCCATCACGTCGGCGCGGCCGCCCAGGGCCGCCACGGGCATGCCGCCGCCGATGACCTTGCCGAAGGTCAAGAGGTCGGGCACGAACGGATCGGCGGTCCCCTCGGCTCCCCCGGTCAGGCCCCAGTAGCCGGCATAGCCGGTGCGGAAACCGGTCAGCACCTCGTCCAGGATCAGCAGCGCTCCGTGTTCCCGGGTGATCCGGGACAGGGCCGCGTTGAAACCGTCGGCGGGGGTGACCACGCCCATGTTGGCCGGGGCCGCTTCGGTGATGACTGCGGCGATCTGGCTGCCGCGGGCGGCGAAAACTTCCTCGACGGCGGCGATGTCGTTGTACGGCAGCACCAGGGTCTCCGCGGCTGTCGCCTCGGTGACACCGGCCGAACCGGGCAGTGCCAGGGTGGCCACGCCCGAGCCCGCGGCGGCCAGCAGCCCGTCCAGGTGCCCGTGGTAGCAGCCGGCGAACTTCACGACGAGGTTGCGGCCGGTATAGCCGCGGGCCAGGCGTACGGCGGTCATCGTCGCTTCGGTGCCGGTGGAGACCATGCGCAGGCGCTCGACGGCGGAGACCCTGCCGACGACCAGGGCCGCCAGCTCGGACTCGGCGGGCGTGGAGGCACCGAAGGACAGGCCCCGGTCCACGGCCGTGTGCACCGCCTCGAGGACGGCCGGATGGGCGTGGCCCAGCAAGGCCGGGCCCCAGGAGCACACGAGGTCAACGTACTCGCGCCCGTCGGCGTCGGTGAGGTACGCCCCCTTGGCGCCGACCATCATGCGCGGGGTCCCGCCGACGGAACCGAAGGCCCGGACCGGGGAATTCACCCCGCCGGGCATCAGCTGGCGGGCGCGTTCGAAGAGTTCCTCGGAGCGGACGGCTTCAGTCATGGTCTTGGGTCCTTTCGGGACAGCGGAATCCGCTGCGGGCAGGGTGGTGTGGCGCGGCACGCGGCGGCCAGGGTGAACGTCTACTTCAGCCAGCGGGCGATTTCCGGGGCCCAGTAGGTCAGCACCATGTCGGCACCGGCGCGGCGGATGCCCAGGACAGATTCCAGGATTGCCGCCTTCCGGTCGATCCAGCCATTGGCTGCGGCTGCCTCGATCATCGCGTACTCGCCGGAGATCTGGTACGCGGCCACCGGCACCGGAGACATCTCCGCCACATCGGACAGGATGTCCAGGTAGCTCATGGCGGGTTTGACCATGACCATGTCCGCGCCTTCCGCCAGGTCCAGTTCCACTTCGCGGATGGCTTCGCGCCGGTTGGCGGCATCCATCTGGTACGTCCGCCGGTCTCCGGTCAGCTGTGAGTCCACCGCTTCGCGGAACGGCCCGTAGAAGGCCGAGGCATACTTTGCGGCGTACGCCAGGATGGAGACGTCCTGGTGGCCGGCCTCGTCGAGTGCCTGCCGGATCACCGCGACCTGGCCGTCCATCATGCCGGAGGGGCCGAGCACGTCCGCGCCGGCCGCGGCCTGGGCCACGGCCATCTCCGCGTAGATCGGCAGCGTGGCGTCGTTGTCCACCGTGCCATCGGGAGCCAGCACGCCGCAGTGGCCATGGTCGGTGAATTCGTCCAGGCAGACGTCGCCCATCACCACCAGGTCGTTCCCGACCTCCGCCTTCACCTCGGCAATGGCGCGGTTCAGTACGCCGTCGGGATCCACCCCGGCGCTGCCGGTGGCGTCGCGCACCTGCGGAATGCCGAAGAGCATGATGCCGCCGAGGCCCAGCTCCACGGCCTCGGCGGCCGCGCGCTTGAGCGTCTCGGCGGTGTGCTGGACCACGCCCGGCATGGACTGCAGCGGCACCGGTTCGCTGAGGCCTTCGCGGATGAAGGCGGGCAGGATCAGCTGGTTCGGGTGGGTCCGGACCTCCGCGGTCATCCGGCGCATCGCCTCGGTGGCCCGCAGTCGGCGGGGCCGGTGGTAGGGGAAGCTCATGGCGTTCCTTCGGGTTCGGTGGGATGGTTTTCAAGCGACCGGGCCAGGGCGTCGGCGATGCCGGGCGGCGTCGGTTCGGCAGCGGTGGCGGCGATCTCCAAGCCCAGTTCGGCGGCCTGCCGCGCGGAACTGGCGCCGATCGCGATCAGCCGCAGTCTGGCCGGCCACGGGTCAAGGAGGCCGGCCAGCCTCCTGGTGACGCTGGGCGAGGTCAGGACGACGGCATCGATGGTGCCGCTGCCGGCGCGGCTGCGGAAATCCGCGGCGGTGATGAGTTCCAGGTTGTCGGCGGGCTCGTGGGCCGCGATCTCCAATTCCGCGGTCAGGCGGAGCTCGGGACGGGCGGGGTAGTCCACCGTGCGGTAGGCGGTCACGGGCAGCACCTGCCAGCCCTTCGCCATCAGGCCTTCGAACACCGTGGGCGCGGCGATGTCGGCCTGGGGCAGCAGGACCAGCATCCGCTCGGCCGGACCGCCGGCGGTTTCCGGCGGCAGCGGCCAGGCGTCCACCAGGCCGACGGCGTCCATGCTGCCGGGCGGCACGAGGTCGACGGTGAGGCCCTCGGCCTCCAGCGCCCTGGCGCTGGGGCTTCCGACGGCCGCAATCTTCGTGTCCCCTGCCAGCGCCGCGAGGCTGGTGCCACGCTCCAGTGCGCAGGCCTTCAGCGCCCGCACAGTCGTGATGCTGGTGATGACCAGCCAGACCGCCTTGTTCTGCGCCAGCAGGGTGAGTGCCTGATCCAGTTCGTCCGGCTTGTCCGTCCGTTCGAAGTCGATCAGCGGCAGGACGCTGGCGGACGCGCCGCGGCGGACCAGTTCGGCGGCCATGCCGGCCGCCCGGTCAGGGCTGCGCGGCAGCACCACCCGCAGCCCCTGAAGCTGGTTGTCCGGCGCGCCGCGCTGCCACAGCAACGCCATCGTCAGCGCCCAACCAGGCTCATCAGGTCGCCGGCGCCCTTCCCGAGCAGCTCTTCAGCCAGTCGGGCGCCCAGGGCCACGGCATCTTCGGAACCGGCTGCCTGAACCGTCCGCTCTCCGTGCAGCAGCCGGCTGCCGTCGGGGCTGCAGACCACCGCCCGCAGCACCAGGGAGCCGGCGTCGACCGATGCCAGCGCCCCGACCGGGGCGCTGCAACCGGCTTCCAACCGCGCCAGCAGCGACCGTTCGGCCGTCACCGCCAGGCGGCTGTCCGCGTCGTCGTAGTCGGCCAGCGCAGCGGCCAGCGCCGTTCCGGAAGCGGCGTCGGCCACCCGGCATTCAACGGCCAGCGCGCCCTGGCCGGGGGCCGGCAGCATGACCGACGGATCCAGCAGCTCCGTGACGTGCTCGGTGCGTCCCAGCCGAGCCAGCCCGGCCGCGGCGAGCACCACGGCATCAAGATCCGCGTGCTTTCCCTCGTGCCTTTCTTCGCCCGTGAGCCCCTTGACCCGTCCCAGCCGGGTGTCCACGTTGCCGCGGATATCCACCACGTCCAGGTCGGGGCGGGCGGCACGCAGCTGGGCTGCCCGGCGCGGGGAGCCCGTGCCGACCTTGGACCCGGCCGGCAGCCCGGCCAGGGTCAGCCCGTCCCGGGCGCACAGGGCGTCGCGGACGTCTACGCGGGCGGGAATGGCGGCAATTTGCAGCCCGTCGGCCACGCCGGTGGGCAGGTCCTTGAGCGAATGCACGGCAACGTCGCAGCGGTCGTCCAGCAGCGCCTCGCGCAAGGCGGCGGTGAAGACTCCGGTTCCGCCGATCTGGGCCAGCGGCCCCCGCAGCACGTCGCCCTCGGTCTTGATCCGGACCAGTTCATACTCCAGGGCCCCGCCGGCGGCCAGCGCCTCGGCCACGGTGGTGGTCTGGGTGACCGCCAGGGCGCTGCCGCGGGTGCCGATGCGGACTTTAACGGTCATGGCTGCGGCACCCCTACGGTCGAATCCATGCCGGCCACCGTCGGCTTCTCGCCGCGGCGGTTGGCGCAACAGCCGGGCATGCACACGTCCATCCAGGGTCCCAGGTCGGTCAGCGCAGGACGGTCGGCGCGGTGCTGTTTCATCGTGCGCTCACAGACCAGGTCCACGAGGCCCTCGACGAACTTCCGGTGCACGCCCGGGGTCGGAACGCGGGCGGCGGCCAGCCCGAGGCTGCGGCAGGTCTCCAGTGCCTCCGTGTCCAGGTCCCACATCACCTCCATGTGGTCGCTGACAAAGCCCAGCGGCACGATGACCACGCCCTTCACCCCCTGGGCGGGCAGCTCTTCGAGCGCGTCGTTGATGTCCGGCTCCAGCCACGGCACATGCGGCGCGCCGGAGCGGGACTGGTAGACGAGGGACCAGTCGACGCCGGCTGCTCCCGGCACGCGTTCCAGGACGGCCCGGGCGGTGGCCAGGTGCTGCGCCACGTAGGCGCTGCCGCCCTCGTATTCCACCCCGCGCGGCCCGGCGTTTTCGGCGTCGCCGATGGGGATGGAGTGGGTCGCGAACAGCACGTGGATCGGCGCGTCCGCGGCGCCCTGGGCGGCCAGGTCGGCGCGCACCCGGCCCAGGCCCTCGGCCAGGCCCTCGGCGAACGGATCCACGAAGCCCGGGTGGTCGAAGTACTGGCGCACCTTGTCCACTTCCAGCTTGCCGGCCAGCCCGGTCTCGACCAGGGCCATGCCGAAGTCCTCGCGGTACTGGCGGCAGCTGGAATAGCCGGCGTAGGCGCTGGTGGTCACCGCCAGCACGCGGCGGTGGCCGGCGTCGTACGCTTCCTTGAAAACGTCGGTGATGTAGGGATCCCAGTTGCGGTTTCCCCAGAGCACGGGCAGGTCGAGCCCGCGGCGGGCGAGCTCGGCCTCAAGCGCCGTCTTCAGCGCACGGTTTTGCGCGTTGATGGGGCTGATGCCGCCGTTGGCGCGGTAGTGCGTGGCGACTTCCTCCAGCCGTTCATCGGGGATCCCGCGGCCGCTGGTGACGTTGCGGAGGAACGGAATGACATCGTCCTGGCCCTCGGGGCCGCCAAAGGAGGCCAGCAGCAGGGCGTCGTACTTCTTCGGCTGCATGGTCCCGTCGGCGGCGACGCCGGCACGCGGGTCAAAGGACGGTTCGGCTGACTGGTTCACCGCAGCACCTCGGCGATATCGGCAGTGCTGATGCGCTTGCCGGTGTAGAACGGGATCTCTTCGCGCACGTGGTTGCGGGCGTCGGTGTAGCGCAGGTGGCGCATCAGGTCGACCAGATCGATCAGTTCGGGAGCTTCCAGGGCCAGGATCCATTCCCAGTCCCCCAGCGCGAACGAGGCCACCGTGTTGGACAGCACCTGCGGGAAGTCGCGGCCGAGCAGGCCGTGGTCGCGCAGCATCTTGCCGCGCTCCTCGGCCGGCAGCAGGTACCACTCGTAGGAACGCACGAACGGGTAGACGCAGAGCCAGGACTCCGGCTCCTTGCCCAGCGAGAAGGCCGGGGCGTGGTTCTTGCTGAACTCGGCATCGCGGTGGACGCCCATCGCGGACCAGACCATCTCGGTGGGGGCGAACAGCTGCGTCCGGCGGATGTCGCGTACCGCCGCCTGGAGTTCGTCCGGCTGCGGGCCGTGCAGCCAGATCATCACGTCGGCGTCCTCGCGCATGGCGGAAACATCGTACGCTCCGCGCAGGGTGACATTGCGGCCGGCGAGTTCGGCAACCGTCTCATCGAACGCTGCGGCAGCGGACGGATCCGCGGGTGCGCCGGTGCGCTTGAAAACCGTCCAGAGGGTGTAGAACAGTTCCTCGTCGGTGCCGCCGGCGGCGGGGATTGCTGACTCTGACCTTGCCGATTCGCTCATGCTTACCAGTCTGCCTTCTGCATCGTAATTAATCGAAAACTGTGTTTCTACACATTGTAGAAGATCAGGACGCCGCGGGCCGCAGCCGTGCGGCGAGGTCCCGTGCACGGCGCCGCGCATCCCCCACCACGGCCACCAGCCCGGTGCCGGCCAGCCAGGCCCCGGTGATGCCCAGCCCGGCGTGCGGGAGCACCTCGCGGCGCACCGCTGCCACCCGGTCGCGGTGCCCCACGGTGGCGGACGGAAGCGCACCGATCCAGCGCACCACCTTCGAGCCCACCACGTCGTCGTCGCCCACAGCCACGCCCATCAGGAAGCTGGCATCGGCCAGCGCCTGTCGGTACAGCTCGTCGTCGGCCCAACCGGTAAAGTCCTCGGCCCCCTGCTGCCCCACCGCGCGTCCGTAGGACAGCCGCAGCACGTGGCTTCCCGGACCGGCTTCGTCCGCCAGCCACGGCCATTTGGCGGTGGCATGGGTAAGCGCCTTGGCCTTGACGTCGCGGACCGACGGCGCCACCAGCATCCCGGTGCCCCGCGGCATCGCGTCGAGGTCGGGCAGGTCCACCACCAGCGTCACCAGCGAGACCGCGGGTCCGGTTTCGGGCTCCAGCCCGGCCAGCCCGGGCACCGTGCCGGCCAGCAGCCGGACGGCGGCAGCGCCGTCGGCTGCCATCATGACGGCGTCCGCCCGGAACGCCCCGGCCGGGGACTCGACCAGCCAGCCGCCGTCGTGCCGGGTGACGGCGGTGGCTTCCGCCCCGGTGCGCAGTGCCACGTGGCGGGCTTTCAGGTCGGCCAGCAGGGCCTCTGTCAACCGGCCCATGCCGCCGGCGATGCCCGCCACGTTGGAACCGGCCGGGGCGGCTTTCCGGATGGCACCCACCGCGGCGGTCAGCGACCCGTGGGCGGCCACCGAGGCGCGCAGCCCCGGCATCACCGAGTCCACGTCCAGCACATCCGGATCCGCCGAGTAGACCCCGCCTGCCACCGGCGCGACCAGCTTTTGGAGCACGGCTTCGCCCATCCGGGCGCGCACCAGCTGGCCCAGGCTGAGCTGCTCGCGGCGCAGCAGCGAACCCAGCGGCATGACCTTGTCGCCCGAGGCCCGCAGCGCCGCGCGGCGGCCGATGGCACGCACCACGTCCGGATCGGAGGGGTCGGCCGGAATGCCGAGCACCCCCGTCTTGGGGAGCCGTTGGGCACCGTCCGGCAGCTGGATCCAGGCGCCGGCCGGGTTCGGCTGGACAATGTCGTTGCCCAGGCCGAGTTCGCCGATCAGGTCGGAGACCACGCTGGAGCGCGTGGCGAAAGATTCGGCGCCGGCGTCAAGCACCAGCCCGCCCACCTCGTGCCGGGTCACGCAGCCGCCGAACCGGGGAGCGCGTTCCAGCACCGTCACCTCGACGCCGGCCAGCGCCAGCTCGCGGGCGGCGACCAGGCCGCCGATCCCGCCGCCAATGACGACGGCGGTGCCCGGCCGGGGCTTGCGCCCGGCCTGCCGTTCGGGACGGCGGGCGGGATGCGGGTGCGGGTGCTGCATGGCTACGGGGCCACGGAATGAATCAGGTCGACCACGCGGGTCAGGACCTGCGGGTCGGTCTCCGGCGGCACGCCGTGGCCCAGGTTGACCACGTGGCCCGGAGCGTCGCTGCCGGCGGCCAGCACCTCGCGGACATGGGCCTCCAGCACCTCCCACGGCGCGGACAACAGCGCCGGATCGATGTTGCCCTGCAGCGGCGTGCGTCCGTCCAGCCGGCGGTTCGCCTCGTCCAGCGGCAGCCGGTAGTCGACGCCGATGACGTCAGCCCCGACGTCGCGCATGGCCACGAGCAGTTCGGACGTGCCGGTGCCGAAGTGGACCAGCGGCGCGCCCAGATGGCGGACATGGTCCAGCGCGCGCGACGACGCCGGTGCCACGCGCCGGCGGTAGTCTGCCAGGGACAGCGAACCGGCCCAGGAGTCGAACAGCTGCCCCGCGCTGGCGCCCGCTTCCAGCTGCGCTCGCAGGAACTTGCCGGACGCGTCCGCGGCCCAGCCCGCCAAGGCATTCCAGGTCTCCGGGTCGGCGTGCATCATGGTGCGCGGCCCCAGGTGGTCCCGGGACGGCCGGCCCTCCACCATGTACGCGGCGAGCGTGAACGGGGCGCCGGCGAAACCAATTAGCGGCTTGGCACCCAGCTCAGCCACCGTCAGCCGGACCGCCTCGCGGATCGGTTCCAGCGCCTCGTCGGTGAGTTCCGGCAGGGCGGCGACGTCGGCGGCGGTGCGGACGGGGGCACCCAGGACCGGGCCGACACCGGGAACGATGTCCACGTCCACCCCGGCCAGCTTCAACGGGATAACGATGTCGGAGAAGAAGATACCGGCATCCACATCGTGGCGCCGCACCGGCTGCAGGGTGATTTCCGCTGCCAGTTCTGGCTTCAGGCAGGCATCCAGCATCGCGATGCCCTGCCGCGCTTCCCGGTATTCGGGCAGTGAGCGCCCGGCCTGCCGCATAAACCAGACGGGACGGCGCCCCGGCTTCCCTCCGCGGTAGGCGGTTATCAGGTCCGAGTCGGCGGTACGCCCATCCAGCAAGGGATGGGAAGCATTGAGTGTCATGACATAGATTCTGGTCCAGCGGCCATGCTTCTGGCCAACCGCGGGCAGCGCCGAGGTGCGCGGGGCGGCGGCGACCACCGGCCCGAGTGGCCAATATCACCGGCGCCCACGGCGCCCCAAATCAGATTAACGCCGGGTTAATGGGCCAAGCTTGGAGAAGCCGACGCTGGCTTCCCGCTAAGATAGAGGCGCTGTGGTCTTACTTTCACTTGTTGCAACCCATTCCAAGGTCGATCTGGAAACGGTGGCCCGCCTGAGCGCCGGCACCTCCCGGATCGATACAGACGTGCTCGCAGACGGGTCCCCGGTCACCGGCGCGGTGGTCCTGGCGACCTGCAACCGGGTGGAAGTTTACTGCGAGACCGAGAGCGAGTCCGACCTGGAGTCCGCCCGCGCCGCGCTCATCGAACAGATCAGCCGCTGCTCGGGATTGGACAATGCGCTGGTTGCCCGCTCCTTCGACCTGAACACCGGCGAGGATGTTGCACGGCACCTGTTCGCGGTCGGGGCGGGCCTGGATTCGGCCGTCGTCGGCGAACGCGAGGTGGCCGGCCAGGTGCGCCGGGCCCTGATCGAGGCGCAGGAGAAGGGCACCGCGAGCGGGGGGCTGGTCAGGCTCTTCCAGACCGCTTCCCGTACGGCCAAGGACGTGGGCACGCAGACGGCCCTCGGCGGCCGCGGGCTCTCGATCGTGTCCGTCGCGCTCGACCTCGCCACCGATCTGGCCGTCGAGAAGGACTGGTCGGACAAGCAGGTTGTACTCTTCGGGACCGGCGCGTATGCCGGAGCCACCATGGCGCTGCTGCGCGAACGCGGCTGCACCCGGATCAGCGTCTACTCGGCTTCCGGCCGCGCCGCGGCGTTTACCGAGACCCGCGGCGGCGTCCCGCTGACCCACGCGGCGCTGGACGACGCGATCGCCTCCGCCGACGTCGTCATCGGATGCAGCGGCAGCGACAACCAGATCAGTGCCGAGCGCGTGGCCGGCGTGCGCACCGGCGTCGACAAGCCGCTGACGATCATCGACCTCGCGCTGAGCCACGACTTTGACCCCGCCGTGGGCACGCTCGAGGGCGTGGAGCTGATCACACTGGAGTCGGTGCGCATGGCCGCCCCCGAGGAACAGGCCGAATCGGTCCAGCAGGCGGCCGAAATCGTCGCCAACGCGGCCCGCAGCTTCGAGGCCAGCCGGCAGGCCCGCAGCGTGGACTCCGCCATCGTGGCACTTCGCAAGCACACCATGCAGGTGCTGGAGAACGAGCTCGAGAAAGTGCGCTCCCAGCACGGCTGCACCGGCCCGGCCCAGGAAGTCGAATTCGCCATGCGCCGCATGGTCAAGCAGTTGCTGCACCTGCCCACCGTGCGGGCGCGGGAACTGGCCGCCAACGGCGAACAGGAGCGGTACATCGCCGCCCTGGAAGCGCTGTACGGCATCACGCTCGAAGAACCCGCCCTGCCCCGGGCAGCTGACCCGGCGTCCTGCCCGGTCGCCGGGCACGGCGAAGACGCCGCCACCGCCTGACGCTGGGACAGCGCCGCAGCCCGACCGCCGCCGCAGCAGGCCAGGCCTAGTACACCGGTTTCGAGGGCTCCACGTCCCTGACCCACGCCAGGATCCCGCCGTCGAGGTGGGCTACCCGGGTGTAGCCCTGCGCCAGCAGGCTCTGCAGCACCTCGGCCGACCGCACGCCCGACTTGCAGTGGAATACCAGGTCCTTCTCCCGCGGCAGGTCGTCCAGGGCCTCGCCGGAAAGGATGCGTCCCTTCGGGACCAGGACCGCGCCCGGGATGTTCACAACGTCGTATTCGCCCGGTTCCCGGACGTCGATCAGCTGGAAGTCGCCCCGGCCGGCAGCGCGGTCGGCCAGCATCCGGGCCAGGGTGGGCGCGTCCACCGCGCGGCCGCCCTCGACCTGGGGCACCGGCGCCACGCCGCAGAACGCCTCATAGTCGACCAGCCGGGTGATCGGCTCGGCCTCGGGATCCTTGCGCACCTTCAGCTCCCGCCAGCTCATCTGGAGGGCATTGAAGACCAGTACGCGGCCCAGCAGAGTCTGCCCGATACCGGTGATCAGCTTGATTGCTTCATTGACCATCACGGAGCCGATCTGTGCGCACAGCACGCCGAGCACGCCGCCCTCGGCGCAGGAGGGCACGGAACCGGGCGGCGGCGCCTCCGGATAAAGGTCGCGGTAGTTCGGCCCGTGGGCGTCCCAGAAGACACTGACCTGCCCGTCGAACCTCAGGATGGAGCCCCACACGTAGGGTTTGCCCAGCAGCGCCGCGGCGTCGTTGACCAGGTACCGGGTGGCGAAGTTGTCCGTGCCGTCCAGGATGACGTCGTAGCCGGCGAAAATCTCCAGGGCGTTGCCGGTGTCCAGCCGGACCTCGTGCAACACCACGTCCACGCCGGGGTTCAGCGCCAGGATGCTGTCCCGTGCCGAGGCCGCCTTGCTGCGCCCCAGGTCCGCCACGCCATGGATGACCTGGCGCTGCAGGTTGCTGGCTTCCACCTCGTCGTCGTCCACGATCCCGATCCGGCCCACGCCGGCAGCGGCCAGATACAGCATGGCCGGCGAACCGAGGCCGCCGGCACCGATCACCAGCACCTTCGCGTTCTTCAGCCTCAGCTGGCCGGCCATGCCCACTTCGGGAATGATCAGGTGCCGCGAATACCGCTCGGTCTCCTCCCTGCTGAGGGACCCGGCCGGTTCCACCAGCGGCGGCAGCTGCCCGCTCTCCAAGGTGCTCATTGTTCCAATCTACGCCCCAGCGGGTTGCTGGTGCGTAAACTGGTCGGGACTGACACTTACTGCACCGTGGCGCTGTAAGTTTCCTGACCGCAGCGCCGGAAGAGGCCGTGTAATACCGTGACGACAGAACCCCGCTCAGCCGCCAAGCCCACCCGACTGCCGCGGGAGGAACGGCGGCGCCAGCTGCTGCAGGCGGCACACGAGGTCTTCGTGGTCAACGGCTACCACGCCGCGGCGATGGACGAGATCGCCGACGCCGCGAACGTGAGCAAGCCGGTGCTCTACCAGCACTTCCCCGGCAAGCGGGAACTCTACCTGGCCCTGCTGGATCACCATCTGGAATCCCTGAACGCGATGCTGATGGCGGCACTGAACTCGACGACGGACAACAAACAGCGCGTGCATGCCACCATCCGGGCCTACTACCAGTTCATCGCCCAGGACAGCCAGGCGCACCGGCTGGTCTTCGAATCCGACCTGAACAACGATCCCGACGTGAGCGCCCGCTTGGAGGACTTCAATGCGGGGCTGGCCAGCGCCATCGCCGGTGTCATCGCCGAGGACACCAAGCTGTCGGCGGTCGAGGCCACCCTGCTGGGCCGGGCCCTGGCCGGCATGGCGCAGATCAGCGCGCGGCACTGGCTGCGCTCGGGCGGCGAACTGGACCAGGACGCCGCAAGCGAACTGATTTACCGTTTAGCTTGGCGCGGAATTTCACGCTTCCCGAAGGAACCCTAGGATAGATTCGCCAGTAGGGAACCCACCCGGCTTACAGCATTAACCAGGAGGCATCAGCGTGGAAGTGAAGATCGGCATGCAGAACGTCGGCCGTGAAATCGTGCTCGATTCGTCGCAGTCGCCGGACGAAGTGGCTGAGATTGCGAGCCGCGCCATGAACGGCGGCGCCGAGCTGCGCCTGACCGACGCCAAGGGACGCCTGGTCATCATCCCGTCCAATGTGCTGGCTTATGTCGAAATCGGCGCCGAGGGGCCGCGACCCGTCGGATTCGGCGCCCTGTAACCACCCATGGTCCCACTGGTCCTGCTGGTGCTGGTCGCCGCCGCCGTCGGCCTCATTGCCTGGGCGGTGGACCGACGGCGCCATGCCTACGGGGTGCTGTTGCTGCCCGGGATCGCGGTGGCGGCGGCGGTGCTGCTCTGGTTGATCCTCATGGTCGCCGGCCTGGGCTCCGAACCGGGAGTGCACTTCCTGTCCTGGCTGCTGCCGATGGGCGTTTCCATCCCGGCCGCGTGGGCCGGTGCCTGGTGGATCGGACGCCGGCGCGTGCAGCGGGATACCGAACAGCTGACCGCCCTGCTGGGCTGAGCGAAGCTTAGTCCGGGTAGCTGTCCGGGTCAGCGTCCGCGGCGAGCTTGCGGGCCAGCACGCTCACCGCTGCCGCAGCGGACACGTCACGGGTCGTGACTTCGGAATCGGCGTCATGCGACGTGAAGCGCAGGAAGACCTTGTTGTACCGCCAGTCCAGGTCGGGGTGGTGCCGCTGCTCCTCGGCCAGGTCACCGACGGCGGCAATAAAATTCAGCGCCTCGCGCCCGTTGTCCAGCTTGAACGCGCTGACCAGCGCTCCGCCCGCATAGCGCCACTCCGGCAGCCCGCGCAGCTGCCGGTCGATTTCTTCACTGCCGAGTACGTCTTTCGCACGTCCCACGATGCCCTCCCGGTCTGCCGCGCGGCCCCGCTGCCCGCAGCATGGGGCCGCCTGTGCCGCCAGCCTACCGGCGAACCCGGCCGGGCTGAAGGCTTCCCTCAGGCCGTCAGGCCCAAATCGTTCATTCGGCGTGAATGGTTCTGGGTCAGCCGGGCAAACAACTCTAGGGTGGCTTCCGCCTGCCGGTCGGGGTCCTGCCCACGCATCAGCTCGCTCAGCACGGCGCGCTCAATCCCGATCCGCTGGGCCTGGGTCAAGGCCTCGCCCACCAGCCTGCGCCCCCACAGCGCCAGCCGGGAGGACAGCCGCGGATCGTCGGCCAGCACCTGTTTCAACCGGGCCGCGATCAAGGAGATCTGCTCGGTGTTTTCCTTGATCCGGGCGACCAGCTTCTGCGTCTCGCCGTCGAGGGCTCCGGCGATGTGCAGGTAGAAGTCGCCCAGCACGCCGTCGGTGACGTAGGCCTTCATCAGGGACTCGTACCAGTCGGCCGGGCGCGTCCGGTCATGGAAGGCATCGATGGAGGGCTGGAAGGGAGCCATGGCCGTTTCCACGTCCACGCCGAGTTGCTCCAGCTGCGCGGCCACCGCCTCGAAATGTTCGAACTCGGTCACCGCAAGCCGGCCGACCGCGGCCCGGTCATGCAGAGTGGGCGAAAAGCGTGCGTCGGAGGAAAACCGCTCGAAGGCGGACAGCTCGCCGTAGGCCATCACGCCGTACAGATCGATCAGGAATTGCCGGCGGCGGCCGGATTCCTCTCCAGGCGCTGCGGGAACGGGGCTCACGGTGCTCATAAATCCAAGGGTAGCGTCCCATTTCGGCGCGGCTGCCGTTAGGCTGGCCGTGTGCCGTACCCGCATTTGGATCCGAAGGTCAACGAGTCCCAGCATCTGCTGGCACGGGTGCTGAAGGACCTGCGGACAGAGTTCGACCTGCCGCAGGAGTTCGACGCGGGCGCACTCGCGGAAGCCCGGGCCGCCGTGGCCGCCCATCGGCTGCCGGAGACCGATCTGACGGCACTGGAATTCGTGACGATCGACCCGCCCTCGTCCACCGATCTGGACCAGGCCCTGTACATAGAGTCCAACGACGGCGGGTACACGGTCTGGTACGCGATCGCCGATGTCCCCGCTTTTGTGGAAGCCGGCGGCGAACTGGATGCCGAAACCCGGCGGCGGGGCCAGACCATCTACGCCCCGGACGGACGGATTCCGCTGCATCCCGACGTCATCGGCGAACAGGCCGGGTCGCTGCTGGCAGACCAGCTGCGGTCGGCCTACGTGTGGCGATTCGAGCTCGACGCCGGTGCGCGCGTCACGGCGGCCACGCTGGAACGCGCCAGGGTGCGCAGCCGGGCCAAGCTGAACTACGAGCAGGTGCAGCAGGACATCGATTCGGGCGACGCGGCGCCCACCCTCCTGCTGTTAAAGGAAGTGGGCAGCAAGCGGGTGGAGCTCGAACGCGAGCGCGGCGGGGCCAGCCTCAATGTCCCCGACCAGGAGATCGCCCACGACGGCCGGCACTATTTCATTGTCACCAAGCCGCCGTTGCCGGTGGAGGACTGGAACGCCCAGATCTCGCTGATGACCGGGATGGCCGCGGCCAAGATCATGCTGGAGGGCAGGATCGGGATTCTGCGCACCATGCCGGGCCCGGACGCGGACGCCGAAGCCCAGTACCGCCGGCAGACCGAGGCGCTCGGGTTCCCGTGGCCGCATGAGATGGCCTACGGCGACTATCTGCGCAGCCTGGACACCACCGATCCCAAGCAGTTGGCCCTGATGCACGGGGCGACCGCGCTGTTCCGCGGTGCCGGCTACACCCCGTTCGTCGGCGAACTCCCGCCCGAACGGCAGCAGGCGGCCATCGCCGCACCCTACGCGCACGCCACGGCTCCCCTGCGCCGGCTGGTGGACCGTTTCGTGCTGGTCATCTGCCACGCCCTGTGCGCCGGCGAACCTGTTCCGCAGTGGGCCCGGGAAGCGCTGGACGAACTGCCCAAGCTGATGGCGGCTTCCGACCAGCTGGCGGGGCGGGTGGACCGCGCTGCGCTGGACGCCGTCGAAACGGCGCTGCTCAGCCACCGTGTCGGGGAGGAGTTCGACGCCGTCGTCATTACCGGCACCCGCTACCCCGGCAACGGGAACAGCAACGGCAACGGCAATGGCAACGGGAACAGCAACGACAACGGAAGCCGCAACGGCAACGGAAACGGGAAAGTGCTGGTGGCGGGCAGGGGCAAAGGCAGCGGGAACGGCGGCCAGGAGCCGTATGGCGTGGTCCAACTCAGCGACCCGCCGGTCACCGCACGATGCTCGGGAGTGCTGGAGGCGGGGGCCACGGTGCGCGTTCGGCTGACGCTGGCGGACATCGAGGACCGGCGCCTGCACTTCGAACTGGCCGACGGTTAAGGCCCCGCCCGGTGCGCCGGAGGGCCCGGTTTGCCAACGACCGGTAGAGTTAACCGTGTAGTACTGGATGCCCGGTCGTTGATTGAGTGAAGTGAATCCATCAACAGATCCGTCCCTACGCGATCTTTAACCTCCTTGGCTGCCTCATTGGCCGGCCGGGAAAGCAGTTGTTAGCCCGCGATCGGCTTCCACTGGTTGCGCCACGCTTCCGCCTTGTTCCGCTCCCGCAGCACCTGCAGGACCGTTGAGCACCGCCGGCGTCGGCGCCTGAATGAACGGTATGTAATTGAACACTGAAAATATCCAGGTGGCTGGCGAACAGCTCATCCACGCTGACAACAGCGCCGAAGAGCTGGTCGTCGAGGCCGTGCTGGCCTCCGACGAACGCCCGCACGAACTGCCCAAGCAGACCTTCGCCGACCTCAACGTCCGCGCCGACATCGTGCGGTCGCTTTTCGACGCCGGCATCACCCACCCCTTCCCGATCCAGGCCATGACCCTGCCGGTGGCCCTCGGCGGCCACGACATCATCGGCCAGGCCAAGACCGGTACGGGCAAGACCCTGGGCTTCGGCATCCCCGCGCTGCAGCGCGTGGTGGGCCCGGACGACGACGGCTTCGACAAGCTTCCGGTGCCCGGTGCACCGCAGGCCTTGATCGTCGTGCCGACGCGCGAACTGGCCGTGCAGGTCGGCAACGACCTGACCACCGCCTCCAAGCAGCGCAACGCGCGCGTCGCGGTCATCTACGGCGGGCGTGCCTACGAACCCCAGATCGAGATGCTGCAGAAGGGCGTCGAGGTCGTGGTCGGCACCCCCGGCCGGCTGATCGACCTGCACCGCCAGAAGCACCTGAGCCTGAAGAACGTCCGCATCGTGGTCCTGGACGAAGCCGACGAGATGCTGGACCTGGGCTTCCTGCCGGACGTCGAGACCCTGCTGGCCGCCACCCCGGCCGTGCGCCAGACCATGCTCTTCTCCGCCACCATGCCCGGGCCGGTGATCGCCATGGCCCGGCGGTACATGACGCAGCCGACGCACATCCGCGCCGCCGATCCGGACGACGAAGGCATCACCAAGAAGGACATCCGCCAGGTTGTCTACCGGGCGCACAACCTGGACAAGGACGAGGTCGTGGCCCGCATCCTGCAGGCCGAGGGCCGCGGCCGGACCATCATCTTCACCAAGACCAAGCGCACTGCCGCCAAGCTGTCCGAGGAGCTGATCGACCGCGGATTCGCCGCCGGCGCCATCCACGGCGACCTCGGCCAGGGCGCCCGTGAACAGGCGCTGCGCGCGTTCCGCAACAACAAGGTGGACGTGCTGGTCGCCACCGATGTCGCCGCCCGCGGCATCGACGTGGAAGACGTCACGCACGTGATCAACTTCCAGTGCCCCGAAGACGAGAAGGCATACCTGCACCGGGTGGGCCGGACCGGCCGTGCCGGCAACAAGGGCACCGCCGTCACCTTTGTGGACTGGGATGACGTCCCGCGCTGGGGCCTGATCAACAAGGCACTGGGCCTGGACGTACCGGAACCGCAAGAGACCTACTCCTCCTCCCCGCACCTGTTCACCGACCTGAACATCCCCGAAGGCACCAAGGGCAGGCTTCCGCGCAGCCAGCGCAAGCTCGCAGGCATCGACGCCGAGAAGCTCGAAGACCTGGGCGAGACCGGCAAGCACCCTGCCCGCTCCGGCGGCCAGCGGCAGGACGGCGGCCGCAGCGGTGTCCGCCGCGGCGGGGCACGCCAGGGCGGCCCGCAGGGCCGGTCCGATGCGGGCAACCCCCGGCAGCGCCGCAGCGGCGAGGAGGCACCCGCGGAGACCACGGCCGTCGCCCCGGCCGACAAGCCGCGCCGGAAGCGTTCACGCACCCGCCGCCGGAACGGCGAGGTCGTCACCGGGACCGCACAGCAGGTCACCGACGGCGCCAGCGGGGAATAGTGGCCGGTATCCCGTGGAGGCCCGACGGCAGCTCGCTGGTGGTCCACGCGGACAACGCCGACTTCCTGCCCACGCTGCCCGACGGCGCTTTCACCCTGATCTACCTGGACCCGCCGTTCAACACCGGCCGGGTCCAGGTCCGGCAGCAGACCTCCATGGTGCGCAGTGCCGATGGTGAAGGCGACCGCATCGGGTTCAAGGGGAAGTCGTACCAGACGGTCAAGGGCACACTCGCCAGCTACGACGACGCGTTCGACGACTACTGGTCCTTCCTGGAGCCCCGTCTCTCCGAAGCCTGGCGGCTGCTGGCCGACGACGGCACACTCTACCTGCACCTGGATTACCGCGAGGTGCACTATGCCAAGGTGCTGCTGGACATGCTCTTCGGCCGCGAGAGCTTCCTGAACGAGATCATCTGGGCCTACGACTACGGCGCCCGCGCGCGCAACCGCTGGCCGGCCAAGCACGACAACATCCTGGTCTACGTCAAGAACCCGAAGGCCTACCACTTCGACAACGCGGAAGTAGACCGCGAGCCGTACATGGCTCCGGGCCTGGTGACGGCGGAGAAGGCCGCACGCGGCAAGCTCCCGACCGACGTCTGGTGGCACACCATCGTCTCCCCCACCGGCCGGGAAAAGACCGGCTACCCTACCCAGAAGCCCGAAGGGCTGCTGCGCCGCATGGTTGCCGCGAGCAGCCGGCCGGGCGACTGGGTGCTGGATTTTTTTGCCGGCTCCGGGACCCTCGGCGCCGTGGCCGCCGGCATGGACCGGCGGTTCGTGTGCGTGGACCAGAATCCGCAGGCCATCGACGTCATGCGCAAACGCCTGGGCCGCCATGCGGCCGTGGTTGAGGCCGGCGAGGCCGCGGCCGGTGAGTCCGCGGTCGGCGAGGTCAGTATCGGCGCCGGCGAGGTCGCGGCAGCACAGCCCGCGACCTGAACCAGCGGGGCCCGCCGCAGCAAAGGCGTATCCAATCAGCGGACGATGCGGCCGGGAAGGTGCGCCGCGGCACCCGTCCCGGCGGCGAGGATGCGGTCCAGCATGGCCGGGTCGGTGGTGTTTTCGCCCAGCCGGTTCGGCTTGCCCGCACCGTGGTAATCGCTGGATCCCGTGATGATCAGATCGTGCTTGGCGGCCAGCCGGCGCAGCTCTTCCCTGCCCTCTTCCGGGTTGTCCCGGTGATCAATCTCCACCCCGGCCAGCCCTGCGTCGAGCATTTCCTCGACGACGGCATCGCCGACCACCCGGCCCCGGCTGCTGGCCACCGGATGGGCAAAGACCGGCACTCCCCCGGCCTCGCGCACCAGTGCGACGGCGGTGGCCGGGTCGGGGGCGTAGTGCGACACGTAGTAGCGCGAGTGGGCGGTCAGGATCCGGGCGAAGGCTTCGCTGCGGTCGGACACAATTCCGGCTGCCACCAAGGCGTCGGCTATGTGCGGCCGGCCGATCGTCGCTCCGTGGCCGACGCGGGCCGTGACCTCCGCCCACGTGATCGGGAAGTCCTCGGCGAGCAGTTCCACCATGCGCTCGGCCCGGGTCATGCGCGCGTCCCGTGCCTTGTTGATTTCGGCCAGCAAGCCGGGGTGGGCGGGGTCGTGCAGATAGGAGAGCACATGCACGCTGATCCCCGCCACGGTACGGCACGTGACCTCCATGCCCGGCACGAAACCGATGCCCGACTCGACGGCGGCGGTGCGCGCCGCTTCCCACCCGGCAGTCGAGTCGTGGTCGGTGAGCGCCACGACGTCAAGACCGGCGGCTGCCGCGGCACGCACCACTTCGTCGGGAGGTTCGGTGCCGTCGGAAACGGTGGAATGCGCATGCAGGTCGATCTTCACACGACCAATTTACGCCAGGATCCCCGCCGCCCGCGGATGTTGGCAGCGCCTTGGGCCGATGAGACGATGGGACGGTGAGTACTTACCGAAATGAAGACGCCTCACAGCAGCCCGCCGGGGAGCAGCCGCTGGAAGACCGCGTCAACAACCGTTCCCAGCGTCCTGAATCGGATGCCTTCAAGGAGTTTATGGGCAGCCACTGGGCTCCGGCCGGCTCGTCCGCCCCGGAGCAGGCAGCCGTCGCGCCCTTCGCCGCGCACCGCCGTCGGGCGCTCTCCGAGAAATTCCACGGTGAGCGCCTGGTTATTCCGGCCGGCCCGTTGAAGGTCCGCTCCAACGACACCGACTACCGCTTCCGCCCGCATTCGGGGTTCGCCCACCTGACCGGCCTGGGCCTGGACCATGAGCCGGACGCCGTGCTGGTCATGGAGCCCACCGAGGCGGGCGCGGGTGACGACGGCGGCCATCACCGGGCCACCCTCTACTTCCGCCCGATGTCCGGCCGGGATTCCGCCGAGTTCTACGCCAACGCCCGGTACGGCGAGTTCTGGATCGGTCCCCGGCCCACCCTGGAGGAACTGAACCGTCGGCTGGGCCTGCCCACCGCCGACCTGGGCGAACTCGAAGTCGCCATCACCAAGGACGCAGGGGTTGTTCACGTGGGCGGGATGCGGATTCGGCTGCTGCGCGAGGTCGACCTGAACGTGGACGCCCTCGTGGACACGTCCCGGATCAACACCGGCGTGGACCTGGAGGAATCCGACCAGCTCGACGGCAAGCTCTCCGAAGCGCTGTCCGAACTGCGCCTGCTCAAGGACGAGTGGGAAGTCCAGGAGATGAAGAAGGCCGTGGAGGCGACGGTCAACGGCTTCCATGAGGTGGTCAAGGTGCTGCCGCGCGCGCTGACGCATGAGCGGGGCGAACGCGTGGTGGAAGGCGCGTTTTTCGCCCGGGCACGCGAAGAAGGCAACGACCTGGGCTACGACACCATCGCCGCCAGCGGCAACAACGCGACCATCCTGCACTGGATCCGCAACAACGGGCAGGTAAAGGCCGGAGACCTGCTGCTGTTGGATGCAGGGGTGGAAGCCGACTCGCTGTACACCGCGGACGTGACGCGTACGCTGCCGGTCAACGGCACGTTCACCGAGGTCCAGCGCAAAATCTACCAGGCGGTACTCGATGCTGCCGACGCCGGTTTTGCCGCGGCGCAGCCGGGCGTGAAGTTCCGTGACGTCCACACTGCCGCGGTCACCGTGCTCGCCGAACGCCTGGACGAGTGGGGCCTGTTGCCGGTTCCCCTGGCCGAAGCGCTCTCCCCCGAGGGCCAGCACCACCGGCGCTGGATGCCGCACGGCACCAGCCACCACCTGGGCCTGGACGTTCATGACTGTGCGCAGGCGAAGCGCGATTTGTACCTGGACGGTGTGCTCACCCCGGGCATGGTGTTCACGATCGAGCCCGGACTCTATTTCAAGGACGAAGACCTGGCCGTCCCGGCCGAATACCGCGGCATCGGGGTGCGGATCGAGGACGACATCCTGATGACTTCCGATGGTCCGGTGAACCTGTCGGCGGCCCTGCCGCGCAAGCCCGAGGACGTGGAGTCCTGGATGGCCGGCATCTACGGCACCTGAGGGGACTAACGACTCCGGCGACAGCCGCCGAAGCAACGCCACATGGGAAGGGATCCGCCGTCTGCAACGGCGGATCCCTTCCCATTCGCGTGCGAGGCTGGTGGCGTGCGGGCTACGTGCCGGGGCGGTCGTCGTCGCGGAAGGAGCCTGCGTCCCCCTCGCCGGCCCGTGGGGTGGCGCCAGGCTGGGCCTCGCCGGCCCGGGGGCTGGTGCCCGGCTGGGTCTCGCTGGTCTGGTGGCTGCCGCCGCCGGGCTCGGTCTCGCCGGCCTGGGGGCTGCCGCCGGGCTCGGTCTCGCCGGCCGGCCGGGGCTGGGCGGGCTCGGGAGTCACGCGGATTCCGTACTGCGGGCGGCCGTCGGGCAGATCGGGAAAGCGTCCGCGCACGGGCTGGCCGGTCACGCCGGGCTGGGCCGCGTCGGGCTGGGCCGGGCCGGGCTGGGGCTGCTGCGCCGGGGCGTTGCCGCCCTGGCGGTACGGGTCCTCGCCCCACTGGGCCGGGCGTTCCGGGGCCTGCGGCTGTTGGCCGGCAGGAGGCTGCTGCCCGAGGGGTGCCTGGCCCTGGTTTGCCGGCTGGCCGGGGCGCGCGGTGCCGGCCATCGGCAACTGCGCGGCGAGCCGCCGGGCTTCGTGTGCCACCTCGGTGGACACCACCACGTCGTAGCTGGTCGCGATGACCTGGTTGGTGGAGGTGAAGTCCCGCTTGCCGCGCTGCAGTGCGTAGGAAATGATGCCGAACAGCATCCAGAAGGCCGCGCCCATGGCCATCGACGAGATCAGCAGCACAAAGGTTTCGCCGCCGCCGAAGAGCATCAGCAGCAAGCCGACGAACAGTCCGAACCACGCGCCGGTGGCCGCGCCGGAGAGGGCGACCCGCGGATAGCTGAGCTTGCCGGTGACCCGCTCGACGGTCTTCAGGTCGTTGCCCACGATGCTCACGTGCTGGACGGGGAATTCCTCGTCCGCGAGATAGTCCACCACCTTCTGGGCATCCAGATACGAGCGGTAGTTACCGATCAACTCGCCCTGCGGAAGGGTACGGCTGAGGTCCCGGGAATCTGTACGGCCAAGCATCGACATACCCCCATTGTCGCTGATATATGCAACCAGTGGTTCGGGTATCGCTTCAGGTGAACGTGGGAACCCCTCGTGCACCCTCCGCCGCCGCCCGGGCGCGCCTCTGCGCGGGTCCGGCTGGCCCGCCAAATCCCGGATTTCGGGGCCCAGCACGTAGCCTAAAGGGGTGAGCACAAAAACCAACCGCGTCTTCGTAGCCCGGCTGCTCGGCCTGGACGTCTTCGACCCGCTCGGAGACCGCCTGGGCCGGCTGCGCGACGTCGTCGTCCTCGACTACGGCCCTGCCAAACCGCCCCTGGTGGTCGGCCTGGTGGTCGAGGTCCCCGGTAAAAAACGCGTGTTCGTCCCCATGACCCGGATCACCTCGATCACCGCCGGGCAGGTCATCTGCACCGGGCTGGTAAACCTGCGCCGGTTCGAGCAGCGCGGCGCCGAAACCCTGGTGGTCGCCGAGATGTTCGACCGCCGCGTCACGCTCGCCGACGGCAGCGGCGATGCAACCATTTTGGACATCGGCATGGAGCAGTCCCGCGACGGCGACTGGTATGTGTCCCAGCTCTTCGTCCGGCGCGGCCATTCCACCTCGCCGCTGCGCAGCCTGCGCCGCAACGAGACACTGATCGTGGACTGGCACGAGGCCTACCAGGGCGCCCGCCACGAACCGCAGGCCGCCACCACCTTCGTGGCCAGCCACGAGGACCTCAAACCCGCCGACTTCGCCGAGGCGCTGCACGAAATGACGCAGAAGCGCCGGCTGGAAGTCGCGAGCGAGCTGCAGGACGACCGGCTGGCGGATGTGCTCCAGGAGCTGCCGGACGACGACCAGGTGCAGATCCTGACGTCGCTGGATGCCGAACGCGCCGCCGTCGTGCTGGAGGAAATGGATCCGGACGATGCCGCGGACCTGCTGGCCGAGCTGCCCGAGGAGCAGAAGGAAGAGCTGCTGCAGCTGATGGAGCCGGAAGAAGCCAAGGACGTCCGGCGGCTGCTGGAGTACGAGGAAAACACCGCCGGTTCCATGATGACGCCGGTGCCGGTGATCCTGCCCCCGGAAGCCACGGTGGCCGAGGCCCTGGCGCATGTGCGCCGTGAAGAGCTCACGCCGGCGCTGGCGTCGGCCATCTTCGTCTGCCGGCCCCCGCTGGAGACGCCCACCGGGAAGTACCTGGGCGTGGTCCATATCCAGCAGCTGCTGCGCTATCCGCCGCCGGAGGCGCTGGGCAATATCGTGGATTCGGACTTGGAACCGGTGCTGGACCTGAGCGATGTCAGCGAGGTGGCCCGCACCCTGGCAACGTACAACCTGAATGCCCTGGCGGTGGTCAACAGCGCCGGCCGGCTGGTCGGCGCCGTGACGGTTGACGACGTGTTGGATCATCTGCTGCCCGACGACTGGCGGGCGCAGGACGACTCCCCCGTAAGCGGAGGTGGACGCTTTGGCTGAGAAGGCAGATCGGAAAATCAAGGTCGCGGGACTGGACACCCCGCGCGAGACCCGCACGCGCCTGCTGGTCCGGTTGAGGCCCAACCCGGATTATTTCGGCAAGGCCACGGAGTCCTTCGCCCGCTTCATGGGCACCCCGCAGTTCCTGATGTGGATGTCGGTTTTCTGTCTGCTCTGGCTGGCCTGGAACACGTTCGGACCCGAACACCTGCGCTTCGACAGCGCCGCGCTGGGCTTCACTGCGTTGACCCTCATGCTCTCGCTGCAGGCCTCCTACGCCGCTCCCCTGCTGCTGTTGGCGCAGAACCGCCAGGACGACCGGGACAAGGTCTCGCTGCAGCAGGACCGCCAGCGCGCGGAACGCAACCTGGCGGACACCGAGTACCTGACCCGCGAACTGGCAGCGCTGCGGATCGCCATCCGCGAGGTGGCCACGCGCGACTTCGTCCGCAGCGAGCTGCGCTCGGTGCTGGAAGAACTGCTGGACGACGAGTCCGGGGACGAACGCCGCCGCGGCCGGCGCCGGCCCTCCGATGCCACGACCTCGCTGCCCAAGCTGCCGCCGCCTGGAAGCGGCGGCCAGGAGAACTGATCCATGACTGATCCACACCTGTCGCAACACCCGGATCCGGCCGCCGTAAGGCGCGCGCTGGGAACGGTGATCGACCCCGAGCTTCGCCGTCCCCTCGCGGAGCTGGGCATGCTCAAGGAGGTCCGGATTGACGACGGCGGACGGGTCACCGTCGGCGTGCTGCTCACCATCTCGGGCTGTCCGCTGCGCGGCACCATCACGACCGATGTGGAGCACGCCCTGGCAGCCGTCCCGGGCGTTTCCGGGGTGGCGGTGGAGCTGGACGTGATGACGCCGCAGCAGCGCAACGATCTCAAGGAACAGCTGCGCGGTGCCGGACGCGGCAATCCGTTCGCCGATCCGTCCTCGCTTACCCGCATCTACGCCGTGGCCAGCGGCAAGGGCGGGGTGGGCAAGTCCAGCGTGACCGTCAACCTCGCGTGCGCCATGGCCGCCCAGGGGTTGCGCGTGGGCATCATCGACGCCGATGTCTACGGTTTCTCGGTTCCCGGGCTGCTGGGCATCACGCAGGCCCCCACCCGGGTGGACGAGATGATCCTGCCGCCGGTGGCCTACGGGGTGAAGGTCATCTCGATCGGCATGTTCGTGTCGGGCAACCAGCCGGTGGCCTGGCGCGGGCCCATGCTGCACCGGGCCCTGGAGCAGTTCCTCACCGACGTCTACTTCGGCGATCTGGATGCGCTGTTCCTGGATCTGCCTCCGGGCACCGGGGACGTGGCAATCTCCGTCGCGCAGCTGCTCCCGTCCTCGCAGATCCTGGTGGTGACTACCCCGCAGGGCGCCGCGGCCGAGGTGGCGGAACGCGCCGGCGCCATTGCCGCGCAGACCGGGCAACAGGTGGCGGGAGTCATCGAGAACATGTCCTGGCTGGCGCTGCCGGACGGATCCAGGATGGAAGTCTTCGGCTCAGGCGGCGGAACTGCCGTCGCCGAGCGGCTCTCCGCCGTGCTGGAGACGCCGGTACCGCTGCTGGGAAGCATCCCGCTGGAACCCCGGCTGCGCGCCGGCGGCGACGCCGGCCGTCCCATCGTCTTGGACGGGGCAGACGGCTCCGGATCCGGGGGCGCCGCGGCCGAACTGCGGCGAATGGCGGCGGAATTGGCAGCGCGTCCGCGCGGTCTGGCCGGACGCACGCTGGGCGTCACTCCCCGCTAGCGCGTGCAGGGGCACCGCGCTGGGCGCCACCGAGCGACGACGGATGCCGCGCTTCGCGGTCAGGTCGCCTCGGTGTCGAACGGCGCCGCCTCGCCCGGGGCAAGCCGTGCCGCGGGCCCGGCCGCCGGACGCGCCGGCGCCCTCGAACCGGTTGACATGCCCGTGCCGGCTGCGGTTGCGGCTGCTGCCGCGACCGCCGGCGCCGCCGGGGCCGGACGCGGCGTCTCGTCGTCGTCCAATAATGCTTCTTTGATGATCCGGCGGGGGTCGTATTGCCGCGGATCAAGCTTCCGCCAGTCCATGTCGACGATGTCGTCGCCGACTTCCTCCCGCAGCTGCTCCTTGGCGCCCGCGGCCATGGTTTTCAGCTGTTTGACGAACCTGCCCAGCTGCGCGGCGTATTCGGGCAACCGCTCAGGTCCGAGGATCACCAAGGCAAGGATTGCCAGGATGATCAGTTCTGAGCCGTTGATTCCAAACACGATTGAAGGTTACCCGTTCGCCGGGCCGGTCAGCCACTTGGCGGGCTGACCATCATGCCCAGCCCGCGGATGATGCGGCTGAGCGGATCGTCGGCCGGCGACGGCGCCGGGAGCTTGAGGCGGGAGTTCTCCGACAGCACCACGTGGCTGACCGTCTCCGGCATCTCGGCCAGCGGAAGGTCGGACCACAACGTGTACGTCACCTCGTCGGAGTGGAGCACCACGGTCCAGTCCTCGCCGCCGCGGATCCACACCGCCCGGTTCAGCCCGGCGACTTCCCGGAACCCGTCCATGGTCACGGGATGGCCCGTGGTGGCATTCACCGGCGGCGCGGAATCCGTCACCCGGGCCGTTCCGTCCGCGCTCCCGTCCCCGCGCCGCTGCTCGGTGACGACCACCCGGTGGCTGCCGTCGCTCAGCTCGAGCCGGACGGCAGGCTGCCCGTCCACGATCGTCTGTTCCGCGCTCTGCATGCGGTAGCCAAGCCCGGGCAGCAACGGGCAGGTCCAGCCACTGCGCCGGAGCTCCTCGAGTGCCGCGCTGTCCATGGCGATCGGACGGGCGGCGCCTGCATCCGCGGCCACCGGCACCCAGGCCGTGCCTGTGGCAAGGCCTTGGCCGGCGTCCGCCTCCGGGGTCTCGCCGCCCAAAACGAAAGCCGCGGACAACGTCAGCACGGCGCAGCCGCCCACCACGCCGCCGGCGACGGCCAGCACCCGCCTGACCGGCCTGCGCGCGGGCACCGCCTCCGTCCGGGAGCCGCCGGCCGCCGGGAGGGCAGCGGCACCGGACACCGCGGCAGCGCCGGGTACGGCAGCGGGCCGGTTTTCCGGGGCCCGGAAGGGCACGGCGCCGGGCGGGGGCCCGTCCGGCTCGGCAGCCCCGGGTCGGCTGCAGCGCAGCAACCGCGCGGTCAGGTTGTCATCAGGGGGCGGCACGTCCAACGAGCGGAGGCGATCCTGAATCTGGCGGAACTCGTCAACGCTCTTGCGGCACCGCCGGCAGCGTTGAAGATGGCGTTCGAGTGCGGGGCGGCGGTCATCGGAGAGTTCGCCGTCCAGATACTCCGCCAGCTCTCTTTCCGGGTGGAGCATGGCAACGATCAGTGGGCTCCGGCGATTCGGGGCAGTTTCAGGCGCGCGCGTTTGCCGGCGGGATCCCGGTGCGCCAGCTTCTCCCGGAGCATGGTCCGGCCGCGGTGGATGCGCGAGCGGACGGTGCCCAGCTTAACGCCAAGGGCCGCGGAGACCTCGTCGTAGGACAACCCCTCGAGGTCGCAGAGCACCACCGCGGCGCGAAAGTCCGGCGGCAGCTCGTCCAAGGCGGCCTGGACATCGATGTCCAGGTTGTTGTATTCGAAGCTGCGCTCGGGGCCGGGATCCTTGCCGGGCAGCCTGGCTTCGGCTTCGTCGCTCAGTCCATCGAACCGGATGCGGCTTTTGCGCCGGGCCTGGTCCAGGAACAGGTTGGTGGTGATCCGGTGAAGCCAGCCGTCCAGCGTGCCGGGCTTGAAGTTATCCAGCGACCGGAAGACGCGGACAAAGACTTCCTGGGTGAGGTCTTCGGCGTCATACCGGTTGCCCGTGAGCCTGAAGGCCAGTCGGTAGACCTTGGCGGAGTGGTTGCGGACCACTTCTTCCCACGTCGGAGCAACCCACTGATCGTTGCCGGCCGCGGCGTCCGACGCGGCGTCCTGAAGCTTCGTCATCTTTGTGCCCCTTCGTCGACCCGCCCGCCTGCCGCCCGCCTCCTGGGCGTCCGGGAATGCGGCTGGCGTGCTGCCGGTCTGATTTCGGCGTCCCGGGTACCCATCTTGGCCCAAAAAACTGGGAGAATTCTGTAAACGGGCTGCACAAATACCGCTAAGTGCTCCCGGCTGTCTTCCCCGGCCGGCGGCGCCTGCCCCGACGCCGCGGCACGCGCCCGATCCCGTCAACTGTGGCAGTAGGCTTGGCACTGCGGCCCTGCGCCGTTTCCCCGGAACAGCCGAAGAGAAAGTGATGATACATGAGTGCCGACAAGCAGACGAGTTGGTCCTACACGGAGGGGCTCCCCGCCGAGGATGACGTCTTGCTTCGGGCCCGTGAGCGTTCCCATGAACTGGGCGTTGCGGCCGTCGGCACCGGGGTCGGCGCTGCTTTGACTGTCCTCGCCGCGGGAACCAAGGCGCAGACTGTGGTGGAGATCGGTTCCGGCGCCGGCGTGTCCGGGGTCTGCCTCCTGCGCGGGCTCCCCCCGGCCGCGGTGCTGACCACCATCGACGCCGATGTCGACCATCTGCGCGCGGCCCGCCAGGCGTTCGTCGACGCCGGCATTCCGGGCAACCGCACGCGCACCATCTCCGGCCGGGCGGCCGACGTGCTGCCCCGGCTGACCGACAACGCCTACGACCTCGTCTTCGTCGACGCGGACAAGCCCTCGTATCCGCTGTACGTGGAGCAAGCGGTCCGGCTGCTCAAGCGCGGCGGCATGCTGATTGTCAACGACGCCCTGGACCATGACCGGGTCTCGGATCCGGCCATCCGCGAAGAATCCACCACCACGCTGCGCAAGGTCGGCAGGGCCATCCGGGAAAACGAGCAGTTGCTCTCCACCATCCTGCCGACCGGCGAGGGACTGCTGCTGGCCGTCAAACGCTGACCGTTCCGCTGCGCCCTGCCGGCGGGCAGCCCGGCCGTCCGACCGCCTGCGCTAGCCGCGGTAGGAGCGCAGGAAGGACAGCAGCAGCCGGGCTCCGTATCCCGTGGCCCCCTTCGTGACCTCGGCCCGGTCGGAGTCCGCGCGGGCCGTTCCGGCGATGTCCAGGTGGATCCACGGGAAGGTGCCGACGAATTCGCGCAGGAACAGCGCCGCGGTGATCGATCCTCCGCCGACCTTCGAACGCTGTGACGCTATGTGCGAGATGTCCGCGATGCCGGATTCCAACGCGAAGCCGTACTCGTCCGCCACCTCGTCCAGCGGCATGTGCCAGACCCGCTCCCCGGTGGCCTCGCCCGCGGCTTCGAAAGCGCGCACCAAGGACGGCCGGTTGCCGTACAGCGCCGCATGCTGCCTGCCCAGCCCCATGGACGCCGCGCCGGTGAGGGTGGCGATATCCACCAAGACGTCAGGCTGCAGCCGGGCGGCGGCGTAGGAGAGGCCGTCCGCGAGCACCATGCGCCCTTCCGCGTCCGTGTTGCCGATCTCCACCGTGGTGCCGTCCTGGACGGTCACCACGTCGCCGGGCCGGTAGGCGTCGGCGCCGATGGCGTTCTCTGCCAAGGCGAGCAGCCCGGTGACACGGTGCGGTACGCGCAGCTCCGCTGCGGCGGCGAGCACCGCCAGCACGACGCCGGCGCCCGCCATGTCGGTCTTCATCGGCAGCATCGGTTCGCGCGGCTTAAGCGACAGCCCGCCTGTGTCGAAGGTGATGCCCTTGCCGACGATGACGATGTGCCTGGTGTCCTCGCCGGCCTGTGCGGGCGTGTAGTCCAGCTGCACCAGCCTGGGCGGAGTCGGCGACGCCGATCCCACGGCCAGCAGACCGCCAAACCCTTCGGCAGCGAGCTGATGCTCGTCCCAGGTGCGGATACCCAGGCCGCTGGACGCGGCGAGGCGCCCGGCCTGGCCTGCCATCCACTCCGGACTCTTCACGTTGGAGGGCATGTTCGCCAGGTCCCGCGCCAACCACGTGGCCCGGGCGCCGATAGCTGCCGTTGCGGCAGTCCCTGCCGAGATTCCGGTAAGCTCCAGCACCGCGGCCATCGGTTTTGGCCCGTCGGACGTGCCCGCGCGCGGCGGCCGGTAGCCGCCCAGCAGGAATCCCTCGATGAAAGCCTGCTGCAACTCGTCCGGCAGGCCGTCGACGGCGGTGCTGCGCACCCGGTCGGTGCCCATCGTCGCCTTGGCCAGGGCGGCTCCGGCCTTGCGCAGCTCCGCTGCGCTGCCACTGCCCAGCCCAATCAAGACCAGGCGCGCCGGCAGCTGCGCGGAGCGAGGCGGCGCCGGCGCCGCCAGCACGTCGCCTGCCTTGCCGGAGATCCCGTGGACCTCCGCCAGGGCCGCCACGTCGGCGCCAAAGTCTGCCGCCGCTTCGGCGGCTCCCTGGCGCGGCTGCGGCGTCACCTGCTCAGCATTGAACTCGCCTGCGCCGATGGGTACCGCCAGCACGGTGACTTCCTCGGCACCTTGGGCCGGCGACTGTCCGCGGCCGAGGGCCGGCAGGGCCAGGACGCGCGCCATCTGCGGTTCAATCAGGGCCTGTTCCAGATGACGGGCGGTTTGTTCCTCTGCGGTGGAGGGAACGCGGCTCACAGCAAACGGTTCCTAGCTTGCCACGTCGCTGGTGACGCCGAGCAGGCAGTCCTTGAGGTTGCCCGCTTCTTCGGCGTTGAGTTCCAGCACCAGACGCCCGCCGCCGTCGATGGGCACCCGCAGGATGAGGCTCCGCCCCTCCTTGGTCACTTCCATCGGTCCGTCACCGGTACGCGGTTTCATCGCAGCCATCTGGGAATTCCCTTCCGCCATGGGGCAGCCCGATCCGTGATCGCCCTGCCCGCCAACCTCACATCGGCGGCCTTGGTTCCCCGGCCGCCATGTCCAACCACTACCCATTATCGCGTACATCACAACCGGGTGCTAATTTCCGCGACACGCGGTCCCTCGGCAACCCGCTGGCGCTAGGGCGGATAGTCCCCGCCACCGGGCAGCTCGGCCCATGACCAGAGCCAGGTGACCCAGACAATCTGCCCCGCCAGGAACATCACTGCCAGGCACACACGGTAGGCCCGGCTGCGCGATACGAAGGCCGCCGCCAAAGCCAGCGGAAAGAGCGGAAGCAACAACCGGAAGGTGCTGGTCTGCGGATGAAGAAAGGCCAGCAGATAGCCCAGGTAGCAGGCGCACCACAGCCTCAGGTCTGCCCCGATGTTCCGGGTCGGCGCGCAGCAGAGGAACCAGGCCGCCGCGGCTACCAGCAGCAGCGGGGCGATCATTCCGCCCAACAGCCCGAACAGGTTCACGCCCATGTCGAACCAGGGCCTGAACAGGATCAGGTCTTCGCCCCGCCAGGCGGTTTCCGTCTCGGTGTACGCGGTCATCTCGCCCGTGACGGACCAGGCCAGCACCGGCCAGGCGAGGGCCGCGGCACAGCTGACCAGCGCCAGCGCGGCTGCGCGGAGGAGTTCCGGGGTCTGGAGCGGATCGGTGCGGCGCTGTTTGATCCGCCACAGCAGGTGCAGGCCGGCGAGCGCGGCGAAGGGCACGCCAACGGGCCGGGAGAGGCACATCAGCACGACCACGGGGATCGCCAGCACGTACTTCCGCTGCAACAGCAGCAGCAGTGCCGCCGCCAGCAGCGCCAGGTTCAGCGATTCGGCGTACGGAACCTGGAGGATCGGCGAGACCGGAAAGACCGCCACGAAGACCACGGCCCACAGCGCGGTGCCGTGGGGAGCATAGCGGCGGAAAATCTTGTAGATGAGCAGCACGGCGGCAAAGCCTGCGAGGGTGGCAACCAACGGTGCCAGCAACTGCCACCCCAGCCCGGTGGCCGTGGCCAGGACGCGGACGATGCCGGGGAAAAGAGCGTAGAACGCCCACTGGTTCTCGTCGACCCGCCCGTCCTGGCCGCGCGGAATATCGGTGGGATAGCCCTCCAGGTAGACCTGCCGGTACCAGGCGCTGTCCCAGATTCCGATGAAGGACAGATAGTCAGGATGCGCGCGGGTCCACGGATTCGGGCCCTGCTGACGGGCCACCGCGAGGAAGACCAGCAGCGAATACAGCCGGGAAAGGGCGTAGAGCGCGGACACCTGGACCCACCACGGCCAGCCGGAGATCCGCCGGCGCCAGAAGGAAAGCTCCGCGTGCACGGCCTCCCGAAGCACCCGTGTCCGCGGAAGGCGGTCCTGCACCCCCGTCATCCTTCCCGAGCCGGGTGGGCACCGCCGTCGTGCTGTGGCTGTTCCTGGCTCAGTTGCCGGATCAGGCGCTCCTTGGCTCCCAGCTCTGCCCGCAGGACGTCCAGCACTTCATCCACCTGGTCCATCCGGTAGCCCCGCAGGGCGGTGGAAAACCGGACGCTGTCCAGGTCTTCGGCGCGGGGGTGTTCGGGCAGCAGAACCGCCGGCAGCCGTGCCTCGTGCTCGCTCAGGCCCTGGAGGGCGGCCACGTGCCCTCGCTCCCAGGCGGTGCCGGTGCCGCCGCCGTCCGCACTGTCAGCGGCTGCCTTCTTCCGGGCCCACCGCCCGGATGCAGCAACAGCGGCCGCACCTGCAACGGCAATGGCAAGGAAGACGAGGAATGCGCTCACAGCACCATCGTGCCAGAGAGGACGTCCCGCCGGGTCAAAATCCGGAGCGGGGAGACAACCCGGAGATGATCTGCTCGACTGCTTCCTCGGCGGTATCCACCACACTGACCAGGTCGAGATCCGTCTCCGCGATCATTGCTTCCGCCAGGAGCGTGTTGCGGATCCAGTCGATCAGCGGCGACCAGAATGCCGTGCCCACCAGCACGATCGGGAAGGATGTCACCTTCTTCGTCTGGACCAGCACCATTGCCTCGAACAGCTCGTCGAGCGTGCCCAGCCCGCCGGGGAGCACGATGAACCCCTGGGCGTACTTGACGAACATGGTCTTGCGGGCGAAGAAATACCGGAAATTGATGCCCAGGTCCACCCAGTTGTTGAGCCCCTGCTCGAACGGCAGTTCGATGCCCAGCCCGACCGACACGCCGCCGGCCTCGCTGGCCCCCTTGTTGGCCGCCTCCATCGAACCGGGCCCGCCGCCGGTGATGACCGCGAAATTGTGCCGGACCAGCAGCTGCCCGATCTCTTCGGCTATGGCGTAGTGCTTGCTGCCTTGCCGGGTGCGGGCCGAACCGAAGACGCTGATCGCCGGGCCGAGGTCGGCCAGGGTGCCGAAACCTTCGACGAATTCGCTCTGGATCCGCAGCACGCGCCAGGGATCGGTGTGCGTAAACTCCGCCCGGTCCTTGGTGTCCAGCAGGTACTGGTCAGCCTGCGGGATGTCCGCCTGGCGGCGCCGCAGCTCCACTGGTCCCTTGAAACGGGTTTTCGGTGCGCCCGGAAGTTGCGACGGGAGCGGAATGTCTTGCTGGTTTGTCATTTCCCAAGGCTACAGATTCGCCGGCCATCCGTGGCGGTTTCCCCCGTTTCAGTGGCAATTCGGCGTCCAAGCGGTGCGGGGCGCAGGTTGCTCTTAAATCACGATTCCGGCGGTTCGGTCGCGAATGCATTGCTTGAAGGGAATCTTTCGCTAGATTCGTTCCATGACCAGTGACGCATCGCACAGTAAAACGCCGCCTGCCGCTCCGGCGGCGGCAACCGGAGCCACGTCCGCCGTCCCGGCGGGCCAGCCGCTGGTGTCCCTGAAGAACGTCAACAAGCACTTCGGTTCCCTCCACGTGCTGCAGGACATCAACCTGGAGGTCACCAAGGGCGAAGTGGTGGTCGTGATCGGGCCGTCGGGTTCCGGCAAGTCCACCCTCTGCCGGGCGATCAACCGCCTGGAGACCATCGACGACGGCGAGATCCTGATCGACGGCGAGAGAATGCCGGCCGAGGGCAAGGCTCTGGCCAAGCTGCGGGCCGACGTCGGCATGGTGTTCCAATCCTTCAACCTCTTTGCCCACAAATCGATCCTGGAGAACGTCACCCTGGGACCGATCAAGGTCAAGGGGATGAAGCCGTCCGAGGCCAAGGAACTGGCCATGAGCCTACTTGAGCGCGTAGGCGTCGCCAACCAGTCGCAGAAGCTGCCGGCCCAGCTCTCCGGCGGCCAGCAACAGCGCGTGGCGATTGCGCGGGCACTGGCGATGAAGCCGAAGGTGATGCTCTTCGACGAGCCCACCTCGGCACTGGATCCGGAAATGATCAACGAAGTGCTCGACACCATGGTGCAGTTGGCCAGCGAAGGGATGACCATGATCGTGGTCACGCACGAGATGGGCTTTGCCCGCAAGGCGGCGGACCGGGTGCTCTTCATGGCTGACGGCCAGATCGTGGAGCAGGCCACGCCGGAAGAATTCTTCACCAATCCGAAGAGCACCCGCGCCAAGGACTTCCTGGGCAAAATCCTCGAACACTGACCCCTCACACCTGGCCCTTCACTGACGGAGGGCCGACAACGCAAGGAGAGAATATGCGAAAGACCCGTTATGGAATGGCTGCCATGGCAGCCGGAGCCGCGCTCGTGCTGTCCGCGTGCGGTGGCGGCGGCGGCACAGGCGGCGAAGGCGGCGGCGGCGAGACTGCCGGCGGCGGCACAGGCGGCGGCGAAGGCATCCGCGTCGGCATCAAGTACGATCAGCCGGGCCTGGGCTTTTCCTCCGGCGGCCAGTTCACCGGCTTCGACGTGGATGTAGCCAAGTACGTGGCCAACGAGCTGGGCTATTCGGAGGACCAGATCGAATTCGTCGAGTCGCCGTCGGCCAACCGCGAAAACATGCTCGCCAACAACCAGGTGGACATGATCTTCGCGACGTACTCCATCACCGACGAGCGCAAGCAGACGGTTGACTTCGCCGGACCGTACTTCGTGGCGGGCCAGGATCTGCTGGTCCGGACCGATGACACCGAAATCACCGGCCCGGATGCGCTCAACGGCAAGAACCTCTGCTCGGTGACCGGCTCCACCTCCGCCCAGCGCATCAAGGACGAGCACGCCGCCGGAGTGAACCTGGTCGAGCGGCCCAGCTACGCCGAGTGCGTGACCGCCATGCAGGGCGGGCAGATCGACGCGGTGACCACCGACGACATCATCCTGGCCGGACTCGCGGCGCAGCCGAACAACGCCGGCAAGTACAAGGTGGTCGGCAACCCGTTCTCGGAGGAGAACTACGGCGTCGGCCTGCCGAAGGGCTCCGAGCTGTGCGCGGACATCAACGCAGCCATCAACAAGATGGTCGAGGAAGGTGCCTGGGAAGAAGCCCTCGCGAAGAACACCGAGGGTGTGGACTACTCCTACAACAAGGACCTGAACCCGCCGAAGCCGGGCGAAGCCTGCGCCTAGCAACATCTGTTGTGGGGCGGGGCTCTCCCGCCCCACAACATGGCCTGCCTCTTCCCACCGAAAGGGGATGGACAGTTTGTCCGAGTACTTCCAGAGCTACCTGACGGCGCTGGAGACCTACGACGTCGTCGGAGCCTTGTGGGTCAATATTCAGCTCGCTTTTTGGGCCGCCCTGGGTTCGTTGGTGCTGGGTACCGTCCTGGCCCTGATGCGCATTTCACCGGTGCCCAGCTTCCGTTGGGCCGGCGCGGCGTACGTCAACGTCTTCCGGAACACGCCGCTGACCATCATCATGGTGTTCTGCATTCTGGTGGCGGTCTTCCAGCTTCAGCTGAACCTCTCCGGCGATTTCGACTTCAACTTCTTCCTCTGGGCCATCGTCGGGCTGTCCGTCTACCACGCGGCCTTCGTCTGCGAATCCATCCGCAGCGGCGTCAACACCGTGCCCCTGGGACAGGCCGAGGCCGCCCGTGCCATCGGGCTGAGCTTCCTGCCGGCGGCCCGGATGGTCATCCTGCCCCAGGCCTTCCGGGGCGCCGTGGCACCGCTGGGCAACACCATGATCGCCCTGACCAAGAACACCACGGTGGCAACGGCGGCGTCGGTCGCCGAATCCGCCGGGCTGATGAAAACCATGATCGAGTTCCGGCCGGATGTCATCATGGCCATTTTCGCGACCTTCGCCATCGGCTTCGTGATCATCGTGCTGCCGATCGGCCTGGTGACCACTTGGCTCTCCAAGAAACTGGCGGTGTCACGATGAACATCAAGCAGAGCGTCCTCTTCGACGCGCCCGGCCCGAAGGCCCGTGCGCGGATCATGGTCACCAACGTCATCGGCATCCTGATCTTCCTCGGCGCGGCGATCTTCGTCATCGTCGGATTGAACGACAAAGGGCAGTTGGCACCCGAACTGTGGACGCCGTTCCTGACCGGGGAGGTCTGGCAGTTCACCATTCTGCCGGGCCTAATCAATACCTTTAAGGCAGCGGCAGTCTCGATCCTCACGTCCGTGGTCTTCGGATTGCTCTTTGGCGTGGGCAGGCTCGCCTCAAACGGCCCCCTCCGGTGGCTCTGCGGAGTGATCGTCGAACTCTTACGGGCTGTCCCGGTGTTGCTGATGATGATTTTCTTCTGGCTCCTGTTTGGGCAGCTGAGAATCGGCACCCCTGCGGACATCCCGTTTTACGCCGTCGTGACGGCCCTGACGCTGTACAACGGATCGGTGATCGCTGAACTGGTCCGCTCCGGCGTGTTCGGCCTGCCCAAGGGCCAGCGTGAAGCCGGGATGGCGATCGGCATGAGCCGTGGCCAGTCGTTGCGCAGCATCGAACTGCCGCAGGCCCTGGTGGCCATGCTGCCGGCCCTGGTCAGCCAATTCGTCGTGATCTTGAAGGACTCAGCCCTCGGCTACATCATCACCTACTCCGAGTTGCTGCGGTCGATGCAGATTTACGGCTCCGCCGGTCCGATCCTGCAGTCGCTGACGATAGCGGCCGTCCTCTTCATCGTCGTCAACTTCGCCTTGTCCTGGGTAGCCAACTGGCTCTCCAAGTTCCTGAGCAGCCGGACCGCTGGCGAGACCACGCCGCTGACCACGCAGCCGATGGCCGTCAAGGTGTGACCGGCTGCCGCTGACCGTCCGACAGGGAAGGGGAGGATGCCTGCGCGTCCTCCCCTTCCCTGTTGCCCGGCGCGCCGGCTGCCGCTGCCGGTCAGGTCGTCAGCCAGCGGCGCAGCGCCGCCCGGCACTCGCGGACGGCCTGCGCCGGCACGTGTTCGTTGTCGGTGTGGGCCAGCAGCGCGTCGCCGGGGCCGAAGTTGACGGCCGGAATCCCCAGCTCGCTGAACCGCGCCACGTCGGTCCAGCCGTACTTGGGCTTCGGCTCCGCCCCCACGGCGGCAACGAATTCGGCGGCGGCGGGATGGTTCAGGCCGGGCCGCGCCCCGGCCGCGGCATCCGTGCACACCACCGTGAAGCCCTCCAGCAGGTTGCGCACGTACCGCTCGGCGTCCCCGGGTGTCTTGTCCGGTGCGAACCGGTAATTGATTTCCACCGTGGTGCTGTCCGGAATGATGTTGCCGGCTGTGCCGCCCCTGATCTTCACCGCGTTCAGGCTTTCGCGGTAGTCCAGTCCGTCCACCGTGACAGTGGCCGGTTCATGGTCCCGGAGCCGGACCAGGATCTCAGCCGCCGCGTGGATCGCGTTGACGCCCCGCCACGCGCGGGCCGAATGCGCCGCCTGGCCGAGCGTGCTCGCTTCGAACCGGGCCGTGCCGTTGCAGCCGCCTTCCACGGTTCCGTCGGTCGGTTCCAGCAAGATGGCGAAGTCGGCCTGCAGCAGCTGCGGGTGGTTGCGCACCAGCCGGCCCAGTCCGCTCAGCGACGCGTCCACTTCCTCATGGTCGTAGAAAACGTAGGTGACGTCGCGGCCCGGCGCGGTCAGCTCGGCGGCCAGCGCCAACTGCACCGCTACCCCGCCCTTCATGTCGGTGGCGCCGCGACCATACAGCACGTCTCCGTCCCACACCGACGGCACCGTACCGCGGGAGCCGGGCACGGCCGGCAACGGTACGGTATCCAGGTGGCCGGCCAGGATAACCCGCTCCGGCCGCCCCAGCTGCGTGCGGGCCACTATGGCGTCGCCGTCACGCGCCACCTTCAGGTGCGGCAGGGCACGCAAGGCGGCTTCCACGGCGTCGGCGAGGGCGGTTTCGTTGCCGGACACGCTGTTGATGTCGATCAGCGCCGCGGTCAGGTCGGCGACGTCGGCGGTCAAGTCCAGGGCGATGGTGGGAGTCACTCCCCCAGCTTAGCCAGACGTCCGCCTGCTCACCTTCCCGGCATCACCGGGCCTCCGGCACGCTCGGTAGACTTGCATCCATGACCGCGAGCACCACCGCACACACCGCGCCCCGCACCGCCCACGGCACCGGCCTGGCCACCGTCACCGACAACGGCACCGTCCTCGACGTCTGGTATCCCGCCCCGGGCTTAGGCCCTGCCCGCGCCGCCCGGGACGCGGAGGACGGCCTCGAGGCCGACGCCGCCGACGGCGCCGACGCGGACCGCGGCACCCATCTGGAGGTACTCACACGCAGCATCGACCTGGACGCTGCGCCCGCCGACACCGCTGACGCCTACCTCCGCCTGCATCTGCTCTCCCACCGCCTCGTCACACCCAATTCGCTGAACATGGACGGCATTTTCGGGCAGCTGCCCAACGTGGTCTGGACCAACTTCGGCCCGTGCGCCGTGGACGGTTTCGAATCGGTCCGCCGCCGCCTGCGCCGCCGCGGCCAGGTCACCGTCTTCGGCGTGGACAAGTTTCCGCGCATGGTCGACTACGTGGTCCCCTCCGGCGTGCGGATTTCCGATGCCGACCGCGTCCGCCTCGGCGCGCATCTGGCCGCCGGGACCACCGTGATGCACGAAGGCTTCGTCAACTTCAATGCCGGCACGCTGGGCACTTCCATGGTCGAGGGCCGCATTTCCGCGGGCGTCATCGTGGCGGACGGTTCGGACGTCGGCGGCGGCGCCTCGATCATGGGCACGCTCTCCGGCGGGGGGAAGGAACGGATCAGCATCGGCGAGCGCGTGCTGCTGGGCGCCAACTCGGGCGTCGGCATCAGCATCGGCGACGACTGCGTGGTCGAGGCCGGCCTGTACGTCACCGCCGGAACCCGGGTGAGCCTGATCGACGTTGCCACCGGGGACCACCGCCAGGTCAAGGCCGTGGAGCTCTCCGGCATGCCCAATCTCCTGTTCCGCCGAAACTCCACCAGCGGCGCGGTGGAAGTCCTGCCGCGCAAGGGCCAGAGCGTCGAGCTCAACGCGGTCCTGCACGCCAACTAGCAGTTCCGGACGGCACCGCCATGTCCCGGCAAGCCCGTGCACGCAGGACACGCAGCCTGCTCAGCCTGATCGTCCTGTTGGCCCTGGTCGGCGGTGCCGCCTACTTCGCCGCCACCTTCATTGACCGTTCCCAAACCCTGGTCCGGGAGCGGTGCACCGCCGTCGTTGGTTCAGACACCTTCGAACTGGCACCTGACCAGGCCGCGAACGCGGCGCTCATCTCCGGGATTGCCATCGGGCGCGGGCTGCCCGCACGCGCCGCATCGATCGCCCTCGCGACGGCCATCCAGGAGTCGAAGCTGCGCAACATCGACTACGGCGATACGGCCGGCCCCGACTCCCGGGGCCTGTTCCAGCAGCGGCCGTCCCAGGGCTGGGGCACCGAGGAACAGGTGCAGGACCCGGTGTACGCGGCAAACAAGTTTTACGAGGTGCTCGAACAGGTCCCGGGCTATGAGTCCATGCCGGTGACCGACGCGGCCCAGACCGTCCAGCGCAGCGCCTATCCGCTGGCCTACGCGGACCATGAGCCCGAAGCCAAGGCCTTCGCTTCGGCACTGACCGGCCACTCGCCTGCCGCCCTGAACTGTGTGCTCAAGGATGCCGAGGCAGCCGGCGACCCCGCTGTCGTCCTGGCGCAACTGGAGGCCATGCATCCGGGCCTGGAGATGGCCGTCGCCGGCCGGGAGGTCCGGGTGGCCGCAACCGATGAGCGGGGCTGGGCCGTGGCGCAGTGGGCGGTGGCTTCTGCCAAGGAGCTCGGCCTTGAGTCGGTTGCCCATGCGGGCCTGCGCTGGCAGCGTGACGACGGCGGCTGGGTCGGCGCTGATAGCGACACCGGCTACGTCGTGATCACCGTGGCGCAGGGGTCGGCCGCCTGAGTTACCCGCGCGCGGCTAGACGATGAGCTCGACGATCGGCTGAAGGTAACTGCGGAAGGCACCTTCGTCGTCCATCAGTGTCTGGCACAACAGCACCCGGTCCGGCTCCACGAACCAGGCACGCGGCTCGCACAGCGGCAGTTCGATGAGCTTCAGCTCGAAGGCCCGCGCGGCACGTCCGAGTTCCATTTCCCGGTCCTGGACCAGTTCGCGGATCAACCCGGTGGTGCCCTTGGCCTCACGTTCCTGCGCCAATTTCCCGTACTCGGCCATCCGGGCCCGGGCCCAGCTCATCCCGGCGCCAAAGTGGGCCTGCAGCAGCCGCTGCAGCGCGGGGCTGCCGGCGAAGGCGGGAAAGGACGGCGGTGCCAGTTTCGCGGCGTTGCCCGGGCGGTCACGGACCAGGTCCTCCCACCACTTCTCCCACTCGTCCCGCAGCGCCGCCGGGCCGCCGACATGCGCGGTCAGCTGGGTGGGATCGGCGGTGCGGACCGTCGGCAACACCGGCGAGACCGCCGGCCAGCCGGCTCCGGCCAGGCCGGCGACGTCGCGAAGGTAGAGTGCCAGCAGCATGTGTCCCGAAGTGTCTGCGGTGATCCGCCACCCTGGCCCACCCGTCTCGTGCATCCTGTCCGCGTCCTTTCGCTCGGACCGACGACGCAGCTAATCTGCAGTGGCTCCCGCTGCGGGTGCCGCCCGCGGGGTTCCCCCGCTGCCCGTATTTCAACTCTAGACCTTGCTGTCCAGCCCTGTACTGAACCCGCTGCGGACCGTACCGGGGAGACGGGGGGTGAGCTACTAAGCTGGTTGGCATGAGAATTTTGGTCACCGGAGGAACCGGCTTCATCGGCTCGCACACCACGCTCGCCCTGCTGGAGGCGGGGCACGACGTGGTGGTGCTCGACAACCTGGCCAATTCCAGCGAAGAGTCGCTGCGCCGGGTCCAGGAGCTGGCCGGCCGGCAGGCACGGTTCCACCAGGCCGACCTCCTGGACGAGGCCGCGCTGAACCGGGTGTTGGAGGCCGAATCCGTGGACGCCGTGATCCACTTTGCCGGCTTGAAGGCCGTCGGCGAGTCCGTCGAAAAACCTTTGCACTACTACCACAACAACGTGGGCGGCACGCTGAACCTGCTCCGCGCGATGGACACCCACAACGTCCGCACGATCGTTTTCAGTTCCTCTGCCACCGTGTACGGCGCCACCGAGGAAGTGCCGCTGACCGAGAAGCTTCCGCTGGACGCGATCAATCCCTACGGCCGGACCAAGGAGCAGATCGAGGACATCCTGTCCGATCTGGGCGATTCCGACTCGCGCTGGCATGTGGCCCTGTTGCGCTACTTCAACCCCGTCGGCGCGCATGAAAGCGGGCGGATCGGTGAAGATCCGACGGGCGTGCCGAACAACCTGCTGCCGTTCGTGGCGCAGGTGGCCGTGGGCCGCCGGGACAAGGTCCGCGTCTTCGGCAGCGACTACCCGACGCCGGACGGCACCGGCGTGCGCGACTACATCCATGTGATGGACCTGGCCGCCGGACACCTGGCGGCCTTGGACTTCATTGCCGACCGGCCCGGAGTCCGCCGCTGGAACCTGGGCACCGGCAAGGGCTCGTCCGTGCTGGAGGTGCTCGCCGCGTTTGGCAAGGCCGCTGGATTCGACATCCCCTACGAGCTGACCGACCGGCGCCCGGGCGACGCCGCCATCAGCTATGCCGACCCTTCGGCCGCGTTGGCCGAGCTCGGCTGGTCGGCCGTGAAGAACCTCGAGCAGATGTGCGAGGACCACTGGCGCTGGCAGAAGAACAACCCGAACGGCTACGCCGGCTGACCAAACGGTGCAGGCGGCAGGCGGGGATTATCGTAAGCGCGCATCGCCGAGCGAGGAACGAGCGCAAGCGAGCAGCGAGGGACCCGGCCTGAGCTTGCGAAGGTCGGGAAGCTGCGAACGGCTAAGCGCGTCGATGATCTCCGCCTGAAGCACAACGAACGGCCCCCGGATTGCGCCGGGGGCCGTTGGCGTTAAGGCGTGCTCCGCCGTCGTACTAGCGGGCCGGGTACTCGCGCTCCTGCGCACCCGTGTACAGCTGCCGGGGGCGGCCGATCTTGGTCTGCGGATCCTTGATCATTTCCCGCCACTGGGCGATCCAGCCGGGCAGGCGGCCGATGGCGAACAGCACGGTGAACATCTTCTCCGGGAAGCCCATGGCCTTATAGATCAGGCCGGTGTAGAAGTCCACGTTCGGGTACAGCTTGCGCTCGATGAAGTAGTCGTCCGCCAGCGCCTTCTCTTCCAGGCGCATGGCGATGTCCAGCAGTTCGTCGTTGCCGCCGAGCTTGCCCAGGATCTCGTGCGCGGTGGCCTTGACCAGGCGGGCGCGCGGATCATAGTTCTTGTAGACGCGGTGCCCGAAGCCCATCAGGCGCACGCCTTCTTCCTTGTTCTTGACCTTTTCCATGAACTGCTCCGGGGCCTGGCCGCTGGCCTGGATTTGGCGGAGCATGTTCAGCACGGCCTCGTTGGCACCGCCGTGGAGCGGACCGAACAGGGCGTTGATGCCGGCGGAGACGGACGCGAACATGTTGGCGTTGGAACTGCCCACCAGGCGCACGGTGGACGTAGAGCAGTTCTGCTCGTGGTCTGCGTGCAGGATCAACAGCAGGTCCAGCGCCTTCACCACGGTCGGGTCCAGCTCGTAGGGCTCGGCCGGCAGGCCGAAGCTCAGGCGCAGGAAGTTCTCCACCAGGTTCATGGAGTTGTCCGGGTAGAGCAGGGCCTGTCCGATGGACTTCTTGTGCGCGTAGGCGGCGATGACCGGGAGCTTGGCCATCAGGCGGATGGTGGAGAGTTCCACCTGCTCGTCGTCGAACGGATCCAGCGAGTCCTGGTAGAAGGTCGACAGGGCGCTGACCGCGGAGGAGAGCACCGGCATCGGGTGTGCGTCGCGCGGGAATCCGCCGAAGAAGCCCTTGAGCTCTTCGTGCAGCAGGGTGTGGCGGCGGATTTTCTGGTCGAAGGACTCCAGCTCGGTGGGCGTGGGCAGTTCGCCGTAAATCAGCAGGTAGGACACTTCGAGGAAGCTTGAGTGCTCGGCCAGCTGCTCGATCGGATAGCCGCGGTAGCGGAGCACACCGGCGTCGCCGTCGATGTAGGTGATGGCGGAGGTGGTCGCCGCAGTGTTCATGAACCCCGGGTCGAAGGTGACCGCGCCGGTCTGCTTCAGCAGTTTGGATACGTCGTAGCCGTCGTTGCCTTCGGCGGCCTTGAGCCGTGGGAGTTCGAGTTCGCCGCCGTCGAAGTGCAGCTTGGCACCGGTCTGCTCAGTCATTGAGTCCCCTTCAGGAGGTTTGGAAGCTTAGGGCACGCCGGCGCTTGTGGCACTGACCATGCACATACTCGGGTAAAACGCTACCCGTAGAGTCACGGATATATCTAATCCAAGACATATATTTTTGTTCATATCCACAGTCAGGCGCCGGGATCAGGAAAGCCGTTCGACGGCGGCGTCGATCCGTTCGTCGCTGCCGGTCAACGCAACCCGGACGTAGCCGCTGCCGGCCTCGCCGTAGAACACGCCGGGCCCGATGACAATGCCCAGCTCGGCAAGGCGGCCCACGGTGGTCCATGTATCTTCCCCCGCGGTCCCCCACAGGTAAAGGCCGGCCTCGGAATGGCGGATCTGCACGCCGAAATTCTCCAGCGCCGGCAGCAGCCGCTCGCGCCGGCTCCGGTACAGGTCCTTCTGCTCCTGCACGTGCGCGTCGTCCCGCAGGGCGGCGCGCATCGCGGCCTGGACCGGGAACGGCACGATCATGCCCGCATGCTTGCGGCTGTTGATGATGTTCGGCATCAGCGCCGGGTCTCCGGCCAGGAAGGCGGCACGGTAGCCGGCGAGGTTTGACTGCTTGCTGAGCGAGTAGGTGCACAGCAGGCCCTCGTGTGAGCCCTGCGCGACGTACGGATCCAGCACGCTCGGCACGGCCTGCCCGCCGCGGGCGGTGTCCCAGGCGCCCCAGCCGAGCTCCGCGTAGCATTCGTCGGAGGCGACGACGGCGCCCAGGCTGCGGGCATCCTCCACCAGGGTGCGCAGCTCTGCCCGGTCGCGCACAAGGCCGGTGGGGTTTCCCGGCGAGTTGACCCACACCAGTTTCACCCGGCTCCTGGTCTGCGCATCCAGATCCGCCAGGTTGTCGGCCGCCACCGGGGTCGCGCCGGCCAGGATGGCGCCGATGTCGTACGTCGGATACGCCACGACGGGGCGCACTACGATGTCGCCCGCCCCTAGTCCCAGCAAGGTGGGCAGCCAGGCGACCAGTTCCTTCGAACCGACGGTGGGCATGACCGCTTCCGGATCCATCCCGGGAACGTTTCGACGGCGCCCGAACCACTCCACGATCGCTTCCCGCAGTTCGGCGGTGCCGTGCGTCGTCGGGTAGCCCGGGGCGTCGGCGGCTGCGGCCAAGGCGTCCCGGACGACGGCCGGAGTGGGGTCAACCGGCGTGCCGATGGACAGGTTCACCGTGCCGCCCGGGTGTTCGGCCGCTTTTTGCGCGTAGGGCGCCATGGCGTCCCACGGGTAGTCCGGCAACTGCAGGCCGAAAGAACTCATCGAGTTCAGTCTTGGTTCTGCGGCGGCAGCGCGGCGATCAGCGGGTGGTCCTTGTGGGTGTTGCCCAGCTTGGCGGCACCGCCCGGGGAACCCAGATCGTCGAAGAACTCCACGTTGGCCTTGTAGTAGTCGGCCCACTCCTCGGGAGTGTCATCTTCGTAGTAGATGGCTTCGACCGGGCAGACCGGTTCGCACGCGCCGCAATCGACACATTCATCCGGGTGGATGTACAAGGACCGTTCACCTTCGTAGATACAGTCCACCGGGCATTCTTCGATACATGCCTTGTCTTTTACATCCACGCACGGCTGTGCGATTACGTACGTCACGTCCGTCAGCACCTTTCTGAACAGTTCCCTCTAGCGTATCGGTTGGGACCATTATCTCCCCAGCCGGGGACGGCCCACCTAAGATGGTCACGTGATACCCGCTACCCCCGCCGCGTTTCTGGCCGCAGCAGCACCGGGAACACGCGTGGTGGTCCGCTACCGGATCGAGGGCGGCTTCACCGACGTGCTCGGCGAGCTGCTGGCCGTCGATGCCGACAGCTGCACGGTGGGCACCAGGCGCGGCGACGTCGTCGTTTCCTTGTCGGCCGTGGCCGCGGCCAAGCAGGTGCCGCCCGCCCCTCCGCGGCGCCGCCCGCGGGCCGGCGGTCAGCCTTCGTAGCTGTCCGGCAGTTTCCGCAGCGCCCACAGGGGTGAGAACAGCACGGGCGCCGCGGCGAGCGCGGACCCGGCCGCACCGATCCACAGGGTGGGCACCAACCCGATGGTTTCGCCCAGCACGCCCGCCAGCAGCCCGGAGAGCGGCAATACGCCGTACACCACGAACCGGATCGAGGCGTTCATCCTCCCGAGCAGCCGCGGCGGGCAGACCCGCTGGCGCATCGTCACCTGCATCACGTTGTAGACCAGGGAGCAGAAGGAGACGCCGGCCTCGCCGACGATCAGCAGGAGCAGTGCCGAGGCGGTGTCCGGCATCAGCACCGACAACGGCATCGCCGCCAGGAAGACCGCCGACGCCACGCTCGCCAGCGGAATCAGCGCCCCTTCGCCGGTCAGCTTCGCCAGCTTGGGCGCCGCCACCGCGCCCAGCAGTCCACCGGCCGCGGCGACCGAGTAGACCAGTCCCAGCGCGCCCGGGCCCAGGCCCAGTTCGCGCAGCACCAGGATGGGAAACAGCGTAAAGGCCAATCCGGCGAAGAAATTGGCCAGGCCCGTGCACGCCGCTATCCGGCTGATCAGCGGATGCCGCACCACGAAGCCGAGCCCTTCCTTGATTTCCACCACGAGCGGCCGCCGGCCGAGCCGCGGTGCAGGCACTTCGCGGTCTGCGGTGCGGACCAGGAACAGGGCCGAGAAAAGGTAGCCGAGCGTGTCCGCGAGGAACAGCAGCGGAGCCGCCATCACCTGCAGCAGGCCGCCGCCCGCGGCGGGTCCGCCCATCCTCGCCAGCTGCGCGGTGCTCTCCAGCTTGGAGTTCGCCGACGCCACCTGGTCGCCGCGCACCAGGACCGGGATGTAGCTCTGGTAGGCCACGTCGAAGAACACCGTGGCGCAGCCGAGTACGCCCGCCACCGCGTACAGGTGCCACATCTGCAGCACGCCCATCCACCACAGCAGCGGCACGGACAGCATGGCGGCGGCTCGGACCAAGTCGGCCGTGATCATGACCCGCCGCTTAAGCCAGCGGTCCACCCAGGCGCCCGCGGGCAGGCCGATCAGCAGGAAGGCAGCGGTGGCGCTGGCATTGAGGACACCCACTTGGAATTCGCTGGCCCCGAGAACGATCACCGCGAGAACGGGGACGGCCAGCTGGCCGACCTGGACGCCGACTTGGCTGATGGTCTGCGCCGACCAGAAGGTGAGGAAGTTCGGGTCCCGCCACAACGACGGCGGTGCGCCGCCCGGGTGGGCAGCGTCGGCTGCCGGGGCAGTTCCGGAGCCCCGTGGAGCGGGTGCCTGAGTCACAGGTCATAGTCTCGGGCAGCGATTGGGGAAAGTCAATCATTAGGCAGCTGGTGTCGTATGCTGGAGACATGCCTACGGATCAGGACCTGCAAGCCACCGGGCGGGCGCTCAGCTCCCCGGTACGCCTGCGCATTCTCCGGCTCTGCCTCCACCGGTCGCGGACCAACAAAGAGATCGCGGAACTGCTCGGCCTGAATCCGGCCACCTCGCTGCACCACGTGCGCACGCTGCTCAACACCGGTTTCCTGGAGGCCGAGGAACCGCGAAAGGGCAACCGGGGGGCCAAGGAAGTCCCCTACCGCGCCACCCGGATGTCCTGGGGCGCGAAGATGCCGGACGCGGCACCGGTGCTGGTAGAGACCTTTTTGCAGGAAATCGACGGCCTGGCCCCGGACCAGATCGAAACCACCCGGATGGGCATTAAGCTCAACGACGCGCACCGCCAGGAGATGCTGGGGAAGATCCGCGCAATCTTCGAGGAATACGCGATGTTGCCCGCCGACGAGGACGGCACCGCAACCTCAATCTTCATGGCCCACCATCTGGACCAGACGGCCAACTGACGCCCGGCGCGCGGACGGCCCGAATCAGGTCCCGGCCCGCCGCGGCTTGAGCGCCCAGGCGCAGACCAGCAGCGCCACGATCGTGGCGAACACCAGTCCGATCATCCAGATCCGGCCCGCCATGGCGATCGGCAATTCCACCGCCGCGGTGGTCCCGGTGACGATCAGCGGCTCGGCGCCGGGGGCCATCGCCATCAGTCCGACGAGGACGTACGTGAGACCACCCGTCAGGCCGGCGATCAAAACGTTGTGAGTCTTGAGGCCGGCCCAGACCATCACCGCCAGGGCGAACAGCAAGGCTGCCGCGGCGCCCCACGGATACCCTGACTCCCCGACATAGAGAATCTGCGAGTGAAGGGCCGTTCCCGCGACCGCCGTCACCAGCGCGCCGAAGACAGCCGTGCCCCACCCGTGAAAGGCGGGACGCCGCCGTCGTGCCTCGGGCCGTTCGGTGCCCTGGCCTGAAACAGCGGAAGGCAACCCGCCGTGGTCTCCGGCGGGTTGCCTCTGCTCTGTCATAGGTTCAGTTTATGCCCGGGCGCGCGCACGGGCGGCCTTGAGCCGCTCGTTGGCATCCAGGACCACCTTGCGGATGCGGATGGACTCCGGGGTGACCTCAACGCACTCGTCCTCGCGGGCGAATTCGAGGGACTCCTCCAGGGTCAGGTTCCGCGGCGGGGTGAGGTTCTCGAAGCTGTCGGAGGAAGCGGCACGCATGTTGGTGAGCTTCTTTTCCTTGGTGATGTTCACGTCCATGTCGTCCGCCCGCGAATTCTCGCCCACGATCATGCCTTCGTAGACCTCGGAGGTGGGCTGGACGAAGAAGGAACCGCGTTCCTGCAGGTTGATCATCGCGAAGGGCGTGACCACGCCGGCCCGGTCGGCCACCATCGAACCGTTGGTGCGGTACTCGATCGGCCCGGCCCAGGGCTCGTAGCCCTCGGAGATGGACGCGGCGATGCCGGCGCCCCGGGTTTCGGTCATGAACCGGGTGCGGAAACCGATCAGGCCGCGGGCCGGGACAATGAACTCCATCCGGACCCAGCCGGTGCCGTGGTTGGCCATGTTCACCATCCGGCCCTTGCGGGCGGCCAGCAGCTGGGTGACGGCGCCGAGGTACTCTTCGGGCACGTCGATGGTCATGTGCTCCATCGGCTCGTGCACCTTGCCGTCGATGGTCTTGGTGACCACCTGGGGCTTGCCCACGGTCAGCTCGAAGCCTTCGCGGCGCATCTGCTCCACCAGGATGGCCAGTGCCAGCTCGCCGCGGCCCTGGACCTCCCAGGCATCCGGGCGCTCGGTCGGCAGCACCTTCAGCGAGACGTTGCCCACCAGTTCCTTGTCCAGCCGGTCCTTGACCTGGCGGGCAGTGACCTTCGCGCCCTTGACCTTGCCGGCCAGCGGCGAGGTGTTGATGCCGATGGTCATCGAGATGGCCGGATCGTCCACCTTGATGAGCGGGAGCGGCTGCGGGTTCTCGGCGTCGGTCAGGGTCTCGCCGATGGTGATGTCCTCGATCCCGGCGACGGCGACAATCTCGCCGGGGCCGGCGGATTCGGCCGGCACGCGGGAGAGTCCCCGGGTGGCCAGGAGTTCGGAGATGCGCACGTTCTTCAGCTGGCCGTCCTGGCGGGCCCAGGCCACGGTCTGCCCCTTCTGCAGGGTGCCGTTGTAGATGCGCAGCAGCGCCAGGCGGCCCAGGAAGGGTGAGGCGTCCAGGTTGGTCACGTGCGCCTGCAGCACGCCGTCGGGGTCGTAGGACGGGGCCGGGACGTGCTCCATGATGGTGGCGAACAGCGGCTCCAGGTCCTCGTCCTCCGGCAGGGTGCCGTCGGCGGGCTGGGTCAGCGAGGCGCGGCCGGCCTTGCCGGAGGCATAGACAACGGGAACGTTAAGGACGGCGTCCAGGTCAAGATCGGGGACTTCGTCGGCAAGGTCGGAGGCCAGGCCCAGCAGCAGGTCCATCGATTCGGCGACGACGCCGTCGATCCGTGCGTCCGGACGGTCGGTCTTGTTGACCACCAGGATGACGGGGAGCTTGGCGGCCAGCGCCTTGCGCAGCACAAAACGGGTTTGCGGCAGCGGGCCCTCGGAAGCATCGACCAGCAGGACCACGCCGTCCACCATGGACAGGCCCCGCTCCACCTCGCCGCCGAAGTCGGCGTGCCCGGGAGTGTCGATCACGCTGATGGTGATGGTCTCGCCCTGGGCGGACGGGCCGGAGTAGAACACGGTGGTGTTCTTGGCCAGGATGGTAATGCCCTTTTCACGTTCCAGTTCCCCGGAGTCCATGACGCGCTCTTCGGTTTCGCCGTGGCTGGCGAAGGCACCGGTGTGCTTCAGCATGGCATCCACGAGGGTGGTCTTCCCGTGGTCGACGTGGGCTACGATGGCGACGTTGCGAAGGTCGCTGCGAACGGCGCTCTGCGTCGATGCGGTGGTTTCAGACATGCGGGATTACTCTTCCGTGGATTACATGGAACCTGGGCCTAATATCGGACAGCCAGCGCCGTGCCCGGATGCGGGTAGGCACTCCATTGTAATCCGCAACGCCACCCATGGCCTAACCCGGCCCGGAGCCGGGGCCGGTGAGTGGGCTGGAGTCCTGGGGTCAGGCCACCTCGGGCGGCAGCTCCAGGCTCGCACCGGGAATGGCGGCCAGCAGCTCCTGCGTATACCGCCGCTGCGGGGAGTCGAAGACGTTGTCCGTGGTGCCGGCCTCCACCACCTTGCCCTTTTCCATCACGGTGACGTGGTCGGCGATCTGCCGGACCACGGCCAGGTCGTGCGTGATGAACAGGTAGCTCAGCCCCAGGTCCTGCTGCAGGCCCGCCAGCAGGTCCAGAATCTGGGCCTGCACCAGCACGTCCAGCGCGGAGACCGCCTCGTCGCAGATCACCACCTCGGGGTCCAGGGCCAGCGCACGGGCGATGGCGACGCGCTGGCGCTGGCCGCCGGAGAGCTCGTTCGGGAACCGGCGCATGGCGGACGCCGGAAGCGCCACCTGGTCCAGCAGCTGCCGGACCTTGGCTTCGCGGCTGAAGCGGTCGCCGATGTTGTGTACGCGCAACGGCTCCTCGATGGTGCGGAAGATGTTGTACATGGGGTCCAGCGACCCGTAGGGATCCTGGAAGATCGGCTGGACCCGCCGGCGGAAGGCAAGCAGGGCCTTGGCGTTGAGGGCGGTCATGTCCACGCCGTCGAAGACAATGTGGCCGCTGGTCGGCGACTCGAGGTTCAGGATCATCTTTGCCACGGTGGACTTGCCGGATCCCGACTCCCCCACCACCGCCATCGTGGTGCCGCGCTTGATCTTGAAGGACACGTTGTCCACCGCGGTGAAGTCAGTGGACTTTCCAAACCCGCTGCGCAGCTTGAAGACCTTGGTCAGGTCCTTGACTTCAATGACGTTGTCGGTGGATGTGGCCTCCTGCCCGACCGGTGCCAGTAGCTCCGAGGTTTCGATGCCGGCGGCCTTCGCCGACTGGATACGCCGCGAGGCCAGGGACGGCGCGGACTCAACCAGCCGTCGTGTGTAGGGGTGGCGCGGATTTTGCAGGATCTGCAGGGCGGGACCGGACTCCACGACCCGGCCCTTGTACATCACCACCACCTTGCGGGCACGCTCGGCGGCCAAACCCAGGTCATGCGTGATCAGCAGGACGGCGGTGCCGAGTTCCCGGGTCATCGATTCCAAGTGGTCCAGGATCTGGCGCTGCACCGTCACGTCGAGGGCTGAGGTCGGTTCGTCGGCGATCAGCAGCCGCGGCCGGCACGACAAGCCGATGGCGATCAGGGCGCGCTGGCGCATGCCGCCGGAAAACTCGTGCGGGAACTGCCGGGAACGGCTGGCGGCATCGGGCAGCCCCGCCTCTGCCAGGACGTTGGCCACCGCGGCATTGTCGGACCGGAGCCCGTTGGCCCGCAGCGTCTCCCTGACCTGGAAACCGATCTTCCACACCGGGTTGAGGTTGGACATGGGGTCCTGCGGCACCATGCCGATCGAATTGCCGCGCAGTTCCACGATCCGCCGGCTGCTGGCGCCGGCCAGGTCTTCCCCGGCGAAGACGATCTGCCCGCCGGAGACCCGGCCGTTTTCCGGGAGCAGTCCGATGGTCGCCAGCGCCGTGGTCGACTTGCCCGAGCCCGATTCGCCCACTATGGCCACGGTCTCCCCCGGCATCACCGTCAGATGGGCGTCTTTGACCGCTTCCACGTCGCCGGTGGACGTTCGGAACGTAATCGCCAGGTCCTTGATCTGCAGCAGGGGCGCGGCGCCGTCGACCTCGCGAAGGTGCGTCATCGCTTCCTCGCCTTCGGATCGAGGGCATCGCGGAGGGCGTCACCGAGCATGATGAAGCTCAGCACGGTGACGGACAGCGCCAGCGCCGGCCAGAGCAGGCTGGCCGGGTTGGAGCGCAGCGACACCTGGGCCGCGGAGATGTCATTGCCCCAGGACATCACGTCCGGCGGCAGTCCAATGCCCAGGAAGGACAGGGTGGCCTCGGCGACGATGAAGATGCCCAGGTTCACGGTCACCACCACGATGACGGGCGCCAGCGAGTTGGGGATGACGTGCTTGACCAGGGCGGCGAGCCTGGAAACGCCCAGCGACCGGGCCGCCGTGACGAAGTCGGCGTTGCGCACGGAAATGACGGCGCCACGGGTGATGCGGGCCACCTGCGGCCAGCCGAAGACCACCAGCGTGATGACCACTGTCCAGACGTTGCGGTTGGCCCGGAACAACGGCAACTGCATGATGATGATGGCGCCCAGGATCAGCGGCAGCGCGAAAAAGACGTCGCCGATCCGGGCGATCACCGCATCCAGCCAACCGCCGTAGAACCCGGCAATGGCGCCGAGCGTCCCGCCGATCAGCAGTGCACCGAGCGTGGCGAAAATACCCACCGTAAGCGATGCCTGGGTTCCGTAGATGATGCGCGAATAGACGTCGCATCCCTGCTTGGTGAACCCCAGCGGGTGCCCGGGCGCCGGTCCGCCGTCGGAATTGGCCAGCAGGCAATTCTGCGCTGGCGGCGTCTGTGTGAAGATCCCCGGGAAGAGCGCCACCACAATGACCAGCAACAGCAGCAGCGCCGAGATGATGAAGAGCGGTTGTGTCCGCAGGTTGCGCCACGCTTCGGCCCACAGGCTGAGCGGTTGCACATCCTCGTCGACTTTGTCGGTGGCCAGCACCGGAGTTTCGTCCAGGGGCGCAACGAAATGCTCGATGGCCTGGTTGTCGCGTTCCAGCGGTTCTCTAGGCATAACGGATCCTCGGGTCGAGCCAGGCATAGAGCACGTCCACCAGCAGGTTGGCCAGAATGTAGACGAGCACGAGCACGCTGACGATGGACACGATAGTGGGGCCCTCGCCCCGCAGCACGGACTGGTACAGTCGCTGGCCGACGCCGGGGACGTTGAAGATTCCCTCGGTCACGATTGCCCCGCCCATCAGGGCTCCCAGATCGGCGCCCAAAAACGTCACGACCGGAATCATGGAGTTCCGCAGGATGTGCACGACGACGACGCGCGGCCGGGACAATCCCTTGGCCATCGCGGTACGCACGTAGTCGGCGTTCATGTTCTCGATGATCGATGTTCGGGTCAGGCGCAGCACGTAGGCCAGCGACACAAGGCCCAACACGACGGCCGGGAGTATCAGGTCGGACCAGCCCGCCTGGGCGCCTACGGTGGGTCTGGCCCAGCCGAGCTTGACGCCGACGAGGAACTGCAGGACGAAACCGAGGACAAAAATCGGGATCGCAATGACGATCAGCGAGGCGACCAATACGGTCCCATCGAAAATCCGGCCCTTCCGCAGTCCGGCGATCAAACCGAAAAGGATGCCGAAGACGGCTTCGAAGATCAGCGCGAGGATGGCCAGCCTGACCGTAACCGGGAAGATCTGGGCCAGCACCTCGGCAACAGGCCTGCCGGAGAAGTCGTTGCCGAGATTGAAGGTGACGAGGTTTTTCAGATAGAGGACGTACTGGATGAGGAACGGCTGGTCCAGGTTGTACTGCGCCCGAAGCTGGGCAGCCACCGCGGGGTTGACGGCGCGGTCACCGAACAGTGCCTGGATGGGATCTCCCGGAAGGGAAAAAACGAGGAAATAGACCAGGAACGTGGCGCCGAAGAACACCGGGATCATCTGCAGGAAGCGCCGGAAGATGTACCAGAGCACTAGCTTCCTCCTTGCGCCCTGCGTGCCGCCAAGTGATGGATCATCAACCCTGCCTCTCGGTGGGGGATCAGGTTTGGGGCATTGCGGGGCCGGCCCGCGGCCGGGCCCGCAGCGCCTCGAGGTCACTTGCCGGTGATCTGGTGGTAAATCGGCACCCCGTTCCAGGCAGTGTCCACGTCCTGCACGACGGAACTCCAGCCGACCTGCCGGACCTGGTACCACAACGGGATGACAGGCAGGTCCTGCATCAGGATCTCCTGCGCCTCGTTGAAGATCCGGTTGCCCTCTTCCGGCGTGGCCGCCCCCAGCCCTTCACGCAGCTTCTGGTCGAATTCCTTGTTCGAGTAGTCGCCGTCGTTGGATCCCGCCCCGGTGCCGTACAGCGGCCCGAGGAAGTTGTACAGCGACGGGTAGTCGGCCTGCCAGCCGGCACGTGAGGCGCCGGTCATCTCCTTTGCCGTGACCTTGGTCCTGAGCTCGGGGAAGGTGGCATAGGACTCGAACTGGGCGTCTATGCCGAGCACGTTCTTCAGGCCGTTAGCGACTGCTTCGATCCATTCCTTGTGGCCGCCGTCGGCGTTGGAAGCGATGGTGAACGTCCTGTCGCCCCACGGTTCGATCTTGTCGGCTTCCGCCCACAGTCGCTTGGCTTCCTCCTCGTTGTACTGCAGCACTTCGTTGCCCGGGATGCTGTCGCTGTAGCCCGTGAGTACGGGGGCTGTGAACTCGGCAGCCGGCTGCCGGCCGCCCTGGAAGATCACCTGGGTGATCTCGTCCCGGTTTATCGCCAGGGAGATGGCTTGGCGCCGCAGCTGGCCGGCCTCGCCGGTCCATTCGTCCAGGTACTGCGGAATGACGATGGTCTGGTTGCCGGCATAGGGCTTTTCCAACCAGCGGCCCTCGCCGAGGTCGGTCTTGAAGTTTGCCAGCGCGCTCGGCGGGATGGTGTCGAGCACGTCCAGGTTGTCCGAGAGCAGGTCCTGATAGGCCGCCTCAAAGGACGAATAGAACTTGAAGGTAATCCCGCCGTTCTGCGGGGTCCGGGTGCCTTGGTAGTCCGGGTTCGGCACCAGTTCGATCTGCACGTCGTGTTGCCACGCGCCGTCACCGCCCAGCATGTAGGGTCCGTTCCCCACCGGGTTCTCCCCGAAGGCCTCCATATCCTCGAAGGCCACGGGCGGCAGCGGCACGAAAGCCGTGTAGCCCAGGCGCAATGGCCAGTCGGATTCGGGCTGTCTCAGCGTCACGTTGAAGGTCGTGTCATCGACGACCTTGAGCCCGGACATCTCCTTCGTGGTCGCGCCCTCTGAGCTGACCTCGTCGTAGCCTTCGATGCTTTCGAAGAAATAGGCGCTCAGCTGGGCGTTCTCGACGGCGGCGCCGTAGTTCCAGGCGTCCACGAAGGAGCTGGAGGTCACCGGGTCACCGTTGGTGAACGTCTGGTCCGGCTTCAGTGTGATCGTGTAGTTCTGCGCGTCTTCAGTCTCGATGGATTCCGCTACCTCGTTGACCGGTTTGCCCTCAGGATCGTAGCTGATCAGGCCTTCGAAGATGAGGTCTATCACGCGGCCGCCGCCGACCTCGTTGGTGTTGGTGGGGACCAGCGGGTTCTGCGGCTCCGTGCTGTTGGCCGTGATCACCGCTTCGGCGTTCCCGTCGCCTCCGCCCTCCGTGCCACCGCCGCCGCCACCGCCACCGCCGCAGGCCGTCACCGCGAGCGCTGCCGCGGCTGCCAGTGAAACCAGTCGGGATGTTCGAGCGAAACGCATGCCGCCTCCTCAGGTACTGTGCTCCATCCAGCGGCTTGTGACGCCGGACCGGTCCGCGCCGGCATGGTTCGCAGCCGCGCAGGCTCAGGTGGCACCAGCATATGCGCCAACTGTGACGCTGATAACAGGCCTTGCTTCCATTTGGGTTGCAATTTGGCGAAAAGGGATGCTAAAGCGGGCCACCGCCGAGGGTTTTGCGGCCCGGCGGGCCGGGACACGGCCACTTACTCAACACCGGCGTCGGTGACGGCCGGTCGCGGGCCCCTCAGGAGAGCTCGGCGAGCTTGGCTTTCCAGTAGGCACGCCAGTGGTCAAGCTGCTCGGTCGACTCGAGCCGTTCATGCTGCAGGCCTATCGAGGACTTGCCTGACGGCTTTTCGTAGATATGCACGCTGACCCGGGAGCCGTCGGCCAAGCCGCAGCGCCAGTACCGCCACTTGGCGGTGTCGCTTAACTCGGGTCCGCGGGTGACCGCGATGCCCGAGAATTCCTCCGCGCCGCCGACCACGGCAACCCACTTGTTTCGCGCCTCGTCCATGCTTCCGGTGACGGTCTTGCTCACCGAGGTTTGGAACTCCCCGTCGCAGTCCTGGCCCGGCTGGCGCCGGCCGATCTGCTGTTCGTAGGCGACGGTGGCCGTTTGCGCCCACCAACCGTCCGCGAGCCCCGACTCGTGCAAGGCAGCGGCGATGTCCTTGTGGGTGAGTTCCTTGGCGCCGATTCCGGCCAAGAACTCCTCCACCTCGGACCAGCTGACGCCAATGCCCTTTTCGATCGCCTCGATGTTCATGCTGCGTACCACTAACACTCCTGGATTGCGCGATGGCCGGCCGCGCCGTCATGGCACCGCGCCGGCCAGGGGCGGCTGAGCCCCCGCCGCTATTTCATCATGGGCGGGGGCTCGGCACTATGAATGGCGGAATTGCAGGTGTCCGTCAGTCGCCGGCGGCGAGCAACTGGGCGCGGAGTTCGCGGCGCTCGCGCTGCTTCTCCGGATCGGGCAACGGTACGGCCGCCAGCAGCCGCTGGGTGTACAGTTCCTGCGGGTTGCGCAGGATCTCGTCACGGGTGCCCTGCTCAACGATCCGGCCGTGGCGCATGACGCAAATCCGGTCGGCGAGCACGTCGATGACAGCCAGGTCGTGAGTGACAAACAGGCAGGCGAATCCCAGTTCCTGCTGCAGGTTCTGGAACAGGTCCAGCACCGTGGCCTGGACCGACACGTCCAGTGCGGAGGTGGGCTCATCCGCCACCATCAGCTTCGGTTCCAGCGAGAGCGCCCGGGCAATGCCCACGCGCTGCTTCTGGCCACCGGAGAGTTCGTGCGGGTAGCGGTTGCGGTACGCGCGCGGCAGCTCTACCTGGTCCAGCAGCGCCTCGATCTTCCGCTGCAGGGTGGCGCCCTTGGCGACGCCGGCGAGGTACATCGGTTCGCCGATGCTCTCACCGATCGGCAGCCGGGGATTCAGCGAGGACGACGGGTCCTGGAACACCATGCCCACGTGGCGGCGCAGCGCGTGCAGCTGCTTGGGCCGGGCGCCGGCGATCTCGTGGCCCACCACGTGCAGGGAGCCCTCCGCGACGGGCAACAGTCCGACGGCGGCGCGGCCGATCGTCGTCTTGCCCGATCCGGATTCCCCGACCAACCCGACCACCTGTCCGGGATAGATGGACAGGTTGGCCCCCTCCACGGCGCGGAAGGCAGGCACCCGCCCCTGTTTGGGATATTCGATGGCCACATTGGTCAGCTGAAGCACGGGTTCGCCCTTGGTCGACTCATGGCGTGCCTGCGCCAGGGCTTCGGCGTTTTCCCGTTCGCGACGCTGCAATTCGGTCTCGTCAATGCTCAACGAGACACCGGTCGCGGCGGCCAGCGCCGCCGTGAGGTCGACTTCCGTTCCGTCCTCGGGACGCCCGCCCAGGTGGGGCACGGCGGCCAACAAGGCCTGCGTGTATTCGTGCCGGGGATTGTTGAAGATTTCCATCGCGGTGCCGGTCTCCACGATGCGGCCGCGGCGCATTACGGCGATCTTGTCGGCCAGGTCGGCCACCACGCCCATGTCATGGGTGATCAGCACAATGGCGCTGTCCAGCTTGTTGCGCAGGTTGCGCATCAGGTCCAGGATTTCCGCCTGCACGGTGACGTCCAGGGCGGTGGTGGGCTCATCGGCGATCAGCAGTTTGGGGTCGCAGGAGAGCGACTGGGCGATCATGGCGCGCTGACGCTGCCCACCGGAAAGCTGGTGCGGATAAGACCGGAAAGCTTTCTCCGGGTCGGGCAGCTCGACCAGCTCCAACAGCCGCAGCGCCCGCTGCCGGGCCTCATCGGGCGAGATGGCGTTGTGCAGCCGCAGCGTTTCCACGATCTGGAACCCGATCGTGTACACGGGGTTCATCGCCGTCATGGGCTCCTGGAAAATGACGGCGACGTCATTGCCGCGCACTTGCCGGAGCTTGGCGCTGCTGAGGCCCAGGATTTCGCGCCCGTTGAGCTTGACGCTCCCCGTGACACGGCTGTTGGACGGCAGCAGGCCCAGCAGCGCCATGGAGCTGGCGCTCTTGCCGGAACCGGATTCGCCCACGATGGCCAGGACTTCGCCTGCCTTAACGTCGTAGCTGAGGTTGATGGCGGCGGGCACCCACTCCTTGTCCACGCCGAAGTCCACGCTGAGGTTGGTGACCTCCAGGACGGGTGCTGCGCCGCCGGCTGTCTCCAGATTTCCTGCCGGCAGCGTCGGATCAATGATTTCAGTCATAGCTGGTCTTTCCCTTCCAACCTGTCGCAGTTGGTTGATGCTAGTGGAGAACTGAGACCCAGTCCTGAAACTATGGGTGCATGACAACGTCTGCTGCCGCCGGCTCCACGGTCTTCCGTCCGCGCTCCGCGACCTGGTTCACGGGTATCGTCTGGGCGATCGTGGCGGTCAGCCTGGCGTCCTCGGTGCTCACGCACGGCCCGGGCAGCCTGCTCGACTCCTGGCCGCTGCTGGCCATCGCTTATCTGACCTGGTGGCTGGCCTGGTATCCCGCCGTCGTGATTGGCGACGACGGCGTGGTGCTGCGCAACCCGGTGCGCACTGCCTCCGTGCCCTGGGCAGCACTGGCGACGGTCGACACCAAATATGCGCTGACCCTGGTCACTCCGCGCGGGAAGTACACCTCGTGGGCCGCGCCGGCTCCCGGCATGTTCGGCGTCCACCGTGCACGCGCCGATCACGTCCAAGGGCTTCCGGAAACCACTTACGGGCCGGCGCAGTCGATCCGGCCGGGCGATCTCGCGAACACCGATTCCGGAGCAGCGGCGTACTACGTCCGCAAACGCTGGGCGGAGCTTCTGGCCGCGGGCCGCATCAGCATCGGAGATGCCGACAACGTCCCGGTGGGACGGACACCGAATTGGGCGGTGCTCGCCGTCGGGACGGTGCTCGCGGTGCTCAGCGTCGTGACGCTGGCCCGCTGAGCCGGGCCCCATGTGGTCGGGAAGGCGACGGGTGCGCATCCTAGACACCCGTCGTCGCGGTGGTTCCGGTCTCGGGGTGCGCGGAAACCGCCGCTGCCTTCGCCCGCTTGGCATTGAACTTCTTCTGCCGCGGGTCGAACGCGTCGCGCAGTCCGTCGCCGATGAAGTTGATGCACAGGCAGATGGCCACGATGAACATGCCCGGCCACCAGAACAGCCACGGACGGGTCTGGAACGCTTCCTGGTTTTGGCTGATCAGCGAGCCCAACGAGACGTCCGGCGCCTTCACGCCCATGCCGATGTAGGACAGGCTGGTCTCCAGCAGGATCGCCGCCGACATGCTCAGGGTCACGGAGACGATGATGACGCCCACAGCGTTCGGCAGGATGTGCTTGAAGATGATGCGTGCGCTGGACGCGCCGGCGATCCGCGCGGCATCGACGAATTCCCGCTCGCGCAGGGACAGGAACTCGGCGCGCACCAGGCGTGCCAGGCCGGTCCACACCACGGCGCCCACGAAGAGGCCCAGGAAGTATGGCTGCACGTTCGCCCCGACGGCTCGCCCGGCGACCTGGCCGAGCACGGCGGCGATGATGATCAGCGGGATCACGATGACAACGTCGGTCAGCCGCATCAGCACGGCTTCGACCCAGCCGCGGAAGTAGCCGGACAGCGCGCCGACCACCACGCCGATGACGCCGCCCACGAGGCCGATGATGAACATCACCGCCACGGAGATCTGCACGCCGCGCATGGTCTGGGCGAACGTGTCGCGTCCCAGGCGGTCCTGGCCGAACGGATGTTCGCCCAGGCTGAACGGGAACACCTGCAGGGTGGGCGCTCCCCCGTTCACCATGTCGTTGACCCCGTTGTGGGTGTACTTCCACCAGCCCGGCATGCCGAACATCCCGCTGGACGAATAGGCGACCAGCAGGATCAGGCCGAAGACCACCAGGCTGATGACGGCGGCCGTATTGCCAATGAAGCGCCTGCGGACGATCTGGCCCTGGCTGAGGCCGGCCTTATTCTCGTTGGTGGCTGCGACGGGTTTCGTTGCTGTGGTGCTCATGCCTTTACCCTCACTCGCGGATCAAGCGCGGAGTAGACAAGGTCCGCGACAAGGTTGAAGGCCAGTGCCAGGATGCCCGTGATGAGGAAGACACCCATCACCGGGTTCGGGTCGACCCTTTGCAGCGCCTGGATGAACAGCTGGCCCATGCCGGCGAACGCGAACACCTGCTCGGTAATCACTGCGCCGCCGATCAGCCCGCCGATATCGAAGGCGACGATCGTGGCGATCGGGATCAGTGCGTTTCGGAACGCGTGGCGCATGACCACGGTGCGCTCGCCCAGGCCCTTGGCCCGGGCGGTGCGGATGTAGTCCATGTTCATGATCTCCAGCATCGAGGACCGCGAGTAGCGGCTGTAGGACGCCAGCGAAATCAGCAGCAGCGCGATGGTGGGCAGCAGCAGGTGGGTGAACGTGTCGAGGCCGTGGACCCAGTAGTCGCCCTTGAGGTTCGGCGTTTCCGAGCCGATGGTGGCGATGGGCCGCTGGTTGACGCGCCCGTTGGTGAAGTAGGTAGGCCATGCCTGCATGTAGCGGTCGAGCGCGATGAGGCATCCGACGAGGAAGGAGGTTATCGCCGCGGCGTTCATGCTCTGGCGGCGGTCGTAACCGCCCATCAACCACCCGACCGCGAGTCCGACCAGGACGGTGGCAAGGGCCAGCAGGAATATCATCAGCCCGGTGGCCTGGGCCAGCAGCGGCTGGATCGGGAAGTAGATGATGACGCCGATGCCCACGGTGATCAGCGCCGAGTAGAGGGCCTTGCGGTTCTTCAGGCCCGCGGCCAGCAGGGTGATGCCGAAGGCGATGCCGACGCCGCTGATGGCAATAACCACCAGGCCGAGCCCGGGGGTCTTGAACCACTGGGTGACTGACAAACCCCAGAACACTGCGGCAGCCAGCAGGAAACCGATTCCGGCGGCGCCCAGTTTCCGTTTGTAGCTGCCGTTGGCGCAGACGAACCATACGACCGCGCTGATCAATCCGATGATGAGGATGGATTGCAGCGGTATGTCGGGGTTCTTCAGGAAGTTATTGAATCCGATGGCACCGAATTCTTTCAGCAGGACGGCTACCCAGAAAACGGGAAGTGAAAAGAATAGGAACGCCATGAAGGTGATGCCGTAATCCAGGGCGCTGTATTGCCGCAGTGCCGAAACAATGCCCAGGGAAACACCAATGATGATGGCGAGGACCGTTGCCGCGGTGACCAGCAAAATGGTCATGCCCATGGCCCGGCCCAGTTCGACGGTGACCGGCTGGCCGTTGACGGCGTAGCCCAGGTCGCACTGCGCCACGAACGGGACGACGCACTTGGCGGCGCCGGCCAGCCAGCCGAAGTACCGGATGGGCGCCGGCGTCCCCAGGTCAAGCAGCGCAATGCGCTGCTGCATGAGCTGTTCCTTGTTCGCGGCATTACTCTCCCGGAGGTCATGCAGGGGATCACCCGACAGCGCTGTCAGCTGATAGACCAGGAAGGAGGCACCTAAGAGAATGAGCACGGCGGTGAATAACCGCCGCACAATGTAGGTCACCATAGCGTTTTAACCTCGTTGGTATGTGTTTGCGGATCTTGTGGATCCGGCATTTTCACAGTGAGTGTAATGCAGGTTACACACGAGCGGAATTTGGGAAATCCCAATCACTTATGCGGGAAAAGTCGGTGGTAAATGCCGCAAGGCGCCGGGACCGTGGTGCTCAAGGTCCCGACGCCTTGCATGCTATCTGCCGAGGAACAGGCGGGGCGGTTACTTAACCTTCCACTCCCAGAAGTTCCACCAGACGCCGGTCTGGTTCGGCATGTACTTCACACCGTCGATCCGGTCGCTGTTGTAGGCATCGATGCCGACCGGCTGGAACAGCGGCAGGCCGTAGAACGAATCCCAGACGATCTTGTCGATCTGCTTGATGAGCTCGTCCTGCTTCGCCGGTTCCGTGGTGACGATCAGCTCGTCCATCAGGGCGTCGGCTTCCTTGCTCGAGAAACCGTTGTAGTTGGAGTCGGCACCGGAGCGGAAGATCTGCGGCACGCCGCTGACGCCCACGCCCGGAGAGATCCAGCCGAAGATGGTGGCATCGTAGGTGCCGCCGCCCAGGGCGGAGCCCCAGTCCGAGCCGCCCAGGCCGCCGTCGACGATCTTGAAGCCGGCCTTGGATGCGGATTCCTCGATCAGCGTGAAGGCGTCCACACGGTTGGGGTTGTCCTTGTTGTACATGATCCGAACCTCGGGGGTGGCGCCGGCCAGCAGCTCCTTGGCACCCTCGATGTCGGCTTCCTGGTAGTTCTCGGAGCCGTTGTTGGCGGCGGAGTCCTCGTAGGCGGCCTGCGCCGGCACGAAGAACTGCGAATCCAGCGGCTTGGCCTCCGGATCCAGCGGGGCCATCAGGCGGTCAACGATGGCCTTGCGCGGCACGGCCTTCATGAACGCTTCGCGGACGTTGGCTTCCTCGAAGACGCCCGAGAAGTTCAGGTCGATGTGGTCGTAGGAGAGCTGCTCGCCGCGGTTGACGGTCACGCCTTCCAGGCCTTCGAGCAGTTCCACGGTGTCCGCGGAGGCCTGCGGGGCGATAATGTCCACTTCGCCGTTCTTCAGCGCCTGGACCTGGTCCGGAGCGGCGCCGATGTAGCGGATGGTGATCTCCTCCACGTTCGGCATCGGACCGAATTCGTAGGCCTCGTTGCGGACCAGGGTCATGGACTGATCAGGAGTGATGCTGTCCACGATGAACGGGCCGGTGGAGAGGTAGAGGCTGGCATCCGAAGGAAGGGTCTTGCTGTCGAAACCGGTATTCCAGAAATCGGCGACGGCCTTCAATTCTTCGTTCTCGGCCGGCTTGTCCGGGTTACCCTTGGGGCTCTCGGTGATCAGGTCGACCAGCGCCTGCTCGTCCGCCAATCCGGCCTTCTCGGCCACCACGTGGGCCGGGCTGTCCAGGACCCCGTAGGAGATCTCCCAGTCGGCGAACGGCTTGGAGTACTTCAGCGTGATGGAGCGGCCGTCGTCGCTGATTTCGGGCTTGTCGGTCAGGCCCAGGCCGGAGGTGTCGCCGGCGTAGGAGAAGTAGGCGGTGCCCTTGTCGACTTCACCCTCGTCGTTGTAGGTGGCATCGTCGAAATGGCCGGAGTAGACGGCCCAGGCCAGCAGCAGGTCGCCGGCGTCGACCGGGTTGCCGTCCGACCAGGCGACGCCCTCGTTGACCGTGTACTTGATGGTCAGCGGGTCTTCGCTGACCTTCTCGTAGGTGCCGAATTCTTCGTTCTTGACCACGTTGAGTTCGTTGTCGATGTAGTTGAAGTCCGCGTGGGTCAGGTACGAGATCTTCGAGTTGATATCGACGTTGCCGACGGCCGTGTCCGAGTTGAAGGAGCTGAAGGCGTTCACTTCAGCGACGCTGATGGAACCACCGGCTCCAGCCGCGGTGGAATCGCCTGTGCCTTCGGGGGAATTTCCGCCACCCGAATTCGCGCAGGCGCTCAGGGCCAGGGCTGCTACAGCCGCGACCCCGATAGCTTTGGAAGTACGTCCGAAACGCATTCCGCCTCCTTGTTTCTGTCTTTGGAAGGCCCCCTGCAGTGCTGCAGGGGACGGACATAGACCGCGTCGCCTGAAGTTCAACGAGCTTCCCGCCGAACGTGGCATGTCTCACACGCAATAGAGCGTAAACCGGAACCCCCCGGGTTGGGTATAAAAACTTCGCTTCATATCCGGTTGTTACCGAGATGCAACCTTAAAGCCACGGGCCGCCACCGGGCGAAAACTCCGGCCCGACCCGGACGCAAACCGCCGGATGCCCGGAATCACGGCGTTCTAGGCCTGTTGGAGGGGTAAGGCGCCGTGTGAGAACGGTTGCCTGAGACAAGCTTCAGTTATCGGTCGCTAACTGATTTGTGTCCGCCGTCGTCCCCGTGGCTGCCTCCGCCTGTTGCCTGGGCTCGCTGCACGAGGGTCCGTTGGCCGGAGTCGAGCCGACGGGTCCAGCCCCGTGCGTCGAGGTGTTCGAGCAGCGGGATGGCCACACGCCTGGTCGTGCCCAGGGCCCGGCGCGCCTCACTGGCCGTGAAGGGCTGGGGCAGGCGGGCCAATTCCCGCATCGCCAGGGCGGGTGCGTGCGGAAGCAACACAACCCCGCCGGCAAACCGGAGCAGGCGCCCGCTGCGCTCGGCGGCGGCCAGTTCACGGTTCCCGAGACCGAGAGCCCTCAGATCGTGGGCTTCCGGGGCGGCGAACGGTTCGGACCTGAGGCGGTGCTCCAGCGTGCTGACCCCGGCTTCCGCGGCACCGAGATCGCCGGGCCGGCCCCGCAGGCGGATGTAGCCGCCGATCTGTTCCAGCCCCGCCTCCCGGACGGCCGCGTCGAGGACCGCGCCCCCTGCCGGTCCGAGCAGGTCGAGGGCCGCTCCGCGGGACAGGCCGGCCGCCAGCGGGTCCCGCTCCCCCAGCTCCAGCGCAGCGGCCCGAAGCCGCCGCTGCCAGGCGTCGAAGACGGGGGCATGCACCCACCACTCATCAAACGCCCGCACGTCGTCGGGGACCCTGCCGGGCGCCGAAACACCCATCCGGTGCAAGTCTTCAACCCGGACAGCCCCCCGGCGGACCACCTCGATGAGCGCGTCGCCCTCGGGAGGCATGGCCGCGAGACTCTCGGCGCGCCTGGCACTGTCCCCCCGGCGGTCGAGCGAGGGCGGGTCGACGTCGAGGACTTGGACTCCCGCCAGCACCGACCGGCTGCCTTCGGCCCGAAGCACCAGGCGATCCCCGATCACCAGCGGGAGCTGCCGCTCGAGGGTGAGTCGAGCGTGCTCCTCGTTGAACGGACGCATCCGGCACGGCACGGCCGCAGTGCCGATGTGGGCGAGCAGGCGCCGCGGCCCGTCGAGGAAGGCCGCACCCATCGTGCGGCGGACGTCGATGCTGTCCACGAGGGGCCAGCTGTCCTCGGACAAGAGGACGTCACCGCGACGGATGTCGCCGACGGCCAGGCCGCGCACATTGACGCCGACCCGGTTGCTAGGACCGATGGAAGGAAAGGCTTCGTTGCGGCTGTGCAGGCCCCGCACCGACACCGGCCGGACGCTGCCGTGGCCCAGGAGCTGCAAGCGGTCGCCGACGGCCAGCGATCCGGCTGTCAGCGTTCCGGTCACCACGGTTCCCGCACCGCTGACGGTGAAGGAACGGTCGATCCACAAGCGCACCCGGCCCGAGGGGTCCGGAGCGGGAACTGACGACAGCGTCGTATCCAGTACCTTGCGCAGCTCGTCGAGGCCGGTTCCGGTAACCGCGGACACGGTGACTGCCGGCGCGTCATGCAGCCCGGTGCCGGCCAGCTCCGCCCGCACCCGCGCGAGGACCTCGCCGGCCCGGCCGGGGGCACGGTCGCTGCGGGTCAGCACCACCAGCCCGTGGTTGATGCCCAACGCCGCGACGGCGTCGCGATGGTCGCTGGATTGGGCCTGCCAGCCTTCGTCCACGGCGACGACGAAACACACCGCGGGGACGGGACCGAGTCCAGCCAGCATGTTTGAAAGGAACCGCTCGTGTCCGGGCACGTCCACGAATGCTACGTCCCTGCCCGACGGAAGCACGGTCCAGGCAAAACCCAGGTCGATGGTCAAGCCGCGGCGGCGTTCTTCGGCCCAACGGTCGGGCTCCATTCCGGTGAGGGCGCGCACGAGGGTGCTCTTCCCGTGGTCGACGTGTCCTGCGGTGGCCACCACGAACATGTCAGGAGCCTGTGGTTCTCTGCTGGTTTTCGACGTGTACAAGAGCCGAACGCACGGCGTCAGCCAGCCGTTCGTCGTCGGCCTCGGGCACGCACCGAAGATCGACCAGGCAGGCACCGCGGTGAACCCGCGGCAACACAACGGGGTCGCCCGACCGCAGCCATCCGGCGGCCGGTTCGGGCAGCTCGACGGCCCATCCGGGCAGCGGCACCCCGGGCGCTCCCCCGCCACCGACCCTTCCGTCGTGCTCGACCACACGACCGCCGGCGCTGGCCGCCAAGCGCTCCGTGCGCTGCCTCAACCGGGCGGGATCGGCATGCAGGGCGGCTGCCACCGGCGTCTGTTCTCCGGTGATCGTCGCTTCCACCGCCGCCAGCGTCAGTTTGTCTGCCCGCATCGCCCGCGCGAGCGGATGGCGGGCCAGGCGGGTGATGACGGCGGCTCGGCCCAAGAGCAGTCCTGCCTGGGGGCCGCCCAAAAGTTTGTCACCGCTGGCGATGACGACGTCGGCACCGGCAGCCAGCGCACCGGAAATGTCCGGTTCCTGGGGCAGCACCGGGTCTGGCTGGAGCAGGCCGCTGCCCAGATCTACTACCAACGGGACCTGGTGTTCTTCGGCCAGGGACCGGAGCTGGCCGATGCCGACGTCCGCGGTAAACCCGCTGACCCGGAAATTGCTCGGGTGCACCTTGAGCAGGCAGCCGGTCTGCGCACTGATCGCCGAGGCGTAGTCCTCCAGGTGCGTCCGATTGGTGGTGCCCACTTCGCGCAGGCGGGCACCGGTCGACTCGATCAGCTCGGGAAGCCTGAAACCGGCCCCGATCTCGACGAGCTCGCCGCGGCTGATGACCACTTCCCGGGACCCGGCAAGGGCGGTGGTGGCCAGCACCAGGGCCGCGGCACCGTTGTTTACCACCAGCGCTTCCTCGGCCGCCGGACAGGCGTCCAGCAAAGCCTTCCGCGCGCCCGCCCCGCGCCGGGAACGCCCACCGGTGGGTAAATCCAGCTCGACGTCGACATAACCGGCCGCCGACAGCAACGCCTGGCGTGCGGACCCGGAGAGCGGAGCGCGTCCCAGATTCGTATGGACGATGACGCCGGTGGCGTTAAGCACCGGCGTCAGCGAGGTGGCCGCCCGGGCTGCCACGGCGGACAGAACCGTCGCCTCGACGTTTTCGGGAGCAAGGTCGCCACGACGCGCCTGTTCCTGCACGTCCCGAACGGTGGAGCGGATGACATCGTCGCCGAGGCGGACGCGGGCGTTGCGAAGCTCCGGGTGGGCGAGCAGCTGGTCGGTGCGCGGAATGCGTCGGCGCGGGTCGTTCTGGCCCACGGCCCTCCTTCCCCGGGTCACCTTCAGCTGCAGCAGCTGGCGGAAGCGGACGGGAATCGAACCCGCCAGGCCGAGGTACTCGGCCTCACCGGTTTTGAAGACCGGGGGGCCCACCAGGACCCGGACGCCTCCACGAGCATGGTAACACCGGCCCGCCGCTCCTATGCTGTGATCATGAACGGGATCACCGGCGTAGCTGAAGAATCCGCCGCAGCAGTCCGGCTCACCGGCTACGCGCACGGCGGAGGGTGTGCATGCAAGATCCCGCCCGGTGAGCTCGAGGACGTTGTTCGCGGCCTGACCGGCCAAGCCAACCCCGACGTCCTGGTGGGCCTCGACGACGGCGACGACGCATCAGCCGTGCGGGTCGGCGGGGACCTCGCGGTGCTCTCGACGGCGGACTTCTTCCCTCCCGTGGTCGACGACGCGTATGACTGGGGCCGGATCGCGGCGGCGAACGCCCTCTCGGACATCTATGCCATGGGCGGGCGTCCGGTCAGCGCGATCAACCTGGTCGGCTGGCCCCGCGACGTCCTGCCGCTGGAACTGCTGACCGAGGTGCTGCGGGGTGGGCTGGAAGTGGCTTCCGAGGCGGGCTGTCCGGTGACGGGCGGTCACTCGGTGGACGACCCGGAACCGAAGTACGGGATGGCGGTGACCGGCATCGCCGATCCCGGCAAGCTGATGCGCAATGACGCGGCCCGGCCCGGGCTGCCCATTACGTTGACCAAGCCGATCGGCCTCGGTCTGCTCAACAACCGGCACAAGAGGACCGGTGAGGTTTTCGACGAGGCCATCGCCGTGATGACGCAGCTGAATCGGGAGGCCGCGGACGCGGCGGTGCGCGGCGGCGTCCGCGCGGCGACGGACGTCACCGGGTTCGGCCTCCTCGGCCACCTCTACAAGATGTGCCGCGCGTCCGGCGTGGGTGCAGTCATCGATCGGAAGGCCGTGCCCCTCATCGCCGGCGCACGGGAGGCGCTGCGGGATGGCTACATCTCCGGCGGCACCCGGCGCAACCTTGAATGGGTTCGCCCGCACCTGCGGCCGGGTGCCGGCGTCACCGAGGACGATCTTTTGGTGCTGGCCGACGCGCAGACTTCCGGCGGATTGCTCGTCGTCGGGGAACTGCCCGGGCACCCCGTCGTGGGGCAGACCGTCGCGCGGTCCGGGATCGAGGTGCGCTAACCAGCCGGCCGGCTTATCCGGCGGTCGTGATCGAATCGTGGACGGTGCCCGCGCGGCGCCGGGCCGCGAGCCGCTTTCTCTGCGGTTCGATCGTGTAGCGGGGGTCCTCGGTCGAGCGGATGCCGGCGCGCAGGATTCCGAACCGCGTCAGCGCCGAGGCGGTCAGCAGCGCCGTGCCGCAGGCCGCCGCCGTCAGCCGGTGTCGGCCACCGGCGAGCACCCCGACACCGGCGGTGACGGCCAGCAGCTGGCTCCACTTGAGCATTTGCCCGGGAGCACCCTCGTGGAGGGGTTCGGCTTCCACCGGGTCCATGCCGTTCTCCAGGGCCCGGGTGGCGATCACATCACCGGCCACGCCGAGGACCGCGAGCGCCCGGGCCGGCCCGGCTTCGTCGACGGGGGTTGTGATCATGGCAAGACCGGCCGCGGCCAGGCTCGCGGAACTGACGAAGACGAAAGGCAGGTTGTCACGCCCCGCATTCCAGGTCGGGTTCGCGGTGTCCGACAAGAGAACAGCGGTGTATGCGGAGAGCGGTGCCGCGAACACCGCGGCCTCTACGCCCGCCGGCCCCTCGAGCGCGCGCAGCACCGGGCGCAGCGGCCCCAGCGGAAGCCGGGAGCCGGTCAGGCGGTCGATTTCGGAAGCGGCCGAAATCCCGGCACCAGCGCTGAACGCGGCAAGGATCCAGGAGCCCAGGCTCATGGGCGAGGTGGGCTTGATGGTGCGCAGCATGTTCAGGAACCGCTCGGGCCGGCCCAGGTCTTCGACCAGCGCAACGGCACCGAGCCCGACTGCCGTGAGGGCGGCCAGGCGGCTGTTGCGGCACAGCGCACGCCTGCCCGTCAGCTGCCCGCCGAGTCCGAGCAGCGCCGAGCCGCCGGCCACGCCGCCCAGGAAGAGGTAGAGGGCTATCGGGTCTCCCCAAGGCGGCGGCTTGACCACGGGCCTGCCGTAGTAGGAGGCGAACTCTGCCTCCGGAACCACGGGCATCTCGCCCGAGCCGTCTCCGGTTCCGGCGCGGCGCCGCTTGCTGCCGCGCCGGTTCCGGCGCGGCGGTTCGGGCGGGCGGTAGCTGTCGAAGTCGGAGACGGTCACCCGCGGCCTCCCGTCAGGAAGGCGGCGGCGGCCGCCGCCAGCATGCCGGCCGCGGCGATGCCCGCCCGCTTGAACATGCGCGGCAGGTCCGCCGTCGGCACCCGCGGGTCCGGCGGCAGTCCGTACACCTCCGGTTCGTCAAGCAACAGGAACACCGAACCGGTGCCGCCGACGCCGTCGGAATCGTTGGCCCCGTAGAGGCGTGCCTCGGTCAGCCCCTGCGAGTGCAGCTCGGCAACACGTTGCTTCGCGGTGGCCACCAATTCCTCGCGCTCGCCGTACTTGATCGACGTCGTCGGGCAGGCCTGGGCGCAGGCGGGCGTCTGGCCGTCGGTGAGCCGGTCATAGCACAGCGTACATTTCTGGGCGACGCCGACGTTGCGGGTCGGGGCCTGTTGGCCCGGGGTGAAGTCACGCTCTGTCTTCGGGCCTGCGGTGCCGTCGCTGCGCCGTTCGATCACGCCGAACGGGCACCCCGCCACGCAGGTGCCGCAGCCGTTGCAGACGTCGTCCTGCACCACCACCGTGCCGTGCTCTGTGCGGAACAGCGCGCCGGTGGGGCACACATCCAGGCACCCGGCGTTGGTGCAGTGCTTGCACACATCCGAGGACATCAGCCAGCGAAAGTCGGGCGTATCGGGGGGCGTCGTATCCACACCCGAAGGATTCGCTGCTGCATGCGGGCTTCCCGGCGGTCCGATACCGGGCATGCCGAGGCTGACGAGGGCGCGCCCGGAGTCGCGTGCCTGTTCGATCCGGCCGCGGTCCTGCTCGACGAAGGCGACATGGCGCCACGTGTCGGCTCCCAGCGTGCCGGTGTTGTCGTAGGAGGATTGCAGCAGCTCGTATTGTGGGTCGGCGGGATTGCGGTTCCATTCCTTGCAGGCCACCTCGCAGGCCTTGCAGCCGATGCAGATCGAGGTGTCCGTGAAGAAGCCCTTTCGCGGGTGTCCGCTGTGCGGAACCTGGCCGGGCGCTTCGGTCAGCCGTTTCATTTAGCCTTCCCTCGTCGTGTCGTCACCCGAGACATGGTCGGGGTCGGTGATCTTGTCATTGCCGGTCCCGGGCGTCACCCGAGCGCGGGCCTGGTAGTCGGCGACCAGGGAAAGCAACTCCGGACCCTGTGGCCGCCGGCCCGGGAAGATGTCGCAGGATCCGACCTTGGATTCCTGGATCTGCACATTAGGGTCGAGTGTCACGCCCAGCAGATCGTTGGCTGCGTCCCCGCTGATGACTGCCTCCTGTCCGACGCCCCAGTGGTAGGGCACCCCGATCTGGTGCACGGTGCGCCCGCCCACGACCAGCGGCTTCATCCGTTCGGTCACGAGGACCTTGGCCTCGATGGCTGCCCGTGGTGAGACGATCGTCGCCCAACCGTAGGGTTCCAGTCCCCGTTCGGCCGCCAATTCCGGCGACACTTCGCAGAACATCTCCGGCTGGAGCTCAGCGAGGTACGGCAGCCACCGGCTCATCCCGCCGGCCGTGTGGTGCTCCGTCAACCGATACGTGGTGAACACGTACGGGTAGATATCCGAACCCCGCACGTTGGCGCTCGGCGCACTGAGATTGTCTGCGCGGGGGAAGGTGATCCGGGCAGGGTTCTGCTGCTGCCGGTAGAGCGGGTTGGCAACCGGAGACTCCTGCGGCTCGTAGTGGGTCGGCAGAGGCCCGTCCACCATGCCCTTCGGCGCGAACAGCCACCCCTTGCCGTCGGCTTGCATGATGAAGGGGTCGTCTCCCGCCAGCCCGGCTGCACCGCCCGCCGTTGGATCCGGCCTGCTTCCGGGGGCGCGGTCCAGCGGGAAATCGGGGACGTCCTCCCCGGTCCACCGGTTCTGGTCCCGGTCCCACCAGATGTACTTCTTGCGTTCGCTCCAGGGCTTGCCGTCGGGGTCCGCCGATGCGCGGTTGTAGAGAATCCGCCGGTTCGCCGGCCATGCCCATCCCCACTCGGAGGCGACCGGCCCTTGCTCCTGCCCGGGCTTGCGGTCGGCCGCGTGGTTGATGCCGTCGGCGTACACACCCGTATAGATCCAGCATCCCCCCGCGGTCGAGCCATCGGGTCTCATCTCCGTGTACGACGAGAGGGGCTGGCCGGCCCGGGGTCCGGTGAGATGCCGGCCGTTGATTTCGGCGAGCACCGCTTCAGCTTCGGGGTCCCCGTGTTCGTCGGTGGGATAGTCCCACGTCAAGTCCAGCAGCGGCCGGTCCCGTTCATCGGTCGAATCCGCCAGCTTTGTCCGGATGCGCTTGCCCAGCTCGTAGAAGAAGTGCAGTTCGCTCTGGCAGTCTCCCGGCGGCTGGATCGCCTGGTGCCGCCATTGCAGCAGCCGCTGGGTCTGCGTGAAGGTTCCGGCCTTTTCCACATGGGTCGCCGCCGGCAGAAAGAAGACTTCGGTGCCGATGTCTTCGGTCCGCAGCTCGCCCGTGGCGATCTCGGGACCGTCCTTCCACCACGTCGCCGATTCAATGAGGTTCAGGTCGCGAACCACCAGCCATTTCAGATGGGACATGCCAAGACGTTGCATGCGGCCGTTGGCGGATCCGATTGCGGGGTTCTGGCCGAAGAGGAAGTAGCCCTCGACTTTGTCGTCGAGCATGCCCATGACGGTCTGGTAGGTCCCGTGCGGGCCGTTGATGCGCGGAAGGTAGCCGTAGCCCCAGTCCGAGTCCTCGTGGGCCGCGTCGCCCCACCAGGCCTTGAGCAGGCTGATGGTGTAGGCATCGGCGTCGGCCCAATAGCCCTTTTGGTCCGGCGACGCGATGGCGCCGAGATAGTCCTGCATAGTCTCCAGCTCGGCCATCGGCATGGGGAGGTAGCCGGGCAACAGGTTGAACAGGGTGGGGATGTCGGTGGAGCCTTGGATGCTGGCATGGCCGCGCAGCGCCATGATTCCCCCGCCCGGCCGCCCCATGTTGCCCAGCAGGAGCTGCAGGATCGCCGCGGTCCGGATGTACTGCGCGCCCACGGTGTGCTGGGTCCAGCCGACGGAATACGCAAAGCACGTGGTCCGGTCGCGGCCGGAGTTCTCCGTCACGGCCCGCGCCAGGTAGTCAAAATCCTCCAGGGAGATGCCGCAGGCATCCCGGACCATCTCCGGGGTGTAGCGCGCATAGTGCCGTTTCAGGATCTGGAACACCGACCGCGGGTGCTCAAGCGTGGGGTCCTGCTCGAAATCAGGGTGGGCCAGGGTCGGCCCTCCGCTGCCGTACTGGTGCCCTGCTGCCCGTTCCGCGGTGTCGGCGCCGTGTTCGTAGCCGCCGGATTCTCCTGCTTCCGACTTCCGTTCGTAGGCCCAGGACGCGAGGTCGTACTGGCCCGTTTCCGGATCGAATCCGGAGAACAGCCCGTCCAGGTCCTCGGTGTCACGGAAGTCTTTGTTCACCAGGGTGGCCGCATTGGTATAGGCACGAACGTAGTCTTCGAACCACAAATCGTTGCTGATCACGTAATTGATCAGGGCGCCCAGAAGCACGATGTCCGAGCCGGCCCGGATGGGCACGTGCCTGTCTGCCACCGCGCTCGTGCGGGTAAACCGCGGATCCACGTGGATGACCTTCGCACCGCGGGCCTTGGCTTCCGTCACCCACTGGTAGCCCACGGGATGGCATTCGGCCATGTTGGAGCCCTGGATGACAATGCAGTCGGCGTTGGCCATGTCCTGCAGCGATTGCGTCGCGCCGCCGCGTCCAAACGAGGTTCCCAAACTGGGAACCGTTGCGGAGTGTCAAATGCGTGCTTGGTTCTCGAGCTGGATGGCGCCCGCTGCGGTGAAGAGCTTCTTGATCAGATAGTTCTCTTCGTTGTCCAGGGTGGCCCCGCCCAGCCCGGCGATCCCCATGGTCCGGCGCAGCGGCCGGCCGTGCTCATCGTTCTGCTGCCAGGTGTTCCGGCGTGCTTCGAGGAATCTGTCGGCCACCATGTCGATGGCAGTGTCCAGGTCCAGGTGCTGCCAGTCCTTGGCATGTGGAGCCCGATAGAGCACCTTGGTCTGCCGGCCGGGCGCGTTGACCAACTGCTCGCTGGCGGATCCCTTGGGGCAGAGCCGGCCCCGGGAGATCGGCGAATCCGGGTCGCCCTCGATCTGGACGACCTTTTCGTCCTTGACGAACACACGCTGGCCGCACCCCACCGCGCAGTAGGGACACACGCTTTGCACCACGCGGTCGGCGGTGGACGTCCGGGGAGCGATTTCACGGGTCCGCCGCGATGTCACGGCCTCGCCCCGCCCGAGTGAATCACTCGTGCGGAACTGCCGGACAACCGGCCACTCCAGGAAGCTGAACCGCGACATGGGCCCACCCTAGCCCATCGAATTCACGGACAACAGGGGAAAACGACGCCGGAGGATGGCGGGCACCCGATGAGGCGGTGGAGGACGGCGGTCACCCCCGTCCCTACATCCACAGGACACCGTCTTCCCGGAACTCCCGGATGCGGTGGGCAATCATCCTCCCCAGCAGCTCCGCGGGAACAGGCTGCGTGTAGGGCAGCTGTACCGACCCCTTGCCGGTCCGGTAGTCGGCCAAATCGTCGGCGAACGCCGCGCGGGTGCTGGGAGTGAAAACGATGTTCGCGTGCTGGCTGTACCCGGCGAAAACAAACATGATGGTGCCGTCGAGAGAGTACGCCGGCGAACCCCACTTTAGGGACTCTACGGCTTCCGGAACCTGCCCGCGGCCTAGCGCCCGCAACTCTTCCAGCAGCGTGCGGGCGTCTTCAGGGAACGCCGCAAGATACTCATCCACGGTCTTCGGCTTGTCCATGTCTTGAAGCTACCTCGCCACAGACCAATCCGGGGCATCCAGCGGCGAGCTCCGCCGACATCGCCTGAGAGCCGGGGACGGGTTGCGGACGCCACCGGTGTGTGCCGGATTTTGCGCGTCGGGACCGGCTGGATATTCCCTGCGGGCAGCGCGCGGTCCATACTCGGACACGTACGGGGCATCGGCAGGGCGGAGCCGCCCCCTGGCGCAGGCTCCGGTCGCAGGTGCAGGCGAAGATCGGAGTCTGGCATGGCTACTTGGAGCAGTTCCCAATCCGTCCTCCGGCGCAAGCCGATCACGGAGCTGGAGGAGGAGAGCGGGGAAAGCCATCTGTCCAAAAGCCTGGGCGTGTGGCAGCTGACCGCAATCGGAGTTGGCGGGATCATCGGCATCGGCATCTTCACGTTGGCCGGGCTGGTGGCCAACGGCGGCGCCGACGCGGCTCCAGTCGGCCCGGCGGTGCTCATTTCCTTCCTCATTGCGGGCCTGGCCAGCGCGGCGGCAGCCCTGTCGTATGCGGAATTCGCGGGCATGATCCCGTTTGCCGGCTCGGCCTACACCTATGGGTATGTGGCCCTGGGGGAGGTCATCGGCTGGTTTATCGGCTGGGACCTGTTGCTGGAATATACGGCCATCGTCGCCGTCGTCGCCATCGGCATCTCGGGCTATTTCAGCGCCTTTATGGAGGGCATCGGCGTCCAGGTCCCGGCGTGGATGGAGGGCACCGCCGACACGGTCGAGGGCGGCGTGGTCAACCTGCCGGCCATTGTGGTCTGCCTGCTGATCACTTGGATCCTCAGCCGCGGGACCCGCACCTTCGGCCGGTTCGAACTGATAGCGGTGGGGCTGAAGATCCTGTTGATCATCTTCATCATCGGGCTGGGCTTCTTCTTCGTGAACCCGGGCAACTACAATCCGTTCATGCCCTCCGGATTCGGTCCGGTGCTGGCCGGAGCCGCCACGGTATTCTTCGCGGTCTTCGGCTATGACGCGATGAGCACGGCGGCGGAGGAATCCGTAGACGGCAAGAAGCACATGCCGAAGGCGATCCTGCTGTCGCTGGCGATCGCGATGACGCTCTATGTGCTGGCCACGCTGGTGCTGACCGGCATGCAGAACTACACGGACATCAGCCCCACCGCGGGGTTCGCGTCCGCCTTCGAGTCGGTCGGGCTGCCGGTCGTGGCCACGATCATTGCCGCCTTCGCCGTTGTTTCGATCCTGACCGTGATGCTTACCTTCCTGCTGGGCGTGACCCGGGTGTGGTTCTCGATGAGCCGCGACGGGCTGCTGCCGGGCTGGTTCGCGGCGACGGACCGGCACGGCACTCCGCAGCGGGTGACGTGGATCGCCGGCATCGCGTCAGCTTTGCTGGCCGGGGTGTTCCCCATCCGTGCCGTGGCCGACCTGACCAACATCGGAATTTTGGCCGCCTTCGTGGTGGTCTGCGTCGCCGTGATCGTGCTGCGGCGCACCCGGCCGGAAGTGCCGCGGACCTTCCGGCTGCCGTGGATGCCGGTGGTCCCCGCCTTCGGTGTCTTGGCCTCGGGGTTCCTGATGCTGCAGCTGGACTGGGAAACCTGGGTGCGCTTCCTGATCTGGCTGATCATCGGCCTGGTCATCTACCTGCTGTACAGCCGCAAGCACTCACTCATGAACCCGAACAGCCCGCGCCACCGGGCCGTACCCTGATCACCCGACCGCCTGGATGCATGCGCTTAGCCGTTGAGTTCGGCGGCGGCGACTTCGTACTCTTCGACTTCGAGGATCTCCAACGCCAGGGAGTTGCTTGCCTCAGAGCGGAGACTCTTCGCCTTTTCCTTACTTGCAGCCAGGTTTTCTTCCGTGTCGTACAGCGCGATGGATAAGGATTTGCCGTTCCCCTTCCCGTTCATGAAATAGAAGCCCCGGCAACCCGGGAGTTCCAGCACCCGTTTGACGAGCTCCTCCGGGGGCCCGCTGGAAGTGTCCTGGCTGCCTCGGTAAGTGCTGACTCGAGCGAACATGCTACCTCCAATGGTGAATAGCTGGAGCCTCGCCTGCCGCTGCTTATTACCGGCGCAATTTCGAGGGTAAACACAACCTCCGGCAAGCCATACCGCTGGTTCGGGCTCCTCCCACCAGTAGGCACCCCTCAGCGCCTGCGGACAATACCGGGACTCGACAATAATGCCTGCCCTTCGTCAGCGGTAGGTCTACTTGCAGTCGCAGGATGGTCAGGGGGCGCAGCACAACGGATGGTGTTTGAACCCTGAAGCAGTGGGTCGCCGACGCCTTCCCGCGCCGTCGTCCTTGGCTGCCTCCAGCCGCCGGGACGCCGTAACCGTGCCGTGCCCGGTCAGGACGTCGCGCCGTCGTCCTTCACGCCGGCCTACGGAAGCCGCCGGTCCTCGGGATGCTGCAGGCGCAGCCACTTGTAGCCGAACCCCTCGAGGGGCAGGGTACAGGTCCCGTCCTCGGCGATTTTCACGTCCGCGTCGTCCAGCAGGTCCAGCAGCAGTACGGCTTGGAGCATCTCCGCAGGCCAGTCCTCCGTGGCCAGGTCCAGCGCGACGGTGACTGGATCGGGCGAGAGGTTATGCAGCAAGACCATGCTGGACTCCTCCCAGGTGCAGCGATGGGCCAGCACGGACTTCTCCGGCTGGTTGAGGATCTCGAAGTGCCCCCAGCCCAGTTCCGGGCACTCGCGGTATCGCTTGATTAGCGTAGCCATGAAGTTCCACAGCGAATCCGGATCCCGTTTGGCCTGGGCGGCGTTGACGAACTGCGGGCCGAAGCCCCCGTCCACCATCGGCGAGATCAGCTGTCCGGGCTCCGCGGCGGAGAAGCCCGCGTTCGGACCGTTCGTCCACTGCATGGGGGTGCGGACGGCCAGGCGGCCTTCCGCGTCCAGGTTCTCCCCCATACCGATCTCCTCGCCGTAGTACAGCACCGGGGTTCCGGGCAGGGAAAACAGGAGCGAATACACCATCCTGATCCGGCGCGGGTCCCCGCCCATCATCGGAGGCAGTCGGCGCTTGAGTCCGCGGCCGTAAAGCTGCATTTGTTCCTCGGGCCCGAAGGCAGCGAAGACCTCCTGGCGCTCCTCCTCGGTGAGCTTGTCCAGCGTCAGCTCGTCGTGGTTGCGCACGAAGGTAGCCCACTGGTTGTCCGGGTTAATGGCCGGCCTGCCCTGCAGGGCCTTCGCCAGCGGCCCCGCGTCCTGCCGGGCTAGGGAGAGGTACATGTTCTGCATGCCGATGAAGTCGAACATCACGTTCAGTTCGTCGCCGTCGCTGCCGCCGAAGAAGGTCAGCTGGTCCTCGTAGGGCAGGTTGACCTCGCCCAGCAGGATTCCGCCGCCGCGGCGGCGGCTCAGGAAACGGCGAAGGTCCCGCAGGAACTCGTGCGGATCCGGCAGCCCGGACCCGTCCTGCCCCGTGGTTTCAAGGAAGAAGGGCACCGCGTCCACCCGAAAACCGTCAAGCCCCAGCTCCAGCCAGAAGCCCATCGCCTTGGCGATATGGTTCCTGACCTCGGGATTGGTCACGTTCAGGTCCGGCTGATGCTTGTAGAAGCGGTGCAGGTACCACTCCCCCGTGGGCTTGTCCTTGGTCCAGATGGACTGCTCCTGGTCCGGGAACACAACCTCCTGGGAGGTGTCCGGCGGCGGGTCGGACCGCCACACGTAGTAGTCCCGGTAAGGACTGTCTGTGGACTGGCGCGCGGACTGGAACCATGGATGCTGGTCGGAGGTGTGGTTGACCACCAGGTCCGCGATGACCCGCATGCCGCGGTCCCGGGCCGTGCGGAGGAACTCCACCAGGTCCCCATGGTCCCCCAGCCGCCGGTCCACGCCGTAGAAGTCCATGACGTCGTAGCCGTCGTCACGCTCGGGCGTCGGATAAAAGGGCATCAGCCAGATGCAGGTGACGCCCAGTTCGGCCAGGTAGTCCACGCGCTGGGCCAGGCCGGCGAAGTCCCCCACGCCGTCGCCGTCGGAATCGAAGTACGTCTCCACGTCCAGGCAGTAGACAACGGCTGTCTTCCACCACAGGTCGGAAGTGTCGGTAATCCTCACGGGCTTCTCCTCGCTTTCCGTCCGGGCGGTCCAGGCAGTCCGTCAGCGCAGCTTCGGCAGGACCTCGCCGGCGAACGTCTCGATGAAGGGCCTCTGCTCCTGGCCCACGAAGTGCAGGTACAGCTCGTCGAAGCCCAGATCCAGGTACTCCTGCAGCCACTCCACATGCCGGCCCGTGCTGGCCGACACATTGACCGCCGTGCGCAGTTGGTCCTCGCCGACGTGCTCGCTCACGGCGTCGAAGTGGCCGGCCGTGGCCAGGTCCGCGGCCACGTGCGGGGCGAACGTGTTGGAGCGCCACTGGTCCAAACCGATTTCGACGGCGGCTTCCTCCGACGGCGCCCAGGACAGGTGCACCTGCAGCGCGGTCTTCCCGCGGCCGCCATTGTCCCGGTAGCCGGCGAGGACCTTCCTGAGCTGCTCCGGCGGCTGGTTGACCGTGATCAGCCCGTCCGCCCAGCGCGCGGCGCGGCGGGCGGTCTCCACGCTGATAGCGGGGGCGATCAGCTCAGGCTTGGGCTCCGGCACCTCCCAAATCCGGGCGTGCTCCACGGTGACCAGCCCGCGGTGGGTGACCTCCTCGCCGTCGTGCAGGCGGCGGATCACCTCCACGGACTCCTCCAGCCGTTGCTGGCGCACGTCCTTGGAGGGCCAGCCGTCGCCCGTGATGTGCTCGTTGGAGTTCTCGCCGCTGCCCGGCGCCATCCAGAACCGCCCCGGAAACATGACGGCCAGGGTGGCCGAGGCGTGCGCGATGATCGCCGGGTGGTAGCGCTGGCCGGGAGCGGTGACGACGCCGAAGCGCAGCGCGGTGGTGGCCAGCGCCGCACCGAGCCATGACCAGGCGAAGCCGGAATGTCCCTGGCGCGCGGACCACGGCTCGATGTGGTCCGAGCACATGGCGGCGTCGAAACCCGCTTCCTCTGCCAGTTTCACGTCCTGCAGCAGTTGGGCGGGCGAGATCTGTTCGTGGGATGCATGGAATCCGATGACAGGCACCCCTCCATCCTTATGGTGCCTTGGCGGGTTGTCGAGGCACGTATCGCAGGTACGCGATGCCGTTGTCGAAGATTCTGTGTTCGGTAAGGCTCAGGTCGAGGTGCACGTCGTCGGGCAGCGCGCGCAGGCCTCCGCCCACCATCTTCGGCACCACGAAGAACCGGAAGTCGTCAACCAGGCCCGCACCATCGCGTCTGCCGCAACCGTGGGCCCGAAGATCCCGACCACACCCTTCGCACCCTCCACGACCCGCTGCAGCTCGACCAAGCTCAGGCGCGGCACGATGCGTGCCCGGTCCGAGGTGAGCTCTTGGGCAGTCATTGTCGACGACACCACGACCTTGTCTATGCCGCGCCAGCGCCGGGCGAACTCCCGCTCAGCCACAGGACGGTCCTCGGCGTCCGGATAGGTGTCCCAGTACCCCATCAACGCATAGGTTCTTCGCCCGAGCACCTCGGTGGACACCTCGGCCATGCGCTCGAGGTGCACGGCAAACACCGCGTCGCTCGGGCCCGTCCACTGGAAATCGCCGTCGGCATCGGCGACGTAGCCGTCGATGGACGTGGTCGCGACATAGGCGAGGGTTCCCATGATCGTTCCGCCTCCTCACGCTGGGTGCTTGCCGGTGTAGGCAACGCGACTCGGCACCGGTCAGTTCTTCTTCAGTTCCTCGGCGAGCATCACGATGATGCCGCTGGGACCGCGGACGTACGTGAGCCTATAGGCGTCCTCGTAGGTCGCCACCCCGCGAAGCGGCCGACAGCCGTGTTTCGCGGCTATTTCGAGGGCCTCGTCCAAATCATCGACTGAGAAAGCGACGCGGTGCATGCCGATCTCGTTCGGGCGAGTGGGCGTCGACTCGATCGCTTCGGGGTGGAGGTATTCGAAGAGCTCCAGTCGACCGTGACCGTCCGGGGTCTGGAGCATCGCGATGTGGGCGTGGTTGCCATCAAGCCCGACGGCGGTGTCGGTCCAGTCACCGCTGACCGTGTCGCGGCCGAGGACCGTCAGGCCGAGGTCGGTGAAAAAGGCGATGGCTGCTTCGAGGTCGCGGACGGCGATACCGACGTTCTCCAGTTTGATGGCCATGCGCGACATGCTAGCGAGCCGAGAGGACAAAAAAGAAGCCCCCTGCCGGCCCCGCGCCGCGTCGGAGTTGCGGCACAATAATCCTGTGGACGACCTGCATGTGCCTCCGGGACCCGGCGCGCCCCGCGGCCTCCGGGTACCGGCGGGAGAGCTGATCGAGCAGTTCTCCCGAGCCTCCGGCCCCGGCGGCCAGAGCGTCAACACCGCCGATTCACGTGTGCAACTCAGTCTCGATCTGGGCACGACAACGGCGCTCAGCGAGGTCCAGCGCGAACGCGCTATCGCCAGGCTCTCCGAGAGGATCTCGGGCACGGTGCTCACCATCAGCGCCTCGGAGCACCGAACCCAGCGGCTAAACAGGGCTGCGGCGCGGCAACGCCTCGTAGCTCTCCTTCGAGACGCTGTGATCCCTCCTGTCGTCCGGCGGGCAACCCGCCCCACGGCTGGCTCGCGGCATCGCCGGCTCGAAGGAAAACGGTTGCGCTCCGAGACCAAGCGCAACCGCAGGCGCCCAGACTCCGAGTGACCTGCCTGTTTGCGTCGATCGTTTGGGCTCTCTCTCAGAAGATTGACCGGAACTCCACAGCCCCCGGGGATGCTTCCGGTGAGCGTGGCCGGTCGGGATTTCAGCGCTTGACACAGGTCCGGCAGCGGAGAAAAGTGTGGCCATACCGCCCGCTCGCCCCTTAGCCGCCACCCGTTAGCAGTCTCTGGGAGGCGAGTTTGGCCGCTTGATCATGGATGGGGTTGAGCATGGGTAAAGATCCTTCAAGAGCCGAACCGGCGCCATCTCCCCGCGGAGGCCATGCGGGAAGCCTGATCGCCCGGCATCCGGTAACTGCCTTTGTGGTCATTGCGATCGGGCTGACTTGGGCTGCGCAGGTGATATCGATCGTTTTGCTGGGCAATGTTTTGCCCGGGCTCCTGGCAGAACTGCTGATCCTGCTGGGTACTGCGGTCCTGGTTACCGCAGCCTCAGGCGGCAGGGAGGCCGTCCGGGGCCTCTTTCGGCAGGCTGTCCGTTGGCAGGTAGGCGTCGGCTGGTATATCGCCGCCCTGCTCGCCATACCCGTGCTGACACTGCTGATCGCTGCGGCAACCGGGTCTTTTCAGCAACCGGAAGCCGGATGGGCCGCTGAAACGGGCAACTATTTCCTCAATGCCATCCTCGTCGGGGCTATTCTTGCGAATATCTGGGAGGAACTGGCCTGGACCGCCGTGGTACAGCACCGGCTGATGGAGCGGTGGGGCCTGATCTCCGGCTCGCTGCTGACAGCCTTACCCTTTGCCCTGATCCATCTCCCCCTCGCCTTCGCGGATAAGGGCTTCACCGGGACGCCCGTTCGGGAGGTGCTTTTCAACTGGGCGGTCCTGGTCCTCTTCGCTCCGATTTTCAGGCTCCTGGCGGGCATGGTGTATCTGGGCACGGGCGGAAGCATCCTCATCGTCGGCCTCCTTCACGGGTCCTTTAACGCCTCCGGCTCGGATAAGCTCAAGGCGTTCGAGGGAGAGTGGCAGCAGATCGCCGCCGCAGCAATGCTGGCCGTCATGCTGGCGCTCTACCAACAAAGCGGGGCACGCACTAAGGGGCGTCGAACAGGCCCCCGACCGGATCGTAACGAAGCAACCCCGGACGACACCTGAAAATTGGTGCAGCAAAGTATGGCGGGTTGAAGCGTGGGAAGGCGAGATCATCAATGCTGCGCCCGATGAACACGACGCCTTCGGATGGTTCAGTTTGGATGAGGCAATATTCCTGGACCTTGCTGATGACGGGTACCCAGCACTCTTCCATCGGGTGCTGACCTGTCGGTTGCCCGCAACCATACTGCTGCCTCGTGCGGACTTGGGCGCAGGCGTGGTTGTCTCGCGCCTTAATTTGAAGAAGTGGCGGATCTTGGCAGTCATCAATGTCGCGGTCAGGTCGCATCTCGTCGTCGAGCAGGGGCAGCCCGAACGCGCGGGTCGAGTCCCTTAGGCGCGGGAGTCACCGAAGTTCTCGGGCAGCCTGGCTGCCAACTTCCACGCGGCGGGCATGACGGCTGCCGCGATCAGCGACTTCACGATGCCGCCGATGATGAACGGGTACAGACCCCACTCGAGCGTCTGCTGCAGATCGGCGCCCAGTGAGATGGACAGCCAGGCCATGCCGAAGACGAAGGTGATCACGGTGCCGGCGAGGAAGGAGACCGTGGCGCCCAGGAACTTTTTGTCCCAGTTGCGCTTGGCCAGCCATCCGGTCAGGCCCGCGGCCGCAACGAAGCCCACCAGGTAACCGCCGGTCGGGCCGACGGCAGCGGCCAGACCGGACGAGGCCTCGGAGAACACCGGCATGCCGGCGACACCGGCCACCCAGTACAGGGCCATCGACAGCATCCCGCGGACCGGGCCCAAGGTGCTGCCAACCAGCAGCACGGCCAGGGTCTGCCCGGTGATCGGGACAGGCCACAGCGGCACGGCCAGTTGAGCCATCACAGCGGTCAGGCCGGCACCGCCGACCACCAGCGCGGTGTTGGCCAGGGCGGTGCTGGGAACCAGGGCGTCGGCCAGGACACCTTGGCGCACGACTGCTGTGGCTGTGCTCATGTTTGCTCCTTGTGTTGCGGAAAATCGTGTTGCGGAAAATCATCAAGAACCGCGGGCACTTCCCCGCGGATCGCAGCGGTGAATCCGCTCGAACTGGCGGTACCCCACCTCTGACGCTAACCTGATCGGCGATTGTTGACAATAAAATAATGTGACCCCCATCATGGGACGCATGGCATCCCTTAGCCCTCTCTTGAAGCAAGCGACCCCGCTGGTAGTTGATCACGCCCTGGGCAGTTGGATCCACGCGACTGATGGAAAGTCATATCTTGATTTCACTACCGGCATTGGTGTGACGAGCACGGGTCATTGCCACCCGCGGGTGGTGGAGGCTGCCCGCGATCAGGTGGGAAAGATCATTCACGCGCAGTACACCACCGTGATGCACAAGCCATTGCTGGCGCTGACCGAAAAGCTTGGTGAGGTACTGCCCGAAGACTTGGATTCGTTGTTCTACGCCAATTCCGGATCGGAGGCCATTGAGGCTGCAATGCGTCTGGCCAGGATGGTCACTGGTCGGCCAAACATTGTAGTGTTTCAGGGTGGTTTCCATGGCCGGACGGTTGCGGCGGCGTCGCTGACCACTGCCGGAACGAAGTTCTCCGCAGGGTTCTCCCCGCTGATGTCCGGAGTGCACATGTCCGTCTTCCCCTACGCCTACCGGTACCGCTGGGATGAGGTGGCGGCAGTGGATTTCGCCCTGAAGGAACTGGACTACCTGCTCCAGACCCGCACCGCCCCAGACGATACTGCAGCGTTCCTGATCGAACCGGCCCTCGGCGAGGGTGGGTACCTGCCCACCCCGGCGGCGTTCTTAGAGGGACTGCGCGAACGGGCCGACCGGCACGGCATCCAGCTGATCTTCGACGAAGTCCAGACAGGCGTGGGCCGGATGGGCAAGTTCTGGGGACACCAGTACTCCACCGCCACCCCTGACATCCTAGTCACCGCCAAGGGCATCGCGTCCGGTTTTCCGATCTCCGCAATCGCCGCCTCCACCGAACTGATGTCCAAGGGCTGGCCCGGGTCCCAGGGCGGAACCTACGGCGGGAATGCGGTCGCTGCCGCCGCTGGCGTCGCCACCCTCGACGTCATCCGTGACGAAGGGCTGGTGGAGAACTCACGGATCCGCGGCGAGCAGCTCCAGGCCGGACTCAAGGAGATTCAGGCCCGCTTCCCCGTCATTGGCGACGTCCGAGGCAAGGGCCTGATGCAAGGCATTGAATTTAGCGCCGAAGACGGCGCCCCCGACGCCGCCACCGCAGCAGCTGTCCAGCAGGCCACCACCAACCACGGCCTGCTCACCCTTACCTGCGGCCCCGCAGGTAATGTCGTTCGCCTCATCCCCGCCCTCATCGTAACCGCCGAAGAAATCACCACCGGCCTCGAACGCTTCGAAAACGCCGTCGCCACCGTCACCGCGGCCGTTTCCGCGAAAGGCTGAGCCCACCAATGACGGATGCCGTTCACTCCCCCGCAGGTCTAGCAGCGGGCCCCCCTCGAACGGGCGCACCGGATACCGGCCTCCCCGCCGTGCTTGCACGCCTCGCATCAGCGGGCGTGGCTTCCGACAACTCGCCACGCCGCCTCGCGGAATACTCCTATGACGCTTCCAATTATCGGGTAGCCCCGCTTGCCGTGGTGTTCCCCCGGACGGTTGAGGACGTGCTCGCGGTTGTTGCTGCATGCAGGGAAACTGCAACCCCGCTGATTGGGCGCGGCGGCGGGACGTCCATGGCGGGCAACGCCATGGGTCCAGGCGTGATACTTGACTTCTCCCGGCACATGAATGTGGTCCACGAGATTGACGAGGTGACGGGCACAGCGACCGTCGACCCCGGCGTGGTGCTCGCCGTCCTCTCCCGCGAGGTGGAGGAGGCCACCGGTAACCGCTTCACCTTCGCGCCGGACCCGTCCTCCAAGAACCGTGCCACCGTCGGCGGCTCGCTTGGCAATGATGCGTGCGGCAACCACTCCGTTCGGTACGGCCGGATCTCCGACCACGTAGTGGAGATTGACGTCGTCACTTCCGACGGCGCCCGCCTCACGGCCACGGCTACCGGGTTGCGTGCCACAGATCCTGCCGACAATGACTCCGCGGCCCGTGCGGTTGCACTGACCGCCTCCTTCAAAGATTTGGCCCACAGTCACTTATCCGAGTTCCGCCTGGAACTCGAACGGATCCAGCGTCAAGTCTCCGGTTACCACCTGGCCCACCTTCTTCCGGAAAACGGGTTCAACATCGCCCGCGCCCTCGCGGGTTCCGAGGGGACCTGCGCCATCATTGTCGGCGCCCGGATGAAGCTCGTACCTAAGCCTGCCAGTGCCCTGCTGGTGTGCCTGGGTTATGCGGACATAGTCGACGCGGCACGGGACATCATGGCCATCTTGGAGTTCTCCCCGGCTGCCGTCGAAGGGATCGATGAGGCGATCGTGGATACTATGCGCTTCCGCCGCGGCAACGGCTCGGTAACGGGTTTGCCCCAAGGCAAAGCGTGGCTGTACGTGGACCTCGACGGCGGGAATCCGCGCCAGGTCCGGGCAGAAGCTGATCGGCTGCTCGCCCGGCTCAGGGAAAACGGCCGCTTGGTGGATGGGCACACTGTACCGGATCTGCAGGAGCGAGCCACCCTTTGGCGTGTCCGCGAGGACGGCGCCGGGCTCTCAGCGCGCCTGTCCACCGGCGGAGAATCCTGGCCCGGATGGGAGGATTCCGCAGTCGCCCCGGAGAACCTAGCGGATTACCTTTCCGACTTCCGCGACCTTCTGGGCCGCTACGACCTGACGGGCGTTATGTACGGACACTTCGGTGCCGGCTGCATGCACATCCGGATCACCTATGACCTGCGCACCCAATCCGGCCGCAGCGTCTTCCGCGACTTCACACAAGAAGCTGCGCAACTGGTGGTCCGCCACGGCGGTTCGCTCTCCGGCGAACACGGCGACGGCAGGGCACGCTCGGAACTGCTGCCCCTGATGTACTCCCCGCGCATGCTGGCGGCGTTCGCCACGTACCGGCGCACCTGGGACCCGTCAAAAATCCTCAACCCCGGATCCCTCACCGAGCCTGACCCTATGGACGTTAACCTGGCGCTCCAAGGCATTCCCGAGCGGCATTGGCGCACCAGCTACGACCTGCGTCCGATCACAGCCGGTGGCAGAGCAACCGCCGAAACCGATACGCCCGAGACCTCCACCGGCAGCGGTACTGAGCCGTGGGTTCACGCGCTTCAAAGCTGCATTGGCGTGGGACGCTGCCGGACGGACACGGGCGGCGTGATGTGCCCCAGCTACCGCGCTACGAAGGACGAAAAGGACTCCACCCGGGGCCGGTCCCGAGTGCTCCAGGACATGGTCCGCGGCGCCCGCACCATCGAGGAAGGCTGGAAGTCCGAGGAGGTCCGCGAGGCGCTTGACCTCTGTTTGTCCTGCAAGGCGTGCTCCAGCGACTGCCCCACGGGCGTCGACATGGCCACCTACAAGTCCGAATTCTTCTCGCACTACTACAAGGGCAAACTCCGCCCGGTGTCCCACTTCTCTCTGGGCTGGCTACCCCGCTGGCTTAGGATCACGGGCCGGTCCGCGCCTCTGGTCAACGCCCTGATGTCCACCCCGTTGGCCAAGGTCTCCTCCGCCCTGGGCGGGCTTACCACCCGGCGTGCAATGCCACGTTTCGCCGCGGCCGGCGAGTGGCGTCGCGAAGTGGCGGCTGCCGGCATCGGACCCGTGACCAACTACAACGGCGGCATTGCCCAGGATGTCGGTGGGGTGGTGCTTTTTGTGGACACTTTCACCCGCGGCTTCCGGCCGGAGGTGGCCGGTTCCGCTGCTCGCGTTCTGGCCGGCTACGGCCCCGTGGAATACTCAGCCGAGGCCTGCTGCGGCCTTACCTGGATCTCTACGGGCCAGCTGGGCACCGCAAAAAAGCTGATGGCCAAGGCAGCGGCGGCATTGGATGACGGTACTGATCGGGCCATCGTGGTGGTGGAACCCAGCTGCGCGGCGGCGCTGCGCAAGGACTTGCCCGAGCTGGTCCACACGGAACGGGCCCGCCGTGTTGCGGCCCGGGTACGAAGCTTCGCGACGCACATCGACGAGCTCTCCAAAGCCGGATGGAAACCAGCGCCGGCCCGCCCCCTTCCGGAACAAGTGGTGCTTCAGACGCACTGCCACGAATACTCCGTCTTCGGAGCCGGTGTCCAGCGCGCGGCACTCAGAGCTGCGGGCGTCAAGAGTGTGGTGGATGCCACGGGCTGCTGCGGCGTGGCCGGAAACTTCGGCTTCGAGAAGGAACACTACGACGTCAGCATGCTGGTGGCCGAGCACGCGCTGGCCCCGGCCCTGCGTCAAACCGATTCCTCTTCGCTGATCCTTACGGACGGATTCTCCTGCGCCATGCAGGTCAAGCAGATTGATGACTCCAGGCCGGGTCGTCACCTGGCCCAGCTACTGGACCCCGGCGAATGAGCGGCTTTGGATTCCCAACGTAACGCCGGCCATCCCCTCCCCAACCAAGAAAAGGATCACTCATGAGCATTCAGTCATCCGCCTCCCGAACTTCGCAAAAGGCGCTCAACGCCGTCGCAAAGGTCAGCACGAACCTCTACATTGACGGAGAGTGGACCGAAGCATCTTCCGGTGCCCGGTTCGATGTCATCAATCCTGCCACCGAGGAAGTCATCGCCAGCGTGGCTGACGGGGGGCCCGAAGACGCACGCCGTGCGATCGAAACCGCCGGCAGGGTCCAGAAACAGTGGGCCAAAACCCCGCCCCGGGAGCGCAGCGAAATCCTGCGTCGCGCCTTCGACCTGATCATGGCCCGCCAAGACGAACTGGCTTTGATTATGACGACGGAGATGGGCAAGCCCTTTGCCGAGTCCAAAGGCGAGGTGGCGTACGCCGCCGAGTTCTTCCGCTGGTTTGCAGAGGAAGCCGTCCGCATTAACGGAGATCTGACCACCAGCGGCGATGGCAAGAACCGCATCCTCGTCTCGAAGGAACCCGTTGGGCCCTGCGTATTGGTGACGCCGTGGAACTTTCCGCTGGCCATGGGCACCCGGAAGATCGGCCCTGCCATAGCGGCCGGCTGCACCATGGTCTTCAAACCTGCCAACCTCACTCCCCTGTCTTCGCTGGCACTGGCGGACGTCCTGGAAGAGGCTGGCCTGCCCAAGGGTGTTCTGAACGTGGTCACGACCTCCAAAGCCGCTGACGTGGTCACGCCATGGATGGAAAGCGGCATTGCCCGCAAGGTTAGCTTCACCGGGTCTACCGGCGTGGGCATCCGCTTGTTGGAGCAGGCCGCCAAAAACGTCATGCGTTCTTCTATGGAACTGGGCGGGAACGCCCCTCTCATTGTCTTTGAGGACGCGGACTTGGACCGCGCCGTTGAGGGCGCTTTCGCCGCGAAGATGCGGAACATGGGTGAAGCCTGCACTGCCGCCAACCGGATTTTCGTCCAGCGCACCGTCGCCACTGACTTCTCCGTCCGCCTCGCGCAGCGACTGAGTGCACTGAAGGTCGGCGACGGCGCAGTAAGCGGCACGGACGTTGGCCCCCTCGTGGAGGAAAAGGCGCTTAACAAGGTCCAGGAGCTCGTAGATGACGCCGTTTCCAAGGGCGCCAGTGTGGTTTGCGGCGGCTCCCGCCCGGAGGGCAGCGGCTACTTCTACTCCCCAACAGTGCTTTCCGACGTCAGCCCCGACGCCGCACTGATGAGCGAAGAAATTTTCGGCCCGGTGGCGCCCGTCATCCCCTTCGACACGGAAGACGAGGTGGTGCGGTTGGCGAACGATACCCCTTGGGGCCTCGCCAGCTTTGTGTTCACCCAGGACCTGGACCGTGCGTTCCGCGTCGGTGAGGATCTGGAGTCGGGCATGGTCGGCCTTAATACGGGCATCGTTTCCAACCCAGCGGCGCCGTTCGGTGGCATCAAGGCCTCCGGCCTAGGCCGCGAAGGCGGACGCGTGGGCTTGGATGAATTCTTGGAGATCAAGTACATGGCCATCCCGCGGGTCTAGCGATTGTCAAAGACGACACGGTCGGGCCCTTACAGGAAACGTCAGGAAGTCCGAGGATAACTATGGGATCAGCCGCGTCAGTGCGTCCTCCATGTGCTCGGCCATAAGCTTCTCAGCGAGGTCTGAATCTCCCTTGGAGATGGCTTCCGCGATTCCTTTATGCTCGGCAATGCGTTTGTCAGCAGTGGCATACGTACTTTTCAGTGCGTTGAGGCACATTCGCGTCTCAGTCAGGAGCGTGTCATGCATCTTCTTCAGCCGAGGGCTGCCGGCGAGCTCAACCAAGAGGGCATGGAAGCTCATGTCCGCTTCAGTCATAGCTTCGCCGTTGGGGCTTTCCGCCGCTTCCTCCATGGCATGCACGGCTTTCATTAGCTGGACCGCGTTGCCCTCCGGGTTGGTGCTGGCCACGCGCTGGATGGCGGCTGCTTCAACCGCGGTTCGGGCCAGGTACACATCCCGGAAATCGTCCTCGTCCATGCTGACGACGAACAGGCCCCTGTTCCGATAACTGATGAGCAGCCCTTCCTGGGTGAGCCGCTGCATGGCCTCCCGCAGGGGCCCGCGGCTGACTCCCAGTTCATTAGCAAGCTCGGCTTCACCGAGTTGGATGCCGGGAGCGAAATCACCTCGGGCGATTGCATCACGGATCCGGCGGGCAATAATGGCAGGCGTAGACTCCTGCACTATCGGGTCCAGCACTCCCCTTTTCATCCTGTCCATCCTTGCTGCCATGAGCTTCACCGATGATTTCTGGTTGAACTCAGTAACGTTTGCTGTCCATGTCACCTGTCTTATGTTGACAATTCAATAGTTTACTCCAGAGGTAGTTGCCCCAAAACTGTGCCGGAATTTCTGCTCCTGGGCACGATGCGTCTCGCTTCTAAGCAATCCGAGAAAAACGTCTGGAAGGAAGCTCACTGCCCGCCGCCTGGTAATGTGCGGGCCATCAAAAGGAACTGGCTTCCCGCTGCGGTGAGCAAGGACGTCCCGCTCGCGCAGCAGTCGGCGGGCCAGTCTTCGCGACGGCGCATCTGTTTGAGTTGCAGTCGTGCGGGAACAGGTTGAGCTGCTGGAAGACCATGCCTATCTTCTTTCCGGTCTAGCGCAGTTTCTGGCTTTCGGACTTCCCGCCCCGCAGCTGACGCCTCAGAGTGTGTCCCCTGCCCACAGCTACTTTCGTTTATTGTGAGTTTCGAGTGTCATCGATACGCAAGAAGGCGGTTCTTAACGGCTCACCGGCAACGGCGTACGCACCACCTACTTGCCGTGCAGCCCCCGGGCCACCTCCCAGGGCGCCCGCCCCAATCACGCGTGGAGAATTGGCTCTGATCCGCACCACGCCACCCTTCCTACTGTTGCTGAAAAGCAATGCACGGAAAGGGCGCAAAAAGTGTTGATGTGATCCACCTCACGAGCTATGCTGACAACACCGCTGCAGATTGTGTACAAAAGGCAATCCACCAGTCCTGCCGTCATAAGCGCGTAGAGCTTCGTGAACTTGGGATGGGCATCTGCGGTGCGGCTTCAGCAACGCCGAGCTGGGAGAGACACATGAAGCTGAACAGGAAAGCCAATACCTTTGGAGCGCTTGCGCTGGCAGCGACCTTGTCGGTGACCGGGTGTGGGGCAATGGGTGGTTCCGGAAACGGTCAGACCGGTGAGGCCACTGACGCCGGATCGTCAGAGGATTGGACTGCGCCGGCCATACACACGACCCTGGACGGCCAGACTACGGAATCGGAGTACACTCCAATCGCACAAGACCAAGTTTCCGAGCAATGGAAGCTTTGCGTCCTGTTCCCGCATATGAAGGACTCATACTGGGCTGCAACGAACTACGGAACGTTGATCGAAGCGCAGCGGGACAACCTCGAGTACAGCATGTTCGAAGCCGGAGGCTACACCAACCTCGACCGGCAGTTGAGCCAGATGCAGGACTGTATCAACGGCGGTTATGACGCCATTATTCTAGGAGCCATCAACGCTACGGGTGTTTGCCCTCAGGTTGCCGCCGCCCTAGAGAAGAAGATTCCAGTCGTGGATTTCATCAATGGAACCGATTGCCCGGAGTCCGAGGATAATCCGCTCTTTTCACATGCACTTGTGAGCTTCCATGATCTTGCGGTGACGACAGCCGAATACATCATCGAGGACACCGCGGGGTCGCCCGCAAAGGTAGGCTTCTTCCCTGGCCCCGAGGGCGCCGGATGGTCGGACGCCGCGGTCAAGGGTTTCAGGGACACGATCGAAGGAACCAATGTGGAGATCGCGGAGATGCGCCGTGCTGATCCCGGCTTGGAAATCCAGCAGAACTTGATCGAGGACACGCTCAAAATCCACCCGGATATCACGCACATTGTGGGAGTGGACATTGCGGCTGAAGCGGGGGTGATTGCAGTCCGCAACGCCAACAAGACCGGAGAGATCGATGTCTACGCATTCGATATCATCCCGCCTGTTTACGACGCTATTGTTGCTGGCGACGCCGTAGGGTCCCCGACGGATTACACCACGATTCAGGGGCGCATGGCGGTTGATCAAGCAGTCCGCATGCTTGAAGGCGAAGAGCTGCAGGCGCCCACCTCCGGACCGGTGCCCATGATGATCACCCAGGAAAATGCCGCCGACGTACCTTATACCGAGATGTTCGCCCCGCGGGATTTCAAGACGGTGACGAGCTGGACACCGGAGGGCTGATGCGGCGACGAAGCTAAGCTGCAGTGCCCTCGGTGCAAGCGGCTTGGGAAGGAAGTGAGGCAGGTTGGAGCAGGAACCGGTCGTTTCGCTCAGGGACATCGTTAAAACATTTGGAGCCGTAAAGGCGCTTGACGGCATGTCCCTCGACCTCTACCCTGGCGAAGTCCACATCCTGCTGGGCGAGAACGGCGCGGGGAAATCGACTCTGGTCAACATTCTCCTCGGCAACTACCAGCCCGACAGTGGGACGATCACGGTTCGGGGTTCCGAAGTTCTCCACCATTCGCCGGCCCATGCGCGCAAACTCGGCATCAATGTCGTCCTGCAGGATTTCAGTCTGGCCCCAACCCTGTCGGTGACCGAGAATTTGTTCCTTGGCCGCGAGCTGAAAAAATTCGGCCTCGTCGACAACGGGAAAATGAGGGCCGTCGCCCGGGAAAAAATCGGCCAGCTCGGGGGCGCGATAGATCCGGAGGCAGAGTGTGGTTCGCTGCCCAGGGCTGAGCAGCAGCTTGTCGAGATTACGAAAGGACTCCTGGGAACTCCGGGTATCCTCCTCCTCGATGAGCCCACCGCTGCGATTAGTGAGCGGGAAGCCGACAGGCTGTTCAAGATCATTGACCAGCTCCGGGACGAGGGCTGGGCGCTTCTCTATATCACCCACAGGATGGAGGAAGTCCGGCGCCTGGGTGACCGGGTGACGGTGATGCGGGACGGCCGGTTCATTTCGACTAATACTCTCGACGAGCTTTCCGAGGAGAGGCTGATAAATGACATGGTCGGCCGTGACCTGGCAGCGGTTTACCCCGATAAGGCGGAAACCAACGGCCCACCGCTGCTCGAGGTCGAAGACCTGTCTACAGCCGACGGCAAGGTCACCGAGGCTTCCCTGAGGGTCTGCCAGGGCGAAATTGTCGCAGTGGCCGGCCTCGTCGGCTCGGGGAAAAGCGAACTCGCCAAGGCCATCCTCGGCCTCCTGCCCCTTTCAAGCGGGCACGTATTGGTAGGAGGGAAAAAATATACCCGACCGAATCCTCGAGACATGATCCAGTCGGGTATCGGTTTCATGCCCGAGGACCGCAGGCGGGAAGCTCTCGCGCTCGATCTCAGCGTCCAGGAAAACATCGCATTCGAAGTTAACCGAGCGAAGAAATACAACACCCTTGGCTTGATTTATGGATCGAAAATCCGCGTCCTGGCCCAGGCTTTGGCCAAGAGGCTGGACATCCGGCCCCGGTCCGTCACAGCAGAGGTTCGGGCTCTGTCCGGCGGCAATCAACAAAAGGTCGTTCTGGCCCGTGCCCTGACCCGCGACCGCAACGTTTTCCTAGTAGCCGAACCTACATCCGGGGTGGATGTGGGTGCCCGCCAGGAGATCTACGCCAACCTCCGCAAACTGTGCCGCGATGGCGCCGGCGTCCTGATGATCTCTTCTGATCTCGAGGAGGTCGTAGGACTCGCCGATCGGGTCTATGTCATGAACGGCGGGCGGGTACAGGTCGAGCTCGTTGGGAACCAGATCACGAACGAAGCCGTTGTTGCTGGTGCCTTCGGGCATGCAGCAGGCGCGGCAGCATAGGACTGTCATGTCAACAACCGAAGTCAAGAGCTCTGCGGCCCCCATGGGCGCGGCAAAGAAAGAAAACCGCCAGTACTGGCTCAGGTTCTTCAGCACCGTCGGCCCGTTGCCGCCCTTGCTACTCGTAATGGTGGTCGTCTTTGCCTTGGCAAACGACCGCTTTCTGCAGCCCGATAATCTACTCTCTGTATCCCAGCAATCCGTGGCACTGCTGCTGATTTCTTTGGGACAGATGTTGGTACTGGTCACCGGTGGATTTGATTTGTCAGTGGGAGCAACCGTTGCCCTGTCGTCGGTTGTTTCCGCCACAATGATGAGACTGGTTTACGGCGGGGTACCTGAATTTGCAGGTCAGTCCATGATCATGGGTTTCGTCGTCTGCATCGCAGTCGGACTCGTCGTCGGGATGGCCAACGGTCTCGGAGTGGCCTTCCTGAAGGTCAACCCATTCATCGTGACACTTGCTACCGCCACCATCGTCGCGGGCGTCACTATGGTCTTCAGCGGCGGGGCAACGGTTTCCGGGCTGCCGCGAGAGTACATCGTCGGCCTGGGATCCGGTTTCACCTTCGGCATTCCAAACCTGGTACTCCTCGCCCTTCCGGTCCTGATCATTGTCTTCGTCGCGTTGAAATGGACAACTTTCGGCCGCCACCTGTACGCAATAGGCGGCAATGCCCTGGCCGCCAAGACCGCGGGGATCCAGGTGCGGCGAAATCTGATCACCACGTACGTGATCTGCGCTGTTCTGGCCTCCCTCGCCGCCTACCTCCTGACAGCCCGCAGCGGTTCGGGACAACCGACCTTTGGGGGCGCCTTTGCCCTTCAATCCATCACCGCGGCCGTCATCGGAGGGGCGTCGCTCCAGGGCGGCAGAGGCGGCGTTGGCGGTACGGTCCTGGGCGTCATTTTCATCATGCTGCTCGGTAACGGTATGAACTTCATGCGGCTTGATACCAACATGCAAAGCATCGCCTTGGGTTTGGCGCTCATTCTCGCGGTCGTGGCTGACCGTTTCCGGGCCTCAGCGAAGGCCCGCCTCATCGCTAGAGGAGTCACGTCGTGACTGAGCCGGTCTTCGAATCGCTGATGGTCACCAACCGGGGCGAGATCGCCCGGCGCATCATCCGCACAGCGAATGCCTTGGGAATCCGGACCATCGCCGTCTGCTCGGATGTGGATACAGAACTGCCCTTCGTGAAGGAAGCCTCGGAATTTGTCTCCCTAGGTCCGGCGAATCCTGCCGAATCTTACCTGAACGTCGACAAACTGATGGACGCAGCCCGAACTGTCCGGGCTTCGGCCATCCACCCGGGCTACGGTTTCCTCGCCGAGAATTCCGGCTTCGCCCGGCGGGTTATCGAAAGCGGCATCACGTGGGTGGGGCCTTCGCCGGACTCGATGGACATGGTGGCGGATAAGATTAACGCCCGCAACCTGATGCAGTCCGCCGGTGTGCCCGTGGCGACAGGATCAGCCGAACCGGTAAGCGACCCAGCAGAGGCAGTAAAGATCGCCAACGCTGTCGGCTATCCCGTCATCGTCAAACCATCCGGAGGCGGAGGCGGCATCGGAATGATAGTTGCCGACAATGACGAAGACCTGAGGGCAGCTTTCGATACTGCACGTTCGCGTGCAGAGCGCTTTTTCGGGGACTCGCGGATCCTTATTGAACAGTTCATTCAGCACGCCCGCCACGTCGAGGTCCAAATCCTCGGGCTCGCCGGCGGCAGCGTGATAGCGCTCGGAGAGCGAGATTGCTCGGTCCAGCGCCGCCACCAGAAGGTCGCAGAGGAGTCGCCGTCTCCGGGCATCACACCGGAACTCCGGTCCCGGATGCTGGACGCCGCGGTAAGAGCCGGGACTGCTGTCGGATACCGCAATGCCGGCACCGTCGAATGCCTGGTAGATCCCGTGCGGCAGACCTTTGTTTTCTTGGAAATGAACACCCGGCTGCAAGTGGAGCACCCTGTCACCGAAGCCGTGTTTTCCATCGACCTTGTCGAAGAACAACTCCGCGTCGCCGCCGGCCAGGACGTTGGCTTCGACGCCGGCAACCTTGAACCGACAGGTCATGCCATCGAGATGCGAATCTATGCCGAAGATCCTAAACGCTTCCTGCCATCTCCCGGGCGCATCAGTGAGTGGACGGAACCAACAGGAGAAGGTGTCCGCGTCGACAGCGGCTATGCAGCCGGCAATACCGTGACCACGGCCTACGATCCGCTCCTGGCAAAACTCATCGTTTGGGGGCGGGACCGGGAAGAAGCACTCACACGTGCCGGATCCGCCGTCGATGCCTTCCAAATATCGGGGCTAAAAACCAACCTTCCCTTTTTCCACATGCTTCTCAACGATCCGGCCTTCAAATCGGGCCGCTACAGTACCGGCGTCGTGGCCGAAGTGCAGAACCGGGCTGCCGAATCGAAAGCAATGGGCGAGACAGGTCAGGAGGAGCACGCACGATGAAGCGGCACGAAGTCTCCAAACAGTACATCTCGGAACGTTGGGCGGGGGTCCCATCCGCACTTTACGAGCGACGGGAGGCCACTGACGGCAAACCTGCGCTCACCTACCGCCTCGCCGGGGACAGCTATCTCCTCGTTGAGTTCGGGGCAATGCATTTTGACCTGAACCTCAACTTCTTTGTCCACAACATCAACACCGAGGTGAACCGGTCCCGCCCTCCGGGACTGGTTGAAACGTCCCCCGGTTTCCGTTCCATACTGCTCTCCTATGACCCAGCGGAAACAAACGTTGCGAACCTGGTTCAGGCATTGGATGAGGCCTATGACAACGCAGCCGGTACGGAAAACCTGGTCCTTCCCAGTCGAAAAGTAAATCTTCCTGCAGCGTTTCACGATTCGACGTCCAAGGCAGCTGTTGCCCGCTATGTGCGCAGCATCCGCTCCGATGCCCCCAACTGCATGAACGATAACAACGTCGATTACACGATCGCCTACAACGGGCTTCGGGATCTTGACGAGCTGATCGAAGTCGTCACTGGGACAGACCTTTGGGTCGGATTCATTGGGTTCTTCCCCGGACTACCGTTCACGTTTCCTTTGGATCCGAGGAAGGTTCTCTTCGCCCCCAAATACAACCCGACACGTACCTGGACGGCGGAAGGAGCCATTGGTCTGGGCGGGCCGTGCTACTCGATCTACCCCGTGGAATCCCCGGGCGGATACCAACTGCTCGGCAGAACGCTGCCCGTGTACGACATTCAACAGCGGAACCCTGCTTTCGCGCAGTCTCCTCTGCTGTTGCGCCCATGTGACCGGGTCAGATTCCATGCCGTTTCCGAGCAGGAACTGACCGATTCCTTCGAAGCCGTCCACCGGGGTGAATACGTCTACGACGTACAGGACGAAGACTTTGACGTCGCCGGCTATAACGCCTGGTGCGCTTCCCTCGTGGCTGAAGCCGCAGACTTTACCGCCAAGCGGGACACCGCTGCGGCGGCAACCGCCGTCCCGTAAGGAGTCACGTATGTCCGTTGAAGTTGTTCAATCCGGCATCCAGACGACCGTCCAGGACTGGCCTGGACGAATCGGAATGCTGTCACGTGGTTATTTCCCCGCCGGTCCGATGGATGATTTCGCGTTTCGGCTCGGCAATGTCGCCGTTGGCAACAGCCCTGACGCTGCGGGTCTTGAAATCACGCTAGGCAAGGCCAAATTCCGGTTCCGGTCCCCCGCCACCGTGGCAGTAACCGGCGCCGCGGGCGAAGTGACCGTCGACGGCAGCCCGGTGCCTCAGTGGGCCGCTGTCGACGTTCCCGCAGGTGCCGAACTTAAGATTGGTTTGGCGGTATCCGGCTTTAGGTTTTATCTGGCGATCAGAGGAGGAATCGATGTCCCCCAAATCCTCGGTTCCCGGTCCACCTACACCATGGGTTCGCTAGGAGGAGTTGAAGGACGCGCGCTCGTCAAGGGCGATGTCCTGGACATCGGAAGCTCGGATACCTCAGCTATAGCGGCACTGCCGCAGGAACGGATCCCCGAGTATCTGCACGACTGGGAACTGGAAGTCGTACCAGGGCCATTTGCTACGCCTGAATTTGTCACCGAAGCGGACGTCGAGTACTTCTTCTCACGGTCTTGGACCGTGGACCAGAATTCAAACCGTACCGGAATCAGGCTTGACCCGGCGAGGCTGCAGTGGGCCCGGTCCGACGGCGGTATTGCCGGCGGCCATCCATCCAACATCCTCGATACCGGCTACCCTCTCGGCGGGATCAACCTCAATGGGGACACTCCCGTGATCCTCGGACCTGACGGCCCCACTTCCGGCGGATTTGTCGTATTCGGAGTCGTACCGAAGGCGAGTCTATGGAAGACCGGCCAGATGCGGCCAGGGACAGCTACGATCCGGTTCAAGCCAATTTCCATCGACGACGCCTACGCATTGGACAAGGAACATGCCTTGCTCATGTCCGCAGCAGGAGGGACCGAATAATGGATACAGCGATCGAAATCAACTGCGACATGGGAGAAGGCTACGGCCGCTGGCGCTTCGCGCCCGACGAAGAATTCATGCCCTATATCAGCGCCGCCAACATCGCGTGCGGCTTCCATGCCGGGGATCCGAGAATCATGCGCCGTACAGTCCAGGCGGCGGTCGGTCAGGGCCTCCAGATCGGAGCGCACGTCTCGCTCCCGGACCTTTTGGGCTTCGGACGACGACGCATAGCGGTCTCGGCGGAAGAGCTCCAGGACTACACGCTGTATCAGATAGGCGCCCTCAAGGGCTTCGTTGAGGCCGAAGGCTCGAAACTGTCCCACGTAAAACCGCACGGGGTCATGTATCTGATGTCGCTGGAGGACGAAGAGCTGGCCGAAGCTGTCATCGCCGCGGTAGCCGAAATAGACAGCTCGCTCCCCCTTTACTGTTTCGACAAGCGCCACACCGAGCTGGCCGCCCGTTACGGCGTTCGGTTAGTCCAGGAAGGATTTGTCGACCTCGGCTATGACGACGCCGGCAACCTTATTATCGAGCGGGAAAAGCGGGCTTGGGACCCTGCACTTGTATCTTCACGTGCGATCAGGTTTGTGCGGGAAGGGAAAGTAGCCACTGTGTCGGGACGGGATCTCGACATCTCCCCGGAAAGCATCTGCCTGCACGGGGACGCGCCGAACTCGGTGGAGGTGATCCGCACGGTCTGGCAGTCCCTGCAGGATGCGGGCATATCTGTGCGTGCGTTGACGAAAACCGACAACGCAGCTACGGAAACGGGCTGATCCGGATTGTGTCGAAACTGACCCCGGGAAGGATGGGAGCGACGAGTTGAGTGAGCCGATACTGGAGCCGATCCTCATCGACGGAACAGTGGACACCATCGTTACCCGGCTGCGGGGCGCTATCGAAAAGGGCGCCTACACGCCCGGCCAACAGTTGCGCGAAACCAGTCTTGCCCGGCAACTGAACGTCAGCCGTTCGCCGGTGCGCGAAGCAATGCAGCGGCTCATACAGGAAGGTCTCCTGCACCGGGTACGCAACCGCGGGGTTTTTGTCCTGGAACTATCCGAGGCGGATATGGATGACATATCCGTCGCACGTCAGTCCGTGGAAAAGACAGCAGCCGAGGACCTGGCGAAGAATCCAAGGAAAGAGATCTTCGATGAACTTGACCGCATCGTAGTCGATATGAAGACGGCCTCGGAAAGCGGTTGTCCCTGGTCCGATCTGGTCGACTTGGACCTGGCGTTCCACACGGCCCTGGTCCGGAACCTCGGCAACAAACGTCTCACGGTCTTCTATCAAACCCTCCTGACTGAAACGCGGATGTCGCTCATGATGCTGGAGAAATCGTATCCCCATCCGAAAGAGATAGCGGCCGAACACCAGGAGCTCCTGGCAAACGTGAAAGGAGGAAACATCGAGGACCTGGACGAGCAAATCAAAAGACACATGGACCACACGGGCCAGCGCCGCCGGTCCATGACGAACACAGCATCATAATTGCCGGCTTTTCGAGGAGGAACGTAAATTGAGTGAAGTACGGTCGGATCTGGCGGCGAATGTTTGGAAAATCCTCGTGACGCCGGGAGCGTCTGTTGTGGAAGACGAAACCATCATGATCCTTGAATCCATGAAGATGGAGATCCCGGTTGAAGCGCCCGAATCAGGTGTGGTCGCGGGCATCTCCGTGTCCGAAGGGGATGCAGTCACGGAAGGACAATTACTCGCCGTCCTCGATTAACCGGCAAGGCATACGCAACAACACCCCGCAATGCTCACGTTCAACTTCGCCTGAGGGAATACTGGACTCGCTCATGACGCCCGAAGCGGCGCCAATCGGGACAGCACACGAGGCGCAGGGCAGTGGCGGTGGCTTTAAATGGATCCGCTCTATTGGCCTGCCTAGGAGAAAAACAATGGCAACCGAAGCAACCGTTCTTGATCCAGCAAACCGTGCCAAGCTCGTGGGCGAGTCACTTTGGAGTGCCCAGGCGCACATGCCCTCGGTTCTGCAACGCCGCATTGTGATTGCCGAGGGGCACGGGGCGTATCTCACGACCTCGGAGGGACAGCGCCTGCTGGATGCCACCGCCGGACTCTGGCACGCAAACATCGGGCATGGCAGGGAAGCAGTTGCGAAAGCGGCGTATGACCAGATGTGCAAACTGGAGACGTACCACGTTTTCGGCCGGTTCTCGAACGACGTAGCACTCTCCCTCGCGGACCGACTCGTGGCCATGGGTCCGATTCCGGACGCCAAAGTCATTTTCAACAGTGGCGGGTCTGACTCCGTGGACCTGGCCTGCAAAATCGCACGGCGCCATTGGCAGCTTGAAGGCATGACGGACAAGAAAACCATCCTCAGCCGTACTTACTCGTACCACGGGCTCCATGCCTTTGGTACCAGTATCGCCGGGCTTGACTTCAATCGGGACGGCTACGGATCGGATTCCCTCGTTCCCGAGACCGCCTTGGTTCCCACAAACGATATAGAAGGCGTCCAGGCCGTCGTAGACGCGATCGGACCCGAGAATATTGCCGCTATTATCACCGAGCCAATCATAGGGACCGGAGGGGTGATTCCGCCTGCTGCCGGATATCTTGAAGGTCTGCAGCAAATCGCCCGAAAAAACGACATTCTTTTGATCGTTGATGAAGTCATCACCGGATTCGGCCGGGCGGGCTCCATGTTCGCCTCCCAAAGGTTCCATCTCGAGCCCGACTTGATTCTGCTAGCCAAAGGAATAACATCCGGCTATGCCCCGCTGGGCGGCGTCCTCGTCTCCAACCGGATCTGGGGACGGTTCTATCGAGGACAGGACGCCCCCGTCCTGAGGCACGGCATGACGTACTCGGGTCATGCAACAGCTTGTGCAGTTGCACACGCAAACCTCGACATCCTCGAGAACGAACAACTCGTTCTGCGGGCCTTGGAGCTTGAATCCGTACTCGATAAGGCCCTTGCCCCTCTTGCCTCACATCCCCTCGTGCAGGAAATCCGCAGCGGCGTCGGATTTCTCGCCGGCGTTCAGCTCGCACCCGAGGCAGACGCCGAGGCCGTGGCCAACTCATGCATAGACAACGGCGTCGTCGTGCGGCCCCTGCGGGGCAACACCCTTCAAATCAGCCCCCCATTCGTGGTGGGAGACGAGGACGTTGACCTGATCGCGACGACTATCGGGCAGGTCCTCGACGCAAGCGGTAGTACTCCCCCACCGGCATCATCAGAGCAGGCAGGAACATAAATGCACTGGTGACCGCCTCCGGTGCGGAAAGAATACCCACCTTGCCTTTGCCTCGATCCGGACTTCGCGATGCGTGTCCTGGTGCCCGACGACGTCGCTCGGGTCCTTGCTTGCGACAGTTGCCGGACTTGACGCCTACCAACACTGGTTCGGGAGGGGCACGGGAAAGCGACGCCGAGGACCGCTAGCCGGGCAACGTGGGGAGGACCCCACGGGGAACATAAGGATTGTCGTCAGCGGTCTCGGCCTGCCACCCGAACTTCTATATGGACCTAGGCGGGGTCGATGCTTTGCGGCAAGACGCTACTTCTTGGGTGCTAGACGTTGAAGCGAAACTCCACCACGTTCCGTGGCTGAATAACCTTTGGGCTTTCCATTGGTTGTGAGCTACGCCCCTTCTGTGTCCCCTGTAGCTTCTAGCACCTCTTGACGACGCTGGACGGTTGAGTCCGCCAATGTGGTCTCGAAGACATCGCTCCTGACTAGAGCCACAAAGTCCTTCTGCTGGATGTACTCCTGGAGCATCCCTAAGGTAGCGCCGACCCTAGGCCCGGCCGGCGCCGGTGTCGCGGACGGCTCTGCTACCGCCCGCGCCGTCGTCGTTCGTCGCATGGTCCCGGGACTCATCCATGGCCGTCGGCGCACCATCGTCGGAATGTGCCGTGTCATCGGCGGAGGGACTCGCCGGCGTGAATGAGATGTCGCGCACGTACCGCAGCACGACGATGCCGACCGCCGTGACCGGCGCAGCCAAGAGCGCGCCCGTGATACCGAACAACGTGCCAGCCACGGTCACCGACGACAGCACGACGGCCGGATGGATATGGAGCGCGCGCCCCACCAGCATCGGCTGGAGAATATTGCTCTCCAATTGCTGAACCAGCAGCACAATGCCGAGCACGATGAGCGCCGTCGTCCAGCCTCCGGAGAGGAGAGCCACAAAGGCAGCCAGCGCGCCGCTTGCGATGGCTCCGAGGATCGGGATGAAGGCCGAAAAGAAAATCAGCACCGATAGCGGCAGTGCCAACGGAACGTCCAGGATCCAGAGCCCCAGCCCGATGAACACCGCATCTACGAAGGCAACGGCAGCCTGAGCCAGAATATACCCCGACAACGTCTGCCATGCCTTCACAGAGACCGCCTTTATATGCGTATATGCACGGGCATTGCTCCAGTGCGCGACCCACGGCAGGAATTTGTCTCCGTCCTTGAGGCTGAAAAAGACGAAGACGACGACCAGCAAAAAGATGATGATCCACGATGCGATCGCTCCCACACCGCTATAGATCCCGGAGGTGATGCCGGAAAGGATGGCCGAGATGTTCTCCCGCACCTGTTGCAGTCCGGTGTCGATCAGCTCGTTCAAATCCACGTTCTGCAGATTGAACGGAGGACCCGTGAAGAAGGCACTGATCTGGGTCAGCGTTTGCCGGGCCTGCTCCACCAGCCCGGAGGTCTCCGACAGCAGGGACGGAATCATCCACCGTATGATGCCGTAGATTACCGCGAACAGGGCCACGATGATCGCCAGCGCCGCCAGTGCGTTAGGCAGCGCTTTCCGCAGCAGCCGGTTGACGGGCCACAGGATGCTGCTTAGCAGCAGCGCCAGCAGGATGGGAAGAACCACGGTCCACAAGTAGCCGGCAATATTCCAAAGAACGGCTGCTCCGAGAATGAGGACGATTCCACCAGCCACCCATTTGACGGCCCCGACGAATATTCTGGCGAACGCTCCGGGTCCTCCCTGCCCCAAGGCTTGGCCGCCCTCAGCTTCGCTCTGCTGGTCGCGGTTTGCTTGCGGCGCCGGGCGCCCACTGTCCTGGGAGGAATCCATACTCTTTATCCTGCCGGAACGCGCCGCTCCGTAGTAGTCACATGGTGCGGGACCATTGTGTGACTACATTCTGACTCCGGTGATTATGAGGCAGGCGGTCGAGGTTGCGGGAGCCCTGGTGGTGCTGGCCGCAGCGGGCGGCGGCACGCTGGGCGGGATTCAGAATCAGGGCGGAACAATGCCGGACTCTGCCCCGCAGGACATGCCAACACTCGTACTGGATCGATGTCTGGAGGCGGCGTGCTCAAAGAGCACCATCTTGTTGATGTCTTTATCGTCGTTGACGTGGGCAAGAGCAACCATCACGCGGTCGCGCTCGACCGCGACGGGAATAAACTGCTGGACAAGGGGCTGCCCCAGGACGAAGCGAAACTGCGCGAAATCATCGCCTCCATCGCACGGCACGGGACCCTGCTCTTGGTGGTCGACCAGCCGGCCACAATCGGTGCCCTGCCGGTCACCGTGGCCCAGGCCGAAGGCATCATGGTCGCGGAAGGTGAACGCCATACCAGGCTTTGATCGCGTTGGCCCGGCGCCGCTGCGATGTCCTCTTCGCTCTGCTCCGCGACATAACCGCTATGAAACACCACAGCTCAAAGCAGCCCGGCCCCTTGACGAAGGACATAGGGCCACCCCGTCATTAAACCTCTCTAGCCGGCACGGGTCCGACGGTCCGCTCGGCGCTCCCACCACCGGTCGATCACCAAGGTGGTCAGGAGCCAGCCGCCAAGCGCGGTCACCAGCCAGACCAGCACAGTCGCGGCGATCCACGCCACGACCCCCTCGATCCGCAGCCCGCCCGGAAAGAGCGTAGCCACCCACAGAGCGAGCAGCGTGGAGAGCAGCCCGATCCCCCCCGAGCACGGCCGAAGCATACCTGCGGGCCAGCTTGAAGACGATCGGTGCCAGGATCGCCTGGACCGCCGTGAAGATTCCGATGGCCAGCAGGAAACCCGCGGGCTCAAGCCGGACGCCGTCGACCAGCCAGGCGGCGATCAGCAGGGCGGCCGCTGCCCCGAGCAGGTTTACCGCCACTAACAACAACAAGCGCACCATTGCCCTCGCCATCCTCCGCTAGGCAGCCGTGCCCGCGAGCGCGGCCGAAACTGTCCGGACTCGGTCTCGGAGACGGCACCGATCTGTACGGTCATCATCCAACAACAGGCGGGTGCTGGTAATAGCTGGAACCATGTCAGAGGTTTCCGGGAAAGCACTGATGACAAACCCTGTGGGCAGCGTCTGATAGCGCTGTTTGATTGGGTATATCTACCTAGATGTCATTTTCCTCAGACGAGGGCACGGATTGTCGAAGTCGCATGCGCTCCCACCAGGGGCGGATATTTTGTTGCTGCGACGGAGCGCCCTGCCCTTCAGGGAATCGCAAACAGGAAAAGGGCAGGAAACGGGCCGGCTATACAGCATGCGCAATAGGGTCCTTCCTCGTGCCGCGAAGACACGAGTGAGATCACGCTGCAAGCCAGGAGCATCCCAAACCGAATCAATGGAAAATTCGGTCGCCGGATTCGAGTGCAGACGCAGCGGGAAGGAGGAGGCGAAGCTGGCCAGTAGCGACGACAGATCTACATCAGCTTCCACGAGGGCAGCGACATGATCTCAAACCGGTTTTCGAGCTGGTGATCGGAGTGGATCGCCAGATGGGCCTCACGGGCACCGACCCCCACCAGCAGGTTATGCAGCTCTTTTCCCAGGAAAGCAGCAGATACAGAATTCGCGCCGGACCTCGGCCCGACCGACCGCAATCTACCATGGAACCGCGCTCATCGCCTTTGTGGACTCCGCCTGCATCCAAATCGGTTTGGCACTCCTTCAGGTGCGCCGCGCTCTTCTTTGACGTCGGCGAACGCCACCTTGGCACCCTCGGCAATGAAGCGCCTGGTGTGGGATTCACCCATACCTTGCGCCGCGCCGGTGATGATAGCAACTTTGCCGTCCAGTTTTCCCATTACTTCTCCTCCTCAGATGGTTTCCAGCGATCGTGGGCTGCATCGGCCGCGGGATGGCTGCCGAACATGCATTCAATCTACGCCGCGTCACCAGGCTTCCAACTGTAGGTTTTTTGGTTGCCGGTTTAGGCGGCCAGGGCCGCACCGGCGGGTGTCTGGACGAGCTTGGCGGCCGGGGCGATGTGAAGTCGGCATTCGGACTGGTCCGGGTCGACTCGGCGCGGCAGATGCCGCGCCTGGGAGCAATCTAGGAGTTGGTCCATGGCTTCGGGTTGGACGGTTGCCCGCTTCAGGTCAAGGGTAATGTCCAGACCGGGTGCGAGGGAATTGGCCCGTCTGGTCACAATGTAGAGGGCTTTGACATTCCGGGTGTTCACCGCACCACTGATCCCGATCCGGGCCTGTGAGCCCTCAATGTCCACCTGGACAAGGGCCTTCAATTTATCGCTCATTCGCCCCTCCCATGCGGTAGCGGATGAGGGGGCGGGGATCCGGGGTTCGTTTGGGGAGCGGGGAAGCCACGTGGCCGCCATACCGGGCCGGCGATGGAGGCACTTGGGGGACTGAACGGAACCACCGGTCCGGTGTTGGGACGATTCGTTGGTCATGTTTCGTCCTCCATTTGGTTCGTGGCCCTGCGGCATGGGTTAGTTCGGCTGCGAGGGCTGATGCGGTCGGTGAAACCTCTTCTGCGCGTGCAAGTTCCTCCTCTACCTCGAAGGTGCGCCGTGCGCCGGTGGAGTGAGCTTTCGGTGTGCTGAAGGGCGCCGGAAGGTCACACTGAAGTCACCGCCCGCGATGGTCACCGAGGGCAGGAGGCTGCCTGACTTTGGTCAGAGCAGTAGGACCGGAGCCGAGGGCGCGGTTACCGGTTGGCGATGACAGAGGCCTCGGCGAAATATTCGGCATCGACCATGACGGCGTAGCGCTCGGCTTCAAGGGACTTGACCGACTTGAAGTCCCGGCGTCCGCCGGTGCTCCAGTGCCCGATAAAACCGAAAACAGCTCCCCATGCGGCCGCAATAAGTACGCTGCCCAGCAGCACGCTCAGCCAAACAACGCCGGGCATAAAGAGTCCGAACAGCAGCCCGATGAGCAGGCCGAGCCAGGCACCGCCGGCGGCACCGGCCAAAGCGGCCTTCCCCTTGGTCATCCGGCCGGTGACCTGTTCCACGCTGCTGATGCCGAGGCCAACGATGCGTACGTGTTCGACCGGGAACTTCTGATCCGAAAGCCGGTCCACCAGGCGCTGCGCCTGCACATAGTCGCCGAACTCGGCCAGCACGGCCGAAGCGCCCGGCACGGATGTATGGGATTGGTGTTGGAATAATTCGCTGGTCATGGTCTTACCTCCGGTGGTTCTTACGTTTGCGGATAATCCGAGTCTAGCAAATATAGTTCGGTTAGGCGAACCGAACTGATCTAGATAGAGTGGATCCATGAACGATTCTTCTAAAAACAATGAGCCCGGCGGTGAGCAGCCCACCCCGGGGGCTCAGGTCCGCCACGGCTTCGCCTTGGTGCTCCAATGGGCCAGCAGGAAAAAGACCCGCCGCTACGTCTTCGGCCCCGAAGCCGAGGACCTCTCCCCCACCGACACGGCGCTGCTGGAATACCTGACCCGGAGCGGCCCGATGCGGCTTTCCGACCTGGCCGCGCAGTGGGGAGTAAACAAATCCACCATGACCCCGCAGGTCCGCCGCCTCGAAGCCAGGGAACTGATCGACCGCCGGCCGGACCCCGCCGACCGGCGCGCGACCCTCCTTGAGACATCCGCCGCCGGAATTGAACTGCAACAGCGGATCGGCGCCGCCGGCGCGGCAGCGTTCGACGAAATACTTTCCAGTTGGTCACCGGAAGACAGGGAAATCCTCGGTGCCATGCTGGTCCGCTTCGCCAACGAACTCTTGCCCGCCACGTCCCGGCTCTTCAACAACACCGGCGCCGCCGACCCCGACAACCCGCCCCGGCACCACGACCCGACAAGGAACAGCCCCCATGCATGAGCACACCCTGACCCACAAGTTCAGCACCATCATTGCCTCGATCACCTCCGGCGACCTGGACCGCTTAGACGGACTCATCCGTTACGACACGGAGGACCATAACCGCATCCCGGCCCAGGGCGACGGCCTGCCGGGACTGAAATACTGGGCCCAGTCCATGCGCCAGGCCATCCCCGACCTGACCGCCACCGTCCAGGACACCGTCACCGAGGACAACAAACTGGCAGCACGCGTGCGGTGGACCGGCACGCACAGCGGAGACTACATGGACATAGCTGCCACCGACGCCTGGGTCGAATTCGAATCGTTCTACATCCTCCACTTCTCCGACGGCCTCGCGGTGGAATGGTGGGATGGAACAGACACCCGCGAAGCACTGCGCCAAGCCGGCGCCATCCTCACCCTGCCCAGCGCCGACCTGATACCCGAAGCAGGTTTGTATCCCGGCATCCCGGCACAAGGAATACCAGCGGCCTTTCCCAATAGACCATAAGAAGCTACGACTGAGTCCGGACAACTGGCGGAGGAGATGATAAGGAGATTTTCGGTATCCACGGCATCCCGCACGTAGTCCATGTACCGGCTGTGGCGCCAAACTTCCCCATGGTTTTTGGGATATCAGCCTATTAATTCGGGGAACTTTAGGCTCGACGAGCCAGTGCCACAACCGAGGTGTAGGAAGCTACTGGTCACCAGTCCGATGAATTTTGCAAGATCTTTGCCGCACTGTCCCAGCGGGAACGGTTGTTAGTTGGCGGGCAGTCGGTCCAGGGCGGCAGTGAGCTTGTCTTCCCCAGGCACCAAGGCCTTGTCTTCGGCGGGCAACTGCTCGTACGTGTGCGCGGGCCCCGCCATGGGCGAGGTCGTGCAACCAAGGGCGTAGCGGACGGCGTAGTCGTTCTTGCCGCCACAGATGAGGATCCCGACCGTTTCGTTGTGGAAGTCGCACTTGAGCAGGTCATCTACCACGGCGACGTGGAATTTCAGTTTCCCGGCGTACTCGGGTTGGAACCGGCCGGTCTTCAGCTCGAATACGTAATAGCGCAGCTGTTCGACGTGGAAGAAATGCCCCTTCCTCGGTGCCACGTAGCGGCGCCGTATTGCCACCGTGTGTCTCGTGCTCCCGAACTGCTGTCGTCGCCGGAGGGCATCTGCGTGCTTTTTCCGCACCCGGAGCGCTCCCATGAAATTTTATGAAGGAATGAATGAATGAGTGAAAGCAACGAAATAGGACAAACGGGGACGTCCAGCGGCGCGATTAGGCGGCACACCCCACTGATCGCGGCCGAAGCCCTTTTCGCACTCTCCGCACTCAGCGCGCTCATCCGCGGCGAGTCCACGGCAGCCGTCATCCCCGTCGCACTGCTACTGGCCTCGTTCCCGGTTCTGCTGGTGGAGCGGTGGGCGCGCGTTGAGATCCCCACACGCCTACAGGGGCTGTACGCCGTGCTGCTGCTCGGTGGCCCGTATCTGGGAAGCCATCTGGGTTTCTACGCCATATGGACGCTGTGGGACACGGTCGTGCACTTCTACTCCGGATTCGTCGTCGCGCTCGGGATCGTTTTTGCCCTGGGCATCACCGGCCGCCGCTACGGGTTCTCGATGCCGCCCTGGTTCGCGGCGGTGATGAGCGTCGCTTTCAGCGGTTTCGTCGCCTTGCTGTGGGAGATCGCGGAGTTCGCCTCCGATGCCGTGCTCGGCACCACCGCGCAGATCACCAACTTCGATACCATGACGGACTTGATTGCCGGAACCGCGCCGGCGATCATCGTGGCGGCCACGCTGTTCCTCGTCCAGCACAGGGGATGGTTCCCCTCCGCCGAGGTCCCGACGCAGGGCCAACCACCTCGGCAGGTACCCGATGCACTCACCCCGGCTGCGGGGCACCCTCGGAGTGCTCCGGTGACCGAAGGCGCCATACGATAAGACCCGAACCACCGGGCCCCGGCAACGACGGGCCGCTGACCGGCACCACCCCCTAACCATGGCGCGCCCGGGCAGGACGAGCACACCGATCGCCGTCACGCCCCCGGCGGCGTCCCCGCGCACCGGCGGCAGCTCGTGGCCGGGGCCCGGGTCGGGAGGTCGCTGGGCATCGTGCGAGAAGCCATTCTGGCACGCCCACCATTTCACCACCGCCGTGCGTCGGGAGACACCCCAAGCAGAAGTGGTAGCACGTTGGACTCCACCGGTTCCTGACACCGCCCGCCAGGTCCGTCGTCATCCACCCCCGTGGTCGCTGCTGTCGCCCATGCAACAGTCCGACCGAGAACGCGATGCGAGACGATGGGCATGCTCCGTTGCGTGGTCACCCGCGTGACTTGATGGGGGGTCTACGAGCGGGGGGACGCCACCGGCTACACCGGTGGAGCAGGGCGGTGCTCTGGACCCGCGAGACTTTATCCCTGCTCCTCCCCCACCGACTAGGGCCGCACGGGGTCAATGGCCATTGACTCCAGTAATTCGGCCAGACCCTTTCCGCATTGGCCGTAATCATAAAGTGTCGCCTGCACTCGCGGACGGCATCTAGCTGTAACCCTAAGAGGGGGAGCCGATGATTGATATGACAGATCAATGACCTCTCCCCAAGACCAAAAGCTGCCCTTCACCTGGATTTCGAGTCCCGTGTCTGTCGTGGTGATTGATTTGTACTTGCGATTTGACTGGACTATTCCAGTTACTCGCTCCACCAATGCCTCCACGCTTTGGTGCCAATCAAATGCAGTCGACGCCGATACCCCTTTGACCTCGATGCCTTTCATGCTTGTTTGCTCGTTGATCTTTCGGGTTCTATGTGCCAAGAACCACAACAAAACGACAATCGCGATGAAGCCGATTATTAGGGCAACTGCTACGAAAATCAGTCTTTGATCAGCCATCACTGAGTCGCCTATCTAAAAGTTCGGGGCCGTGGTCTCTGCATCAGCCAACTGCCCAGCCTAGGCCTGGTACCCTGCACCCTACATTGCCTACTACCACGGTCTGTACGGCCAGTGTGGTGCCTCCAACATCACAACCTATGAATGCGCCACTAAGAGCGCCCACTAAACCGCAGGCCCGGGCCAGCAACGATTCCGGCGGCGACTCGCGTGATGGTCAGGCAGGCGTAACCTTTGTCGGTGGCGAGAGCGAGGGGCGCGTTGAGTGTGTCATGCAGCACTATCAATTGGAGTTCCGTTCAACCTTCCGCAGCCCAATGGCCGCCACTACGGTGAGAGCCATCCCCGTGACGGCTTGAAATATAGGAAACTGACCGAAAGCCACAGCCGAAAAGCAGGCAAGCGCAAGAATAACTAGCCCCACGCTAAAGAGTAATTTGAATAGCAACTTATTTCGCGTAGACAACGGTTTTCCTTCCCGTGACGACTATTGAGTTACCTTCTATCCACATGACCGCTCGACATCAAAGCCAGACTTGATGGTACCGACGGCGGGAATGCAAGGCCTGCGGCTGCAACTCCTCCTACACCTGCCGGCGCGGTGGTAACTCCGATAGCTGGAATAACGAATCTGCGTAGGCTACTCCCACGAAGGCCACCTGCGCTACTACCTCCGGTAGTGTTGGCCGCGAAGGTCAGTCAAACCCCTGCTATGAACATGAGTCCCATGGCCAACAAATAAGTGTGGCCCTGCATGAGGTGTACCGTTCCTTTTTACCCAGGCCGCCGGAGGCAGCAGAGCCTATATCAGAGGGACTTATCCTGGCTCTCCGGTGCCGCTCTTCTCCTGGCGATGGTGGAATTTGATGCCTTAATCTTCCTGGCAGTAGTTACCAATCCAAGGATCGAGGTGACACTGAGTCCCAAGCCGATCAGCAAACTCACAGCATCGTTGCTGACAATCGCGTAGGCCGTACCAAGAACCAGCAGGACTGACCAGATCGCGAATAGAAGTTTCAACGGTTTTCCTCCCTTTTCTAGCCAATCACCGCGTACACGATCGCATACCCGGGCAACAGTTCAGCATCGGGCCGGGTCCCCAGCCCAAGGAGGAGCAACAGCATGCCGATGGCTGCGACAGCCACAGCGGCCACGGCCCTGGGTGTGACCTGGAGCTGCCACATCGTCAAGCCAATCGCGCCGAGCCCTCAGGGTCTCCATGCCTGCAGTATTACAGAGCGGGCGAGGGTTAGGCCGCCGCTCTGCCCCTCATGCCCGCCCATGGGAACTAAGTTTTCCTACGGTTTTGTCCTCAGTTGCCGGTTCCTCGACCTGAGCAGTATCCAAATGGCAGCTGCGAAGACCAAGAAAACTAGGGCTATCGGCAGGAGCAGAAAACCCGTGCTGGATTCGCCGGCCGCTGCTGAAACACCGGCGATACATCCGAGAACGATTCCGACGGCTGCCGGCATCAGGGCGATCCTTGCCCAGGTTTTGGCATCACCATCACTGAGGTCGGCAGCCCTAAACTGGGCACTCTTTTCCGGTTCGTAGAGCAGGGCAATGAACAAACCAATGATCGCGGGAAACAACACGAGAGCTAGGTCGCCGTCCGGACGCTCCCCACTGACAGATGTTAGCGCGACAGTCGCGATGATGACGGCCACGACGACCCCTATGAGCGTGAAGTATCTCCACCGTCGGCGCGTCCGCACCAATCTCCCGGCTCGTGTCTTCCCGATCAGAATCACTCCACCCCAAATAACCAGCAAAGAGGGCATGAGGCTTTGAACGACGCCGATCCACGCCTCCGACGTCGTTAGCCAGGTCGCTGTGAAGGAAACTACGGCGAGAGCTATGACCACCAGACCGTACGCAATCCGAAGCTTCCCCTCAGACGCTTGAGATGCCATGACCCAAGCGCAGCCGCCAGCAGCCCAGTTGTCAACACCGTCAACTAGCCGAGTGAATTAAGTGGACACTGAATTCTGCCAAGGCCGGCGAGACGTGAGGCGGGTGTAATTCAGGCCGCCCTGCCGGGCACCGATCACATTGCCGTACCGAAACTAGCGGGTGTCAGAGTCAGGAGATTGCCTCAGCTTCCGCCACTGCATGAACTGGGCCACCCTCCCCACCATGTGGGGCCAGCCATCCAACTGATTGCGCAGCCCTGCCGACAACCGGGCCCGGCGAGCGTTCAGCAAATCAAAACACGGCCAAAAATTGACTACGGCTACAGTGAATTCACCCTGATATTCAGCGCATTAAATGCAATCTGATCAGGAGTTTCTAAACATTGAAACGGAATTCCACCACGTCGCCGTCGACCATCACGTAGTCCTTGCCTTCGATCCGCACCTTGCCGCGGGCCTTGGCCTCGGCCATGGATCCGGCCTCCACCAGGTCGGCGAAGGACACCACCTCGGCCTTGATGAAGCCGCGCTGGAAGTCCGAGTGGATCACGCCGGCAGCCTGCGGAGCGGTGTCGCCGCGGTTGATGGTCCAGGCCCGCGCTTCCTTCGGCCCGGCCGTCAGATAGGTCTGCAACCCCAGCGTGTGGAAGCCCACCCGCGCCAGCTGGTCCAGCCCGGACTCGTCCTGGCCGTTCATCTCCAGCATCTCGCGGGCCTCTTCCTCGTCCAGCTCCACGAGGTCCGCTTCCAGCTTGGCATCCAGGAACACGCAGTCGGCGGGTGCCACCAGCTCGCGCAGCTCGGCCTGCCGCTCGGGGCTGCCGAGCACGGCGTCGTCTACGTTGAACACATAAATGAACGGCTTGGCGGTCAGCAGGCTCAGTTCCCGGAGGTTCTCCATGTCCAGCTTGTCGCTCTCGACGGAGGAAAAGACGGTGTCGCCGCGTTCCAGGACTTTCTGCGCTGCCTGCAGGGCAGCCAGCTCCGCAGCGTCGCGCTTCTTGATCTTGACTTCCTTCTCCACCCGCGGGAGGGCCTTCTCCAAAGTCTGGAGGTCGGCCAGGATCAGCTCGGTGTTGATGGTTTCCATGTCCGAGCGCGGGTCCACCTTGCCATCCACGTGGACCACGTCGGGGTCGTCGAAAACACGGATGACCTGGGCGATCGCCTGCGCTTCGCGGATGTTCGCCAGGAACTGGTTGCCCAGCCCCTCACCTTCGGAAGCCCCCTTGACGATGCCGGCAATGTCCACGAAAGACACGGTCGCGGGCAGTATCCGCTGCGACCCGAAAATCTCCGCCAGCTTCTCCAGCCGCGGGTCCGGCAGCGAGACCACACCGACGTTCGGCTCGATGGTGGCGAACGGGTAGTTTGCCGCGAGCACGCTGTTGCGGGTCAATGCGTTGAAGAGGGTTGATTTGCCGACGTTGGGCAGTCCGACGATGCCAATAGTTAGAGCCACGGTAGTCAAGGATACCGTGGCCCGGACACATCGGCCCGCGTACCGAATTTTGTCCGAGGCGGCTGGCATGGTGAAGGTATGGATGCCTCGCATGTACTTCTCGCACTTCTGGCCCTGTTCGTGGGCGCCGCCGCCGGCGCCGCGGCCGTGGCCGTCCTTCTCCGCCGCCGGCTGGCGGATCTGCAGCACGCCGCAAAGGACGACGGCGACCGGCTGGCAGAGCTCTCAGCCCGCCTCGCCGGGGCGGAGGCGGAGCGCCGGATGCTCGCCGAGCAGAACGCGCAGCTCTACGCCCAGGACGAGCAAGAGAACACCGTGCTGCGCGCCCTGATCCCGGTCGGTGAGAAGCTCAAGCTCGTCCAGCAGCAGGTCAGCCTGCTGGAACGGGACCGGGTGGAGCAGTTCGGCCAGTTGGCCGAGCAATTGCGTGCAGCCCAGCGCAGCGACGAGGCGCTGATGCGTTCCACGCAGACGCTCGCCTCCGCGCTGCAGTCCAATTCTGCCCGCGGCCAGTGGGGCGAGGTGCAGTTGCGCCGGGTGGTGGAAGCTGCCGGCATGCTCGCCCGCGTGGACTTTGACGAGCAGGTGCATCTGGCCGGCGCGGACCGGACCGGCCGCCCGGACATGACCATCCGGCTGCCCGGCGGAAAGTCCATCGTGGCGGACGCCAAGGTCCCGCTGCGCGCCTACCTGCAGGCCCAGGAAATTCCGGCGGCCGCATCGGCCGCCGAACAGCAGCAACGGGTGGATCTGCTGAACACCCATGCCAAGGCGGTGCGCGCGCACGTGGATGCCCTGGCGGGGCGGAAGTATTGGGAGAGCCTGCAGGCTTCCCCGGAGTTGGTGCTCTGTTTCCTGCCCTCGGAAGCGGTGCTCTCCGCCGCCCTGCATGCCGATCCCGGCCTGCTCGACCATGCCTTTGCCCGCAGCGTTGCGCTGGTCTCCCCCGTCTCGCTGCTGGCCACGCTGAAGTCGGTGGCCTTTACGTGGCGGCAGGAAGTGCTGAAGGACAACGCACGCGAGATTTTCGACCTTTCCCGGCAGCTCTACGAGCGGCTCGGAACGCTGGGCGATCATGTCACCCGGCTGGGCTCGTCGCTGAAGAGCTCGGTCGAGCGATACAACTCGTTTGTGGGGACGCTGGAGTCAAGGGTGTTGCCGACCGCACGGAAGATCTACGCCTTCGACGGAACTTCCTTGGAGGAACCCGCGGCCCCGGCGGCCTTGGAGAACACGCCCCGGCTGCTCTCGGCCCCCGAACTGATTGAAGGCCGGGACCCGGCCGCGTAGCAGGGCAATCGGTACCGCCGTGCAGGGTGGCACCGCCGCGGGGCCACCCTGCACAGCGGATGCAGGGTTAGCGTGCGGGGCGGGTGCCGCGGCCGCCGAGGCCACGCGATTCGTCGCCGCGTTCCTTGAGCGTGGCGCGCAGTTCCTTCGGCAGCGAGAAAAGGATGTCCTCTTCGGCGGTGACCACTTCCTCCACGTCGCCGTAGCCATAGTCGCCCAACAGGCGCAGCACCTCGCGCACGAGGACCTCCGGCACGGAGGCTCCGGAGGTCACGCCGACGGTGGCGACGCCCTCGAACCAGGACTCGTCAACCTCGTTGGCAAAGTCCACGCGGTATGCCGCCTTGGCGCCGTACTCGAGGGCGACCTCTACCAACCGGACGGAGTTGGATGAGTTTTCGGAGCCAACCACAATGACCAAGTCCGCCAAGGGCGCTATCTTCTTGATCGCGGCCTGGCGGTTGGAGGTGGCATAGCAGATATCGTCGCTCGGCGGATCCTGCAGCGCCGGGAAGCGGTCGCGCAGGATGGACACGATTTCCATCGTCTCGTCGACCGAGAGCGTCGTCTGCGACAGCCAGATCAACCTCTCCGGATCCCGCACTTCCACTGTCCGCGCCTCGTCCGGGTTGTTGACGATCGTGGTGTGGTCCGGCGCTTCCCCGTAGGTCCCTTCGACTTCTTCGTGTCCCTCGTGACCGATCAGGAGAATCTCGTTGCCGTCGCGGGCGAACCGGACAGCTTCGCGGTGGACCTTGGTCACCAACGGGCAGGTCGCGTCGATGGTCCGCAGCTGGCGGTCCTCGGCGGACTGCACCACGGCGGGTGAAACCCCGTGCGCGGAGAAAACGACCAGCGCGCCTTCCGGCACCTCGTCCGTCTCTTCAACGAAGATGGCGCCCTTTTCCTCCAGGGTGGACACCACGTGCACATTGTGGACGATCTGCTTGCGCACGTAGACGGGCGGACCATAGTGTTCCAGCGCCTTTTCCACGGCGATCACGGCGCGGTCAACGCCGGCGCAGTATCCACGCGGAGCCGCCAGCAGCACCTTCTTGTCACCGTCCACAGGTGCGGCAGCCGAGACCTCATCCGGGGTGCGGCGCTTGCGGGGAATGGTCGGCATGGAAAGGGAAACAGCAGTACTGGCCATGCCTCTATGCTAGCCCGTGGGGCCGGTCCGGCGGGCCCCGCCCGGCACCGCACGCAGAGTGAAACCAGCCACCGCGATCACCAATCCGGCGCCGGCAAAGACGGCGGCCCAGGGCCGGAAGTCGGCGACGGCCAACTCGACCAGCCTCCCCAGGAACACCTGGGCCAATGCACTTTCGCCTGCCGCATTCTCCGCCAGGGGCGGTGCAAGCCCGGCCCCCAGCCAGAGGACCGCGCCCAGCAATGCCGCGCCAATACCGGCCCAGGCCAGTGCCGTGGCCGAACGCCGGGCGGCCAGCAGCATCAGCACCAGCGCCGCGGCCGCTGCCACCGCCGCGACCCACCACTGCGACGGCAGCTCCTGCACCGAGGACAGGATCGCGGCCGCCTCGGCAGAGCCCAGCGGCAACAACACCTGTTCGGGGCTCCGGATATTAGTGCCCAGCGCGTCCGCTACCCGCGAAACCGCCAGCGCCACCACGGGAGCAATATCCAGCGTGACCGCTGCCTCTCCCCCGGCTGTCCCGGAGAACGTATGTGCGTGCGACAGGGCCAGGGTCTCATTCAAAGCCCGCGGAAATCCGGCCAGTTCGGTAATCGCTCCAGCGGTTCGCTCCACGATGGGCCGCACGAGTTCCTGCAGACCGGCGGGCAACTCGGGACTGCCTGCAACTTCTTCCGTTATGGTGGCGGCCAGCGCCGACCGGAACCCGGCGTCGTCGCCCAGCGGGGCGGCCAGCGACACGAAACCTTCACGGTCGAGCACCCGTTGGTTGACCCAGGCTCCGCACAGCGCGGCGCCGGCGAGGAGCACGGCCAGCAGCCCACTGACAAAAGCCAACAAAGCCCGCACCGTCGCCTCCGTTTCTTCGCTGCCGTCTGGCGGTCCGGCGGCACCCAAGGAGCGCCGCCCACCCCTACCCAGTACAACAGAGAATCGGATTGACGGGGATAACTGGTAAGAATGGAGAGTCTCCGGCAGCCGTCGGAATCACACCTCCGGAAGGGGCAATTCATGGAGTCAAGCGGGGTCCAAGGCGCCGGCACCGGACAATCGACCCTGCCCCCGACTGCCAACCAGACGACGGCCGACAACCCTTGGCCGCTGCGGCTGCTGTCCCAAAAGCTCAAGATGCACATCGACCGCGTGCCGCCCACCTGGGTCGAAGGCCAGGTGATTGAGCTCAACCGGCGGAACGCCACCACCTACCTGACGCTCCGGGACACCGATGCCGAGGCCTCCTTCAGCCTGGTGGTTTGGGGCAGCGTGATGGCGCGCCTGGACATGCCCCTGGAACCTGGTTCCCGGGTGGTGGCACAGATCAAGCCGGACCTGTACGTCAAGACCGGGCGGCTGACCATGCAGACCCGGGACATCCGGCCGGTGGGGCTCGGCGACTTGCTGGTGAGGCTGGAACGGCTGCGCCGGGCGCTGGCCGCCGAAGGCCTCTTCGATCCGTCCCGCAAGCAGCGACTGCCCCTGCTGCCGCACCGCATCGGCCTCATCACGGGACGGGATTCCGACGCCATGAAGGACGTCATCCGGAATGCCTCGCTGCGCTGGCCGGCCGTCGAATTCAAAGTCCGGGAAGTTGCCGTCCAGGGCGTGAACGCCGTATCCCAGGTGATGCAGGCACTCGCCGAGCTCGACGCCCACCGGGACGTGGACGTCATCGTCATCGCCCGCGGCGGCGGATCACTGGAGGATCTGCTGCCCTTCAGCAATGAGGACTTGGTCCGGGCGGTGGCTGCCGCTGCCACGCCGGTTGTCAGCGCGATCGGGCACGAAGCGGACCGGCCCCTGCTCGACGACGTCGCGGACCTGCGTGCCTCCACACCGACCGACGCTGCCAAGCGCATTGTCCCGGACGTCGGCGAGGAACTGCACCGCATCGGACAGGCCCGTGCCGTGCTTGCCCGGCGGGTGGAGCAGTTGATCCACCGCGAAACCGAGCGCTTGGCCGCGCTGCGCAGCCGTCCGGTCATGGCCAACCCCACGGGCATGGTGGACGTCCGGGCGGAAGATCTCCACCGGCTCACCTCGCGGGCCTATCAGGCCGTCTCGGCGGCCGTTCACCGTGACGCCGACCGGGTCGCCCACCTGAAGGCACAGGTGCGGGCGCTCTCCCCCCAGAACACCCTGGACCGCGGCTACGCCGTGGCCCAACTGCCGGACGGCCATGTTTTGCGTGACGCGGCGGACGCACCGGCAGGAACAAGGTTGCGTCTCCGGGTTGCGGTTGGCGAAGTCGCCGCCGAAGCCCTTCCCTGACGCCTTTCCCGGAAACATCAGACACCACCACAGCACCGGCACCGAAAGCGAGAACCCCCCATGCCAGAGCAGCCCGCAGCGCCCGCCGACGTCGCGTCCCTCTCCTATGAACAGGCACGCGAGGAATTGGTAGCCGTTGTCAGTCAGTTGGAAGCCGGCGGCGCCAGCCTTGAACAGTCCCTGGCGCTGTGGGAGCGCGGCGAGGCGCTGGCGGCCCGTTGCGAAGCATGGCTGGAAGGCGCACGGCAGCGGCTCGACGCCGCACGCGAGGCGGCAGGCACCGAGCCGTCGCCGGCCAGCCCGCGTAGCGCCGGTACTCCCGCGTCCCCGGTGTCACCCCTCTAGTCTGCCCCGGGGCCGTCGGCTCCGCCCCGGCCAGCCGTTCCCGGGCATGACGGACCGGCGGGCAGGCCCGGACTGGCGCTACGAGGCAGCCAGCCGGGCCTTTTCCGCGGCGACATCGAAGTCCGCCGGCGGCCACTGCGGGTCGACGTCTTCCAGGGCCTGCAGCAGAAGCTCCTGCACGGCGATCCGCGCATACCATTTGTGGTCGGCCGGCACCACAAACCACGGCGCGTCGACGGTGCCGGTCCGGTCCAGCATTACCTGATAGGCCTGCTGGTATTCGTCCCAGCGCCGGCGCGCGTCGACGTCGCCAGGATCGTACTTCCAGTGCTTGTCGGCCCGGTCGAGCCGCGCGCGCAACCGCTTGCCCTGTTCGCGCTTGCCCAGGTGCAGCATGACCTTGATCATCCGGATGCCCCGGCCGGCCACCATCGCCTCGAACTCGTTGATCTGCCCGTAGCGTGCTTCCACCTCCGCCGGGGGCGAGAGCCGGTGCACGCGGTGGATGAGCACATCCTCGTAGTGCGACCGGTCAAACACCCCGATCATGCCGGGACCGGGCAAGGCCCGCTCCACCCGCCAGAGGAAATCGTGCTCCAGTTCCTCCGGCGTCGGTGCCTTGAAGGCCCGGTGGGAAATGCCTTGCGGGTCGGCGGCTCCGACCACGTGCCGGACGATCCCGCCCTTGCCGGAGGTATCCATCCCCTGCAACACCAGCAGGACCGCGTCCGGTGCCCCGCCGCGGCTCTGCGCGAAGAGGCGTTCCTGCAGTTCGGACAGCCGGCGGTCGGAGGCTCTGAGCAGGAGTTTTCCCTCGGTCCTGCCGCCGAGGAATCCGGGCGTGGAGCCGGTATCGACAGCGGCCAGGTCGAATCCCGGGCCGACCCGCAGCAACTCCGATGGTCTCCGCGTGAACACGGGCAATCCGGTCTCTTCCACCTGGTCCTCCTGGTTGCTCGCACCCTATGGCCTGGGCTAGGGGTGGCGACAGCCTACCGAGCCGCCGGCCGCCCGGCTACGCACACGCGGCAGTTACTGCCGGTACCCGGCCAGGAACTCCTCGATCCGCCCCACTGCTTCGGTCAGCACGTCCACGTTGGGCAGCGTGACCAGTCGGAAATGGTCCGGCTGCGTCCAGTTGAACGCCCGGCCGTGCGAGATCAGGATCTTCTGCTGCTTGAGCAGGTCCAACGCAAACTGCTCGTCGTCCTTGATCCCGTAGACCTCCGGGTCGAGCTTGGGGAACAAGTAGAGCGCGCCCTTGGCCTGCTGCGTGCTGACGCCGGGGATCGCGTTCAACAGCTCATAGGCTTTGTTGCGTTGCTCGAGCAACCTGCCGCCGGGCAGGATGAGGTCGTTGATGCTCTGGTGGCCGCCCAGGGCGGTCTGGATGGCATGCTGGGCGGGCACGTTCGCGCACAACCGCATGTTGGTGAGCAGGTTGATGCCTTCGATGTAGTCCGCGGCCAGATGCTTCGGCCCGGAGATGGCCATCCAGCCGCTGCGGAAACCGCACACGCGGTAGGCCTTGGACAGCCCGCTGAACGTCATGACCAGCACGTCGTCGGCCAGCAGCGCCGTGTTCACATGCTCCGCATCCTCGTACAGGATCTTCTCGTAGATCTCGTCCGAGAACACCACCAGGTCGTGCCGGCGCGCCAGTTCCAGCATGCCCTCGAGGATGTGCCGCGGATAGACGGCGCCGGTGGGGTTGTTCGGGTTGATGATCACAATCCCCTTGGTGTTGGGCGTGATCTTCCGTTCGATGTCTTCCAGGTCGGGCAGCCAGCCCTCTTCCTCCACGCAAAGGTAGTGCACCGGGTGGCCGCCGGCCAGCGACACCGACGCGGTCCACAGCGGGTAGTCGGGCGCCGGGATGAGCACTTCGTCGCCGTTGTTCAGCAGCGCCTGCAGGCTCATGGTGATCAGTTCGCTGACCCCGTTGCCCAGGTACACGTCATCCACGCCGATCTCTTGGATGCCGCGCGTCTGGTAGTACTGCGACACGGCGGTCCTGGCGGAGAAAATGCCGCGCGAATCGCTGTAGCCCTGCGCCGTGGGCAGGTTGCGGATCATGTCCACCAGGATGGCGTCCGGGGCTTCGAATCCGAACGGCGCCGGGTTGCCGATGTTCAACTTGAGGATGCGCTGGCCCTCGGCCTCCATCCGCTGGGCATGCTCGAGGAGCGGACCGCGGATGTCGTAGAGGACGTTGTGGAGCTTGTTGGACTGCTTGAACTGGGCCATCCAAAGATCTTCGCACACAGCACGCGCCGCCCCGGTGACCGAGGCGGCGCGTGAACGGGAGCCAAGGCCCTAGCCGGCGAGGCCCTTTTCCGCCAGCCAGTCCGCGGCGGCGTCGGACGGGTTGCGCTTCTCGTCCCCGCTGACCTGGCGGTTGAGGTCGATCAGGTCCTCGGTGGTCAACGCTGCCGAAACCTCGTTGAGCACCCGGGCGGCCTGCCCGTCCACGGCGTCGCTGCGGATCAGCGGCAGCACCTGCTGGGCAATGAAGTTGTTCTTCGGGTCTTCCAGCACCACCAGGTCGTTGTCCTCGATGGACGGGGTGGTGGTGTAGATGTCGGCCACCTGGATCTTGTCGGTGATCAAGGCGTTGAGCGTGGTCGGTCCGCCGTAGTCGTTGATCGGTTCGAAGGACTTGGGCACGCAGCCGTAGTTGGCTTTCAGCCCCGGCAGCCCGTACTCGCGCTCGGCGAATTCGGGGTTGGCTCCGAGCACCAGTTCGCCGCACACCGGGCCCATGTCCTCGATCGACGTCAACTGGTACTCCTCCGCCGTCGCCTTGGTCACCACCATCGCGTCCTTGCTCTCCGCCGACGCAGGCTCCAGGACACCGAGTCCCTCGGGCAGGGCGTCCTCCAGGGCCGTCATGACGTCCTCGGCGGAGGCCGCCGTCGCCTCGGTGTCCAGGAAGAGCAGGAGGTTGCCGCTGTAGTCCGGGATGATATCCACGGACCCTTCCTCCACGGCGCTCACGTAGACCTCGCGCGAGCCGATACCCGGTTGCGTGGTGACGTCGTAGCCGGCAGCGGTCAGCGCGCCCGCGTAGATTTCGGCAATGATCTGGCTCTCCGTGCCTCCGCTGGCCCCGACCACCAGGGATCCGCCGGCGCTGCCTTCGGGTGCCGACGTCGCGTCCTGCAGGGGGTCGGATCCCCCGCCGCAGGCAGCCAACACAAGGGCCAGGGCGGCCGCCCCGGCGGCGAGCACGCTGCGCCGTGCGGCCGGATTCTTGTAGCTCCCATGGTTGCGCGCGTTGTTCCCGGGGTGGTTCTTCATGCTCATCTCCTCATGTGCCGGCACTGGCTGCTCCAACCTTACTTGTTCTGCCTTTCGGCCCGCCTCCGGCGCTGCGCACGCCGGGCGATACGGCGACTTTCTGCACCGCGGCCAGCAAGGCGTCCACGACCAGTGCCAGCGCCGCGATCAGCAGTGCGCCGGCAAACAACCGCACCGAGTCGCGGACCGCCAGCCCGTCGATCAGATACCGGCCCAGGCCGCCCAGATTGATGTAGGCCACGATGGCCACCGTGGCGATGACCTGCAGCACGGCGGCACGCACCCCGCCCAGCAGCACCGGCAGCGCGTTGGGCAATTCCACGCGGAACAGGACCTGCCACTCGGTCATGCCCATCGCCCTCGCGGCGTCCACCAGCTGGCGGTCGACGGCGGCGATCCCTGAATACGTCCCGGCCAGCAGCGGCGGGATGGCCAGGATCACCAGGGCGTAGATCGGCGGCATCAGGCCCAGTCCCATCAGGATGACGAACAGGGTCAACAGGCCCAGCGTGGGCATGGCACGCAGTCCGCTGGCAATGCCCACGACGGCGATGCGCCCCCTTCCGGTGTGGCCGACGAACAGCCCCAGCGGCACGGCGATGGCCGCGGCGATCACCAGGGTCAGGGCGCTGTAGTAAAGGTGCTCGGCCAGCCTGGCCGGCACGCCCGCCGGTCCGGCCCAGTTGGCCGGATCCGCCAGCCACGCCGCGGTCTCTTCGAACAGGTTCATCCGCGCACCGTCGCTTCCGCGGCGTCCGGCCGTTCCCCTCCGGCGGCGAAGGAGCCCGTCCCGGCGCCACCGGCCTCCGGCAACGTGCCGGTTTCGCCGCGTGTCCGCGGCCCGGTTCCGTCAGCAGCGGCACCCGTGCGCCGCCACGGCGTGAGCACCCGCTCAAGCGCCAGCAGGAGCACGTCCATCAGCGCCGCCAGCACCAGGGTCATCAGGATTCCGACCACGATTTCGGTCATGAAATAGCGCAGCAGGCCGTCGGTGAACAGGAAACCGAGGTTCCGGACGCCGATCAGCGCCCCGACGCTGGCCACCGAGATGTTGCTCACGGACACCACCCGCAGTCCCGCCACCAGCACCGGGACACACAGGGGCAGGTCCACGCTGAAGAACCGGCGCACCGGCAGGTAGCCCATGGCCACCGCTGCCTGCCGGACGCCGTCGTCCACGGAGTTCAGCGCGTCCACCACCGCGCGGACCAGCAGCGCGACCGAATACAGCGTCAGTGCCACGATCAGGTTGGACATTTCCAGGATGCCGGTGCCCAGGATCACCGGCAGGATCACGAACAGGGCCAGCGAGGGGATGGTGTACAGCACCGAGGAGAGGGACAGAATCAGGCCGCGCACCGCACGGATCCGCCAGGCCAGGTAACCCAGCGGCAGCGACACCACGAGCCCGAGCACCAGCGGAAGCGCGGACTGGAACAGGTGGAGGGCACTCAGCTCCATGACATACGGCAGGTTCGCCAGGAACCACTCCATCAACTGCCGCCCGTCCGGAGCCTCTGCAGCACCGCCGCGGGGTCGACCAAACCGGCCACCCGCCCGTCGGCGTCGACGGCGACGCCGGCACCGGACGGCGACGACAACGCCGCGTCCAGCGCCTGGCGCAGGCTGGACCCCAGGGTGAACAGCGACCCGCCGATCCGGGCCCGGGCCGGGTCCCGTTCCCCGGGAGGCAGCCACCCCGCCGGCGCGCCGTCGTCGTCGGTCAACAACAGCCAGCCCTCCCCGGACGCCTCGCCCACCCCGTCCGCGGTCGCGGTGCGCGCAGGCAGCAGCGGCAGCCCGAGTGCACTGCTGAAGGACAGCGAGCGGAAACCGCGGTCCCGGCCTACGAAACCGGCGACAAAATCGTCCACCGGCGCCCGCAGGACCTCCTCGGGCGGAGCGAACTGGGCCAGCCGGCCCCCGGTGGCGAACACGGCCAGTTTGTCGCCGAGGAGGGCCGCTTCGTCGATATCGTGCGTGACGAAGACGATGGTTTTGGCCAGCTGCTGTTGCAGCCGCAGCAGCTCCTGTTGCAGCTCGGCGCGGACCACCGGATCCACCGCGCTGAACGGCTCGTCCATGAGCAGGATCGGCGGATCCGCCGCGAGCGCCCGCGCCACTCCGACGCGCTGCTGCTGGCCGCCGGAGAGTTGGGCCGGATACCTCCTGCCCAGCTCCCGGGACAGTCCGACGACGTCGAGCAGCTCGTCGGCCCGCTTGCGGGCCGCGGCCCGGCGGACTCCGTTCAGCCGCGGCACGGTGGCGATGTTGTCCAGCACGGTGCGGTGCGGCAGCAGCCCGGCAGATTGCATGACGTAGCCCATGGACCGGCGCAGGGCCGCTGCGGGCCGGTCGGAGACGTCGTGGCCGTCCACGAGGACGGACCCGGAAGTTGGCTCCACCATCCGGTTGATCATCCGCAGCGAGGTGGTCTTGCCGCAGCCCGAAGGGCCCACGAAGACGGTGATCGCGCCGCGGTCGATGTCCAGCGTCAGGTCTTGAACCGCGGGTTGTCCGGCGTAGGTCTTCGTGACTGCGCGGAACTGCACCATGGGGCCGTCTCCGGCCTCCGCGACGCCGGCCGACAGGTCCGCCGGCCGGGGGGCCGGCCGCGTGGGCTCGGGCATGCTGAACCTTCCGTGGGGGGTCCCGCGGCCGGCTGGGCCGCAGGAGTGCTGGCACCGAGTCTAGTCAACCGCGCGGCCCGCGAGCACACGTTCAGCGCCTGCCGCGATGGTCCTTGGCCTGTGCGGCGGCCTTCGCCATCCTGGCGAACTGCCGGCCGGCCCGGCGCTGTTCCGCCACGTTCTGCCTCAGGTGCAGGCGGGCCAGTTCGCGTTCCATCTTCCGGTAGCTGTCCCAGCGCCGCTGCTCCAGGCTGCCGGCGTCGAGGGCCTGGCGCACGGCGCAGCCCGGTTCGGCGCCATGGGAGCAGTCGTTGAACCGGCAGCCGGAGGCCAGGTCTTCGATGTCGGCGAACATGGTCGCCAGCCCTTCCTCCGCATCCCACAGCGCGAAGCCGCGGATGCCCGGCGTGTCCATCAGGACCGCACCGTTGGGCAGGGGAATGAGCTCACGTGCCGTGGTGGTGTGACGGCCCTTCCCGTCGCCGGCACGGACGGCTCCTGTGTCCTGCACCGCCCGGCCTGCGAGCGCATTGATCAGGCTGGATTTCCCCGAGCCCGAGGGTCCGAGCAGCACCATCGCGCGGCCGGGGCCCAGGTATTCGGCCACGGCATCGAGTCCGTCGCCCGTTTCCGCGCTGGTCGCCAAGACGTCGGCGCCGGCGGCCTGGTCGACGATCTGGGCGGCGACCTCGTCATGGTGCCCGCTCAGGTCGGCTTTGGTCAGGATGACCACCGGCAGCGCGCCGGAATCCCACGCGGCCACCAGGGTCCGCTCCAGCCGGTTGGCCGACAGCGGCCGGTCGAAGGGCACCACGATGCCGACCATGTCCATGTTGGCTGCCAGGATCTGCTCGGCCGCAAGCGGATCGTAGGCCTGTTTGCGGGACAGAGCGGAAAACCGCGGAAGCAGCCCGGCGATGGCCGGGCCGCCTGCGGAAGCCGGGCGGGCGGCGTCGTACGCCACCCAATCACCGGTGGCCGGCTGCGGGCTGAGCCCTGCGGTGGGCAGGTGCAGCAGGCCGCTGTCGGCCGCCAGCAAAACGCGGCCCCGGTCGGTGCGCACAACCCGGGCAGGGCGGAGCGCCGGATCGGGAGAATGGAGGTTAAACTGCGCGGCGGTGTGTTGGGTATAGCCGTAGCTGCGCAGCAGGGAATGCGGGTGATGGGTGTCGGTCACGACGGTTACCTCGGGACGTGAGGCCTCCACGCCGGACGTTCCGGCCGCTAGCCGCGGCGCGGGCGGGGTACGGAGGCTGGGCTGGTGATGGCAGCAGGATCTGCGGGATAAACGGTCATCACACCCACCTCCTCAGGGTTGTCCGGCGGGCTGGTCAGCCCGGCAACTGGATCAGCATAGCGCTCACCGGCCGTTTGCGGAATGGTCCGCCGGGACGCCGTCCGGGAAGTAGAGGCGCAGCCCCAGATCCACCAGGTCGACCCGGTCCAGCGTCGGAACCTCCTGGAGCGGGATCCAGCGGGCCAGGTCCGTGGACCCGTCGGCCTCGTCTGCCAGTTCGCCGCCGACAATACTGGCCGCGTAGATGACCCGGAAAGCGTGCAGCGGCCGGTGCCCGTGCAGGCGCTTCGCGGCCGGAATGTGCTTGCTGTCCACGCCCAGCAACTGCTCGAGCCTGGCGGCATAACCCGTTTCTTCCCGGATCTCGCGGACCGCGCCGGCGGCGGCGTCTTCGCCGTATTCCAGCCCGCCGCCGGGCAGGGTCCAGCGCGGCCAGCCTGCGCCGGTCCAGCGGACCAGCAGCACCGCGCCCTCAGCCACGATCACGCCGTAGGCGGCCACGCGCGTGTCGAATTCCATGTCCCCTAGTCTAGGGCGGCGGGCGGGACCGCTACCGGACGCTGATGCCGCTGTGTGCAAGCATTTCTTTGCAAAGGTTTGTTTGGGTCTTTGGCCTCCGCGCCGGCGGCTTATCAACAGGTCCCGGCACTCCCGTTCGGGGAGCGCAGGGGCATTGCGCCGACCCCTGTTGGCGGCTAGAACTAAGACCATGGGCAACGCGCCAGCAGGGTTCCACGGCACAGCGCTGCGGAAGCGGGGCCACCGTGCCTGAGTCCGCCGCGACTGTGCCGCGCGGCCTGATCGCCGACCGCCTGCGCGCCGTGCTGGAGAGCGCCGGACCCGATCCGGCACGGTTCCCGGCGGCTGCCAGGGATTGCCTGGACCGCGCCTATGAAGCGGCCTATGCCGAGAACCACGCGGGTGCCCGGGCCTTGGCGCAGGCCGGCCTCGCCCGGTCCTCGGACGCCGATCTTGACGTCCGGCTGGGCTTGTACTCGGTGCTGATTGCGCTCGCCCAGCTGGCCGGCGAAGAGAACCAGGTCCGGGAGTATCTCCACGCCCGCATCGCCTTGCTCCGCAGCCACGGGCTGGCGGTCGAGGCCGCTGCAGGTGAGCGGCTGGGGACGGCCCTGTTCCGCGAAGCCGGCGACGACGATCTTCCGCTCCTGGAAGCCGAACTCGCCCGCCTGCTGGAGACCCATGCCCCGGGGTCGGTGACGGCCGACGTCCAGCTGGCGATCGCCGTCGTCCGTTCCCAGCGCGGGGAAGCGAAGCAGGCGATCGCGCTGCTGGAAGACGCGGTAGCCGGTTACGAGCATTCCGGCCGGACCGACAGCTTGTCCGGTGCGCTGATGTACCTGGCCAACACCTACCTGCAGGCCGACCAGCCGGAACGGGCCACCGCAGTTGCCGACCGGATGCTGGCCTTGCCCGGCAACCGTGCAACCACCGCCAGCATGTGGCTGTTGAAGGCCAATGCCGCCGGCGGCGAGGGCGCGGCCGGGCTGGAGGAAGCGCTGACGGCGCTGGAACTGTACGCGGCTGCCGGGGTCCGCAAGGGTGCCATCAGCGCCGCCGTCGTGTTGGCGCGGCTGTGTGCCGGCACCGGCGACTATGAAGACTCGGTGCTGGCCTGGCAGGCGGCGGTCGCCCAAGCCGAACGCGGTGAGGTCCAGGAAGAGCTCACGCTGCGCCTGGCGCTGGGAAACCAGCTGCTGGAGGCGGAAGAGTACGAACTGGCGGGCGAGGTGCTGTCCAAGCTGCTGCAGCGGCTTGAACACACCGAGGCGCCCCATGCGCAGGTGGCGCGGGCGTTGATGAGTCTGGGCCACGCGCACCGGCACGCCGGCCGGACGGCCGAGGCGCTGGACTGTTGGCGCCGGGCGGTGGCCGAATTCAGCCACGGCGGCGAGTTCGGCGAGGCGGCCCGCGGCCTGCTGGCGACCGGCACGCTGCTCTCCCGCGAGGACCGCGACAAGGACGCCCTGATCTGCTTCGAGGCGGCGGTGGCCGCCGCGCGCAAGGCCGAGGACGACGACGCCGCGCTGCCGCAGGCCCTGCACGCACTCGGACATGCCCTGTGCGAGTCCGGCGACCCGGACGGGCTCACGGTTTTGGACGAGGCCATCCGGCTGGCGCACCTCTACGGGGCACGGTGGTACGAGGCGGATTACAGCGACACCCGGGCGAGGGGGCTGTGGGCGCTGGAGGACGGCACCGGCGCGGTCTCGGCGGCGCTGCAGGCGGCCGACCTTTACTCGGCTGCCGACGACGCAGCCTCGGCCGGCAACGCCGAACTCTTCGCGGCCCATGTGCTCGCGGAGATGGGCCGCGCGGACGACGCCGTGCCGATGTTCAAGCTGGTGCTGCAGGAACCCGACGTCAGCCGCACGCTGCGCGTCGCGGCCCAGCTGGGCCTGGCCTCCGCACTGGACGCCCTGGGCCGGACGGTCGAGGCGGACATCGCCCGCCGGGCCGCGGACGCCGCGGCCGACAGCCCCGACTGACCCTGCCGACGCTTCTCATCTTGATCTCATCTGCGCCGTGGATACTGGTGTCATGCCTCGTACAGCCATCCGCACCGTCCTGGTGACGCTGGCCGTGCTGCTCGGACTGGGCGCCGGAGGCGCCGCACTGGCCGCCACCCTGCGCGAGCCCGGGCCCACCGACCTGGGCCCGTCCATCAGCGTCACGCAGTCCGGATCGCCGGCCCCGGCCGGAAGCCCGGCGCCGGAAGTCAGCGCGCCGCCCTCGCCCACGCCGACCGCCTCCCCGTCTCCGTCCGCTCCGCCCCGCCCGCCGGAAGGCAACGGACCGGTTCCGGTCCAGCCGGCGCCGCCGCAGGACTACGACGACGATGATGGGGACGACTGGGATGACGACGGCGGGGACGATGACTGAGTCCGGGCTGCCCGGTCCGGCAGAAAAATCCACGCCAACAGCTACGCCCCGCCACCACCGCCACGCCGTCGGTCGTCGCGGCGGCATGCGGCGTGGCAGCGGCGCCCTTACCGGCGGCCGTGCATAGGCCGCCGGGCGGACTGTCCGTCCGCGTCCGGGTACTGGCCGCGGTGCTCGCCCTTTCGGCCCTGGGCCTGATGGTGGCCGGATCGGTGGCGTTCGCATTGCAGCGGTCCAATATCATCCAGCGGGTGGACGACTCGCTGCAGCGCAGCGTCAGCGAGTTCAAGACCTTGGCGGCCACAGGCATTGACCCGGACACTGGCCAGCCCTTCACACAGGCCAGCCGGTTGGTCTTCCTGGCGATGCAGCGGACGCTTCCCTCCGCCAACGAAGGCATGCTTGGCCTCGTGGACGGCAGGGTGACGTACACGGCGAGCCCGTCCGTACAGCTAAGGCTCGAGCAGGATGCCGAACTCGTGGCCCTGCTGGGCCCGGACGCGACTGCGTCCGATCGGGTGGTGCTCACCACGATGCATACATCGACCACCACGTACCGGGTAGTCACCGTGCCGGTGCAGCTCTCCTCCGACCCGGCCCACAGCACGTTCGTGCTGGCCTATGATTACGACGCCGAACTGCAGCAGCTGGACAACATCTTCCTGACCTACGCACTGATCGGGTTCGGTTCGCTGGTACTGATCGGCGTGGTCGGCTGGCAGGTCGCCGGCCGGCTGCTGGCACCGATCCGGCTGGTGCGCGAAACGGCACAACGGATCACCGACGCAGACCTGACCCAGCGCATACCGGTGAGCGGCAACGACGACATCTCCGAGCTCTCCCGCACGTTCAACGACATGCTGGACCGCCTGGAGGCGTCCATGACGGCGCAGCGGCAACTGCTGGACGACGTCGGACACGAACTGCGCACCCCCATCACCATTCTGCAGGGCCACTTGGAGCTGCAGGACTCGCGCGACCCGGCGGACGTGGAGTCAGTGCGTGGCATCGCCCTGGACGAGCTGGACCGGATGCGGCTGCTCGTTGACGACCTGGTCTTGCTGGCCAAGGCAGAACGTCCGGGCTTCGTGAGCCCGTCCGACGTCGAAGTGGGGCAACTGACCGACGACGTGCTGGACAAGGCGCGGCCGCTGGGCAACAAACGCTGGGCCGTCGACGCGCGGGCCGAAACCCGCTGGCCGCTCGACGGGCGGCGGATCACCCAGGCCTGGCTGCAGTTGGCGGCCAACGCCGTGAAATTTTCCGAGCCCGGTTCCACGGTGGCGATCGGATCGGCCGTGCGCGGCAATGAGCTGCGGCTGTGGGTCAGGGACGAAGGAACCGGCATCCTTCCGGAAGACCAGGGCAGGATTTTCGACCGCTTCGCCCGCGGCAGCAACGGCACGCGGGCGGAAGGCTCGGGCCTGGGGTTGACCATCGTCAGCGCCATTGCCGCTGCGCACGGCGGCACCGTGGAACTGGCCTCGGCTCCGGGCGCCGGTTCGACTTTCACCGTCGTGCTCACCGGCCCGGAGGCGGCCGCAGACAAGGAGGAGACAGCGTGAGCCAGATTCTGATCATCGAGGACGAGGACAGGATCAGCTCCTTCGTGGCCAAGGGCCTGAAGGCGGCCGGCTATGTGCCCACGGTCGCCGGCACCGGGCGGGAGGGCTACCAGCTGGCCATGACCGGGGACTTCGAGCTGGTCATCCTCGACCTGGGGCTGCCCGACCAGGACGGTTTCACCGTGCTGCGCCGCCTGCGCGAGGGCCGGAACGACACCCCGGTGATCATCCTCACGGCCCGCAGCTCGGTGGACGACACCGTCGCCGGGCTGGAGAACGGCGCGGACGACTACATGTCCAAGCCGTTCCGGTTCGAGGAACTGCTGGCCCGGGTGCGGCTGCGCCTGCGCTCCGAGGCGCAGCCGGCCGACCTTGCCGTCCTGAGCAGCGGCACCCTGAGCCTGGACCTGCGGACACGGCGGGCCAGCGTGGGCTGCCGGGAGGTGGATCTCTCCGCCCGGGAGTTCGCCCTCGCCGAGGCCTTCCTGCGGAACCCGGGCCAGGTCCTCAGCCGCGAGCAGCTGCTCTCACGGGTCTGGGGATACGACTTCGACCCCGGCTCCAACGTGGTGGACGTGTACGTCCGCTATCTGCGCAACAAGCTGGGGGCGGAGAAATTCGCCACCGTCCGCGGCATGGGCTACCGCCTCGTCACCGACGCCTGAAGCGGGCGACGAATCAGGCCGCCCCGGCGGCCAGGTCCTCGGCGATGGCAAGCCGCTGCCGGGCGTCCTGCTGCCAGCCTTCCCCCTCCCCGGGGGTCTTGGCTCCGGCGACCAGCGACAGCGCCACGCCGGCGGCCCGGCCGCGCAGGGCCGCCGGGTCCACCACGGTGTCGAAGACGGCGGCAAAACGCTCCAGCGCCGCCGGGACATGCACATACCCCGGGTGTACGGCAGGCAGCACGGCCAGGTGCCCGAGGAAACAGGCCAGGTCGTCCACCAGATGGCCCGGTCCCAGCGAGTCCACGTCCATGAGGCCGGTGACCTTCCCGCCGGCCACCAGCAGGTTCGCTTCGTAAAAGTCGCCGTGGGTCGGAACCACCGGACCGGCGTCGGTGGCCGCCAGCAGCCGTTCCACCCGATCGGCCAAGCCAAATACCCGGTCCTGCTCGTCGGGGAGCACTGCCGCCGCTGCCTTGGCGTAGTCGGCTGCGCGGTCCGCCCAGGCCGGGCGCCGCGAGAGCTCCAGCACTCCGGCCGGGAGCGCATCCAGCAGTGCCAGGAGGGTTTCCGGCGCCAGGCTGGCGGCGCCGTCGTCCATCAAGGCCTTGGCCAGCGGCGTGCCCTTCGCCTCCGTGAGCACCACCACGCCGTCGGCCGGGCCCGGGGAGGCAACGGGGGCCGGCAGGCCGGCGTCGGTCAGGAGACGGTGCCGGCGCATCAGCTGTGCCGCCCGGTCCGGACGGACCACCTTCAGGAAGACCTTGTGTCCGCCCTGCACGGCTTCCAGCACGGCCCGCCGCAGCGGCCGGTAACTGACCATTTTCAGCTCCGCTTCTCCCCCGCCGAAGACGCTGCGGCCCACCGCCGCGGGGTCGCACGCCGCAGGCAGTCCGGCCAGGACCGGGTCGGACGGGTACAGCCAGGCGGTCAGCGGGACGGGTCCGCCGTCCACGCGCACCAGCGGAAGCCCGCATTCGGGCACCGGCGCCGTGGTGATGCAGACGTACTCAGTCCGCTCGCCGCCGTCGTGCCCGCGGAGCCGCACGGTGTAGATCCCGGTCGCGCCGGCCCCGGGCCGGTGCTGCAGCTTCGCCAGGTGCCAGGACTGGACCGTGCCGCCGAGGGTGCCGACAGCCAGTTCCAGCGGCTCACGCATGCCGGGACTTTCCAACAGGTCGATGCCGGCGGTCTCGGTAGCCATCAGGTCCGGGTTCGGTGCATCCATGCCTCCATTGCACACCATTGCGGCCCACGCCCGATACCGCGGACCGGACAGCACTGCGGCCCGTCCGGTGTGGACGGGCCGCAGTCAACCTGCCGGGGTGGCTCGGGTCAGGCGCGCCGGCGCTGCAGGACGTCGTCCAGGTTAAGGCGGTTCGCAACCGACTGCTGGCCGGAGGCCTCGGCGGCTGAGGCGCCGTCCTCCGGCTGCTGTCCGGCAGCCGCCTGCTCGGATGTCCGGGCGGGCTCGTCGGTCCGCTGCGCCGCGGTCTGCTTGATCGACGTCTTGGTCTGCGGTTTCTTGACCTCGGGAGCCGGCAGCGGCGCCGGAGCAGGGCGCGTGGCCTTGGCCGCGCCGACGTACGTCGGCTTGGGCACGTCGACCGGCTGCCAGGGAGTGCCGGACGGTTGCCCCGGTGCGGCGGTGTCGCCGGCGTCTGCGGCAACCTTCAAGGCCTCCTCGCGCAGTTCGGCGGCCGTCAACCGGGCCGGCCCGTCCTGGACGGGCTGCGGTGTCGCCTCGGTGTGCCCCGCTGCCCCGTCAAACAGTTCGGTGGGCTTCGCGGGAGTCTTCGCGGCTCCCGCCGGCCGCGTTGCCGATGCGGTGCGGGCGCCCTGCCGGGCGCGTGCGGCGGCGCGGTTCCTGCGGTCGCGGACTGCCAGGGAGCGCAGGATAACGACGACGGCGACGGCCGCCAGCAGCGCGAAGCCCGGGACGCGGCCCGAGACTACGCCAGCCAGCGCGAGGGCTCCGCCGCCGACGAAAACCAACAGTGCCGAGGCCCCGGCAAGTGCCAGCGCGGTCCGGCCGTAGCGGATGCGGAACCCGGGCTGCCGGACGAGCCGGGGCACTGGCGACGATGTCGAGGGTGCCGGCTGGGCGTTGTATTCCATGATGATCCCCTGGTTGCCGCCGGAGGCGGTTGCGGGTACTGAAACTAGTGGTGCTGCGTGTCCCGGCGCCGATTCAACCATCGCGGGACGGAATGCTCCGCGGAGCAGGTACGGTCCTACCCAGACAAACCACAGCCCGACGATGACCGCCAAGATCACAGAGCTCTGAATGTCCACTCTCAAAACCGTAGAAGCTCAAGCATGCCGTACGCGGCATTCATCACGGTGTGTCGGATAACGATTCCGCGCGGCGCTGCCTTATGGTGTCAGTCCGACATCGCCGTGCTCCAGCCAGCGGTCCAGCAGGCCACCGGGAACCTCCTCGGCGGTGAGCGCGAAACTGCGGTGGTCCGCCCAGGCCCCGTTGATGTGCAGGTACCGCGGGCGCAGCCCTTCGTCGCGAAAGCCGAGCTTCTCCACGACGCGCAGGCTGGCGCGGTTCTCCGGCCTGATGTTGATTTCCATCCGGTGGAGCCCGAGCGTTTGGAAGCAATGGTCGGTCGCCATGGCCACCGCCGTGGGCGCTATCCCGCGGCCGGCGCACGCCTCATCCACCCAGTACCCCAAGGTGGCCGACATCGCAGAACCCCAGACGATGTTGGAGACGGTCAGCTGCCCGACCAGCGCCGGCTTGGGCCTTCCTGCCTGCAGTTCGGTGATGATCCAGGGCAGGGCCGTGGCCAGCCGTGCCTGGTGCTTGAGCGAACGGACCATCTCGGAGAACGACGGCAGATACCCGCCCGGAGCCGGGTTCGTGGCTTCCCACGGTTCCAGCCAGCGGGCATTGCGGCGCCGCACGGCCGTCCACTCGCCCCGGTCCCGGTACCGGATCGGGCGCAGCGATAAGTCACCGCATGCAAGCGTCGCTGGCCAGATGGCCGGTCCGTACCCCATGTGAAGTTCTTCGCGGTCGCGACGGGCTCAGTCGTCCGAGCCGTCGATGAAGCCCTTCAGCCAGGAACGCAGTTCCGTGCCGATATCTTCGCGCTCGGAAGCGATGGTCACGACGGCCTTGAGGTAGCTGAGTTTGTCGCCGGTGTCGTATCGGCGCCCGGTAAAGACCACACCGTAAACGCCGCCGCCCTCGCCTTCCCGGCCGGCCAGGGCTTCGAGCGCATCGGTCAACTGAATTTCGCCGCCCCGGCCCGGCTTGGTGTCCTCCAGCACGTCGAAGACGGCCGGATGCAGCACGTAGCGGCCGATGACGGCCAGGTTGGACGGGGCCTCGTCCGGCGAAGGCTTCTCCACCAGTTCGTTAATCCGTACGTAGCTGCCGTCCCCCATCGGGGTTACGTCGGCGCAGCCGTAGGCGCTGATCTGCGCGGGGTCCACTTCCATCAGGGCGACCACGGAGCCGCCGGTCTGCTGCTGGACCTCGATCATCTGGGTCAGCAGGTCGTCGTGTTCGTCAATCAGGTCGTCTCCGAGCAGCACGGCGAACGGTTCGTCGCCCACGTGCTGGCGGGCCCGAAGGACTGCGTGGCCGAGGCCCAGCGGATCCCCCTGGCGCAGGTAGTGGATGTCAGCCAGCTCCGAGGCCGCCTGCACGGCGGCGAGCTTCTCCAGATCGCCTTTCTCCTCCAGGATCTGCTCGAGGTTGGGCACGCGGTCGAAGTGGTCTTCCAGCGGGCGCTTGTTGCGGCCGGTGATGACCAGGACGTCGCTCAAGTCGGCGCGCACCGCTTCTTCGACCACGTACTGGATGGCCGGCTTGTCCACTACAGGGAGCATTTCCTTGGGCATGGCCTTGGTGGCGGGCAGGAAACGGGTTCCCAGCCCGGCGGCCGGAATGACTGCTTTGCGTACCGTGCGATGAGACGTCATGAATTCAGACTACCGAACGAAGCTGCGAAGCAAGCCGATCCGACGGGAAAGCAACTACGATGTCGGCCATGGAGAAGCAGACCGGCATGGACAAGGAAACCGCCCGCGCATTCTTCCGGGCCCGCCGCCGGGCACGGTCCGAAGAAGACCGGATTCGGGCCGGGAACGCCCTGGCGCGGCAGGTGCTGGACGGTCTCCGGCGGCTGAACGTCCCGGCCGGGACCACTGTGCCGGCCTACCTGTCCGTCGGTTCCGAACCGTCCACGCGCATGCTGCTGCCGGCCCTCGAGGACGCCGGCTACAGGGTGGTGGTCCCGATCTGCGAACCGGACTACCGGCTCAGCTGGGCACACTGGTTCAGCGGCGTGGAGCTGGCCCGCAGCCCTCGGGCCTGGATAGACGAGCCGGTCGGAGAACGCTTCGGACCGGAAATCATGTCCGGCCTGCCGCTGGTGCTCGTGCCCGGACTGGCCGTGGATTCCGACGGCAACCGGATGGGCCAGGGCGGCGGTTATTACGACCGGTTCCTGGCGTCGCTGGGGGACGGCGAAGACCGGCCGAAGTTCGTCGGCGTTTTCTACTCCGACGAGGTGGTGGCGGCGGGCGCCTTCGAGTTCACCGCCCTGGACGCCCCACTGGACGGCGCCGTGTCTCCCGACGGCTGGACGTGGTTCCCCGGGCGGACGGTGTAGAATTGGCACTCTGAGCGGGTGAGTGCCAACGGCTGACCGGGCGCCTCCTGCTCCAGCCAAGTTTTTTTCAGGAGGAATTACTGTGCCCACGTACGCCTACGCCTGCAAAGACTGCCCCCATGCCTTCGACATCCAGCAGTCCTTCAGTGATGAATCGCTGACCGTCTGCCCCGAATGCGGCGGCAACCTGCGCAAGAAGTTCAACAGCGTCGGGGTCGTCTTCAAGGGCTCGGGCTTCTACCGCACCGATTCCCGCGACTCTTCCACGGCAGGCTCCGTTCCCGCGGCCTCCTCAGGGTCCACTGGCTCCGAGGCGGCGAAGCCAGCTGCGGCCGAGGCCTCGAAGCCTGCCGCCGCCCCGGCTCCGGCCGCCGCCGCCAGCTAGCCACGCCGGAGCCCGCGGCCGCTCCTACACCGCGCCACGGCGGCGGCACTGCATCCACAGGTGCGCTCCCCCGCTGACCGTGGGCGCCCGTGTGCTCCTAGCGTGGCTGCATGCCCACCGCTGCCGCCCCGACCCGCACCGCCCGCTCTGCACTGTCGCCGCGCCGGCTGTTGCGGCGGCACTACCGGCTGCTTGCCGCCCTGCTGCTCTGCGCGGCCGCGGCACTGGTCGTGCAGCAACTGACCCCGGCGCCGAACCCCACTGATTCCGTGGTGGTCGCCGCGTCCGATCTCCCGGCCGGCGCCCTGTTGTCCGCCGACGACCTGGAACTGGGTGAGCTGCCGGCCGGTGCCGTCCCGGACGGCACCGCCGCCAGCCCGTCCCTGTTGGTGGGCCAGCGCCTGGCGACGGCGCTGCGCGCCGGTTCTCCGGTCGTGGACACCTCGATCGTCGGGCCGGGCCTGTTAACGGGGGCGCCCCAGGGGACGGTGGCCGTGCCGGTGCGCCCCGCCGACCCCTCCACCGTCCAGTTGGTGTCGCCGGGCCAGTTGGTGGACATCGTCCTCAGCAGCGGCAACGGGTTCGAAGAGCCGGCCGAAACCACTGTCCTGGCGCGGGCCGCTCCGGTGCTGTGGAAAGCCGACGACGGCGCTGCGCCGGCTGCGCTGCTCGGCGCAGGCGAGCCCGAAGGGCTGGTGGTCGTGGCTGCCGCACCGTCGGACGCCACCGCGCTGGCCGGCGCCTCCAGCCGGGGCAACGTCTTCCTCGTGTTGGTCGGCTGAGGACTGCCCCGGATCGGCCGGCCGCAGAACGGCTCCCGGCCTAGCCCCAGTGCGGCGGGCGCTGCTCGCGCAGCCAGGCGTCCCGGTCCTCTTCCCGGTCGCCCCACGCACGGGGGTCGTCCTCCGATGCCTTGGTGGGCAGCGTCGGCGACTGGTTGCGCCTGGCCCGGCGCGGCCGCAACCGGTCGTCGCCGGCATCGCCCGACTCGTCTGCCGAGCCCGCAGCGTGCGGGGACTCCTCCGCCTGCAGTGCCTGCTCCGCAGCTGGCTCCGGCTTCCGCGGGGTGGCCGGGCGCTCGTCCTTGTCTGCCGGTTCTTCCGGCTTGTGCAGTCCCAAGTAGCCTCCGATCAGGTCTGCGCACTTCTCCGGATCCGTGAACACCTCGATGGTCCACAGCGTCAGCGGCCGCCAGCCCAACCGCTCGAGCTGTTGCGGACGCAGCCGGCTGCGCTCCCGCACGGTCAGCTCCTGGTACTGCCGGCTGCCGTCCGATTCCAGGGCCACCGGCAGGGTCGGTTCAACATCCGGCGAATACTGCACCGTTCCCGTGCTGGCCGCGATGTCGATGACTCCGTAGTAATGGTCCCAAACCCGTGCGCCGCGGGCGCGGATGCGCTCCACCAGGTCCGCGACCAGCGGGTCGTCGATTCCGGGAGAGAGTTCGGGCGCCGTGAACCGGCCGTCGCCGAGGTGGCGGTCCAGCAGGTCATGGAAGTCGGCGGCTCCATGCCGCAGCCGTTCGGGGTCCAGGTCCTCGGGGCGGAAGCAGCTGAGCACGTGCAGCGAATGCCGGGAACGGGTCACCGCGGTCGCGAAGAGCGCCCGCCCGTGCGGCGCCGACAGGGGTCCGAAGTCGTGCACCGCACGCCCGTGCGGCGTGCGGCCAAAGCCGAGCGAGAAGATCACGTCGTCGCGGACCAATCCGGACGCGCGTTCGACGGGAACCACCCGGAAGGGCTCCTGGCGGCGGTGGAAGAAATCTGCCGCCGCCGGGTAATTGGGCATCTGCAGCCGGATGGCCTCCGCCACTCGGGAAGCGTGCCGGGCGCTGGCCGTCACCACCGCCAGGGACCGCGTCGGCCGAAGGCTGATGTGCTCGAAGACGAGGTCCACCACGCGGTTGAGTTCGGCGGGGACGCTTTCCACGCCTTCGTGTCCGGCGCCGGGCATCCCGGTACCGTCGGGCAGGTATTCCACTTCCAGGCCGCCCCCGCGGATGGAGCTGGCGCCGGGCAGCCGGGACAGCGAACCGCCGTAGAACTTCTCACTCAACGACCGGGTCAGGTCCAGGTCGACTGCACGATAAGCGGTGGTCAGCGCCACCACCGGCAGCACCTCGGAGAGCGCGTGGAAGCAGCTGGCCAGCGGTAGCGGGGCTTCGCCGGTGACGGGATCGTTCCGCCGGTCCACGTTGACTTCGAAGGGCTCGGCGCGGCCCAACTCGCCGTCGCCGAACGCCACCACCTGGTGCGCCCGGGAGAGCGCGGTCAGCGCCGACGGCAGGCTGGTGGCTTCGGCGTCAAGGACGATCACGGCATCGAAGTGCTTGCCTTCCGGGAGCAGGAGCGGCAGCACCAGCGGGGAGGCAGTCCAGATCGGCAACAGGGCCGAAACCAGGGACTCCGACTGCTGCCCCAAGGCGGCCAGGGTGGGTTCGCCGGCCTTGAGCAGGTCGCGCAACCGCTGCGCGGCTTTGGGCTTGCTCTTCAGCGAATGCCGCCAGTTCTGTGCCAGTTCCCAGCGCAGCCGGGCGGGCCCGGACGCGATGTGCGCGTTGTCCGCCAGCCGGTAGACAGCCTCGAGCTTGCGCAGGTTGTCGCCGTCGGACATGGCGAGGTAGTCGTCGCCGCTGATCATCGCTTCGAGTGCCGACTGCCACCACGCCAGGTCCAGTTCCGCACTGACCTCGTCCGCGCCGACTTCGCGTTTGGCCAGATCGTCCAGCAGTTCGGTCAGGCCGTGTTCGCGCATCTGCTCCAGCAGCAGCGTCCGTTCGGGCAGGTTCACCAGCGTTTCGCGGTCCGCGGCCAGGGCGTCCAGCTGTTCCTGGAGTTCGCCGTCGGGCAGGGCCGCGAGGGCACGGTCTTCGGGCACCGGCGCCAACAGCGCGGCCAGTTTCCCGAGGCGTTGTGCCACCTCCCGGTAAAAGCCGTTCAGGTCCGCCAGCCCGGAGGGCACCGCCGGATGGCGCTGCGACGTCGCGTAGTCGGCCCACTTTGTCCGCTGCTGCTGCACCTCGAAGAGGGATTCATGCAGGTCGGAGATATGCACACCCGGGCGGATGTATTCCTTGGCCACCTTGCGCAGCCGGGACCGCGTCATCGAACTCATTTCGATTCCGCGGTCGCGCCGCCAGGAACTTGGCGCGGTCGCGGAAATCAGGTCGGTGACCGGCCGGTCGAAGATGTCCGGGGTGAACTTGTCGAGGCTGCCGCGGACCTCCACCAGCAGTTGGAGCTGTTCCCCCCACTCGCGGAACGTCCCGGCGAGGGCGATCTGCGAATGTTCGGCGACCTTGTTCATCCGTTCACGCAGCCGCGGGACGTCCTTGGCCAGGTCGGCGGCCAGCTGGTGGGCGTCTTCGGTTTCCTTGCGGTTGAGCAGCTTGGCACCGAACCACGGGCTGGTGGTGGCGGACTTGCTGAAGCTGCCCAACTCGGCCGCCCGGACCAGCCGGGCCGCCAGCTCCGCCCGGTCGGTGATGCTGTCCAGCACCGACCGCTTCAGCCGCACGGTGGTCGCCGGCGCCGGATCGAGCGAGGTGAGCTTGGCCAGCGACTGCATCGCCTGGTAGGGGGAACAGCGCCAGCGGCTGCGCACATTGTGCAGCGACTTCACATGCTCCAAGAGCTTGTGCCGGTGTTCGGAGAGGGTGGTGTGCAGCTTCTGCAGCTGCGGCTCCTGCGCCTTTTCGCTGCGGCTGATCGCGCGGATCAGCGCCCGGCGCAGCTGTTCCGGCGTCAGGTCCGCGCTCAACTGCAGCGCCAGCGATCCCAGGTCCACGGTTTCCAGCTGCTGCGCGAATTCGGCCAGCGTGCCGCGGCGCTCGGCGACCACCAGCACGCTCTTGCCCTCGTAGGCCAAGGCCGCTGCAGCGTTGAGTGCGGTCTGGGTCTGCCCGGTGCCCGGCGGCGCGGAGACCACCAGCGAGTGCCCGGCCTGGACCAGGTCCAGCACCCGTTGCTGCGCGGCGTCGGCGTCGAGCAGCAAAAACTCATCCTGCGGATCGCGTTCGTCGATCGGCGGCAGCTCCACCTCCGGCACGGGCACCGCGTTCCGGCCGGCCAGCGGACGGGGTCCGGCCTGGGAGCCGGCGCCGGCCTCGGCCAACGCGCGGATCACCGGGTGTCCGGCATCGAGCAGGACCGGGTCGGTGACCGCTTCCAAGTCCGCAAAGGTCGACACCAGGAGATGGTGTTCGATGGTCATGTTCCGCACCCCGGCGGTGAGCAGGCGCAGCCGTTCCAGCACGGGGTGCGGATCCAGGCGGGCGGTGCTGTAGGCCAGCCGTGCGGTCGCGTCGGCATCGATGCCGATCCCCTGCTCCGCGGACAGGTGGCGGACCAGGGCCGGGTTCAGCCGGGCGCGGTCGGTCAACTGCAGTTCGAAGTCGTCCTGGCTGGGGCGGACGGTCAGCGCCACCGGGATCAGCATCACCGGGGCGTTCAGCGACTCGGACCGGCCGACCTCGGGAACCCGCCAGGACGCGGTGCCGGCGGCCAGGTACCCGACGTCGATGCCGCGGTCGGAGCCCAGTTCGTAGATCTTGGCGCGCAGGCTGCGGGCGGTGCGCATGGCCGCGGCGTACTGGTTCGGCTCGCGCAGCAAGGTGGAAAGACGGGTGCGGCGCCCGGCCAGCAGCTGCGCCAGGCCGGAGGGGTGGGCATGCGTCAGGTCAATGCTGTTCGACGACGTCGGGGCGAACCGCAGCAAGGTGTCCGACCCGGCGAGATCTCCCAGGTTTTCCAGCCACGATGCCACAACGTCTTCAGCAGCCTCAGCTGCGCTGGCCAGCGACACGGCTGCCCCCTTTACTTCACTCTCGGCGACTTGCCTGGACCACAACGGCATGTCAAACAAGGTATCGGACTTTAAACGCCAAACGGGCGACCGCAACACTGCTCGGCGAAATTGCCTTGCAGTTCATCCGCAGCTGCGCTGCGGCTGGGCAGCGGTCGCCCGTTGCGGCTACTCCCACTCGATTGTTCCCGGCGGTTTGCTCGTCACGTCGAGCACCACGCGGTTGACGCCGTCCACTTCGTTGGTAATGCGGTTGGAGATCCGGGCCAGCAGGTCATAGGGGAGCCGCGACCAGTCTGCGGTCATCGCGTCCTCGGAGGAGACCGGACGGAGCACGATCGGGTGTCCGTAGGTGCGGCCGTCGCCCTGCACGCCCACGCTGCGCACGTCGGCCAGCAGGACCACCGGCATCTGCCAGACTTCCTGGTCCAGGCCGGCGGCGGTCAGTTCGGCGCGGGCGATCGCGTCCGCCTTGCGCAGCAGGTCCAGGCGCTCCTGCGTGACTTCGCCGATGATCCGGATGCCAAGGCCCGGGCCGGGGAACGGCTGGCGTCCGACGATTTCGGCCGGCAGGCCCAGCTGGGCGCCGACGGCACGGACTTCGTCCTTGAACAGCGTCCGCAGCGGCTCAACCAGCTCGAACTGCAGGTCCTCGGGCAACCCGCCCACGTTGTGGTGGCTCTTGATGTTGGCGGCGCCCTCGCCGCCGCCGGACTCGACCACGTCCGGGTAGAGCGTTCCCTGCACCAGGAACTTCACCGACTCCCCTTCGGCAGCCGCCTCGGCCAGCACGGCTTTCTCGGCGGCTTCGAAGGCGCGGATGAATTCGCGGCCGATGATCTTGCGCTTGGTCTCCGGGTCGGTGACGCCGGCCAGCGCCGAGAGGAAGCGCTGCTGCTCGTTGGCTACGTACAGCTTCACGCCCGTGGCCGCGACGAAGTCACGCTCCACCTGCTCGGCCTCGCCCTCGCGCAACAGTCCGTGGTCCACGAAGACGCAGGTCAGCTGGTCGCCGACCGCGCGCTGCACCAGGGCCGCGGCAACGGCGGAGTCCACGCCGCCGGACAGTCCGCAGATCACGCGGGAATCGCCGATCTGGGCGCGGATGCGCTCCACCTGCTCTTCCACGATGTTGCCGGTCGTCCAGTTGGGCTCCAGCCCGGCGCCACGGAAGAGGAAGTTCTCGAGCACCCGCTGGCCGTGGGCCGAGTGCTTGACCTCGGGGTGCCACTGCACGCCGTACAGCTTTTTCTCGTCGTTCGCGAAGGCGGCCACCGGGGCGCCGGCCGTGCTGGCCAGCACGTCGAATCCGGCAGGTGCCTCCTGCACCGAATCGCCGTGGCTCATCCAGGTGTTCTGCACCGAGGGCACGCCGGCCAGGATGGACCGGCCCTCCCCCACCGCGGTGGCGTCCGTGGCACCGTACTCGCGCAGGCCGGTCTTTGCCACCTTGCCGCCCAGGGCGTTCGCCATGGCCTGGAAGCCGTAACAGATGCCGAACACCGGGACGCCGGCCTCGAACAGGTCCGCGCCGATGCTCGGCGCCCCTTCGGCGTAGACGCTGGAGGGCCCGCCGGAGAGGATGATGGCCACCGGGTTCTTGGCCATCAGCTGTTCGGTGGTGTAGGTGTGCGGAACGATTTCGGAATACACGTTGGCCTCGCGCACGCGGCGGGCGATCAGCTGCGCGTACTGGGCCCCGTAGTCAACGACGAGGACGGGCCGGTGGTCCGTAGTGGCGGGGGGAGGAGTAGTCACCCTTACAGGATAGTCGCCGCGTCCGGGGCCACGCACTTTGGCGTCGGGCCCCGCCGCGTGAGGTAGCGCACGACGGCGGGTGCCCACCCGCCGTCGTGCGCCGGCACCGCGGCGGGTGCCCGGCGTCTGTCAGTAGCGCTTGGCGGCTTCGGGATGGGCGGCCAGTTCTTCTTCCACCTCGCGGTGCACCTTGCGTTCCAGGATGATGGACAGGAACGGGATCACGCCACCCAGGGCGATCAGCACGAACTTGCTGAACGGCCAGCGCATCAGCGACCAGAGCCGGAAGTCGGCAATCAGGTACAGCACGTACAGCCAGCCGTGCGCTATCAGCACCGCGATGGACAGGTTCATGCCGTCGATCACGGACGGTTCGGCCTGCGCCAGGCCCAGCGCGAACGTCTCGCCCGTCAGGGTGTTGGTGGCCCCGGCGAACAGGAACAGGTTGAAGCCGTACCGCAGCACCATCTCCGCGCAGAGCAGCAGCAGCATGATGCCGGTGATGTAGGAGGTGACCTTGTAGAAGGTCAGGGCGGAGCGGATCTGGGCGTGGGTTCCGCCGAAGCGGCGTTTGGCCGGACGCTGGGTCGCGGCGGAACGGTCGGGGGCGTTTTCGGTCACGTGGACTACCTCGTTGTGTGGGGTGTGCTGGATGTGGTCTGGTCGGCGGCGTTGTCGCCACCGTGGCGGGCGCCGGCCGCCGGGCCTGCCGCGCTCCCCCGGCCGGTTTCGGCTGCATGGCGGGCCGCTTCGGCCGCGTCTTCGGCTGCCTCAAGGTCGCGGCGGTAGTCGTCGGCCACCAGCCGCCACCAGAGGAAGATGGCGAATCCGGCGAACACCACCCATTCCACCGCGTAGAAGACGTTCATCCAGTTGACCGGCGCTTCCTGTGGCTGCGGTCCGACTACCACCGGCCGCATCGGCGTCCCTTCGGTCGCGGTGCCCAGGTCGGTGCCGCCCACGGTGAAGCCGGTCCCGACCACGAAACCGGAGTAGCCGGGCGCGTTCCAGCGGTTGATCAGCTCGGCCGCCGACAACGAAGCGACCTGGCCGGCGGGCAGGGTTCCGGGCAGCGGAGCTTCCGTGGGCAGCAGGCGCCCGACGACGGTCACCTCGCCTTCCGGGGCGGGAACGGCGTCCGCCGGTTCCTCGACCCAGCCGCGCACGACAGGGATGACCACGTCTTCGCCAAACTGCTCCACGCCGTCCACCGCGAACGGGTCGACCACCCAGAGGCCTTCTTCGCCGTCCTGCAGGCGGTTTTGGACCAGCACCTGCCCGCCGGGGACGAAGCTGCCGTCGAAGGTGACCATCTGGTCGGCGGTGGCGGCCGTCATCGGGATGCCCGGTTCAAAGACGTCGGTGAGCGGCTTGACGGCTTCCGTCTCGCCCGGGGGCGGGGGCGGTTCGCTCTGCGACGTGGAAAACTGCCACTGGCTCAGCAGCACGAACACCGTGGACAGCGCCAGCGCAAGCACCAGAGCCGCTATCCAGCGGGGTTTCAGGGCAGTCTTGAGCACCCATTAAAGGTACTTCGCAACCATGTAGAAAACGAATCCTGCCCCGGCGTCCTCAGGCCAGCGGGACGATGTCGTCAACGCCCATCCGGGCGCTGTCGGCGGTGACGTCGTCAGGTTGCTCCTGGCTGAGCCGTTCGGCTTCCACGCGGGCCAGGTAGTGCTTCACCTCGCGTTCCACCTGCCCTTCGCTCCAGCCGAGGAGGGGGGCCATCAGCTTGGCGACGACCGGCGCGGCGGAGACACCGCGGTCCCAGGCCTCGATGGAGATCCGGGTCCGGCGGGTGAGCACGTCGTGGATGTGCCGGGCTCCCTCGTGCGTGGTCGCATAGACCACCTCGGCCGCCAGGTAATCGTCGGCACCGGGCAGCGGTTCGGCCAGCTCCGGCCGTTCGGTGATGATGTCCAGCACCTCGCCGACCATGGATCCGTAACGGTTGAGCAGGTGTTCCACCCGGGCCACGTGGATGCCCGTTCGGTCCGCCGTGCGGCTGCGCCTGTTCCAGGCTGCCTTGAAACCGGAGGCGCCGAGCAGCGGAATGGTGTCCGTGCAGCTGGGCGGGACGCGCTCGTCGAGGGCCCGTGCCGCCTCGTCCACGGCGTCCTTGGCCATCACGCGGTAGGTGGTGTACTTGCCGCCGGCCACCACCACCAGTCCGGGGACCGGGTGCGCCACCACATGTTCGCGCGAGAGCTTGGCGGTGGAGTCGTTCTCGCCCGCCAGCAGCGGCCGGAGCCCGGCGTAGACGCCCTCGACGTCCTCCCGGGTGAGCGGACGCTGGAGCACTTGGTTGACGTGTTCCAGCAGGTAGTCGATGTCCTTGGACGAGGCCGCCGGGTGGGCCTTGTCCAGGTTCCAGTCGGTGTCGGTGGTGCCGATGATCCAGTGCCGCCCCCACGGAATCACGAACAGCACGGACTTCTCGGTGCGCAGGATCAGCCCCACCGTGGACTGGAACCGGTCGCGCGGCACTACCAGGTGGATCCCCTTGGAGGAACGTACGCTCAGCTGGCCCCGTTCGGTCACCATGGCCTGGGTTTCGTCCGTCCACACGCCGGTGGCGTTGACCACCTGCTTGGCCCGGATGTTGAACTCGCTGCCGTCCTCCTGGTTCCGCACCCGGGCGCCGACCACGCGTTCGCCCTCGCGCAGGAAGTCGACCACCGCCAGGCGGTTGGCCGCGTGCGCCCCGAACGCCGCCGCGGTGCGGACGATGTTGACCACCAGCCGGGCGTCGTCCACCTGCGCGTCGTAGTAGCGGATGGAGCCCACCATGGCGTCCTTCTTCAGGCTGGGTGCCGCCCGGAGGGTCCCGCGCCGGGACAGGTGCTTGTGGAAGGGGACGCCGCGCCCGCGGCCCGAGGCGATGGCCAGGGCGTCGTACAAGGCCACGCCCGCGCCGACGTAGGGCCGCTCCACGTACCGCTTGGTCAGCGGGTACAGGAACGGCACCGGCCGCACCAGGTGCGGCGCGATGCGCTCCAGCAGCAGCCCCCGTTCCTGCAGCGCCTCGCGGACCAAGGCGAAGTCCAGCATCTCCAGGTACCGCAGCCCGCCGTGGATCAGCTTGGAAGAGCGCGAGGACGTGCCCGAGGCCCAGTCCCGGGCTTCGACGATGCCCACGTCGAGCCCGCGGGTCACCGCGTCCAGGGCGGCCCCGGCACCCACCACCCCGCCGCCGACGATCAGCACGTCCAGCTCGGCACCGCGCTCCTGTGTGGCGCGCAGGGCGGCCAGCGCCTGCTCGCGGCTCTCGGGACTCAGGGCTCCGGTGGTCATCGCCTATCAGCCTCCCAGCGTGGTCAAGTCAGTCGCCGGCCTGGATCGGTGCCAGCACCACTTCGCAGCGCTGGAACTCTTTCAGGTCCGAGTACCCGGTGGTCGCCATCGACCGGCGCAGCGCACCGACCAGGTTGGAGGTTCCGTCGGTGTGGTTGGACGGGCCGTGGAGCACCCGCTCCAGCGGCCCGACGGTGCCCACGTTCACGCGGTCGCCTCGGGGCAGTTCGTCGTGGTGGGCCTCCTGGCCCCAATGCCAGCCGCGGCCCGGCGCTTCCTCCGCCCGGGCCAGCGCGGAACCGAGCATCACGGCGTCGGCTCCCATGGCGATGGCCTTGACGATGTCGCCGCTGAAGCCCACGCCGCCGTCGGCAATCACATGCACGTAGCGGCCGCCCGATTCGTCCATGTAGTCCCGGCGCGCGGCCGCCACATCGGAGATCGCCGACGCCATCGGGGCGTGGATGCCCAGCGCCCGGCGGGTGGTCGTCGTCGCTCCCCCGCCGAAGCCCACCAGCACGCCGGCGGCACCGGTGCGCATCAGGTGCAGGGCCGGGGTGTAGCCGGCGGCGCCGCCGACGATCACGGGCGTGTCCAGCTCGTAGATGAACTGCTTCAGGTTCAGCGGTTCCTGCGTCTTGGAGACGTGTTCGGCGGAGACGGTGGTGCCGCGGATCACGAAGATGTCCACGCCGGCGGCCACCACGGTCTTGTAGAACTCCTGGGTGCGCTGCGGCGTCAGCGAGCCGGCCACTGTCACCCCGGCTTCCCGGATCTCGGCCAGCCGGGAGGTGATCAATTCCGGCTGCACGGGGGCGGAGTAGAGCTCCTGCATCCGCTTGGTCGCGGCCGGGCTGAAGTTCTCCGTGCCCAGCGCGGCAATCTCGTCCAGCACCGGCAGCGGATCCTCATAGCGGGTCCACAGGCCCTCGAGATTGAGCACGCCCAGGCCGCCCAGCTTGCCCAGCGCGATGGCGGTGGCCGGCGACATGACCGAGTCCATCGGCGCGGCGATGACCGGGGCGTCGAACGTGTACGCGTCGATCTGCCAGCTGACCGAGACGTCCTTCGGATCGCGCGTCCGGCGCGAGGGGACAATCGCCACGTCATCGAGGGAGTAGGCTCGGCGCCCACGCTTGCCACGGCCAATTTCAATCTCGTAAGTCACGGCTCTAGGTTATCCCACCGCTGGAACGGTTCACCGGGGAACGGGCAGGGACAGGACTTTCGCCGGCGCCCAGCGGACAGGGCGGACCCTCCCGTGTCGACTGCCAGGCACTCCTCTTTTGACTGCTGGCGTCGTCCCAGCGCAGGCGGTACGCTCTACCTGCCGCACGGCAGGCAAGCGCACCGTAGGCCCGCTCTCTTTACGGTTGCCGCTGGCCGGCCGCAGGTAGCCGGAGCGGGAAGTGGTCAGTCATGGGAGGAAGATTCCGGCGGTCCGGTGAGCGCATGCGACCGTTCGCGAGTGGCTTGGCGGCCACCCTGTGTTTTGGCATCGCCGGGCTGGTCTGGTCCATGCCCTCGCGTCGTTCGCGCCGGTTGCGGAGAGCCGCATCTTGTACCGTTTGCGCTGCCCACCAGCGGGTGCGCGATATCGCCCTCTTTGTGGTGGCGGCGCTCCTGGTCGCGGGAGCTGGAGCCCGCTTCCAGGAGGCGCTCTCCCCGCCAATCGTTTGCCACAGCCATATCACTGCCGACGGACAGATCAAGCCCGAGCCGCGTCTGCAGATTTCACCACCGACCCCGTGGCGCATCACCCGCAATTTCCTGGTCGCCCCTATCAGCGGCGTCGGGGTCCTGACCGGGCGCAGCCTTGACATGGAAGCGTGCTCAGGACCGTCGCTGTTGGTCATGTTCTGGCCCCCGCCGCGAACCAGCGGTGGCGGAACAATGCTCGGCGACGTGTTCGTTGCATGGATGCCACCGGTAGACCCAGCGGGCGCGCTGAGCGTCAACGGATATGGCATAGCCGATGAAGGCCAGTATGTCCGCTACGGCCCGAACATCTCCCAGACCCGGACCGAGGAGGAGGCCCTCGCCATCCACGAGTCGCGGCATGTTGACCAGTGGGCCGTAGGTAACTTGCTCGCCGGCCCGTTTGCATTTCCGGCGGCGTACATCATCGACGGGGCACTGTTCCCCTCCTCACGCAACCACTTTGAGCGGGCCGCCGGATTGTCCGGCGGGGCGTATCCGCCCGCGCCGGATAACTGGCCGGCGCCGCGCTGGCCTGACACCGCGGCCCTCGTGATCATCGCGCTTCTGATCTTCCGACGTCGGCTCCGTTGGCTCACCCGCATCGCGGTCGGTGGCCGCTTGCACGCCCGTGCCCACGCACCGATGCGCTGTCCCGTCCATACGCGCGGCTGGTCGCGGCCCGTGGGTGCGCCCGCCGGCGAAGGTCCTGCCGCTGGTTAACGCGAGGGGCGCCGCTCCCCCTGTTGTGGGGAACGGCGCCGCCGAAGACTGCGGGACTACCGCTTGTAGTTCGGTGCCTCCACGGTCATCATGATGTCGTGCGGGTGGGACTCCTTCAGTCCCGCCGCCGTGATCCGCACGAACTTGCCCTTGGCCTTCAGTTCGGCGACGCTGCGGGCACCGGTGTAGAACATGGTCTGGCGCAGGCCGCCCACCAGTTGGTGCGCGACGGCGGAGAGCGGGCCGCGGTACGGCACCTGGCCTTCGATGCCCTCGGGGATCAGCTTCTCGTCGTCCGGCACGTCGGCCTGGAAGTAGCGGTCCTTCGAGTAGGAGGTGTTCTTGCCGCGGGTCTGCATGGCTCCCAGCGAGCCCATGCCGCGGTAGGCCTTAAACTGCTTGCCGTTGACGAACACCAGGTCGCCCGGGGACTCTGCGGCGCCCGCCAGCAGCGAACCGAGCATCACGGTGTCCGCGCCGGCGACCAGGGCCTTGCCGATGTCCCCGGAGTGCTGCAGGCCGCCGTCGGCAATCACGGGAATTCCCGCCGGAATGGCAGCCTTGGCAGACTCGTAGATCGCGGTGATCTGCGGGACGCCCACGCCGGCGACCACGCGGGTGGTGCAGATGGAGCCCGGGCCCACGCCCACCTTGATGGCGTCGGCGCCGGCGTCGACCAGTGCCTGCGCGCCCTCCCGGGTGGCGGCCTGGCCGCCGATCACGTCCACATGGGCCGCGGCCGGGTCCTTCTTCAGCCGGGCGATCATGTCCAGCACGCCCTGGCTGTGGCCGTTGGCGGTATCCACCACCAGCACGTCCACGCCGGCCTCGATCATGGTCATGGAGCGCTCGTAGCCGTCGCCGAAGAAGCCGACCGCCGCGCCCACGCGCAGGCGGCCGTCGTCGTCCTTGGTGGCCAGCGGGTACTGCTCCGCCTTGTCGAAGTCCTTGACGGTGATCAAACCCTGCAGCATGCCGGCGTCGTCCACCAGCGGGAGTTTCTCGATCCGGTTCTTGCCCAGCAGTTCAATGACTTCCGGGCGGCTGATGCCCACCTTGCCCGTGATCAGCGGCATGGAGGTCATCACCTCATGCACCTTGGTGGTGGGATAGTCGGCGCGGGGCACGAAACGGGTGTCGCGGTTGGTGCAGATACCCACGAGCTTGCCCTCGGAGTCCACCACGGGCAGTCCGGACACGCGGTAGTTGTAGCAAAGCTCGTCCAGCTCGGCCAGCGTGGCATCCGGGGCGATGGTCACCGGGTTGGTGATCATGCCGGACTCGCTGCGCTTGACCCGGTCCACGTGCTCGGCCTGGTCCTGGATGGACAGGTTGCGGTGGATGACGCCCAGGCCGCCCTGGCGCGCCATGGCGATCGCCATCCGCGATTCGGTGACGGTATCCATGGCGGCGGAGAGGAGCGGAGTCTGGACCGTGATGCGGCGGGTCAGCCGGGAGCTGGTGTCGGCCTCGGACGGAATCACATCCGTCGGGCCGGGCAGCAGGAGCACGTCGTCGTAGGTCAGACCCTCGAAAGCGAACGGATTGAATTCTTCGGACACTGCAGGGCCTTTCGAACGATACCGGTGGCGGCCGCCAGTCACCGACAGCGAGAATCGGTTTCCGGGGTTGGTTACATCCTAAAACGATTCCGCCCCGCCCACTATTTCCCGCGGCCACCGATGTGGCGGAGCTAACGCCGCGCCCGCCACCGGGGAGCCCCACGACGACGGAGGGGACCCTGCGCGGGCAGGATCCCCTCCGGACGGGCGAGGCCCGACCAGCAGCTGGCGGCGTGCGCTAGTGCTGGTGGTTGTGCTCGTCCTCTTCGGCCGGCTTCTCGACGACCAGGGTCTCGGTGGTCAGCACCAGTGCCGCGATCGAGGCTGCGTTGCGCAACGCCGAACGGGTCACCTTCACGGGGTCGATGATGCCGGCGGCGACGAGGTCCTCGTATTCGCCGGTGGCGGCGTTGAAGCCGTTATTGACCTCCAGGGCGCCCACCTTGGAGACCACGACCATGCCCTCGTGGCCGGCGTTTTCGGCGATCCAGCGCAGCGGCTGGGCCAGCGCGCGGCGGACCAGTCCGACGGCGGTGGCTGCGTCGCCCTCGAGCGCCAGCACGTTCGGGTCGGTGTCCAGAGCCTGGGCTGCGTGCACCAGGGCGGTGCCGCCACCGGCCACGATGCCTTCTTCCAGGGCAGCGCGGGTGGAGGACACGGCGTCCTCGATCCGGTGCTTCTTCTCCTTCATTTCGACCTCGGTGGCAGCGCCGACCTTGATCACGCCGATGCCGCCGGACAGCTTGGCCAGGCGCTCCTGGAGCTTCTCGCGGTCCCAATCGGAATCGGTGCGCAGCACCTCTGCCTGCAACTGGGCCACCCGGTCGGCCACGTCGGCCTCGGAACCGGCGCCGTCCACAATGGTGGTGTTGTCCTTGGTGACGGTGATGCGGCGTGCCGTACCCAGCACCTCGAGGCCCACCTGGTCCAGCTTCAGGCCGAGGTCCGCGGACACGACCTGGGCGCCGGTGAGCACCGCGATGTCCTGCAGCATGGCCTTGCGGCGGTCGCCGAAGCCCGGTGCCTTCACGGCGGCAACGTTGAGGGTGCCGCGGATCTTGTTGACCACCAGGGTGGAGAGGGCTTCGCCGTCGATATCTTCGGCGATGATGAACAGCGGCTTGTTGGCCTGCAGCACCTTTTCCAGCAGCGGCAGGAACTCCTGCACCGTGGAGATCTTGCCCTGGGAGATCAGGATCAGCGCGTCCTCGAGGACTGCCTCCTGGCGCTCCTGGTCGGTGACGAAGTACTGCGACAGCAGGCCCTTGTCGAACTGCATGCCCTCGGTGAGCACCAGCTCGGTCTCCATGCTGGAGCCCTCTTCGATGGTGATGACGCCGTCCTTGCCCACCTTGTCGAACGCTTCGGCCAGCAGCTTGCCGACCTCGGGGCTCTGGGCGGAGATGGTGGCGACCTCGGCGACCTTGCCTTCGACCTCGCGGGCATTCTCCAGCAGGCGGGCGGCCACGGCCTCGACCGCTACCTCGATGCCGTGCTTGAGTGCGCCGGGGGCGGCGCCGGCGGCCACGTTACGGAGGCCTTCCTTCACCAGGGCCTGGGCCAGGACGGTAGCGGTGGTGGTGCCGTCACCGGCAACATCGTTGGTCTTGGTGGCGACTTCCTTGGCCAACTGCGCGCCGAGGTTCTCGTACGGATCGTCGAGTTCCACCTCGCGGGCGATGGTCACGCCGTCGTTGGTGATGGTGGGGGCGCCCCACTTCTTGTCCAGGACCACGTTGCGGCCACGCGGACCGAGGGTGACCCGGACGGTATTGGCGAGCTTGTCGACGCCGGCTTCCAGCGCCCTGCGGGCAGCGTCGTTGAACTCCAACTGCTTTGCCATGAATTTGTTCCTTTCACGCAAAATGCCCCGGCTGCGCTGCTATAGGAGGCAGCCGGGGCATTTCGGTTGTCCGTGATTCCGGCTGCGGGCGTCGACTGCGCGCGCCCGAGCCGCCGGACTCAGCTGATGGGCCTTACTTGGTGACGATGGCCAGCACGTCGCGGGCGGAGAGCACCAGGTACTCTTCCCCGCCGACCTTGACCTCGGTTCCGCCGTACTTCGAGTAGATGACGACGTCACCCTCGGCTACGTCAACGGGAACCCGGTTGCCATTGTCATCGACGCGGCCGGGGCCGATCGCGACAACTTTGCCTTCCTGCGGCTTTTCCTTGGCGGTGTCCGGAATGACCAGGCCGGAGGCCGTGGTCTGCTCTGCTTCGAGCGGCTGGACAACAATACGATCCTCAAGAGGCTTAATGGAGACCGACACTCGGCTCTCTCCTTTTCATGCGCTACGAATAGGTTGGCCAAGGAGATGTCTGCCGTCGTCGCGGTGCCGGCAGGCGGTTCCTTGTATTAGCACCCACACGGGGCGAGTGCTAACTGCGACTCTATGAGAAGGATTAGCACTCGGTCAAGGCGAGTGCCAACGGCGGGCGCCGGCCGACTTCCGCGGCCACCCCTGTGTGACGTAAATCGACACCGTCGACCGGCGGCCAAGTTGCGTAAGGCTAACCTAACCCGGTAGCTTCAAGCTGCGCGCAAATAGCAAACGTTTATGTTGCCTAATGCCGAACCCCGCCCGGGCCGGCGTTGACGAACGATGGAGAGTCAGTGAAAAAGCCCCTGAAGTCCGGCCTGGTGGCCATGACCGCAGCCGTTTCCATGCTCGCCCTGAGCGCCTGCGGCCAGCAGACCGATGCCGCAGCAGGTACCGGTGCCGAGACGATCAGCGTAGAGCACGCCTCCGGTACCACCGACGTGCCGGTGAACCCGGAGACCGTCTACACCTTCGATCTCGGGGTATTGGACAGCCTCACCGCCCTGGGCGTCGAGGTCGACGGCGTCCCGGAAGCAGCAGTGTTCCCCGAGTCACTGGCACAGTACGCCGGGGACGACTACACCAAGATCGGCTCCATGAAGGAACCCGACTTCGAGGCGATCAGCGAAGGCGCACCCGATCTGATCATCATCTCGGGCCGCACCGCCGAGGCCTACGGGGAACTGAGCAAAATCGCCCCGACCATCGACCTGAGCGTTGACACCGCCGCTCCGATCGAGAGCTTCAAGGAAGTCTCCGCGACCCTGGGCGAGATCTTCGGCAAGGAAGCCGAAGTCGAAGAAAAGCTGGCAGCCATCGACACGAAGATCGAGGACACCAAGGCCGCAGCCGCCGACGCCGGCACCGGCCTGGTGCTGATGACGAGTGGCGGCGAGATGACGGCCTACGGGGCAGGATCCCGGTTCGGCATCGTGCACGATGTCCTGGGCGTGCAGACCGCCGCTGACGTAAAGTCCGAGGGCCCGCACGGCGAGGCCATCTCGCATGAATTCGTCGCCGAGGCCAACCCGGACCACCTGTTCGTGATCGACCGCGACGCGGCCGTCGGCGAATCCGGGGAGGCCGCTGCGGCCGTCCTGGACAACGAACTGGTCAACGGCACCAGCGCCGCCAAGAACGACAGCATCACCTATCTGGATTCAGCGTCCTGGTACCTGGTGGGCTACGGCCTGAATAATACGGACGCCATGATCAGTGCCGTCCAGGCAGCCATCACGAAGTAGCACCCGTACGGCCGCCGGCGACCCGCCGGCGGCCTGCGCGGTGGCCCGATCCATGGCTTCCTCCACGATTTCCAGTCCGGCCCCGGCGGTTACAGCCGCGGCGGGACGCTCCCGCGCCCGCGGATCCGGTTCCCAGCTCGCCTGGGCGGGCACCGCCGTCGTCATCCTGGCCATTGCCAGCATGTTTGTGGGCGTCAGCGATGTGTCACTGCCCGCCTTGCTGGCCGGGGACCAGACGGCCTGGGACATCTTCTGGATCAGCCGGCTGCCGCGCACCCTGTCTGTCATCCTGGCCGGCGCGGCGCTGGGCATTGCCGGGCTGATCATGCAGCTGATGGCGCGGAACAAATTCGTGGAGCCCTCCACCGTGGGCACCGTGGAGTCGGCCTCGCTGGGCATCCTGGTGGTCACGGTGGCCGTCCCCGGCGCCACCCTGCTGGCCAAGATGTCCGTGGCGACCGTGTTCGCGGCCGCCGGGACCGGCCTGTTCCTGCTGGTGCTGCGCCGGATCCCGCTGCGCAACACGCTCATTGTCCCGCTGGTGGGCATCATGCTGGGCGGCGTCATCGCCGCGGTGACCACGTTCTTTGCCTACCGCTACGACCTGCTCCAGACGCTGAACAGCTGGATGATCGGCGACTTCTCCGGCGTGCTGCGCGGCCGCTACGAACTCCTCTGGATTGTCGCGGTGCTCGCGGTGATCGGCTACCTGTGCGCGGACCGGTTCACGATGGCCGGCATGGGCCAGGAATTCTCCACCAATCTGGGCCTGCACTACGGCCGGGTCCTGACGCTGGGGCTGGTCATCGTCTCGCTGATCAGCGCCGTGGTGGTAGTCAACATCGGCGCCATTCCGTTCCTGGGACTCGTGGTGCCCAACCTGGTGTCGCTGGCGTTCGGCGACAGCGCCCGCCGCGCAGTTCCCTGGGTGGCAGTCTTCGGCGCCGGCTTCGTGCTGCTGTGCGACATCATCGGCCGCACCATCCGCTACCCCTACGAGATCCCGGTGGGCGTCATCGTCTCCGCCGTGGGCAGCGCCATCTTCCTGTACCTGCTGCTGAGGACCCGCAAGAATGGCTGATTCGGTACTTCCCGCCGCGCTGACGCAGCACAAGCGCCGCACCCTCACCACGGTCCGGCCGCGGACCTGGATCATCCTGCTGGGCCTCCTGGCGGCCGTCCTCGTGGCCGTGTTCATGGCCATCGACCTGCGCGGCAACCTCGGCTACGTCCTGCCCCGGCGGGCCATCAAGGTCGGTTCGATGCTGCTGGTGGCGTACGCCGTGGGCGTGTCCACCGTGTTGTTCCAGACGGTGACCGCCAACCGGATCCTGACCCCGTCGATCATGGGCTTCGATGCCCTCTACATGCTGATCCAGACCGGACTGACCTTCGCCATCGGCGGGCAGGCGCTGCTGAGCCTGGGCGCGCCGGTGCGCTTCGTGATCGAAGTGATGCTGATGGTGGGCTTTTCCTTTTTGCTCTACCGCTGGCTGTTCACCGGCGGCGGCAAGAGCCTGCACCTGATGCTGCTGGTGGGCATCGTGTTCGGGACAATGTTCCGCGGCATTTCCTCGCTGCTGCAGCGGCTGATCGACCCGAGCGAATTCATCATCCTGCAGGACCTGTTCTTCGCCAGCTTCAACAACGTGGACGGCGTGCTGCTGGCCGCATCCGCGGTGGCCGTTGCCGCGGCCAGCGTCCCGGTTTGGCGGATGCGCCGGCAACTGGACGTGCTGGCGTTGGGCCGGGACACGGCGCTGAACCTGGGCGTGGACCACCGGCGGGCCGTCACCACCGTACTGATGCTGTGCGCCATCCTGGTGGCCGTTTCCACCGCGCTGGTCGGCCCGATCACGTTCTTCGGCCTGCTGGTGGCCAGCCTTGCCTACCTGCTGTGCTCGCACTTCCGGCACGTGTACGTGCTGCCCATCGCCGTGTTGTTGGGCGCCATCGCCCTGGTCGGCGGCCAGCTGGTCCTCGAGCAGGTGTTCAGCTTCGATACCGCGCTGAGCATCGTCATTGAATTCGCGGGCGGCCTCCTGTTCATCGCCCTGCTGCTGAAAGGCTCCATCAAATGATCCACGTCTCCGGAGTCTCCAAGACCTACGGCACGCAGACCGTGGTGGACGACGTCAGCTGCTACATCAAGGACGGCGGCATCACCTCGATCATCGGCCCCAACGGCGCCGGCAAGTCCACGCTGCTGTCCATGGTCTCCCGGCTGCTGCCCATGGACGCCGGGGCGGTGACCATCGACGGGCTCGACGTCGGCAGCACCCCGGGCAAGGAACTGGCCCGCAAGATGGCGATCCTCCGCCAGGACAACCAGCTGACCGTCCGCCTGACCGTGCGGGACCTGGTGGGCTTCGGCCGATTCCCGCACAACAACGGCCGGCCGGGCCCCGCCGACCTCGCCCAGATCGAGCAGGCGCTGGACTACCTGGACCTGACGTCGATGGCGGACAAGTTTGTGGACCAACTCTCCGGCGGCCAGCGGCAGCGGGCCTTCATCGCCATGGTGCTGGCGCAGGACACCGACTATCTGCTGCTGGACGAACCGCTGAACAACCTGGACATGAAGCACTCGGTGGAAATGATGCGGCTGCTGCGCCGGCTGACCGATGAGCTGGGCAAGACCGTTGTGCTGGTTATCCACGACATCAACTTCGCGTCCTGCTACTCGGACTCGATCATCGCCATGCGCTCCGGCCGCCTGGTGCACCAGGGCCCGCCGGCCCGGATCATGCAGCCGGATGTACTGCGCGACGTCTACGACATCGACATCCGCATCGAGGAGATCGAAGGCAACCGGATCGGCGTCTACTTCGCCTGACGCCGGCTGCGGCTCCCAGCCGGCGCGGCTGTCCGCGGGCCGGCAAGGCGTCAGACCACGGAAAAATCGCCCGGCAGCATGGTCCGCCCGGTCAGGGCGAGCAGCACCAGCGCGCCGTCGCCGCGTTCCGAGGCGATCTCCATCGCCAGGCGCCCGGCCTCCAGCTCCACGTTGCGCGGCAGCTCGGCCACCAGGCCGCAGGCCCGGGACAGGTCAAGAGTGTGCACGGCCAGTTCGAAGATCCGGGTGGGCAGGTAGTCGCTGAAGCGCATCCCGCCGGCGGCCGTCTCGATGACCCGGTCTTCGGTCAACGGCAGCGTGTTCTCCAGCTGGGCCAGCAGCCGGTCCACCATGTCCACCGGGTCCGGCCCCAGCTCCCTGCCCGCGGCGATGGCCCGCTCGGTGACGCCGGGATCATTCGCCAGTCCGGTGGCCAGGTAATAATCGGCGGCGGATTCCACCTGGACTGTCCCCGCGGGACGCCCCAAGTACGTCAGCACAGTGGACAGCGCGCGGCTGGTATGTCCGGCGAGCGTCCGGACGCTCCAATCGTCCAGCCCGGGAGCGTTCCACGCGGTCGGCGGCACGTTTGCCAGGACTTCGCGAAAATACCGGCCCGCGGACAGGAACGTTGCCGCCGATTGGATCATGCGCCCATGCTACGGCCGGCGGACGGCAACGACCAGCTTCCCCCATGCGTCGCACGCCGGTTCGGCCGGGAGCCACCGTCGCGCAAGGTTCAGGCGAGGCGCCGGATCTCCGGCTGCCATCCCGGAACCGGTGCACCGACGCCTGCGGCGACGTCGTTCCAGAGGGCCTGCCAGCCCTGGTGGGCACGGTTGCCGGCCTCGATCAGCTCGCCAAGTTCCGCTTCAATCTCGGCTTGGCAAGCGTCGGTATCAATGTCGTACCCGTCAATGGATGTGGACATCATGCACGCCTCCTCACAGTAAGCTTCCTTACCGACTCTACGGAGTCCCAGCATATCCGGCCATGGGGAGAACTACCCATCCCCGCCCCCGAGGCGAAAATCGGCCGGTCCGCCGGCCTGATTCTGCTGCACTAGGCTTGAAACCATGGCACCCGAGACCCACGCCGAGAGCATTGCACCGATCCTCACTCCGGAAGGCTGGGAGCTGCTGAACTCGCTCGGCCCCTATTCCGAGGCGGAGAGCCTGCACATCGGCACGGAGCTGCGCAAGGCCGGCCACTCCCCCGAACTGGTCTCGGCTGCCATGACACAGTCCCGGCTGCGGGCGAAGGCCAAGGCGAAGTTCGGGCCGTTCGCGGAGAAAATGCTTTTCACCCCGGCCGGACTGGAACAGGCCACCCGGCTGAACATCGCCGCCCTGCACGCCCAGCGGTTCCAGGCCGCCGGAGTGGAGCACGTCGCGGACCTGGGCTGTGGAATCGGCGCAGACGCCATGGCGCTGGCCAGCCTGGACCGCAGGGTCACCGCCGTGGAACGGGATGAGACCACCGCCGCCGTGGCCACCATCAACCTGATGCCGTGGCCAACCGCCACCGTGGTCAACGCCGACGCAGAGGGACTGGACCTGACCGGGATCGACGGCGTGTGGCTGGATCCGGCGCGGCGGACGACGACGGCCTCGGGCACGACCCGCATCTTCGACCCGGAGGCGTTTTCTCCGCCGCTGTCCTTCGTGGAAAGGCTGGCCGACGGGGGCATGCCGGTGGGGGTCAAGATGGGTCCCGGGATTCCCCATGAGGCGCTGCCGGAGAATTGCGAGGCCCAGTGGGTATCCGTCGACGGCGACGTGGTCGAGGCTGCGCTGTGGTTCAACCGGCTGGCCAGGCCGGGCATCCGGCGCGCAGCCCTGGTCACCGGTGCCGGCGGCACCGCCGAGCTGACCAGCGCCGTCAACTACGACCCCGCCAACCAGGACGTGGCGATCGGACCGGCTGCGGGCTACCTGTATGAGCCCGACGGCGCGGTGATCCGCGCTGGGCTGGTGGCCGACCTGGCCCGCGGCCTGGGCGGGCACTTGCTGGATGAGCACATCGCGTACATCTGCGCCCCGCACCTGCAGCAATCGCCCTTCGCCCGGGCGTACCGGGTGCTGGAGGTCAAGCCGTACAACGTCAAGAAGCTCAAGGCCTGGGTGAAGGCGAGCCGGATCGGCACACTCGAGATCAAGAAACGCGGCACATCGGTTGCACCGGACGAGCTGCGCAAGACCCTGTTGACCGGTTCCGGCAAGGGGCCGAACAAGGCCACCCTGGTGCTGACTAGGGTCGGCGAGGACCGGATCGCCATCGTCGTCGAACCCGTTCCCGCCGCCGGCACCCGCAGCCGCGAGCGCACCGCCAGGCCCTGAAGCACTAGAATCAAGCTGTGTCTTGGCCCCGCTGGCGCCAGACGTGTACCTCCGGCGGCAGCCGGTCCCGCCAGAGACGGAGCAACGTTTGTACATCGATTTCGCACGGTCCGCCCAATCCTCCCTCGGGGTTGAGTGGGAGCTGGCGCTGGTGGATGCCCAGACCGGCGAACTGGTCTCGGTGGCCGAGCAGGTGCTGGACGCCGTCCGCGCCGGGCACCCCGAGCTGCGGGACGATGACGAGCACCCGCACGTGAAGCAGGAGCTGCTGCTGAACACCGTGGAACTGGTCACCGGCATCTGCAACACCGTCAGCGAGGCCAAAGCGGACCTGAGCAGCGCCCTGGCGGCCGTCCGCGACGTCACCGACCCGATGGGCGTGGAGCTCTTCTGCGCCGGCAGCCATCCGTTTGCCGCACCGCGGTTGCAGCCGGTCACCGACAAGGAACGCTACGCCAAGCTGATCGACCGCACCCAATGGTGGGGACACCAGATGGTGATTTACGGCGTGCACGTGCACGTGGGCCTGGACCACCGGGACAAGGCCCTGCCGGTATTGGACGGGCTGGTCAACTATTTCCCTCACTTCCAGGCGCTCTCCGCCTCCTCCCCCTTCTGGGCGGGAGAGGACACCGGGTACGCCTCGCAACGCGCGCTGATGTTCCAGCAGCTGCCCACCGCCGGGCTGCCGTTCCAGTTCCCCAGCTGGGCTGTGTACGAGGACTACGTCGAAGACATGTTCACCACCGGGGTGATCGACACGATCAGCGAGATCCGCTGGGACATCCGGCCGGTTCCCGCGCTGGGCACCATCGAGATGCGGGTGTGCGACGGGCTGTCCACCCTGCAGGACGTCGGGGCCGTCGCCGCGCTGACGCAGTGCCTGGTGGACGAGTTCTCCACCGCATTGGACAACGGCTGGGCCATCCCCACCATGCCGCCGTGGCACGTGCAGGAGAACAAATGGCGCGCGGCCCGCTACGGCATGGACGCCATCATCATCCTCAACGCCGCCGGCAAGGAAATGCCGGTCACGGAACACCTGCGCGAACACGTGCTGAACCGGCTGGAGCCGGTCGCCAGGAAGCTCGGCTGCAGCGAGGAGCTGGCGGACGTGGAGAAGATCCTCGAAGCCGGCGCCGGCTACCAGCGCCAGCGCAGGGTCGCCGCAGAACACAACGGCGACCTGCGCGCCGTCGTCCTCGACGTGGTCGGCCAGCTTCGCGGGAGCAACTGACCCGCCGGCCGAAGCCTCCGCGCCGGCGCCGGCTCCGGCTCCGGCTCCGGCAGGGTCCCGGCTGCCGCCGTGCCCCGGTTTCCGTCCGGGCGGCCGGCGCGGAGATTACCTCCCGTTTCCGGCCGAATCCGGTCCCGTTTCGTGCTGAACAGGGGTAGGCTCTGCCCCAAGGAATACCGGAGCCGGATGCGGGAAAGGCTGGCCATGGCCGGGGAAAAGCACGCTGACGACGAGGCGCTGTACCAGGCGGATGCCGCGGCCTCGGACCAGGAATCCGACGGCCCGCCCCATGCCGGTTCCGCCGGCCTGGACGCTGCCATAGAACCGGACGTCGACCGTCGGTCCGAGGAGCAACGGGAAGACGAGGACAAGAAACCGGCGTCCCCCCGGGAACCCGGCAACGGCACCTAGGACCACCCCACCCGTCCCAGGCAGCGCGGCCACCCGGGCGGCTCCGGGGCCTTGACCGTTGCGGCCGGGCGTGTGAAGCTTGCGGGCACTCGACTATCCGCTTCCTCAAGGAGGCACAGATGAGAGCCATGGTGTACCGCGGGCCCTACAAGACCCGGGTAGAAGAAAAAGACATCCCCGCGATCGAACACCCCAATGATGCCATTGTGCGGGTGACACTGGCCGCGATCTGCGGCTCGGACCTGCACCTCTACCACGGCATGATGCCCGACACCCGGGTCGGGATGACGTTCGGCCACGAGTTCATCGGCGTGGTCCACGAAGTGGGGCCGTCGGTCCGGAACCTCGCACCGGGCGACCGGGTCATGGTGCCGTTCAACGTCTACTGCGGGTCCTGTTACTTCTGCGCGCGGGGACTGTACTCCAACTGCCACAACGTGAATCCGAACGCCACGGCCGTGGGCGCCATTTACGGCTACTCCCACACCAGCGGAGGCTACGACGGCGGCCAAGCCGAATACGTCCGGGTCCCCTTTGCCGACGTCGGCCCCGCCCTGATCCCGGACTGGATGGACGACGAGGACGCCGTGATGCTCACCGACGCGCTGCCCACCGGGTACTTCGGGGCGCAGCTGGGCGACATCGTCGAAGGCGACACCGTGGTGGTCTTCGGAGCCGGACCGGTGGGGTTGTTTGCCGCAAAGTCCTCCTGGCTCATGGGAGCGGGGCGGGTGATCGTCATCGACCACCTGGAATACCGGCTGGAGATGGCCCGCACCTTCGCGCATGCGGAGACCTGCAACTTCGTCGAGTATGACGACATCGTGGTGCACCTGAAGAAGGTGACCGATGACCTCGGGGCGGACGTGGCGATTGACGCCGTGGGAGCCGAGGCGGACGGCAATCTGACCCAGCACCTCACCTCGGCCAAGTTCAAGCTGCAGGGCGGCTCGCCCGTCGCCCTGAACTGGGCCATCGATTCGGTCCGCAAGGGCGGAACCATTTCCGTGATGGGCGCCTATGGACCGATGTTCAGCGCCGTGAAGTTCGGCGACGCCCTGAACAAAGGGTTGACGCTGCGCATGAACCAGTGCCCGGTCAAGCGCCAATGGCCGCGGTTGTTTGAGCACATCCGAAACGGCTACCTGAAACCCAACGACATCGTCACCCACCGCATACCGCTGGAGCATATCTCCGACGGGTATCACATTTTCTCGTCGAAACTCGATGGCTGCATCAAACCGCTCATCGTGCCGGATGCCGGCTAGGAGACACCACGATGCCTTACAGAGCCGAAAAACCTGAGCGCAGGTATTCCAGCGAAGAACTCCGCGACCGGATCCCGGGCTGGGGTGCCGACCTGGATCCGAAGGACCGTCCGGCCGTGCCGAAGGAACGCTTCGATCCCGGCGCCACCGGCGCACACTGGGATTTCCCCGAGCGCCAAGAGGAGAAATGGCCGCGCGAGCGATCCCTTGAACACCGCATGCTGACGCCTGTCTTCGGCATTTCGACGCCGCCCAAGGGACTCTCGGGCGCGATGCGCCGGTACTCCTACCGGAAGTTCAGCGAGGCGCGGGCGGCGCACTGGCTGATCTTGCTGGCCGCCGACCGGGTCGATGCCTGGGAAAGCCACCTGCGCTCCTTCGCGACCCTGCGTCCGGACAATCCCGTCACCGAATCCGGTGTGCGCAGCGAGTTCAGCCATCACGGGCTGGCCTCCCGAACCGGGACGAAGCGCGCCGACCTGAGCCACCAATGGCTCGACCCGGTCATCGTGGCCGGCCCCTGGCTGGCGGCAGGCGGCCTGGCCGCGCTGGCGGTCAGGGGCCTGGCCCGGCGCCTGCGCGCCTGAACGGGCAGAGCCCAGGCCCTCTGATGGCCGGTGCGTGCGGCCGGCGCGGTCCCCTGGCGCGGTCCCCTGGAGCGTTTACTCGACGAGCTGCAGCAACTCCTGGTTGTCGGCAAACACCTCCACGGCGTTCTCCTTGGTTACCGGCTCGGCTTCGGTCAGGTAGGCCGCTACGGTGGTTTGCGCGTTGCCGTACGACTCTTCGTCGTCGGCCTCGGGTGCATCGTCCTGCGCGAACCCTTTGACGAGCGTCAAGGCCTCGCCCACCATGGCCGCCGGGTCGGCGTAGGTGGTGGCGTACTGTTTGTCGGCCATGATTGATTCCACGGCTTCCGGAGCGGATCCGCTGCCGATGACGACGGGGGAATCCTGCCCGCCGTCTTCGGCGGCCTGGATGAGCACCTGGGCGGTGGCGTCATCGGCTGCCAGGATGCCGTGCAAGTCATCGGAGGCGTAGTCCTCCTGCAACATGGCGGCCAGCCGTTCTCCCGCCGCATCCGGGTTTTCGCCCGCGGTTGCCTCGAAATCCGCCTGCCCGGACACCACGGCCACGGTGCCGTCGTCGATCTTGGGTTGCAGCACGCTCATCGCTCCGTCGAACGCCAGGCGCGCCCCGCCGTCGTCCGGGTGGCCGCTGAACAGTTCAATGTTGTAGGGTCCTTCGCCCTGCCGTTCGGCCAGCCCGTCGAGCAGTGCCTGCGCCTGGATCTCGCCGTTTTGGAAGGCATCGACACCCACCAGGTAGCCGACAACGCCGGTGCCCGTGACCATGGTGCCGAAGGCGATGACCGGTATTTGTGCCTCTTGCGCCGCGGCCAACTGCTCCCCCAGGCCTGCCGGGTCCGCCGCGTCCACGATCAGCACTTCCGGTTCACCCTCGAGCATGGAACTGATCTGTTGCTGCTGTTCGGCGGCAGTTGCCGCGACCTGGACGTTCGGTTCGAAGTTTGAGCCCTCGATCTGTTCGGTGAACAGCGCTTCGGCGTACGCGGTGTCGGCGGACAGGGACACGCCGATCAATGAACCGGTCTCGAAGCCTCCGGCACCCCCCGCTTCCGGCCCCCCTCCCGTCTCTTCACCGGTCCGGGTACAGGACGTCAGCAGGAGCGCCGCCGTGACGGCCACCGCCGCCGGCAGTTTCAGTCGTCCAGCTAAAGATCCCATGTCGTGTACCTCCGTCGTTTCCGCCGTCCGACCGGATGGAAAAGTTCCCGAGGAAGGAGCCGGCGTGCCCCGCCATGGTTTCAGCCTAGGTCGCAGCCGCGGATTGTGATAGACGGTTCCGGCCGGGCCCGCGGGCGCGGGCGGGATCGTCCTAGAGGTGCACGCTGGTGACCGGCATCGACGAATCCGGGGCGAATTCGAGGCCGGAGGGCCTGCCGCCAGCCATCACCACCTGGGCGCCGAGCGCCGCGACCATCGCCCCGTTGTCCGTGCACAGGGACACCGGCGGCACCCGCAGGGAGATGCCGTGCTGCGCGCAGCGTTCCTCGGTCAGCGCCCGCAGCCGCGAGTTCGCCGCAACGCCGCCGCCGAGCAGCAGGTTGGTGATGCCGTTTTCGGTGCAGGCCAGCATCGCCTTGGCGGTGATGACGTCCGCCACCGCTTCCTGGAAGGACGCGGCGATGTCGGCCACCGGCAGGGGCTCCCCCGCGGCTTCGAACTGCTCCACGCACCGGGCCACGGCCGTCTTCAGCCCGGAGAAGGACCAGTCGTAGCGGTGCGGGCCGGGGGCCTCGGCCGAGCCCATGTATTTGGGCTGGCTCAGTCCGCGGGGGAACCGGATGCGCTTCGGGTCGCCCTCCCGCGCCAGTTTGTCGATCGCCGGGCCGCCGGGGTAGCCCAGGCCCAGGATGCGGGCCACCTTGTCGTAGGCTTCGCCCGCCGCGTCGTCGATGGTGGCGCCGAGCAGTTCCACGTCGTCGGTCAGGGAGCGCACGCGCAGGATTTCCGTGTGTCCGCCGGAGACCAGCAGCGCGCCCAGGTTCTCCGGCAGCGCTCCCCCGTCCAGCACGCCGACGCCCACATGGGCGACCAGGTGGTTGATGGCGTACAGCGGCTTGCCGGTGGCCAGCGCCAGGGCCTTGGCCGCGCACACGCCGACCATCAGGGCGCCGGCCAGCCCGGGGCCGGAGGTCACGGCGAGCGCGTCAACCTCCCCGAGGGTGACGCCGGCCGTGTCCAGCGCCTGTTCCAGCGTCGGGATGAAGGCATCGAGGTGGGCGCGCGAGGCGATTTCGGGGATCACTCCGCCGAAGCGCACGTGTTCCTCCATCGAGGAGGACACGGTGTTGGCCAGGAGCGTATCCCCGCGGACGATGCCCACGCCGGTCTCGTCGCAGGAGGACTCGATGCCCACCACCAGCGGTTCGGTGCGGTTCATCGGGTGTCCTCCGTCGTCTCGGGTTCCTCGTCTGTCCGGCCGGTGCCGGGAGCACCTGCCCAGTCCTTGAGGCGCAGCCGCATGATCAGGGCGTCAACGCCGCCCCGGTAGTAGCGCGGCCGCACATGGATTTGCTCGAAGCCGAACCAGCGGTAGAGCCGCTGTGCCCGGGGGTTGTCCGCGCGGACTTCGAGCAGGACGTCGTCGGCCCGCTGTCGCCGTGCCTGGTCGATCAGCAGGGTCAGCAGCGTGGTGCCTATGCCTTGCCCCTCGCGCTCGGGGACCACCGCAATGGTCTGCACGTCGGCGATGGGCCGCACGCACATCAGCCCGGCATAGCCGATCACGTCGCCGAGCGCGTCCTCGGCCACGTAGTAGCTGCGGGTGTCCTGCGCCAGTTCCTCGTAGAACATTTCCGTCGGCCACGCATCGTCCGGGAACAGCTTCCGTTCCAGCGCATCCACAACCGGCACGTCGGCCTCGGTCATCGGCCGGATGCCGCCCGCCGGCCGTGGCGTGCGGGCGGTCACAGCGCGCGCTTCCGCGGTCCGGGAACCATGGCGTCGGACTCGCGCAGGTACAGCGGCGTGGTGTCCGGCAGGGAAAGTCCCTTGTCCAGCCGGGCGACGGCGGTGCGGCCCAGCGCTTCGGCGGTGGGCTGGGTGCCGCTGTACTCGGTGACGGCCAGCAGTTGCTCCGGGTACAGCCCGGCGCCCATGCCGTAGGCCGGCAGGCGGGGAACGTCCGAGGGCGCGCCGACATGCGGGCCGTCGAGCAGGTCGTGCGTGCCGCCGGTACTGCGGTAGCGCGCCCAGTACACTTCCTTGCGCCGGGCGTCGGTGGCCACCACGAATTCGTCCACGCCTGCGCGCCACGCGTCCGGTGCGGCGTCCACGGCGATGGCATCCAGGCTCATCGCCCCGTGCAGCGGCTTGCCCCAGGCGAAGGCCAGCGCCCGTGCGGTGGCGATGCCGGAGCGCAGGCCGGTGAACGGTCCCGGGCCCACGCCCACCACCAAGGCGTCGATGTCGGCGCCGGTGACGTCCGCCGTCGTCATGATCTTGCTGATCCCGAGGGCCAGCACCTCGGCGTGGGTGCGCGTGTCCTCGGTGGCGAAGGCGGCAAGGGTCTCTCCTTGTCCGGCCAGCAATGCGGCGCTGGCGATGGCGGAGGTATCAATGGAGAGGATCAGCACGGATCAATTTTACTTGAGGTACGCGGGGTGCCTTGCGGGCGCGCACCGGGGACGGGTCGGGCCGCGGCCAGGCCCATCCGCGGCCGCGGCGGGCTGGGTGTGGCGCCGCAGCCCGGCCGGTCACGCCGGCGGTGTGCCGGCGATGTTGACCAACCAGTGGATACCGAACTTGTCCGTGCACATGCCGAAGGTGTCGCCCCAGGGCGCTTTTTGCAGCGGCTCGGTGACGTCGGCGCCGTCGATCAGCTTGTCCCAGTAGCCGCGCAGTTCGGCCTCGTTGTCGCCGCTGAGCGAGAGGGAGTGGCTGGACCCGGGGGTGTACTCCATGGTGGCGGGGGTGTCCGCGGCCATGAGTACCAGCCCGCGCTCGGTGGACAGTTGCGAGTGCATGATCTTGTCGATCTCCGCCGGGTCGTCGCTGGCCTGGAAGTCGCCGAAGGTGTTCAGCGTCAGTTCCCCGCCGAACACCGACTGGTAGAACGTCATGGCTTCCTTGGCCTGGTCGCGGAATCCCAGGTACGGGTTCAGCTTGGTCTCCATGGCGGGCCTCCTCGTGGTCTGATGACGCCATCGATTATGGACCTGCGCCGGGAGGCAGTGAAGACCGCGGGCTCCCGCACCGCCCGCGCCCCGCAAAATTGGCCCGCCGCGGCGCACCCGGCTGCGCGCCAAGCCGGACAGCGCTTCCGCGACCGGCGCGACGGGGAGGACTTCCCCTGCGGCTCAGGCAAACATGAAGGCGGCCCAGCGCGGCCCGTAGGCGGCCATGCGGATCAGCCGCGGCTCGCCGTCGTCGGGCTCTTCAAAATCCAGCACGACGCCGGCACTCCGCTGCGCTCCCGCGGCACCCTCCGCGGTGCCCGGCCCGGCTGTGTCGCCCGGCGCCGCACCGTGCGGCCCGCCCGGCGCGCCGCCCCCGGCGGGCCGGTTCGCCAGGTCTGCCCCGGTGGCCCGGACCAGCGAGATGTCCAGCCAACTGTCGGAGAGGTGCTCCACCCGGCCGCGGCCCCACTCCACCACGGTCACGGCCTGATCCATGGTGTTCTCCAGGTCGATGTCGTCGATCTCGCCGTCGGACTCCAGCCGGTAGGCATCCACGTGGACCAGGTCCGGCCCGCCGTTCATGCTGGGGTGGCTGCGGACCAGCACGAAGGTGGGGGAAATGATGCCGGGTCGGACACCGAGTCCTTCTCCCAGCCCTTGGGTGAACGTGGTTTTTCCCGCCCCCAACCCGCCGCTGAGCACCACCAGGTCGCCGGCGCGCAGGATCCTGCCCAGCCGGGCGGCCAGCGCCTGCGTTTCCTCGGCCGAGCCCACTTGAAACTCGCGCTCCCACACCGGAGAGGCCGGTTGCTGCTGCGTCATGGAAGGTGCTCCCCCTGTCCGGTCGGCGTCGTCCTTCATGCCAGCACGGCGCCGGGATCCCCGGCGCTGTCGGTGTTCCGGTCGTCGATCGCCGCCAGCGCTGCCCGGACCTGGGCCGCCGCCGCTGCCTGCTCGGCCGCGGACGGCGTGAGTGCGGATGCCTCGGATGCCGGGGCGTCCTCCTCGCCGCTGTCCGGGGCGTCGGCGGTTCCGGTGTAGTAGCGCGGGACGCGCTGACTGACGCGGGTGACAATCTCGTAGTTGATGGTGCCGGCTCCCGCCGCCCAGTCCTGGGCGTCCGGGACGTCCCGGCCCGGGCCGAAAAGGATCACTTCCTCGCCCACGAGGTCTTCGGCGTCGTTGGTCCTCAGGTCCACCACGAACTGGTCCATGGCCACCCGGCCCACCACGTCATAGCGGCGGCCGCCGATGGACACCTGGACGTTGGCGGCGCTGCGCGGGATGCCGTCCGCGTAGCCCAGCGGCACCAGCACCAGGGTGGTCGGCCCGGAGGTCAGATAGTTCAGCCCGTAGGAGACGCCCTGGCCGCTGGGCACCTGTTTGCAGTTGGCCACCCGCGCGCGCAACGTCATGGCCGGAACCAGCCCGAGTTCCTCCGGGGTCTGCCCTTCGAAGGGCGAGAGCCCGTAGATGCCCAGGCCCACGCGGACCATGTCGAAGTGCGCGTCCGGGCGGCTGAGCGTACCGGGTGTGTTGGCCAGATGGCGGACCTCCAGGTCAAGCCCGGCGTTCTCGGCCACCGCTACGGCCTCGCGGAAGCGGTCCACCTGCTCGTCGGTCTCCGGCCGGTGCGGTTCGTCGGCGACCGCCAGGTGGGAGAAGACGCCGGCCACCCGCAACAGCCCCTGCTCCTGGTACTCCACGGCCCGGTTGACCAGGTCCTCCCAAAGCGCCGGCGGGCAGCCGTTGCGGCCCAAACCGGTATCGATCTTCAGGTGCACGCGTGCCGGCCGTTCGAGCTGCCGGGCGGCCTTGACCACCGGCTCCAACTCCCAGCCGGAAACGCCGACGTCGATCCCCGCCTCGATGCCCGCGGCGAAGTCCGTGTCCGGGGTGTGCAGCCAGGCCAGGATGGGCGCATCGATGCCCGCTTCACGCAGGGCCAGTCCCTCCGTGAAGTGGGCGACGCCCAGCCAGGATGCACCGGCTTCCAGGGCGGCCCGGGCCACCGGGACCGCTCCGTGGCCGTAGGCGTCCGCCTTGACCACGGCCATCACGCGGGCCGGCGCCGCGACCTCGCGCAGGTGCCGCACGTTGGCGCGGATGGCGGCCAGGTTGATCACGGCTTGGCGGTCATAGGGCAGAGGTGACGTTGTAGAGCTCACGGATCCATTCTCCCATCCGAAGCATGCTTCGGGCTGAAGGCCTTCGCCACGGAGCGAAATGCACCGGATCGAACGCACCGGCCACGATTCTCGGGCCGGGGCCGCCGGTTCAGCCGCCAGGGCCTGTGGTTGGCCCTTGCTGGCACAATACAAGCAAGGGCCGCGTCCCGGGCTCCGGGCGGCCGATCGTTATCCAAAGTCAATCGTTCGGGGGAAGCAGTGGCAACACTTGCCATATTGGGCGGCGGCGGGTTTCGGGTGCCGCTGGTCTACCGCGCGCTCGCCAACGGATCCGCGGCCGGCCTGGTGGACCGGCTGGTGCTCCACGATGTAGACCCAGGCCGGCAGCAGGCGATCGTCCGGGTGCTGGAAGATGCGCCCCTGCCCGGGGGCGGCCGCCCGCCGAAGATCGAGTCCGCCCGTGACCTGGATGGTGCGCTGGCCGGCGCCGACGTCGTCTTCTCGGCCATCCGTCCCGGCGGCACGCTGGGCAGGACGCTGGACGAACGCGTGGCAACCCGGCTGAACCTGCTGGGCCAGGAGACCACCGGCGCTGCCGGGATAGCCTCCGGCCTGCGCGCCGTCCCCGCCGCACGGCACATCGCCCGGCGGATGCGCGAGCTCAGCCCCGGCGCGTGGCTGATCAACTTCACCAATCCCGCCGGGCTGGTCACCGAAGCCATGCTGCCGCTGCTGGACCATCGGGTGGTCGGGATTTGCGACACGCCCATGGGGCTGGTCCGGCGTGCGGCGAAGGCCGCGGGTGCCACGTTGGACCGCGGCTCGTTGGCCGGCGTGGACTATGTGGGCCTCAACCATCTGGGTTGGCTGCGCGGACTGGAGCACCAGTGCCGGGACCGGCTTCCCGGCTTGCTCGACGACCCGGGGCTGCTCCAGTCGTTCGAAGAGGGCCGGATTTTCGGCACGCGGGAGCTGCAGGTGCTCGGCGCCATTCCGAATGCCTACCTGTTTTATTACTACTTCCGCCGGGAGGCCACCCTGGCGTTGGCCGGCGCCGCCCAGACCCGCGGCGAGTCCATCCACGAATTGCAGCAGGAGCTGTACGCGCGCCTGCAGGCTTCCGGGACCCCGTACGCGGACTGGGAGGACGCACTGCGGCGCCGCGAGGAGAACTATTTGTCCGAAGCCCGTGAGATCGGCGTCTCGCGCGATGAACAGGATGCGGCGGCCGGCGGCTACGAACACGTGGCCCTGGACGTGATGCGCGCCCTGCTCTCCGGCGAGCGCACCGAGCTGATCCTCAACGTCCGCAACGCCGGCACCATCCCGCAGCTGCCGGACGACGCCGTGGTCGAGGTGCCCTCGGTGGTCGATGCGGACGGCGCCCGCCCCCTGCCGGTGAAGCCGCTGACCCTGCATCAGGCCGGACTGATGACACAGATCAAGGCCGTGGAGCAGGAGGTCATCCGGGGCGGGCAGGGTGACCGCGCGGCGGCCCTCCGGGCCTTCATGATCCACCCGCTGATAACGTCCGGCCACGTGGCCCACCGCCTGCTCGAGGCCTACGAACAGGCCCACGGATACCGCTGGAGCTGAAAGGGGTTTGAAGCATGCCCACCGAGGACGACGTGCGCCGCCTCTGCCTGGACCTGCCCGGTGTTACCGAGCGGCCAAGCTGGGGCCAGCCCGCCTGGTTCGCCAAGTCGCTGATGGCCCGGATCTGGGAGCCGGGCGTACTGACCGTCAAGTCCGATGAGCGGGAAGCCTTGGCCGCAACTGCCCCGGACGTTTTCTTCTGGACCCCGCACCACGAGCGTTCGCCGCTGCTGCTGCTGATGCGCCTGGAGAAAGTCGAGCCCGGCCATCTCGCAGAATTGCTCGACGAATCGTTCCGGCTCGCCGGAGGCCGGCACCGTCGCTGACCGGCCCAGTCGCTGCCCGGCGCTGACCGTCGCTGCCGCCCTCCGGCAAGGACCAGGCGCGCCCGGGGCTTAGCGCACTCCGGCGGGCTGCGCCTCGGCCTGCTTGGGCCGGCGGGTGTGCTGCGCCAGCTTGGCGCCTTCCACATCCACGTCCGGGAGGATCCTGTCCAGCCACGTCGGCATCCACCAGGCGGCCTTGCCGAACAGGTGCATCGCCGCCGGGATCAGCGTCATCCGCACCACGAACGCGTCCAGCAGCACACCCAGGGCCAGCGCGAAGCCGATCGGCCGGACCATGGTCAGGTGGGAGAAGATGAACCCGGCGAACACGGAGACCATGATGATCGCCGCGGCCGTGACCACTTTGGCGCCGTGGTTGAAGCCGCTGACCACGGCAGCCCTGGCGTCCTCGCCGTGCGCGTAGGATTCGCGCATGCCGGAGACCAGGAACATCTGGTAGTCCATCGCCAGGCCGAACAGGACGCCGATCATGATCAGCGGCAGGAAGCTCAGGATCGGTCCGGGGTCGTGGACGTCGAAGATGCCGCCCAGCCAGCCCCACTGGTAGATCGCCACCACGGCGCCGAAGCTGGCACCGAGTGACAGCAGGAAACCGGCGGTGGCCAGCAGCGGCACCAGGACGGAGCGGAAGACCAGCAGCAGTAGGATCAGCGAGAGCCCGATCACGATGGCCAGGTAGACCGGCATGGCGTCCGCCAGCTTGTCGGAGACGTCGATCTGCATCGGCGGCTGCCCGGTCACCGAGATTCCGACGCCGGTGCTCTGCTCGAGTGTGCCCGCCTGCGCCCGGAGGGTGTGGACCAGCTCCTCGGTGCTTTCGGCTGCCGGGCCTTCTGCGGGAATGACCTGCAGGACGGCGGTGCGTCCGTCCCCGCTGGTGCCGGTCGGAACGGCTGCGGCGACGTGGTCCATCGCGCGCAGCTCCTGGGAGAGCCGCAGCAGCGTCTCGTCCGTCTCCGTGCCTTCCAGGCCCGCCGGGAGGTCGGCCACCACGATCAGCGGTCCGTTGATTCCCTCGCCGAAGCTCTCGCCCAGCTGTCGGTAGGACTGGTAGGCCGTCGAGTCCGCAGGCTCGGCGCTGCCGTCCGGCAGGCCCAGCCGCAGGTCGGCGGCCGGCACCGCCAGCACGCCCAGCACCGCCACGCCCGCGACCAGCGCGAGCCACGGGTGTTTCGTGACCGTCTTCCCCCAGCTCCGCTTGGGGTCGTTGTGGAAGTCTGCTTCCCGCGCCGAGGTCTCCGCGTCGGCGGCGACCGGGCCGGGCAGGCAGGCCCTGGCCCACGCCCGTTTGGAGAGAATGCGCCTGCCCATGATGGCCAGCATCGCCGGGGTCAGGGTCAAGGCGACGACGACGGCGACCGCCACCGTGGCGGCTCCGGCCAGTCCCAGCACCGTCAGGAACGGGATCCCCGGCACTGCCAGCGCGGCCAGGGCGATGATCACGGTGAGGCCGGCGAAGAGCACTGCGTTGCCGGCGGTGCCGGTGGCGCGGCCGATCGATTCGATCAGCGGCACGCCGGAGAGCAGCTGGGTGCGGTGGCGGTTGACGATGAACAGGGAGTAGTCGATGCCCACGGCCAGGCCCAGCATCAGCGCCAGCACCGGCGAGACGGAGCTCATCTCGATGACACCGCTGAGCGCCATGGTGCCGCCCACGCCGACCCCGACGCCGACGAGCGCCATCAGCAGCGGGAGCCCGGCCGCGAGGAGCGTGCCAAGCATCAGCACCAGCACGGCGGCGGCCACGGCGATGCCGATGACCTCGGCTGCTCCGAACAGGCTGGAGATGTCTTCGACGATGTCCTTGCTGTACTCCGCCCGCAGGCCCGGCACCAGGCCGGCGTCGGTGACCTGCTGGACCTGCTCGCGGTCCTCCTTGGAAACCTCCATCATGCCCTGCTCGAACTGGACCTGGACGAAGGCGGCCGAACCGTCCCCGGAGACGAACCGCAGCCCCTCCGAGGACTGCTGCCGCAGCTTCCCAGCCTCCAGGTCGGCGACGCCTGGCTCGTACTCCGCCCGGCCGTCTGCCAGCCGCTGTTCGGCTTCCGCCAACCGGGCCTGTGCCGTTTCCAGCTGCGCGCGCTGCGGCTCCAGCCGGGCACGTGCCTGCTCGGCCATCGCCGCCTGGCCGGATGCCTCCAGTTGCCCGATCTGCTCCTCGGCCGCCTTCAACTCCTGCAGGCCCGGCTCCAGCTGCGCCTTGCCCGCATCCAGCTCCGCCTGGGCGTCCTCGAGCCGTTGCGCGGCGGCTTCCAGCTTTTCTTCGCCGGCGGCGATGGTCTGTGGCGCATTGTCCAGGGCGGCCTGCAGTTCCACCGGGTTGGTGACGTTCTTGACCGCGTCCAGCTTCGTCAGGTCCGCGGAAATGGCCGCAATGGCGTCCTCCTGCCCCGCGGTGAACGCCCGGCCGTCCGCCGTCGTGAACACGATGGTGCCGAGGCCGCCCGCGGCGGCCGGCATTTTCTCCCGCAGTTCGTCCGCCACCGCTTGGGCGGGAGTGCCGGGAATGGTGAAGCTGTTGGAGAGGGTGCCCAAGAAGGCAGCGACGGATCCGCCGACGGCGACCATGACCACGAGCCACGCGGAGACGAACCACCAGCGTTTCCGCGCGGCGAGCTTACCGAGTCTGTAGAGCAGCGAGGCCATGGGGTCAGTCCTTGGGATGGGGGTTGAAGCCGGTGCGCAGCATGTCAAGGCTCTCGAGCAACTGCTGGCGGAAGGCCGACGGTTCGGGTGCCTCGCCTGCGGGGGTTTGGGTGGCGGCCATCCGCATGGCCGCCTGAGCGCAGGCGATCAGCGAACCGGCAAGCGCCGTGACCATGAGTTCGCCGGCGTTGTCCGGCAGCCGGGGGCGCAGCCCGTCCTCTAGCGACTGCCTGGCCTTGCTCCAGGCTTGCAGTTGCACGCGCTCCAGCTGGGCGTCGTCGACACCCATCTGGTAGATCTCACACAGCAGCGCAAGCCGGCCCTGGCTGATCTCCCCGCCGAAGGTGGCGAGGACCGCGTCCATAATCGGTTCGTCGTCCGGCCGCTCATCGAGCCGCTTGAAGGACTCGGCCAGGAATTCTTCCACGGGCCGCGTCACCGCCGCCTCGACGGAGGGAAAGTAGTTGAAGAAGGTCCGGCGCGACACGCCCGCCTCTGCCGCCACCTGGTCTACCGTGAAGCCGCCCGGCCCCTGCTCCCTGGTCAGCCGCAACGCGGCCGCGGTGATGGCGCCGCGCGTTGCCGCCTTGTTTCGTTCACGGAGCCCTTCCAGCGGCACCGATGTTTCTGCGCTCATCCCGCCAGTGTAGAACCCAAGTTGCACACCATGCAAAGTTGCCTTGTGTGCACTTTATTTCGGGTACGGTCGAATCCTCGGCTAAATTAGTGGAGGGTGCCCCTCCCCGGGAACACCCCTGGCACCCTTGCCGACGCCAACTAGTCTCCTAGGACCTTCATGTCTCCGCGCACCCTGTTCCGCACCGTCGCTTTCGCCGAAGCCGTGACGTGGACGCTGCTGTTGCTGGCCTTGCTCCTGCGGGCGCTGGTGCCGGAAGCACGCCTGGCGGTCAGTATCGCGGGCGGCCTGCACGGCTTTGTCTTCCTCTGCTACGTCGTCAGCACCTGCTTCACGTGGGTGAACCAACGGTGGTCTGCAGGCCGCGGCATCCTGGCCGTAGTCTCGGCCGCCATCCCGTACGCGACGATTCCCGTGGAGAAGTCGATGGACCGCCACGGCCTGCTCGGCGATGTATGGCGGCTGGGCGCCGGCGGTGAAGCGCCGCACGGTTTCCTCGAGAAGCTGCAGGCGGCCGTGCTCGCCCGCCCGGTGGCGGCCATCGCGGTCGTCGTAGTCGCCGTTGCCGCCGTCTTCGGCTTGCTGCTCTACATGGGTCCGCCGGATACCTGGTTCGCCTAGAACCAGGTATCCGGAGCACGTCAGCGAGGAGCCGCCAGCGCCGTTTTGGGGCGGGCGGCTCCTCGTTGCCGTTCAAGTGATGCGGTGGCTCAGGACGGTGGGGAGGACGGGAGATCCCGTCCTCCCCACCGTTGGGGTAACCCCTGCGGGATACCTCTACCTTTAGGGGTTATCTCCTAGTGGTGACCGTTGTCGTTGTCGTCGCACCGGAACTTGACGCGGTCGCTCGACACCCAGCCATCAGCCTTGCTGTAGCTCACAGCTTTGTAGGTCTTGCCGCACTTCAGGTCGTCGCCGTAAATCCTGAAGTCGCCGTCATGGGTTCGGACGTAGAAATGATCCACGACCTTATGCTTGGAAACGTTGATGATCCAGACATGGACGCGTTTCGCCTCGTAGTCCTCGCCCCTTACCCGGTAATCGCCGTCATCATAAATGCGCAGCGTCAGAGTAGCGTCGCCGTCGCCGTGGTCGCCTTTGTCTTCGTGGGAATGCGAAGCAGGCACCGCCACGCTGCCGGCACCTGCCGGTGCCGCTACGCCGATTGACGCGAGAAGTCCCAGGAGTACGCCGGTCACCATCAACCACACGCGCAGTCTTGCTGAAGTTTTCATTACTGAGAGTGCTTCCGTGCTTTTCCGGGAGGCCAGGAACGCGGAAGGCGCGTCCGCCTGTCATCGATGAGCGGCCTGGCGGGCCCCCCGGCTTCCTATCGCCGCTGCCGCTCACTGGTGCCGGAAAAAAGACGGGACTGCCTCCGGCCCAACAGAAGTTACTTGAGGTTGCCATCCCTCGGGAGGATCCTGCCTCCGGTGCCCCGCACCGTGCCCCAGGGTGCGGTTGGCACTTCTACAGCGTAGTGGAAACAGGTATCTCCGGGTACCCCGTCACGCGGTTTTTCCGCGCTGGATCCTCGGCCGGCCGGACCGTTTACTCATCGCGGCCGACCAGCCACCCCCCCTAGCCCTTCGGCTTCCAGATGTTGATGTCGGAGTCCACCGCGAACCGGTTGATCGCGTCGGCTTCCTCGGTCGTGAAGTCCAGTTTGGCCACGGCGGCGAGGCTGTCCTCCAGCTGCTGCACGCTCGAGGCCCCGATCAAGGCCGAGGCGACGGGAGCGCCCTTGGCTTGCCGGCGAAGCACCCAGGCGATGGCCAGCTGCGCCAATGACTGGCCGCGGTCGGCCGCCAGTTGGTTCAGGCCGCGGACGCGGTCCAGATTCTCGTCGGAGAGCATCTGCGGGAACAGCGACTTGTCCTGCGCGGCGCGGGAGTCTTTGGGGACACCGTTCAGGTAGCGGTCCGTGAGCAAGCCTTGGGCCAGCGGCGAGAACGCGATGCAACCCATGCCTTCGTCCGCCAGGACTTCCAGCAGATTCGGGCTGCCGCCTTCCACCCAGCGGTTGAGCATGGAGTACGACGGCTGGTGGATCAGCAGCGGGGTCCCCAGCGCGCGCATGATCCGTGCGGCTTCCCGGGTCTGCTCGGCCGTGTAGGAAGAGATGCCCGCGTACATGGCCTTGCCGGAGCGGACGGCTTGGTCGAGCGCCCCCATCGTCTCTTCAAGGGGGGTGTTCGGATCGGGCCGGTGGCTATAGAAGATGTCCACGTAGTCCAGGCCCATCCGCTTCAGCGAGGCGTCCAGGCTGGAGAGGAGGTATTTGCGCGAACCCCACTCGCCGTACGGGCCAGGCCACATCAGGTAGCCGGCCTTGGTGGAGATCACCAGTTCGTCACGGTAGGGCAGGAAATCCCTGCGCATGTGCCGGCCGAAATTGGTTTCGGCGCTGCCCTCCGGCGGGCCGTAGTTGTTGGCCACATCGAAGTGCGTCACCCCGAGGTCGAAGGCCCGGCGCAGGATGGCGCCCTGCACTTCGAACGGCTTGTCGTCGCCGAAGTTGTGCCAGAGGCCCAGCGAGACGGCAGGCAGCTTCAGTCCGCTGCGGCCCACCCGGCGGTAGGGGATGTTCTGGTACCGGTTCTCGTCAGCCTCATACGCCATCCCTTCATCATGCCATCGTGCGGCTACCGGTTCCGACCGGCGATGATCCTGCCCACAACCGCGGGCAGGACGGCGCTGACATCTGAGGCGGCCAAGGGTGCCCCCGGTGACGACGACGGCGAGGCCCGCCTTCCGGCGCGTCCGCCACGGCTCTCCGTCCCCCGCGGCTGCAGCGGCGCCCCGCTGTCCCGCCCTGCACTGCCCTGCCCCGATGCCTCCGTCGCGGCGAGCCCGTGCAGGCAGGCTGCCATGGCAGCCACCACCGCACCGTGCTCGGCCGCGGCGAACCCGGCCGCGTCCAGGTCTTCGGTCCGGATGGTCGCGGCGAGCGCGCCGAGGATCCCGGCCAGCGTGTCGCCCGACCCTGCCGTGGCCAGCCATGCCGGCCCGTCGTCCTGGCTGAACAGGGCGCCGTCCGGTGCGGCGATCACCGTCACGGACCCCTTGAGCAGCACGGTGGCCCCTGTGAGCCCGGCGGCCAGGGCGGCGAACTCTGCGGGTGCCGCTTCGATATGCTCCCGGTCGGTCTCCACGCCCTGGGCTTTGAGGATGCGCACCAGTTCGCCGGCGTGCGGCGTCAGGACCACCCGGGGTCCCGGCTCCGCGGGCAGCACGTCGAAGGCACCGGCATCGGCAATCACCGGCAGCCCGGAAGCCAGGGCATCCCCGGCGCGCCGGCGCTGGTCCGCGTCGCCGTCGGTTCCAGGACCCACCAGCCACGCCTGGACATGGGAGTCGGCGACGGCATCCTGCGAGCAGACTGCTTCGGGGGTCAGCGCGTTGATCTGGCGGCAAACCTCGGTCGGGCCGAGATAGCGGATCATGCCCACACCGGTGGCGGCCGCCGCCCGGGTCGCGAGCAGCGCAGCCCCGGGATAGGACGCAGATCCGGCGGCGACGCCGAGCACCCCGCGGGTGTACTTATGGTCGGTTCGGCGCGGCACGGGCCACAACCGGGCCAGATCCCGCGCCTGGAGCCGCCGCAGCCGCGGCGCCGGAAGCAGCTGCCCGATGCCGATATCCACCGTTTCGACCCGACCGGCGAGCGCCGCGGCGGGATCCAGCAGCAGGCCGGTCTTGGCGCCGCCGAAGGTGACAGTGAGGTCCGCCGGGAGCACGGGTTGGTGCACCTCGCCGGTCTCGGCGTTGACGCCACTGGGCAGGTCGCACGCCACGACGTGCGGGCGGCGACGGTGGCCCTGCCCGGCTTCGAGGACCGCCCGGACCAGCTCCCGGGCAGGTCCCCGCAGCGCCCCGGACGCGCCGCTGCCCAGAATCCCATCGACCAGCACGTCTGCGGCGGAACAGGTCTCGACTGCCTCGCGGATTGCCGCCGCCTCGCGAAGCTCCGGAGCCTCGGAACCCTCCGGTACCTGGCGGACCGGGTCCCCGCCGGCTCCTTCCGCCGCCAGCCGCAGCACCGATCCTCCTGCCCGCTCGAAGGCGGCCAACGCCCCCGCGTGCACCCGCTCCGAGGTGAGCACCGCCGTCGCCATGGCGCCGCGGCGGGCCACCGAAGCCGCGGCGAAGAGGGCGTCGCCGCCGTTGTTGCCGCTGCCGGCCAGCACCACCAGCCGGGCACCATAGACCCCGCCCCGGGCGCGCTTGAGTTCCCGGATGACGGCGGCCGCCAGCCCGGCCGCGGCGCGGGCCATCAGCAGCGGTCCTTGCCCGGCGTCCAGCAGCGGCCGTTCGGCGGCGCGGATGTCCTCCGGAGACCAGGCTCGGATCATGCCATCCTCCCGGTTCAGCGGGCGGGGCCGCTGCGGACTATGGCGGCCGAGTGTGCCGGCAGCACCAGCCGACCGGATGCAACGGCGTCCCCGGACGCAGTCCAGGCTGTGCCGGCGTTGCCCCCGGCGGCGAGCTTGGCGCCGTCGTCGGTCGCCAGGACCAGGGTGCCCGTCCCGGCTGGGAGCCGCCGTGGCTCGGCGGAGAAGTTGCAGCAGATCGCGAAGGAGCCCCGACGCAGGATCAGCCAGCCTTCCTCCGCGTCTGACTCTACCGACGCGGACGCGAAGTCCGGTTCCGTCAGCTCAGGATGCTGCTTTCGGAGGGCGATCAGCCGGGTGTAGAGCTCGAGGAGCCGGGCATGGTCACCCGTTTGCGGCTCGGCCCAGTCCAGCTTGGAGTTGCGGAACGTCGCCGGGTCCTGCGGATCGGGCACTGCCTCCGGGTCCCAGCCCATCCGCTCGAACTCTTTGAGCCTGCCGGCAGAGGTCGCCTCGCCGAGCTCCGGTTCGGGATGGGAGGTGAAGAATTGCCACGGCGTGGACGCCGCGAACTCCTCGCCCATGAAGACCATCGGCGTAAACGGAGACATCAGGTTCAGCACGGCGGCCAGCGCCAGCTGCCCGTAGCCGAGGGTGCCGGTGAGCCGGTCTCCGGCGGCGCGGTTGCCGATCTGGTCGTGGTTCTGGGTGCAGACCACCAGTTGCCGGGCCGTCACCCGGTCCTTGTTGATGGGCCGGCCGTGGTGCCGTTCCCGGAACGAGGAGTAGCTGCCGTCGTGGAAGAAACCGTCCCGCAGCACCTTTTCCAGCGCTCCCAGGCCGGCAAAGTCGGCGTAGTAGCCGCTGGTTTCGCCGGTGAGGTTCACGTGCACGGCGTGGTGGAAGTCGTCGCTCCACTGGCCGGCCAGGCCGTAGCCGTTTACCTCCCGGGACTCGATCAGCCGCGGATTGTTGAGGTCGGATTCGGCGATCAGGAACAGCGGCTTATCCAGCTCGGCGGCGCATTCGTCCGTCGCCTTCGCGATCTCCTCGAGGATGTGCACGGCGCGTTCGTCCCGCAGCGCATGCACCGCATCCAGGCGCAGGCCGTCCACATGGTAGTCGCGGAACCACATCAGCACGTTGTCGGTGATGAAGCGGCGGACCTCGTCCGAACCGGGTCCGTCCAGGTTCACGGAGTCGCCCCAGGTGTTGGCGCTGCCGCTGCTCAAATACGGCCCGAACCGCGGCAGGTAGTTTCCGCTGGGACCCAGGTGGTTGTACACCACGTCCTGGATGACACCGATGCCGTTGGCGTGTGCGGCGTCCACGAACCGCTGGTAGGCGGCCGGCCCGCCGTAGCTTTCCTGCACGGCGTACCAGAGCACGCCGTCGTAGCCCCAGTTGTGCGTGCCGTTGAACGCGTTGACCGGCAGCAGTTCCACATAATGCACCCCGAGCCCGGCCAGGTAGTCGAGCTTGGCCGCGGCGGAATCCAAGGTGCCCTCGGATGTAAACGTGCCGATGTGCAGTTCGTAGATCACCCCGCCGAGCCCGGGTGAAACCCAGTCCTGGTCCTGCCAGGGGTGGGCCCCGGCGTCGAAGGTCCGGGACATGCCGTGGACCCCGTCCGGCTGGCGGCGCGACCGGGGATCCGGCAGCACCGAGTCCCCGCCGTCCAGCAGATAGCCGTAGTCGGTGTCCCCCTCGGGTACGGCGGCGGGGTCGGCCAGACGCCACCAGCCGGCGTCGTCCGGCCCCTGCATCGGCAGCCGTGCGGCGCCGGCCTGCAGTTCCAGCCTGCCGGCACGGGGTGCCCACACCGCGAAGTCCCGGCTCATGACGACTCCTCCTGTTCGCGCACCAGCAGCGCCACCGGCAATTCCGCCAGCATCCCGGCCACCGGCAGGACGCCGTCGCAGGCGTGGCTCCGCCCGCTCAGCACATCGCGGTATTCTCCGGCGGGAAGGACGACGGCGGTGTCCCGCCACCCGCCGTCGCGCTGCAGCCGCACCGGCAGCCTGGTGGCCAGCGCGATGGCGCCGCCGCGGTCGAAGCCGAACGCGTGGTCGGCGGCGGGGCCTTGTACCGGAACCGCCTCGTAGCCGGTGAACAGCTCCGGCCGGTCGCGGCGCAACCGGAGGGCCCGGGCGACCACCAGCATCTTGGCCGCCGCGCCTTCGTCCACCGGCGGCGTCCCGTCCCGGTCCAGGTTGTCCAGCGCCTGGAGCCGGGCGTTGAAGTCCACCGGCCGGCGGTTGTCCGGGTCCACGAGCGAATGGTCCCAGAACTCGGTTCCCTGGTAGACATCGGGCACTCCGGGCATGGTCAGCTGGATGAGCTTGGCCGAGAGCGAGTTGCTCCAGCCGAACGGCTTGGTCTTCTCCGCCAGCCCGACCAGCAGCCGGTTCACCTCCGGGTCGTCGAAGGCCGCGTCCACGGCGGCATGGAGTTGTTTTTCGAAGTCGGGGTCCGGGTCAATCCACGAGGTGCTGTTGCCCGCTTCCCGGGCGGCCTTCTCCGCGTACGCATGGGCACGTTCCCGGCTGAACGGCCAGGCCCCCAGCGCTGCCTGCCAGAGCAGGTCCGCGAACGGCAGGTCCCCGAAGGGTGCCAGCCGGTTGAGCTCCGCCAGCCAATCCGGCCACTGGTCCGCCAGTTCGGCGAGCACCGAGATGCGGGCCCGGGTGTCCTCGCTGCGCTTCGTGTCGTGGGTGGACAGGGTGGTCATGGCGAGCGGCAGGTCCTGCTGCCGGCGGATCAACCGGGTGTGGAGCTCGAACGGCTCCACCGCGAAGATCGACGGGTCCGCCCCCACCTCGTTCAGGGACGTCAGGCGCGTATAGCGGTAGAACGCGGTGTCTTCCACTCCCTTGGCCATCACCATGCCGGAGGTCTGCTGGAACCGCACCGCGAGTTCGGTCAGCACCCCCTGCGGATGCAGCAGCGGCAGCAGGATGGTGACGGCTTCGGCCAGGTCCGGGCGGCGGACCTGGGCGGCGATCCCGGCTTCCTCCAGGTACTGCGCGCCGACCGGCAGGTAGCTCCGGTACACCGGGAAGCAGCTGAGCAGTTCGGCGATCGCATCCGCCGCCGTCTCGAAGTCCAGGCCGGCGCCGGCCGGAACCAGCCGGGCCAGGCGCAGCACCTCGGAGCGCAGGATACCGTCGGCGATGCCCCGCTTGGTGTCGTGGATCATGTGCTGGTACGGCTGGACGGGGGCCGCGTCGGTGAGGCGTTCCCGCCCGTCGGGATCGACCAGCAGCCGGTCCACGTCCGCCAGCGCGTCGTACCCGGTGGTACCCGCGCAGGCCCAGTTGGCCGGCAGCTCCTCCCCCGGCTCCAGGATCTTCTCCACCAGGACGTAGGCGCCGCCGGTCAGCTCCTGCAACCGCTGAAGATAGCCCTTCGGATCCGCCAGCCCGTCCGGATGGTCCACGCGCAGCCCGTCGACCAGGCCTTCGTCGAACCAGCGTTTGATCTCGGCGTGGGATTCATCGAAGACCCACGGCACCTCCACCCGGACGCCGGCCAGGGAGTTGACGCCGAAGAACCGGCGGTAATTAAGTTCGGCATCCGCCCGCCGCCAGTTCACCAACTGGTAGTGCTGGCGCTCATGGACTTCGCGGGCAGTAGCGCCGTCGTCGCCCGTCCCCTCGGCCAGGGGGAAGCGGTGGTCGTAGTAGCGCAGCTCCCCGCCGGCCAGTTCCAACGCCTCAAGCTCCGCGTCGCCGTCGCCCAGCACGGGAAGCCGGAGCTTGCCGCCGCCGGCGTCCCAGTCGATGTCGAACGCTTCGGCATAGCGCGACCCGCGGCCCTCGGCCAGCAGTGACCACCACCAGCGGTTGTTGGCCGCCGTGGCCACCCCCATGTGGTTCGGGACGATGTCGACCAGGACGCCCATCCCGGCCTTGCGTGCGGCGGCAGAAAGGGTCCGCAGCCCGTCGATCCCGCCCCGGGCAGGATCCACCGCGCCGAAGTCGACCACATCGTAGCCGTGATCGGAACCCGGCTCCGCGGTCAGTAGCGGCGACAAGTACACCCAGTCGATGCCGAGCCGGTGCAGGTAGGGCAGCAGCCCGGCGGCGTCATACAGCGTGAACGATTCCCTGATCTGCAGCCGGTAGGTCGACGCCGGGGCCCTCATCCTTTCGCCTGCCCCTGCTCGCCCCCGGCGACCTGCTGCCCGGGTTCCCCGGGCGGCTCGGGCCGGGCCTGCCCGGACCCGGCCGTCCGATCCGCCTCGGCCATCGCCGCAACGGAGGCGGCGACCGAGTGGTCTGGCTCTTCTTCCGGCGCCCTGTGGGCCTTGAGGACTACCGTCGACTTGGCGGCGACCGGAACCTTCGTTCCGGCCTTCAGCGGGCCGGGCAGGTGTTCGCCGCCGGCCGTGTCGATGATGATGTCCCAGGCGGCTGAATATTCCCCCGGCGGCAACACGAACGGCACCTCGTCGTCGGCGGCGTTGAAGTACACCAGGAAATGCTCATCGGTGATCCGTTGCCCGCGGTCGTCGCGCCCGCGGATGCCCTGGCCGTTGAGGAAGACGCCGATGCAGCGGCCGAGGGCCTCGTCCCAGTCCTCGGGCTCCATCGGTGTCCCCTCAGTGGTGAGCCAGACAACGTCGCTCAACGGCTCGCCCTGGCCCCGGCGGACCGGCTTTCCGTCGAAGAACAACCGCCGCCGGAAGGTCGGGTGCTCGGCCCGCAACCGGTTGATGGTGGCGACGAACTCGAGCAGCGGCTGGTCCATGTTGTTCCAGTCCACCCAGGACAGCTCCGAGTCCTGGCAGTACACGTTGTTGTTGCCCTGCTGGGTGCGTCCCAGCTCATCCCCGTGCGCGATCATCGGCACGCCCTGGCTCAGCAGCAGGGTAGCCAGGAAGTTCCGCTGCTGGCGGGCGCGCAGGGTGAGGACCGCCGGGTCATCGGAGGGCCCCTCTACTCCGCAGTTCCACGAGCGGTTGTGCGATTCGCCGTCGTTATTGTCTTCGCCGTTGGCCTCGTTGTGTTTCTCGTTGTAGGACACCAGGTCCCGCAACGTGAACCCGTCATGGGCGGTGACGAAGTTGATGGAGGCAACCGGGCGCCGCCCCGTGGCCTCGTACAGGTCCGAGGAGCCGGTGATGCGCGAGGCAAATTCGCCCAGAGTGGAGGGTTCGCCCCGCCAAAAATCGCGGACGGTGTCCCGGTACAGGCCGTTCCACTCGGTCCACAGCGGCGGGAAGTTGCCCACCTGGTAGCCGCCAGGACCGATGTCCCAGGGTTCGGCAATGAGTTTGGTTTGGGAAACGATCGGATCCTGCTGCACCATTTCGAAGAAGGTCGACAGCCGGTCCACGTCGTAGAACTCGCGGGCCAAGGTGGAGGCCAGGTCGAAACGGAATCCGTCCACGTGCATCTCGGACGCCCAATAGCGCAGCGAGTCCATCAGCAGCTGCAGCGAATGGGGATGGCGCACGTTCAGCGAATTTCCCGTGCCGGTGTAGTCCATGTAGTACTGCTGCTGGTCCTCGACCAGCCGGTAGTAGGCGGCGTTGTCGAGTCCGCGGAAGGACAGCGTCGGGCCAAGGTGGTTGCCCTCGGCCGTGTGGTTGTAGACGACGTCGAGGATCACCTCGATGCCGGCCAGATGCAGTTCCCGGACCATCGCCTTGAACTCCTGCACCTGCTGGCCGGTATCGCCGGAGGAACAATACGTGTTCTGCGGGGCGAAGAAGCCGATGGTGTTGTAACCCCAGTAGTTGGAGAGCCCCTTCTCCTGGAGCGTGCTGTCGTTGACGAACTGGTGGACCGGCATCAGCTCGATGGCGGTGACGCCCAGCTTCTGCAGATGCTCGATGACCGCCGGATGCGCGATGCCGGCGTAGGTGCCGCGCTGTTCTTCCGGGATTTCCGGGTGCAGCTGAGTCAGGCCCTTCACGTGCGCTTCGTAAATCACCGAGCGGTGGTAGGGCGTGCGCGGCTTGCGGTCGCCGTCCCAATCGAAGAACGGGTTGACGACGACGCCGAGCATCATGTGCGCCGCCGAGTCCTCGTCGTTGCGGGAATCCTCGTCCCCGAAGTTGTAGCCGAACAGTGGCTGGGCCCAGTCGATCTGGCCGCTGACGGCCTTCGCGTAGGGGTCCAGCAGCAGCTTGTTCACATTGCAGCGCTGCCCCTGGCCCGGGTCGTTAGGCCCGTCCACGCGGAAGCCGTACTTCTGGCCCGGCTGGACTTGCGGAAGGTAGCAGTGCCATACGTAGCCGTCGACGTCCTTGAGCTCGATCCTCGTCTCGGCACCGTCGTCGTCGAACAGGCACAGGAATACGGCCTCCGCTGCTTCGCTGAACACGGCGAAATTGGTGCCGTTGCCGTCATACGTGGCACCCAACGGATAGGCGTCTCCCGGCCAAACTTCCATGTGCAAACTCCTGATGATCGGTTGTGGTCCCTGATCCCTTCATACCTCATGGTCCCGACAATGGATATCCACGGTTGTCCGGCTGACGGGCAAATCGAGGCTGCGCGGCAGGCGGTTCCAGCCATCGGCCCGGTGCTCGTTGCGTTGGACACACGGGCGGTGGTCAACCCTCAAGGCCAACCCCGCCCCGGCGGCATCGCCGCGGCTGCCCAATGGTTTCAACCACTGTCGGAGGGACCAACGCGGGCGTATTGTTGAGCTACCATCAGGTTCTCGTGAGGCAGGGCTGGCCATGACTGGCAGCGATTCCGGTTCCAGAGGCGTTGTCTCCCGGCGCCAATTCACGACGGCGACGGCCCTCACCATGCTCGGCGCGGCAGGCCTGTTGGGCGGCAGCCTATCCCGCGCCGCAACCGCCCCCGGTCCCGGCGGTCCGCTCGCACTAAGCCTCGCGGCGGCGGTCATCAACAGGGTCTACCGCATCACCGCCCGTGAACGGCCGCGGGTCACGGACGCGCCCAAGCACGAGTTCCGGGGCTTCTGGCTCTCCACCGTGCTGAACATCGACTGGCCCTCGCGCCCCGGCCTGGCGGCGGCCGTTCAGCAGGCCGAACTGCGCAACTGGCTGGACCTTGCCCGCAGCCGAAACCTGAACGCCGTGCTGTTGCAGGTCCGTCCCGCAGCAGACGTCTTTTGGCCGTCGACCGCGGGAGAGCCGTGGTCCCGGTATCTGACCGGCATCCAAGGACGGAATCCCGGTTACGATCCGCTGGCCTACGCGGTCAGCCAGGCGCATGCCCGCAACCTGCACCTGCACGCGTGGTTCAACCCGTTCCGCGTGTCCATGACGGGGGACCTGGCGGACCTGATCTCCTGGCATCCGGCGCGGAAGAACCCGAGTTGGACCTTCGCCTACGGTGGCCGGCGCTATTACAACCCCGGCATCCCCGCCGTCCGCAGCTACATCATCAAGGTGATCACCGAGGTGGTGGCCAAGTACGACGTCGACGGCATCCACCTCGACGACTATTTCTATCCCTACCCGGTCGCGGGGCAAAGCATCCCGGACTCCGCCGCCTACAATGCCTACCGGTTGGCCGGCGAGAGCGTGGCGAACTTCCGGCGGCGCAGCGTCAATACTTTCGTCCGCGACCTCAGTGCCGCGATATATGCGGCCAAACCGCGGATGCTGTTCGGCATCAGCCCGTTTGGGATCTGGCGCAACCGATCGACCGATAGTTTGGGCTCCGCTACCTCCGGCCTGCAGAGCTACGACGCCACGTTCGCCGACTCCCGGCTCTGGGTGAAGCAAGGCTGGCTGGACTACGTGGTCCCGCAGCTGTACTGGCACCAAGGCAATGCGGCTGCGGACTACAACACGCTGGTGAATTGGTGGGCGGCACAGGTGAACGGCACCGTCTGCAAGCTCTACATCGGGGAGGCGGCCTACAAAGTGGGCGACCCCGCCCAGGGGGCCGACTGGCAGGACCCCCGCGAGCTGCACAACCACACGGCGAAGTGCCGGGCAACGCCGGGGGTGAGGGGCCAGGTCTACTTCTCCGCCAAGTCCGTCCGGGCCAATCGGCTGGGCAGCATCGGCCTCGTCAAGGACAAGTTCTACCGGCGCGTGGCGATGACCCCGGTGATGTCCCATCTGGGCTCCCAGCGTCCCTACGCGCCGCTGATCACCGGCGCCCGGTGGAACGGATCCGGCGTCGAGCTCATTTGGCGGGGTGCAACGAGCGGGACGCTGCCCCGGCACTATGCCATCTACCGCTGGGAGTCCACGGGCGCCGAGGCGGCGTTCATTCCCTCGCAGGCGGGAGCCCTCCGGCGCGTGCACCGCCGCCGCGGCAATCCCGAGAGCTTCGTGGACACGGGCGCCGTTCGCGGACGCACGTATTGGTACGTTGTGGTCGGCATGAGCGATCTCATGGTCGAATCGGCGGCGGCATCCGCCATCTTCATACGAGCCTGATGCTCGGTACGAAGCGATGACGCCTGCCTCCCCGTCGGATCGCGAAAAGGACCTTGTCCTGCTGGAAACTCTTGCCGGCCGGTTTTCGGATGACCCGCTGGTCGAAAGCGGCACGGTGTTCCGCAGTCCAGGACTGCGGGTGGGTGGAAAGATCTTCGCGTTCCTCGGTCATGACGACCGCCTGATCGTGAAGGTTCCGCGGCAGCGGGCGGAAGAATTTGTTGCTTCCGGAGCGGCGGAACCGGTCACGATGGGAAAGAGGACCATGAAGCAATGGGTCGCTTTCCCTGCCATGGCCAACAATTCGCCGGCGACCGAGCGGCTGTGGCTCAGCGTCGTCGACGAGGCGTATGCGTACGTCAAGAGACTGGGCGGCAACTGACGGCCGGGCACCGTTACTGCATCGCACGCTTCTCCTCGAATAGGCCCGGATCCGGTCCGTCGAACGACGACGACGAACGCGGCGGCGCAGTGAACCGGGACGACCACCCGACCTTCCGCTGATGGGGAAGGTCGGAAACAATGGGGGACGCTCCCCCGCCGTGCCGAATAGCCCAGGAGTCATCGTGGCAAAGCTGCTGTATTCCGCAATCATGTCTCTCGACGGCTACATTGCCGACCAGGACGGCAACTTCGACTGGAGCGTTCCCGACGAGGAGGTGCACTCCTTCGTCAATGACCTGGAACGACGCGTGGGCACCTATCTCTTCGGGCGCCGCATGTACGAGGTCATGGTCGTCTGGGAAACCGTGCCCACGGGCCCGGAGGTCCCGCCGGTGGAACGGGACTTCGCCGAGTCATGGCTAGGAAAGGACAAGGTGGTCTACTCCCGGACGCTACAAACGACTTCAAGCAGCCGGACACGGATCGAACGGGACTTCGATCCGGAGGCCGTGCGGCGCATGAAGGCCTCGGCATCGGCGGACCTGAGCATCAGCGGGCCCGACCTCGCCAGCCACGCTTTCACGGCAGGCCTGGTGGATGAATGCCTGTTTTTCGTCTCGCCGGTCGTGGTGGGCGGCGGGAAGCGCTTTCTGGCCGAAGACCTGAAAGTGGGCCTCGAACTGCTGGACGAGCGTCGCTTCGGCAACGGCGTCGTGTACCTGCACTATCGGGTGGTAGGTTAGCCCGCCCCACAACGGGTGTCCGCCAGCTGGCCGCTACTTCTCGGCGACCGCCATGGCTGTTGCCAGATCGCCGTCGTGGCTCATGGACAGGTGCCAGAACTTCACGCCCTTGGCCGCCGAGGCGGCGGCCACCGTGCCGGTAAATTCCGGATACGGGTCTCCGCCGGCGTCGACGCAGATGGTGCAGTCCTGCCAGTTCATGCCGGACGGGGCCCCCAGTGCCTTGGCGATCGCTTCCTTGGCAGCGAAGCGGGCGGCCAGGGACCGAGTGTTGAGTTCCCGCTCGGCCGGCGTGAACAGTCGCTCGAGCAAAGCCGGGGTGCGCTGCAGCTGACGGCGGAACCTGGAAACTTCCACCACGTCCACGCCGATGCCCACGATCATTTTTCGGCTCCCGCCCGAACGGACCACGGCGAGCGGGCACACCGCGGTGCCAGCACCGGCTCCCCCGTGGAGATCAGAGTGCACCGCACGGGCGGCACCGACAGCAGCCGGACGCGCCGCCGCAGCGCCGCCCGGCGGGCGCGGACGCGACGCTTTGGAACCGAGCAGTCCCCGATCCTGTTGTACGGAGATCGGGGCGCTGCAAAGAGTAAGCGGGTGGACATGCCTGCCAAATGCCTGTTACTCGACGGTGACGCTCTTGGCCAGGTTGCGCGGCTGGTCCACGTCGTAGCCCTTGGCCGTCGCCAGCGCGCAGGCGAAGATCTGCAGCGGGACCGTGGTCAGCAGCGGAGCCAGCAGCGTCGGCGTCTCGGGAACGTAGAAGACAAACTCCGCGAAGTCCTTGACGGCGTCGTCGCCTGCCTCGGCGATGACAATGGTCTTGGCGCCGCGGGCGCGGATCTCCTGGATGTTCGAGACGACCTTGGCGTGCAGCGAGTTGCGGCCGCGCGGGGAAGGCACCACCACGAAGACCGGCTGGCCTTCCTCGATCAGGGCGATCGGGCCGTGCTTGAGCTCGCCTGCGGCGAAGCCTTCGGCGTGGATGTAGGCCAGCTCCTTCAGCTTCAGCGCGCCCTCCATGGCCACGGGGAAGCCAACATGCCGGCCCAGGAACAGGACCGACTTGGTCTCGGCCATCCGCACGGCCAGGTCCTTGATGTCCTGGGCGTTGTCCAGCACGCTCTGGATCTTCGCCGGGATCTTGCCCAGGTCGGCCAGGATGTCCTTGATCTCGCCCTGGAACTTGTTGCCGCGCAGCTGAGCCAGGTAGAGGCCCAGCAGGTAGGCGGCGGTGATCTGCGCCAGGAAGGCCTTCGTCGAGGCGACGGCGATCTCGGGTCCGGCGTGTGTGTAGAGCACGGCGTCGGCCTCGCGCGGGATGGTGGAACCGTTGGTGTTGCAGATGGCCAGAACCTTGGCGCCCTGCTCCTTGGCGTACCGGACGGCCATCAGGGTGTCCATGGTCTCGCCGGACTGGGAAATTGCCACGATCAGGGTGTTGGCATCCACGATCGGGTCCCGGTAACGGAACTCGTGCGAGAGTTCGACCTCCACCGGAATACGGCACCAGTGCTCGATCGCGTACTTCGCCACCTGGCCGGCGTAGGCCGACGTTCCGCAGGCCAGCACAATGATCTTGTTGGCGGTCTTGAGCAGCTCCGGGTCGATCCGCAGCTCATCCAAAGTCAACCGGCCGTGCAGGTCCGAACGGCCCAGCAGGGTCTGGCCGACCGCCTCGGGCTGGTCATTGATTTCCTTCTCCATGAAGGACGGGTAGCCACCCTTCTCCGCGGCGGCGGCATCCCAGTTCACCTCGAATTCGGTGCCCTTGGCGGGATTGCCGAAGAAGTCGGTGATCTCGAAGGAGTCCGGGGTAATGGTGACGATCTGGTCCTGCTCCAGCTCCACGGCGCGGCGGGTGAAGTCGATGAAGCCGGACACGTCGGAGCCCAGGAAGTTCTCGCCCTCGCCCAGTCCGACGACGAGCGGCGAGTTACGGCGCGCGGCGACGACGACGTCGGGCTGGTCCTGGTGGATGGCCAGCAGGGTGAAGGCGCCCTCCAGCCGCTGGCAGGCGAGCTGCATGGCTCTGGACAGGGTGGCGGTGGCGGGATCCTCCGCGACCAGGGAACGGTAGAGGTCCCCGAGCAGCACGGCGGCCACTTCGGTGTCCGTTTCCGAGCGAAGTGTGTAGCCCTTGGCCAGCATGGAGGCACGGATCTCGGCGAAGTTCTCGATGATGCCGTTGTGAATCACGGCGAGCTTGTCGTCATCGGCCAGGTGCGGGTGCGCGTTTTCGTCGGTGGGTCCTCCGTGCGTGGCCCAGCGGGTGTGGCCGATGCCGGTCAGCGACTCGGGCAGCGGGTCGGACTCGAGCTCGCCCAGCAGATTGCTTAGCTTGCCCGACTTCTTCCGCGCCTCGACACCGTCGCTGGAGATGACTGCCACTCCCGCGGAATCGTAACCGCGGTATTCCAGGCGGCGAAGGCCCTCGAGAACGACGTCCAGGGCGCTGTGATCAGCAACGCTGACTCCGGCCCCGCCGTCGCGGCGGCCAACATAACCTACGATTCCACACATGGGGTTAAGGGTACCTGCCCGCGGGACCGTCACAGACAGCGCGTTCCAAACGCCATCCCGGCGGCGCCTGCGGCGGGGGGACGCGGGCACTCCGGCGCGCCGCAGTGATGCGCCTTTTGGGATTTGATTCCCGCAGCAGGCACAATTCATAGGTGACTGATGCGACACCGAAGACGACGGCGTCCAACGGTGAGAGTAACTTCACACCATTCGTTGAGCTGGACCGGCAGACCTGGTCCAGGCTGTCCAACGAGATTGAACAGCCCCTGGACCAGGACGATATCGAGCGCCTCCGGGGACTGGGTGATGCCCTGAACCTGGACGAGGTCCGCGAGGTCTACCTGCCGCTCTCCCGGCTGCTCAACCTGTATGTGGGCGCGGCCGGCGAGCTGCACAAGGCCACCACCACGTTCCTGGGCGAGACCAGCCGACGCACACCCTTCGTGATCGGCGTGGCCGGATCGGTCGCCGTCGGGAAGTCCACCACTGCCCGCGTGCTGCGCGAGATGCTGCGCCGCTGGCCGGACACCCCGAACGTGGAGCTGGTCACCACCGACGGTTTCCTCTACCCCAACGCGGAACTGGCCCGGCGCGGGCTGATGGAGCGCAAGGGCTTCCCCGAGTCCTACGACCAGCGCGCGCTGCTGCGCTTTGTGTCCGAGGTGAAGTCCGGAGCCGAGGAAGTGCATGCCCCTTGGTACTCGCACCTGACCTACGACATCGTGCCGGACAAGGAAGTGGTGGTCCACCGCCCGGATGTGTTGATCGTGGAGGGGCTGAACGTCCTGGCTCCGGCGCGCCCGCGGGCGGACGGCCGCACCGGGCTGGCGCTCAGCGATTTCTTTGACTTCTCCATTTATGTGGATGCCAAGACCTCCTATATTGAGCAGTGGTACGTCAACCGCTTCCACAAACTGCGGCGGACGTCCTTCACGGATCCGGAATCCTATTTCCACCGCTACGCCTCGCTCACGGACGACGAGGCCACCGAGACGGCGCTGGGCATCTGGCGCCGGATCAATGAACCGAATCTGAGGGAGAACGTGTTGCCGACACGCGGGCGGGCGCAACTGGTGCTCACCAAGGATGCGGACCACTCGATCCGCAGAATGCTGCTGCGGAAAACCTGACATGGCCGCCTTAAGGGCTCCGGTGCTTGCAGCCGGCGTGGCCGCCGTGCTGGCCCTGCTCACCGGTTGCGCCCCAGCGGGCGAAACCGCGCCCCCTCCCGCAGCTTCCGCCGGGGCGACGACGGCCGCACCGGTCCCGTCCGAGGGCACCACGTCCCTGCCGGTCCCCGAACAGAGCCCGAAGGTTCCCCGGGAAGACGGCGACGCCGCCGGCGGCGGCCAGAAGGACGGTGGAAACAAGGGCGGGGCCCAGGGTAGCGGGAAGAAGGACGGCGGGAAGAAAAACGGGGGCGCGCCCGGCGCCGGGGAGGACCACAGCGACCCGGCGAGCATCGCCGTCGTCGTCAACAAGGCGCGGCCGCTCAATCCGCTGGACTACTACCCCGCGGACCTGCGCCAGCCGGCGGTGAGCGTGGGTACCGGCGGGGAATCCGCGCTGCTGCGGGACGCCGTGGCGACCGCCACCGAGGACATGTTCAACGCCGCCGCTGCCGACGGCGCGTCCATGATCATGGTCAGCGGTTTCCGGTCCTACGCCACGCAGGTGAGCACCTACAACCACTGGGTGCATCAACACGGCAGCGAGATTGCCGCAGACATGATCTCGGCGCGGCCCGGTTATTCGGAGCACCAGACCGGGCTGTCCCTGGACATCGGCGACGCCACCGGGGTCTGCAACCTGCAGCAGTGCTTCGCCGACACGGCAGCGGGCAGCTGGGTGGCCAACAACGCCGCGCGCTTCGGGTTCATCATCCGCTACCCGCCCGGCGCCGAGGCCGTGACCGGTTATTCGCCGGAGCCCTGGCACCTGCGCTACGTGGGAAAGAAAGTGGCTGCGGAGATGGCCGAACGGGGCATCGAGACGCTCGAAGAGTACTTCGGATTGCCCGGTGCCGCCCGCTATTCGTGAGCGGTGACGAAGCAACTCCCCTTGCGGCGGCCTGGGTGCACGACCCCGAGGCGTTACATTTGGCCACATGATAAACGGATTCAAAGAGTTCATGATGAAGGGCAACGTCATTGACCTTGCCGTGGCCGTGATCATCGGCGGAGCCTTCGGGAGCGTGGTCAATGCCTTGGTCAAGAGCGTGCTGATGCCGTTCATCGCCGGGCTGGTCGGTTCGCCGAACTTCGACAGCTTCCTGCTGTGGAACTTCAACGGCAACAACGTCGCATTCGGCGTCCTGCTGACCGCCATCGTGAACTTCCTGCTCATCGCCTCCGCGATCTACTTCGTCATCGTGGCACCGATGAACCACATGATCGAGCGGCGCAACCGCCGCCTGGGGATCAACAAGGAAGAAGAGGCCGTCGACCCGCAGGTCGCGCTGCTCACCGAAATTCGGGACGCCCTGCAGGCGCGCAACCAGGCGTAAAAACGGCCTCCGAAGGCCTGCCGCTATGGCGCGCCGGGCCGTTCCCGCGGCGCCGAGGGAAGAGCCTGACGTTTCGGCCCGCTCGGCGTACGCTATGAGGATCACCATCGGGAGCCTGCTGGAGGGAACTCCCGACACCCTCGCGCAAGAATCAGGTGAACCTCCATGCGACCTCATGTCCCCCTTTCCTTGGCGGCAAGATGTGCCGCCGCCCTGCTGACCGCCGTCGCCCTGCTGCTGACGGGGCTGCCGGCTTCCGCAGGCCACGTTGCCTTCGTCAGCCACGGTCCGTCGTCTGAGTGCACGGACCGAATCATCGACCTGCCGGACGCGACGTCCGCGGAGGGCATCGCCGCCGGGCGGGGCAGCACCTTCTACGCCGGCGATCTGCTGGCGGGCGACATCTTCCGTGGCGACATACGGCGGGGCACCGCCGAGAAGTTCATTGACGCACCGGACGGGCGGTTCGCCGTCGGCATGGCCACCGACACGCGGCGGAACCTGCTCTTCGTGGCCGGCGGACCTACCGGCATGGCCTATGTCTACAACACCCGGACCGGAGAACCGGTGGCCGAGTTCCAACTGAACGACCCCGCCAGTTCCTTCATCAACGATGTAGCCCTTGGCCGGGGCGGCGCGTGGTTTACGAACTCACGTGAAGGCGAGCTGTACTTCGTGCCGATCGGCCACCGCGGGCAGCTGGGCAGCCCACGGACGCTGCAACTCAGCGGTCCTGCCGCGGAAACCCCGGACGCGTTCAACCTGAACGGCATCGTGGCGGCCGACCACGGGCGGAAGCTGATCGTGGCCCACTCGGCGAATGCGGCGCTGTACACCGTGAACCCGAGGACCGGTGCCAGCGAGATGATCTCCGGCGTCAGCGTCCCCAACGTCGACGGGTTGGTGCTGAAAGGCCGCTGGCTTTGGGCGGTCCAAAACATGGACAACCAGATCAGCGTGATCAAGCTGGACCGCCGGTTAAACTCCGGGGAGGTCCGGTCCGTGATCACCAGTGACGCCTTCCAAACCCCGACCACCGCCGCGCTGTTCGGCCATCGACTTGCCGTCGTGAACGCGAAGTTCGACACCGGAAACCCGCCGACGGCCGACAGCTACGAGGTTGTGGTGGTGAAGGCCCGGCGCTGAGAGCTACCCTGCCGGCTCGGTTGCAGCGGCCGTCTCCAACGACAGGTGCGCCTTCACGGTCCGGGCCAGTTCCTCGGCGGTAGCCTGGGCGGTCTCCATGTCCGCGGCTTCGACCATCACGCGGACGACGGGCTCGGTGCCGGACGGGCGCAGCAGCACCCGGCCGGTCCCACCCAGCGCGGCGGACGCGGCCGCCACGGCCTGCTGGAGCGGCTGGTTGGTTTCGACCCCCGACTTGTCCACGTCCTTGACGTTGATCAGGACCTGGGGAAGCCGGACCATCCGCTGCGACAGCTGCGAGAGGGGCTTGCCGGACTTGGCCACCTGGGCGGCCAGCTGCAGCCCGGTCAGGACGCCGTCGCCGGTGGTGGCGTAGTCCGAGAAGATGACGTGGCCCGACTGCTCGCCGCCCAGCGAGTAGCCGTGGGCGCGCATGCATTCCAGCACGTACCGGTCGCCCACGGCGGTTTCCTGGATGCGGATGCCGGCGTCCTGCAGGGCAAGCTTCATGCCGAGGTTGCTCATGACCGTGGCGACCAGGACATCGTCCTTGAGCCGGCCGGCTTCACGCAGGGCCAGCGCCAGGATGGTCATGATCTGGTCGCCGTCCACGACTTCGCCGCGCTCGTCCACGGCCAGGCAGCGGTCGGCGTCGCCGTCGTGGGCAATGCCCAGGTCGGCGCCGTGCTCGACGACGGCGGCCTGCAGCTTCTCCAGGTGGGTGGAACCCACGCCGTCGTTGATGTTCAGCCCGTCCGGCTCGGCCCCCATCACCACAATGTCCGCCCCGGCGGCGCGGAACACCTCCGGAGAGCAGCCGCTGGCTGCACCGTGCGCGCAGTCGAGAACGACTTTCAGGCCCTCCAGGCGGACCGGCAGGGTCTGCAGCAGGTGCAGGATGTAGCGGTCTTCCGCGTCCGCGAAACGCTGGATGCGTCCGATCTCCGCGCCCGTGGGCCGGACGCGCGGCTGCGCCATCTCCTGCTCGATCGCGTCCTCGACCTCGTCCGGCAGCTTGTGCCCGCCGCGGGCGAAGAACTTGATGCCGTTATCCGGTGCGGGATTGTGCGAGGCGGAAATCATCACGCCAAAGTCCGCAGCCAGGTCCCCCACCAGGTAGGCGGCCGCAGGGGTGGGCAGTACCCCGGCGTCGTAGACATCGACACCCGCACTGGCGAGGCCGGCCTCCACGGCGGCGCTGATGAACTCGCCGCTGGCGCGCGGGTCGCGGGCGATCACCGCCGTCGGGCGCTTGCCGTCTTCAACTTGCCGGTGGCCAAGGACCACTGCGGCGGCCTGCGCGACCTCGAGCGCGAGCTCTGCAGTGATCAATCCGTTGGCCAGTCCGCGGACTCCGTCGGTACCAAATAATCTAGACATCGCGACCCATTTTACGGCAGGGTGCCAAGGAGTCGGTCCACCTCCGGCCGGCCGCCGCGTGGAAAGCCGTGTTTTAGTGGCTGACCCTGCCCCGGGGCGGGTCTCCGCAGGCGGAGGCGGGGGCGGAAGCGGAGGCGGGCGGGGCGGTCCCCTCAAACGGAAGCGGAGGCGGGGCGGGGCGGTCCCCTCAAACGGAAGCGGAGGCGGGGCGGGGCGGTCCCCTCAAACGGAAGCGGAGTCGGAGGCGGGAGGGGCGCCGGGGACAACGGCCGCCGTCGGCCTTCAATCCCCAAGGCACGTCCCCTTGGTACAGGCGCTTAAGTGCGCGCCGCCCCGGCCACTCTCCCCGGGTACGGGGCTTAAACGCACGCGAGGCCCCGCAGCCATGCTGCGGGGCCTCGCGGTGGAAGCCAAAGCTTCGGAGGCGGTTTAGCGCTTCGAGTACTGCGGCGCCTTGCGGGCCTTCTTGAGACCGGCCTTCTTGCGCTCGATGATGCGCGCGTCGCGGGTGAGGAAACCGGCCTTCTTCAGGGTCGGGCGGTTGTTCTCGCGGTCGATCTCGTTCAGCGCACGGGCGACGCCCAGGCGCAGCGCACCGGCCTGGCCGGAGGGGCCGCCGCCGTGGATGCGGGCGATGACGTCGTATGCGCCTTCCAGATCCAGGATCTTGAACGGATCGTTCACTTCCTGCTGGTGCAGCTTGTTCGGGAAGTAGTTCGCCAGCTCACGGCCATTGATGGTCCAGTTGCCGGCACCCGGAACCAGACGCACGCGGGCGATAGCCTGCTTGCGGCGACCCACGGCGCCTCCGCCTACGGTGAGGGCGGGGCGTTCCTTCTTGGCGGTCTCGGTGACCTCGGATGATTCCGAGGTGTAGCTGGTGAGGGTTTCGCCCTCAGCAGCAGTGTTCAGCTCTTCAGCCACGATGCTCCTTGAATTAAGTTTCTAGTGGTGGCCGGCGCTACTGGGCGACCTGGGTGATTTCGAAGGTCTTCGGCTGCTGGGCAGCGTGCGGGTGCTCGGCGCCCGTGTAGACCTTCAGCTTGGACAGCTGCTGGGCAGCCAGGGAGTTCTTCGGCAGCATGCCCCTGATGGCCTTCTCAACTGCACGAACCGGGTTCTTCTCCAGCAGTTCGGCGTAGTTGACGGAGGACAGGCCACCCGGGAAACCGGAGTGGCGGTAGGCACGCTTCTGTTCGAGCTTGGCGCCGGTCAGGGCGACCTTCTCAGCGTTGATGATGATGACGAAATCGCCCATGTCCATGTGAGGAGCAAAGGTCGGCTTGTGCTTTCCGCGCAGCAGTGTTGCGGTCTGGCTGGCAAGACGACCCAGGACGACGTCGGTGGCGTCAATGACGTGCCACTGGCGGTTGATATCGCCGGGCTTCGGAGTGTACGTACGCACGGTTTTTGCCTTCGTTTGGTGTTCTAAGGTAGCGGCGCATTCTTCACAGAACACACGCGCAAAGTTGGTGATGCGCTACCGGAACTTCAGGTGAGGACTGAAATGTAACCAGTGGCCCAGAAAGTCTCGGCTATCTCCGTGGACCAGGTTGGCCCTGCAACTGGGCCGCCACACGGACATAGCGTATCGAGGTTGGACACGCACAACGACTACCAAGTTTATCCTGCCGCGGCGGGTTAGGTCAAAAAGACCCACAACAGCACGACGACGCCAGTGCCTGGCCCGGGCGCCTGGGCCCGCCGGTGGCGTGCTTTAGCTGCCGTCGCCGCCGGGTCCGCTGCTGCCGGGGAGGCTCAGGCCCAGCAGGGCCTTGATGCGTTCCTCGGCCTCCGGGCCGCTTTGCGCGGCAGCCACGTTGGCTTCGCTGACCGCCTGGACCACTTCATCGCGCTGGATCTTCACGCCGCGCGGGGCCTCAATGCCCAGCCGGACGCCGTCGCGGCGGGCATCCAGCACGGTGATGACAATGTCGTCACCGATCAGGATCCGCTCTCCGGGTTTTCGCGTCAGCACCAGCACGCGTCAACTCTATCGCAGCTGAACTTGGCGCCGGGGCAGGCCGCGCAACCGGCCGCGGGCGTCAGAGCCAGGCGGTCTCGGACGGCTCGCCGTCCACCCACCCCACCGGCAACCCCAGTGTGTTGACCGTCTTCGGCGAGCTGGTGTGCCTCGTCCCGGTGACCGCCAGGCCGTCGGGAACGACGACCCGCTGCACGGCCTGCACCCAGCGGTCGGTGTCCTCGGCCTTTCGCCCGGCGTCCACCGCCAGCCAGATCTGGTCGGCTCCCAGTGCCGGCAGGAGCGCGAGCAGCTCCAAAGACGGCGTGAGCGCCTGGCCCAGCCCAAAGGCCACGAAGACGCTCTGTCCCCGCTCCACGCCTCGGGCACGGGCACCTATCGCGCTGTTGCGGTCCTGCACCGGCCGCCGGACATCGGCAGCATGCGCACCGGCCAGCTTCACCATGTTCCCGCCGCCGGAGATCCAATCGGCAGCCTCGGACGGCGCACCGTTGACCGCTGGCGCCGCGGCGGCCATGGAGGTGGCAGCCTCCAGGGCGACATCCCCCTGGCCGATCACCAGCACCAGGTCCCCCGGGCCGTAGAGCGGCACCGGGATGGCCGGCTTGCCGGCCGGGCCCGCGCCCGCAAGCCGCGGTGCCTCCTGCGGCTGCGCCTGCCCATCCTCTGTGACTGTGGCGACGACGACGCCGGTGCCTCCCCCGGCATCCGTCTGGCCTTCGGTGCGGGCTGAGCGGTGCGGAGCCGGGTCGGTAGCCTCCGTGCCGGGCTGCTCAACCTCCTGCCCGGCCTGCTCCTCCTCGGGAGCCTCGGCTGCAGGGGCTCCGGCCGCCGCGCGCCGTCCCGCACCGGCAGACCTCGCTCGGGAGACGGCGGTCTCGCGGAAGCCGTCGGCCTCTGCTGACGCCGGCATGGCCGAAGCTGCCGTAGCTGGGACCGCGGCTGCTGAAGCTGCCGTGTCTTCCGTGGCTGGGGCCTCCGTGACGGGGGCTTGGATGGCCGCTGCACGGGCCTCCGGTCCCCGCGCGGCTGCGCCGCGGGAATCTGCGCCTGCGTCCTTAGGGGGTTTCGGGTCGGTCCGCCGCCGTCCCGAGCCGGGCCCTGCCGCGGCGGCTCCGGAGCCCTCCGCCTGCCCGGCGGCCTCGGGCGGCGGTTCCTCCAGCCGGGCGCCCTTGGGTAGCCGGGTGGGCCGCGCCGTGTTGAAGGTCAGGTTGTCCATGATGACCGCGAACTGGTCGGTATGCGTGGAGACGTGCAGTTCGGGCGCCTTGCCGTGCAGCCTTGATTCGGTGCGCTCGGCATCGGCCAGCAGCGCGGCGATTCCGGCGCGGGCCTGCTGGTCCAGGGCGTGCTGGCCGCGCACGGTCGAGGCCGGCAGTTCCACGGTGACTTCGTAGTGCTCGCGGGCGAAGAAGCCGCGGATGCCGCCGACCGTGACCTTTTCGGCCGCGACGATCCTCGCGTCGGGCCCGTGGTCGGCCAGGACCTTGGCCTTGAGTTCCTGGAGGGAAGCGCCTTTAAGCTGCAGCCGTCTGGCCGACACGTACTACCCCCACGGTCTCGATCTTCACGTTGGCGGAGGTGACCTCCTGGTAGGACAGTACCGGAAGTCCCCCGGCCTGCGCCGAGACGAGCCGCCGGATGGCCGGGCGCAGCGCGGGCGCGCACACCAGCACGGCGGTGAGGCCGTTGGCTTCCACCTTCTCCAGCGCGTTCCGCAGCGAGGCCAGCACGGCTTCGGTCCGCTCGACCGAGAGCAGGATCTGCGTACCGTGTTCGGACGGGCGCATGCCCTCCAGCATCGACTGCTCCAGCGTGGGATCGATCATGATCACGCGCAGCAGCTGCCCGTCCAGGTATTGCGCGGTCAGGGCCGGGCCCAGCGCCTGCCGGGCGGCCTCGATCAGCCCCTCCGGGTCGGTGGAGGACTTGGCCTTCAGCGCCAGCGCCTCGTAGATGCGCGGCAGGTCGTTGATCGGGATCTGCTCCGCCAGCAGCCCCTGCAGCACGCGCTGCACCTCGGCCAGTGACAGCAGGGACGGGGTGAGTTCGTCGACGGCGGACGGGTTCACGGCCTTCACGCCCTCGGTCAGCACGCGCACGTCTTCACGGGTCAGCAGCCGCGAAGCGTTGGCGGAGATCAGCGAGGACAGGTGGGTGACCAGCACGGAGACCCGGTCGATCACAGTGGCTCCGGCCATCTCGGCGCTGTGCCGCATCTCCGCCGGGACCCATTTGCCGGCCAACCCGAACACCGGCTCCACCGTGGCGATGCCCGGCAGCGATTCCAGGTTGTCCCCCAGCGCCAGGACCTTGCCCGCCGGTGCGTCGCCGCGGCCGGCCTCCACGCCGGCAATCCGGATCACATACGTGGACATCGGCAGGTCGATGCTGTCGCGGGTGCGCACAGGCGGCACCACCACGCCCAGCTCCATGGCAATCTTCCGGCGCAGCGCGCGCACCCGGGCCAGCAGGTCGTCGGAAGCGCCGGAGACCAAATCCACCAGGTCCGGTGCCAGCTGGATCTCCAGCGCGTGCACCCGCATCTGTTCGATCAGGTCCTCGGTAGTCTCCGAAGCGGGAGCCGCCTGACCCGCCTCGGCGGCAGCGGCGTCGTCCTTGGCTTTGGCCGCCTCCGTTGCCTTGAGCCGCTGCGCCATGAAGATCAGGAACGCGCCCACGAGGATGAACGGGATCTTGGGCATGCCCGGGATCATCGCCAGCAGAACGGCCGCGCCGCCGGCAATCATCAGCGCGTTGCGGGACTGGGTCAGCTGGTCGGAGGCGTCCGAGCCCATTTCCGAGTCGGCGTTGGACCGGGTGACGATCATGCCGGTGGACACGGCCATCAGCAGCGCCGGGATCTGCGTGACCAGGCCGTCGCCGATGGTCAGCAGGGTGTAGGTGCTGACCGCGTCGCCGATCTCCATGCCGCGCTGCAGCATGCCGATGGCGATGCCGCCGACGACGTTGATGATGATAATGATGATGCCGGCGATCGCGTCGCCCTTGACGAACTTGGACGCGCCGTCCATCGCGCCGTAGAAGTCGGCTTCGGCGGACACCGCGGCGCGGCGTTCGCGGGCCTGCGCGTCGGTGATCAGGCCGGCGTTCAGGTCGGCGTCGATCGCCATCTGCTTGCCGGGCATCGCATCCAGCGTGAAGCGCGCGCCCACCTCGGCCACGCGCTCGGCGCCCTTGGTGACCACCACGAACTGGATGACCACCAGGATCAGGAACACCACCGCGCCGATGATGATCGAGCCGCCCACGGCCACGTGGCCGAAGGCCTCGATCACCTGCCCGGCGTAGCCGTCGCCCAGCACCAGCCGGGTGGACGCCACGTTCAGGCCCAACCGGAACAACGTGGCCACCAGCAGCAGCGACGGGAACACGGAGAAGTCCAGCGGCTTCTTCACGAACATGGTGGTCAGCAGGATCACCAGCGCCAGCAGGATGTTCACGATGATCAGCACATCCAGCAGTCCCGCCGGAATCGGCACCACCAGCAGCAGGATGATGCCCACCACCCCGATCGGGACGGCGAGCTTGGAGAGGTTGCGGTTCATCAGTCACCTCCGGGTGACGGTAGGGACAAGGCTCGGCGGCCCTGCCGGGTTGAAGCGTGTGCGGCGGCGTCGGCATCGGTCATGGCTGACTCCGCCATGGTGTGGACGCCGACGGCGGTGCCGCGGGCCTTCAGGCTCATGACGAAGGCCAGCACGCGGGCCACGGCGTTGTAGAGCTCCATGGGGATTTCCTGGCCGATTTCGCAGGCGGCGTGCAACGCCCGGGCCAGCGGGACATCGCGCACCACCGGCACGCGGGTGGTTTCGGCTTCCTCGCGGATGCGGGCGGCAATGTTGCCCGCCCCCTTGGCCACCACGCGCGGCGCCGACTTTCCCGGTTCGTACTTCAGCGCCACCGCGTAGTGGATCGGGTTGACCAGCACGACGTCGGAGCCTCCCACCGCGGCGATCATGCGGTTGCGGCTCATCGCCAACTGCCGCGAGCGCCGCTGCGACTTGATCAGCGGATCGCCCTCGGAGTTCTTGTTCTCGTCGCGGACTTCCTTCTTGGTCATCCGGGTTTTCTTGCGGTTGCGCCGGATCACCACCATCACGTCCAGCACGGCCAGCATCAGACCGGCGATGATCGCGGTCTGCAGCAGCCCGGCGGTGCCGCCGCCCGCAGCCTCGAGCAGCGAGGCGACCGAGAGCCCGCCGGCGGTCATCAGCACCGGGACCAGCCCCTGGATCACAAAGTACAGGGCCAGTCCCACCACCACGGTCTTCAACAGCGCCTTGGCACCCTGCCAGAGCGCCTGCATGCCGAACACCTTCTTGAGCCCGTTGACCAGGTTGAACTGCTGGGTCTCCGGTTTGAACTTCTTCCAGTGGATGCCGCCCTGCAGCGCCGCACCCGCGATGACCACGGCGACCACGGCCAGGAACATCGGCGTGAGCGTGTACATGATGGTGCCCAGCCCGTCCTCGAGCGCCTTGACCACCAGCCCCGGGTCCGGCGACTGGATCATCCGGGCGACGGTGAACATCTGGTCCGTGGCGGCCTGGGAGGCCCGGTCGATGGTCATCGGCAGCATCACCGCGGCCGCGCCCACGCCCAGCCAGGCGGTGAGGTCCTGCGACTTGGAGAGCTGGCCCTTCTGGCGGACCTCTTTCATCCGCTTGGGCGTGGCTTGCTCTGTCCGTTCCTCGGACGTTTCCTGCGACATCTAGCCCACCCCCGTCAGCGCCGTCACGGCCTGCCCGGCGAGCGAGGAGACAATCCGCGGCAGCGCCACGAACACCACGCCGGCCAAGGTCAGGGTGAGGAAGATCTTTAACGGGAAGCCCAGCGCAAACGCGTTCAGCGCCGGGGCCACCCGCGTGAGCAGGCCCAGGCCGGCGTCGGCCAGGAACAGCACCACCAGCAGGGGTCCGGCAATCTGCACCGCCGCCAGGAACATCTGCGTCACGCCGGTGATGATCAGCTGCACGGGCTCGGCCAGGTCGACTCCCCCGCCCAGCGGCAGCGCGGTGAAACTTCGCGCGAGCCCGCCAATGATCAACTGGTAGCCGTCGGAGGCGAACAGCAGCGCCAGCGCGGCCATCTGGAACAGCCGGGTGAACTGCGCGCCGTTGACCATCGACTGCGGGTCGAACGCCTGCGCCATGGAGAAGCCGCCGAACAGGTCGATCAGCGTGCCCGCCGACTGCACCGCGGAGAACACCACCAACACGAGGAACCCCAGCAGCGCGCCCACCAGGATCTCCAGCACGAGCGCGCCGAAGAACCCCGCCGTGCTCATCGGCTCGTACCCGTTGGCCACCCGCGGGGACACCGCCAGGGCCAGTCCGACGCCGAGCATCGCCTTGATGCGGGCCGGGATGGCTCCGTAGGAGAATGGTGGGGCAATCAGCAGGAAAGCCACCATGCGGACACCTGCCAGCATGGTGGCCTCGATCCACGCCTGGTCGAGCGGGATGTTCATTATCCGCCGCCGAGCAGGCCGGGGATTTTCTCGAACATTTCCTGCGTGAAGGAGACCATCTCGGAAATCATCCAGTGTCCGCAGATCAGCAGCGCCACGGCCACCGCCACGGCCTTGGGCACGAAGGACAGCGTGATTTCCTGGATCTGCGTCATGGACTGCACCAGGGAGACGGCGAAGCCCACCACCAGCGCGGTGACCAGCACCGGGGCGGAGAGTTTGGCGGCGACCAGCAGGCCCTGCAGGCCGATGTCGAGGACGGCGTTTGTATCCACGGCTACGTACCGTAACTTCCGACCAGGGCGGTGATGATCAGGCCCCAGCCATCCACCAGCACGAACAGCAGGATCTTGAACGGCAGCGAAATCATCACCGGCGGGAGCATCATCATGCCCATGGACATCAGCGCCGAGGCCACGACCAGGTCGATCACCAGGAACGGCACGAAGATGACGAACCCGATGATGAACGCGGCGCGCAACTCGGAAATCATGAACGCCGGGATCAGGGTCTGGAGCGGCACGGCCTCCGGATTCTCCGGGTTGGGGAGGTCGGCGGCGCGCATCATCAGCGCCAGGTCTTCCTCGCGGGTGTGCGCCAGCATGAAGTTCTGCAGCGGAGCGGCGGCGGCACCCACCGCATCCGTGAAGTTCGTGGTCCCTTCCATGTACGGCTGCACGCCCAGCTCGTTCACCTGGGTCAGCACCGGCCACATGACGAACAGCGAAAGGAACAGTGCCAGCCCGGCCAGCACCTGGTTCGGCGGGATGGAGGGCAGGGACAGCGCGTTCCGGGTCATTGCCAGCACCACGAAGATCTTGGTAAAGGACGTCATCATCAGCAGCAGCGCGGGAGCCACCGACAGCAGCGTGATGCCCAGCAACGTGATGACGGCGGACGACGGCGTCCCGTTGGGCCCGTTGATTTCCACCGAGAACCCGCCGTCGCCGTCCGGCGACCCCGGTTCGACGGGAGCCAGCGGGTCCACGGGGGGAACCGGGGCGACCGGCGACGCGAAGGCGGAAGGCGCGCTCAGGATGGCCGCGGCGACGGCAAAGACCACTGCCAGCAGTAATGCCAGCAATGCTGCGGTGGCCAGACGCGGCCAGCGGCCCGCCGTCAAGGCCATAATGCCGGTGCTTCTCAACGCGAACGGACCTGCTTCAGGGCTTCGGCGGTCTGCTTCCAGGTCGACGGAGAAAGGATGGAGCCGGCCAGCGGGGAATCCGGCGCCTGCTCCTGCCAGCCGGCCGAACGCGACGCCCGGCGGCCGGTGCGGACAGAACGCCGTCCGCCGTCGATCGGATACAGTCCGGCCTGCCGGATGGGAATGACGTCGTTGTCGTGGTTCGACTCGTCGAACTCCTGCCCGGTGACCGGGTGCTCTTCAATCGCTTTGTCGACGAGCGGCTCGGGCATGGGCGCGGCGGCACGACGGGCCGCGCGGCGCGGGAAGCCGGAGTCGCCGTCGGAGGAAACCGCCGTCCGGGGGGCGGCGGTGGCATCGAACGAGCCGGAGGGGGCCGTAGCCTCCGCAGCGGCCTGGCCGTGACCCGATGGGCGGCCGGTGGCAAGCTCCAGCAGCCGGGAGAAACTGTCGGCCGCGGTCTGTGCAGCGCGGTGGGCGGGCTCGGCCGCCTCTTCGACCGGCGCCTCGCGGCTGTCCAGCACGTGCACGGTCTGATCCGTCACGCCCAGCACGAAGCGCTGGCCGTCGGCGTCCACCACCACGACGGCGGCCTTGGGCCCGATGGTCTGGCGTTCCACCACGCGCACCAGCTTGCGGGCGCCGGTGCGGGCGCCGCGGCTGAAGCGGCGCTGCAGCACCCAGAGCAGCCCCAGCACCACGGCCAGCGAGAGCGCTACCCGCACAGCGAGGACCACTGTCTCCATTTAGAGGAGTCCTTCGGGCACGTCGAGGATCTTGGTGATGCGCACGGCGTAGTCCTGGTCGACGACCACGACCTCGCCGTGGGCGATCAGGCGGCCGTTGAGCAGCACGTCGGCGGGGGCGCCGGCCGAGCGGTCCAGTTCGATCACGCCGCCCGGTTCCAGGTTCAGCACGTCGCGCACGGACATCCGCGTGCGGCCGATCTCCACCGTCAGCGCCATTTCCACGTTGTTGATGCGGCCCAGCTTGGCCAACACCGAGTCGTCCGCGCCGTGCCCGGCCGGGTTACCGCGCAGCCGGATGGCGAACCAGCCGCCCGCCTCGCCGTCGCCGCCGGTCAGCTTGAATACCGCGGCTTCCGGATCGGAGAACAGCGCCGCGGCGTTGCCGACGCGTGCCTCACCCAGCACACCGGCGCCGAGCACGGAGGTGGCCGCTTCCAGCGCCGGGCGCAGCAGGTCGGCGGCGGAGACCAACGGGGAATCTGTGCCCGCGGCGGCGGCCAGCGCGGCCTGGTCGGCCACCACCAAAGCGACGTCGGCCGAGGTACCGCCCACAAAGGATCCGACGACAGCGGAGGCTACCTGCCCGGGCAGCGGCCCGCCTTCGTCCTGGCGCACCGCATAGAGCGGCGTGTTGGTGGGCAGCAGCCCCAGGAGCGCGTCGGCGGCAGCAGCCTGAAGGGTCTGGGTCTGTGTCATCGGGCGTTCTCCTCGGTTGTAACAATGACTCCGGCCAAGCGGTTGCCGTTGGCGCCCACGGCGGCATGCGCCAAGCGTTCGCCGTTGACGGCAACATCCAGCGGGCGGTGTTGCGGGTGCGGCAGCGGCAGCAGGTCGCCTATGGCCAAGTCGAGGACCTGGCCGGGACGGACCCGCATGGGGGCGAACTGCAGGGCCACGTCCACCGGTATCTGCACCAGCTGGGTCTCCAGCAGCTTCCGTGCGTTGGCCGGGCTGCTCATGGCGAACGAATCACGCAGCTGGGTCAGCAGCACCTCGGCCGGGATCGCTACCGTGGCGGGCGCGGACATGTCGCCGACCCGGATTTCGAAGGTGGCAACGATCATCAGGTCGTTGGTGGCCGCCGCCTGCGCGAACTGCGAGTTGTAATGGATCTGGTCCAGGCTGATGGGCGTGGTGAGCAGGGAACCCAGCGAGTAGCGCAGGTCCTCCAGCGCGTCCTCCATGAGGCGGCTGACCAGGGCCTGTTCAATTTGCGTGAACTTGCGGTCCGGATAGTCGTGGCTGCCGTTGCCGCCCAGCATGTGGTCGACCCACGTCATCGCAGCCTTGGTCGGGAACTGGATCACGGCCTTGCCGGTGATGTCGTCGAGGGCACAGAGGACCATCGCGGTACTGGCCGGCAATGAGGCCGCGTACTCGTCGTAGGTTTGCATCTGGACCTGCTCCGACGTGACCGTGCAGATCACGCGGACCTTGGCGGTCAGCTGAGTGCCCCACTGTCGGGCGAATGTTTCGAAGGCCAACTCCAGCACGCGGGAATGCTCCCGCGCCAGAGTGGTGGGCCGCCGGAAATCGTAGACTTCGACGGCTCTGGCCGGCTTTTCGGGCGCGCTTGAGTGCGCATGTTCCTGGACCGTCACAGCAGGCACTATCGGCAGCGTGATTCGGGATGTTAGGAGTTCGGATAATGCAGGTGAGTCGGTCGCGGCGGCACGTCCGACGTCGGCCGCCCGGTGCCAGAGCATAGCCCTCAGCGGTCGGAGGAGGTCGCGCCGGGCGCCGGCGCGTAGGTGGCGTCCGGCCCCGGGCCGCCGCTGTGGCCACCGCCGGTGACCACGTCCCTCCCTGAGCTTCCGCCCGGTTCTCCTGCCACGCGCTCGGCAGGTTTGTCCTCAGCGGCTTCAGACTTAGCCGACTCGGCTTCGGCCTTTTCAGCACCTTCAGCTTCGGCGGCCCTCTTGGCCAATTCCGCCCGTTCCGCGGCGGCCTCTTTGGCAGCGCCGGCAGGATCCTTCATGACTTCGGGAATCAGGTTGCGGATGGCTTCGGGCTGGCCGGAGAGCACCACAATGTCCACGCGGCGGTTCATGGCGAGATCCTCATCGCTCCCGCTGCTGGTCAGCGGCCTGGATTCGCCAAACCCGACGGCGGAGATGCGGTTTGCAACCACGCCGCTGTCTTCGACCAGATGGCGCAGCACGTTCACGGCACGCTCCGAGGAGAGCTCCCAGTCCAGGGCGTTCGGGTCCAGGTGGCGCACCTGCGCCGTGTGGCCTTCCACCTTCAGTTCGTAGCCGACCGGCCTCAGCACCGGACCCACCACGTTCAGGATCCTGATGGTCTGCCGGGTGAGCACCGGCGAGTCCGGCTCGAAGAACGTCTCGCTGCCTATCAGGCGAACGGTCAGGCCGCGTTCGTCAAGCTGGAAGCGGACCGCCTTATCCAGGCCTTCTTCCTGCAGCCCCTTGGTGATCTTCTCCTGGATGTTGCGCAGGTCGTTGACTTCCTTGATGGCCACGTCGAGATCGGTTTTCAGTTCACCCTCGGTGTCCTCTTCGGCGTCGCCGCTGGTAAACCCCTGGCCCTCCTGATCAACGAGTTCCGGCGGGACCACTACCCCTTCCGCCGTATCAACAGCCTGGGTGCGTTCCACGCCGAAACCGGTGGCCAACGAGTTGGCCAACTTTTCGAACTTCGCCGCATCCACGGTGGACATGGCGAAAAGCACGATGAACATACACATCAGCACGGTGACCATGTCCATGTAGGAGGCCATCCACCGCTCGTCCGGGTGCTCGTCTTCTTCCGCGCCTAGCGGCCGGCGCGGGCGCCGCGACTTCATGCTGCCTTGACCGCAGGCTTGTCGTCGGACTTGCCGGATTTGCCTTCCTTGCCCGGCTTCCCCGCGCCCATCTCATGCTCCGGAACCATGGCACGCAGTCGTTCGCCCAACAGCCGAGGCTGGCTGCCAGCCTGGACCGCCAGCATGCCTTCCATTAGCAGGGTCATGCGTTCGGTTTCCAGGTCGGACAAGCGCCTCAGCTTGCCGCCGATCGGCAGCCAAATGAAGTTGGCGGAGAGCAGTCCCCACAGCGTTGCAACGAACGCCGTCGCAATCATCGGTCCCAAGGTATCCGGGGTGGAGAGGTTTTCCAGCACGTGTGTCAGCGATACAACAGTGCCGATGATGCCGATGGTCGGGGCGTAGCCGCCCATGCCCATAAAAAACTTGGAGGATTGACGATCGGTGCGCGCCTTGGTGCTGATCTCGTCTTCGAGGAGGATCCGCAGTTCCTCGCCGTCGGTGCCGTCGGCGATGTTCTGCAGCGCCCGCTGCATGAACGGGTCCTTTTCCTCAGTCGCCTCTGCATCCAGTGCCAGCAGGCCCTCGCTGCGCGCTTTCTCGGCCAGTTCCACCACTCGGTCAATGACTACCTGCGGCTTCGCAACCTTTCCGGTGAACGCCCGGGGCAACGCTTTGAAGGCGTGCAGGCCGTCCCTGAGGGTGGTGCTGGCCAGGCCCACGGCGATAGTGGCACCGAAGACCAGGATCATGGGGGCCGGGATGAGGAGCGCCGAGACGTGGGCGCCCTCGAGGGTGATCATGGCGTAGAGCGAGCCGAAGGCCAGCAGGAGGCCAATAAGTGTTGCGGGATCCATTTACGTATTCCTAGGGCGCAGCGGCACAGTGTTGCCGGAGTCCGCGGAGTCGTCTCCGGGGGCCGGCGCGGCGGGTGGCACGAGGCCGAGCTGGGGGTGACCGTGCTGGTGGACTGAAGGCGGCAGCTCACGGGCCAGGTGCAGCACGTATGCGCGGTAGCTGGCGATCATCTCGATGACCTGGCTCATCGTCTCGGTGACGATGTACTTGGCGCCGTCGACCATCACCAAGGTGGTGTCCGGGTTGGCGTGGACGCGCTCAATGAGGTCAGGGTTGACCGCAAACTGGCTGTCGTTCAGCCGCGTTACTACGATCATTGGCCTCGTCCCAGGTTTCTCGAGGGCTCCGGTGAGCCGCTACCTACTACCTTCGGCCGCGCGCGCCCCGCGGTTAGCTGCTCAGGCCCCTTGTCGCATGCGTTCCCGGTCACGGCTGGCTGAGCTGGGGGCCTGCTTCCCTTTTCTCATGCAGCAGGACACGCGCCCAGTGGCGGTAATTGGGAGCCACGCTTGCTGTTGGGTGGTGATTGATCCCGCACCAAGCTTGGACAGCTGTGCCCCGCGCGTCCGCTCGCGCCGGATTGGTCAGGGTGCGGCTTGGAGTGGTTGGGGTGGGACGTGGGTTTGCCAGTAGGAGTTGCGCAGCGGTCTGCGGCGGGGGTCGATGTAGTCCGGCGGGGTAAACCAGGGGATGCCGTCGAGGACGTTGATCTCCCAGTTGCCTTGCTCGATCAGGTCGTGGTGGAGCAGGCAGAGGCAGACCCCGTTGTCGACGGTGGTGCGGCCGCCGGCCCCACCACGGGATGATGTGGTGTGCTTCGGTCCAGAACGCGGGCATGCTGCACCCCGGGAAGGCACAGCCCTTGTCCCGGGCGACCAGGGCCCGGCGGATGGCGCGGTTGAAGAACCGTTGCGACCTGCCCAGGTCCAGGATTTCGCCCTCGGACCCGAGGACGGCCGGGATGATCTCCGCGTCGCACGCCATCCGGCGCACCGTGGTGGCCGAGACCGGGCCGGTGAAGACCGCGCTGCCGCCGCCGGAGAGCAGCCCGGCCAGCTGTTCATACCCGGTGGTAACGATCACCTGTGTCCGGTGCCCGCCCGAGTCCGGAAGCCTGCCGGTATTCAACGCGATCCGGCAGGCCCCGACCAGGCCGGCCAGCAGCTTCTGCGCCCGGGTGGCATCGTCCATCGCCTCCACCACGACCGGATCCACTGCCCCGCGGCCATCAGCCCCGCCAGACGCAGCATCTTCTGCCGGAATCATTTCCGGGTCGGCAGCGCATGTGGCGGGTGCGGCGTTTGCCACGCCGGTCCCGGCCGCACCGGCATGATCCGTGCCTGCCGCCGTAGTGCCTGCGTCGGTGTTTCCCGCGCTGCCAGTGCCGGGGCCGCCGGACCCTGCCGCGTCACCTTCACTTCCGCCGGTGGCGGCGGTGTCGATGGCGTCGGGGCGGATCCGCGGGTTCGCGGCGCTGTTCATCACGGTGGCGAGGGCTTCGTACTGGGCATCGGTGGTGTTAATGACGAACTGGTGCAGCCCCCGCCGCCGGCCCCGGTAGAACATGCCCTGCCGGGCCCGCAGTTCCTCCTCCGTCGGCTCGGCACCGTCCTGGTCGACCGCCGTTTCCCACGTCCTGGCGACCATCACCAGGGTATCGGCATCGGCCTCTACGGCCTGCCGGACCAGCGCCGCTTCCATCGCCTGCAACGCCTCCGGGCTACCGGCGTGCCGGGCCCGGTCCAGCGAATCCACCACCACGGCCGCGGCGTGGCCGCTGACCTCCCCGCCGGCCATGGCCTCCGCCAAGACCGGCAGCGCCGGGGCACCGGGTTCCCCGTCAAACCGCACCGGCGCGGTGATCGCCTTGCCGACCCGCAGCCTGCGCCGCGCCGCGCCTCGACAATACCGATCCCCAGCCTTGAGCGCAGATACTCCGCGTTGTTGGCAAACTCTGTCTTGCGGCGGCGCGGCGCCTGCTTGGACCCGGACAGGTCCGGGTCCGCGGCCTCCGCGCCGCCGGTGTTGATCGCCGCCGCCGGGTCCGCCCACTCCCCCGCATCGCCGGCCTCGGCGCCGGCTCCTGGTCCGGGTCCGGGCGCCGTCGAGTGTTCCCCGTTGGCAGCAATGTCCGCCCGCTCCACGGCTAGGGCGCCGACGGCCTGCAGGAACTCCACAAGCTTCGAAACGTCCTCCACCGCCGCGACGGTATTGGCAAGATCCCGGGCAGACAGGGAAGCAGACTCGACGGGAAAACAGTCAGCGACATTCTGCAGCAGGACACACGCCTGGGCCAGAGACGTTCCCATCTCCCCGGTGCGGTCCAACGGTGCAAGAGCCATACCACAATTTTATTCGTACACACATTCGACGGCCATCGAAGGAGCCAGTGTGTAGGAATAGTGCCACGCGACTAAACCAATTCGTGAACCGAGGTTTGAAACCACTGGCAATGAAAAAGCGGCCGCCTGCGAACGGTGCAGGCGGCCGCTGCAGCTGCCCCCGAACGGTCGGGTAGCTGCACTTCGGTGGTGGTTATAACCCTTCGGTTTACCTCTTCTGTCGGAAACCGGGGGTGTCTCCTACACTTTTCGCTGCTGAGGCTGTCTCCTCCCCGCGCGGAGGTCGTATCGGCGAAGCGCTCCAAACTGTCTCCTAGTTGAGTCGGATTAAGTCCTCTTTTGTTGGGATCGTCAGCCCCGTACCTCCCGTAAGGATTTCCCAGCGTCCTGCATGCCGTCACCTCACGACCAGAGGTTTCGAGTACAAGCCCTAAAGCAGCTTCGTCGGGTGCAATGCTCTCCTATCTCCAGTAATTATCTTGGGTCTGCTTCGGCGGGCAGGGAACGGTACCGTACGAGCAGAATACGCAGCAGTCGCTGTCCATAGGGCGGACTCGTCCGTTGCACTTCGGGCATACCCAAAAGAACTGGCACGCATCGGTGGGCATGCCTGCTGAGGTTTCCTCCTTGCACAGCGGGCATTTAAGAATAGATGTCGACTCGACATTCATGACTTCAGTCTTGCATCTGGTACCACAACGCGGATGTCGGCCCGGGGGTCCGGGACGAACACGACTAGTTCGCCCGCTTTCCGTGCCCCGAACGCAAGCGCAAGAAGGGGCCGGGATAAGCAGGGACGACGGACTGAAGGCGTCCCCCCAGCTTCCAACGCCGAGCACCGATTAGGGCAATGGCACCTCCGTGGGCCGAGGCGATAACGATCGTGCGGAGCGCTCCGTCGCCCCAGAAATACGGCAGGCTGAGCGCGCCGGCCAGCAGCGGTTCGCCGCGGCCGACCGTCACTATCCGGAAGAGGATCGTCCGGAATGGGCGTACAGTGCCGGGTATGACGCAGATCGGAACGGATTGGCGGGTGGTCGACGGCGTTGCGACGGCATGGTTCAATGCGCCTTCAATGATCGAGGGAGCTGCGCTGGCCGCGCGCATCGTGGAGTTGTCGCCCGGAATAATGATCGACCTACGCGCGACGGGCATGCGCGTGCGCCTAGAATCAGACGGTCACGCCGAGGCGGTGTCAGCGGTCGCGCGGGATCTCGGCCTGGCGGCGAACCCTGCCGCCCTACAGCACCTAAGCGTCGTATTCGAATCCGCAAACCCGTCTGGTGTGAGGCGGTTTTGGCAGCACGTGCTCGACTACACGCCCGCGGAGGACGGCGGTTTGGCCGATCCGTTGCGGCGCGACCCCGCGATACGGATCCGACAGTTGAGCGAGCCACGGCCGTTGCGAAACCGCATCCACCTCGACGTGGTGCGGCCTGCCGCGGCGGTCGAGCAGGCGAGTCCTGGGGAGGCATCGGGACCGTTCGGGGTCTGTCACACCGACCCAGACGGCAACGAAGTCGACCTGGTACCGGGCGCGGCGCTCGGCGAGAGGAACGGGACAGCCGACTGGCAGGCGGTGTTCAGCGCGATGGCGTGCTACCGCACCACCTCGCCGACCCAGCAGCGTGACCTGGCCGCAGCAGCAGCAGCGCTGGCCGAAGACACTGGCTTCCCGCTGCTGATCGACCTCCGCCCGGGGCTCGTAATCATCGACAGCGGGAAGGACCAGTGGGAAGACACTACCCACGGCCTCGAACTCGACTTCACCGACCTCGCCGAAAACCTCCAGACCGCTGCACGCGAACTCGGTGCCACTGCGGATCCGGGGCTACCCCGCTTCGCTCAGCTCTTCCTCGACGCCGCCGACGTCGCCGCCGTCCGCGCGTTCTGGGTTGCCGCACTCGGATACACCCCTGACCAGCGAGTCGGAGCCAGCGACATCCACGATCCGCAGCGGCTGAACCCGTTGCTGGTGTTCCAGAAGCTCGACGCTTCCGAAACGGAGCGGCGCCGGCAGCGCAACCGCATCCACTTCGAGCTCGCTGTGCCGTCGGACCTTGCGCAGACGCGCTTTGCCACGACGATCGCAGCAGGTGGCCGGCTCCTTGACGAGTCGGAGGATCGCTGGCGGGTCGCCGACCCCGAAGGCAACGAGATGGTGATCGTCAGTGGTGTATGAGCTCGCGTTACTCCGATTGATCGAGTCCGGCCTGCCGCCCATTCTTGGCAGCGACCTGGGAAAGTTCCGGCTAGGCGGACGTAGATCGTCCGCATGACGTGCTAACGATCGGAGACATGGTGACAAGTGGCTACACGATTCAGCCGTTGACCGCTTACACGTGGAACGCGTTCGCCGACTTGGTGGAGCGGCACAACGGGATCTTCAGTGGGTGCTGGTGCATCTACTTTCACCCCGGCTGTGCCGAGCGGGGGCAGAGCTACGAGGGTAACCGCGCGCTGAAGAAACGGCTGATCGAGACCGGACAGGCTCATGCGGCGCTGGTGATGGTTGGCGATGAGGCGATCGCGTGGGCAGAGTACGGCACTCCGGATGAGCTGCCGACCATCCATCACCGCAAGCAGTACCTCGCCGAGGCCGACGTCATTCCCGACTACCGCATCACATGCATCTTCGTTGACAAGCGTCACCGCGGACAGGGCTACGCCAAGATGGCTCTGGCCGGTGCACTCGATCTGATTGCAACCCAGGGTGGCGGTGTGGTCGAGGGATACCCACACGAGATCGGTGAGAACAGGATGAACAACTCCTTCGTCTACAACGGCACACGCACGATGTACGAGCAAGCCGGCTTCGAATTCGTCCGCTCCAAAGGGATAAAGAACACCGTCATGCGCCGCACCATCCAGCCTGCCTGAACATGCTTCAACTGGGCGGCGCGCAGCGCTGAATTCCAAGCCACTGAGTTCGCGCCGGTTTCGGAACCCCCTGCACGGCGTGAGCGCCGCCTGTTGCCCAGTCCACCACGACGGATCCATGAGCGTCAGTTCAACTGGTGAAGCGTCCCGGTTGAAACGAGCGTCTTTGCCGTACCTTCAGGGGTGGGTTAGAAGGCAAGCCGCTAGCAGGCTAGGGAGACTCCGGCTTGCCGTCCCACTCCACAGCGGCGGCGAACGCATCGAACGGGCCGGTGTTTGCGGAACGTACAGCCTCGACCATGGCTGTGACGTTTGCGACCGCACTGGTGACTTTGTCTCGCGACTTGAGGCCCTGATCTGTGGCATCTGATAGTTGCCCCGTGAAAGTTGCCTCCTGCTTAGAGACCATAGTCGTCGAGTGATCGGTCAAGGCATTTGACGCAAATACGCTGACGTCATCGACGCCGAGACGCAGTTCCGCAACGAAAAGTAGTAGCGCATTAGGGTCGTGGGCGTGGAGGTCTTCGCGAGAGTTGTAGGCAGCGAAAGCTGGTCTTGCAGCCCCCAATTCCATCGACAACACGCTAATCGTGGCTTGGTCCCCCTGTGTAGTCATGCTTCCCGGTATGCCGGAGATGTGAGTGTGCTCGTCTCATCGCGGGTCGGCGTGGTGGCCCGGAACCTTTGGCTTTTGTGCCCCCGGTACGGGCATGTACCTCAGCCAGCCAGGACGTGGCGTCAGGTTCGACCAATCCGTCCACGGTGAGCACTGGCGAGCGGACCGGGAGTATGTCCAGTGGGGGCACCCCCAGCTCGTGCTCGATTATGGAGGCGTCCCACGCGCCGCCTTGCACGATCCTCGATCGCGGCATACGTTTCCCTTTCACCCCGCCAGTAAGTCTCGGGATGAGTGTAGTGCTGTAATACAAAGGGAGACACCCCTGTTCCGGACTTAGGTCCGAAGCAGGGGTGTACCTGGGTTCATTTAGGAGACAGGGTCTAGCTTCCGGACCCTTAGCGCTTCAGGTTGGTCAGTTCCTGCAGCACTTCGTCGGATGTGGTGATGATGCGGGCGTTGGCCTGGAAGCCGCGCTGCGCGACGATCAGGTTGGTGAATTCCTGCGACAGGTCCACGTTGGACATTTCCAGCGAGCCGCCGGAGAGCGTACCAAGTCCGCCTGTTCCGGCAGTTCCCAGCTCAACCTGGCCGGAGTTGGCAGTTGCACGGTACGACGACGAACCCGCCTTTTCGAGGCCTCCCGGGTTGGTGAAGTTGGCCAGTGCAACTCGGCCAACGACAGCCTGGTCACCGTTACTAAAGGATCCCATGAGTGTGCCATTCGGGCTCATGGTGAAGGATTCAAGGGTTCCGGCCGCACGACCGTTCTGACTGTCGAAGCCAACGGTAGTCATGCCTGCGTAACCGCTGAGACCCGTCAGATTAACGTTGATGCCGTCAACCGCCATGGGGCCGCTTGGCGTCAGGACGCCGTTCCCGTTGAGCGCAAGCGATGCACCGACAGTCCCGCTGCCGGTCTTGGAGACATCCCAGCCGTTTGCTGTGCGAGTGAAAGTCAGGGAGAGGCTGGCCTTGGTGCCATCCGCCGTAAAGACCTCAACATCGCGGACAAGGGCATCAGCAGTTTTTGCATCAGAAGGAAGATTGCCGGCCAAGACTGCCTCGGAAGTGGCACGGGCCTTTGAAATGGCGTCAGGAGAAAGATCGATGGCGCCAATGGGTCCGCCGACGGGCATGTTTCCGTCGGCATCGGCCATCCAGCCCTGCAGGATGGCCCCGTCCGGGGAGACGAGGCGCCCCATGGAATCGAGTTCGAAGGCGCCGGCGCGGGTGTAAAGCTGTTCGCCGCCCTTGGTGGTGACGAAGAAGCCGTCGCCGGAGATCATCATGTCGGTGGCCTTGCCCGTGGCCTGCGAGGAGCCCTGGGTGAAGTTGGTGGAGATCCCGGCCACCTGCACGCCGAGGCCCACCTGTGCCGGGTTGGTGCCGCCGGCCTGGGGCTGCGGGCCGCCCGCGCCCTGGGTCATCTGGGACAGGGTGTCCTGGAACTGCACCGAGGAGGCCTTGAAGCCGGTGGTGTTGACGTTGGCGATGTTGTTGCCGGTGACATCAAGCATGGTCTGGTGGGAGCGGAGTCCGGAAATTCCGGAGTAGAGCGAGCGGAGCATGATCAGCGCCTTTCGGATCGTGGAACGGACGGGTAATTCAGTGATTGGGAAAATTTGTTGGCGGCACAAGCCGGCTTAGGGGGCTGCATCTCAGGCGGCGGCACCCCCGGTGGTACCGGCGGCGCTGGCCGCGGCGTTGGCGCCCGGCGCATCGGTGCCGCTGGCGCCCGAGGAGGCACCGGCGTCGTTAGTGGCTTCACCAGATCCCGACTCCCCCGGCGCGCCGGCGGCGGTGATCCCGGCGACCAGATCCAGCGGGATCTCCCGGCCGTCGACGATCACCTGCGGGACCGGCCCGGCATAGGACACAGAGGTGGCGGTGCCGGTGACCAGGGATCCGTCCGCGCCGTAGTAGCTGACCTCGCGGCCCACCAGCGCCGCGGCGACGCCGCGCATCTGCAGGGAGAAGTTCTCCTCGCTCGTGGTGGTCATGGTGGCGATGCTTTCCATCATGGCCAGCTGCGTGGACTGGGAGATCATCTGGTTGGTGTCCATCGGCGAGCTGGGGTCCTGGTTCTGCAGCTGGGTGACCAGCAGGTGCATGAACATCTCGCCGTCCATGGTCTGTTTCGGCGCTCGGACCGGCGGGGTGGTGTACGTCGGGGCGACTGAGCCAACGGGTGGGATGGAGTCGGTGGGCATGGTTCTCCTTGTCTCAGGCCAGCACGTCGAGGCTGGTCGAAATCCCGTAGGGACGTCTCAGGGCGGATGGGTCGGTGGTGTCCGGGGCCGGGTCGGCGGCGGTTCCGGTGGTTGCGCCGGGGCGGCCTTCCTGTCCCTGCGGGCCGCCGGAGGGCCGGCCGTCGGGGCCGAACTGCATGCCCGGGCGCGCATCGTTCGGGCGGTTCTGGTTGGACAGGTCCAGGTTGGCGTTCAGGCCGGTGGCGGCAAGATCGCGCTTCAGGTCCGCCATGACGGCGCGCAAGGCGTCGCGGCCTGCGTCGTTCGGCGCGAAGAGCTCCACGCGGACGCCCTCCCCCGTCACGTGGGCGCGGACGGTGACAGGGCCCAGGTTGTCCGGCGTCACGCTGATGGTCATCACGTGCTCGCCGGGCTTGGCCTGCGCGAGCGTAAAGAGCGGGCGGGCCACCTGGGCGGTGAACGGCAACTGCTGGTGCGTTGGGACGGGAGCAGCGGCTGTGGCGGGAGCGGCGGCCGCCGGCTGGGACACCGGGACCGGCTGTGCGGCGACCGGCACCTGGATGCCCGGCTGCAACTGTTCGGTCTCGCCGCGCACCGCGCTGGCCGCGGCTGTGGCGGCCGGCGCCGTTGGGGCTCCGCCTTGGGCCGGAGTGCCCGGCGCGGGTTGCCCGGGAAGTACGACGCCGGTGGGCGGCTGCGTGGGGACGGTTGCCTGGGCTGCGGGCTGGGTGGGAACCGGTTGCGCGACCGGGCCAGCCGCCTGGTTCTGCGCTGCGTCGCCTGGCCGGGCCGCCGGCGCGACGCCGGCTCCGGTCGAGGGGGTGGCCGCGGCGGCTGCCCCTGTTCCGGCGGCCTGTCCGAGTGCACCCGCTGCGGTTGCGGCAGAGTTCGCCAGTGCAGATGCCGGATTTCCTGCGCCCTGTTCGGCCACGTTCTCGCCGTGAACAGCGCTCACGGCGGACGGGGCATCAGCCAAGGTTGCGGTTGCTCCAGCGCGGGGAGCGGCCAGGCCAACCGGGCTGTGGGCCCCGGCGGATGCTCCGGCGCCGCCTGCGGGACCGGCGACCGAGGCGGGCCAGCCGCCGGCAATGCCGATCGTGCCGGTGCCAATTGCAGTGCCCGCTCCGGCGGCCTGCTGGCTTCCGGTCGCGGCGCCACTTGGCACCGGCGACCGGCCAGCCTCGCCATTTTCTTCGGCGATCGCAGTTCCGGCGCTGGTCGCATCTCCGGCGGTGAGGCCCTGGCCGGCAGCGAGCGGCCAGGATGCCGGGGCACCGCCGAGACCAGCAACTGCCGCTGCCGGATCAGTCGCTGCAGCGTCGCGGGAAGGACCGGCGGCGGACTCGGCCGCGCCGGTGCCCGGCTGCGATGCTGCACCCCGGGCGGTTTCGGTCGGGGCGGTTCCGGCCGCCCCGGCGGCGCCCGCGTGAGTCGTCGTGCCCCCGGCGGAGTGAGCGCCGTCCTGCTTGGAGCGCTTGGCGGAAGCAACGGAACCTTGCTGCAGCGCATCCTGCATGGCGGCATCGAAACCGGGAGAGGAGGACCGCGGGGCGGACGCCCCGCCGGAACGGGCGGAGGCCGCCGGGGCGATGGGCAGGGAGTTCACGGGCAGGCTCATGCGGTGCGGCCCTTCGCCATGGCCGCCTGGGCGGTGGCCAGCAGGTCGGTCAACTGTCCGGCACCGTTGGAGCCCTGGCCGCCGGTGAGCATCGAGGGCAGTCCGGTGTTGCCGGTCTGGCCGGAGAGCATGGCGGTGATCGCGCCGGACGAGCCGTTCTGCCCGGTGAGCATCGAGGTCAGCCCCGTGGAGGTGGAGAGCTGCGCGGCGGCGATCAAGTCGGTCAGCGCGGTCTGCTGGTCTGCGCTCAACCCGGCGGGGCCGGCAGCCAAGCCGGCACCGGCGCCGGCAGCCTGGACAGAGGACTCCTCGGGCAGGATGCGGCGGATGGTGGTGAGGTTGGAGTCGTTCTCCCAGGCGTCGCGGACCTTGATGGTGTCGCCGGGCTGCGGGGCGTCGATGGCCTTGCCGTTGCCAAGGTAGATGGAGACGTGGCCGCCGTCGAACGAGAAGAGCAGGTCGCCGGGCTTGGCGTCGGCCATGGAAGCCACCGGAGTGCCTTCCTTCATCTGGTCCCACGTGACGCGCGGCAGGTCAATGCCGATGTCGCGGAAGGCGTGCTGCACGAAGGACGAGCAGTCGAGGCCGACGGACGCGTCGTTGCCGCCCCAGACGTAGGGCAGGCCCACGTACTTCTCCGTGGCCTTGATCAGCTCGGCGGCGGTCCCGGTCGCGGCAGCGGTCCCGGTCGCGGCGGCGGTTCCGCCCGCGGCGCCGGCAGCGGGGGTCTGGGCTGCTGCCGTCAGCGCGTCGGCAAACGCGCTTGCCGTGGTGCCGCCCGTGCTGCTGCCCGCGGTCGCACGGGACGCGGCCTCCGCGGCGGCGGGAGGCTGGGCGAGCTGGGTCAGCGTGGACTGGATCTGCTGGATCCGCCCGAGGGTATCCGTCATGCTCATCGTCCGTCGCCGCCTCGGGCGCCGGTGGACAGCTCGTCCAGCACCAGCTGCTCGCGCCGCAGCTCTTCGAACGCCTCGGCCGCGAGGTGCCGGGTCTTGAGCTTCTCCAGGCCCACGGACTGCTTGCGCACGGCGAGGAACTCCTGCTGCGCCTGCTGCGCCTCGTTCTGCCGGGCCCGGTCCAGGTTTTCCAGATCGGCCAGCATGCTGCGCGAGGCGGAGCGGGCGGCGGCCACGGCGTGCAGGGTGGCCGCATCGGAAACTTCGCTCATGATCTCGCCCAGCTCGTCGCGGGCCGCCACCACCCGGGCGCCGGACTCGCGGGCACGGTGATTCGCGGCGGCGAGGTTTCCGGCGGCCTGGTCCTGCTGTAGCTGGCGCAGCCGCAGCAGCCCGGCCAAGGGGAAGGATCGTGCCATCTCTACATACCTCCAAGGGTGCGGGCCAGGCGGTTCAGTTGATCCCACGACTGCGCGGCAGGCGTCTGGTCATCCATCCGCTGCTGCAGGAACAGGTTGATGTCGTCTTCGTGCTGCACGGCCGCGTCCACCAGCGGGTTGGAGCCGGGCTGGTAGGCGCCCACGTCCAGCAGGTCCTGCGCGGCCTTGCGGGCCGCCAGCACCTTGCGTACTGCGCCCGCGGCGCGGGAGTTCTCCGGGCTGTTGACCTTGGATGCCACGCGGGAGATCGAGCTGAGCGGGTCCACGGACGGGTAATGCCCGGAGACGGCCAGCTTGCGGTCCAGCACCACGTGCCCGTCCAGGATGGAGCGGGCGGAGTCGGCGATCGGTTCGTTGTGGTCGTCGCCGTCCACCAGCACGGTGTACATCCCGGTCACGGAACCGGTTTCGGCGGTGCCGGCGCGTTCCAGCAGCCGGGCCAGCAGGGAGAAGGTCGACGGCGGATAGCCGCGGGTGGCCGGCGGCTCGCCGACGGAGAGGCCGATCTCGCGCTGCGCCATCGCCACGCGGGTCAGCGAGTCCATCATCAGCATCACGTCCGCCCCGCGGTCGCGGAACGATTCGGCAATCCGGGTGGCCGTAAACGCGGCGCGCAGCCGCATCAAGGCCGGTTCGTCGGAGGTGGAGACCACCACGATGGACCGGGCCAACCCGGCCTCGCCGAGGTCGTCTTCGAGGAATTCGCGGACTTCACGCCCGCGCTCCCCGACCAGCGCGATCACGGAGACCTCGGCGTCGGTGCCGCGGGCGATCATGGACAGCAGCGAGGACTTGCCCACGCCGGAGCCGGCAAACAGGCCCATGCGCTGCCCCTTGCCCACGGTGGTGAGCGTGTCCAGCACGCGCACGCCCAGCTGCAGGGGCGTGTCGATCCGCGCGCGGTGCATGGCGGACGGGGTGTCGTTGTCCAGCGGGACCAGCGAGTCGAAAACCAGCGGCCCCTTGCCGTCGATCGGCCGGCCCATCCCGTCCAGCACCCGGCCGAACAGCCCGTTGCCGGTGGGCACCAGCACCGGGGCTCCCTTGGCCTTGGCCGGGGTGCCGGTATTGATCCCGGTGAGCCGGCCCAGCGGCATGCAGCGGATGCTGTCCCGGCCGGTGGCCACGACCTCGGCCTCCACGCCCTGGCCGTCGCCGATGAGCACCAGGTCGCCGATGGCGCAATCCAGCCCAATGATTTCGACGCCGAGGCCCACCACCGAGGACACCATCCCGTAGCGCTGGGGCCGGGCTGCTGCCAGCGCGTCGGCGAGCCGGTCGGCGCGGGGGCGCCAGGCGACGGCGGTCACTGCCGGGCCTCCAGCAGCGCAGCCTTGGCGCGGGCCAGCGCGGTGCCGATCCGCGCGTCCAGGAAGCCGTCGGCAAACTCGGTGACGGCGTCCCCCGGCGCGAGTGACGAATCGGGGCTGAAGCCCACACCGGCCTGCTCGCGCATGTCCGGCGCCAGCATGGTCAGGTCGGTCGGGTTCATCCGGACGGTGTGCACGCGGGAGACATCCACCCCGGCCATTGCCCGGGTGAGGGCCGAACGGGCGGAGGCTGCGCCGTCGGACAATTCATGGCTTAGGATGGCTTCCGCCAGTTCCATGGCCGCGGCGGCCAACGTGTCCTGCGCGGCCGCCAGCACGGGTGCCGCGCGTTCTTCCAGCGCACGGGTGGCCGCACCCAGCGCGGCCACTGCCTGCTGCACGCGGGCGCGGGCGTCCGCCATCGCGGCGGCGTGGTCCTGCTCCATCGCCAGCTGGCGTGCGCGCATCAGCTCGGCGCCTTCGCGCATGCCGGCGGTGTAGCCGGCGGCGTGGCCGCGGACCTTGGCTTGTTCGAGCGCCTTTTCCTGCGAGTCGTCGCTGCGCAGTTCGGTGTAGCGCAGCCTGGCGAAGGCCCCGGCACCGGTGCCCAGCTCGGGGAAACTCATCCTGGAGAACGCGGCGTCAGTAGACATACTCGTCCTCCTCCGCGGCGCGCTGGACCGTGATGATGCCGCTGGCCTCGAGCTCGCGGATCGAGCGGACGATGTCCGCCCGCGCCTCTTCGATCTGCGACATGCGCAGCGGCCCGGTGGCTTTGATCTCGTCGTCGAGAATGTCGCGATTGCGTTCGGAAACGTTCTTGCGGATCAGCTCGGTGACCGGTTCGCTGGCGCCCTTCATGGCCACCGCGAGCACCGCGATCTCGATGCCGCGCAGCACCTGCTGCACGTCGCGCGGTTCCAGCTTGGTGATGTCTTCGAAGGTGAGCATCCGGGAGCGGACTTCCTCCGCCAGCTCCGGATCGCGTTCCTCCAGGGCCTCCAGCAGCGCGCGTTCGGTGGCAACGTCCGCGCGGTTGATGATGTCCACCAGCGGCCCGACGCCGCCCACCACCTCCACCTGCTGGCGGGGTACGACGGCGCCGGCCCTCACCTTGAGCGTGTCCGCCACGATCGAGACGGCTTCGGGGGTGGCGGTTCCCATGGTGGCGATGCACTGCGCCACCTCCGGCCGCACCGAATCCTCCAGCCCGGCGATCACCGTGGATGCCAGCTCCGGGCGCACATGCGCCAGCACCAGCGCGATGGTCTGCGGGATTTCACCGTTCAGCAGCGTGATCAGCTGGGTGGGGTCGGCGTCATCCAGGAACTCGAAGGGTTTCCCGGCCATGGACGTGGCCAGCCGGTCGAGCACGCCCGCGGCCTTTTCCGCGCCGAAGGAGGCGGCCAGCAATCCGGCGGCGAACTCCTTGCCGCCGCGGGGCCGGCGCCGGCCCTTGACCGTCATGTCGTGGAATTCCTTGAACGCTTCCTCGGCGGCCTCGGGGTCCACCCGGCCCATGCTCACGAGCTCGGCGGTGATCAGTTCGGCCTCGGCCTCGCTGAAGCGCCTCATGACCTCGGCGGCCCGGGCCTGTTCCATCTGCATCAGCACCACCGCCACCTTCTGGGTGCCGGTCAACGTGGTCAGTAACTCGCTCATGCGTTCTGCTTGTCATCCATCAGGGAGCGCAGGAAGTCGGCGGTCTTGTCCGGTTCCTGGGCGGCCAGGGCGTCGATTTCTGCCCGCTTGCGGTTCATTTCCTTCTGCTCGTCGGACAGCTCCGGCGGGCCGGCGAGCTCCAGCGCGGTGGTGTTCGGGCCGGTGACCACGGGGATCGGTTCCGGCACGATGATGGGCTTCGCCGCAAGCTGCAGGTCCTGGGGGGCCTCGATCTCGGGCTGGAAATCCTGCAGCTCGCCCAGGTCCACCGGCTCGCGGTTCTGCCGGCGGGACCAGCGGGCGTAGACCAGCAGCGCGATGATCACCAGCAGGATGATGCCGGCGGTGATGATGGCGGTGCGGATCAGCTCGGCCTGGCGGGCAGCTTCCTCGGCGGCCTGCGCGGCGGCCAGCGCTTCGGCGGCCTCCTGCGCGCCAGCGGTGTTGAACGGCACGAGTTCGACCGTGACCTCGTCCCCGCGGTCGGCGTTGATGCCGGCGGCAGTGGTCACCAGGCCTTCGATGTTGGCGACGTTCAGGGCGCCGGCGGCGTCGGCGTCCAAGGCCACGGATACGGTCTGGCGGTTGATCGCCCCGGCCGGGATCGCGCGGGTCTCGGTCACCTTGTTCAGGGCGTTGTTCTTGGTCTCCGACTCGGAGGTGAAGGTACCGTCGCCGCCGGCGTTGCCCGGTACGGCGATGTTGTCCGGGCCCAGCACGCCGGCCGCTCCCCCGCCGGTTCCCTCGTACTCTTCGGTCTGCGTGGACTCGTTCAGGGCCGGTGCGCCGTCCGGCGTCGTGAAGGTCTCTTCCACGCGCTCGGCGGACTCGTAGTTCATGTCCGCGGCAACCACCACGGAGGAATTGCCGGGCCCGACCACTTGGTCCAGCATGCTCTGGACCGAGGCACGGACACGCTCTTCGTAGTCGGAGGCCTGCTTGTCCGCGGAACCGGTGGCGCCCACGCCCACGGCGGAGAGCACGGTGCCGGCGGCGTCGATGACGGCGACGTTCTCCGGCTTCATGCCGTCGATCGAGGCGGAGGTGAGGTGGACGATGGCCTGGACCTTGTCGGCGGACAGGGTGGTCTTTTGGGTGTCCACGAACACGGAGGCGGTGGCCTCGCCCTTCTCGGCGACGAAGACCGTCTCCTCCGGGATGGCCAGCCGTACGGAAGCGGTCTTGACGCCGTCGAGCGCCTCGATGGTGGACGCCAGTTCGCCTTCCAAGGCCCGCTTGTAGGTGACGGACTGCTGGAACTCGGAGGAGGTCACGCCCATGTCGTCCAGCAGCGAGTAGCCGCCGGTGGACGAGCTCGGCAGGCCGGCCGCGGCGGCCTTGAGCCGCTGGTCGTAGACCTTCTCCTCCGGCACCAGGATGGTCCCGCCGCCGTTGGTCAATTCGTACGGCACGCCGTCGGTGCGCAGCTGCTCCACGATGGTGTTGGCGTCGGCCGCGGCCAGCCCGGAGAACAGCGGGGTGTAGGAGGGCTTGGACGCCCATGTCGTCAGGGCGGCAATGCCGAGCACGACGACGGCGATGCCGATGATCGCGATGGTGCGCTGGGCGACGGTGAACTCGCTGACCGTTTTGCCCAGCTTCGAGAACCAGGAGGAGACCTTGCCGGGCATCAGGCCTGCATCCTCATGATCTCGTTGAAGGCGTCAACGCCCTTGTTCCGGACGGCGGCCACGAGTTCCAGCGTCACGGCGGCGCGGGTGGAGGCCAGGGTGGCGTTGTGGATGTCGTTCAGGTCGCCGGTAACGGCCTGGATGGCCAGCTCATTGGACGTGGACTGCAGCTGCTGCAGGTTGTCGATGGCACCGGTCAGGGAGGTGGCGAAGCCGACGCCGTCGGTGGCCTGCGGGGCTTCGGCGGCCGGCAGGTAGCCGGTGCCCGCGACGCCTTGGATCGGGGGGATGGATGACAGCGGCATCAGTTGCGTCCAATCTGGAGGGCGGCCTCGTAGGTCGTCTTCGCCCGGTCCACCACGGCCGCGTTGGCCTGGTAGCCGCGCTGGGCCAGGATCAGGTTGCCCATCTGCTGGGACAGGTCGATGTCCGGGTAGCGGACGTAGCCGTCCTCGTCCGCCAGCGGGTGGTCGGGCTCATGGACCATGCGGCCCTCGGCCTCGCCGAATTCGGCCCCGGCCACGTACACGCCGGAGACGTCTTGGCCTTCCTGGGCGATCACGTAGCGGGCCTGGAAGGCCGCCCCGTCGGTGCTGGTGGCGTTGTTCGCGTTGGCCAGGTTGTCGGAGACTGCGTCCAGCCACTTGCGGTGGACGGTCAGGCCGGTGCCGGCGATTCCAATGGCGTCGAAAGTCATCAGTTGGTCCTCATCGCCGTGCGGACGCCGCTGAAAGGACTTTCCGCGGCACGGGCTGCAAACTGGTAGCGCAGCACTGTTTCAATGTTGGAGAGCGTCTCGGTATCCAGGTTGACGTTGCTGCCGTCCAACCGGGTGGGCTCCAGCGAGCGGTCCATCGTGGCGCTGGCGCTGCCGTTCCCGCGGGCCACCGATGTCGCCAGCGCTTCCTCGAACTGGACGCGCTGTGCGTGGTAGCCGGGGGTATTGACGTTCGCGATGTTGTTGGCGATGGCACGCTGGCGCATGGCGAGGCCGTCCAGGGCGCTCTGCATGGCAGCCCCCGTCACAGATTCGAACACAGCAAAGACCCGTCTTACTACTGGCATGTGGGCGGCCGATCCATGGCCTGTTCTGTGAGCGATCCGTGCTCACTATCCAGTTATCGGCACGCAGCCGGGGGTCGTTAGTTAAATCCTGAGATTGGTTAACCGTTCACGTCGAGGTAGACGGAACGACCCGAAGCACCTGGGGTGGGTACGGCATCCAAGAGCGCCGATTCCTGCCGGTTTTGCCGCATGTCGGCGCGCAATTCACGAATGACTTCCTGCTGCGCCGCGGCAAGTTTCGTGGCCCGCTCCACCAGCTCGTCCGGAATCGGTCCCAGCCCCTGCGGGGCTTTCCACTGCGCGACGGCGGTGCGTGGGCTGCTCACTGCCGCTCCATCGGCCTGGTCCCCGGGTCCGGCAACGTCGGCGAGCGCGCGGCTCTGGCTCCCGGTCTCGGCAATTTCGGTGAGTCCGCTGGCGTGGCCCCCGGCATCGGCCGCCTCGGCGAGAGCCAGTTCGAGTTCGTCCAGCACGGCTGTCCAGCGCTCCAGCGCGGAAATTTCGCCCTCCGGCATGTCAGGCAATGCCAAGTTCGCCGCCGAGGCCGACGCCACGGGCAGGCTGTGCCGGCAGCTGCCCGGCGGCCTCGTGCCAGGCCTCGCGCAGCGGCTGCAGCAGTTCGATGCATTCCCGGGTCCGGGCCGCATCGCGGTGGATGTTCGCGTTCATCATCGCGGTCAGCGCGTAGGTGTAGAGCGCTTTCAGGCCCTCTCCCCCGTCCCACACGTCAGTCTTCAGCGAGGACATCAGCTCGGACACAATGGCCTGCGCATGAATCAAATTCTCGGACGCCACCGACCAGTGCTGGTTCTGCTGCGCGGCCTCCGCCCGGTTCAGGTCCAAGAGCAGCCGGTCATAAAGCATGGTCAGCAGCCGGGCCGGCGTGGCCGACATGATCGCGTCACGCTGGAACTGGTTCCGCTTGGCCTGGGCTCCGAAGCCCGGCCCGTATGTCAGTGTCATTTCTTCGTGCTCCCCCATGATGGCAGGGTGGCCAGCTGCGAGTTGAGCCAGTCCCCCTGCGACTGCAGGCTGTTCAGCGTTACTTCAAGTTGGGCCCAGGTACGTTCGAGTGTGGAGCGGCGCATCGCCAACCGGGTATCCCACTCGGCAACTTGGTCATTCATGCTGCGGACCAGGGATTCCTGGCCCTGGATTCGCTTGGTGATGGCGCCGTCGTACTTGTCCGCGGCATCGGTTGCGGCAGTAGCCACGCGACCGGCGATGGTCTGGACCACCTTCTCGACCCACGCGGAGTCTTGCGTCATCGCCTTGCCGAACTTTTCGGCATCAAACTCAATCGAGCCGTCCTTGGTGATGCTGATGCCGATTTCCGACGGCGACCGTCCCTCGATCGGACTGATGGCAGCGGTCATCATGCGCTGCTGGATATCACGGACGCTGCTGTCCCCGGTGAAGATCCCGCCCTTGGTCGTCGTTGACCCGGTGGACGTGGAGACGTTCACGGATGAGTTTTTGGAGATGAAGGCGAACAGGTCCTTCAAGCCGTCGGCCAGTGCCTTGGCTTTCGCAGTCACGGCCTTGTCGTCACGAGTGACCGTGATGGTTGACTTATCCCCGGAAACCGCGTCAGCCCCCAAGGTGACACTCACACCTGGCAGCAGGTCGGTAAAGGTGTTCGAGGACGAAGAGATTTCCTGCATCCCGCCCCAAATCGCCACCCGAGCATCTTGCGCGATTTGAACGTCCGTCGTGGAAAACGTCGCGTCCCCAGCGAGCGTCGCAATGAACCCGCCAGCCGCTCCGGTCTCCTTCGAAGCAATCTGGAGTCGGTACTGTGGGTTCGCCGGATCGGTTCCCACCGACACCTTGGTCGCGGTAATCCCGGCGCCGGATTCGTTCACGGCGGTGACGACCTGGTCCAAGGTCATCCCTTGGGTGTTAATTTCTTTTTTTACTTGACTGTCTTTGAGCGCGATGGTGAGCACGGTGGCGCTTTCCGGCCAGTCGCTAAGCAAGGAGGAGACAGATACCTGTGCTTTGGCCAGTTGGACGACTTCCAGGTCGATAGCGCCGGCGGAGGCTCCTTCGGCTGTGGCCACTGAAACCTTCTCAGAGCTGCTCGTGCCTGAGTGAACGTTAAGGGCGTTAGCCTTGCTCGTCTCGGTGGCCGTTTTTCCGAGATCGGCGATGCGTGTGTTGAGTGCTTGGAGCGCACTCACCAGCGTCTGGGTGCTGGAAACCTTGTTCTTCAGAAGTGATTGCGGACGCGCATCCAGCTGCATCAGCTGGTTGATCATGGTGGCGGTGTCCAAACCGCTGACCATGCCGCCAATCGAAAACGCCACGCCAGTTCCTCCTGAAAGAAGCCTGTTTACTAGAAGAAATGCTGACGCCCGGCAGCGAAGAGTGTGAGGTCCAATTCGTTCGCCTCGCTGCCGGGCCGCATTCAGCCGTTAGCTACCCGGTTTAGCCGAGGAGCTGCAGCACACCCTGGTTGATCTGGTTGGCCTGAGCCAGCATCGCGGTGCCGGCCTGGGACATGATCTGGTTCTTGGTGAACTTGGCCATTTCCGAGGCCATGTCGGTGTCGCGGATCCGAGACTCGGACGCGGACAGGTTTTCTGCAGAGATGTTGATGCTCTTGATCGCGGTTTCCATGCGGTTCTGGGAAGCACCCAGATCCGAACGCTGGGCCGAGACCGCCTTGATCGCGTCGTCGATCGAGCCGATCGTCGCCTGCGCATCGATGTGGTTGTCCACCTTGAAGTCGACTGCACCGGCGTCCTTGACGCCGGACAGACCCTTGACCGCGCCGGCCACGTCAGCCAGGTTGATGGTGATGGCGTTGTTCTCGTTGCCGTCAGCGCCGACCTGGAAGCTCAGCGTTGCGCCGGCGTTGCCGCCAGCACCCTTGAGCAGGTCGATGCCATTGAAGTTGGTGGACGCGGTGATGCGGCCAAGCTCTTCGCCCAGCTGATCAGCTTCCGTCTTGATGGCGGCGCGGGCTTCCGGGTTGTTCGAGTCGTTCGAACCCTGGACAGCCAAGTCACGCATGCGCTGCAAGATGGAGTGGACCTCGGTGAGTGCACCTTCAGCGGTCTGGATAACCGAGATGCCGTCCTGGGCGTTGCGGGCGGCAACGTTCAGGCCGTTGACCTGCGAGCGCAGGCCCTCGGAGATGGACAGGCCGGCTGCGTCATCGGCAGCGCGGTTGATGCGCAGGCCGGTGGACAGCTTCTCCAGGGACTTGGAAATGTCGTTCTGGGTGTTCGACAGGTTGCGGTACGAGTTCAGGGCCGCAACGTTGGTGTTAATGGCGAAAGCCATGATGAAACTCCTCCATGAGATGGTACAAATTCACCGGCCCGTCCATGGGCTGGCACTTGTAGCTATCGGAGGACTACGAGGATCCGTTAGGAGAAGTGCAAAGAATTTTTCGCGGTGCGGGCCGCCGTGGCCGGCTGCTGCGAACAGGTCAAGAAACCGCGGCCCTGGGCTGCGTGGCGGCGAAGCGTGTAATACCGCCGATGGTCTGGTCGGCCAGCGCAGTCAGGTACGCCTTTCGGCGGGAGGGAGCGATCCGAGACTCGGGCACATAGCCGGCACCGCCGTCGTCGGAATAGTGGGTGTGCAGACCATCCCGGAGGAGGCGGATAGCTTCGGAGCGCTGCTGGGAGACGGCCGAGTGGGTAGCGCCGAGCTCTTCGGCGATCTCCTTGACGGTGCGGTCCTCGAAGTAGATTTGCTCCACGATGTAGCGCATCTTCGCGGGAAGGTGGTGCACGGCGGCCTTCAGGAAGGCGAGCCGCTCCTCGGTGAGGAGCGAGCCTTCGGGCGACGCCGTCTCGGAGACCAGGAATTCGGCCGTGGTGTCATCCAGAGCGGAGACGGTGCGGGAGGCATCGTCCATGGCGGCTTCCGCGGTCTCGCGGTCAACCCCGAGGGCGGCAGCCAGTTCGTCAACGCTCGGGTAGCGGCCAAGTTCGGCAGTCAGGGTTTCGCGGACGGACAGCGTCTGCTTGATGCGCTTGCGCACGGAGCGGGGAGCCCAGTCGATGGCGCGCATCTCGTCGGCAAAGGCTCCGATGATGCGACGGCGGGCAAAGGCGCCGAAAGGAACGCCGAGATCCGGATTGAAGGCGTCGGCGGCGGTGATGAGGGCTACCGAGCCGGCAGAGGCGAGGTCGTCGCGGGAGAGATGGGTGGCTTTGGCGCACACTTCGGAGACCAGATATCCGACGAGCGGGAGGTTTTCAACCACCAGTGCATTACGGTCAGCACGATTCACTGACATGTCCCCCTCCGTGCCAAAAGATGCTGGACGAATCTCTCTTATGATTCGAGGGGTGCGGCCTCGAAAGAAACGATTCATCTCTTGGTGAAACCTATCATCATTCGCTCCTAACGCAAGGGGTTGTGCGGCCGATAGATAGATATGTAGCCATGCCGTTACTTTTTGTTCATCCAGTGGCGGCTTTTGACGCGGACCCGCGGGGGTTGTGTCCGCAGAATCAACCAGGGGAGGTGCCTGACATGGGAGCCCATGAACTGTCCGCCATGCTGTGGCACGAACGTGAACTTCTTGAATTACTGGTCTTCAAACTCGAGGAGGAGCAGCTGCTCCTGACCGCGGGCAAGTCCCGCTGGCTGCAGCACGCGACCCGCGAGGTGGAACAGGTGCTGGAGCGGCTGCGCGACGCCGGCCTGGCCCGCACCGTGGAGGTGGCCGCATTGGCCCGGGAGTGGGGTACGCCGGAAGGCGCCACGCTGCGCGAGCTGACCGAACAGGCTCCGGTGGGGCCTTGGGGCGAGATCTTCAAGGGACATCTGCAGGCGCTGACTCAGTTGACCCTGCAGATCCGCGAACTGCGCGACGTGAACGAGAAGTTCCTGCGCGCGGCTGCCCGGTCCACCCAGGAAACGCTCGCTAATTTCAATCCCGATGCCGGGACCTACGACTCTCATGGGACGGCCGGGCTATCGGGCAACCGCTCCCAGCTGTTCGACACAACGATCTGAGGTTTTCGCAGTGAGTACCTTCAGCGGCCTGAACACCGCGTACACCGGTCTGGTGGCCGCCCGTCAAGGTTTGAATGTGGTGGGCCAGAACATCGCCAACGCCAATACCGAGGGCTACACCCGCCAGCGGGTCAGTACGTCGTCCATCGGGGCCCTCGACCGCACCGGACTGCTGACCGGCGGCGTGCAGATCGGCCAGGGCGTTTCGGTGGACGCGATTGCGCGGCTGGGCGACATGCACCTGGATACCCGCGTCCGGTTCTCGGCCGGTGTCGCTGGGTATTCTGCAGTGCGCGCCGATACGATGTCCGGCCTGGAAGCGTCCTTGCGCGAGCCGGGCCAATACGGCATCTCCACGCAGCTTCAGGAGTTCTGGGCCTCTTGGCAGGCCTTGTCCAACCGGCCGGATGACGCCGCTGCCGGCGGGGTGGTGCTGGAAGAGGCGAACATCCTGGCCAACATGATCAAGCGCGGTTACCAAGAGGTTCGCGAGCAGTTTTCCCGCCTGCGCTCCGATGTGGACACCATGACCGCGGAGGTCAACGGCACTGCGTCACAGGTAGCCAATCTGAACGAGAAGATTCGTTTTGCAGTCGCCAACGGCGGTTCCGCCAATGAGCTGATGGACCACCGCAACCTGCTGACCCAACGGCTGGCAACCCTCACCGGAGCCACCGTTCGCCACGGCAGCGACGGGCAGGTGGATGTCCTGATCGGCGGCAACGCACTTGTCACCGGTTCCAGCGCCCAGAGAATCGCCGTTACAGCGGACTCGGATACGGATATTTCCGGCAGCAAAGGCGTTCACCTCAAATGGGACAGCGATAGCCGCGAAAGCATGCCGGTTGTGCTCGGAGGTGGCAAGATCGCCGGGGCGCTTTCGATGCTGGGCGCCGGCACAGACGCCGGACCGCTGCGCCAAGCCGCTGGTCAGTACGACGCCTTCGCCAATACGCTCCGCGAGAGTGTCAACACGGTCTACGCGCAGACCGGCGGGACTCCCACGCCTACGTTCTTCGGTACAGATACGACACTTCCGCCATCACTCGGACTAACTGTTGAAGTCAAAGACGTTCGAGACTTCAAGGTGGGCGCTCCTGACAAGGGAGACCTTGACGGTTCGATCGCCGATCGGATGTCCCAGCTGGGAGTCGGCGCTGGCTCGCCTGACCGCGTTTGGGAGAACATCGTCACCACAATCGGCGTAGCCGCGAAGACGGAACTGCAGCAGTCCAACCTCGCGGACATTGCGTCCCAATCTGCCAAGACCTTGCAACTATCCAACGCGTCGGTGGACATGGACGAAGAGAACGTAAACCTGCTGACATACCAGCACGCCTACCAAGGTGCGGCTCGGGTTATGACGGCAATTGATGAAATGTTGGACACGTTGATCAACCGCACCGGATTGGTCGGAAGGTAGCCATGATTTCGCGAGTCACTAACCAAACGATGAGCAGCTTCGCCCAGCGCAACCTGCAGGACAACATGGCGCGTATCGCCAAGCTGCAGGAGCTGGCCGCTGGCGAGTCGCTGATTGCCCGCCCCTCGGACAATCCGACGGGCGCCGCCGATTCCATGCGGACTCGTGCGGATATCCGTGCCAACGCGCAATACAAGCACAACATCGACGACGCCAATGGCTGGCTCACCACAGCCGACTCTGCGTTGGGCACGGTCACCGATTTGCTGAACAAGGCCCGCGATCTGACGATTCAGGCTTCCAATGGTTCCATCTCGCAGACGGCACGCGAGGCCGTCGCCTTGGAGCTTGGAAGCATCAAGGAAAGCCTTTTGGCTGCGACTCGGACGCAATACCTGGGACGCAATGTGTTTGCGGGGAACTCCGACAAGCCGGACGTATATACCGACTCCCCCACCGGCCCAACCACCCAGTACGCTGTGACGGAACCGAGCGCCACCGGGGTGGAGCGCCGCATCGGACCTGGGGCACACCAGACGGTACGCGTCGATGCCAGCGCTTCGGCGGTCTTCGGCGACGATTCCACGGGCACGGGCCCGTCGGTTTTCGCCCTGCTGGACTCTATGATCTCGAAGCTCAAGGGAACAGGCAGCGTCAGCGAAGACTTGAACGCCATCGACGCCCGGCTGAACACCGTGATCAACGCACGCGCCGAGGTCGGCACCCGCCATGCCCAGATCCTGAAAGCCCAGGAGACGAACTTGGACGAAGCTGTTTCGCTTGAAGCCCGCCGGTCCGGGATCGAGGACCCGGACATCGGAAAGGTAGTCCTGGACCTGAAGATGCAGGAAGTGGCCTATCAGGCCGCGCTGCAGGTCACGGCGCGGGTACTGCAGCCGACGCTGATGGACTTCCTGCGATGAGCGCCGCACTGACCTTCGTCGCGCCTCCCCCTGGACTCGCTCCGCTGGTCGACTTCACGCTGGACGAGATCGCGGGAGCGGCCGGACTGTACTCCTTGCAGCCCGTGGCCGAACCGGGCAAGCGCCTCTTCGTCCTGGACGCCGCGACCTACCTGAACCAGTACACCCCGGTGATTTCCGACGACGATTGTGCGGCCTTAGACCTCAAGGTCTCCGAGGACGCCATGGTGTTGGTGGTGGCCAACCCTGGAGAAGCAGGCACCACCGTGAACCTGATGGCCCCGATCGTGGTCAACGTGCACACCGGCGTCAGCGCCCAGGTGATTCTGGAAGGCCAGGACTGGCCCCTTCGTGCCGAACTGACGCCGCTGGCCGCCTAGCTTCCCTCCAACCGCGTAACACCGCGGTGGGCTGAAGAAGTCAGACGTCTGAAACTATTGAGCTGACGGCAGCTACCGTGCAAGAGTTATGCCCACGGTCCAAGGGACCTGCTGGGGGATCCGGAATCACCGGTTAAATGGCTTCCGGCGGCTTATGGGGGAACCGCCGGAAGCAACCACCCTCAACCCTCGTCCGGGTCCGCGCGTTTGGCTCTGGTCTGCTCCGCCCGGCGCAGCAGTTCGCCGCCGTCGGGATAGAGCACCTCTTCCAGCACCAACGGATGCGGCGGAGCCAGCTTGCTCTTCGAATCCCGTACCTTCGCCAGCATCCGGTCGCGCAGCCACTCCGGCGCCTGCTCGCCGCCGCCAACCATCAACGATGCGCCGATCAGGGCACGCACCATGTTGTGGCAGAATGCATCGGCTTGCACCGTGGCCACCACCACGCCGTCGGCGCCGCGGGCGAAGTCGAACTTCTGCAGTTCCCGGATAGTGGTGGCGCCTTCCCTGGGTTTGCAGAAGGCCAGGAAGTCGCCGATGCCCAGGAGCTTGGCGGCGGCGCGGTTCAGGAGATCGACGTCGACGGCGTGCTTGTGCCACAGCGTGGTGTTGCGTGACAGAGGGTCCCAGAGCTCCGCCCGGTCCGCGATGCGGTAGCTGTAGCGGCGCCAGAGGGCGGAGAACCGGGCGTCGAATCCGTCGGGGGCGACGACGGCCCCCTTAACCTCGATTGCCCCCGCAAGGTCACGATAGGGTACCGGCGCGCCCACGCGGCCGCCGAGCACCTTGGCCAGCACCCCGCGCAATCGCCGGACCAACGCTTCGGCGGGATCGATCTCCCGGCCACGGGCCAGTCCGTGCCACTCCCCCGGTTCCAGGTCGAAATGCACCACCTGCCCCCGGGCGTGCACCCCGGCGTCGGTACGGCCGGCAACCGTCAGCCGGATCGGCCGGCGGAACATGACCGCCAGTGCTTCCTCGAGCGCGCCTTGAACGGTCAGCCTGCCGGGCTGCACCGCCCACCCGCTGAAGGGTCCGCCGTCGTACGCAAGATCCAGGCGGACACGCAAGAGCCCGCCGTCCCGGTCGGGGACGGGAGATGTAGTCGGGGGCATGGATTCCATGCTACCGGGGCCCGGTGAGGGTCCCGGTAGCCGTCGGCGCCCGCGGCTGGTTGTGCGCGGGTCACCGGCCAGGCGCCAGTGGACTGTCGACGCTCGCGGGCATTCGGTCTATGTTGCTGGGACAGCGCCCGAACCGCGGGCGGGGCCGCGAGGTTCGGAGGAGCGATGGCAGGTAGCCCTGGAACCGCAACATCGACGGATCACAACCGCCGGATCGCCCTACCCGGCATCATCCTCGGGGTGGGGCTGGGTGGCTTCGTGGACGGGATCCTGCTGCACCAGATCCTGCAGTGGCACCACATGCTCACCAGCGCGGACACCGCGAACATCGACGTCGGTTCGTATCCGGCAAACACCGTCCACGGCCTGGAGATGAATACGCTGTGGGACGGGCTGTTCCATACGGTGACCTGGCTGGCCGTGCTGATCGGGCTGGGGCTGTTGTACTCGCGGGTGACGTCCTCGCGCGGACGGGTGTGGGCATCCCGGACCCTCTGGGGCTGGATGTTGGTCGGCTGGGGACTCTTCAATCTCGTAGAGGGGATCATCGACCACCACATCCTTGCCATTCACCATGTCATCGGCGGCGAGTACCAGATGCTGGCCGACATTCTCTTCCTGGTCTTCGGGGCGTTGCTGGTGGTCGGCGGCTGGCTGCTGCAACGGTCCGGCCGGATGGTAGATCTGACGACGACGGACGGCCCCGGCAGGTCAACCGACCACGGCAGCCGCCGCCCGGGGAGGGGCACGGGCAGGGACCCGGGATGATCGGCGCCCACTCCGCCCACAACCACCAGCCAGCCGCGTTCGACGGCGTGCTGCCGCTGGCCCTCGTTGCGGTGTTGGCCTGTGCCTACGCGGCCCTGGCGTGGCTGCGGAGCCGGGAGGCCCGCGGCTGGAGCCGCTGGCGGACCGTGTCCTTCCTCGCCGGCGCGCTGCTGGTGGCGCTGGGCCTCGCGCCGCAGCTGATGCCCCTGCCGCCGGGCGGGCTGCCGGCCCATATGGTCCAGCATCTGCTGATTGGCATGTATGCGCCGATCGGGCTGGTGCTTGGTGCCCCGGTGACCCTGCTGCTGAGGTCGGTGCCGCCCCGTCACGGCAAAGCGATCGGAAGGGTCCTGCGCTCACGGCCGCTCCATCTGGTGGCCAACCCGGCGACCGCGCTGATGCTCAACCTCGGCGGGCTGGCCGCCTTGTACGTCACGCCGCTGTACAGCCTCGCGGCGGACAACCCGGTGCTGCACCACGCCATCCACCTGCACTTCCTGGCCGCCGGCTGTCTCTTCGCCTGGGTGATCGCCGGGCCCGACCCGGCACCGGGCAGGCCCTCCGTGCCGGCGCGGCTGGTGGTGCTGGGCGTCGCCATCGCCGGCCACGCGGTCCTGTCCCAGCTGCTCTACGCGGGGCTGTTCGTCCAGGTCCCGGCGCCCCCAAGTGAGCTAAGGCTCGCCGGCGAACTGATGTACTACGGCGGGGACATCGCCGAGCTGCTGCTGGCCTTCGCGCTGGTGTCGACGTGGCGGCCCCGCCGCAATTCCGGTCCCAGCCGTCATCGCGGGCCCCGGCCGCGACGGGCACAAAGCGCGCTCCCCCAAGCCGGGCACCGCCGTCGTTATGTGAGCCTTCCCGGATACGCGAAAAGCCCGCCATCCCCCGAAGGGAACAGCGGGCTTCAAGCAGTGAAGGCGAAGAACTACTTCTTCTCTTCGGCAGCTTCCTCGGCGGACTCCGCCGACGGAGCAGACTCTGCGGACTCGGGCGATTCAGCGGAATCGCCGGACTGCGCGGACTCGGGCGATTCAGCGGACTCGGCCGAAGCGGTCTCTTCCTCGACCGGAGCCGGGGCGGCCTTGGCAGTTGCCTTCTCGGCCTCGTTCACGACGGCCTGCTTCGGGGACACCGGCTCCATCACCAGTTCGATGACGGCCATGGGGGCGTTGTCGCCCTTGCGGTTGCCGATCTTGGTGATACGGGTGTAGCCGCCGTCGCGGTTGGTCATCACCGGCGCGATGTCGGTGAACAGCTCGTGCACGATGCCCTTGTTGCTGATCACGGCCAGCACGCGGCGGCGCGAGGCCAGGTCGCCACGCTTGGCGAAGGTGATCAGGCGCTCGGCGAACGGGCGCAGGCGCTTGGCCTTGGTGACCGTGGTGGTGATCCGCTTGTGCTCGAAGAGCGCGGCGGACAGGTTGGCGAGCATCAGGCGCTCGTGGGCAGGACCGCCTCCGAGGCGCGGACCCTTAGCGGGGGTAGGCATTATGTTTTCTCCTCAATGGTGCCGCTGTGCGCTCCCGAGCGCCGTGGCGGCAGAATTCTTGCGTTTTAGAGTTCGTCCTCGAAGGTTTCGTCCTCGTCGATGGCTGCGGCGCGGGCAGCCAGATCGAACCCAGGGGGCGAATCCTTCAGCGACAGACCCAGTTCCACCAGCTTTGCCTTGACCTCGTCGATGGACTTGGCACCAAAGTTGCGGATGTCCATCAGGTCGGCCTCGGAGCGGGCAACGAGTTCACCCACGGAGTGGATGCCCTCACGCTTAAGGCAGTTGTAGGAACGGACAGTCAGTTCCAGGTCCTCGATCGGCAGGGCCATGTCGGCAGCCAGGGCGGCGTCCGTGGGGCTCGGGCCAATCTCGATGCCTTCGGCGGCGGTGTTCAACTCGCGGGCCAGGCCGAACAGTTCAACCAGGGTGGTTCCGGCAGAGGCGACGGCGTCGCGCGGTGCAATGGAGGCCTTGGTTTCGACGTCGACAATCAGGCGGTCGAAGTCGGTGCGCTGCTCAACACGGGTTGCCTCAACCTTGAAGGTCACCTTCAGCACCGGCGAGTAGATGGAGTCAACCGGGATGCGGCCGATCTCCTGGTCGCCGGACTTGTTCTGGGCTGCCGACACATAGCCACGGCCGCGTTCGATGGTCAGTTCGAGCTCGAACTTGCCCTTCTCGTTCAGCGTGGCGATGTGCAGGTCCGGGTTGTGGAATTCCACGCCGGCCGGCGGCGCGATGTCCGCGGCCGTGACAACGCCGGGTCCCTGCTTGCGCAGGTAGGCAACCACGGGCTCGTCGTGCTCGGAGGAGACAGCCAGGTTCTTGATGTTCAGGATGATCTCGGTGACATCTTCCTTCACACCCGGCACGGTGGTGAACTCATGCAGCACGCCGTCGATGCGGATGCTGGTTACGGCAGCCCCCGGAATCGAGGACAGCAGCGTGCGGCGGAGGGAGTTTCCGAGGGTGTAGCCAAAACCCGGCTCCAGCGGTTCGATGACGAACCGGGAGCGGTTATCGGCCACTACTTCTTCAGTAAGGGTGGGGCGCTGTGCAATGAGCACTTAGATTTCCTTTCAGCGAGCATCCGCTATATGACGCAGCACGAATTGGTGGAAAAGGGCGGCTGGTCAGCCTCCAGCGTGGAACTTTCGGCCGCCGACAGGCTCTCCCGCAAAAGTGGGAGGAATCTGTGCGGCGGCCAAAAGTATCCTTGGGCTGCTTAGACGCGGCGGCGCTTCGGCGGACGGCAACCGTTGTGGGCGCTGGGGGTGACGTCCTGGATGGAGCCAACCTCGAGGCCAGCGGCCTGCAGTGAACGGATTGCGGTCTCGCGTCCCGACCCCGGGCCCTTCACGAAGACGTCGACCTTCTTCAGGCCGTGCTCCTGGGCGCGCTTGGCGGCCGATTCGGCAGCCATCTGCGCGGCGAACGGGGTGGACTTGCGGGAGCCCTTGAAGCCAACCTCGCCGGCCGAGGCCCACGAGATGACGGCACCGGACGGGTCCGTGATGGACACGATGGTGTTGTTGAAGGTGCTCTTGATGTGCGCCTGGCCCAGCGCGATGTTCTTCTTGTCCTTGCGACGCGGCTTGCGTACCGCTCCACGAGTCTTGGGGGGCATTGCTTCTCCTACAAAGTTGGTTGGTAGCTATCTGACCGGCTGGGAATCAGCGGGTCTTCTTCTTACCGGCGACGGTGCGCTTCGGGCCCTTGCGGGTGCGAGCGTTGGTCTTGGTGCGCTGTCCGCGGACGGGCAGGCCACGGCGGTGGCGGATGCCTTCGTAGCTGCCGATCTCAACCTTGCGGCGGATGTCGGCTGCAACTTCGCGGCGGAGGTCGCCTTCTACCTTGTAGTTGCCCTCGATGAAGTCACGCAGCTGCACGAGCTCAGCGTCGGTGAGGTCCTTGACGCGGGTTTCCGGGCTGATGCCGGTCTCCGCGATAACCTGCTCTGCACGGGTCTTACCCACGCCGTAGATGTAAGTCAGGGCGATAATTACCCGCTTTTCGCGGGGAATATCTACGCCAGCGAGACGAGCCATAGTGGCGGTTCTCCTTGTTGTATCCGGAGGTCTGAAGCAGCGCGTCCCCGTTGTTCGGGTCCCCGGCCTCCGTGCCGGGGGTATGCAGGTTGCCCTGCTGCGCTGCCTATATTGAGTTACTACGCGTGGGCGTGCTGCCCCTGCTGAAGCAGGAGTCTTAGCCCTGGCGCTGCTTGTGGCGCGGGTTCTCGCAGATCACAATGACGTTGCCCTTGCGACGAATCACCTGGCACTTGTCACAAATCCGCTTGACGCTCGGCTGGACCTTCATGGTTTTCCTTTGCGTTGTTAGCTGATGCTGCCTTGTAACTACTTACGGTTTTCCGCAGTTGCCTGCGGCATAAGTCTTTACTTGTAGCGGTAGACGATACGGCCCCGTGAGAGGTCGTACGGGCTGAGTTCCACCACAACGCGGTCCTCGGGGAGGATCCTGATGTAGTGCTGACGCATCTTTCCCGAGATATGAGCCAGCACAACGTGCCCGTTGGTCAGCTCAACGCGGAACATCGCATTGGGCAGAGCCTCCTGCACAGTGCCTTCAATCTCAATGACACCGTCTTTCTTAGCCATATCCTCCGCTAACGTCAGTAACCATCGCCGAAGCGGTGGCTAGTTTTTGGGTTTTGCTTGCCGCTACACCCCCACTGAGCCGTACGTTCCGGCAGGCTTTCGCGGGCGCCATGCACCCGAAGCTGGGCATGAAAGTAGAGACAACCAACAGACAACTGTACTCCGGAAGCCGGATAAAGTTAAATCCGGGTAACGCCTGGGGTCGCCGCGCGCGGCAGACCTCAGCCGGGGTGCGGATACTTCTCCAGTACGACGCCGGCCGTCTCCACCCGTTCGGCACTCACCACGGCGTCCCAAATGGCCGCGGTGACCGCTTCCGCGGCCAGAGTGTGCAGTTCCGCCCGGGGGTCGATGGGCCCGTCCTGCACGAGCTGCTGCGCCCCGGTAGCCAGGGCGAAGACCACGTCCCCGTCCATCAGGGTGTGCGACGGGCTCAACGCACGGGCCAGTCCGGCGTGCGCGGCAGAGGCCATGCGCTTGGCCTGCGCCGGATCCAACATGGCGTTGGTTGCGACGACGCACAGGGTTGTGTTCAGCGGGGACGCCGGCCGTTGCTCGAGTCCTCCCGGTTCCGGTTCCCCGGCCCGCCGGCCCAGGCCGCCGGTTGCTGCCGGCACCGCGCCAAGGCCACCGGCACCCATGTCTCGGCCCGCCGCGCTGCCGCCGTGCCCTGGGAACGCCCCCGTGAACGGCGCGCCGGCGGCATTGGCCACCGCGAGCACGCCGACCACGATGCCGTCGTTGGCGCCGCCCATCCGCAGCGAGGCAGTCCCCACTCCCCCTTTGTACTGCTGGAAGCCCATGGCCGCGCCGGTGCCGGCGCCCACGTTGCCCCGCCGCACCTCGCCAAAGTCCTGCATCGCGCCGGCGGAGGCAGCGGCGTCGTAGCCCATCTGTTCGTCCGGGCGCGCGGCGATGTCCCCGCCCCGGCCCAGGTCGTAGATGGCCGCGGCCGGAACAATCGGCACCACGGCATTCTGCGTGCGGAAGCCGAGCCCCTGTTCCTCCAGCCAGCGCTGCGCACCGTGCGCGGCCACCAAACCGAAGGCGCTGCCGCCGGCGAGCACCACGGCATCCACCGTGGGCACCAAGGTGGTGGGATCCAGCGCATCGGTCTCGTGCGTGGCCGGCCCGCCCCCGCGGACGTCCACGGCGCCGACGGTCCCCGGCGGCGGCAGCACCACGGTGACGCCGGTGAGCCAGCCGTCGCCGGTCTTTTGGACCTGCCCCACGCGGATGCCGGGCACGTCGGTAATGGAAGTAGCCATGGCCTCATCCTCGCTGGCCGCCGGCGTTACGGGCAAGGGAAGCATGTATCTTCAGCCGGCACCAAATGCCACCAGGCTCTGCTGTCCGACGTCGAGGCACGCCCCGAGGAGCAGGACCACCACATAGGCGCTGACCGGCACCAGCAACGCCCACTCGCGCGCCGACCCGGCATTTCCCAGCAGCGGCACGGCGAAGTAACCGTTCCGCCGCCAAATGGCGTTGAGCAGCGGGACCCGCCGCCACACCTTCGGGGGCTTGATCCGCAGGGGCCACAGCAGGTTCACTCCCCCGGTGGTCAGCATGTCGCCGAGCACATGCATGACGACGCCGATGCCCATGGCCAGCGGGAACCAGTTGTGCTGTTCCGGGGCGTACAGGGCGATGAAGGCCGCGACTGACAGGCCCACGGCCCACGGGATCTTCTGTAGCCCGTCGGGCAGGAACTTCAGGGCCTTGGCGGCAAAGGCCACCAGCAAGACGCACAGCAGCCCCGCGCCCGGGTAGACCGTGCCGAACCGCTCGGTCTCGGCGGTCCAGAGCCCGGCCACCCACGCGATCCCGACGAACGCCGCCAAACCGATCAGCGAGTGGGTGCCCCTGCGGTGCCCGCCGGCCACAGCGCCAATGCCCGCGCAGACCACGTTGGAGAGTGGCGGCAGCGAGCGGGCGACGGTGGCGTGGCGGTGGTCGGCATCCGGAACGAGTGCGGCACCGGCAGTCACCATGGCCCCGGTGATCAGGCCCAGCGGCCCTACGTCGAGCAGCCCCCAGCCGAGGGTGAGGCTCTGCCCGCCCCAGCCCAACGGCGTCGTCAGGGCATCCAGCGGCACGTGGACCTGGCTGGTGACTGCGATCCAGGCGGCGGCGCCGGAGAGGGCGTGGTGGGCTCCCATCATGGTGGGCAAGATCCTTTCGGGGAGTGGAGTGTCCGTGCGCCGGCCTTCGGCTGGCCGCGGCGGGCCTGGATCGGGGGTGCGGTGTCCGTGCAGCCGTTCCGCTCGCCGCAGTGGCCGGGGGGGGGTGCGGACTCCGGCTTAACCTCGAAAGGCCGGGCCGGCTGGACGATGGATCCAGCAGGTCCGGTCTTTCGATGACGTCGGGCCAAAAAAGTGGCGGCGGGCGTTTAGTCCAGCGGCACCGGGGTGACCCCCAGCGGAGCCAGCCTGGCCGCGCCCCCGTCTTCGGCAGTCAAGACCCAGATGCCGCCGTCGTGCACTGCCACGGTGTGCTCCCACTGGCAGGACCGCGAGCCGTCCGTGGTCACCACGGTCCAGTCGTCGTCCAGCACCTTTGTCTCGATGTCCCCACGCACCAGCATGGGTTCAATGGCCAGGCAGAGCCCGGGGCGGATCTTCGGGCCGCGGTGGTTCGTCCGGTAGTTCAGCACGTCCGGGGCCTGATGCATGGCGGTGCCGATGCCGTGGCCCACGTAGTCCTCCAGGATGCCCAACGGCTTGCCCGGCACGGAAGAAACGTAGTCGTCGATCGCGTTGCCGATGTCGCCCACGCGGTGGCCGGTGACGAGGGCAGCAATGCCGTGCCACATGGCTTCCTCGGTGACGTCGGACAGCCGCTGGTCTTCCGGATCGGCGGTGCCCACGATGACGCCGCGGGCGGAGTCACCGTGCCAGCCGTCAATGCTGCAGCCCCCGTCGATCGAGATGATGTCCCCGTCCCGGAGCACCTTGCCGCCCGGGATTCCATGGACCACTTCCTCGTTGACGGACACGCAGACCGTTGCGGGGAAGCCGTGGTAGCCCTTGAAGTTGCTCTTGGCGCCTGCCTCGTCCAGCACCGCTTCGAAGGCCGCGTCCACATCCGCCGTCGTGGCGCCGGGGACGGCGGCGGCGACCGCAGCGTCCAGGGCGCGGCTGACCACCAGGCCGGCGGTCCGCATTTTCCGGATCTGGTCCTTGGTCTTGTATTCGATGCTGGGCTGGCCGAAGGCCATGGGCTGCCTCTAACTTTCTGGCGGGTATCAGGCCGTGACGGACTTGAGCGCGGACACGATGCGCTCGGTGACCTCGTCGATGTCGCCGATGCCGTCAACGGTCGCGACGATCCCGCGGTCCGCGTAACGGCTCACGACGGCCTCCGTCTGCTCGTGGTACAGGCCCAGCCGGCGCCGGATCACCGTTTCGTTGTCATCGCTGCGGCCTTCCTGCGCGGCGCGGCCGAGCAAGCGCTTGACCAGCTCCTCGTCGTCGGCGGTCAGCTGCAGCACGATGTCCAGCTTCGAGCCTGCCTCGGCCAGGATGTTGTCCAGCTCGTCGACCTGGCCGCTGGTGCGGGGGTAGCCGTCCAGCAGGAAGCCGTCGGCGGCGTCGGGCTGCTTCAACCGGTCGCGCACCATGTTGTTCGTGACGCTGTCCGGCACGAACTCGCCCTTGTCGATGTACTTCTTGGCCTCGATGCCGAGCGGAGTCTCTTCCTTCACGTTGGCGCGGAAGATGTCTCCGGTGGAGATCGCGACGATGCCCAGCCGGTCGGAAATGCGGGAGGCCTGGGTGCCTTTACCCGATCCGGGCGGGCCGATAATGAGCATTTGGGTCATCGCAGAAGTCCTTCGTAGTGCCGTTGCTGTAGTTGTGCGTTGATTTGTTTGACGGTCTCCAGACCCACACCGACCATGATGAGGATGGAGACGCCGCCGAACGGGAAGTTTTGGTTGGCGTTGATCAGCACCAGGGCGATCAGCGGGATGAGCGAGACGATGCCCAAATAGAGCGCGCCGGGCAGCGTGATCCTGGCCAGCACGTACTGCAGGTACTCCGCCGTCGGGCGGCCGGCCCGGATGCCCGGGATGAAGCCGCCGTACTTCTTCATGTTCTCCGCCACTTCCTCGGGGTTGAACGTGATGGCCACGTAGAAGTAGGTGAAGAAGACGATCAAGGCGAAGTAGACCGCCATGTAGAACGGCGAGTCCCCGCTGACCAGGTAGGTGTTGATCCAGTTGACCCACTCCGGCGGCGCGGTGGTGCCGTCTGCCGGGGTGTTGAACTGGGCGATCAGCGACGGCAGGTACAGCATCGACGACGCGAAGATCACCGGGATGACACCGGCCATGTTCACCTTGATCGGGATGTAGGTGCTGGTGCCTCCGACGGTCCGGCGTCCCACCATGCGTTTGGCGTACTGGACCGGGATGCGGCGCTGCGACTGTTCCACGAAGACCACCGCGGCGACGGTCAGCAGGCCGACGATCAGCACGCCCAGGAAGACGTTCACGCCCTGGGTGTTCCAGATCTCGCCCAGCGAGCTCGGGAAGCCGGCGGCGATGGAGATGAAGATCAGCAGGGACATGCCGTTGCCGACGCCCTTCTCGGTGATCAGCTCGCCCATCCACATGATCAGGCCGGTGCCTGCGGTCAGGGTCAGGATGATCAGCGAAACCGTGACCAGGTTGTCCTCGGGGATGATCGGAACCGGACAGTCCCCCAGGAGGGCGCCGGTCCGCGCCAGCGACACCAGTGTCGTGGCGTTAAGCAGGCCCAGCGCGATGGTCAGGTAGCGGGTGTACTGCGTGAGCTTGGACTGGCCCTGCGGGCCTTCCTGGTGCAGTTCCTGGAACCGGGGGATGACGACGCGCAGCAGCTGCACGATGATGCTGGCGGTGATGTACGGCATGATGCCGAGGGCGAAGATGGACACCTGCAGCAGCGCACCGCCGCTGAAGAGGTTGACGAACTGGTACAGCCCGCCGCTGGTGTTGCCCAGCGCCAGGCACTGCTGCACGTTGCCGTAGTCCACACCGGGGGCGGGGATGAAGACGCCCATGCGGTAGACCGTCATAATGCCGAGCGTGAACAGCAACTTGCGCCGCAGGTCCGGCGTCCGGAATGCCCGGCCAATTGCGCTAAGCAAGCGTCCTCCCAAGAAGTTTCTGATGCCGCTGCGCGGCAAGTCACAAGATCCGAGTCTATCGGCTCGGCCCGTTCGCATTAAACGGGTTAAGAATACGGGGTGTGCCTTTAAAGCGGCTGAACTCGTGGCGGCCGGCGTAAACCGGCCACCACGAGTTCAGTCAGAGGCTGCTAAAAGTCCCCACCTGTCACGGGCTGCTAGAGCGCCGTCACGGTGCCGCCGGCGGCGGCGATCTTTTCAGCGGCACTGGCGGAGAAGGCGTCAACCTTCACATCGACCTTGACGGTGATGTCGCCGGTGCCCAGGACCTTCACGGGCTGGTTCTTGCGAACCGCGCCCTTGGCCACCAGGGCCTCCACGGTCACTTCGCCGCCCTCGGGGAACAGCTCGCTGAGCTTGTCCAGGTTCACAACCTGGAACTCCACCTTGAACGGGTTCTTGAAGCCGCGCAGCTTCGGCAGGCGCATGTGCAGCGGCAGCTGGCCGCCGGCAAAGCCAGCCTTGACCTGGTAGCGGGCCTTCGTGCCCTTGGTACCGCGACCGGCGGTCTTGCCCTTGGAGCCTTCGCCACGACCGACACGGGTCTTGGCGGTCTTGGCACCGGGGGCAGGACGCAGGTGGTGGACCTTCAGAGTTTTGTTCTCTTCTGCCATCTTTACTTCGCCTCCTCAACCTTCACCAGGTGAGAAACAGTGTTGACCATGCCGACGGTCACTGCATCGGCGCTGCGGACAACGGTGTGTCCGATGCGCTTCAGGCCCAGTGAACGCAGCGTGTCGCGCTGGTTCTGCTTGCCGCCAATGACGGACTTGATCTGCGTGATTTCCAACTGGGCATCCGACGGAGTCAGATTCTTGGGTGTGGTCATTACGCACCTGCCTTCTGCATGTTGCGCAGCAGGATAGCCGGAGCAACCTCGTCCAGCGGCAGGCCACGGCGGGCAGCCACGGAGCGGGGCTCCTCCAGGCGACGCAGCGCATCGACTGTAGCGTGCACAATGTTGATCGCGTTGGCCGAGCCAAGCGACTTGGAAAGCACGTCGTGGATACCGGCGCACTCGAGTACGGCGCGGACCGGACCACCGGCGATCACACCGGTACCGGCAGCAGCCGGACGCAGCATGACAACGCCTGCAGCGGCTTCGCCCTGCACCTGGTGCGGGACGGTGCCGGCGATGATCGGCACGCGGAAGAAGGACTTCTTGGCCTCTTCCACGCCCTTGGCGATCGCTGCCGGAACTTCCTTGGCCTTGCCGTAGCCCACGCCGACCATGCCGTTGCCGTCGCCGACAACTACCAGAGCCGTGAAGCTAAAGCGGCGGCCGCCCTTGACGACCTTGGACACGCGGTTGATGGTGACGACGCGCTCGAGGAACTTGTCCTTCTCGGCATCGCGTGCGTTGTCGCGGCCACGGCCGCGGCCGCCACGGTCGTTGCCACCACGGTCGCTGCCACCGCGTTCGCCACGACGGCCGCCGCGGCGGTCCTCCTGGCCGGAAGCAGCGGTGGTTTCAGCGGATCCCGCGGCAGCGGTCTCAGTTGCTTCAGTCACCTGAGTTTCCTTTTCGTTGTTCTCAGCGGTCACAGTGCCAGCCCACCTTCACGTGCGCCGTCGGCAACCGCTGCGATACGGCCGTGGTACCGGTTGCCGCCGCGGTCGAAGACCACGGCCTCAACACCGGCAGCTTTGGCACGCTCGGCAACGAGCTCACCGACGCGCTTTGCCTTGGCGGACTTGTCGCCGTCAAGCGCCCGCAGGTCGGCTTCCATGGTGGAAGCGGAAGCCACGGTGATGCCCTTGCTGTCATCGACAACCTGGACAAAGATGTGGCGTGCGGAGCGGTTGACCACCAGGCGCGGACGGACCGCGGTACCGGTGATGCGCTTGCGGACGCGCAGGTGGCGGCGGCCGCGTGCTGCGGACTTGGACTTCGAGGTCCGCTTCTTATTAATGCTGATCGCCATGGTTTACTTACCAGCCTTTCCGACCTTGCGGCGGATTTGCTCGCCGGCGTAGCGAACGCCCTTGCCCTTGTAGGGGTCGGGCTTGCGCAGCTTGCGGATGTTGGCAGCAACTTCGCCGACCTGCTGCTTGTTGATACCGGAGACGGAGAGCTTGGTGGCGCCCTCCACGGCGAAGGTGATTCCCTCGGGTGCGTTGACGATCACCGGATGGCTGAAGCCCAGGGCGAACTCGAGGTCCGAGCCCTTGGCCTGCACACGGTAACCGGTGCCGACGATCTCGAGGTCCTTCTTGTAGCCCTCGGTGACGCCGACGATCATGTTGTTGATCAGCGTGCGGGTCAGGCCGTGCAGGGACCGGGATTCGCGCTCGTCGTTCGGGCGGGAGACGGTGATGGTGTTCTCTTCCAGGGAAGCCGTGATGGGCGAAGCCAGAGTGTGGCTCAGCTCGCCCTTGGCGCCCTTGACGGAGACGACGTTGCCGTCGACCTTGACCTCAACGCCTGCGGGAACGGTGATGGGGAGACGTCCAATACGTGACATTTAATCTCTTCCTTTCCGTTACCAGACGTAAGCGAGGACTTCGCCGCCCACGCCCTTCTTGCCGGCCTGACGATCAGTCATCAGTCCGGAAGAGGTGGACAGGATTGCGATGCCCAGGCCACCGAGTACGTGCGGCAGGTTGGTGGACTTCGCGTAAACGCGCAGACCGGGCTTGGAGATGCGGCGGATGCCGGCGATGGAACGCTCGCGGTTCGGACCGAACTTGAGTTCCAGGGTCAGCTTCTTGCCAACCTCGGCCTCTTCTTCCTTCCAGCCGGCGATGTAGCCCTCGGCCTTCAGGATGTCGGCGACGCGAGCCTTGAGCTTGCTGTACGGCATCGACACTGAGTCGTGGTATGCCGAGTTGGCGTTGCGCAGACGCGTGAGCATGTCTGCGACAGGATCTGTCATAGTCATTGTGGGCTCTTGCCCTTCCTCGTAACGGTTTCCTCGCTCCGGTCAGCACTGGGCGCCGGGGCGGGACCTTTCACGTAGCTAATTAATCTTCGGTCTTGAACGGGAAGCCCAGCGCCTTCAGCAGCGCGCGGCCCTCGTCATCGGTCTTTGCAGTGGTCACTACGGTGATGTCCATACCGCGCACGCGGTCGATCTTGTCCTGATCGATCTCGTGGAACATGGACTGTTCGGTCAGACCGAAGGTGTAGTTGCCGTTGCCGTCAAACTGCTTGCCGTTGAGGCCGCGGAAATCGCGGATACGGGGCAAGGCCAGGGTGACCAGGCGGTCCACGAATTCCCACATGCGGTCGCCGCGCAGCGTCGCGTGGGCGCCGATCGGCATGCCTTCGCGCAGCTTGAACTGGGCGATGGACTTGCGGGCCTTGGTGATCTGCGGCTTCTGACCGGTGATCTGGGTCAGGTCGCGCACGGCGCCGTCGATGAGCTTGGAGTCCTTGGCGGCATCTCCGACACCCATGTTGACAACGACCTTGACCAGGCGGGGAACCTGGTTCACGTTCTCGTACTTGAACTCGTCCCGCAGGGCCTGCTTGATCTCGCCGGCGTAGCGAGTCTTCAGACGGGGGACGATCTTGGTGACAGTCTCAGTCATTAGAGGTCCTTCCCGGAGGCCTTGGACACGCGGATACGCACAGTGCGCTCACGGCCATCACGCTCGACGGTTTCGGTGCGGTAGCCAACGCGGGTCGGCTTCTTGGTCTCGGGATCGACGATCGCCACGTTCGAGATGTGGATCGGGGCCTCAACGGTCTCGATGCCACCGGTCTTCGTGCCGCGTTCCGACTGCCCGGCCTTGGTGTGCTTGGTGACGCGGTTGACGCCTTCGACCAGCACACGGTTGGACTCCGTGAACACCTTCAGGACCTTGCCCTGCTTGCCGCGGTCGCCGCCGCGCTCAGCCTTGGCACCGGTGATGACCTGAACGAGGTCACCCTTCTTGATCTTGTACTTAGCCATGGACTACAGCACCTCCGGAGCCAACGAGATGATCTTCATGAACTTCTTGTCGCGAAGCTCACGGCCGACCGGGCCGAAGATACGGGTACCGCGGGGGTCGCCGTCGTTCTTGAGGATCACGGCTGCGTTCTCATCGAACTTGATGTAGGAACCATCCGCACGGCGGCGTTCCTTCTTGGTGCGAACGATGACAGCCTTGACGATGTCACCCTTCTTGACGTTGCCGCCCGGAATTGCATCCTTGACGGTGGCAACAATGGTGTCGCCAATGCCTGCGTAGCGACGGCCGGATCCACCGAGAACGCGGATGGTCAAGATTTCCTTGGCCCCCGTGTTGTCGGCGACCTTCAGTCGCGACTCCTGCTGAATCACTTATTACTCCTGTCGTCGCGCCGGTTCTCATTACTGAGCCTTGCGGAACGGATATGGGTAGCCCGCACCGTAACTCCCCCTGGCCACACGCGTGTGCGGTCCGAAGGCGGTTGCGGGAATTTGCCTATTCTGTCCATGCGGAAGGATGGATGGTCTTTCCAAACGGCACAGGCAAGATTACTAGTTTATGACCAAGACACCCCGGACGTGAAATCACGGCCAGGGGCTTGTACTTTTCAAAGGTTCTGCGGCCGAAACCACAGCCCCTTCCAAACCCTTCCGGCTGCTCCGGCGGACCGGGATCCAGTTCGTGCCGGAAGGGAAACTTAAGGGTGCGGGGCCCGCCCGCTCGGCAGGCGGGCCCCGCACGCAGGACGTAAGTCCTACTTGGCCTTTTCGATGATCTCGACCAGGCGCCACCGCTTGGTGGCGGACAGCGGCCGGGTCTCGGCGATCAGAACCAGGTCGCCGATGCCGGCGGCGTTCTGCTCGTCGTGGGCCTTGCGCTTCTCGGTCCGGCGGATCACCTTGCCGTACAGCGCGTGCTTCACGCGGTCCTCAACCTCGACCACGATGGTCTTTTCCATCTTGTCCGAGACGACGTAGCCGCGGGCGGTCTTACGGTAACCGCGAGCCTGAGTGGCTTCTTCCACAGTTGCATCCTTGTTCGTGTTTTCGCTCACTTGGCCTCATCCTCCGAAGCGGGGGTTTCGGTCTCGGCGGTTTCGGCTTCGGCGGCCTTTTCAGACTTCTTAGCCTTCTTGGCCTTCTTCTCCTCGGCCGGAGCTTCCGCAGAAGCCTCGACCTCGGGACGAATGCCGAGCTCGCGCTCACGCAGCACGGTGTAGATGCGCGCGATGTCCCGCTTGACGGCCTTCAGGCGGCCGTGGTTTTCCAGCTGACCGGTGGCGGACTGGAAACGGAGGTTGAACAGCTCCTCCTTGGCCTTGCGCAGCTCCTCTGCGAGACGGTCCTTATCGAAAGTCTCGAGCTGATCGGTTGCCAGTTCCTTTGAACCAACTGCCATTTCTATTCACCACCTTCGCGACGCACAATGCGTGCCTTCAACGGCAGCTTGTGGATCGCCAGGCGCAGGGCCTCGCGAGCTACCTCTTCATTGACACCGGACAGTTCGAACAGAACCCGTCCCGGCTTGACGTTTGCGACCCACCATTCCGGCGAACCCTTACCGGAACCCATGCGGGTTTCGGCAGGCTTCTTGGTCAGCGGGCGGTCCGGATAAATGTTGATCCAAACCTTGCCGCCACGCTTGATGTGGCGGGTCATCGCAATACGGGCTGCTTCGATCTGGCGGTTGGTGACGTATGCCGGCGTCAGAGCCTGGATACCCCACTCGCCGAAGCTGACCTCGGTGCCGCCGGAAGCAGCGCCGGAACGACCCGGGTGGTGCTGCTTACGGAACTTAACTCGACGTGGGATAAGCATTTAAGCTTGTCCTCCTTCTGCTGCCGGCGCTGCTGCCTCAGCGGCAGGTGCCTCGGCCTTGGCTGCGCCCTCGCCTGCGGCGGGAGCGGCAGCACGGTCATTACGACGACGGCGCTCGCCACCGGCAGCGGGGCGGCCCGGACGGTCGCCACGGCCGCGCGAGGACGGAGCGGCAGCCTGCTGGGCCGCCAGTTCCTTCGCGGTCACGTCGCCCTTGTAGATCCAGACCTTGACGCCGATGCGGCCGAACGTGGTCTTGGCCTCGAAGAAGCCGTAGTCGATGTTCGCCCGCAGGGTGTGCAGGGGCACACGGCCTTCGCGGTAGAACTCCGAACGGCTCATTTCGGCGCCGCCGAGGCGACCGGAGCACTGGACACGGATGCCCTTGGCGCCGGCCCGGGTGGCGGACTGCATGGCCTTCTTCATGGCGCGGCGGAAGGCCACGCGGGAGGTCAGCTGCTCGGCGATGCCCTGGGCAACCAGCTGCGCTTCGATCTCCGGGTTCTTGACCTCGAGGATGTTCAGCTGCACCTGCTTGCCGGTGAGCTTCTCCAGCTCGCCGCGGATGCGGTCTGCTTCGGCGCCGCGGCGGCCGATGACGATGCCGGGGCGGGCGGTGTGGATATCCACACGCACGCGGTCACGGGTACGCTCGATCTCAACCTTCGCGATGCCCGCGCGGTCCATGCCCGTGGACATCAGCTGGCGGATCTTCACGTCCTCGCGGACAAAGTCCTTGTAGCGCTGGCCGGCCTTGTTGCTGTCAGCGAACCAGTGGGAGACATGGTCGGTGGTGATACCGAGTCGGAATCCGTGCGGGTTTACTTTCTGTCCCACTTACTGGTCCTCCTCTTTCTCCGGGGTAGCGACAACAAGCGTGATGTGGCTGGTCCGCTTCTTGATGCGGTAGGCACGCCCCTGGGCGCGTGGCTGGAACCGCTTCATGGTGGGGCCTTCATCTACGAATGCTTCGCTGATGTACAGGTCGCTCTCGTCAAAGGCGACGCCGTCACGGTCCGCGATAACGCGGGCGTTGGCGACTGCCGACGCGAGTACCTTGCTGACCGGCTCCGAAGCTGCCTGCGGGGCAAACTTCAGAATTGCCAGAGCCTCATTCGCCTGCTTGCCACGAACAAGGTTGACGACGCGCCGGGCCTTCATAGGCGTCACGCGAATATGGCGCGCAATAGCCTTGGCTTCCATTGCTTTCCTTCTCTCGTCTTCTGCCGTCAGAGCAGCGCCTAGCGGCGCTTGCCCTTGCGGTCGTCCTTCACATGGCCGCGGAAGGTCCGCGTCGGGGCGAATTCGCCGAGCTTGTGCCCGACCATCGACTCAGTGACAAACACCGGGATGTGCTTGCGTCCGTCGTGTACGGCGATCGTGTGTCCGAGCATGTCGGGCACGATCATCGAACGGCGGGACCACGTCTTGATGACGTTCTTGGTGCCCTTTTCGTTCTCTGCAGCTACCTTCACGAAGAGGTGCTGATCGACGAAGGGGCCTTTCTTCAGGCTGCGTGGCATGTTCCCAGGCTCCTATCGCTTGTTCTTGCCAGTACGACGGCGACGCACAATCAGGCGGTCGCTTTCCTTGTTCGGGCGGCGGGTGCGGCCCTCGGGCTTGCCGTTCGGGTTGACCGGGTGGCGGCCACCGGAGGTCTTGCCCTCGCCACCACCGTGCGGGTGGTCGATCGGGTTCATGGCCACACCGCGGACGGTCGGGCGGACGCCCTTCCAGCGCATGCGGCCGGCCTTGCCCCAGCTGATGTTGGACTGCTCGGCATTGCCCACCTCGCCGATGGTTGCGCGGCAGCGCACATCAACGTTGCGGATTTCGCCGGACGGCAGGCGGAGCTGGCCGTACTTGCCTTCCTTGGCCACCAACTGGACGGAGGCACCGGCGGAGCGGGCCATCTTGGCACCGCCGCCCGGACGCAGCTCCACAGCGTGGATGACCGTACCGACGGGGATGTTGCGCAGCGGCAGGTTGTTGCCCGGCTTGATGTCGGCGCTGGCGCCGGCCTCAACCGTGTCTCCCTGCTTCAGCTTGGCCGGAGCCAGGATGTAGCGCTTGGTGCCATCAACGTAGTGCAGCAGGGCGATCCGCGCGGTGCGGTTCGGGTCGTACTCGATGTGAGCGACCTTGGCGGGCACGCCGTCCTTGTCGTGACGACGGAAGTCGATCAGACGGTACTGGCGCTTGTGTCCGCCGCCCTTGTGGCGGGTAGTGATCTTGCCGGAGTTGTTACGTCCACCTGACTTGGTCAGCGGGCGCAGCAACGACTTTTCCGGCGTCGATCGCGTGATTTCAGCGAAGTCGGCCACGCTCGAGCCGCGACGGCCCGGTGTAGTCGGCTTGTATTTACGGATTCCCATAGTTCAATTCCTCGTTAAAGTGGTCTCCGCTTAAGAAAGCGGACCGCCGAAGATGTCGATTGTGCCTTCCTTCAGGGTGACAATGGCGCGCTTGGTGTCCTTGCGCTGTCCCCATCCGAACTTGGTCCGCTTGCGCTTACCGGCACGGTTGATGGTGTTGATCGAGTCGACCTTGACGGAGAAAATCTTCTCCACGGCCAGCTTGATCTCGGTCTTGTTCGAGCGGGGGTCGACCAGGAAGGTGTACTTACCTTCGTCGATCAGGCCGTAGCTCTTCTCCGAAACGACGGGAGCAAGGATCACGTCGCGGGGATCTTTTGTGGTGGTCGCGCTCACTTGGCGTCCTCCTTGGCAGTTGCTTTAGCTGCGATGAACGCCTCGTAGGCGGCCTGGGTGAAGACCACGTCGTCGGAAACCAGCACGTCGTAGGTGTTCAGCTGATCCACGTAAATGGTGTGAACACCCTCGATGTTGCGCAGGCTCAGGGCCGCCACATCGTTGGCGCGCTCGATGACTACGAGCAGGTTCTTGCGGTCGGAGATGGCGCGCAGGGCCTCGGTAGCGGCCTTGGTGGACGGCTTGTCGCCGGCAACCAGTGCCTCCACCACATGGATGCGGCCGTTGCGTGCCCGGTCGGAGAGGGCGCCGCGCAAGGCAGCGGCCTTCATCTTCTTGGGGGTGCGCTGGCTGTAGTCGCGCGGGGTCGGACCGTGCACGACGCCGCCGCCGGTCATGTGCGGGGCGCGGATCGAACCCTGGCGGGCGCGGCCGGTGCCCTTCTGCTTGAACGGCTTGCGGCCGGCACCGGAAACCTCGGCGCGGGTCTTGGTCTTGTGGGTTCCCTGCCGGGCAGCAGCGAGCTGTGCGACGACGACCTGGTGCAGCAGCGGCACGTTGGTCTGGACGTCGAAGATCTCTGCAGGCAGGTCAACCTTGAGCGTGTTAGCCATTGAACTAGGCTCCCTTCACAGCGGAACGGACGAGAACGACCGAGCCGCGGGCACCGGGAACGGCACCCTTGATCAAGAGCAGCGAGTTCTCGGTGTCCACAGCGTGAACGGTCAGGTTCAGCGTGGTCTGGCGGACGGCACCCATGCGGCCGGACATGCGCATGCCCTTGAAAACGCGGCCCGGAGTGGACGCGCCACCAATGGAACCGGGCTTGCGGTGGTTCTTGTGCGCGCCGTGCGAGGCACCCACACCGGCGAAGCCGTGACGCTTCATGACACCGGCGAAGCCCTTGCCCTTGGTGGTTCCGACGACGTCGACCTTCTGGCCGGTCTCGAACAGTTCCACGGAGAGTTCCTGGCCCAGCTCGTAGGAGCCGGCATCGGCGGTGCGCAGCTCAACCACGTGGCGGCGCGGGGTAACCCCGGCCTTTTCGAAGTGGCCGGCCAGCGGCTTGGTCACCTTGCGCGGGTCGATCTGGCCGTAGCCAATCTGGACGGCGGTGTAGCCGTCGACGTCCGCAGAGCGCAGCTGGGTGATGACGTTGGAGTCGGCCTTGACGACGGTGACCGGGATGAGCCGGTTGTTCTCGTCCCAGACCTGGGTCATGCCGAGCTTGGTGCCCAGCAGTCCCTTTACTTGGCGTGTAGTGGTAGACAAATGACTCACTCCCCTACAGCTTGATTTCGATGTTCACGTCCGCCGGCAGGTCGAGCCGCATCAGCGAATCGACGGCCTTGGGCGTGGGATCGATAATGTCGATCAGCCGCTTGTGGGTGCGCATTTCAAAGTGCTCCCGGCTGTCCTTGTACTTGTGCGGCGACCGGATAACGCAGTACACGTTCTTCTCGGTGGGCAGCGGCACGGGGCCCACTACCGTTGCGCCTGCACGCGTGACCGTCTCGACGATCTTCCGTGCTGAAACATCAATGACCTCATGGTCATATGACTTCAGACGGATGCGGATTTTCTGTCCCGCCATGGCGTCTCCGCTCTCTTTCTCAGTGCTGCTCTGTTGACTTTCTCCTGATGCGCCCCAACGGCTGGATCGCTCCTGGCCTGGCGCTCCTCCGGCAGACTGAATCCGGATGAATCCGGGTTCCTCACCCTGCTGAGGCTCCGACCCCCGCGGTCGGGCGTGTCGCGAACATTCTGCGCACTCCGCCCGCTCAAAATGGAGGGTGGGTTATATTTGGGCTTTGAAATCTGTGGAGCCTGACCCTGCCCCGGGCATTATCCCGGGCGGGACCCAGCTTCGCACGAAGACATGCAAAAGCGCTTGAACAACTCATCTAGTGTGGCAGACTTTGGCCGTGATTGCGAATCGGCCCCCGGCCCGGTGCCTCCGGGCCGAAGGATCAGCCACGGAGCCGCGGCCCCGCCCTCGGGCGCCGCACCCCGCCGCCGGGCGGCAGGTTCCCCGCCGCCGTCGCCGGCAGCTGCGCCGCTATGGCGCGGACCTGCCGGCCAGTGCGATGCTGGTGCCAGCCCGCTCCAGCGGGCCCCGCAAGGCGGGAGGACCAGGTTTACGGAGGACGACAGCGAATGGCAATGGACAGCGGGCGCCTGGCGGCATTGATCCCGTCCGACTTTACCCTGGGCGTGGCGACGGCGGCGTTCCAGATCGAGGGCGCCGTGGCCGAAGACGGGCGCGGACCGTCCGGCTGGGACGCGTTCTCGCATGAGCCCGGGCGGATTGCCGGCGGCGCGACGGCGGATGCTGCCTGCGACCACTACCACCGGATGCCGGAGGACGTCGGGCTGATGGCGGAGCTCGGCGTTGACTCCTACCGGTTCTCGCTGTCCTGGCCGCGGATCCAGCCCGGCGGACAGGGGCCGGTCAACCAGCAGGGCATCGATTTCTACGACCGCCTGCTGGATGAGCTGCTGGCGCGGGGCATCTCACCGATGTGCACGCTCTACCACTGGGACACCCCGCTGCCGCTGGAGCATGCGGGTGGTTGGCTGAACCGGGATACGGCCTACCGGCTGGCCGACTTCGCGGCCATTGCCGCGGACAAGTTCGGCGACCGGGTGGACCGCTGGGTAACGATCAACGAGCCGACCACTGTCACCCTTAACGGCTACGGCCTCGGCGTCCATGCGCCCGGCCAGGCCGGGCTGTTCGATGCCCTGCCGGCCGCGCACCATCTCATCCTCGCCCACGGGCTCAGCCTCTCGGCCCTGCGGGCCGGCGGGATCGCGGGCGAGGCCGGCATCACCAACGTCTACTCCCCCGTGGTCGGCGCCAAGGAAGGGCTGGCCCACGATGTGCTGGTGGAACTGTTCGATGTGCTCCACAACGGCATGTTTTCGGACCCTGTCCTGCTGGGCCGCTACCCGTCATTCAACCCGGTGCTCAAACCCGCGCTCCAGTACCTGCGCGAAATTCCGGACGAAGACCTGGCGGTGATGAGCCAGCCGCTGGATTTCTACGGGCTGAACTACTACTTCCCCACCAGAATCGGCATCGGCCCGGGACCGCTGACCGGTCCCGAGGCGATCCCCGAGGGCCTGCCCGAGTTGCTCTGGGAGCAGGGCGGCGACCTGCCGTTCCATCTGGCAGCGTGGCCGGGTTATGAACGGACAGAATTCGGCTGGCCCGTGGCACCAGACTACCTGCAGGTTGCCTTGGCCCAGATGGCGGAGCGCTACCCCAACCTGCCGCCGGTCTACATCACCGAGGGCGGCGCCAGCTTCAAGGATGTGGTGGTCCGCGATGCCCTGACGAAGGAGCCGTCCGTTGCCGACGTGCGGCGGATCGACTACCTGGCCACGCACCTGGAGGCCGCGCTCACCGCGACGGCGCCGGACGGGCCGGCGGCCGGCATCGACCTGCGCGGCTACTACGTCTGGACGCTGATGGACAACTTCGAATGGGCGGCAGGGTACAGCCAGCGCTTCGGCCTGGTGTACGTGGACTTCGGCACCCAGCAGCGGATCTGCAAGGCGTCCTTCCACTGGCTGAAGGATGTGGCAGCGCGCCGTCGCCGTGCCGGCGCAGGCACGGCGTCCGGGCAATCGGCGACGGCCGTGGCCGCACCGAGCCAGGCCTGACGTCCCGCCGGCGCCTTCGATACCGCAGGCGTCTTGGGCTACCGCCCGCCGTTGGCGCGCCGGATCCGGCGGGCACGGTCCAATTCATGGCGGAAGTACCGCCTGCCCCAGGACACCGCTCCGACCACCGCGGCGACCAGGCCCAGGACGATCCACACGATCAGCCATTCCATGGTCCCGATCCTACTGGTTGCCGGTCAAAATTCGTGCCCGTCCTCCAATTCCCGGGACCCCGGCCACGACTATTCTGGGAGTGTCCACCGCAGACGCTCCCAGGAAGCCGGACAACCATGCTCAGCACCCACACCATGACAACGGTCCTGCCCGTGAAGGACATGGATCGGGCGCGCGCGTTCTACCAAAATTCCCTCGGCTTGCAGCCCGCCGGACCGCTCGGAGAGGACTCGTTCCTGTTCTCCAGCGACGGCTCCACCGCGGTAGAACTCATCGTCCGACCGGACGCCGACACGTCGGACCACACCTCTATCAGCTTCGAGGTTGCCGATTTGGAAACCGAAATGTCCGAACTGGCCAGCCGCGGCGTCGACTTCGCGGACTACGACCTGCCGGGCCTCAAGACCGTCAACCACATCGCGGTCACCGGCCACCAGCGCTGCGCCTGGTTCCCGGACTCGGAGGGCAACATTCTCTGCCTGCACCAAACCATCTGAACCCGGCGGGAACAAGACAGCCGGGGCCCCGGCCCACCCGCACGGTGGTACACGGCCGCGGTTGAGGCGGTGCCAGGCTTCGCACTCGCCCCGCAAAGTTAAAGAGAGAACCCCCGCCGTCCTGAGACGGCGGGGGTTCTCTTGCCTCCGACCGGAGATCTCCGGTCAGCAGATCACAAAGTTACTTGGTGATCTTGGTGACGCGGCCCGAACCAACGGTGCGGCCGCCTTCACGGATAGCGAAGCCGAGGCCCTCTTCCATGGCGATCGGCTGGATGAGCTCAACGGTCATCTCAGTGTTGTCGCCCGGCATGACCATTTCGGTGCCTTCCGGCAGCGTGATAACGCCGGTCACGTCGGTGGTGCGGAAGTAGAACTGCGGACGGTAGTTCGAGTAGAACGGGTTGTGGCGGCCGCCTTCATCCTTGGACAGGATGTAGACGTTGGCCTCGAAGTCGGTGTGCGGGGTGATCGAACCCGGCTTCACGATAACCTGGCCGCGCTCCACGTCTTCGCGCTTGATACCGCGCAGCAGCAGGCCACAGTTCTCGCCCGCCCATGCTTCGTCGAGCTGCTTGTGGAACATCTCGATACCGGTAACGGTGGTCTTCTGCACCGGGCGGATGCCGACGATCTCGACCTCGGAGTTGATGGCGAGGGTACCGCGCTCGGCGCGGCCGGTCACCACGGTGCCGCGGCCGGTGATGGTGAAGACGTCTTCAACCGGCATCAGGAACGGCTTGTCCTTGTCGCGGACCGGGTCCGGGATGTACTCGTCAACGGCGTCCATCAGGTCCTCGACGGACTTGACCCACTGGGCGTCGCCTTCCAGGGCCTTCAGGCCGGAAGTGCGGATGACCGGTGCGTTGTCGCCGTCGAACTCCTGCGAGCTGAGCAGCTCACGGACTTCCATTTCGACCAGGTCGAGCAGTTCCTCGTCCTCAACCATGTCCGACTTGTTCAGGGCCACCAGCAGCGTGGGAACGCCAACCTGGCGGGCCAGCAGAACGTGCTCGCGGGTCTGGGCCATCGGGCCGTCAGTCGCGGCAACCACCAGGATCGCGCCGTCCATCTGGGCGGCACCGGTGATCATGTTCTTGATGTAGTCAGCGTGGCCGGGGGCGTCCACGTGTGCGTAGTGGCGCTTCTCGGTCTGGTACTCGACGTGCGAGATGTTGATGGTGATACCGCGCTGGCGCTCTTCCGGGGCAGAGTCGATAGCTGCGAAGTCACGCTGCTCGTTGAGATCGGGGTACTTGTCAGCAAGCACCTTGGAAATGGCAGCGGTCAACGTGGTCTTACCGTGGTCAACGTGACCGATGGTACCAATGTTGACGTGCGGCTTAGTCCGCTCGAACTTTGCCTTCGCCACGGGTTCCTCCTAGAACGTGTTGAGAAGATTTGCTCTCCGGACGCGATTGTCACGGCCGAAACTTGAACAAGTCTACTTCGGGCTTTTGTGTTTGGTGAAATTACTGGTTCCGTCAGGAACCGGCAAAACTTGCGCGGTTCCGTCAGTGGGTTGTGCTGGCGGCCGGCTGCGTGAACCGGCCGCCTGCACGGCGTGCCGGGTCCTTACGCATAAGGACCCGCCACCTATGGGGTTTTACTCGCCGCGCGTCTTCTGGATGATCTCGTCGGCAACAGCCTTCGGGACCTCAGAGTAGCTTTCGAACTGCATCGAGTACACCGCGCGGCCCTGCGTCTTGGAACGCAGGTCGCCGATGTAGCCGAACATCTCGGAAAGCGGAACGTTAGCGCGCACAACCTTCACGCCGCTAGCGTCCTCCATGGACTGGATCTGTCCACGGCGGGAGTTCAGGTCGCCGATCACGTCGCCCATGTATTCCTCAGGGGTACGTACTTCGACGGCCATCAGCGGCTCGAGCAGGACCGGGTTGGCGCGGCGTGCGCCTTCCTTGAAGACCTGGGAACCAGCGATCTTGAAGGCCATTTCCGAAGAGTCGACGTCGTGGTATGCGCCGTCGAGCAGGATGGCCTTGACTCCGACCAGCGGGTAGCCGGCCAGGATGCCGAGCTGCATGGCATCCTGGATGCCAGCGTCGACCGAGGGGATGTATTCGCGCGGAATACGGCCACCGGTGACCTTGTTCTCGAACTCGTAGAAGGTGCCGTCGGTGGTGTCCAGCGGCTCAAAGGAAACCTGGACCTTCGCGAACTGGCCGGATCCACCCGTCTGCTTCTTGTGGGTGAAGTCGACCTTCTCGACAGCCTTCTTGATGGTTTCACGGTAGGCAACCTGGGGCTTGCCCACGTTGGCCTCGACCTTGAACTCGCGGCGCATGCGGTCCACCAGGATGTCCAGGTGCAGCTCGCCCATGCCGCCGATTTCGGTCTGGCCGGTCTCTTCGTTCAGCGAAACGGTGAACGTCGGGTCCTCGGCGGAGAGCTTCTGGATAGCCGTGGAAAGCTTCTCCTGGTCGCCCTTGGTCTTCGGCTCGATGGCCACGAAGATCACCGGCTCCGGGAAGGACATCGACTCGAGGACGATCGGGGCGTCTACGGCACACAGGGTGTCGCCGGTGGTGGTGTCCTTCAGGCCGATCACCGCGTAGATGTGCCCGGCGTGCATCTCCTCCACCGGGTTCTCCTTGTTGGCGTGCATCTGGAACAGCTTGCCAACGCGTTCCTTCTTGCCCTTGGTGGAGTTCAGCAGCTGGGTGCCGGAGGTGGCCTTGCCCGAGTAGACGCGGATGTAGGTCAACTGGCCGAAGAACGGGTGCGCCGCGATCTTGAACGCCAGCGCGGAGAACGGCTCGTCCTCGTTCGGCTTGCGGGTCAGCTCGACTTCCTCGTTCTTCGGGTCGTGACCGACCATCGAGGGAACGTCGACCGGAGAGGGCAGGTAGTCGATGACGGCGTCCAGCATCGGCTGCACGCCGCGGTTCTTGAAGGCAGAACCACAGAAGACCGGGTAGATCTCCGAGTTGACGACCATCTTGCGGATGCCGGCCTTCAACTCGTCGATGGAAATCTCTTCGCCTTCGAGGTACTTCTCCATGAGTTCCTCGGAAGCCTCGGCAACGGATTCCACCAGCTGCGCGCGGTATTCCTCGGCCTTGGCCTGCAGGTCCTCGGGGATCTCCCGGGTCTCGTAGGCAGCACCCATGGAAACGTCGCCCTTGGAGTCACCCTCCCAGACCATGGCCTTCATGGTCAGCAGGTCGACGACGCCGATGAAGTCGTTCTCGGAACCGATCGGCAGCTGCATGACCAGCGGCTTGGCGCCGAGGCGCTTGATGATGGTGTCCACCGTGAAGTAGAAGTCGGCGCCCAGCTTGTCCATCTTGTTGACGAAGCAGATGCGCGGAACCTCGTACTTGTCGGCCTGGCGCCACACAGTCTCGGACTGCGGCTCCACGCCTTCCTTGCCGTCGAAGACAGCGACAGCACCGTCGAGGACGCGCAGCGAACGCTCAACCTCCACCGTGAAGTCCACGTGGCCCGGGGTGTCGATGATGTTGATCTGGTTCTGGTTCCAGAAGCAGGTCACCGCGGCGGAGGTGATGGTGATGCCGCGTTCCTTTTCCTGTTCCATCCAGTCGGTCGTCGACGCACCGTCGTGAGTTTCGCCGAGCTTGTGGTTCACACCCGTGTAGAACAGGATGCGTTCCGTAGTGGTGGTCTTGCCGGCATCGATGTGGGCCATGATGCCGATATTGCGGACCTTCGTGAGGTCGGTTAGCACGTCCAGTGCCACAATGTCTCCCTTTGTAGGTGAGGGGTACGACGACGGCGGTTGGCGCCGTCGTCGTACCGGCTCTTTACCAGCGGTAGTGGGCGAAGGCCTTGTTGGACTCGGCCATCTTGTGGGTGTCTTCGCGACGCTTCACAGCGGCACCGAGACCGTTCGACGCATCCAGAATCTCGTTCATGAGACGCTCGGTCATCGTCTTCTCGCGGCGGGCCTTCGAGTAGCCGACCAGCCAGCGCAGGGCCAGGGCCGTGGCACGGCCCGGCTTGACCTCAACCGGAACCTGGTAGGTGGCGCCGCCGACGCGGCGGGAGCGGACCTCCAGGGTCGGGCGGACGTTGTCCATGGCCTTCTTCAGGGCGGCAACGGGATCGCCGCCGGACTTGGCCTTCACACCGTCGAGGGCACCATAAACGATGCGCTCTGCGGTGGACTTCTTGCCGTCAACAAGAACCTTGTTGATCAGCTGGGTCACCAACGGGGAACCGTGGACGGGATCTACAACTAGCGGCCGCTTGGGGGCCGGACCCTTGCGAGGCATATTACTTCTTCTCCATCTTCGCGCCGTAGCGGCTGCGGGCCTGCTTGCGGTTCTTGACACCCTGGGTGTCGAGGGCGCCGCGGACGATCTTGTAGCGGACACCGGGCAGGTCCTTCACACGGCCGCCGCGCACCAGCACGATGGAGTGTTCCTGCAGGTTGTGGCCTACACCGGGGATGTAGGCAGTCACTTCGATGCCGCCGGCGAGCTTGACGCGGGCTACCTTGCGGAGCGCAGAGTTCGGCTTCTTCGGGGTGGTGGTGTAAACGCGGGTGCAAACGCCGCGCTTCATCGGGCTGCCCTTAAGGGCAGGCGCCTTGGTCTTATTGACCTTGGGTGAGCGGCCCTTGCGGACCAGCTGGTTAATCGTAGGCACTTTCGTGTTCTCCGTTTTTCTTGGGCTTTGCCCCGCCTCACTTGCAGGGCCAGGCACTGTCGGTCGTCTTCGCACCCGCTGCCGAATTGAAGCGACCGTAGGCGTGCAAAAGTGTGGCATTCTCCGCGCAAGAACCCCGCGGACCGGAAACAGGCTCCGCCCCGCTGTGAAACGGAACGGCCTTCATCCACTGCCACACAAAACAATCGAAGAAAAGTCTATCAGACAATAACGGACCCGGAGCACACAGGGCCCCGGCGGCTGCCTCTACACCCATCACTGCTCCATGGCCTGCAGCAACGCAGCCTCCAATGGCCCGGCAAGGGTCTTCATGTACGTGCCGCTGACATGGTTGAGGTCCCGGTACACCAGGACGTTGCCGACCACCGCGGGACAGGTCGCCCGGTCACAGAAGTGTGCGGACATGTCGATGACCTGCGTCCGCGGCGCCAGCCTGGCGGCATCCTCGGTGAGGTCCTTGCCGTCGAGCCCGTCGCTCCGGGGCTGGCCGCATTCGGCCGGGTCCTCGTAGTTCACCGCCACGCAGTCCCGGGCGATGGCGCCCTCGCGCGGGCGGGGCGTGTCCTTCAACGCGTACACGTCGACGCCGGCGTCGGCGAGCTCGTTCCAGTACTCGGCGAAGCCCGCCGCGCCGGGCCGCTGGCCCGTGCCGGAGTCGACGAAGGAAGACTCCGCATAGTACGAGGTGAGGACCGCGTCCACGTCGCCGCGGGACGTCAGCCGTTCCATGGTCTGTTCGTTGGGCCCCTGGCAGACGGATTCCCCCTGGGCTTCCAGCTTGCGCTGCTCCGCGCTGAAAGGGCAGGAATTATGGATATACGTCAGCAGGGTCCATCCCCGCTCATGGGCAACAGGCTCCAGGGCCTTGAACCAGTGGCCTGCGTGCGAGTCCCCCACCAGCGCCAAGGTGAAGTCCCCCTCAGGGTCCCCGTACGTGCATTCCTTGGTCTCGGTGGCCATCGACTTGACGGCGCAATCGCCGAGGCCGGACTGGTCGGCTCCGGCCCGGGCAGGATCCGGGACCACCAGCGGGGTCTCGGTGGCGAAGGCGCGGTGGCCCTCCTCCGACATCGAGGCAACCCCGAACCCCTGCGGCGGGGCGGCCAGCAGCGCCGACGTCGCCTCGGCGCGTTGGGCCAGGATGCGTTCCTGCTGGTCGGCCGGCACGAACGCCAGCGTGCCGACGAGCGCGGTGGCCGCGGCACCCGCGGCGAGCGGCCGCCAGGCGCTGGCGCTGAACCAGCCAAAGCGGCGCACCGGTGTTTCCACGAAGTAATAGCTCAGGGCGGCCAGGCCAAAGGAACAGGCCAGCAGCAGCGGGCTGGTGGCCGGCCCGGGTTCTTTATCGGCCAGGACCGTGAAAAACACGATCAGGGGCCAGTGCCAGAGGTAGAGCGAGTAGGAGACGTTCCCCGTCCATTGGACAGGCCGCCAGTCCACCAGGCGGTGCAGGGACAGCGGGCCGCTGGTCCGTCCGGCAGCGATGACGGCGATGGTGCCCAGCACCGGCAGCAGTGCCGCCGCCCCGGGGAACGGCGTGCTGGCGTTGAAGAGGAACGCCGAGGCCACGATGGCGGCCAGGCCGGCAGCCGCCAGGATGCTGCGCAAGTAGGGCCAGCGCCGCGGGTCCTGGTGCAGGGCGGCCAGCAGCCCGCCCAGCCCAAGTTCCCATATCCGGGTGGGCGTGATGAAGTACGCGGCCGGGCTGCCGCCGGCGGTGGCCCAGATGCCGTACGCCAGCGACGCTGCGACGACGACGGCGAAGATCGCGGCGGCCGTCCGTGCCACCCGCTCCTCCCCCCGGCGGCGCCCCGCTCCCCAGCGGCCCTGCCGCCTGCGGCGCGCCGCGAAGACGGCCAGCAAGACCAGCAGCGGCCACAGCAGATAGAACTGTTCCTCGACGGCCAGGGACCAGAAGTGCTGAAGCGGTGTCGGCGTCTCGGTCGCCGCCAGGTAGTCGACGGATCCGGCGGCCAGGACCCAGTTTTGGACATAGAGGGTGGAGGCCAGCGCCTGGCCACCGATGCGCTCCCACTGGCTCATGGGCAGCAGCGCCAGCGTGGCCGCCAGTACGACGGCGATGGTCAGCAGCGCCGCGGGCAGGATGCGCCGGATGCGGGCCGCCCAGAATGACCGCAGCGACAGCGTTCCGGTGGCCGCCGCCTCGCGGAGCATGTGGCCGGTGATCAGGAAGCCGGAGATGACGAAGAAGACATCCACTCCGACGAATCCGCCGGGCAACCAGCGCGGCTCCAGGTGGTAGGCCACCACCAACAGCACCGCAAGGGCGCGCAGGGCTTGGATTTCGGGCAGGAATTTCCGCCGCTGTGTCTCAGGATCCATCGCAGGACATTCATCCATGCCAAGGTCAACGACAGTTGGCGGCCGGGTGAACGTCCGGGGGCAGGACCGGGACGGCTACCTCAGGCGCTTCGGCGCCGCCAGAAGATGAGGGCGGAGCCCAGCAGCAACAGGCCCAGTCCACCCGAGGCCAGCCCGACGGTGCCGGCGGCACCGGTTTCTGCCAGTGCACCGGCCGGGACGGCCACCGGCGGCACGTCCGGCTGTGCTGCCGGCAGGGGCTGCGCGGCCGGAACCACGGCCGGGCTGGCCGGGATGACGACTGTTTCCTTGGCCGGTTGACCCGGTGCGGGCTCGTCGACAACCGGCCACTCGCCGAAGTCGCCGGGCCATTCTCCAATGCCTTCGAACAGCTCGTACATCCACAGGATGAGTTCCTCCCCCGCAGCGGGATCGGATGCGCTCATTTCGCGGATCATGGCGGCCAGGCCATCAAGGTCGCCCGCCATGAGGTACTCCAGCATGAGGTCCACCAGGTACGTCATGCCCTCGGACTCGAGCACGAGGTCCATGTTCTCTTCCATCCAGCGCATGACCGTTTCCTCGTCGCTGGCGGCGATGTCATCCGGGATGTTGAAGTCCCTGTGGGTCAGGGTACGTCCGCCCACCACAATCGACTCGACCATAGCGGGAGGAGCGACCGGTGCGGGCGCAACCTCCGTGGCCGGCTCCGCTGCAGGGGCATTCGTGTCGGCGGGAGTATTGGGCATGGTTTCCGGGGCCGGTGTCGGCGTTGATTCCCCGGCCGAGGCATCTTCCGCGGAGGCCGCCGCTTCGCCACCCGCGTGGGAATCGATCGGGGCCGCAGCCCCGGCGGTGCCCTCGGTGCCGTCGGCGCCGTCCGACGGCCCGCCGTCGTTATCCGCTGCGGGGGCCTCGACCAGCAGGGTAACCACGGCGTCAGCCAGGGCCTCTTCCGGCTCCGCCTGAACCGGCTCGGCAGCGGCAGTTTCTTCAACCGGCGCGCCCGCGGCAGCTTCCGACACAACCGTCCCGACGGCAACCGCGTCCGGGCCCGGTGCGGGAGCGGTGTCACCGGGGATCGGGGCCTGCTGTCCGGCCGGATCCTGGCTGTCAGCGTGGGCGGGAACGCTGCCCAGGGCGAGGGCGCCGGCAACGGTGCCGGTGAGCAGTGCAGTGCGCAGTCGTGATGTCACGTGAAAAATCCTGTCCCCAACTCGGCTGTCCTGGCAGGGCGGTTATCGCGCCGATCCGATCACTTTCGGCGCCCTGCGTCGGCCGGCGTCTACCGGCCCTGGCAGAAATATAGATGATCCAGGACACATTCTGCTAACCGACACGTCGTGTACGGGTTCCGCCGGCAACCCGCCACGGTTAGCGCCCTGCCCGATCCCAATCCCAATCCCCGTCTTATCCCGGTCCCGGGCTGAGTGTTGCCTCGCCCTCCAGCAGCCCGAGGGAACTGATCCAGGGAAAGACGAACTCCAAGAGCACCAGGACGGCCGCCGCCAGCAGCAACAGAGACAGCAGGAGCCGCACGGCGAGCGGGCCGGGCAGGTTCCGGAAGATCCAGGCGTACACCTCAGGCTCCTGCCTGCGCGGCGACCAGGCCGGCGATTTCGGCAGGGGGCCCGGCGTCGGCGGGGCGCCAGGAGTCCAGCGCGGCGTAGGCGATGTAACGCTCCTGGTCGCCGAACCTCGGATGACAGGTTGTCAGCGTCATCATCGCTCTGACCGGTTCGGCCCCGGGTTGTTCCGGCACGGGCAGCAGCACGTCTGTCCGGTCCGGCGTCACGATGGTGTACTCCTCGAAGACGTAGCTGAAGTACCCGTCGGCGGTACGCACGTGAATGTGGTCCCCGGGCCGGAGCGCGTCGATTCTGTCCAGGACCTTGCCGTACGTCTGCCGATGGCCGGCCACCGAGAAGTTCCCGACCTCCCCCGGCATCGCTGCCCCGGCGTACATGCCCAGGCCCAGCGAATCGAGGACTTCGGGACCCACTCCCCCGGAGACCGGCACGGAGAAGTCGTCGCCGAAGCGCGGGATGTAGACGATGCCGAAGGTCTCCCCGTCCCCGGGCGGCTCGCCTGGCTGCGGCGGCCCGAAGTCCGCGGCAGCGGCGGGCTCGGTGGGACCTGCAAACTGCCGGGACAGGGCGGTGACGGCGCCCTGCTGCGCCGCCTGGGCGTCCACGTTGGTCCACCACAGCTGCCAGATGACGTAGAGGAGGAGGATGCCCCCGATGGTCACGAGCAGTTCTCCCGCCAGGCCGGCGGCAGTTCGGAGCGGACCGGCGGTTCGGCGTGTTCCCATGTACGCGATCCTCCCTGGGGGAATTCCTGGTGGCGGCGTGGCCAACGCCCGGGCGCGGGCCTACTGCTGGGCGCGCAGGGCGTCGGTGATCTTGGCGGCGACGGCCTGCAGCTTCGGCAGGGCTTCTGCGACGACGGCATCCACGTCCCGGGTGCCGTCTGCCAGCGACGCCTGCATGGACATGTTCAACGCGGCGGCCACGGAACCGTCCGGATGCAGCACCGGCACCGCAACGGAGCGCAGCCCGATCTCCAGCTCCTGGTCCACCAGCGCCCATCCCTGACGCCGCACCTTGTCCAGCTCCGCCCGGAGCCTGTCCGGGTCGGCGATGGTGCGTGATGTCAGCGGCTTCAGGTCGGCGGAGGCCAGATAGTCCTCCAGCCGATCGGCGGGCAGGCCGGCGAGCAGCACGCGGCCCATCGACGTCGCATAGGCGGGGAAGCGTGTGCCCACCATGATGCCCACGGTCATGATCCGCCGGGTATGGATGCGGGCGATGTAGACGATCTCATCGCCGTCGAGAATCGACGCCGAGGTGGATTCATGCAGCTCCGCGGAAAGCTCTTCCAGCAATGGCTGCACCAGCTGGGGCAGACTCTGCCCGGCAAGGTAGGAATACCCCAGCTGGAGCACCAGAGCGGTGAGTTCGAAGACACGGCCGTCCGTGCGCACATAGCCCAGGTCGACCAGGGTGTGCAGGAACCTCCGCGCCGTGGCACGGGTCAGGCCGGTCCTCTTGGAGACCTCGCTGAGCGTCATGGTGACGTTGTCGGCGTCGAAGGCCCTGATCACGGTCAATCCGCGGGCCAGCGACTGGACGAACTGGTCGCCCGGCGTCTTGGTCTCGGTCATGGTTCCTTTTTGCAGTTACTCGGTGGGCGGAAGCAGCTTGATGTCCATCTTGGACTGCAGTTCTTCAAGCGTGGTTCCGAACGTTTCGCGCACGCGCACGCCTTCCTCGGTAATCAGGAAGACAGCGTCATTAGTGTATATGCGGGTGACGCAGCCCACGCCCGTGAGCGGGTAGGTGCATTCCGGAACCAGCTTCGGCTTGCCGTCCTTGGTGAACAGGGACATCATCACGTAGACATCCTTGGCCCCGGTCGCCAGGTCCATCGCACCGCCGACGGCGGGGATGGCATCGGGTGCGCCGGTATGCCAGTTCGCCAGGTCGCCGGTGGCGGAGACCTGGAACGCGCCGAGCACGCAGACGTCCAGGTGGCCGCCGCGCATCATGGCGAAGGAGTCGGCGTGGTGGAAGTAGGACGCCCCCGGCACCTCGGTGACCGGGACCTTGCCCGCGTTGATCAGGTCCTGGTCGATCTCGTCGCCCTGCGCCTCCGGGCCCATGCCCAGCATGCCGTTCTCGGTGTGCAGGGTGATGTCCTGTTCGGCGGTCAGGTAATTGGAGACGGACGTCGGCTGGCCGATGCCGAGGTTGACGAAGGAACCGGGCTGGATGTCCCGGGCCACCAGCCTGGCCAGGTCTTCGCGGCTGAGTTTCTCGCTCACTGGTTTGCCTCTCCCTCTGCGGCCTGCTGCGCAATTTCGACGACGGTGTCCACGTAGATGCCCGGAGTCACGATGACCTCGGGATCCAGTTGGCCGGTCTCCACGATGCCGGAGACCTGGACGATGCTCTTCTTGGCGGCGGCGGCCATGATCGGTCCGAAGTTGCGGGCGGTCTTGCGGTAGACCAGGTTGCCCTTCTTGTCGGAGGTCAGCGCCTTGATCAGCGCCACGTCGCCGTGGATCGGGGTCTCGAGCACGTAGCCCTTGCCGTCGATCATGCGGGTTTCCTTGCCCTCGGCCAGCATGGTGCCGTAACCGGTGGGCGTGAAGAAGCCGCCGATCCCGGCGCCGGCGGCACGGATACGTTCGGCCAGGTTGCCCTGCGGCACCAGCTCCAGTTCGATTTCGCCGGCGCGGTAGGCGGTGTCGAAGTGCCAGGAGTCGGACTGGCGCGGGAAGGAGCAGATGATCTTCTTGACCCTGCGCTCCTTGATCAGCAGCGCCAGGCCGGCGTCCGCCTGCCCGGCGTTGTTGTTCACCACGGTCAGGTCGGTCGCGCCGCAGTCCATGAGCGCGTCGATCAGCTCCATCGGCTGGCCGGCGTTGCCGAAGCCGCCGATCATCACCGTGGCGCCGTCCTGGATGCCGGCCACGGCGTCCTGGGCAGTAGCAGCGAATGTAGCCACTCGCTTACCTCCTTAGTTCTTGGTTGAGTTGACGTTTTCCAGCACGACGGCGAGGCCCTGGCCCACGCCAATGCAGATGGCGGCCACGCCCCAGCGGTCGCCCGATTCCTGCAGGCGGCGGGCGAGCGTACCGAGGATGCGGATCCCCGAGGCGCCCAACGGGTGGCCGATGGCCACGGCACCGCCCCAGGCGTTCACGATCGCCGGGTCGATGTCCCAGTTGTCGATGCAGGCCAGCGACTGCGCGGCGAATGCCTCATTGAGCTCGACGGCGGCGACATCGGACCAGTTGATCCCGGCCCGCTTGACGGCCTGGTTGGCGGCCTCCACCGGCGCGAACCCGAAGAACTGCGGTTCCAGGGCGGAGGTGCCGCGGCCGGCGATCCGGGCCAGCGGCTCGGTCCCCAGCAGCCCGGCGGCGGCCTCGCTGCCCAGCCAGGCCGCGGAAGCGCCGTCGTTCAGCGGCGAAGCGTTGCCGGCCGTGACCGTGCCGCCCTCGGGGCCGTCGCCCACCGGCCGGAAGACGGTCTTCAGCCCCGCCAGGACGTCAACGGTGCTGGTGGGGCGGATGGACTCGTCGCGGGCCAGGTCGGTGCCCGGAACCTGCACCACCATCGAGTCGTACTTGCCCGCGTTCCAGGCCTCGTCGGCCAGCCGGTGCGAGGCGGCGGCGAACTCGTCCTGCCGTTCGCGGGTGATGCCGTGACGCTCGCGCAACTGTTCGGTGGCCTCGCCCAGGGAAACGGTCCATTCCTGGGGCATCTTCTTGTTCACCAGGCGCCAGCCCAGCGTGGTGGACGCCAGCGTCATGTTGCCGGCCGGGTAGGGCTTCTCGGTCTTCGGCAGCACCCACGGCGCCCGGCTCATCGACTCGACGCCGCCGATCAGCACCAGGTCGCCTTCGCCGGCGTTGATCTGCCGGGAGGCGATGATCGCGGCGTCCAGGCTGGAGCCGCACAGCCGGTTCACGGTAGTGCCCGGGATGGAGGTGGGCAGGCCGGCCAGCAGCGTGGCCATGCGCGCGACGTTCCGGTTCTCTTCGCCGGCGCCGTTGGCGTTGCCGAAGATCACCTCGTCGATGCGTTCCGGGTCCAGGCCGGGGGCCCGGGAAACTTCCGCCTTGACGACTTCGGCCGCCAGGTCGTCCGGGCGGACACCGGCCAGCGCACCGCCGAACTTGCCGAAGGGGGTGCGGACGGCGTCATACAAATATGCCTGGTTCATTCGAGGCTCCTTCGTGGCGCACTTGGGGCGTGCGCTTTTCGGTGACAGCAAACGGTCCGGTCCAGCGCTCAGGCTGGACCGGACCGCTCCGTCGACACGGGGGTCCGCGCAGGAACTTGCCGGTTCGGCGCGGGATCGCCGCGGGGGCGGCTTCCGGTCTTCGCCGAGGCTGTTCGCTTCACGAACGCATGTACGTCATATGAACTATATCGAGCCCTTGTGATCCTCGTCAAGGCTGGCAAAGACGCCCTTGGCCACCTTGAACGCGACGTTGGCGTCCGGAACGCCGCAGTAGATGGCCGACTGCAGCACCACTTCCTTGATCTCGTCCCGGGTCATGCCGTTGGTCAGCGCCGCCCGGACATGCATGGCGAATTCCTCCCAGTGATTCCTGGCGATCATGGCGGTCAGCGTGATGGCGCTGCGCGTGGTGCGGGGCAGCCCCTCCCGGGTCCAGATGGTCCCCCAGGCGTAACGGGTGATCAGTTCCTGGAAGTCCTGGGTGAACTCATCGATCGAGCTGTTCGCGCGGTCCACGTGGGCATCGCCGAGGACCTGCCGGCGCACGGCCATGCCCTCGTCGTAGACCTCCTGCTGTGTCTTGGCAGGATCGAAGGTGCGGTTGTCGCTCACGGCGTGTACTCCTTGGGTAGTTCAGTCATGGGTCCGGCTGCCGTTCAGTCGGCCAGGAAGAAATCGCGCAGCAGGGCCGCGGTTTCCGCGGGTGCTTCGGCGGGTGCCTGGTGGGCCACGCCGTCGACGACGGCGGAGCTACCCTTCTGCACGCCGGCGGCCACTGCTTCGGCGAACCCGGGCGGGCACACTTGGTCCACCGCCCCGGCGATGGCGATCACCGGGGTGCCTATTTCACCGAGCCGTTCGCGGACGTCGAAGCCGGCCAGGGCCTGGCAGGCGTGGGCGTAGGCGAAGCGGTCGGCGTTCTGCAGCGTGTGCAGCAGCCGGGTGGTGCGCTCGGGGTGCTTCTCGATGAAGCCCGGCGCGAACCAGCGCTGCGCCGAGCCGGTCACCATCGTGGGCGTGCCCGCGGTGCGCACGGTTTCCGCGCGCTCGAGCCACGCCTCCGGCTCGCCGATCTTGGCGCCGGAGCACACCACGCCCAGGCCGGCGAACCGGTCCGGGTAGTCCAGGCCCAGCTGCAGGGCCAGTTCACCGGCCATCGAGACGCCGGCGAAGTACACCTTGGCCCCGGCGTCGATGTCGCCGGCTTCGCGCAGCTTGTCCAGCATCGCCACGACTCCTTGGGCCAGTTCGGCCATGGTGTACGGTTCGGTCGAGGCGGGGCTGGCCCCGTGGCCGGGCAGGTCCACGCCCACTACCTGGAAGTCCTGCAGGTGCTCCACGGCGTCGGACCAGAGCGCCTTGGCGCCGGTACCCAGTCCGGCTCCGGCCAGCAGCACCGGCCTGCCTTTGCCCTCGGACAACAGGGTAGGGGTGATGTCGGGAACGGTCACGAATGGCTCCATTCTGCGTAGTGGGACGTGATTCGGTCGATCAGGCCGCTGCTTTGGCCGGTGTACCCGGCCGGATCCAGCAGTTCGGCCAGCGCCGGGTCGGACAGGACCTCGCCGGGCACAGCTTCGCGCAGCAGCTGCGCCAGGCTGCCCTGGCCGGCGAGCGACTGGTTCACCAGGCTCTGGACCTTGGACTTGCCGGCGCCGGGGGTCCCGCCGTCCAGCATCGGCGCCACCGTGGCCATGACGCGTTCGCTGACCACCAGCTCGCCGGTGATCTGCAGGTTCCGGCGCATCGTCTCCGGGCGGACCACCAGCCCGTCGGAGAGTTCGGCCAGCTTGGCCGCCGCCCCGCCGGCCAGCCGGAGCAGCTGGCGCAGCGCCTGCCACTCCACGTGCCAGGAACCGTCCGGCCGCTCGTCGACGGCCCCGGCCGCCGCGGCCTGGACCTGGGCCAGGTGCCCGGGAGCGGCGAGGGCGGCGCTGCGGATCAGCACGGACAGCACCGGATTCTGTTTCTGCGGCATGGCCGAGGAGCCGCCGCGGCCGTCTGCGGCGGGCTCGGAGACCTCGCCGAGCTCGGGCCGGCTCAGCAGCAGCACGTCGTTGGCGACCTTCCCGGCGGCCGCCAGCACGTCGGCCAGCGCGGCGGCCAGCGCCGTGACCGGCAGCCGGTTGGTTTGCCACGGCGCCACCGGATCGGCCAGCCCCAGCCGCCCGGCGAGGCGGGCCGCCAGGGCCAGCGCACCGCCGTCGTCGTCCTGCCCGGTGCCCTCCGCCGGAGGGTTGGCGGGCCGGTTGGCCAGGTCGGTGAGCGCCGCCATGGTGCCGGCCGCACCGCCCCACTGCAGCGGCAGTCCGGCGGCCACCTGCTCCAGCCGGATGCCGGCCTGGGCCACGCCGGAGAGCCAGTTGGCGGCCTTGAGCCCGAACGTCGACGGCAGCGAATGCTGGGTGAGCGTGCGGGCCACGGTGACGGTGGCGCGGTGTTCGTCGGCCAACCGTCCGAGGGCCGCGGCGGCCGACTTGAGGTCGGTGACGATTCCGGCCAGCGCGCGGCGGGCCATCAGCATCAGGGCGCTGTCCAGGATGTCCTGGCTGGTGGCGCCCTGGTGGATCGCCGGGACGGAAGCCGGGTCGTGCTTTTTGATCTCCGCCCGCAGGTCGGCCAGCAGCGGGATGACCGGATTGCCGCCGCCCTGTGCCCGCTCGGCCAGCCCCGCGGCGTCGTAGAGGTCCGCATGCGCGGCCTGCTCGACGGCCGGGACGGCTTCCGCCGCCACCCTGCCCGCGTCGGCCAGCACGCGGGTCCATTCGAGCTCGACGTCGAGCATGGCCTGGATGAATTGGTAGTCGCTGGTTAAACGGGACGCTGCTGTCCCGGCCGAAGCCGGAGACAGCAGCCCGAAATCAGCGTGGTCCGCTGGGTTCATGTGTTCCTAAATCCCCGGGTAGCTCAGGAAGACGGTCTCGCCTTCGCCCTGCAGCCGGATGTCGAAGCGGAGGTCGCCGTTGGGCTCGCGCTCGGCGATGAGCGTGTTCCGCCGTTCTTCCGGCAGCGAGGACAGCAGCGGGTCGTTTGCCAGCGCCTCGGTGTCCTCCGGCAGGTAGATCCGGGTGAACAGCCGGTTCAGCAGGCCGCGGGCGAAGACCACCATGGAGATGAACGGGGCCTTGCCCGGCTCGGTGGCACCCGGGTTGACCGTGGTGAAGGTGTAGTGGCCCACGTTGTCCACGGCCACCCGGCCGAAGCCGGTGAAGGTGTGGTTGTCGCGGACGAGGGAACCGGTTTCGCGGGAGATCTTGCCGTGCTCGTCGGCCTGCCAGATCTCCAGCATGGAGTCGGGGATCACGGCGCCGTTGCCGTCGTAGACCACGCCGTGCAGCCGGATGGATCCGGCGTGCGCGCGGTGGACCAGCTGGCTGTCCTTCTCGTAGGGCAGCGCGAAGCCGTAGAACGGGCCGATGGTCTGGCCCGGGGTGGGCACCAGTTTGGTGGTGGACTCGCTCATCAGTGCTCCTCGCCTTCTTCCATCCATGTGCGGTTGCTGCCGGAAAGGACGATGTCCCAACGGTAGCCGGTGTTCCACTCGTGGCTGGTGATCGAGTGGTCGTAGGTGGCGACCAGGCGGTCGCGGGCCGCCGGGTCGGTGATCGACTGGTAGATCGGATCCAGCGGGAACAGCGGGTCGCCCGGGAAGTACATCTGGGTGATCATGCGCTGGGTGAAGTCCGTGCCGAACAGGGAGAAGTGGATGTGGGCCGGGCGCCAGGCGTTGTGGTGGTTTTTCCACGGGTACGGGGCCGGCTTGATGGTGGTGAACTTGTACTCGCCGTTGGGCCCGGTGATGCAGCGGCCCACGCCGGTGAAGTTCGGGTCGATCGGGGCCGGGTGCTGGTCGCGCTTGTGCACGTAGCGGCCGGCGGCGTTGGCCTGCCAGACTTCCACCAGCTGGTTCCGCACCGGGCGGCCGTCGCCGTCCAGGACGCGGCCCTGCACGACGATCCGCTCGCCGAGCGGCTCGCCGTTGTGCTGGATGGTCAGGTCCGACTCCAGGATGTGCACGTCCCGCTCGCCGAAGGCCGGGCTCCACAGCTCGATGGTCTCCGGGTCGGCGTGGTGCAGGTCCTTGGTGGGGTGGCGCAGCAGCGAGGAGCGGTACGGCGCAAAGTCGATGCGCGGCTGCGTTTCCTCGGCGCCGCCGGCCTCCAAGGCCTTGCGGTACGCCTCGTGGCTGTCGGCGATTTCCTGGCTGATCTTTTCCTGTGAATCCGCGGTGGCGGCGGGATCCAGCAGGTGGCTGTCGTCAAACGTCTCGTCCTCGAAAGCCTCGTCCTGAGCTTTAGCGTCGCTCATCGGGACTCCTTTCCGTTGTGGCTGTGGATGGTTCAGGGTTTGCGCGCCCGGGGGTGGGTGCGGGCGGAGTGGCTACTTGTGCGGCCAGCCCGTGTAGGACTCGGCCAGGTACTGCTGCCCGAAGCGGGAACCGGTCACGGTGGCCAGTTCGCCCAGCGCCCGCTTGGTCTCGAACGGCGAGGCATCCTCGCGCGTGTGCAGCATGCTGGTCATCCAGTAGGAGAAGTTCTGCGCCTTCCAGACCCGCTGCAGCGCCAGGTCGGAGTAGCCCTCCAGCAGCGCGTCGCTGCCGGTGGAGTAGAACGAGTCGATGGCCTCGAAGAGCACCTTGACGTCCGCGAAGGCCAGGTTCAGGCCCTTGGCGCCGGTGGGCGGCACCGTGTGTCCGGCGTCGCCGGCGAGGAACATGCGCCCGTGGGACAGCGGTTCCCGCACGAAGGAGCGGAAGGCCAGCACGGTCTTGTCGAAGATCGGTCCCTGCTTCAGCTGGAAGCCGTCCGGTCCGTCGACCCGCTTCTGCAGTTCCGCCCAGATCCGGTCGTCGCTCCAGTCGTCCACGTTCTCGGCCGGATCGCACTGGAAGTACATCCGCTGGACCGTCTCGCTGCGCTGGGAGATCAACGCGAAGCCGTGCGGCGAGTTCGCGTAGATCAGTTCCGGGGCGCTCTTCGGGGCCTCGGTCAGGATCCCGAACCACGCGAACGGATACTCGATCTTGTAGTCCTGCTCCCCCTTCACCGCGCGGCGGCAGAAGCTGCGGGAGCCATCGGCTCCAACCAGGATGTCACAGTGCACCTCGAAGGCGGCGCCGTCCTTGTCCGTGAACCGGAACTTGGGCGTGGTGGTCTCCAGGTCCAGCACCTCGGTGACCTGCGCCTCGTAGCGCACGTCGCCGCCGTCGCGCCGGCGGGCAGCGGCCAGGTCCAGGAAGACCTCGTTCTGCGCGTACAGCGTCACGGTGGCGTCCACCAGGTCTTTGAAGTCCAAGGGATGCGATTCTCCGTTGAAGCGCAGATCGATGCCGGCGTGCTCGTCGCCCTCGGTCAGCACCCGGCCGTCGACGCCGGTGTCGGTGAGCATCTTGACCGAGCCCGCCTCCAGGATGCCGGCCCGGTGGGTGTTATGGATGGTGTCGTGGTCACGGGATTCCACCACGAGGTTGTCGATTCCCTGCTGGGCCAGCAGGTGGCTGAGCATCAGGCCGGCCGGTCCCCCGCCGACGATTCCAACCTTGGTTTTGATGATCTGCGCTTGCGCCATAGGTGAGTCTCCTGGAGTCAAAGAGGAAGCCATGTCTTCCTCCAGTGTGAGCCCCGCGACACGCGTTCCGCCCAGGCGTTCTTATTGAATGAGAATTACGACGACGGCGGTGGCTGCCGCTGCTCCGCTCACGGCAGCGTCACGCCCATCGCGGAGCTGCCGCGCGCTGCCCGCCGTTTCGGTCACGGCAGCGCCACGCCCATGGCGCGGGAGATGCCGCGTGCCGCAGTCATCAGCGCCGGGACCACGGCGTGGAAGTTCTCGAAGCCCAGCGGCACCACCACGCCGAGGGCAGCCAACGGGCGGCCGGCCGGACCCGCCACCGGGACGGCGATGCCGGTGGTGTCCACGTCGATGCGCCCGTCGAACGCGGCGTAGCCCCGCTTGCGGATGTCGGCCAGGTGCCGGCGCAGGTCAAAGGACACCGGGTCACCCGATGTCACGGCCTCCGGGTGCCGGGTCAGGTAGGACTCCTGGACGTGGTTGGGTGAGTAGGCCAGCAGCACCATGCCCATCGAGGTCCGGTGCACCGGCATGCGGCCGGCTATCTGGGCCTGGTTCACCACCGAGCCGCGGCTGGAGAGCCGTTCGATCACCAGGACTTCGTCATCGCGCAGCACCGCCAGCTGGGTGTGTTGGCGCACCACGGACTGGATATCCTCCATGAACGGCATGGCGGCCTGCCGCAGGTCGACGGCCGGCGAGCTCCGGTTGGCCAGCTCCCAGAGCCGAAGCCCCAGCCGGATCTCGCCGGGGCCTTCTTTCGTCAGCAGCCCGTGGCGGGACAGCTCCTCCACCAGCCGGTAGGTCGTAGCCAGCGGCACATCCGCCCGGCGGGAGAGCGTGGCGACGTTCATCGCCGGCTTGTCCGGCTCGAACGCAGACAGGATGCGCACCAGCCGGTCCAGCATCGAGTCACCGGACGGGGAATTGGCCATGCCCCTAGAATCTCACGTGTGCCTCGTCCGCCGGCGCCTTAGGGCGGAGCGCGCAGGCATGGGGCGGCAGACGGGAGCCTCCGGCGCGTTGCGCTCCCGTCTTCCCTCACCCGGTGACAGACGCAAAAAACCGCCTCCCGCTGCCCCGGAATCGGGGAGCAGGAGGCGGTTCCGTGCTTGCGCCAGGGCGCTGGCCCCGCACCGGTGGGGTGCGGGGCGCAGCGTGCTATTCGCTAGCGGTAGTCGCTGCCCAGGTCGTAGTCATCCAGCGGGATGGCGTGGAACTCGGGCGTCAGCGAACCATCGGCGCCGGCGTAGTCGAAGTCGCCGAAGGCGCTCGGGCCGGTAAACAGGTTGGCCTTCGCTTCCTCCGTGGGCTCCACCGACACCTGGGTGTACCGGTCCAGGCCGGTGCCGGCCGGGATCAGCTTACCGATGATGACGTTCTCCTTCAGGCCCAGCAGCGGGTCGGACTTGCCTTCCATGGCCGCCTGCGTCAGGACGCGGGTGGTCTCCTGGAAGGACGCGGCCGACAGCCACGACTCGGTGGCGAGCGAGGCCTTGGTGATGCCCATCAGCTCGTCACGGCCGTTGGCCGGCTGCTTGCCCTCGGACACCGCCTTGCGGTTCTCCGCCTGGAAGCGGCTCCGCTCGGCCAGCTCGCCCGGCAGCAGGTCGGTCTCGCCGGACTCGATCACGGTGATGCGGCGCAGCATCTGGCGGACGATGACTTCCACGTGCTTGTCGTGGATGCCAACACCCTGGCTGCGGTACACGCTCTGGACCTCGTCCACCAGGAACTTCTGCGCCTGGCGCGGGCCGAGGATACGCAGCACCTGCTTCGGGTCCTTGGCGCCGGTGACGAGCTGCTGGCCGACGTCCACGTGCTGGCCGTCTTCGACCAGCAGGCGTGCACGTCGCAGCACCGGGTAGGCGATCTCTTCCGAGCCGTCATCGGGGGTGACGATGACGCGCATCTGGCGCTCGCCGTCCTCGATGGACACGCGTCCGGCCACTTCGGCCATCGGCGCGACACCCTTGGGGGTACGGGCTTCGAAGAGCTCCTGGATACGGGGCAGACCCTGGGTGATGTCTTCCGCGGAGGCCACGCCACCGGTGTGGAAGGTACGCATGGTCAGCTGGGTACCGGGCTCACCGATCGACTGTGCGGCAATGATGCCTACGGCCTCGCCGATGTCCACGGTCTTGCCGGTGGCCAGCGAGCGGCCGTAGCAAAGCGCACAGGTACCGACGGCGGACTCACAGGTAAGCACGGAGCGCACCTTGATCTCGGTGATGCCGGCGTCGATCAGTTCCTGGATCAGCACGTCGCCGACGTCGGAGCCGCCCGGGGCCACCACGGTGCCCTCGGAGTTCACCACGTCGGTGGCCAGCGTACGGGCGTAAGCGGAGTTCTCCACTTCCTCGGCCCGGCGCAGTTCACCGTTGTGGTCGGCCTCGGCGATGATCGTGTTCAGGCCGCGCTCGGTGCCGCAGTCCATCTCGCGCACGATCACGTCCTGCGACACGTCCACCAGACGGCGGGTCAGGTAACCCGAGTTGGCGGTACGCAGCGCGGTATCGGCCAGGCCCTTGCGGGCACCGTGCGTGGCGATGAAGTACTCCAGCACCGACAGGCCCTCACGGTAGGAGGACTTGATCGGACGCGGGATGATCTCGCCCTTCGGGTTGGCCACCAGGCCGCGGATACCGGCGATCTGCCGGACCTGCAGCCAGTTGCCACGGGCACCGGAGGACACCATGCGGTTGATGGTGTTCTCCTTGGTCAGGTTCTTCCGCATCGCGTCGGCAACCTCGTTGGTCGCCTTGTTCCAGATGTCGATCAGTTCCTGGCGCCGCTCGTCGTCGGCAATCAGGCCCTTGTTGTACTGGGACTCGACGCGCGCGGCCTGGGTCTCGTAGCCCTCCATGATGGCGGCCTTTTCGGCGGGCGCGGCGATGTCGGAGATCGCCACCGTCACACCGGAACGAGTCGCCCAGTAGAACCCGGCGTCCTTCAGGTTATCCAGCGTCGCCGCGGTGACGACCTTCGGGTAGCGCTCGGCCAGATCGTTCACGATCGCCGAGAGCTGGCCCTTGTCCGCCACGCGTGCCACCCAGGGGTAGTCATCGGGCAGGGTGTCGTTGAAGATGACCTGGCCGAGCGAGGTTTCGATCAGCGCTTCCTGGCCCTCTTCCCAGCCCTCCGGTGCCGGCTGGTCCGCGCTGGGCACGAAGCCGGGCACGCGGATCTTGACCACGGAGTTCAGGTGCAGATCGCCGGCGTCGTGGGCCATGATGGCCTCCGCCGGGCTGGAGAAGACACGGCCTTCGCCGGTTCCGCCTTCGCGCTTGGTGGTCAGGTGGTGCAGGCCGATGATCATGTCCTGGGAGGGCAGGGTCACCGGACGGCCATCCGACGGCTTGAGGATGTTGTTCGAGGAGAGCATCAGGATGCGCGCCTCGGCCTGGGCCTCGGGGCTCAGCGGCAGGTGCACAGCCATCTGGTCGCCGTCGAAGTCGGCGTTGAACGCGGCGCAGACCAGCGGGTGAAGCTGCAGCGCCTTGCCTTCCACCAGCTGCGGCTCGAACGCCTGGATGCCCAGGCGGTGCAGGGTTGGTGCACGGTTGAGCAGCACCGGGTGTTCGGTGATGATCTCTTCGAGCACGTCCCACACCTGCGGGCGGAAGCGCTCCACCATCCGCTTGGCGCTCTTGATGTTCTGCGCGTGGTTCAGGTCCACCAGGCGCTTCATGACGAACGGCTTGAACAGCTCCAGCGCCATCTGCTTGGGCAGGCCGCACTGGTGCAGCTTCAGCTGCGGGCCGACCACGATCACGGAACGGCCGGAGTAGTCAACGCGCTTGCCCAGCAGGTTCTGCCGGAAGCGGCCCTGCTTGCCCTTGAGCATGTCGGACAGCGACTTCAGCGGACGGTTGCCCGGTCCGGTGACCGGACGGCCGCGGCGGCCGTTGTCGAACAGCGAGTCCACTGCCTCCTGCAGCATCCGCTTTTCGTTGTTGACGATGATTTCCGGCGCGCCCAGGTCGAGCAGGCGCTTCAGGCGGTTGTTGCGGTTGATCACGCGGCGGTACAGGTCGTTCAGGTCGGAGGTCGCAAAGCGTCCGCCGTCCAGCTGCACCATCGGGCGAAGCTCCGGCGGGATCACCGGAACGGCGTCCAGCACCATGCCCAGCGGCGAGTTGGTGGTGGTCAGGAAAGCGTTGACCACCTTCAACCGCTTCAGGGCGCGGGTCTTGCGCTGGCCCTTGCCGTTCTTGATGATGTCGCGCAGGGACTCGGCCTCGGCGGCCATGTCGAAGTTCTCAAGGCGGTTCTTGATGGCCTCGGCACCCATGGCGCCCTCGAAGTAGAGCCCGTAGCGGTCGCGCAGCTCGCGGTACAGCCCCTCGTCGCCCTCGAGGTCGGCGACCTTGAGGTTCTTGAAGCGGTCCCAGACCATGTCGAGGCGCTCGATCTCGGCGTCGGCACGCTTGCGCACGTTGGCCATCTGGCGGTCGGCGGAGTCGCGGGCCTTCTTCTTCTCGGCGGCCTTGGCGCCCTCGCCCTCCAGGCGGGTCAGCTCGTCCTCGAGGTCCTTGGCGATCGCCGCGATGTCGGAGTCGCGGGTATCGGCCAGCTGCTTCTTCTCCAGGTCGTGCTCGGCCTGCAGGTTGGGCAGTTCCTCGTGGCGGCGCTGCTCGTCCACGCTGGTGATCATGTAGGCGGCGAAGTAGATGACCTTTTCCAGGTCCTTCGGCGCCAGGTCGAGCAGGTAGCCCAGGCGGGAGGGGACACCCTTGAAGTACCAGATGTGGGTGACCGGGGCGGCCAGCTCGATGTGGCCCATCCGCTCGCGGCGAACCTTGGCACGGGTGACCTCGACGCCGCAGCGCTCACAGATGATGCCCTTGAAGCGCACCCGCTTGTACTTGCCGCAGTAGCACTCCCAGTCGCGGGAAGGTCCGAAGATCTTCTCGCAGAAGAGGCCGTCCTTCTCGGGCTTCAGGGTGCGGTAGTTGATGGTTTCCGGCTTCTTGACCTCGCCGTAGCTCCAGTCGCGGATGTCGTCCGCGGTGGCAAGGCCGATGCGCATGAGGCCGAAGGAGGATTCGCTGGACATATGGTCCCTGTTCTCTCTTGTTCTCTAAATCTGAAAGTCTGTCGGGTTACGGAAAGAGGACGCCGTGCGGCGGGCCGGCCGCGGTGCGGAAGGCACCCGCGGCCGGTTGGCGCGGCTAGACCTCTTCGACGGAACTCGGCTCGGCCCGGGAAAGGTCGATGCCCAGTTCTTCCGCGGCCCGGAAGACTTCTTCATCCGAGTCACGCATTTCGATCGCGGTGCCGTCGGTGGAGAGTACTTCCACGTTCAGGCAGAGCGACTGCATTTCCTTGATCAACACCTTGAAGGATTCGGGAACGCCCGGCTCCGGGATGTTCTCGCCCTTGACGATCGCCTCGTAGACCTTGACGCGGCCGTGGATGTCGTCGGACTTGATGGTCAGCAGTTCCTGCAGGGTGTACGCGGCACCGTAGGCCTCCAGGGCCCACACTTCCATTTCACCGAAGCGCTGGCCGCCGAACTGCGCCTTACCGCCCAGCGGCTGCTGGGTGATCATCGAGTACGGGCCGGTGGAACGCGCGTGGATCTTGTCGTCCACCAGGTGGTGCAGCTTCAGGATGTACATGTAGCCCACGGACACCGGATCCGGGAACGGCTGGCCGGAGCGGCCGTCGAACAGGCGCGCCTTGCCGGAAGCGCCGATCAGGCGTTCGCCGTCGCGGGTCGGGTTAGTTGAATCCAGCAGCCCGGTGATCTCGAACTCGCTGGCACCGTCGAACACCGGCGTGGCCACCGTCGTCGGACCCGTCTGGCGCGGCAGGTTCGGCAGATCCTTGGCCCAGTCCGGGTTGCCTGCGATGTTCCAGCCCTGCTTCGCGGCCCAGCCGAGGTGGATTTCCAGCACCTGGCCCACGTTCATGCGGCCGGGAACACCCAGCGGGTTCAGCACGACGTCGACCGGGGTGCCGTCTTCCAGGAACGGCATGTCCTCGACCGGCAGGATCTTGGAGATGACGCCCTTGTTGCCGTGGCGTCCGGCGAGCTTGTCGCCGTCCGTGATCTTGCGCTTCTGCGCCACGTACACGCGCACCAGCTGGTTCACGCCCGGGGGCAGCTCGTCGTCGTTGTCGCGGTCGAAGATCCGCACACCGATCACGGTGCCGGACTCGCCGTGCGGGACCTTCAGGGAGGTGTCGCGCACTTCGCGGGACTTCTCGCCGAAGATCGCGCGCAGCAGGCGCTCTTCCGGGGTCAGCTCCGTCTCGCCCTTCGGGGTCACGCGGCCGACGAGGATGTCGCCGGCGTCGACCTCGGCACCGATGTGGATGATGCCGCGCTCGTCCAGCTGGGAGAGCACTTCCTCCGACACGTTCGGGATGTCGCGGGTGATTTCCTCGGCACCGAGCTTGGTGTCGCGGGCATCAACCTCGTGCTCCTCGATGTGGATGGAGGTCAGCACGTCGTCGGAGACCACGCGCTGCGAGAGGATGATCGCGTCCTCGAAGTTGTGGCCTTCCCAGGACATGAACGCCACGAGCAGGTTCTTGCCCAGCGCCAGTTCGCCCTGGTCGGTGGACGGGCCGTCGGCGATGATGCTGCCGGTTTCCAGCCGCTGGCCCTCGGAGACGAGGACGCGCTGGTTGTACGCGTTGCCCTGGTTGGAGCGGGCGAACTTCATGATCGGGTACCGGGTCTCGGTGCCGTCGTCGTTCAGGGCGGTGACCAGGTCCGCGGAGACCTCGGTGACCACGCCCGGCTTGGCGGCAACCACGGAGTCGCCGGCGTCGACAGCCGCGTAGCGCTCCATGCCGGTGCCGACCAGCGGGGCTTCCGAACGCAGCAGCGGCACAGCCTGGCGCTGCATGTTCGCGCCCATCAGCGCGCGGTTGGCGTCGTCGTGCTCCAGGAACGGAATCAGGGCGGTCGCCACCGACACCATCTGGCGCGGGGAAACGTCCATGTAGTCGACTTCGGTGGCCGGCACGAGTACCGGCTCGCCGCCGCCGCCGCGCTCTCGGCTGAGGACCAGGTCCTCTTCGAAGTGCAGGTCCTCGGTGAGCGGGGCGTTCGCCTGGGCGATCACGCACTCGATCTCGTCGTCGGCCGTGAGGTAGTCGACCTGGTCGGTGACCTGGCCGTTGACGACCTTGCGGTACGGGGTCTCGATGAAACCGAACGCGTTGATCCGGCCGTAGGAGGCCAGCGAGCCGATCAGGCCGATGTTCGGGCCTTCAGGGGTCTCGATCGGGCACATGCGGCCGTAGTGCGAGGGGTGCACGTCACGGACTTCCATGCCGGCACGGTCGCGGGACAGGCCGCCCGGGCCCAGCGCGGACAGGCGGCGCTTGTGCGTCAGGCCGGCCAGCGGGTTGTTCTGGTCCATGAACTGGGACAGCTGCGAAGTGCCGAAGAACTCCTTGATCGCTGCCACCACGGGGCGGATGTTGATCAGGGTCTGCGGTGTGATCGCTTCGACGTCCTGGGTGGTCATGCGTTCGCGGACCACGCGCTCCATGCGGGAGAGGCCGGTGCGGACCTGGTTCTCGATCAGTTCCCCGACCGCACGGATGCGGCGGTTGCCGAAGTGGTCGATGTCGTCGATCTCGACGCGGAGGTCGTGGTCGGCACCGTCGCGCTTGCCCGGGATGGTGGTCTCGCCGGCGTGCAGCGCCACCAGGAACTTGATCATGGCGACGATGTCGTCATTGTTCAGGACCGACGCGTCCGGATCCGTGAGCGGCTTGTCGATGCCCAGCTTGCGGTTGATCTTGTAGCGGCCAACCTTGGCCAGATCGTAGCGCTTGGGGTTGAAGTACAGGTTGTCCAGCAGGGACTGGGCAGCCTCGACTGTCGGCGGCTCGCCCGGACGGAGCTTGCGGTAGATGTCGAGGAGGGCTTCCTCCTGGGTCTGGGTGGCGTCCTTCTCCAGCGTGGCGCGGATGGAGTCGTACTCGCCGAAGGTCTCCAGGATCTGGCCCTCGGTCCAGCCCAGGGCCTTGAGCAGCACGGTCACGGACTGCTTGCGCTTGCGGTCAAGGCGGACGCCGACCTGGTCGCGCTTGTCGATTTCCAGCTCGAACCAGGCGCCGCGGGACGGGATGATCTTCGCGGTGAAGATGTCCTTGTCGCTGGTCTTGTCGGCGGTCTTCTCGAAGTAGGCGCCCGGCGAGCGGACCAGCTGGGAGACGACGACGCGCTCGGTGCCGTTGATGACGAAGGTGCCCTTGTCCGTCATCAGCGGGAAGTCGCCCATGAACACGGTCTGCTGCTTGATCTCGCCCGTGTTGTTGTTCATGAACTCGGCCTTGACGTACAGCGGCGCGGAGAACGTGGCGTCGCGGTCCTTGCACTCGGCCATGGTGTACTTCGGATCGGCGAACTCCGGCTCCGAGAAGCTCAGGGACATGGTGCCCTGGAAGTCCTCGATCGGGGAGATCTCTTCGAAGATGTCGGCGAGGCCGGAGGTGGTGGCCACGCCCTGGCGGCCTTCTTCCTGGGCCTTGGCTACGCGCGCCTTCCAGCGTTCGTTGCCGACCAGCCAGTCGAAGCTGTCGGTCTGAAGGGCGAGCAGATTGGGAACGTCAAGAGGTTCGTGAATCTTGGCGAATGAGAGCCGCCGGGTTGCTCCGTCGTTCGACGAGGCGTCCAGCAGGCTGTTAGCGGTATCGGTATTAGAGGTGCTCGAGGCGACCAAGAGGGATCCTTCCACAGACCTTCAGGCTTGTCCTGCGCTTCCGCACCGCCGGCACCCCGAATGGGGCCCGGACATCACCTGGATCCGCTATATGATCCTTGCCCGCCGCACGATCTGCAGTTAAACACAGATAGGGCGTGGCGAAGCCCACCGCTATATGAAGGCCAAAGGTTTTGAGGGAAGACGCAAATACCAAGTGTACGGCACCGCGGCGCGGAATGTCCAGCATGCAGGCAGGCGCAGTTCACCGCTGCGCCCGTCCTCGGGCCGGGGCGGCGCACCGGGTGCGCGGTGCAAAAAGCGTCTTCGCGGTTGCCCTCCCCCGGACAACGCCATCAGCATATACCCCGCGCCCGGCTTTTTCCGGCCTGCGCTTCGGGCGAGTTGCCCAAACGCGGGTAATCTGTGAACCAGATCATACCGACGGCAAGCCGGCGGCCCGGTTCGGCCGGGCCAGACGGCACGGAAAGAGGCATCGACACCATGGCCGAGAACAACAGCAGCCGAGACGACGTCGTCATCCTGAACGGCGCGCGGACGCCCAATGGACGACTGAACGGCCAGCTCGCATCATTCACCGCGGTCGAGCTCGGCGGCAAAGCCATCGCCGCCGCGCTGGAGCGCTCCGGCGTCGCGGCCGAACAGGTGGACGCGGTCATCATGGGCCACGTCATCCAGGCCGGGGCGGGCCAGAACCCCGCCCGGCAGGCAGCGATCGCCGGCGGGCTCGGCTGGAACGTCCCCACCGTAACGATCAACAAGGTGTGCCTCTCCGGGCTGGCTGCCATCACCGACGCCGCCCGGCTGATCCGGTGCGGCGAGGCGCAGCTGGTGGTGGCCGGCGGGCAGGAGTCGATGACCAACGGCCCGCACCTGCTGCCCGGTTCCCGCCAAGGCTGGACCTACGGCAGCCTGACCGCCCTGGATGCCACGGCCCACGACGGGCTCACCGATGCCTTCGACCACGAGTCCATGGGCGCCTCCACCGAGCGCCGGAACAGCGAGCTGGGCATCGGCCGCGAAGCGCAGGATGCAGTGGCCGCCGCGTCCCACCAGCGCGCCGCCGCGGCCGCGGAAAGCGGGGTCTTCGAGGACGAGATCGTTCCGGTCACCGTGCCGCAGCGCAAGGGCGGGGACCTGGTGGTCGACCGCGACGAGGGCGTCCGGCCGCAGACCACGGTGGACAGCCTGGCCCCGCTGCGCCCGGCCTTTGCCAAGGACGGCACCATCACGGCCGGAAACTCGTCCCCGCTGTCCGACGGCGCGGCCGCCGTCGTGGTGGCGAGCCGCGGTTTCGCCGAGGACAACGGGCTGGACTGGCTCGCCGTCGTCGGCCGCCCCGGGCAGGTGGCGGGACCGGACACCTCGTTGCAGTCCCAGCCGTCCAACGCCATCTCGCAGGCCCTCAAGCGGGCCGGCTGGACCACCGCCGACCTGGATTTCATCGAAATCAACGAAGCCTTCGGCGCCGTCGCCGTGCAGTCGCTGCAGGACCTGGACCTGCCGCTGGAGAAGTGCAACATCCACGGCGGGGCCATCGCCCTCGGCCATCCGATCGGCGCCTCCGGTGCCCGGCTGGCGCTGACGGCCGCCTGCGAGTTGCGCCGGCGCGGAACCGGCAAGGCCGCTGTCTCCCTGTGCGGCGGCGGCGGCCAGGGCGAGGCGCTGCTGCTCTACCGGGACTAGGACCCGGGCGGCCCCCGGCGACCCGGCCGGGAATACCGGCCCGGCGCCGGGGCTTGAACCGGACATGAACCACGAATCCGGTGCCCCCGCCCTGCCGGCCGGCCTGCAACGTTTCCTGGCCGGTGCGGAAGCCCACTCGCTGCAGGTCGACGTCGCCTTTCGTTCCGGCGCCCGCAGCCTCGGGGAGGCGGCGCAGCTGTTGGGCATTGCCGAGGCAGACATCGTCAAGACCCTGGTCATCAAGCACAAGGACGGCTCGTTCCTGTTCGCCCTCATCCCCGGGGACCGGCAGATCTCCTGGCCCAAGCTCCGGTCGCTGTTGGGGGTCAACAAACTGTCGTTGCCGCACGCCGACGTGGCGTTTACGGCGACCGGCTACCGGCGCGGCACCATCACCCCGCTGGGCAGCAGCACGGCGTGGCCGGTGTACGCCGACGAGTCCATCCGCGGCCGGCGGATTTCGCTGGGCGCCGGGGAGCACGGTTACTCCGCCTTTGTCGACGCCGATGCGCTGACGTCCGCGCTCGGCGCCACCGTGGCCGACATCTCCGACCCGGCCTGAGCCCGGCGCGGCCCACAGGCCGCGTTCCTCGGGCGCAACCAGCACAAAGCCCCGCCGCCCGGTGAGGGGCGACGGGGCTTTGAAGAAGCTGAAAGAGCTTACTTGAGGGTGACGGTCGCGCCGGCAGCCTCGAGAACTTCCTTGGCCTTGTCGGCAGCTTCCTTGGTGGCGCCTTCGAGGACGGCCTTCGGAGCACTGTCAACCAGGTCCTTGGCTTCCTTCAGACCCAGGGAGGTCAGGGCACGGACTTCCTTGATCACTGCGATCTTCTTGTCGCCGGCAGCTTCGAGGACGACGTCGAATTCGGTCTGCTCCTCGGCAGCGGCTTCGCCGCCGCCGGCGGCGGGGCCTGCAACGGCAACAGCAGCAGCGGTGACCTCGAAGGTCTCCTCGAACAGCTTGACGAACTCGGAGAGCTCGATGATGGTCAGTTCCTTGAAAGCTTCAATGAGCTCTTCGTTGGTGAGCTTCGCCATGGTTGGCGTCCTTCCTGATAGGTGATGCGGCTGGTGTGTCCGCACCAAGAGTTGGTTGGTGAAGAGACTTACTGCTCTTCGGCGGCAGCCTCGGCCGGGGCCTCGGTTGCTTCGGCAGCGGGAGCTTCGGCTTCGGCAGCTTCGGCCGGAGCTTCGGCAGCGGCGCTACCGTTCTCCTCCTGCTTGATGCGCAGCGCATCGAGGGTCCGGGCCAGTGCGGACATCGGCGCCTTGAGGACACCGGCGACGCGGGCCAGCTGGTGCTCGCGGGACTCGAGAGCGGCCAGCGCAGCAACGGCGGTTGCGTCCAGGGCCTTGCCCTCGAAGACACCGGTCTTGATGATGAGCTGCGGGTTGGACTTTGCGAAATCCGTCAGGGACTTGGCGGCTGCAACGGCGTCACCCTTGATGAAGGCGATAGCAGTGGGTCCGGAAAGCTGGCCGTCGAACGCGTCGATGCCGGCTTCCTTGGCTGCAATGCCAGTCAGGGTGTTCTTTACGACCGCGAACTTGGTGTCCTGGCCGAGAGAAACACGCAGCTCCTTGAGCTGTGCAACGGTAAGCCCGCGGTATTCGGTTAGGACTGCAGCGCTGGATTCCTTGAAATCGGTGGTGATTTCTTCAACGGCTGCCACCTTGGTTGGCGTTGCCATAACCCTCCTTCCGGGGAATAGTGCCGGTGGTTCGGGTCACACGCATAAAAAACGCCCCATGCAGATGCACGGGGCTTCGTTCCCGCACCGGCGTTCCGGCAGCGGGGCAATGCTTCGTTCACCTGCGCAGGCCGTCCCAGGCATGGGACTTTCGGTTGAAAACGTGGAGGATTTCAACGACCGACGGTCTTTGGTTTTTCAAGGTTACGGGATCCTGCTGCCGGACTCCAAATCGGCCGCAGGTGAGGGGCGCCAATCGGCCCGCCGGGACGCGTCAGACGGCGGCCGACCGTACGGGAGAGGCTTTCCCCGGGCCCGCGGCACTGCCGTCGAGGTCGTCCTGGACCTGGTTGACGTGGTCCTCCATGGCCTGGCGCGCTCCCGGGGAGTCCCCGCTTTCGACGGCGGCGAGCACCCTGCGGTGCATGGCCAGCGTGCGGGTACGGACGGCCTGCGCCACAAAGGCTTCCCGCCGCGCGTCCGCCAGCACGCGGGCCATCGGCACGAAGACCGCCGGAAAGAGGATGTTGCCGGACGCTTTGAGGATCGCCGTGTGAAACAACCGGTCGGCTTCGACGAAGGCATCCGGGTCATCCGCGGCATCCGCCGCAGCCATCGACTCCAGCTCCCCGCGCAGCAACGCCAGGTCGGCAGCGGTGCGGCGGAGGGCAGCCAGCGCAGCGGCGCCGGATTCGACCAGGCGCCGCACTTCGAGCAATTGCCGTGAGGCGGCGGAGTCGCTCATGCTGTACGCCGCGGCGCGGACGACCGCTTCGACCGAGGTCCACCTCTCGGCAGGGTTGATGAAGGTGCCGCGGCCCCGCTGGATGCTGATCACGTTCATGGCCCGCAGCATGGTGAGGGCCTCCCGGACGGTCAGACGGCTGACCTGCGACCGGGCGGCGATCTCGGCCTCGGTCGGCAGCGCGTCTCCGGGCGCCATCCGGCCGGCGATGATCTGCTCCAGCAGGTCTTCCGCCACCGTGTCCACCAGCGTCCTGCGTTCCATCGGCCCTCCCGTCACACCCGGCGGCCTGCCGGTGCGCTGTCATCCTAACCGCCGCCGACGGTTACCGACGCGTAGCATTACGGGCGGGCGCCACACGGCGCCGCCCGGCCGGGTTTCCCGGCCTACTGACCCGGACGCAGCTTCTTCTGCCAGGCGGCCTCGTACCCGGCCGGGGCGAAGCCGAGCGCCGTGTTGATGTCCAGCATGTGGCTGTTTTCGGCGGCGTTCCAGGTGTATAGCCGCCGCCCCTGCGGCCACGTTTCCGCCACCCGCTGCAGGTTGCGGACCTTGATCCACATGCCCAGGTTGTGGCCACGGTGGGCACGCAACACCAGCGTGTCCTCCTGGAAGACCACCTCGGGTTGCTCCGGGAAAAATTCCAGCACGGTATGGCCCACCAGCTGGCCGCTGGGCACATGCCGGGCCGTGACCACCAGGCAGCGGCCGCCCTTGCGCCGCAGCTCTTCCTCATGGTGGCGGACCCGTGCCGCGTCCCACGCTTCTTCCTCGTAGTCCAGTTCGCCCAGCGGGACGTCCGTGCTCATCCGCTGGCGCAGGGCCGCATACTGGTCCACGTGATCCGGCGGGCAGCTGTCGGTCCACTCCACCAGCCGATAGTCCCCGCCGGCCTTCCCGGCAGCTGCTGCCGCCCGGGCCGCCAGCCAGTCCTGGTCGACGGGAAGCGGCATCCTGCTGCAGCGCTCCACCTGTTCGAGCCGGAAGCCTCCGGCCAGCGCAAAGCGCACGGCCGGCGCTGACGCCGGCAAGGCCCCGGACCCGGTCTCCGGCCGGAGCATGTCCGGCCCTTCGGGATCGAAATCGGCCGGCTGCTCGCTCCAGGCCTGCAGCGTGGTCCGGCCCTGGCTGACCGCACAGGCCTCGGCCTCCCCCAGCAGCCTGCTTCCCACACCACGGCGGCGGTACTCGGGGTGGACAGCCACAAAGACGTACCCGTTCCGCTGGTTGTCCCGCAGCGAGAGTTCGAGCAAGGCGCGCCCGACGTGCCGGTCGCCGTCCTTGGCCGCCCAGAGATACGTCACCGAGTAGTCGGTCGCCCGCGATCCCTCGAGCCTGACCGCCGGGCTCACCCAAAAATCGTTGTTGCCCCAAATCAGCCCGTTGACCAGGTTGGCCAGCTCGGCGGATGCGATGAAGTCCGCCCCGCCGGGCCCCTCCAGGGCAGGCGGGATCGGCAGCGGCGCGACCGTGATGGAGGTGGCGGGCATACGTGCTCCTCGGCACTGAGGCCGTGATTGGGCTGAGGCAGTGATTGGGCAGTGCCAATCACTTTACGGCATTCCGCCGGCCCGCACCACAACCCGCTTAAACGGACTATGGCCGCAGCATCATGCTGCGGCCATAGTCTAAGCGGTCGCCGTTGCCGGCGAACGTGAAGTCCTGGCTAGGCCTCCACAGCCACCTTGGTGACGTTCGGGTCCACGGCGATGCCGGGGCCGAAGGTGGTGGTGACGGTCGCCTTCGCGATGTACCGGCCCTTGGAAGCGGACGGCTTCAGGCGCAGCACCTCTTCCAGGGCGGCGGCGTAGTTCTCCACCAGCTTGTTGGCGTCGAAGGACACCTTGCCGATGATGAAGTGGAGGTTGGCGTGCTTGTCGACGCGGAAGTCGATCTTGCCGCCCTTGATGTCGTTGACAGCCTTGGTAACGTCCGGGGTCACCGTGCCGGTCTTCGGGTTCGGCATCAGGTTGCGGGGACCGAGGACCTTGCCCAGGCGGCCGACCTTGCCCATCAGTTCCGGGGTCGCCACGGCGGCGTCGAAGTCGGTCCAGCCGCCCTGGATCTTCTCGATCAGGTCGTCGGAGCCAACGAAGTCGGCACCCGCGGCGATAGCGGCCTCGGCCTTGTCGCCGGTGGCGAAGACCAGCACGCGGGCGGTCTTGCCGGTGCCGTGCGGCAGGTTGACCGTGCCGCGGACCATCTGGTCCGCCTTGCGCGGGTCGACGCTGAGGCGGAAAGCCACCTCGACGGTCGCGTCGAACTTGGACGGGTTGGTTTCCTTGGCGAGAGTGATTGCCTCGACCGGAGCGTAAACCTTGTCCGCCTCGATCTTGGCTACAGCTGCCTCATATGCTTTGCTGCGCTTTGCCATCTGCTTTTTCTCCTTGTGCAGTTGTGGTCTGCGGACCGCGCTCGGCCCTGCCACAACGACGGCGGTGTTCCCACCCCTGGCGAGCTGAGTCGCCGTCGTTTTTCGAATTGTCTTGGTGGGGTCCTGCAGGACGGACGTCCTGGCACGACCACCTGGGGTCGAGGTGCTTAGCCCTCGACCTCGATGCCCATGGAGCGGGCGGTGCCGGCGATGATCTTGGCAGCAGCCTTGATGTCGTTGGCGTTGAGGTCTTCCATCTTGGTGCCGGCGATCTCATCGACCTGCGCCTGGGTCAGCTTCGCAACCTTGTTGGTGTGCGGGGTAGCCGAACCCTTCTGCACGCCTGCGGCCTTCTTGATCAGCTCGGCGGCCGGCGGGGTCTTGGTGATGAAGGTGAAGGAACGGTCTTCGTAGACCGTGATTTCAACCGGGATCACGTTTCCGCGCTGGGATTCCGTGGCGGCGTTGTACGCCTTGCAGAATTCCATGATGTTGACACCGTGCTGACCAAGCGCCGGACCGATCGGCGGGGCCGGGTTGGCGGCGCCTGCCTGGATCTGGAGCTTGATGAGGCCGGTGACCTTTTTCTTGGGGGCCATATCGGGTCCTTCTCTCACATTACGTACCGGCGGCACAGGAGCGTGCCGGCGGTGGTTGGCCGCCATGGCGTGGCGGCCGGCCGTGCGGGTTCGGACAAAGCGGGTCCTGGTCCGCACGAAGTCTTGGTTAGTGGATCTTGGTGACCTGGCTGAAGGAGAGCGTCACCGGGGTTTCGCGCTCGAAGATGGTCACCAGCACCACCAACTGCTGGGATTCCGGCTTGATTTCGGAAATCGTTGCCGGCAGCGTCTCGAACGGCCCGTCGTTGACCGTGACGGACTCGCCGACCTCGAAGTTGACGGTGATCGGCGTGCTCGGGGCAGCCGACTTGCCGGCAGCCTTGCCGCCGGCTTCCGTCTTGGTGCCGGTGATGGTGTGCTCCAGCATGGAAGCAACTTCCTTCAGGCTCAGCGGCACCGGGTTGTGGGCGTTGCCGACGAATCCGGTCACGCCCGGCGTGTGGCGGACGGCGCCCCACGAGGCGTCGGTCAGGTCCATCCGGACCAGCACGTAACCCGGGATGCGTACGCGCTTGACCAGCTTGCGCGTGGTGTTCTTGATCTCCACGACCTCTTCCATCGGGACCTGGATCTCGTAGATGAAGTCTTCCATGTTCAGGGTCTGGATGCGGGTCTCCAGATTGACCTTCACACGGTTTTCGTAGCCGGCGTAGGAGTGGATGACGTACCAGTCACCGGGCTGGCGGCGAAGCTTGGCGCGGAATGCTTCGAGGGCTTCCTCTTCGGTCTGCTCGGCCTCTTCCGGGGCCTCGTCGGCTGCCACGGCTTCGCTCATGTCCGCCTCGGCGGCGGCTTCGGCTGCCTCGTCGAGGACGGGGGCGTCTTCGGCGGCCTGGTCAAGCTCGCTCGCCAGATCGGTACCGGCAGCCTCGTCTGCGGCGTCAACGCCAGAAGCCGGCACCTCGTCGGTGCCGGTCTCGGTAACCTGCTCGTCGGCTTCCAGCTCCGCGTTCTCTTCGGAGTTCTGGGCTTCGAGTTCCTGGTCGGACACTTAGCTTCCTGCTTTCTTCTTCAGCTCACTTGACTCGCGGCGGCTTTGCGCCGTCGTCGTATCCATCCGTACGGCTGCCGCAACGCGGACGTTACTGTTCGGGTATGCCGTCTCCGAAGACGAAGAACGCGCCCTGACCGAAAACCAGATCCAGTGCCGTGACGATCAACATCATGATGGCCACGAAAGCGATCACCACAAGCGTGTAGTTCAGCAATTCCTTGCGGGTCGGCGTGACGACCTTTTTGAGTTCGGCAATGATCTGGCGGACAAACAGAATGATCCGGGCGAAGAGACCGCGCTTCTCGGTCTTTCGTCCGGTGGGGCGCCCCTGGGGACTGCTGGAAGACGTATCGGTCAACCTGGCCTCACTCATTCTGTCCGGTGTCCGGCCCCCGGACGGCCTCGGCCGGCCTGGACCGCTGCTTCGTGCTGGGATGCTGAACTGCTGCAGTTATGCCTGCGGCGGTTCTGCGCAGGGCAGACAGGACTCGAACCTGCAACCTGCGGTTTTGGAGACCGCTGCGCTACCAATTGCGCCACTACCCTATGGAGCCGAATACTGCCGGATGTCCCCCGCCGTGCGGGCATGGAACATCATGGCGTTTTCAACACCGAAGATCCAGTTTACGCCAGCGATGCGCCGACGTCGAACCGAACCCCGTTTGCCGCCCAAAAGGCGACTGATCCATTATGCAACATTTCCGCCGGCCCGCTGACCAACGGGACCGCCAACAGGTTCCGCGGGCGCCGACCACGGGCGTGCAGAGGGGCCGCGGCGCCGCCGGCAGGACATCCCCGACGGGCTGCACCTAGACTATGGAACAGTCCTACACGCTACTGAAGACGGGAACCCCATGCCTGCCAACGCCCGCGTCTCCCGGCGCATTGCGTCCATCGCCGAATCCGCCACCCTCGCCGTCGATGCCAAGGCGAAGGCGCTGAAGGCCGCCGGGCGTCCGGTGATTGGCTTCGGGGCGGGCGAACCGGACTTTCCGACCCCGGACTACATCGTGGAGGCCGCCATTGAGGCCGCCCGCCAGCCGCGCTTCCACCGCTACTCCCCCGCCGGCGGACTGCCCGAACTGAAGCAGGCCATCGCGGACAAGACGCTGCGCGATTCCGGCTACCGGGTGGATCCCGCCCAGGTGCTGGTGACCAACGGCGGCAAGCAGGCCGTGTACGAATCCTTCGCCACGTTGTTGGATCCGGGCGACGAGGTCCTGGTCCCCACGCCGTTCTGGACCACCTACCCGGAGGCGATCCGGCTGGCCGGCGGCGTCCCGGTGGAGGTCTTCGCCGGGCCGGAGCAGGGCTACCTGGTCACCGTCGACCAGCTCGAAGGCGCGCTGACCGAAAACACCAAGGTGCTGCTCTTCGTCTCCCCGTCCAACCCGACCGGCGCCGTCTACCAGCCGGAACAGGTCGCCGAAATCGGCCGGTGGGCCGCCTCCAAGGGCTTGTGGGTCATCACCGACGAGATCTACGAGCACCTCACGTACGACGGCGTGCCCTTCACCTCCATCGCGACGGCCGCGCCGGAACTGGGCGACAAGGTCGTCATCCTCAACGGCGTCGCCAAGACCTACGCCATGACCGGCTGGCGGGTGGGCTGGATGATCGGCCCCAAGGACGTGGTCAAGGCCGCCACCAATATGCAGTCGCACGCCACCTCCAACGTGGCCAACGTGTCCCAGATGGCAGCGCTGGCCGCCGTGTCCGGACCGCTGACCGCGGTGGACGAGATGAAGGTGGCCTTCGACCGCCGCCGCAAGGCCATGGTCGAGGGCCTGAACGCCATCGCCGGCGTCGAATGCCCGACGCCGGAGGGCGCGTTCTACGCCTACGCCGACGTCCGCGGGCTGCTGGGCAAGGAATTCGCGACGGCGGACGGCACCATCCGTCCGGCGACCTCCGCCGAGCTTGCCTCGCTGATCCTCGACGAGGTCGAGGTCGCCGTCGTTCCCGGCGAGGCCTTCGGGCCGTCCGGCTTCGTGCGGCTGTCCTACGCCCTCGGCGACGAAGACCTCGCCACCGGCGTCGGCCGGCTGCAGGACTTCCTGGCGAAGGCCAAGTAGCCGCCGGAAAGAGTGGCGGCCGGGCAGCCAACGGGCGGCCCGGCCGCGGCGTGCCTGCTACTTTTCGGGCTGCGATTGATGGGCCGGATTTCCGTGGAACGGCGGCACCACCTGCGGGCCGGAGGTTTCCGGCCGCGCCGCGGAGCCGCCCTGGCTCCGGCCGACTTCGGGCATGTCCGGCGTGGCGGTGCCGCTCGGCTCTGCCCCGGCGCGCAGTTCCTCGAGCCGACGCTCGAGGACCTGGACGACCGGGAGCCGGTTCCCGTGCTCACGTTCGTAGGCCAGAAGCTCCGTCATTCCCTGCTCGTCCAGCCCCGTGATCCGGGACGGAAGAGTGCCCAGCGGTATGTGGTCGTAGTCCGGCAGCGGCAGTTCGTCGTGCTGCGGGGAGTCGGTCATGGATCCTCCTGCGCGGTCCGTCCTGACAGTGCCACCAAGCTACCACCGGCGCCTGGGGCACAACAGGGTCCGGCCCCCCGCGGCCCCTGCAACAGGGTCCGCGCCCCCGCTACAGGATCCGGCGGTCAACGGCCCAGCGGGTCAGCTCGTGCCGGGAGGACAGCTGGAGCTTGCGCAGCACGGACGAGACGTGCGTTTCGACGGTCTTGATGGAGATGAACAGTTCCTTGGCCACTTCCTTGTACTGGTAGCCGCGTGCGATCAGCCGCATGACCTCCAGTTCACGCGCGGAGAGCTTGTCCAGTTCGTCGTCAACATTGGCAACGGCTGCCGTGCCGAAGGCGTCCAGGACGAACCCGGCCAGCCGCGGCGAGAAGGCCGCGTCGCCGCCGGCCACCCGCTCCACTGCGTCGGAGATCTCGGCGCCGGAGATTGTCTTGGTGACGTACCCGCGGGCGCCGGCCCGGATGACGGTGACTACGTCTTCGGCGGCGTCGGACACGCTCAGCGCCAGGAACCTGGTCTCGCCCAGCAGGTCCGCGCAGCCCGCCACCACCTCGGCCCCGCCGCCGCCCCTGCCTCCGGGCAGGTGCACGTCCAGGAGCACTACCGCGGGCCGCTGCTCGTGGATGGCCGCGATCGCCTGCTCCACGGTCGCGGCCTCGGCGACCACCTCGATCCGCCCGTCCAGGTCTGCTTTCAAGCCGGAACGGAAGATGGCGTGGTCGTCCACAACGACCACGCGGATGGGTTCGGTCACGATGCGGTTCCTTCCTGGGGGTGCTGCAGGCTGAGGTGGACTTCGGTGCCGCTGCCGGTGTTGCGGATTTTTGCCTGGCCGCCGTGGCGCTCCATCCGGCCGATGAGCGATTCGCGCACGCCCATCCGGTCCGGCGGCACGGCGGCGAGCTCGAACCTAGGACCGCGGTCGCGGACGAAAATTTCGCTGCTGCCCGGTGTGCATTCAACGTATACGGAGATGCCGCCGCCCGCATGTTTGGCCGCGTTCTGCACCGCTTCCCGGGTGGCATGCACCAGGACCTCGTGCCGGTCGGTCATCGCGCTGTCGCCCACGGCGACGACGTCCACGGGGTGCCCGTAGGCGTCTTCGATTTCCGCGGCCACCGCCTTCACGCGGTCCACCAGGTTGCCCTCTTCCTGCCGCTTGTCCCGGTAAAGCCATTCGCGCAGTTCCCGTTCCTGGGCGCGGGCCAACCGGGTGACGTCGTGTTCCGAACCGGCGCGGTTTTGGATCAGGGCCAAGGTCTGTAGCACCGAATCGTGCAGGTGCGCGGCGATTTCCGCGCGCTCGGTTTCCCGGATGCGGCCGGAGCGTTCGGTCTCCAGGTCCCGCCAGTACTTCAGCACCCACGGTGCCAAAACCAGCAGGACCCCGGCCAGCACGGCCAGCGAGGCGAACAGCGTGGGCCACATGGCCTCCCAGGTAATCGATCCGGACACCATGGTGACGATGCCGGCCACCACCAGGACCAGCCCGGCCAGCAACCGCACGGCGCCCTGCGCCCCGGTTGCACCGGCGCGGTCCATCAGTCCGCTGCGCCGGGAATCGTCCAGCTGCATCCACGCGATCACCGCGCCGGCCGCGATGGCGAGGACGGGCAGCCAGGTGCCCCACGGCAAATTGATGCCCGCGAGTTGGGCGACGACGGCGCCGCCTGCGAGGACCAGGGCCGCGCCGATCAGGATTTCCTTGCCGCCGCGCTGCATCAGCCGCGGGGCACCCGTCGCTCCGGGGCCCTGCGGAAGCGCTCCGGGCTGCCCGCCGGGGCGGCCGCCGGGCTCCTGGCCGGGAGGCGGCGCGCCGAATCCCCGCGCGAAGTTCTCCGCGATGTCGCGGGGATTGAAGGCGCGCTCGGCGGCCAGGGCCTTATCCGCCGCGGTCGGCACCAGCAGCCAGAGCCAGACGTAGAGCAGAACACCCGCTCCCCCGGCGAGCGCCAGGACCACCATGCCGACCCGGACGATCCCGACCGAGGTGTTCAGGTGCCGGGCCAGGCCCGTACACACGCCCGCAATGATGCGGTCCTCGGTGGAGCGGACGAGCGGTTCTCTCATGGGTCAATCCAAGCACGCGCGGGAGCACCCGGCCTACCGTGGGGCGCTGATTCAGGGGACCCCGGCCCGCCGGTCAGGGAAGGGTCAGGGTGGCACCCGATAGAGGAGACGGCTGCCGGTTGGAATGATCAAACCATGACCTCACACGCACCGACCCCGTCGGATAACGACGGCACCGACCGAACAGACGAACCGGACCAGCTACCGGCAGCACAGGACTCCCGGCAGGAATCCGCCCCGGCAACGAACCAGGCACCGGCTCCCGGCGAGCGCGAGACCGTCCAGCCGGAGACCGGCGAGGCAGGGGATGCCGGGACCGGCGACCGCGCCGACGACGGCGCTGCCCCGCTGCCCGACGACGCTTCGCGGTATGGCGCCGCGGCACAGCCCCCGGACGCCCCGCTGCCCGACGACGCGGCACGCTACGACGACCGGCCCGCCAATCCGACCGAACCCATCCTTCCGGGCACCAACCCCACCATGCCGCTGGGCGCGGGCTACACCGATGCGGCGCATGCCAACGCGGCCGGGGGCGACGGGCCCGGTTACGCCGGCCGCGACGGGGGCGGCGGGGGCTTCCCGCCGCCTCCGGACAGCGCCGGCGCTTACCCGCCGCCGCCCGGCGGCGGATTTCCGGCGCAGAGCAACGCGTTCTTCAGCTGGTTCCGCAACCTGGGCGTTGCCCGTGGGCAGGACCGCTGGATCGGCGGCGTAGCCTCCGGCGTCGCGCACCGGATCGGACTGGACCCGATCCTGGTCCGCGGCCTGTTCATCCTGCTGGCCGTCTTCGGCGGCATCGGCGTGCTGCTCTACGGCGTGGCGTGGGCACTGCTGCCCGAGCCGGACGGCCGGATCCATGCGGAAGAAGCCGGCCGCAGCAACTGGACGGCAGGCATGACCGGCGCGGTAATCTTCACGGCCCTGGGCGTGTTCAGCCGCCCGTTCAGCTGGATATTCGGGTTCGACAACGACGGCGGCTGGGGCTTCGGCGGCTTCCTCTGGGCCGTCCTCTGGCTCGGCGCGGTGGGGTTCTTCATCTACTGGCTCGCCACGCGCAACAAGACCGCCCCCGGCTCCCCCGGCTCCGCCGCCCCCGCGGCACCGGCTCCGGGCAGCCATGCCGGCCCGGCCCACACCGCCGGCGCCGCCTACGGTTCGATGCCGGCGTCCGCGGCCGGATACGGCAACGCGGGCCACGGCGGCCCCCCAAGCCCGCCGCGGCAGGCCTACCCGCAGCCGCGCCCGTATCCCCAGCCCGCTCCGCGGCTGTACAAGCCCGCCCCCCGCGGTCCCTCGGGCGCGGCCATCGCCCTGACTCTGGGCGCGGCCATGCTGGCCGCCGGCGTGGTCCTGGGACTCAACGCGCTGGAGTTCGTTGACCTGGGCCGGAACGTCGTACCGGTCGCTATCGCCGCGGCGCTGATCGTGATCGGCATCGGCGTCGTCGTGATGGGCGCCGTCGGCCGCACCTCCGGCGTCCTCGGTTTCCTGGCTGCCGTGGGCCTGGTCCTGGCGCTGGCCTTCTCCGCGGGAACGCAGTGGACCGCCTCCAACTTCGCCATCGCCTCCAGCCGCACCTGGACCTCCGCCGCGGCGCCGGCCCAGGGTGACGGCTACAGCGTAGTGGCCGGCGACGGCACCGTGGACCTGCGGGCCGTCTCCGGTTCCCGTTTTGGCGGCCCCGCCGTCGTCCCGGTCAACGCCGTCGCCTCCTCCGTCACCGTCATCATCCCCGACGACGTCCCGGTGAAGGTGGAAACGCAGATGGCGCTGGGCAACGTCGAATACGTCACCGGCGCGGACAGCGGACGGCAGTCCGGGGTCTGGCAGCCGGGGAGCTACATCATCAATGACGACGGCGGGGAGCCGGAGATCATCCTGGCCGTCCGGGGCGTGGCCAGCAACGTCGACATCATGACCGTCAGCGAACTGGAGGAAATCCGATGAGCAGCCAACTGAACCACGACCAGGATCGCCGTCCCCGCGTAGGCACCATCATCTGGGGGCTGATCGCCGTGGCCGTCGGCCTGCTGGTGCTCGCCGGAACCTGGTGGGACATCAGCTTCAACTGGGCCTACGTCATGATCGCCCTGTTGATCGGCTCCGGCATCGCCCTGGTGGTCGCCGGCGTCCTGAGCGCCACCCGCAACCGGGACCGCTAGCCCAAGACCGCCGGCCGAGCACCGCCGGCCGAGGATCGACCACCCGGCGGCCCGCGCCACCCGCGCGGGCCGCCGACGGCGATCCTCCAGTGACAACAGCTCCCGAACACGAAAGCATGGTTCCATGGATACCTTTTACCGAGTGCTCCGCTCCAGTCCCGTCCGCCGCGGCCCCGACCGCTGGGTAGCCGGCATTTGCGGCGGCATCGCCGCCAAATTCGGCTGGGACGTGACGTGGGTGCGGATCGCCACCCTGCTGGTCTTCCTGTTCCCCGGCGTCGGCGTCGGCACCTACCTGGTGTTGTGGCTGCTGCTGCCGAAGTACGACGGCAGCATCGCGCTGGAGAAGCTGCTCGCCAGCAAGTCCTGATCCGCTGTCCACCGGACGGAGGACAACGGGTTCGGCAGGGCGGACGTGCCGGCGACGCACCCGGCCCGGGCATGCTGGAAGCATGAGAACACCCGCCACCGCCCGCGCCGCACGGGACGCCATGGGCGCGCCGGCCTCCGGCCACGCCGAGCTTGCCGAATCCTTTCCTTCCGTGCCGGAAGGTGCCGAACCCGATTCCATCGGCGCCGATCCTGCCGGGCCGGGCAGCGCCGTCGTCCTCGACCGGTTGGTGAAGGAGTACCGCCGTCCCGGGGGCGGTACCTTCCGCGCCGTGGACGGCATCACGCTGCGGATCCGCACGGGCGAAACGTACGCGCTGCTCGGGCCCAACGGCGCCGGTAAGTCCACGACCATCGAGATGATGGAGGGCCACCGGAAGCCAACCTCTGGCCGCGCCACCGTGCTCGGCGTCGACCCGTACCGGGCGGCGGCGGGGTTCCGTGCCCGCATCGGGGTCGTGCTGCAGGAGGCCACCGATGCCGGTGAGCTGAAGGTCGCCGAATCGCTGCGTGCCCTCGCCGCCTATTACCCCGCCCCGCGCCCGGTCGACGAGGTGATCGCCGCCGTCGGGCTGGAAGAAAAGGCCGGCGCACGGATCGGCAGCCTCTCCGGTGGCCAGCGCCGGCGGCTGGACGTGGCCATGGGCCTGGTCGGCAATCCCGAACTGCTGTTCCTGGACGAACCGACGACCGGCTTCGATCCGGAGGCCAGGCGGTCCTTCTGGGAGCTGATCCGGCGCCTGGGTTCCGACGGCACCACCATCGTGCTGACCACCCACTACCTGGATGAAGCCGAGCAGCTGGCGGACCGGCTGGGTGTCATCGCTGCCGGCCGGCTGGTGGCGGAGGGCACGCCCGCAACCATCGGCGGCGCGGCACTGCGCCGGTTCAGGGTCAGCTGGACGGACGAAGCCGGCGACCACGACGAGACCACGGACGAGCCGGCCGCGGTGGTGCACCGGATCAGCGACGGCGGACGGCGGGAGCCGGCCAACCTGCAGGTGCGCGTGCCGCACCTCGAGGACATCTACCTTCAGCTGCTGCAGCGGCACGGCACGGGCAGGACCGACGCATCATGAACGCCACGGCCCCTTCGAAGACCGGCCCCGCAGGAGCAGTCCTGGCCTGGCGGCCGAACGCCGTGCTGCTGGGCTGGAAGCGGACACTGCTGGAGGTGCGGATGTTCTCGCGCGACCCGGCCGCGGTGGTGTTCACCCTGTTGTTCCCGCTGATCATGATGGGCCTGTTCAGCACCGTGTTCGGCGACGACGCGTCGATGGGTGATCCGGCGCGGCCGGAGTCGCTGCTGCGCCCGGCCGCGTACTTCCTACCCGCGATGCTGGCCCTGGGCACCGTTCTGAGCGGCTTCCAGAACCTCAGCGCCTACGTGGCCACCGAACGGTTCAACGGCAGCATCAAGCGCCTGGCCGGAACGCCGCTGCCCAGCCTTTCCTACTTTCTGGGCAAAACCGGAATGACGCTCATCCTGATCCTGACGCAAACGGCACTGCTGCTGCTGGGTGCCCGGTTCCTGTTCAACGTGCCTTTGCCGACGACGGCGGGCGCCTGGCTGACGTTCGCGTGGCTGCTGCTGGGGTCCACGGCGGCCTGGTCGGCGGTGGGGATCGCCTTCGCCTGCCTCGCCAGGTCCGGCCCCTCCGCATCCACCATGGCGGCCGTGCCGCCGCTGCTGCTGTCCTTCATCTCCGGCGTGTATTTCCCGTTCCCGCAGATCCCGGACTGGCTGCGCGGCATCGCGGACCTGACGCCGCTGCGCTGGACGGCCAGCGGCATGCGCTCGGTGTTCCTGCCGGAGGGTTGGGAGGCGTCGGAGCCCGGCGGGTCCTGGAACCTGGGGATGTCCGCCGTCGTCATCCTCATCTGGCTGGCCGCCGGCCTGGTGCTGACCCGGCTGATGTTCCGTTGGCCCCCACAGAAGTAACCCCACGCGGAAGAGCACCGCGCAGCGGGGCCCGTCGTAAGGTGATGCCATGAGTGAATCCGCGGTCACGCCTGCGACGGCGCCGCCGTCCGCCGGGGACTCGATCTGGTTCCGCGGTTTGAAGTGGTGGCACCTCGGGTTCTACGTCTCACTGGCGACGGTCGCCGTCCTCGTCTGGGTCGGCGCTGACGCAGGGAACCCCGCCAGGACATCGGCGGTGGCGGCCCTCGTCCTCCTCGGGGCCGCCTACCCGTTCCTGACCAGGGCGAACGACTTGGACACCTGGAAGCCCAAGCTGTACGTGGTGCTGCTGATCGCCGTGGTCACCTACCTGGCGTTCCTCTCCGGCGCCGGATCGATCATCCTCTTCATCGCGTTCCCGCAGGTGTGGATGTTCGCCGGGTCGGAGCGCAACGGCGTGGTGGCCTCGGCGCTGATCTGCGTGCTGGTGGCGGCCGGCCAGCTGCACCTGTTCGGCACCGGCGCCACCGGGCTGCTGGCCGCCGGGCTGCAGGCGGTGATCTCCTTCCTGGCCAGCACGCTGCTGGGCCTGTGGATCTACAAGATCATCGAACAGAGCGAGCAGCGGGCGGACCTGATCGCGGAGCTCAACGCCGCCCGGGCGGAACTGGCTGCCGCACACGAGCGCCAGGGCGCGATGGCCGAACGGGAGCGGATGGCCCGCGAAATCCACGACACGCTGGCGCAGGGCTTCACCTCGATCGTGATGCTGTCGGAGGCGGCCGAGGCCCGGCTGCGCAAGGCCGGCACCCCGCTGCCGACCGGGCTCGCGTCCTCCCTGGCCGGAATCCGGGACACCGCACGGGACAACCTGCAGGAAGCGCGGGCCCTGATTGCGGCCTCCGGCCCCACCCAGCTGGCCGGCGGCGACCTGCTCGGCGCGCTGCGGCGGCTCGAGGCCACCGGCCTGAACGGCGCCCGGCTGAGCGTGGAACTGCCGCCGGCGCTGCCGGAACTCACGCCGGCACAGCAGGTGGTGGTGCTGCGGGCCGCCCAGGAGGCCTTGGCCAACGTCCGCCGGCATGCCGGCGCGGGCTCGGCGCGGCTGCGGCTGCACCTCGACGGCGCGTTCCTGGTGCTCTCCGTGGACGACGACGGCGCCGGCTTCGTCCCCGGCGCGGGGACCTCTGGCGACAGCTACGGGCTGCGCGCCATGGCCGACCGGCTGTCCGGGATCGGCGGCAGCCTCGACGTGGACTCGGCGCCCGGCGACGGCACCCGGCTGACCATGACCATCCCGCTGCAGCTGCACGAAGGAGCCGGCCTTGTCCGCTGAACCCCATCCGGTCGGCCCGGGCAACGCCAGCGCCGCCGGCCGGGTCCGGGTGGTCATCGCCGACGACCACCCCGTGGTCCGCGCCGGGCTGGCCGGCCTGCTGTGCACCGAGGACGGGCTGCAGGTGGTGGCCCAGGCTCCCGACGGCGCCACGGCGGTGAGTGCCGCGCTGGTGCTGGACGCCGACGTCGTCCTCATGGACCTGCGGATGCCGCGGCTGGACGGGGCGGACGCCACCGCGCAGATAGTTGCCGCCCGGCCGGACACCAAGGTATTGATCCTGACCACGTACGACGGCGACACCGACATCGTGCGTGCGGTGGAGGCCGGCGCGGTGGGCTACCTGCTCAAGGACACCCCCGGCGAGGCGCTGATCGCCGCCGTCTACGCCGCCGCCCGGGGCGAAACGGTCCTGGCGCCGCCGATCGCGGCCAAGCTGGTCTCGCGGATGCGCGCCCCCGCGCCGCCGGCGCTCTCGGCCCGGGAGACCGAGGTGCTGCGGGCGGTGGCCGACGGGCTGAGCAACCCGGAAATCGCCGCCCGGCTGTTCATCGCCGAGACCACGGTGAAGACGCACCTGCTGCGGATCTTCGCCAAGCTCGACGTCGACGACCGCACGCGCGCCGTCGTGGTCGCCATGCAACACGGCCTGCTGTCCGGCTGAGCTGCCGTCCGGCCGGCCGGGCCTCCGCCGCCGGCCAGGGTCGCCGCTCCCCGCCCGAATGACTCCGGCCGGGGTTCCTGCATAGAATCGATGCGGGCTCAATGGGGTGCTCGCGCCGACCGGCCAGCAACCGAGAAGGAGTACCCATGAGGATTGGCATCATGACCAGCGGCGGGGATTGCCCCGGCCTGAATGCGGTGATCCGCGGCATCGTGCTCAAGGGCATCACGGTGCACGGGCACGAGTTTGTCGGCTTCCGCGACGGCTGGCGCGGCGTGGTGGAGGGCGACATCATGGACCTGCCGCGGAACCAGGTGCGGGGCATTTCCAAGCAGGGCGGCACGATCCTGGGCACCTCGCGCACCAACCCGTTCGACGGACCGAACGGCGGGCCGGAGAAGATCCAGCAGACGCTGGACCGGCTGGGCGTGGACGCGGTGATCGTGATCGGCGGCGAGGGCACCTTGGCCGGCGCCTACCGGCTCACCCAGGCCGGGCTGAAGATCGTCGGCGTGCCCAAGACCATCGACAACGACCTGGAAGCCACCGACTACACCTTCGGTTTCGACACCGCTGTGCAGATCGCCACCGAGGCGATCGACCGGCTGCGCACCACCGGCGAATCGCACCACCGCTGCATGATTGCCGAGGTGATGGGCCGCAACGTGGGCTGGATCGCCCTGCACGCGGGCATGGCCACCGGCGCACACGCCATCCTGATCCCCGAGCAGCGCGTGACCATGGACCAGGTGTCCGAGTGGGTGCTGCACGCGCAGAAGCGCGGCCGCGCACCGCTGGTGGTGGTGGCCGAAGGCTGGGTGCCCGACGGCGAACTGGGCCCGCACGCCGAGCGCGGGGTGGACAGCTACGGGCGGCCGAGGCTGGGCGGCATCGGGGAACGGCTGGCCCCCGAACTGGAAATGCGCACCGGGATCGAAACCCGCGCCACCACGCTGGGGCACATCCAGCGCGGCGGCGTCCCCTCCGGCTACGACCGCGTGCTGGCCACACGGCTGGGCATGGCGGCGGTGGATTCGGTGGTGGAGAAACGATGGGGAAGCATGGTGGCCCTGAAAGGCACCGACGTTGTGCACGTGGGCTTCGAGTCGGCGCTGAACAACTTAAAAACCGTCCCGCAGCATCGTTACGACGAGGCAAGGGTTCTCTTCGGCTGAGCGTTCAGTAGTGTGGCTGGTATGCGATTGGACGCAGGGACGGCTGACATTGTGCTGCTGGCGTGGGCGCGGTTGCTCGGATTTTCTGACAGCGCCTTCGCCTCTGCCGGCGATCGGCTGACCCGGATTAACGAGGACGCCGGGACGCTCACCTTCGTGCGCTTGTTCGGCCGGTCGGCGCTGGTCGGCCCTGAATGGGCCGTTGCGGCGGCAGCCCGGTACTCGGACGACGACCTGGCCGAACACCAGACGCTGATGCAGTTGAGCCGGGAGCACGGCGGGCACGGCCTGGGCAAGGCCGTGCTGTCCTACGCCGAAGACCTTCCGGTGGTGCAGCCCGAACGGGAGGCATTGGTTTCCACCGCCGGCAGCGACGTCGCCCGCCTGGAAGACATGTGCCCGCCCGATGACAAGCACGAAGCGGCGCTGGCCGGCATGGACAAGTCGTTCGTGCTGCTGGACGGGAGCACCCCGATGGCGGGTGCGGGCTACCAGGAGTGGCAGCAGATCCTCGGCCACGTGGGCGTCCTGACCGCCCCCGCCTACCGGCGCCGCGGAGCCGGCGCGTTGATCGCCGCGATCGCGGGCCACGAGGCGCTCTCCTCCGGACTCATTCCGCAGTGGCGCTCGCACGAAGAGAACAGGGCCTCCCGCGCGCTGGCCGCGAGCCTGGGATTCTGGGATGCCGGCACCCAGACATCGGTGATCCTGCAAAAGCGGACCTGACCCCGGCGGCGCGGGCCCGGCCGTGGCTCAGCCGGCGGACGCAGGAACCCGGCTCAGCGCGGCGCGGCCGCAACCTGGCTCAGCGCGGCGGGCGCAGGAACCCGGTCTGCCGGCCGACCACCTGGCCTGCGTCGGGAGTGACAATCACTTCCTGGGCGGCGTCGTAGCTCTCGCCGGCGTCCAGCACCGTCAACTGCGCCTGCGGATCGACCGAGCGCTTGACCACGGCCAGCGCAATCGGTCCCATCTCGTAGTGTTGCGCCGCGGAGGTGACCGTGCCGACGAGTTTGTCGCCGAGCATCACGTCGCTGCCCGGGACCGGCAGCGTGTGCTGCGAGCCGTCCAACTGCAGGAACACCAACCGGCGCGGCGGCCGGCCCAGGTTGTGCACGCGGGCGATGGTTTCCTGGCCCTTGTAGCAGCCCTTCTCCAGGTGCACGGCAGTACGGATCAGGTCCAGTTCGTGCGGAATGGTCTTCTCGTCGGTCTCCGCCCCGACGCGCGGCCGCCAGGCGGCGATCCGCAGCGCCTCGGCCGCCCAGACCCCGGCCAACTGCAGCCCGGAGGCGGCCGTTTCCAGTTCGGCCGCCGGCAGCAGGTATTCGTACCAGGACCGTTCCAGGCCGGGGTGCTTTGGTTCCTCGATCCCGGTGTAGGCATAGCCGCCGGCACCGATCTGCGGCCACGGATCCTGCCACACGGTGCGGCCCTCGAAGGCCGGGACGGGCTTGACCGAACCCACTACCGCCCAGTCGGCGGAGACATCGGCAACGTCTACCCGCAGCATGAACTTCATCGAGTCCAGCCATGCGGCCAGCGGCGCCGCCTCGAAGGCTTCGACGATCAGCCAGATGCGTTCGCCGTCGTCGACGATGCGGGCGTCGTATTCGATCCGGCCCTGCACCGTGAGCAGCAGCGCTTCGCTGGACTGGCCCGGCTTCAGGTTCAACAGCAGTTGCGAGGAGAGCGTGTTCAGCCAGCTCAACCGGTCTTCGCCGGCCACCGTCACTACCCCGCGGTGGGAAAGGTCCGTCACGGCCTCGCCGCGGGCCAGCGCGCGCTGTTCGCGCAGCGGGTCGGAGTAGTGGGCGGCGACGCCGGCGTCGACCCCGGAGGCTTCGACGGCGCCGGGCTGCAGGAGCAAAGGGCTGCGGTAGGTCATATCGGCGTCAACTCCCGGCGGCCGCGCCAAATTCCCGGCCGGCTAGGCGCGCTTGGCGAGGATCGCCGAAGCGTGCGGGGCCAGGTCCTTGCCCTTCGCCTCGGCCACGTCCCAGCGCCAGTAGAGATCGTTGTTGACCAGGCCGAAGATGCGGGTGGCGGCGCTGTAGTCCTTGGACTGCGATCCGCGCATCACCATGTCGGTGCTCAGCTGCACGCGCGGACCCTTGATCTGCCCGTAGTAGAGCTCGGAGATGCCGCCCGGATGCACGATGGTCGCGGTGATGTCGAAGCCGCCGTCGGCGTTGCGCAGCTCTTCGACCTCGTCCGCGGACCGCAAGGCCGGCACGATTTCGGCGGGGACCAGGCCCGGGCCGACGTCGGCATCGTTGAGCTTGCGGTCCAGCGCCCAGAAGCCGGTTTCCACCGACAGCGGGCGCAACCGGTTGCCATCCTCGTCGGTCAGCCAGCTTTCAGCGGTGTACTGCAGGTAGGGCAGGCCGTTCTGCGTGAACGTGGCCTTCTGGACGAAATGTTCGTCCCCCTCCTCGCCCGCGCCCAAGCGGCCGGCACCTTCCCAGGTGCCCAGCAGCCAAGACAGCGGCACCAGCTCCGGGGTCAGCTCCGTCGGGAGTTCAATCGGCATGGTTCAGTGCCGGGCTGTTTACTTCTGGCCCTTGAACAGGCGGACAACCACGAGCGAGGCGAACCCGGCCATCGCCAGGCCTGCCAGTACCAGCAGGGACAGGAAGAAGATTTCAAGACCGAGATAAGACATGGCTCCATAGTAACGGCCCGGACCGGAGGATGCCTGTTCGAGACGCGGCCCGCGCTGTGACCTCGCTCATTCAGCGCAGCAGCATCCGCTCCAGGAAGTAGACCAACGATCCGGCGGCCATGACCGGGGCTGCGCCGACGGCGAGCATCGCCGGCAGGCGGGTGGGACCGCCGTCGGCCAGGACGAGCCGGCGGAAACTGACCAGGATGATGCCGGCGACGGCTCCCACTGCCGCGGCGGGCAGCATCGGGACGGTGGAGAACAAGGGTGCTGCCAACGCCCCCGCCAGCGGGGCCAAAACCACGCCCAGCGGCGCGACGATCCGGTCCGGCCAGGGCAGCAGGCAGACGCCGATGGCCACCAGCATGCTGATCCCGGTCACCAGCATCATGCCGCCATTGTTCGAATTGGCCGAGAGCCGGTCGGCAGCGACCCAGCCGGCGCCCAGCGAGGTGAGCACCAGGCCGGCGCTGGCGCCGAAGGTCGATTCGAGCCGCCGGGGCTGGCCGGTGCCGCGGAGCAGCTGGATCAGGAAGACGGCCATCACGCCCAGCGCGATCACCACCGCCATCCACAGCAGCGGCATGCCTGCGGGCGCGAGGCCGGCAAGCACCGCCGTCGCAATCCCTGCCAAGGAGATGACGGCGGCGAGGGTCTTTTTGGCCGGCACGCCCAGCAGCACCGGCCAGCCGATCCCGATCACCACCGCGGCGACGCACACCACTGCCGTCAGCACCGGGAGGGACAGGTAGGAGGCACCGATGACGGCGCACAGTACGGCGGCAGCGGCTGCGGCGACGATCCACGTTTTCACGCTAGTCATACTGCCCTATGACGCAGGGGCGCGGCGAGAAACCGCGGCGCCGCAGGGCGCGGCGCTATACTTATGCCACCGTCCGGCAGGGTGCGCTGCGTGTGTGAGGACCTACCGGGCCCAGCCCGATGATGTGCGCCGCGAAAACCCCTGGAGGAACCATGCCGCACATTCTGCTGTTGACCAACAGTTCCGGCTCGTCCATCGACGTCCTGCCCGCCCTCGAGCTGTTGAACCACAAGGTCCACATCCTGCCGGCCGAACCGACCGCCCTGCTGGAAGCCGACCCGGCCGACGTGGTCATGGTGGACGCCCGCAAGGACCTGGCCGCGGCGCGCTCGCTCACCCAACTGCTGAAGGCCACCGGGCTGGGGGCACCGCTGATGTTGGTGCTCACCGAAGGCGGCATGGCCGCCGTCAGCGCCAACTGGCTTGCCGACGACGTGGTGCTGGTGACCGCCGGACCTGCCGAAGTCGAGGCGCGGCTGCGGCTGGTGATCGCCCGCGCCCATGCCGGCGAAGAGGACACCGGGACGGAAATCCACGCTTCCGGCGTGGTGATCGACGAGGCCAGCTACAGCGCGCGCGTCGGCGGGCAGCCGCTGAACCTGACCTACAAGGAATTCGAACTGCTCAAGTACCTGGCCCAGCACCCGGGCCGGGTGTTCACCCGCGACCAGCTGCTGCACGAGGTCTGGGGCTACGACTACTATGGCGGCACGCGCACGGTCGACGTGCATGTGCGGCGGTTGCGCGCCAAGCTGGGCCCGGACCACGAGCAACTGATCGGCACGGTCCGCAATGTCGGCTACCGCTTCACCCTGGTCCGCGAGGCGGAAGAAGAACCCAGCGGCGTGAGCGGCTGACGCATCGGGTTAGGCGGGGGAACCAGCACCCGACGGCGGTTCCCCGCAAACCGCCGCGCCCTCCCGCGCCAAGAGGCTGCTCGGATAGTCTGTGCTCATGACTGCATCGGATTCGGACCTCTGGCCCGTGCTGACCATCAAGGGCGCCCCCGACGCCGAGACCCTCGCGGACATCAAGGCGCTGGCCGCCGCCGCCGAAGAGTCCGACGGCAACCCCCCGCTCTCCGAACAGACTTGGGTGAATTTGCGCTCCCCCGAGTCGGCCGACGTGATGGTGCTGGCGACGTATGCCGGCGAGGAGCGCTCGGATCCCGCCACGGCGACCGCGCTGGCCGGCGTCGCCGTCGTCAGCCTGGCCACCGCCCCCGGCGCCGAAAGCGTCCTGGAACTGGTGGTGCACCCTTCCTACCGCGGCGAAGGCGTCGGGACCCGGCTGGCAGAGGCGGTTCAGCGCCACACCGGGCTGCCCAACCTGAAGGCCTGGTCGCACGGCGGCCACGAGGCCGCGGGTCGGCTGGCCGCGCGCTTCGGTTTCGCCCCGGTCCGCGAGTTGTGGCGGATGCGCCTGACCCACCCGACGGGCCTGCCGGCCGCCGAGCTGCCGCCCGGCGTCGCCATCCGTTCCTTCGTGCCCGGCCGGGACGAGGAGGCATGGCTTGCCGCCAACGCCGCAGCCTTCGCCGACCACCCCGAACAGGGCGCCATGACGCTCGCCGACCTGCAGGCCCGGATGGCCGAGGACTGGTTCGATCCGGCCGGCTTCCTGTTGGCCGAGCGCGAGGACGGCGGCGGTTTGCTGGGGTTCCACTGGACCAAGGTGCACCCGCGCTCGGGCAGCCACCCGTCCATCGGCGAAGTCTACGTCGTGGGCGTGACGCCGCAGGCGCAGGGCACAGGGCTGGGCAAGGCGCTGACCATCGCCGGCATCAAGCACCTGCAGGACGCCGGCGAGCACGCCATCATGCTCTACGTCGACGCGGACAACGAGCCCGCCGTGGCGCTTTACCGCAAGCTTGGTTTCACCCGCTGGGATACGGATGTGATGTACGCACCGCAGGGGCAGGCCGGCGCGCAATAGTCGGTAACCTTATAGCTATCTGGCGCCTCTACGATGAGGTATGTCCGGCCCGCCCCAACGCCGCAGGAGAGAGCATGGTCATCGAACCCGAAGCCGCAGCCATTCCCCGCCTAGGGTCCTCCGAGATGGTTCCTGCCCGCGCCACCCAGGACCGCATCGACATTCCGGAATTCGCCCCCTCGCTCGCGCCCGACGGGGACTTCACCCTGGAACGCTTCCTGGACCGGGAAATCAGCTGGCTGGACTTCAACGCACGGGTCTTGGAACTGGCCGAGGACGAAGACCTCTACCTGCTGGAGCGGCTGAACTTCCTGTCAATCTTCGCCTCCAACCTGGACGAGTTCTTCATGGTCCGGGTGGCAGGCTTGAAGCGCCGGATCGCCACCGGGCTGGCGGTGCCGTCCGCCGCAGGGCTCTCCCCGAGCGAGCAGCTGGAGCAGATCAAGATTGCCGCGCACAAGCTGCAGCAGCGCCATGCCCGGATTTTCGCCGAGCAGATCCGCCCGGCGCTGGCCTACGAGCACATCCACATCGTGCGCTGGGATGAGTTGGATGAGGCGGCGCGCACCGAACTCTCCGTGATGTTCCGGGAGCGGGTGTTCCCGATCCTGACGCCGCTGGCGGTGGACCCGGCCCACCCCTTCCCGTACATCTCCGGGCTCTCCCTGAACCTGGCCGTGGTCGTGCGCAACCCGGTGAGCGAGAAGGAGCTCTTTGCCCGCCTCAAGGTCCCGGACCAGCTCTCGCGGCTGATCCCCGTGGACGGCCCCCGCGCCGGCTCGGTCCCCGGCCGCACGGCCCGCTTCATCACGCTGGAAGACGTCATCGCCCAGCACCTGGACCTGCTCTTCCAGGGCATGGAGGTGCTGGAACACCACACCTTCCGGGTCACCCGCAACGAGGACCTGGAAGTCGAAGAGGACGACGCCGAAAACCTGCTTCAGGCGCTGGAAAAGGAACTGCTGCGCCGCCGGTTCGGACCGCCCGTGCGGCTGGAAGTGGCCACGGACATCAACCCCAGCGTGCGCGAGCTGCTGGTGCGCGAGCTCGGCGTCGATGAATCCGAGGTGTACGCGCTGCCGGCGCCGCTGGACCTCCGCGGCGTGGAGGCGATCTACCAGATCGACCGGCCGGACATGAAGTACCCCAAGCAGCTGGCGCACACCAGCCGCCACCTGAACGAAAGCGAAACGTCCAAGGCGGCGAACGTCTTCGCGGCCATGCGCCGGCGCGACATTCTGCTGCACCATCCGTACGACTCGTTCTCCACCTCCGTGCAGGCCTTCCTGGAACAGGCCGCCACCGACCCGAAGGTGCAGGCAATCAAGCAGACCCTGTACCGGACCTCGGGTGATTCACCGATCGTGGACGCGTTGATCGACGCCGCCGAAGCGGGCAAGCAGGTGCTGGCGCTGGTGGAGATCAAGGCCCGGTTCGATGAGCAGGCAAACATCGACTGGGCGCGGAAGCTGGAACAGGCCGGCGTCCACGTGGTCTACGGCATCGTGGGCCTGAAGACCCACTGCAAGCTCTCGCTGGTGGTCCGCCAGGAAGGCGACGGGCTGCGCCGCTACTGCCACATCGGCACCGGCAACTACCACCCGCGCACCGCACGCTATTACGAGGACCTTGGCCTGCTGACGTCGAACTACCAGGTGGGCGAGGACCTGTCCAAGCTGTTCAACCAGCTCTCCGGCTACGCCCCGAAGTCCACGTTCAAGCGCCTGCTGGTGGCCCCGCGGTCGGTGCGCTCCGGCCTGATCGACCGGATCGAGAAGGAGATTGCCAACAGCAAGGCCGGCCGTGCCGCCCGCGTGGTGATCAAGGTGAACTCGATGGTGGACGAGGCCGTCATTGACTCGCTCTACCGCGCCTCGCAGGCCGGCGTGAGGGTGGACGTGATTGTCCGCGGGATCTGCGCCGTGCGCCCGGGCGTTCCGGGGTTGAGCGAGAACATCCGGGTCCGTTCCGTCCTCGGCCGGTTCCTGGAACATTCGCGCGTGTTCGGTTTTGCCAACGGCGGCGAACCGGTGGTCTACATCGGTTCCGCCGACATGATGCACCGCAACCTCGACCGCCGCGTGGAGGCGCTGGTGCAACTGAACTCCCGCGAGGACATCAACGACCTGCTGGCCCTGATGGACCGCTACATGGACCCCGCCACCGCCAGCTGGCACCTGGACAGCGACGGCACGTGGACCAGGCACCACAAGGACGACGACGGCAACCCGCTGTCCGATATCCAGTCCTGGCTGCTCGCCTCCCGCTCCCGCCAGCGCACCGCCACCCGCCGCTGATGACGCAGAGCAAGACCAGCGACGCCGGCGCTCCCCCGGGCGTCAAGATCACCGCCGCCGGGGCTTTGTGCTGGCGTGTCCGCCAGGGCCGGCTGGAAGTGCTGCTGATCCATCGGCCGCGCTATGACGACTGGTCCTGGCCCAAGGGCAAGCTGGACAGGGGCGAAACCACGCCCGAGTGCGCCGTCCGCGAGGTCCACGAGGAGATCGGCGTCCAGGTGCGGCTGGGCATCCCGCTGCCCACCATCCGGTACCGCGTCAGGGCCGGTCTCAAGCAGGTGGTGTATTGGGCCGCCAAGCTGGAGAAACAGGACCCCGTGCCCGACGGCGACGAGGTGGACCGCGTGCTGTGGTGTCCGCCCGACGAGGCCCGCGGACTCCTTTCCAACCGTTCCGACGTGGAACCGCTGGACGCGTTGGAGGCCGCGCACCGGCGGGACGAACTCGATACCTATCCGTTCGTCGTCGTCCGCCATGCCAAGGCCAAACCGCGGTCCGCCTGGTCGCAGGCCGAGGGCGAGCGCCCGCTGGTGGCCACCGGGCGGCGGCAGGCGCTGGCGGTGTGCCGGATGCTGTCCGCGTGGAAACCCAAGCGGATCGTCTCGAGCCCCTGGCTGCGCTGCGTGCAGACCGTCACCCCGTACGTGCTGCACACCCAGACCAAGCTGCGGACCGTCGAGGCCATCACCGAGCACAACAACGAGCGCAACCCGAAGAAGGCCCGGGCCGCCCTCGTCCAGATGCTCGACAAGGGCAAGCCCACCGCCGTCTGCAGCCACCGGCCGGTGTTGCCGAACCTGTTCAACGTGCTGGCCGACCGAATGGATCCGAAACTTGCCGCGCAGCTGCCCACGGACGACCCCTACCTGCGGCCGGGAGCCGTGCTGGTCTGCCACATCGCCAAGCAGCGGCGCGGGCGCATCGTCGCGCTCGAAATCCTCGAGGCCTACGACGACTGAAACCGCCGCCTGCGGGCGCAGCGACAGCCTCTTGACCGCCTGTTTGTTTGTATCAATAGTTGATCCATTGATGCAGCACGAGGGGGAACGTGGGCTCGCTCACCAGCACCATGACCGGCCTGCTGATCGGCGCCGTCATCATCTACGCGGTGTTGCGGTTCATAGCGGGCCACAGCGACGCCGGGCGCGCTCCATCCGCCGCCCCGTCCGCGGCTTCGGGCGCTTCCGATGCTTCCGCGCGCGAGGCGGCCCGGATGCACGCGTTCTGGACCGCGCTCGTCGCGTTCTTCGCCAGTGGCCTGTCCGCGGCGTCGGAGGTCGGGCGCATCCCCGCGTACTACTACGCCCCGGGCCACGCCCCGCAACCGTCCTGGCTGGCCGGGCTGCTGATCCTCCTGGTGCCGCTGGTCAGCCTGGCCGGGATCTACATCATCGGCCAGTACAGCTGGCCGAGGCCCCGAGGCAGCGTCCGCCGTGCCGACATCACCGCCCGGCGCATCCGCGACTACCTCCCGCGGGGGCTGCTCGCGGTGATGGCCGCGACGGCAGCGCTGGCCGTGGCTGCGGCGGCAGCCATCCTGGAGCTGCCGGGCATCGAAGGCGTCAGCGGCACCCGGGCCTTCGACGCCGTCGAAATTTCCGGGGACTTCACCGGCCGGCAATCCGGCGGCTACTTCGCTCCGATCCTGCTGATCGGCATCCTCACCCTCGCAGCCGGCGTCGCCACAGCGACGGCGGTCATCGTGCGCCGGCGCTCCCTGGACTCGCTCAGCCGCGAGGACAACGCCATCCTGCGACGAATCCTGATCAACCGCTTGTTCCGCACCGCTACCTTGCTTTTCGCCTCGCTCGGCACCATGGCGGTCAGCTTCGCCAACGTGCAGGGGCCCCACCTCTTGCCCGACGGGCCCGCGCCCGCGACGGGATGGGAACCCGTCCAGCAGCTTGCCGGCGGAACGACCGTCGCGCTGATGATCGCCATGGCCCTCTGGCGGCCGCCGCTCCTGTCCAGGGCCGACCCACCGGGGGATGATGCTTCCCACGCGCCTGTCCTGTGCCGTGGCAGCTTCGCAGCGGGCCTGGACATCACGACGACGGCGCGCACCGCCGGGACCATCGTGACGGTGCTGGCGCTGGTGCTGTTCGGGAGCTGGGCCAGCTTCGCCGCGCCCGTGACCGTGGTCGACGGCGCGCCCGCCGGTGCCCCCGCTTCACCGCTGCCTTTGCTGCCCTTGCTGCCACTGGCGATAGCCGTGCCGGCCGCCCTGTTCCTCGGCGCCATTGCCGCCGGAGAGATCCGGCTGTGGCGCGGCCACACCAGGCCCGCCGCCCCGTCCATCGCCGGGCACGGCCTTGCGGTCCGGTCCGTTCCGGCCGCCAAGCCGTGGCCCGCCCTCCGCCTGGTTGCGCGGCCGATGCTCACCGCCGTGGCCGCCGGGGCGGTGCTGCTGGCGGCGGTTATCGGGTTCAACCTGGCGGCCCCCGGCCGCCTGCCGGACCTGCTGGCCGCCTGCGCCGTCGTCGGGCTGGCGCTGCTCCTGCTCGGTGCCGCCACTCTCCTGCTGGTGCACCGCCGCCCGCCGCTGCTCGAGGCGACTCCGGGGGCGGACAACCTGCTGCGCCGGGTCTCGGCCTTTCGGCTGGCCCGGATGACCGCAGCCGGGCTGATTGCCCTGACCGCCCAGCTGCTCACCTCGCATCCGGCGGCGTGGGGCTGGTTCCTCGACGGCGGTGTCGCACTGCACCTGCACCAGCTCTCCCCCGGCGCGCATACCGCGCTGCGGATCACCGCCGCCGTGCTGTACCTGGCCGCGATCGTGCTGGCGCTGCTGCCAGGGCCGTCGCGCCCGCACCGGTCCGTCGCCGCCCACATCGGCCACCCGGTGCCGCAGCCCCACGGCCGGTCCGGCAGCGGTCGGAAGGGGCACGGCCTTCGCGGCAACGGCCCCTCCAGCCCGCAGGACCCTTACCGGCCGTGAGTCGCCGCGCCCTGCCGCCGCCCGGCTGAGCCAGGCACCTCAACTACACTGGACGCTGTGAACGCGATTCCCACCCCGTACGAGGACCTGCTGCGCGACGTCATGGCCAACGGCACGGCCAAATCCGACCGCACCGGCACCGGCACCCGCAGCGTCTTCGGCCGCCAGCTCCGCTACGACCTGGCCCAGGGTTTCCCGCTGATCACCACCAAGCGCGTGCACTTCAAGTCCGTGGCGCTGGAGCTGCTGTGGTTCCTGCGCGGCGACTCGAACGTGAAATGGCTGCAGGAACGCGGCGTCAAGATCTGGAACGAATGGGCGGACGCCGACGGCGAGCTCGGTCCCGTCTACGGGGTGCAGTGGCGGTCCTGGCCCACGCCCGACGGCGGGCACATCGACCAGATCGCCCAACTGGTCGAGGACCTGAGGAACAATCCGGATTCGCGCCGGCACATCGTGTCCGCGTGGAACGTGGCGGACATCAAGAACATGGCCCTGCCTCCGTGCCACGCGTTCTTCCAGTTCTACGTGGCGGACGGCAAGCTCTCCTGCCAGCTATACCAGCGCAGCGCGGACATGTTCCTGGGCGTGCCCTTCAACATCGCTTCCTACGCGCTGCTCACCCTAATGCTGGCCCAGCAGGTGGGCCTGGAGCCGGGCGAATTCGTGTGGACCGGCGGCGACGTGCACGTCTACGACGACCACGTGGACCAGGTCCGCGAGCAGCTCTCGCGCGCCCCGTATCCTTACCCCACGCTCAACATCCTGCGGAAGCCGGAGAGCATTTTCGACTACTCGCTGGAGGACTTCGAGGTGGCCGACTACCGGCACCACCCGGCCATCAAGGCGCCGGTGGCCGTATGAGCGCCGACCACCTTGCCGCGCGTCCGTACCCGGACAGCGTCGCCGAAGCCGTGCTCGGAGCCGGATGGTCCGGGCAGTTCTCCGCGCCGGTGGTCGGCATGATCTGGGCACAGACCAGCAACGGCGTCATCGGACGCGGCGGCGGCATGCCGTGGCACCTGCCCGAGGACCTGGCGCACTTCAAGCGGACCACCCTGAACCATCCCGTGATCATGGGACGCAAGACCTGGGAGTCCTTCCCGGACAAGTACCGGCCGCTGCCCGGACGCACCAACATTGTGGTCAGCCGGCGGCCCGAATTGCGCGGGCAGCTGGCCGCGGAAGGCGCCGTCGTCGTCGAAACCATCGAAGACGCCCTGGCGGAGGCGGCGGCCAGCCCGGGCAGCGACGAAATCTGGTTCCTGGGCGGCGGCGAGATCTTCAACCTCGCCAAGCAGCATGCCAACGCGGCCTCGGTGACGGTCATCGACATGGAGACGGACGGCGACACGTACGCCCCGCAGCTCGGCCCGGAATGGAAGTTCGACGGCGTCACCCCCACCGAGGACTGGCACACCGCGGCCAACGGCACCCGCTACCGCATCTCGCTCTGGGTCCGCGGCCAGGAGTAGGCGCGGCGGCGTGCGACACCCACGCTGCGCGAAACACCGACGGCGGGCACCGCCGTCGTACGTCTGACGCATGCGATCCGCCCACGCTGTGTAACTCTGCCCACTTTGTGCAACCGCAGCGCCTAACTCGTGTAACTCAGAGCGCTTAAATTGACCCCGTCCGTAAAATGGAATGCATGACTTCCCCTGCAGCCACTTCATCTGCCCAGTCCGTCGGCCTGATCGGTTGGCGCGGCATGGTCGGCTCCGTCCTCATGCAGCGCATGCAGGATGAAGGCGACTTCGACCTCATCAACCCCGTGTTTTTCTCCACGTCGAACGCCGGCGGCGACGCCCCGGCCTTCGCCGCGGGTGCCGGCAAACTGCAGGACGCGTACGACATCGAGACGCTGGCTAAGCTGCCGATCATCCTGACGGCCCAGGGCGGCGACTACACCGCAGAGGTCTACCCGAAACTGCGCGACGCCGGCTGGGACGGCCTGTGGATCGACGCGGCGTCCACCCTGCGGATGCAGGACAGCTCCATCATTGTGCTGGATCCGGTGAACCGCGATGTGATCGACGCTGGTCTGGCGCGGGGCGTGAAGGAATTCATCGGTGGCAACTGCACCGTCTCCTGCATGCTCATGGGCCTGGGCGGCCTGTTCAAGAACGGCCTCGTCGAGTGGGGCACGTCCATGACCTACCAGGCGGCCTCCGGCGGCGGCGCCCGGCACATGCGCGAGCTGCTAAACCAGTTCGGGACGCTGAACGCCGCGGTGGCCGATGAACTGGCACAGCCCTCCTCCGCCATCTTGGAAATCGACCGCAAGATCCTGGCGCAGCAGCGCAGCCCCGAACTGGATTCCTCCCAGTTCGGCGTGCCGCTGGCCGGTTCCGTTATCCCGTGGATCGACAAGGACCTGGGCAACGGGCAGTCCAAGGAAGAATGGAAAGCCCCGGCCGAGACCAACAAGATCCTGGGGCTGAGCGACGACAAGCGCATACCGTTCGACGGCCTGTGTGTCCGCATCGGCGCCATGCGGTCGCACTCGCAGGCCCTGACGTTGAAGCTCACCGAGGACCTGCCGGTGGCCGAAATCGAGCGGATCATCGACGCCGACAACGAGTGGTCCCGCGTGGTTCCCAATACCAAGGAAGCCACCATGGAGCACCTGACGCCCGTGGCGGCCAGCGGCACGCTCGAGATCCCGGTAGGCCGTATCCGCAAGCTGGAAATGGGGCCCGAGTACATCAGCGCCTTCACCGTGGGCGACCAACTCTTGTGGGGTGCGGCGGAACCGCTGCGCCGCATGCTGCGCATCGCCACCGGCAACCTCTAGGACCTGCAGCCGGCTGAGAGTCCCGGCGGACGCTTTGAGCGCCTGAGCCGCGTGACGTCGTGAGCCCGAAGAAGCCCGGTGCTGGGAAGCCCAACGCCACGTGGAGCCCGTCCCTTTTTGGGGGCGGGCTCCTGCCGTCGGACCGGACGCTCTCCTCCTTCGGCACAGGCTGTCCATGGAAGTCCTGCTACGCCGCAATGTCCCTGATCCACCGCATTACCTACACCGCAGTCGACTTATCCTCCACAGCACTCGACGGCTCCGCGTCGAACTCTTCGCCTGCCGATTTGTCCTCGACAGGCACTGGTGGGGCCGCGAGCAACCGTTCGCCTGCCGACTTTTCCTCCACAGGCAAGGGACGGCGGCAGGTTATGCACTTTCGTCGAATGTCCGTTCTACCCCCGGCGTGGGCTGCGTAGCGTTGAAGTATGGCAGCGGAACCGTTGGAAGAGGCACAGGAGCCGGAGGAACACTCCGGCGCCCCTGCCCTGCCCGACGACGGTGCCGCCGATGACTTCGACAAGCCCCAGGGGCCGCCAGAGAACGCAATCTCCAACCCTCCCGTCGGTGCCCCTGCACCCCGCGGCCCGGGGCCCGGTGCTGCCCCGCACGAGGCCGCCAACGACGTTGAGGAACCCGGCTGCGCGGACACCGGGCGGCCAGCAACGGGCGACGCAGCGCTTACAAACTCTCCGGACGCCTCCGCGGTTTCGGTACCGGCGCGGCAGGGGTGGGCAGCGGACTGGCAGGAACTGGGGCCGGCGGAACTGGCCGGCCTGCTCGCGGGCACCGACCCGGCTACCTTGGACGACTGGTCGACCCTCGACTACCTCCAGGCGGTGCGCAAACACGAGGCCTGGACCCAGTCCCGTAGGGTGCGGGCCGTGCACCGTATGGCGGTGCTCCGCCCGGCCACCGGAGCCGACGCCGGGGCACCGGACGGGATCTGCCGGCACGCCGCCCACGAGCTCGCGCCCATCCTGGCCGTGCCCCGCCAGCGCGCGGCAGCGGAACTGGCCGACGCCCACCAGATCGCCACCTGCCTGCCCGCCACCCTCGCCGCCCTCGACCACGGCGACCTCGACCTGGACCGCGCCACCGCCATCGCCCGCAAAGGCGCCGGCCTGCCGTCCGAGATCTTGGCAGGGTACGAGGCCAAGGTTGTTCCCGGCGCCGGACCATCACCCTGGAATCCGTCCAGGCCCGGGCCCGCACCGCCCGCGACCGGCTGCACCCCGAACCCCTCGAAACCCGGCACAAAGCAGCGATGGAACGCCGCACCGTCCAGTACCAGCCCCAGGACGACGGGATGGCCGAGCTCTACATCCGCACCAGCGCAGACAAAGCCCTGCTCGCCTACAACCTCATGCAGGCCTACGCCCGCAAACTGCAGACCGCCGACGAAACCCGCACCCTGGGCCAACTCCGCGCCGACGTGTTCACCGACATGCTTCTCCGCTACCCCGACCGCGCCTACCAGCCCGGCACAGACACGGCCGCAACCACCGGAACCGCCGCTGGCGAAACGGCCGCCAACCAAGCGACAACCGGCCCGGGATTGGCGACCGACTCCGGAACGGTGGCCGGGTCCGGGACGGGAGCCGGGTCCGGGACGGGAGCCGCAGCAGCAGCCACCGGGATGGCAAGGCAAGGGCCCTGTACCTGCGGGGGCGGGAACGTGACCGCCTCCGTCGCCGTCACCGCGCCCCTGCAAACGTTGCTCCGGCTCGCCGAAGCACCCGGCGACCTCACCGGATACGGGCCGATCCCACCCGACATGACCCGCGACCTCGCCGCGCTGGCCAAATCCTGGCTGACCGTGCTCACCGACGACCACGGCCAAGCCATCGCCGCCGCCAAAGACCTGCGCCACCCGCCCGAATGGCTCAAACGCCTCGTCCGGCTGCGCGACCGCCACTGCCGCGACTACGGCTGCACCGTCCCCGCCGAGCACTGCGACCTCGACCACACCATCGCCTGGGAAGACGGCGGCAAAACCGTCCCCGAAAACCTCAGCGCCAGATGCAAACCCGACCACAAAACCAAACACCACCCCGGCACCACCGTCACCCAGGACCCCGACGGCACCCTCCACTTCACCACCCGCTCCGGCCACACCCACGCCACCACCCCCGACGACGGCTGGACAATCACGCTCCCCTCGACCCCCAGCGAAGGAAATGCCACGGAAAGCCCGGACGACGGAGCCAACAGTCCCCGAGGCGACACCCGCGGCGAGGGAGATGCCACAGAAAGCCCGAGCGACGGAGCCAACAGTCCCGGAAGCGACACGGGCGGCGACGGAGTCACGGACGGTCCGTGGGACGACGGCGCACCGCCGTTCTAGAAACCCCGCTATCGATCCAAGCGATCGGAAGCGAAACCCACATCAAAAGGATTCGATAGTGACAAGGTACGCGAGGCCCAAGGCAAGAATCGACGATGCGCTCCAGGATTTCTTCGCCCAACAACGTCAGATAAGACCAATTCGAGCCGACCGTTCACTCAGGTTGGAGGCTCACTTGCGGCGCTTTCTGGAAACCTGCGGTCCTGCCTACCTCTCCGAAGAATGGTGGATGATGCTCCAGTTGGAACAGTGCTTTGAGCCGCAAGGTGCCTTCGCACGGCTACTGCCCGCCGAATATCTGCTGCCACCGATGCATGAGTTCTTGTCGCCCGATTGGCTGATGGACCACGGTACGGACCGTTTGGTTCAGGTGAACCACAGCTACCGCCTGGTCTGCTGGCTTTGCGGCAGCGGTCTGGTCAATCTCCGTGCGCTTCGCCCGAGCATCATCCGGTTCATGATCCGGCATGACGAACTCGCCGCACGTTCCAAGGGCCGCGTTGAACAACAGCGCACTCCAAGGCCAGCAGGAGCACCGGAAGTCGACGCCCGGCAGACTGGTGCGGCGATCACCCGGGAAGACCTGCCATAGGGGCAGCCGCGCCGGACCGCAACTCCGAATGTTCGAGGCCCTCCCCCACGGCGTGGCCTGGACGCCCGGCGCGGGGTTGTCGCTGTTGATGGTCGATAGGACTGTGGGGCGGTGACAGTTGCCGCTGTGGACCACCATGGTTCCCGCCCGTACTCTTTTGGTGGGCCGGGCTTTGCAGAGACATCCCGGCCGTTGTCATCGGCAAAGACCCTGCGAAAGGTGGTTGCATGCGCACATTCGGTGTCGAAGAGGAATTACTGCTGGTCGACCCCGGCACCGGACTGTCCGTGCCGCGCGCGGCCGCCGTGATGGACCGGTACCGCCGCACAGCGGCAGAAGGCCGGGAACCCGGGCAGACGGGCTCGGCCGCTGCCGCACCCTCCACCGGCCCGACGCTCGCGACCGAACTCCAACAGGAGCAGATCGAGGTTATCGGCCCGCCGCGCTCCACCTTGTCCGATCTGGCAGCCGAAATTTTGGCCGGAAGAGCTTTGGCCGACGCCTGTGCCCGCGCCTCCGGAGCCAGGGCCGTCGCGCTTGCCACATCGCCGTCCCCGGCCACACCGCATCCAGCGCCTGATGCCCGCGTCCAGGCGCTGAGGGCACAGTTCGGGCTGACCGCCGAAGAATCCTTGACTTCCAGCTGCCACGTCCACGTCAGTGTGGATTCTGAGGAGGAAGGGGTGGCTGTGCTGGACCGCATCCGGATTTGGCTTCCCGTCCTCGCCGCCCTCAGCAGCAACTCCCCGTTCTGGCACGGCCGCGACACGGGGTACGCCGGTTACAGGACCCAGGCCTGGCTGCGCTGGCCGGGCACCGGGCCAACGGAAATATTCGGCTCGGCGGCCGCCTATCACCGCTCGCTCAGGCAGGCCCTGGACAGCGGCGTCGTACTCGATCACGCGATGCTTTATCTCGACGCACGGCTGTCCCACAAGCACCCGACGGTCGAGATCCGGGTCGCCGATGTCTGCCTTCAGGCCGGCGATACCGTGTTGATCGCCGGTTTGTCGAGGGCCCTGGTGGAGACGGCAGCGAGAGAGTGGAGGTCCGGGCTGCCCCCTGCACCGGTTCCGGCGTCCATACTCCGGCTGGCCGCTTGGCAAGCCAGCCGCTGGGGCGTCGCCGGTAATCTCCTGCATCCCCTCACCGGCGTTCCTTGCCCGGCCGGCACTGTGATCGCGATGCTCGTCGAGCACACCCGGGAGGCCCTCGCCGACGCGGGGGACGAGACCAGCATCAAGCTCCTGTCCCAGCAGGTCCTGACCCGGGGCACGGGCTCCCAGCTGCAGCGCGAAGCCTTCGAACGCGGAGGCCTGATGGCCTTGGCAGGCAAAGCGGCCTACTTTACCCACCTCACGCGGCAGGAACCTGCGGCAGCCAACCACAACCTCATGTCCGAGATGCTCGGGCAGTCATAGGACGCGCGCCTCCTGCCGGCACCGGGCACGCGGTCCGGCCCCCCGAGCGCTCACAACCCGCCGTGGACCATAAACCAGGCCAACAGGAGGCCAGGCAAACAGGAGGCCTGCAGCTACAGACTGCAGCCAATCAGAAGCGGCTCCGGCTGAAGCCGGATCCCGAAGGACCGTTCAACTCCATCACGGACAGCCCGTGCAATCGCCAGAATATCCTCGGCGCTGGCGCCCCCGCGATTGGTAATCGCCAGCGTGTGTTTGGTCGATAGGGAGGCGCGGCCGCCCGCCACGTCGTAGCCGCTGAGGGAACCGTTCGACGTTCCGGAAAGTCCAAAGCCCTTCGAGAAGCCTGCTTGGTCAATCAGCCAGGCAGCACTCAGCTTGGCCTTGTCCTCGGCGGGCCAGCGTGGCGCGTTCGCCGGCAGTTTCTCCGCTATATCCATGTCGACTATGGGGTTCGTGAAGAACGAGCCGGTGCTGAACGTATCCCGGTCGGCTAAATCGTGGACCATGCCCTTGGAAGCGCGGAGCCGAAGCACCTCACGGCGAACGTCGGCGGCTTTGGCCACGCCTCCGACATCAACGCCAAGCACGCGTGCCAACTCGGCGTAACGGACGGGATGGCTCTGGCGGCTGAGGGCTAAGCGGAACTCGACTTCCAGCACGACGAAGCGCGGAGATCCATTGGACGTGCTCTGTTTCAGGATCGAATCCCGGTAGCCGAATTTGAGGTCACGGTTCGCGAATTCCTGGACAGACCCAGTCTTCCGATCCCAGGTGCGGACCCGAACGATGGTCTGCGAGACCTCGGACCCGTAAGCGCCGACGTTCTGAACCGGCGTTGCCCCGGTTAGCCCGGGGATGCCGGAGAGGGCTTCCAGCCCGGCCCATCCGTTGTCGACCGTCAGCGCTACCAGTTCGTCCCAGGGCTGGCCCGCCTGTACCGTCAGTCCGACGGCGCCATCATGCTCCCGGACGCTGTAGCCGCGGTTGGCGATGCCCACCACGGTGCCGGGGTAACCGTCGTCGGAAATCACGAGATTGGATCCGCCGCCAATAACGAGCAGGTCGTCTCCGGACTCGTCGGCGGTGCGAATAGCCTCGATGATCTCGGACTCTGTGCCGGCCTCGATGAATCGCCGGGCGGGTCCGCCCACACCGACCGTAGTCAGCGGCGCAAGAATCGTTTCGGTCACGGTGTGGGCCTCTCCAGCGCCGTGTGCGCGGTGGTATGCGCCGTATGCGCGGTGTGGATTACCAAATCCTGACGACCGCCTGGGCTTTGACCAGTACTTTCACGCCTGCAGCGGTCACGGTCAGGTCGACGCGCGCCGTGCCGTTGTCCTGGTCGACGGCCCCGATGGCACCGCTGACCTCGATCGTGGCGCCGGGTCCGTCAAGGTCCTCCACGAGGACCGGCTTGGTGAAGCGTGTCTGGTAGTCGACGACGGCGGCCGGGTTGCCGATCCAGTCCGTCACCAGCTGCACCGCGGCGCCCATGGTGAACATGCCGTGGGCGATGACGCCGGGGAGGCCCACCTGCTCGGCGAAGCGTCCGTTCCAGTGAATTGGATTGAAGTCGCCGGACGCTCCGGCGTACCTGACGAGGTCCGCGCGGGAAACCTGAATGCTCCGCGAGCCGATGTCCTGGCCAACAGTCAGTTCGTTCAGTTCAACGCTCACTGGCCTTCCCCTCTCACCAGGATCGACGATGTGGTGGTGGCCGTTTTCTCGCCGGCGAGGGTGCTGATTTCCGCACGGGTGGTAATCATGGCCCCGCCGCCCATGGCGCGCACCTGGTCGACGTGCAGCTCGGCCACCAGTTCGTCGCCGGCGACGATCGGCCGGTGGTGCACGAACCGCTGGTCCGCATGGACCACCCGGGAGAAATCGATGCCGGAGTCAGGGTCCTCGATCAGCCGGGCATCCGCGCGCTGGGCCACGATGATCGCGAAGGTGGGAGGAGCCACCAGGTCGCCGTAGCCCAGTTCCTGTGCGGCTTCGACGTTGAAGTGCGCTGGATGCGTGGCCTTGACCGCCGAAGCGAACTCCCGGATCTTCTCGCGGCCTACGGTATAGGCGGGGCCGGCCGGGTAGGTGCGGCCGGCGAGGTCGGGGTTGACCCCGGCATGCTCGGACATGGATCTCCTTCAGATGGAGTGGATGGGACTATCGACGCTTCGCTGGAGGTGTGCCCCGTGGGCCGGCGGCTGCCTGCCGGGCCCGGGCGTCACGGAACCGGACCAGCAGCCCGGCCAGATGGGTCAGCAGGCCCGTGATGATGGCGGCCAGTGCAGTCCAGATCAGCCATTGGATGCTTGCCGAGGCGGCGACGACGGACAGGAGGATCCCGACGCCGATCAGCACCATGGCAGAGATGACCAGCTTGCGGTAAAGCGGCGAGCCGAGGTCCCAAGGATTCATACCTCAAGGTTACCGGCCACGCCCCCTACCGGCCGAACCGCGGAGCCGCGCGCGCCCAGGCCCGGGCCCCTGGCCCAGGGCCCAAGCGCGGGCAACGCCTGGCCCCGTTCGCCTAGAACAACTGTTCCTGCAGGAGGGGCTGCTCGGAGACATAGTCGCCGACTGCGATCCGGCGGCCCTTCACCCCGCCCAGGTCCACCAGGAAGAGCGGCCCGTCGTCTTGAAGCCGCGCGGCCGCGACACTGCCCAGGAGGCCCTCCACGATGAACCCGTGGTCACCCGAGGCAAAACCGCCGGGGTAGCCCCTTTTGACGCCATGCGCCAAGACCGGCGCCGCCAGCGCCGGAACCTGCCATTGCTCGTCGACGACGTCGAAGCCCTCCAGCTGAACGGCAGGCAGCAGTTCGCGCACCGTCGCTGCGTGGCCGGAGTTGAGCCGGTCCACCTCGGCCACCGGCAGCGGGGTCAGCAGCCCGGCGAACTTGGCGGCGCCGCGGACGGCTTGCGTCAGGGCGGTATTTCCCGAGACCGCGTCCTCGAGTACCCGGACCACCCGTCCGTCGCGCGCCCGGGCGACGTACCGGGCCACCACTGCGCCTTGTTCAGCAAGCCGTAACGATTTCCGCACCTGGGCCGCCGTTCCCACCTTGCTGGCGCCGTTCGCGAACGTCGCCACATACAGCCAATGGGGTTGGGCGAGGTAGGCCAGCAGCCCCTCGGGTGCCCGGCCGCTGCGGTGGCTGTCATGCATGAAGCGCAGGTCGTCGTTGAGGAAGCAATTCACACATTGGTGACCCCGCTCCGCCGGAGCCTGCAGGCGGCACGGCACGTGCGTGCGCTCATCGGCAGAAAGTACCCGATGGCTGCCCAGGCAGTAGCGCCGGGGGTCCATCACCCGGAAGCCCAGCCTCGACCCCTGCGTCACGGGCAGGTCTTCCGGTGTGCCGTCCGGAGCTGCCAGGCGCAGCCGGGGGCCCGCGGAGGTCCAGGCGATGCCGTGTGCGAGATACAGGGCAGGCATGGCGTCCACTCTAGTGAAGGAAGTGAGAGCTCCCCTGACCCGCTGCGGCCGCCGGCGGCGTTTCGGGTAAGCGGCGGGCGTCTTAACAGCCGAGGGGCCCGGCCGGAACTGGTGTTCCGATCGGGCCCCTCAGGGTCTTGGTAGCGGTGCCCGGACTCGATCCGGGGACCTCACGATTATGAGTCGTGCGCTCTAACCAGCTGAGCTACACCGCCACGAATGGGAGCGCCCGCGCTGCGTCTCGCGACGCAGACGCGGGCTTTGCCATTCAGAGCCCCCCACCGGAATCGATCCGGTGACCTCGTTCTTACCAAGAACGCGCTCTACCACTGAGCTAGGGGGGCAACGGAGAAATACATTACCAGCAATTTGCCCCTGGATGAAATCGGAATCGTGCCTCGTGGTGAAGGCCACACACCCGACGCCGGTCTCCTCCGCGGACCGTGCCGGGCAGCTTGTCTCCGGCGGCGTTTCGGGTGCACAAACTGCAGCCAAGATCACACCGAGGCGGCCACGAGAACGCGGACGAGAGGGTACTCTGGCGTCATTCGAAAGGACTTCCCCCAGTGCAGGTTTCCCCGCCATTGGCCCGGGACGACATCGCCTCCCGGCTGCGTGCCGCAGGCTGCGTCTTTGCCGAGGAAGAGGCCGACCTGCTGCTGGCCGAGGGCGGTCCCCGGGAAGCCATTACCGCCAGGGTGGAACAGCGGGAAGCCGGGGCGCCCCTGGAACATGTCCTGGGTTGGGCCGGGTTCTGTGGCTTGCGTATCTACGTGGCCCCCGGGGTTTTCGTCCCCCGGCGGAGGACGGAGTTCCTGGTCCGGCAGGCTGCGGCTTTAGCCGCGGCGCCCACCGGCGTCGTCGTCGATTTGTGCTGTGGCTCGGGCGCCGTGGGGGCGGCGCTGGGTGGATTGCTCGGGCCCGCCGAACTACACGCCGCAGATGTGGATCCGGCGGCGGTGGCGTGCGCGCGGACAAACCTGCCGGCGGCACAGGTGCACACGGGCGACCTGTACGCGGCGCTGCCCGTGGCCTTGCGGGGCCGCGTCGACGTGCTGACCGCGAACGTCCCCTACGTGCCCACGGAGGAGATCACGTTGCTGCCGCCCGAAGCCCGCCTCCATGAGGCATGGCGGGCGCTCGACGGCGGTTCCGACGGCCTGGCGGTCATGCGGCGGGTCGCGGAGGGGGCACCGGACTGGCTCGCGCCGGGCGGATCCGTCCTGGTGGAAACGAGCGAGCGGCAGGCGGAGGCAGCGGCCGGGGTTTTCGAAGCACGCGGACTGGTGCCGGCCATCGCCCGTTCCGAGGAGTACGCCTCCACGGTGGTCTCCGGCACCCGGCCCACTGGTTGAAAGGGTCCGGGCCCGCTGCTTGAAGGGGCGGGGCCGTTAAATGCCTCCGGGGCACCTGTCCATGACAGATGCCCCGGAAGGGGGATGACTAGCTGGAAGCCGGTCCCAGGTCAGTCGCGCGTGTGGCGCGGCTTGCGCGCGGCGCCAAACCCACGGTCGCTGCGCTCCCCGCCGAATCCACGGTCGCTGCGGTCGCCGCTGAAGCTGCGTTCGCCGTCGCTCTTGTACGGACGGTCCCCTTCAAACTTCTTCTTGTAGGGGCGCTCGCCGTCGAACTTCTTCTTGAACGGCCGGTCGCTCCGGTCGCTGCGGAAGCCGCCGCGGTGTCCGCTGGCGACGTCGTCGCGGTCCCGGCGCGGCTTGCGGCCGCCATCCAGCTCCAGGTGGATCAGCTCGCCGCCGATGCGGGTCTTGGACAGCGCGCGCAACTGGTCCTTGCTCAGGTCCGCGGGCAGCTCAACCAGCGAGTGGTCCGAGCGGATGTCGATGCCGCCGATCTGCGCGGCGGACAGGCCGCCCTCGTTCGCGATGGCGCCGACGATGGATCCGGGCATCACGCGGTTCCGGCGCCCCACGGCGATCCGGTAGGTCGCGTTGCCCTCGGTCAGGGTGCGGGACGGGCCGCGCGAATTCATGCTGTCGCGCCCGCCGCCGGCACGCTCGCGCTGGCCCTTCGGTGCTTCGGGCAGGTCCTGGACCAGCAGCGGACGTCCGCCCTGGGCCATGACGGCCAGCGCGGCCGCAATTTCGGCGGCCGGCACGTCGTGCTCGGTCTCGTAGTTCGCGATCAGGTCGCGGAACATCGAGACGTCCTCGGAAGCCAGGGTCTCGGTGATCTGTTCCGCGAACTTGCTCATGCGCAGGTTGTTGATGGTCTCGGCCGAGGGCAGGTTCATCTGCTCGACGGGCTGGCGGGTGGCCTTCTCAATCGCCCGCAGCAGGTACTTCTCGCGCGGGGTCATGAACAGGATGGCGTCGCCCGAGCGGCCCGCACGGCCGGTGCGGCCGATGCGGTGCACGTAGGACTCGGTGTCGTGCGGGATGTCGTAGTTGACCACGAGGGTGATGCGTTCGACGTCCAGCCCGCGGGCGGCAACGTCCGTGGCGACCAGGATGTCGATCTTGCCGTCGCGCAGGGCCTCGACGGTGCGCTCACGCTGCTGCTGCGGGATGTCGCCGTTGATGGCGGCGGCCCGGTAGCCGCGGGCCTTGAGCTTGTCGGCGAGGTCCTCGGTAGCCATCTTGGTGCGCACGAAGGCGATGACGCCGTCGAAATCTTCGGCTTCCAGGATCCGGGTCATGGCATCCAGCTTGTGCGGGCCCATGACCTGCAGGTAGCGCTGGCGGGTGTTGGTGCCCGTGGTGGTCTTGGCCTTGACCGTGATCTCGGCCGGGTCCTTCAGGTACTTCTTCGCGATCCGGCGGATGGCGGTCGGCATGGTCGCCGAGAACAGGGCAACCTGCTTGCTTTCCGGGGTCTTGGAGAGGATCTGGTCGACCTCTTCGGCGAAGCCCATGCGCAGCATCTCGTCGGCCTCGTCCAGCACCAGGTACTGGAGTTCGGACAGGTCCAGCGAGCCCTTCTCGATGTGGTCGATCACGCGGCCGGGGGTACCGACAACCACTTGGGCGCCGCGGCGCAGGCCGGCCAGCTGGGGGCCGTACGCGGAGCCGCCGTAGACGGGCAGCACGGTGAAGTCGTCCATGTGTGCGGCATAGGAGGAGAAGGCCTCGGCCACCTGCAGGGCCAGTTCACGGGTGGGGGCCAGCACCAGGATCTGGGTGTTCTTGGTCGGCGGCAGTTCGGCCATCCGGGAGAGGGCGGGAACCGCAAACGCCGCGGTCTTGCCCGTGCCGGTCTGGGCCAGGCCGACGACGTCGCGCCCTTCGAGCAGCACGGGGATGGTGGCGGCCTGGATGGGCGACGGCTTCTCGTAGCCGACGTCGGTCAGTGCTGCCAGGACACGGCCGTCAAGGCCGAAGTCGGTAAAGAGTACGGTGTTCTCGTCTTCGACGGCCGGGGCGGCGTCGGTGTTTTCGGGCAGGGTATTAACAGTGTTTTCGGACACGGGGCAGTTCCTCGTATTCAGCTGGGGACCGGTGGCCGCGGCACATTAATGTCCGCGGTCCTCTGACTCAAAGCCCGGCGCTATTCCAATCCCGTGGCAGGGCTTTCCGCCGCTTCGCTGGCCACCCGCAAGCTGCGGAGAGACCTGGCGGCGTTTTCTTTAGCCGGCGCTCCCAAACATGAAACTGCCCGCCGCTTAGAGGCGGGCCCACACACAATCAGACGCTTCGACAAGACCGTAAACGGCATTATCGCGCAGAACTAAGGGAATACCGACAGTGGGGGATGTATCCAGTGTACGGCACGCTCCGGCTGGCCAAGGACAGAGAGCACGACGACGGGCGGTGACCTTTGGCACAGCGGCGCCCGGCGCCGTGTGACGGTTCGTGTTCCTACTCCCCTTGCAGGGTCTGCTCGGCCCACTCGATCCAGGCCTCCTCGAACATGATGCCCGCCCGCAGCACGGCCCGCTGCAGCCGGTTGGCGTCGGTCCAGGTGCCCCGCTGGTCGAGTTGGCGATAGGCCTCGAGCTGCGTGCGGTGCAGGCCCAGATGCCGCTCGATCTCGCCGGCGATCGGGACGTCTCCGAGCACCGAGGAGGCGCGGAGGCGGATCATCAGTTCCTCCCGGACCGGGCGGGGGTTCTGCTGTTCGTCGGTCCAGCGCCGCAATTCCTCCCGGCCCACGGCAAGGACCTGGTACTCCTTGGCACGCCCGCGGCTGGAGTCGCGGCCGGTCGACTCGACCAGGCCGTGCTGTTCCAGCTTGGCGAGCTCGCGGTAAATCTGCTGGTGTGTCGCCGGCCAGAAGAAACCGAACGACTTGTCGAACCGGCGGGCCAGTTCTGCCCCGGATCCGGGGCGTTCCAGCAAGGCAGTGAGGATGGCGTGCGGCAAGGACATGGCAGCTCGTTCCGTTACAGTGCCGCAGCCAGCCGGGTCGCCTGGTTGATGGCGCGTTTGGCGTCGAGTTCGGCCGCCACGTCGGCGCCTCCGACCAGGTGGACCGGCAGCCCCGCGGCTTCCAGCGCCTGCTGCAACTCCCGCTGGGGTTCCTGGCCGGTGCAGAGCACCACGTTGTCGACGGCGAGCACCGTGTCGGTGCCGTCGACGGTCAGGTGCAGTCCGTCGTCGTCGATCTTGCGGTAGGTAACGGCAGGGATCATCTGCACGCCGCGGCTCTTGAGCTCGGCCCGGTGGATCCATCCGGTCGTCTTGCCCAGTCCCGCTCCGAGCTTGAATTCCTTGCGCTGCAGCAGATAGACGCTCCGGGCGGGGCGTTCGGGCCGGGGCGCCGCCAGGCCGCCGCGCACTTCCGGGTCGTCGTCGACTCCCCAGTGCTCGCGGAACCGGTCCGGATCCAGGGTGGCGCTGGGGCCGGCCTGGGTGATGTACGTGCTCACGTCGAAGCCGATGCCGCCGGCTCCCAGCACTGCGACAGTTTCACCCAGCTGCCGGTGGTCGCGCAGCACGTCCAGGTAGCCGAGCACGCTCGGGTGGTCCACGCCGTCCAGGTCCGGAAGCCGGGGCACCACGCCGGTGGCGAGGACGACCTCGTCAAACCCGCCCTCGGCCAGGGCGGCCGCCGTGGCCCGGGTGTTCAGCCGCACCTCGACCCCGAGCAGCTCCAGTTGGCGGCTGAAGTAGCGGATGGTCTCGTGGAACTCTTCCTTGCCCGGGATCTGCTTGGCCAGGTTGAACTGGCCGCCGATGCCGTCCGCCGCTTCAAAGAGCGTGACCCGGTGGCCGCGCCTGGCCGCGGTGACGGCACAGGCCAGCCCCGCCGGCCCCGCCCCGACCACGGCCAGCGATTTGGGCTCGGGGGCGGGAGCGATCAGCAGTTCTGTCTCGTGGCAGGCCTGCGGATTGACCAGGCAGGAGGTGGTTTTGCCGACGAAAGTGTGGTCCAGGCAGGCCTGGTTGCAGGCGATGCAGGTATTGATCTCGTCAGCCCGTCCGCGCGAGGCCTTGAGCACGAATGCCGGATCGGCGAGCAACGGGCGGGCCATGGACACCATGTCGGCGTATCCGCCGGCCAGCAGCTGTTCGGCGGTATCCGGGTTGTTGATCCGGTTGGTGGTTACCAACGGAATTCCGACGGCGCCCATCAGCCGGCGGGTGACCCAGGAGAAACCGGCACGTGGGACCGAGGTGGCGATGGTGGGCACCCGGGATTCGTGCCAACCGATGCCGGTATTGATGATGGTGGCCCCTGCGGCTTCGACTCCGCGGGCCAGTTCGGCGACTTCCTCGAAGCTGGACCCGCCTTCCACCAGGTCCAGCATGGACAGGCGGTAGATGATGATGAAATCCTCCCCCACCCGCTCGCGGGTCCGGCGGACAACCTCCAGCGGGAAGCGGATCCGGTTGCGGTAGCTGCCGCCCCAGCCGTCGGTCCGCTGGTTGGTGCGGGCGGCGATGAACTCGTTGATCAGGTATCCCTCGGACCCCATGATCTCCACGCCGTCGTAGCCTGCTTCGCGGGCCAGCGCGGCCGCGTTCGCGAAGTCCTCGATGGTTTGCCCGATCTCCGGCTCGCTGAGCCCGCGGGGCGTAAACGGGCTGATCGGAGCCTGCAGCGGGCTGGGCGCTACCGGTGCGGGATGCGCGGCGTAACGTCCGGCGTGCAGCAATTGAAGCGCAATCCGCCCTCCCGCGGCATGGACCGCGCCGGTGATGATCGTGTGGCGGGCGGCGTCCTCCGCCGTCGTCATCATGGCACCGCCGGGCTGCAGCCTGCCGTCGGCGTTGGGGGCGAAGCCGCCGGTCACGATCAGCCCGACGCCGCCGCGCGCGCGTTCGGCGTAGAAGGCCGCCATGCGCTCGAAGCCGCCGGGCAGTTCCTCGAGCCCAACGTGCATGGACCCCATCAGCACCCGGTTGGGCAGGACCGTGAAGCCGAGGTCCAGCGGTTCAAACAACTTCGGGTAGGCCACGGCCACGATGCACTCCTTTGCACAACAAGTTGCATAAAGCCTACGGTGCGATGGTTCGGCGGACAACCCCGGCCGCGAGGGGTACAGTCGCTGTCCTCAGGCGTGGACGCGGCCCCGGTCCAGCACCCTCCGGACTGCTTTGCCGACGTTGCCGTGCAGCGAAATCTCGCCGGTTGCCTCGGAAGCCCGCAGCGCCTGCGCCTGCTCAGGGCTGAGCCCCAGCGATGATGCCGCCACGCTGACGCCGTGCGCGGGGCGGAAAAGGACGCGGATGCTGTCACCGGCGGCGAGGGAGCCGGGGGTGACGACCTTGAGATAGGCACCGGGCAGCCCCTTGCGCCGGAAGCGCTTGACCCACTGGGGCTCGCCCATGTGGCGGGCGAAGGTGGCGCAGGGTATCCGCGGCATCGTCACTTCGACGACGACGTCGGGGCCGACCTGCCACCGCTCCCCCACCAGCGCGCCGCTGACTTCCAGGCCCGTGGTCCGCAGGTTTTCGCCGAACAGCCCCGGCGGGATGTCGCGCCCGAGCTCGGCCGACCACGCGTCGGCATCTTCCTGGGCATAGGCGTAGAGGGCCTTGAGCTCTCCGCCGTGGTTTTTGCGGTCCGCCTGGACATCGGCGCGCAGCCCCGTCGGGTGGACCGGCACCCGTTCGTCCACCGGGCGCTTATCGATCCCGGTGATTCCCACCTTGCTGGCATCGGGCTTCAGGGCGTGCAGCCGACAGAGGGCCAGCAGGGATCCGGAATTCATGGGGCAATCATATGTTCGGCCGGATACTTGCTCAGGCGTGCCCCTCGTAGCTGATGTCCTGTTCCTTGGCCCCGTCGGCCGGCAGCGGTTGGCCGCGGTATTTTCCGATGGCCCAGAGATTTCCGTCCGGGTCGTTGATGCCGAAGCCGCGGTCGCCGTAGTCGGTGTCCTGCAGGTCCCGGATGATCGACGCCCCGGCTGCCTTCATGCGCGCGTACGCGCCGTCCGGGTCCCGGGTGTAGACGTTAAGCTGGGCCGAGCCGGGTTCCCTGGCCCACAGGGTCCCCTCCGCGTGGCTGGAAACCATCACCATGCCGCCTTCGGGCCAGAGCAGCTCGGCGTGCACCACCAGGCCGTGTTCCTCGAACCGTGCGTGCTCGGTGAATCCCATGGTTTCGGTCAGGAACTCGATCAGTTCGTGCGCCCTGCGCGACTGCAGACCGGCGACAACGCTGGCCGGAGGGTACTGCTTGTTCGCATCCATGGACACAGTATTCTCTTCCGGCCCCGGACGCGCCAGAGGCGGCGGCCCGGCCTGCCGGTACCGCCGCCTCTTGCGCGCCTAGAGCTGGCCGAACGCCTTTTCCAGGTCCGCGATCAAGTCGTCGATGTCCTCGATGCCCACCGACAGCCGGATCAGGTTCTCCGGCACCGCCAATTCGGTGCCTTTCACCGAGGCATGGGTCATCTCCGACGGGTAGTTGACCAGCGACTCGATGCCGCCGAGCGATTCCGCCAGCGTGAACACCTCGGTGGACTCGGCCACCTTGCGGGCCGCCGCCTCGCCGCCTGTGAACGAAACGGAGACCATGCCGCCGAAGCCGCGCATCTGTTTCTTGGCCAGCTCGTGGCCGGGGTGCTCGGGCAGGCCCGGGTAGTAGACGGCCTCGACTTCGGCCCTGCCCTGCAGCCATTCGGCCACGGCCTGGGCATTGGCCGAGTGCCGGTCCATCCGCACGCCCAGCGTCTTCAGGCCGCGGGTGGTCAGGAAAGCGTCCAGCGGGGCGGAGACCGCACCCACCGCGAACTGCACGAAACCGACCTTCTCGGCGAGCGCGTCGTCGTTGAGCACCACGGCGCCCCCGATCACGTCCGAATGTCCGCCGATGTACTTGGTGGTCGAATGCACCACGACGTCGGCGCCGAAGGCCAGCGGGTTCTGCAGGTACGGAGAGGCGAAGGTGTTGTCCACGACCAGCAGCGCGCCGGCGGCGTGGGCCAGCTCGGCCAGCGCGGCAATGTCGGTGACCTTCATCATCGGGTTGGAGGGGGTTTCCACCCAGAGGAACCGGGCCTTGTGCTCGCTGACCGCGGCGGCCACGGCCGACTCGTCGGACATGTCCACCACGGTGTGGCCGATCCCCCAGGCACCGAGCACGCGGCTGATCAGCCGGTAGGTCCCGCCATAGGCGTCGTTGCCCAGCACGATGTGGTCGCCCGGGGAGAGCAGGGCACGAATCAGCGCATCCTCGGCGGCCAGCCCGGAGGCGAAGGAGAAGGCGTGCTTGCCGCCTTCCACCGCCGCCAACTGCACCTGCAGCGAGTCCCGGGTCGGGTTGGTGCCGCGGCCGTACTCGTAGCCGTTCCGCAGCCCGCCGATGCCGTCCTGGGCGTAGGTCGAAGACTGGTAGATCGCGGGCACCACCGCGCCGGTGGCCTGGTCCGGCATCTGGCCGGCATGCACGGCGCGGGTGTTAAACCCCTGGTTGTTCTCTGCGCTCATTCTTCTCTCCTTCAGCTCGTCAGGTAGGACAGCAGGTCGTGGCGGGTCAGCACGCCCACCGGGGCACCGGCCAGCGTCACCAGCACGCCGTCGACCGCCTGCAGCTTCTCGCGGGCGGCAGAAACCGGCTCCAGCGCACCGACCAGCGGCATCGCCGCACCCAGGTGGTCGCCGACCTTGTCTGTCAGCTTCGCCTCGTTCTTGAACAGCTTGGCCGTCAGTTCGCGTTCGTTCACGGCTCCGACCACCTCGCCCATGACCACCGGCGGCTCCTGGGAGAGCACGGGCAGGGTCGAGACGCCGAACTCGTTCATGATCCCGATGACGTCGCGCACCGTCTCGTAGGGATGGGTGTGGACCAGGTCCGGCAGCACGCCGCTCTTGCCCCGCAGTACCTCGCCCACGGTCGCTTCGTCCGCGCCGGCGATAAAGCCGTAGGACTTCATCCAGTCGTCGTTGAAGATCTTGCCCAGGTAGCCGCGGCCGGAGTCGGGCAGGATCACGACCACGATGTCGTCCGGCCCCAGCCCTTCGGCCACCTTCAGCGCGGCCACCACGGCCATGCCGGAGGAACCGCCGACCAGCAGTCCCTCCTCCTGGGCCAGCCGCCGGGTCATCGCGAATGCCTCGGCGTCGTTGACGGCCAGCACCTCGTCCGGAACCGACTTGTCGTAGTTGTCCGGCCACATGTCCTCGCCGACGCCCTCGACGAAGTACGGCCGTCCGCTGCCACCGGAATAGACCGAGCCCTCAGGGTCGGCGCCGATGATTTTCACGGGACCGCCGGGGCGGTCGGCGGAAATTTCCTTCAGGTAGCGGCCGGTTCCCGTGATGGTTCCGCCGGTGCCGGCGCCGATCACCACATGGGTGACCCGGCCGTCCGTGTCGCGCCAGATCTCCGGGCCGGTCGACTCGTAATGGCTGGCCGGCGCCGCCGGGTTGTTGAACTGGTCCGGCTTGAAGCCGCCGTCCACCTCGGTCACCAGCCGGTCGGAGACGCCGTAGTAGGACTCCGGGCTGTCCGGGGCCACGGAGGTCGGGGTGACGACGACGTCCGCGCCGTAGGCCTTGAGCACGTCGCGCTTTTCCAGGCCCACCTTGTCCGGGGTCACGAAGATGGACTTGTAGCCCTTCTGCTGGGCCACCAGGGCCAAACCCACCCCGGTGTTGCCGCTGGTGGGTTCGATGACCGTGCCGCCGGGCTTCAGCCGCCCGTCCTTCTCGGCTTCTTCGATCATCTTCACCGCGATGCGGTCCTTGATCGAACCGCCCGGGTTGAAATACTCCACCTTCGCCAGAACGGTGGCGGCAAGACCTTCGGTCACTTTGTTCAGCTTGACCAACGGGGTGTTGCCGATCAGGTCCAGAACAGAATTGGCATATTTCATGGGCCCAAATCTACCCGCCAGCGTATCCGGGGGCACATCCGGCGTAAGACGGGTTCATGCCCGGGCCCGCGTGCGGCTGCCGTGGCCCGCGCCTGAGCGACGCGCGCCTTGCATGAACCGGTCCAGGGGGAAGGAACTGTCCGGAGCGCGTGGGACGATTAATCCATGCTGTCCACCGCCACCGCGCCCGGCACCGGGCTCACTGCACTGGTGGAGTTTCCGGAGCCGTATGACCTGCGCGGAACGCTGTCCATCCTGTCCCGCGGCACGCAGGATCCCACCGCCCGGATTGACGACGCCGGTGCCTGGCTGACGCTGAACACCTCCGCCGGCGCGGCTACCCTGCGCCTCACCCACGGTGCGGGAGGGCACGACGGCAGCCGGGGCACCGCCGTCGTCATGGGACAGGCGTGGGGGCCGGGTGCCGAGGAAGCACTCGCCGGGCTCCCCGCGCTGCTGGGGGCGGACGATGACTGGTCGGGGTTTGACACCCCGGATTTCCACGCGGGCCTGCCCCGCCTGGTGCGTGAGCCGCGCCGGCGGCATCCCGGGCTGCGGCTGCCGGCAACCGGGCGGATGATTGATGCGCTGGTGCCGGTGATCCTGGAGCAGAAGATCACCACGATCGAGGCGCGCTACTCCTACAAATACCTCGTCCGCCGGCACGGGACGCCGGCCCCGGGGCCCGCACCGAGCGGGCTCATGGTCCCGCCGACGGCGCAGGGGTGGCGGCGCATCCCGTCCTGGGACTGGCACCGGGCGGGGGTGGACTCGAAGCGCTCGGCCACCATCATGCGGGCCTGTTCCTCGGCCGGTGCCCTGGAACGGCTGGCGTCGTTGCCGGCCGGCGAAGAACTGGCCGGCCGGCTGTGCACCGTTCCGGGGATTGGCCCGTGGACCGCGGCCGAGACCGCGCAGCGCACGCACGGGGACCCGGACTCGGTGTCGGTGGGCGACTTCCATCTGCCTGCGTTCGTCGGCTACGCCCTCACCGGCCGCAAGACGGACGACGCCGGCATGCTCGAGCTCCTGGAACCGTGGAGGGGCCACCGCCAGCGGGTGGTGCGGATGCTGGTGCTGAGCGGTTTCCGCAAGCCCGCGTTCGGACCGCGGCTGGCGCCGCAGGACCACCGCCGGCACTAACGCCGAAAAGCGACTTTCAGCTTAAAGACCGAGGGAGCAGGGCATGCGCCCCGCTCCCCCAGGAGTCCTGACCGCCGTGCGGTTATTCGGAAGCCTGGCCGTCCTGCGCCGCCTGCTGCTGGGCAGCCACCTGGGCGTGGACTTCCTGCATGTCCAGGCCCTTGACTGCGTCCACCAACTGCCCGAACTGGCTGGAGTTCAGGGCGCCGGGCTGGGAGAACACCAGCACCTTTTCGCGGAATGCCATGAGGGTCGGAATCGAGGTGATGCCGGCCGCGGCGGCCAGGCCCTGCTCGGCTTCGGTGTCCACCTTGGCGAAGACGATGTCGCCGTGTTCCTCGGACGCGGCATCGTAGACGGGGGCAAACTGCTTGCACGGGCCGCACCAGTCGGCCCAGAAGTCAACGAACACAATGTCGTTTTCTTCGATGGTTTGCGGAAACTGGGCCTCGGTGAGATCGATGGTTGCCATACCTCCACGCTAACGCGCCAGGTTGCGGCCTGTCGCCCCTGTTCGCTCAGCGCATGAGCTTCCGCCCGGACCGTTATCCACAATCCGCTGCCGGGGCTACCGGCTGCGGTGGCCGGATCCCTAAGGTCGATCCCACCAGAGACTGCGACCGGAGGAAATGCCATGAACCGCTGCACCGTGCTGATTGTCACCGACGGACTGGAACTGGACGCCGCCATTTCCAAGAGCATCGCCGTGATGGACGAGCTTCAGGAGCATCTGCCGTTTGCCCATGACCCGTCACGGAACGAGCTGTACGCCGTGGGTGAGGGCGCCTCGCTGAAGGACAGGATCGGTCTGCCGCACGGCAGGCCCGGCGCCGGCCCGGCGGCCACCTATGTGGGCGACCTGCACTGCATCTGGAGCGATGGAAAGTGGTACACGCCGGCCGACTGCCCGCCCGCTCCGGCGGACCATAACGACGCAACGGCCTGGCAGTGGCTGTACTACAACGTCATGCACAATTCCGGCCGGAAAACGTACTGCTTCCTCTGGGACATCCACCCGCTGCCGCTGGCCGAAGCGGCCTGAGCACGGGCTGCCCGGGCCTATGCCCGGGGCATCCGCCGAGGCCGACGGCGCCGCTCAGTAGAAGGGCTGGTGGCGGCGGCGCACGTAGAGGCCGCGGGCAATCTTCTCTCCGGCAGCGGACCACAGCTTGTACTTCAACGGGGAGATCACCTGGTCATAGCAGCCGACGAAATCGGTGATGGTCTTGGTGAAGCTGGTCTTGAACAGGCCCAGCCCGTAGTACTCGTGTTCGGTGTTTTTGAGTTCGGACGACGGCGGAGTTCCGCACAGGTCGTAAGTAGTAATGCCCAGCTCCTTGAGCTGGTTCATGGCCGTCCACTGAATCAGGTGGGAGTCCCCGTACTGCTTGCGGCGCGGCAGCGATCCGCCGTCTTTGTAGGTGCCCTTGCGTCCGTAGTTGACCACGAAAGCGCCCACCGACGGCTTGCCGTCTTCGTAGGTGAACAGCAGCCGGCCCTGCCCCGCGGCAATGAAGTTGCCCCAGAACGCCTTGAAGTACTCAAAGGAGCGGACCTGTACGTTCTTCTGGCCCTGCTGCACCTGCCCCATCAGGTTGAACATCGCCCTGAAGTTCTCTTCCGTCGGTTCGGCCGTCACCACTTCGGCGCCCTCGCGGATGGCGCGGCGTACGGCGTTGCGCCCGCGCGACGAGAAGCTCTTGAGGACGACGTCCGGCTCCGGGGAGATGTCGACGATCGCGGTGTGGTCGTTCGGCTGCAGGTCTGGCATTTTGACCAGGCCTTCGCCCGCCAGCAGCGCGCGCGTGCCGTCGGTAGCCTCGACGTCCGGCTCGATCCGGATCGCGAAGACGCCGCGTGCATGCTCCCGGCAGAAGTTACGGTTGGCCTCGAAGATGCCGGGCAGGTCCTCGGGCGAGGCAACGTCCGGGCCCTTGATCATGTACCAGTATTTGCCCAGCAGCGGGACCTGCTTTTCCAGCACCAGGTTGTAGCTGGTGTAGTCCTCTGTCTCATACGCGAGGTACAGCGGCTTCCACCCGTGGTCCGCCTTGACCAGGGCGTAGGCCTTGGCTTGCAGCATGTTGCCGCCGTTGGGATTGGCCGTGATATGGCTGTCCCATGCCTCGATTTCCTCCGGCGTCGCGAAGCGGGCGGTGAATTGTCGCAAGAGAACTCCTCGTCGTGGCAGCTGGTCGCCGCCGGTCACATCCGCGGTCAAGTCTATCGACGCCGGTCCCCGACCCTGTGCCGGGGAGTGAACCAGCGGCGGCCGGCATGGCCGGCAGGTATGGAAAAACCCCGTCCCACCAGTAATTCACCTGGTCAGACGGGGTTTCCCGTTCGGTGGCAGATGAGGGATTCGAACCCCCGTAGGCAATGCCAGCTGATTTACAGTCAGCCCCCTTTGGCCGCTCGGGTAATCTGCCGAACGCCTTCTTCAGAAGAAGACCGCTTCCCCGTGAGGAAGCAAGACAACTTTACACAAAGATCGGCCCAAGAATCGAATCGGGCCCCGCAGGGCCTACAAACCCCGGGAAATCCGCTCCTGCATCTGCCCGACGAACCGCTCTGCCTGCTCCGCGGTGACCAACTGCAGCCGTACCGCCTGATCCATCTCGCGGCGGATGCCGTCCAACCGGGCGGCCCGCCCGGAACCGGACGCCTCGCCCGCGGCGCCGGAGGGTCCGCCCAAGCCTGCCGACCCGCCACCGCCGGTGGGGCCATAGCCGCCGGCGCCCTCGAAGAGGGTTCCGCTCGTGACGTCTTGCCGAAGTTCGCGCCCCAGCTCTTGGGTGTCCCGACGGAGCAAAGAAGCCGCGCCGGCCGCCGCGGCGGGCGCCTGGACGGACGCCAGGGAGGCAGTGCCCGCCGAGGCCGGCGCGGAGCCCATCACAACCACGGTGGCGACGGCCGTTACGGTCAGGACCGAACCCGCGGCAACCCTCATCGACGTGACTATGTACCGCGGGCGTGCTCCCATGCGTGCTTCTCCTGAAGATTGGTGATTGATACGGCTTTGTGATTCTCGCGGATCGGGATGAAGGAACGATGGACGGAACCTGCGTCCCAGCTGGGAAAGCCGCGCGTTCGGGTGCGATTCAGTAGGCTGGTGCCAAGACACATACGCCCCGACCCAGGAGGAACCATGGCCAGCGATTCTTCGTTCGACATCGTCAGCAAGGTGGACAAGCAGGAAGTCGCCAACGCGTTGAACCAGGCGCAGAAGGAAATCGCACAGCGCTATGACTTCAAGGGAGTCGGCGCCGAGGTTGATTTCAGTGGCGAGAAAATCCTGATGAAGGCCAACTCCGAGGAACGGGTCAAGGCTGTTCTGGACGTGCTTCAGTCGAAGCTGGTCAAGCGCGGCATTTCGTTGAAGTCGCTGGACGCCGGCGAGCCGTTCGCTTCGGGCAAGGAGTACCGGATCGAGGCCGGCGTCAAGGAGGGCATCGCCCAGGACCAGGCCAAGAAGATCTCGAAAATCATCCGCGACGAAGGCCCCAAGGGAGTGAAGGCCCAGATCCAAGGTGACGAACTCCGCGTCACCTCGAAGTCCCGGGACGACCTGCAGGAAGTCATTTCGCTGCTCAAGGGCTCCGACCTGGACGTCGACCTGCAGTTCATCAACTACCGGTAGCCCGGGACATAACGCTTAGTCAGAGCATGATTACTAGTCGTTAGTCCGCAGAGGGTCCGTAGGAGTGCCAAGGACCGCAGCCATAACACCAGCGGCTGCGGTCCTTGTCTTATCATCGGCCCTGCCGCCACCCGCACCGCAGCGACTTCCCCTGTTGACGGAATGGCCATGGCAGCCTCAGGCTTCCTGATGCGCGGAAGCTGGAGACCCTTCCGGAGTCCACCTCGAACAAAACTATGCCCACGTCCTCGAATTGGTTAGGCAAGAGCCGTATGAGGTTCCCGCTATCGCACCCCCCAAGGCTGATCAGCAGTGCGTGCGAGGAATTGACCCGAGCGGCGGAAATCTCTTATGAGAAATAGGCTCCCGATCAGCAAGAGGAATACCATGCCTGCAAAGAGCCAGCCGAATGGATCATTCCGTCCGGCATCGTTGATAGCTTGAGCAATAAAAACCAAAGGGTAGAACGGCATTATCAACAGCTGCGTCGCAAGAGCCTTTCGCATCTGCACAGCCGCGCCGCGCGTTACCGTGAGATGCTCCGGAACGACTGCCGCCTTTCCTGCTACCTGCCGGCGGACTTGCTTTCGTTCCTCGCTCGTCAGCGAAAGGGTCACGTCGACGTTTCCATATTCGGCTGCCGGTACGACCTTCTTTGAGTTGAAGATCAGACCTCCGATCAAGGTGCCTAGCCCCGCGAGCATGAAGCCAAACGTTAGGTACGATGGCCAGTCGCTATAAGAAGCCCCAAATGCCAGAGCCGCCGCCACGGAACCAACCGCGACCAGGACGATCAAGCCCATTAGCCAGAATCGCGTGTAGTAGACCTTCACGGCGGCGCCCAGTCCGTTGTCCGCCAACCCCTGGGCTCTCTTGGCCGCCCGAGTCCAACGGTCGTTGGACTCAGCCATAAGTTCCTCAATTCCGCCCATTGTTCCTTCCTTGGCATGAGGCTCCCGACACCGGTGAAATCCGGTTTGTGTTGTTAGCTTTAGTTACTGCTTCGCAATGTTCATTTCCTCCTATGCTTATCGTTTCCCGGCTAGCGTGAGGCAAACGTTGTTACGGCAGAGACGGGGAGACGATGCACACGCTGACCAAACTGAGCGCTGCAGCCGCGGTACTGCTGGCGCTGGCAGGCTGCACCAGCCACCAGGCTCCCCGGGTGTCGGCACTGTCAGCCCCGTCCAGTACCGAGGACGACATACCGGCGGAGCGCTTGGAACATTTGGGCGTAGTCCCGGACAGCGTACGTTTCCTGACGGAAAAGGACGGCTACGCGTTCTACGCCGCCTTGATGGACACCCCCGACCCCCGCGAAATGTGCTTAATCATGGATAACCCGGCATTCGGTGTTCACGCCGCCGGGTGCGGCCGACTCGAGAATACGGGCCTACTTGGACTCGAAGCCTCCGGAATCAAGGCCAAGCTGATCGCCGATGGATATGACGCGAAAACAGCGCTGGCCAAGGGCTGGCTGCAACCGCACCGGAACCTCCTGGTGCACGGACTCTAGCCGCCTAAAGTAGCCGTCCGGCTTCGGCACCACCGCATGACGACTGCCGCCCTCCCGGAGGGAAGGCGGCAGCGTCAGTGAAGCCGGTCCGGGGCTACGCTGAGCAGCGGTTGCCCCGCTGCTCTGCGTTAGAGGGGTTGTTGTAGCAGGTCTGCCCAGTGCTTCGGACGTCGGTCGTCACGATCGGCGCTCCCGGGGCTTCGGTCTCGACGACAAGCGGCTCGATGTCCTCACGGGCCACCGTGACAATCGGCTCTGCGGGCACGGTCGCCGTCGTGACTTCCTGCCGCGTTTCACCTTCGGTGACCGTTACCACCGGGGCGATCGGCGCGCACTCGGTGTCCGATTCCTCATCGCCGGGCCGGGTCCCGGTCGTCACGATCGGCGTGCCTGGAACCACTGCTTCGGTCACCACCGGAGTCCCCGGAGCCGTTGACTGCGTCACCACCGGTGCGCCTGTAGGGGTGGGAACGTCGGTGCCGCGGGGGAAGTTGAACGTGGTGGTCGTCGTGGTGGTCGTCCGCGTAGTCGGCTGCGAGGTGGTCGCCGTGCGCTCCGTCTGCTGCGTCGTCGCCGTGGCGATCACCGTCTGGTAGGTCGTCGTGGTGCACATTTCACGCTGCTGGGTGCTGGTGAAGACCTCGGTGAACGGCGTCGTCGTGGTGATCAGCGTTTCCCGCGGCTGGGTCGTCGTGGTGACCCGTTCCTGCGGGGTGGTCGTCGTGGTGACGATCGTTGTGGGCGTCGTCGTCGTGGTCAGGACGGCCCGCTCGCATCGCTCCACGGGCTTTGCTGCCCGCTCGTTGTTTACCCTGCGGCAGTTGGTGGTCGTGGGCGTCTCGGTGCTCGTCGGCGTGCCCCGCTCCGTCCGGGTTGTCGACGTTGGCGTGCCGGGAACGACGACATCCTCGCTGACAGCCTCGCCGGCATTGCGCTCTTCCTCGGTCACCACCGGGGTGCCGGCGCGCTCGGTCCTTACGACAGTCGCATCGCCGACATTGCGTTCCTCGGTTGTCACCGTGGGATCCGGCTGGCGGGCTGGAAGCGACGTGTCCACGGTGACCGGATCGCCCACGGGGCGGTCCGCGCTGAACGTGGTGGTCGGGGTTCCTGATGGAACATCAGGGCCGACGACGACAGTTGTCACAGTGCAGATCTGATTATTGCCGTTGCCGCTGAGCGTTCCGCCCAGCGCTGCGCAGTTGGCCTGCCGTTCGGCGGGACCGGCGAGCGCCGGACCGGCTGGTGCCAATGCGACGACGAGCCCCAACGCCGTCGCGGCCACCAATGACGAAAAACGCATGATGAACTCTCTTCCCCCAAACGAACCCCGCGCCGGCGCGGATCCGGTGACACTAACAGGCCGACTAAACCGCGGGCAACGAAATCGAGGCGGATCCGAGGAGTTCGAGTGGTGTGCTGAAGACAAACCGGTAATTGCCCCGCGCAGAGCAGGTAATTGCCCCCGCACGCACCGGTAAAGCGCCGGAATACCGAGTAGCGCGCCCTCCCCTTGAAACCCCGTTCGGACGGTGCAGCCGTTACTGTGCCGCGGCCCTGCGCGGGCCGCGGGGCCAGCTGTATGAACCGCTGCGTCGCAGTTCGCCCCGGATCCACGACAGCGTCATGCGGCACACTTGTTCCTTGACGAACGCCCCTCCCCTGCGGCTCAGGGCAAAACGTCGCGGGGTGTCGTCCGCATGCACCGGCTGGACCAGCCCGGACCGCCGGCCCAGACTGATGCAACGCACCAAAAACCCGACGGACAACTCCTGAGGGGCCCGCTGCCGGATTTGGGCGATCACGTTCTCAGCGGCATGGGCGCCCATCGGCAGGGCTACCGCACACCCCATCCGCAGGTGCGAGGCAACCGTGGCCTGCGCGCGAACGGCGTCTCCGGCACCGACAATCTCCGGATAGCCGGGGCAGGACAGCGTCGAGTCTACGAGCAGCCTGCCGTGGGCATCGGTGGCCAGGCCGCTGGCTTCTGCGAGGGTGGAAGCCGTGAAACCGGCAGCCCAAACGGTGCAGTCCGAAACCAAGGCTGTGCCGTCCGAGAGCATCAAGCGCTGCCCGTCCACCCGGTCCACGCCGGTGCCGTCCATGACCTCGACGCCGATGTCCGCCAGCTGTGCCAGCAAGGCCCGGCGGCCGCCGTCGGACAGGTCCGCCCCGACCTGCCCGCGCGAGACCAGCCGCACCTTCAACCGCGGAAGTGCCGCGGCAATTTCGGCAGCTGCCTCGATGCCGGTCAGGCCACCGCCGATAACGGTGACGACGGCGCCCGGAGCCAGCTGCTTCAATGCGCGCCGCAGCCGCTCGGCGGACCGGGCGTCCTGCAGCGTGTAGCCGCCGGATCCCGAAGGTGCGGGCTGGCTGGTGCTGCCGGGAGCGTAGACCAGGAAGTCATAGTCCAGCGCGGGCCGGCCGTCGTCGAAGTGGACGGTGCGCATCCGAGGATCGATCCGGGAAGCCCGGCCGACCACCAGGGTGGCATCCGGGTGCAGCAGCGATTCCATGGGAACGGAGGCCGATTCCCGGCCGCCCGCCGCGACCTCGTGCAGCCGTATCCGCTCCACGAAGCCGGCCGAAGGGTTGAGGACGCTCACGCCGATCCTGCCCGTCAGCTCCTTGCTGCCGGCCAGCCGGTTTGCGGCCATGACTCCGGCGTAGCCCGCCCCAATGATGACGATCCGATGCTGTGCGGTCACCGCGAACTCCCTCTGTTGTGTGGTTACAGAGATAGGACACCGCCGCGGGCACATGTGTGACATGGGCGGTCGGCCGCTGCGGGTCCTCGCGGTTTTTTGCTCGTCAGTCCCGGGAGTCGGAGGGGACGCTCCCGGGGCTGATCGGATCGGCGGTGGGACCGTCGGTGAGCGGGTCGGCCAGTTCGGGTCCGCCAACGGCCTGGCCCATCCAGGTGAGCGCCTCCCAACCGTCGGGACCGCCGTCGAGCACGACCACCCCGGTGTTGCTCAACTGGTTCCGGGCCACGAAGGGGACCGTCAGGTTGAACGCGCGCGCGCCGGCCCAGCTGCGGATCATGGCGCCGTGGCTGACCACCGCCAGGGTGCCGATGCCGGAGGTTCGGGCTTCTTCGATAACGGCATCGAAGCGCCCGAAGGTTTCGTGGCCGTCCGGGCCGCCGGGCATCCGGCGCTCCAGGTCTCCCGCCGCCCAGGCGAAGACCGTGGTCATGTAGGCAATGATGGAATCCCGGTCGCCGCGCATTTCCAGCTCGCCGGCCGAGATCTCGCGCAGCCCGTCGCGCACGTCCGTCTCAAGCTTTCGGGCGGCAGCCAGCGGGGACGCCGTGAGCTGCGTGCGCACGAGGGTGGATGCGAGCAGGGCGTCGATCGGCTCGCCGTCGAGGGCCTTCGGCAGCGCCCGTGCCTGTGCGTGTCCCAGGTCGGTCAGCTCAGCCCCGGGGGCACCCGTGTCCAGCAGCCCGCGGACGTTGGAGTGGGTCTGCCCGTGCCGGATCAGCAGCAGCCGCATGCCGGCCTCAGTAGCCCAGCGGGCGTCCGGCCATCCGTTCCAGCCGCGCCACACGGTCGTCCATCGGAGGGTGGGTGCTGAACAGCTTCTTCGCGCCGCCGCCCTTGAACGGGTTGGCAATCATGAGGTGGCTGGTGTTGACCAGCTTCTGGTCCTGCGGCAGCGGCGCCTGCTGCGTGCCGTACTGCAGTTTGCGAAGCGCCGACGCCAGGGCCAGCGGATCGTTGGTCAGCGAGGCGCCGTCCTCGTCCGCGTCGTATTCGCGGGTGCGGCTGACTGCCATCTGGATCAACATGGCCGCAATCGGGGCCAGCAGCGACATGGCGATCAACGCAAGCGGGTTGGCGTTGCGGTCGCGGCCGCCAAAGAACAGCAGGAACTGCGCGACCGAGGTGATCACGCCCGCCACCGCGGCGGCGACGGAGGAGGTCAGGATGTCGCGGTTGTAGACGTGCATCAGTTCGTGGCCCAGCACACCGCGCAGTTCGCGCTCATCCAGCAGGCGCAGGATGCCCTCGGTGCAGCAGACGGCCGAGTTCTGGGGATTGCGGCCGGTGGCGAAGGCGTTGGGGGCCATCGTCGGGGACACGTAGAGCCGGGGCATCGGCTGGTTGGCCCGCGCGGACAGTTCACGAACGATCCGGTACATGCCCGGCTGGTCGGCTTCGGTCACGGGGTAGGCCTGCATGCTGCGGATGGCGAGCTTGTCGCTGTTCCAGTAGCTGTAGGCGGTTGTGCCCACGCCGATCAGGGCCATGATCCAGATCCAGTTGGCGCTGCCGGTCCCGCTGGCCAACAGCGCGCCGATTGCCAGCAGGAGGGCGAAGAGTCCGCCGAGCAGGCCGGCCGTTTTCAGTCCATTGAAGTGGTTGTGCACCGCGTATGAGTCCTCTCCCGCGCCGATCCGCTCCGTGCCGGTCCAGGCGCGGAGCTCCGTATGTCAGTGTATCCACCGCTCACTTATTCCAACGCCGGAGTCCGGCGCCATGTTCCGCGGCCCGGTTTGGACGGACCCGAACGGCAGGAGGCGGCGGCGGGGGCGCCTCCCGGCGGGCTCCCACCCCGGCTCCCGGCAGGCTCCCAGCCTCCTCACGGCAGCCCCTAGGGCTCGGGGTGCCTGTCGTTGTAGCGGGAGAACCGCGGCTGGAACCTGTGCAGCAGCCCGACGGCGCACACACAGGCGACACCGCCGGCGAGCGCGGCAAAACCTTCGCCCAGCCATTGGCCGCCACCGCCGGCGACGGCATCGCCGAGCCGCGGGCCGCCGGCCACCACCACTATGAAGATTCCCTGCAGCCGACCGCGCATGGCGTCCGGCGTCGCCGACTGCAGGATGGTGTTGCGGAAGACGCCACTCACTGTATCGGCCGCACCAGCAGCGGCGAGGCAGAGAGCCGCGGGCAGGAGCCATCCGCTCACGTCTCCGGCGGCCGCGGCGTTTGTACGCCCTGCCATGACGACGACGGCGCCGAACCCTGCGACGGCGATCCCCCACGCCACCACGCACCACAGCACCGCCAGGCCCTGACGGCGGACGCCTCCCAGCGGCCCCGACAGCACGGCCGCGATGAACGACCCGGCAGCGACCGCGGCCAGCAAGATGCCTGCCGTCGCCTCGCCGCCGCCGATGATGACCGCACCGATGGCGGGCATCAGGGCGCGCGGCTGGGCCAGGACCATCGCGGCCATGTCCACCAGGAACGTCATGCGGATGTTGGGACGCGTGCGCAGGAACCGGAAGCCTTCGGCCACCGACCGCAGGCCGGCCTTCCGGACGTCGCCTTCCGGCGGGATCGGCGGCAGCTTGACCACCGCCCAGATGGCCGCGGTGAACGTGAGGACGTCCAGGGTGTAGGTCCAGCCGAAGCCGACCCCGGCCACCAGCACCCCGGCCGCCAGCGGACCGATGGTCATGCCCAGTCCGAACGTCATCATGGTCAGGGCATTGGCCGCCGGCAGCATCTCGCGCCGGACCAGCCGCGGCACGATGGCGCTGCGGGCCGGCTGGTTGAGCCCGGCCGCGGCCGAATGCACCGCGATCACCAGGTACAGCAGCCACACCTGTTCCAACCGGAACCACGCCTGCAGAGCGAACACGGCAGTGCAAGCCCACAACACCAGGCCGGAATAGAGCGCCACCTTGCGGCGGTCGTACGCATCCACCACGGAACCGCCATAGAGTCCGGCCAGCACCAGCGGGATCAGCCCGACGACGCCGACGCCGCCCACGGCCAGGGTCGACCCGGTGAGCTGGTAGACCTCCAGGCTGACCGCCACTGCCGTCAGTTGTGCACCGATCGCGGAGAGCGACGTCCCGATCCACAACCGGCGGAAATCCGGGCTCTCCTTGAGCGGCGCCGTATCGGCGAACAACTTGGGCATGGCGGAGATTCTAGTTGCCCGCAGCACCTTTCTCGGGCGGGTGGGGCCTCGGCAGTCGGCGTGGCGCCCCGGCACGCCACGCGGGGCGACGTAGCCGCTGGACGGGCGCCGGGCGGGTATGGCGACGTACCCGCTGGCGGCGGGCGACGGGCGAGGTACTCGCTGGCGGCGGGGCGGCGGGCAGCAGGGGGCGGCGGGTGGCAGCGGGCGGCGGGCGGGGTACCCGCTGGCGGCGGGCACCGCCGTCGTGCTGTCTGGACCGAGTCCAGATCATTTTCTGGACTCAGTCCAAAAAAGGTGAGAGAATCGTTTCATGGCCGAGATGAGGGATCCGGAGGACTTGTTGCGCGAGGCGTCGCTGCGCGTAACCCGTCCGCGGGCGGCGGTGCTGGAAGCAGTCCGCGCGCACCCGCATGCCGACGCCGACACCATCACCGGTGTGGTGCGGGACGAACTGGGCGGCGTCTCCAAGCAGGCCGTCTACGACGTGCTTGCGGCGCTGACGGACGCCCGGCTGCTGCGCCGGATCGAGCCCTCGGGGTCCCCGGCGCGCTATGAGGCCCGGGTTGGCGACAACCACCACCACGTGGTGTGCCGGTCGTGCGGCAATATTGCCGACGTCGACTGCACCGTGGGCGAGGCACCGTGCCTGACGGCGGCCGACAACCACGGTTTCGCGATCGACGAAGCCGAGGTCACCTTTTGGGGTACCTGCCCCGCCTGCACTGCCACGAAAGACCTTCAATTGGAAGATCCGACAAGGAGCGATAACTAGATGGCTGATAACACCATGCCGTTGACAACCGTTGCGGGCGCGCCCGTAGCCGATAACCAGGACAGCCTGACCGCGGGTCCCCGCGGACCGATGCTGCTGCAGGACGTGTGGTTCCTGGAGAAGATGGCCCACTTCGACCGCGAGGTCATCCCCGAGCGCCGCATGCACGCCAAGGGCTCCGGTGCTTTCGGCACGTTCACGGTGACCAACGACATCACCAAGTACACCAAGGCCAAGATCTTCTCCGAGGTCGGCAAGAAGACCGAGCTGTTCGCCCGCTTCTCCACCGTCGCCGGCGAGCGTGGCGCGGCCGACGCCGAGCGTGACATCCGCGGCTTCTCGGTCAAGTTCTACACCGAAGAGGGCAACTGGGACCTGGTTGGCAACAACACCCCGGTGTTCTTCTTCCGCGACCCGCTGAAGTTTCCGGACCTGAACCACGCAGTGAAGCGTGATCCGCGCACCAACCTGCGCAGCGCGGAGAACAACTGGGACTTCTGGACCAACCTGCCGGAGGCCCTGCACCAGGTCACCATCGTCATGTCCGACCGCGGCATCCCGGCGTCCTACCGCCACATGCACGGCTTCGGCTCGCACACCTACAGCTTCATCAACGACGCCGGCGAGCGCTACTGGGTGAAGTTCCACCACCGCACGCAGCAGGGCATCAAGAACCTCACCGACGCCGAGGCCGCAGCGCTGGTCGGCGAGGACCGCGAGTCGCACCAGCGCGACCTGCTTGAGTCGATCGACCGCGGCGACTTCCCGAAGTGGAAGCTGATGGTCCAGATCATGCCCGAGGCTGACGCGGAGACCTACAAGTACCACCCGTTCGACCTGACCAAGGTCTGGTCCAAGAAGGACTACCCGCTGATCGAGGTTGGCGAGTGGGAGCTGAACCGCAACCCGGAGAACTACTTCGCCGACGTCGAGCAGGCCGCCTTCACCCCGGCCAACGTGGTTCCCGGCATCAGCTTCTCGCCGGACCGCATGCTGCAGGGACGCCTGTTCTCCTACGGCGACGCGCAGCGCTACCGCCTGGGCGTCAACCACCACCAGATCCCGGTGAACTACCCGCGCGGTGCCGGGCTGGTCAACTCCTTCCACCGTGACGGCGCCATGCGCGTTGACGGCAACCAGGGCGCAACCCCGGGCATCAATCCGAACGGCTACGGCCGCTGGCAGGAACAGCCGGCCTACCGCGACCCGGCCCAGGCCGTGGGCGCCGTCGCCGACCGGTTCAACTTCCGCGAGGACGACGACAACTACTACGAGCAGCCCGGCATCCTCTTCCGCGAGAAGATGACCGCCGAGCAGCGGCAGGTGCTCTTCGAGAACACCGCACGTGCCATCGACGGCGCTTCCCAGGCGACCATCGAACGCCACATCGCCAACTGCACCAAGGCCGACCCGGCCTACGGCGAAGGCGTGCGCAAGGCCATCGAGGCCCTGCAGGCGGGCAAGATCTCCCCGGTCGACGTGAACACCGACTCGGCGTAACACCCCAGTCTCACCCGACGGCATGAAGCTGCCCGGGACCGCCTCATTGGCCGGTCCCGGGCAGTTCTTTGTTGCGGGCCCTACTTCTCCAGGAGGTGCTCCCGGCCAAACATTTTGGCGGCATCGCGCGCGCTCGGAGTGCCGGCATCCAGGTCCGCCCCGGCCGCCAGCAGCCTGGACACCACGGCGTCCTCGCCCTTGAACAGGGCGCCGGCGATCGGCGACTGGTCGCGCACGTTGCGGATATCGGGGTTGGCCCCGCGTTCCAGCAGCATGCCCACGGTCTCTTCCTGCCCGTGGTAGGCGGCCAGCATCAGCAGGGTGTTGTGGTCGGAATCCAGCGCATCCACGGGCAGCCCGTGGTCGAGGAACTCCACCAGCTCGCCGGTCTTGCCCTCGCGGGCCAGGTCCATGGCGAGGGCAACCACGCGTCGGGTCTGTTCTTCATTCAGCGGTATATCGTTCGTCACTCCCCCAGAGTATGCGAGCCTCTCCCGAATCACGACGGCGGAGCGCCCCGTCCGCCTGAGACGGAGTCTGCACGGCGCCTCGGCACGGCACCGCAGCACGGTGCCTTAGCAGGACGCCAGTGCGGCGCCGTGGGGACTTCTCAGGCTGCGGCCGCCAGGAAACGTTCCAGCAGCAGGTTGAACGCCGCTGCCGGCTCTCCGGCCTGGTCGGCAACCACCTGCCCGAACCACAGCCCGCACACGCCGGCGGCGAAGAGCGTGCCTTCGGCCGCTGCCGTCTGCTCCCCAGTCCCGCGGGCTCGGAGCCACCCGGTGGCGGCGTCGCGCCACCGGACAAAACCGGGCGGCCGCAGGGGCGGAGCCGAATGGGTGGTGTGCCTGGCGGCCGCCTGCTGGATGGCCGCTTCGAACCCCAGGCGCTGCAGGGCGCGGCTGTGCGGGGTCTGCGAGTGCTCCCACACCTGGAGAAGCAGCTGCCGCAGTTCCGGAACCGCCAGGTCGGTTAACTGCTCCGGCGACGGCGCGGAGAGATCGGCCTCTACCCGTTGCACAATCTCCTCAAGCAGCTGTTCCCGGTGTCCGAAGTGATAGACCAGCATGTAGCTGCTGATGCCCAGGGCTTCGGCCAGCGGGCGGAAGGACAGGTCCGCCAGGTTCTTGTCCTGCAGGTAGGCCAGGATGTCCTCGAGCAGCTGCGGCTTGCGCTGCGGATTCTGCGGTCTGGCCATGCGGGTGCCCTGCCTCCTTCTGCTTGTGACCTGAAGCGCCCCGAAACGGATCGGGGGCACGGGTGGACGCGGCCGGCCATCGGCTCGGCTTCAGCATAGTCGTTGGGGCCGGGGATGGCCCGTGTGGCCGGACGGTCCCCGGGACCGGCATTGTCCCGGGTGGTCGATGGTCCCGGGAATGAAGGGCGCAACACACGTGCTTCCGCGACTTGCCGGAACGCCTCGCAGATTAAGGGCCGGCGGCTCCCATACTGGGTGAAAGGGCAGAAACGCGGAATTGGACCGGCCGGCCGCCGGCAGTGAAGCGAGCGAGGATGGCGATGGTGGCTCCAGTACAGTCCATGCTGCAGCGGTGCGGAGGCCGCTTCCGGGCGTGGCTCCACCGCCCGGCACCGGGAAGCCGGCCCGGACCGGATGCGTCGCCTCCGGATCCGTACCAGGCGCTGCTCAGCAGCCTGCGTTCCGCCTATCCCGAAGCCCGCCTCAGCACGCCCGGCGAGGACAAGGTCCGCGTGGAACTCCCCGGCGGCGACATCCTGCGCTTTTACGTCAAGCGCTAGCGGGACCGTACCGGCGCGCCCAGCCGACACGTTCCGTCGGCCTGTTACCGACGGCAGGGCCAGGCAGGGTCGCGCGGGCTCCCCGGACGGCCGGGGAACCCGGTCCCGTGGATCAGGGCTGCGAGATCTTCACCATGTCTTCGCGCGGGACCACCTTGACGCGCTCGCGCTCGACGGCGGGTGCATCGCCGTCGTTGTTTTCGGGGACGAAGGAGGCTCCGAGCTCACGCTCATGGGCATCCAGCTTCAGCCAGCCTTCCCACGTGGTGTAGGCGACGCCTCGTTCCTCGAGCAGCTTGATGATGGCGTCCTCGGCGGGGTCGGAGGCCGCGGGCAGGTCCAGCCGGTCCTCGAGCAGGAAGCCGATGGTCTCCAGCGCATCGCCCTTGGTGTGGCCGATCAGGCCCACCGGTCCGCGCTTGATCCAGCCGGTGGCATAGATGCCCGGCACCGGGTTGCCGTCCTCGTCCAGAACGCGTCCGCCCTCGTTGGGGATCACGCCGCGGCGGGCATCGTAGCCGACCTCGGGCAGCTCGGAGCCGAAGTAGCCGATGGCCCGGTAGACCGCCTGCACGGGGTACTCCAGGATTTCGCCGGTGCCGCGGACGTTGCCGGTGCCGTCCAGTTCGTTGCGCTCGAACTTGATCGCGGCCACGTGTCCGGCGCCGTCGCCGGTGCCTTCCACAATCTCCACCGGAGTGTGCAGGAAGTGCAGGTGCAGGCGGCGGGAGGCGCCGGTGTCCTGTTCTTCCACCAGCCAGTTGGTGAGGGTGTTGACCATGGTCTTGGTCTGGTTGTTGGAGCGGATCGCCTCGTCGGAGCCTTCGTCGAAGTCGAAGTCCTCCGGGTAGAGCACGATGTCCACGTCGCGCGAGTGCGATAGCTCGCGCAGCTCCAGCGGGGTGAATTTCACCTGGGCCGGGCCGCGCCGGCCGAAGACGTGCACGTCGGTGACGGGCGAGTTCTTCAGGCCGCGGTACACGTTGTCCGGGATCTCGGTGCTGAGCAGGTCGTCGGCGTGCTTGGAGAGCATGCGTGCCACGTCCAGGGCCACGTTGCCGTTGCCGATGACCGCGATTTCCTTGGCCTCCAGCGGCCAGTCGCGGGGCACATCCGGATGGCCGTCGTACCAGGACACGAAGTCGGCGGCGCCGTAGGATCCTTCGAGCTCAACGCCGGGGATGTCCAGCGCGGCATCCTGGATGGCGCCGGTGGCGAAGATCACCGCGTCGTAGAAGTGCCGGAAGTCGCTCAGGGTCAGGTCCCGGCCGTAGTCGACGTTGCCCAGGAAGCGGATGTCGCCGCGGTCCAGCACCTTGTGCAGGGCGTTGACGATGCCCTTGATCCGGGGGTGGTCGGGGGCCACGCCGTAGCGGATCAGGCCGTAGGGCGCGGGGTAGCGGTCGAAGAGGTCGATGCTTACCTCGAAATCCCGCTCGGCCTTGGTGAGGATGTCGGCGGCGTAAACGCCGGCTGGTCCGGCGCCGACAATAGCCACCCTCAGGGGACGCTGGGTGATGGCCTCGGCAGGGTTAGACACTGGCAGTCCTTCTTCTTCGGGAATCCTCCTGCGCAATAAGCGCACAGTTTCCTATTCTAAATGCCCGCCCGTTTCCCTCCTAACAGTGTGCCGCGTATCTCACTGGCTCCCGCCGCCGGCGGTTTCCAGCCGGGCCGGACCGAACAGCGGCGAGCCGTCGTCCGACTCGATCGACGCCAGCAGCTCAGCGAACGGCGCCCCGGAGTAATAGGTCAGATGGCGCGCCCCGGTGCCGGTCGGGAAGAAGGCCCGAAACTCCCCTTGCTCACTGGTCCCGGTGAGGGTGACAGGGTAGGCCTGGTCAGGATCCTCGACCCGGCAACCGTATCGGTCGGTGTAGGGCAGGAATCCGTCCCCGGCGTCCGCTGCTTCCAGGAACCGGTTCGCCCGGCCGCTGAGGAACAACAGGCAGCGGGTGAGTATGTCAGGGTCGTCGGTGCGCACGTAGGACCTCTTCCGGTCCGCGTTGTCATGCGGCATTTCAAAGTCCAGGATGTACCCGTCGGCGGTCGCGCTGACGGTCGTGCGCTCTCCGGCCGCGTTCATGAAGGCCCATTGATCTTCACGGACCAGCGGTTCGGCTATGGCTGCGTACTGTACGGCCTTGTCCATCCGTTCGGGCGGCAGGCCGGCCAACCGGCCAGGCAGTTCGGAAAGCATGTGGCCGGGCCTGCCCGGCCCAAAGAGCGGGGCACCGTCCGCAGCGACGAGTGACACCACGAGGGACTCCAGCGGAAGTGCCGCATACCGGGTGAAGATCCGCGCATCCCGTGCCACCGGAAAGCCAGCGGTGACGGTGCCGCTCGGCCCCGTACGCTCAAGCACCGCAGGCGACTTGTGGGCCTTGGTGCGCAACGCCCAGCCGCTGGAGTCATCCGTCCCGTCGTCGGACAGGGCCAGAAAGCGCAGGCCGCCGCGTTTGCGATGCCAGAACGCCGCCCGGAACAGCAGGCAGCGCAGCAGGACCTCCGGGTCCGTCGTGCGGACGTATTCCCGTCGCCCGGGCCAGTAACGCGCGATGACGTCCCGAAAGATGAACCCGTCGGCCTCGGCCGCGATGGACATCCGGACGCCGTATCCGTTCCGCACGGTCCAGGCGCCGTCCTCGATGGAGCCGGCGCCCCCGAACCACTGCGCGGCCGTGGCCAGCAGGGCGTCGTCCAGCTGCTCCAGGTGGGCGGCCATGTCAGAAGTCCGAGGCGCGGAGCAGCGCTTCGGGGCCGGCGGGATCCACTACCATCGACAGCTCGGGCCTCTGGCGCAGCATGTCGATGGCCCAGGTTGCCGGCACTTCCCTGAACCGCGCCGACGGCTTGAAGGCGGCGACTTCCGGCCCGGTTGAGAACACGGGAAGAATCGGCCCGCCGTCCTGCCCCTTGAGCAGGATCGGGCCGCCGTCCGATCCGCCCTCATCGGCACGATCGGCCGCCAACACGACGGCGCCGGGCCGCTTAAGCTGTTCCGCGACGGCGTTGGTGCCGCCCTGTCCCGCGACTGCCCGCTTCAGGCCGACATTGGCCAGGCTCCCGACGGCGAAGCCGATCTCCTCGCGTCCGAGGGCGCAGGTCGGGCCCGCAGGATTGATGTAGAGGTAGGCAATGTCGCGGTGGCTGTCCACGAACTTCAACAGTTCTTCGCCGGGCTGAACCCAGGACACGGGCGCTCCCGGACGGCCCGTGGAGGCTCGGAACTCGGCCAGTTTCTCCTGGGAGGTGAAGGCGAGCACGGACGGCGAACCGTGGACTTCGACGACGCTGATCCCGGGACGCCCGGGGTTATCGGTGGCATCGAGCAACAGGTCGCTGCCAATCAGGTGGCGCAACACATTGACTGCCGCCGGCTTGCCCGGATTCTCGCTGAATCTGGCCACCGCGGCGCCGACCAGGCGGTTGTCCACGCCGTGCCGGCCGGGTTGTTCATGCTCGACTTCTGATGCGGATGCCTGGCCGGCCGGTTCCCCCAGACCGAAATCGGGCGCGGGCTGGTCGAAATTGAAGTAGGTGTCCAGTGAGTATTTCGGTTCGGGCCAGTCGCGTGCGGAGAGGTTCACGGCCGCCGAGCGCCAGGATTCACCGTTGTCCCCCACGCCGAGGCTGTGCAGTTCGGTGGCGGCGTCGAAGGGCGCGGTTCCGGGCTGCAGGACCCCGGCATTGGCCGCGGCCCTTCCGCCGCGCTCTTGGGTGATGCGCATGAGCATGGCATCGGCGGCGGGCTTCAACTCCAGCACCATCCGGTCCCATCCGGGCTCGCTGTTGCCGGCCTGCAGCATCCAGCCGGCGAGTATCTCTGCCAGCTGCTGTTGGCGGAGCAGAGCAGGCGTCTGTTCGGACATGCGGTGTTTCCTTCTTCCGGGAGGGTGCGGGGGAGCTACTGGGCGGGATCCTGGAAAGGAGCCCGTTCACTGCCAAGCACTAACTCTTCGGTTGCCGGGTCAAGATACGGCACGTCCAAACCGCTGCTTTCGAGGATGTCGCGCATCCATCCGGGAATCCATTCCTGCTCGCGCGGGAACAAGGCCAGCTCGGCCTGGACCGCAGCGGGCGATACCGGCATTTGGAGGGCGCCCGGGGTCGGTTGCAACGGCTCCGTGTCGAACCGTTCGAACCGCGGTTCTTCGTCCGGGACCAGGGTCAGCCGAGCGGCGAACCAGGTGCCCTTGCCCTTCGTGTAGCTGGCGGCCTTGTCCGATTTCAGCGCCCTGCGATCCAGGGGTGCGGCGTCGGAAAAATCGATGCTGCCCCATGCGCCTTCGGCAGTACGTGCCATCTCCGTCCAAGAGACGGTTGCACCGTAGATCTCGAACTCCAGCCGGATCTCCTGATAGGTCCGGAACCGCGAAGAGGCCGCGGTCGCCATGGCCGACAAGAACTCGTCGGAGAGCAGCTGTGATGTCACGGGGAGTTCATTCCTTAGTTTTCGAAGTCGAAGCGCCGGGTTTGGCCGTTGACCGTTACTTTGAGTTCCACCATATGTGGAACACGGTTTCCCTCACCAGCATCGTAGATCGGGCGGGCGCCCCCACGTGACCGAGGCCTTGGTACCCCGGGTGGCAAGTTACGAAGTTGGTTGCGGATCGAAAGTTCTGCGTCGTACCAAGTGCCGGCGGTTTCGATGAACTTCAGCCGCCGTCGGCCTGCTCCTTGGGGAAGTACTCCATGTCGTGGACGTGCAGTGCCGTGGGCCGCCCGAACCCGTCGGTGTGGACCACGATGTTGCCGTCGATGTGGTACCTGATGTTGGGCCTCGGGTTGTTCAACTCGGGATTCCAGTTGCCCTTGGATCCGCTGGGAGCCTCGATCTGCTGGATATGGCCGGCGGAGTTCGTGTAGAACTTGCCGCGGCCGTGCACCTCGTAGGCGGTGGTGCGTTCCAACGTGATGCCCCGCTCTTCGACGGCGTCAATGACGGACTTCCCTGCAGACAAGTCAAGTTCGTGCTCGGCCAGCAGGTCCACAGGGTCGTCGGCGTTGCGCGCCCACGGCGGGTCGAACTGGCGGGGTCCGGTCTCGCGGAGGCCTTCCCTGCGGATAAGTTCGTCGACGCCGATGGCTTTGGGTTCCGGACCCTGGGTGGTGTCGAGGAACCGCAGTTGGGTTCCGCCGCCCGGGCGCCCGAAAGCCGGGGCGATTTCGGAGACCTCGATCTTGACGCCCTCGGGCAACCGATCAAGTTCGAAGTGGTGCAGCGGCTTGCCGAGGGTATCGACCGGCAGGCCGCGCATGTGCCACGGGGTTCCCTCGATGGCCAGGTAGTCTCCGCCGTTGGGACCGATCCGGTCCAACTTGACCTGTCCGAAGTCTGCCTGCAGGTCGTCGTAAGACGAGTACGTCCGGATGGTTCCCTCGGCCGCTCCGGCGTTGTCCGGATAGGCCGCCCGGTACTCGTCAGGACTGAACTCGTCCAACAGGCTGTACCGGTTCGCGTACTCGGCTCTCTCCAAGGGGTTTCCGAGCTCATCAGTGCCGTAGGCGGGCTGGGAGCGGTCGACGATGGCGTCGAGGTCGCTGTTGATGTCCAGGCGGCCGTCCTGGTCCTTGGGCAGGTCCGCCCAGTCCGGCATCTCGACGTCCTGGTAGAGGTCTTCGGCCCGGTGCTGGCCGTATCTGGCGTGTGCCTCCGGATTCTGGATCGCGTCGGGTACAGCAGTGCCGTGCTGCGGTTCCTGCGGATGGCGGAAGTTGTCGTCGACGCGCTGTCCGTTCACGTCATAGCCGTTGACACCGTCGCCGGACCCCGTAGCGGGCGCCTTGGACGTGGTGGGATCGGGTTCCGGAGCCTTGGAGCCCGGAGCATCGGCATCCGGAGCACTGCGGGGCGCCTCGGCATCCGGAGCACTGCGGGGCGCCTCGGCATCCGGAGCATTGCGGGACGCCTCGGCCTCCGGTGCTTTGCGGGGCGCCTCGGCGTCCGGAGTATTGCGGGGCGCCTCGGCGTCGGGAGTGCGTGCCGGCGCCGGGTTGGTCTCCGGCGTCTCGACCCGCTGGCCATACTGCGGCGGGCCGGATCGTTCCGGTACTGTGTAGCCGCTCTTGCCCGACGACGGCTTGGGCCCGTCCGCGTCGAAGTTCATGATGGTGCTGGTGTTCCGGCCGGACGGCATGTCCACGTCGAACCGGTGGACACTGGTGTAGCCACCGCCGGCGGTGGCCAGGCGCGGGCCGCCCAGCGCATTGGCCAGGTTGTCCGCGCCGGTCCGCACCGACGTCGTGAAGTTGTCCGCGCCGGCGCGCAGGCCGGAGGAGGCGTTGCGCAGCCCGTCGGTGAAAAAGTGGCCGGCGGTGCTGACGTAGGGGCGGACCGTGCCGGTGACCGTCTTAAAGCCGGTGGTCGTGACGTCGATGGCCGTGAATTTGAAGTTGGTGGAGAAGTCGATGGCCCGGGTGGTCAGGCCCGCGGTCTTGGACAGGCCGGAGAAGTCCAGCACCTTGGACGCTGCCCCGCCGGCGCGGCTCACCGCGGTGATCTTGTTGGCCACGCCGCCGGCCTTGGCCACGGCGCCGCCGCCGGCGGTCAGGAGGATGGCCGACAGATCGAACGCCGTCGCGCCGGCGGCATAGGCCGGGTCGCGCTGCCAGTCGTCCCAGTGGATGGCTGCCTTGCCGACGGCCAGCAGTTCCTCGCCCGCCTTCTTGACCGTTCCCGGGCCGCCGATCGATTCGGCGACGGCGGCGGTGATCGGGCTGGAGACGATGGCTACGTTCAGGGCGATCTGGCCGATGCCCTTCCAGGTGGCGGCGAAGGTCTCGCCGTCGGTGAAGTTGACCATGTTCCACAGGCCGGTCACCGTGCCGGTGATGCCGCTCCAGACGCCCTTGCCGAAGGACACCATGCCGTCCCAGACGTCCGCGTACCAGGGCTTGTCCCACTCGGTCGGCTTGCCCCAGGGAATGTGGCCCTCGCCGGTCGCCGAATCAAGCTGTTCTGCCGAGTAGCCGTACGCCTGCTCGCCCGTGCCGGGGCCGTCCTGCGTGGTTTCGACCAGCGTGATACCGCCGTAGAGCGCAGCAATCGCGTTGGCGCAGGCGCGCTCGGCTGCCATGTGCTCGGCCGCCAACGCGTTGGCGTCCCTGAGGATCCGGTTGTCGTCGTTGACCAGGTCCTCGTCCTTGCGCCAGTCGCTGCCCTCGTCCGCGATCCGGGCCCGCACGCCGTGCCAGCGGGCCACCAGCGCGTCGTAGCGCGACTTGAAGGTGTCCGCCCAGTCGGCGAACGCCTCGATGGCCGCCTTGATGGCCGCGGTGTCGGACTTGATGTCCTCGGTGGTGGTCTTGACCGGTTGCACCGCGGCGTAGACCTGCGGGGCTTCCGGCGACTTGTAGACCGCTTCCAGCCCGCTCCAGTCGCTCTCGATCAGTTCGACGGCGTCGTCAATGTCTTCGGCCTTGTCATCCAGCGCCTTGGCATGGGTGCGCAGCAGCTCCGCGTCGGGACGCTGCGGGTATTCCTCGGCATAGGGATCCCAGGCCGTCATTGATTCCCCTTATTCGGTGCGTGAGACAAGATGTTTGTGAAAATGGCGGGACCGGTTGGTCAGAGCGCCAACGGAGTTGGTCCGTGCGGTCGGTGCGGACGCGACGTGTCCTCCTTCACGGGCAGGGTCCCGATCAGGTTTTGGGCGTCTCCGGCCATCTGCGCGTCCCCCATGACGTAGGAGTTCACCGCGTCCATAGTGCCCTGGAAGGTGGTCTGCAGCCGTCCGGCAACACTGTTCAGTCCGGGTTGGACGGTCTTCTCCGCCCACCCGTTGAGCGCATCCATCACCGGGCCGGACTTGGCGGCAGCGATGATGTCGCCGACCGCGGTACCCAAGGCCGGGAAATCCCTCTCAAAGCTGTCGGCCCGCCCGCTGGCGGTGGTGACGATTGTTTGGACTTTGGTGGGTTCGATGTCCCAGCCGTCGAGTGCCACTGCTGTTTGCCTTCCGTGCCGGGTGTTGGCGGCCTAGATGTTGGCGATCTTCCCGCCGGCCGTCTTGATGGTGTTGCCGGCGGTGCTCTTGGCGTCCTCCAGCAGCTTGTGGACGTCCGCCATGATGCCCGCAAACGCGAAGCCGGCGTCTGCCCATGCCTGCTCCACGCGGTCGTACTGCTCCGCGATGTCCGTGGCCTGGAACTTGGCCTGCAGGTCCGCGGCGTCCTTCTTGCGGGTCTCCACCAGCGCGTTGAGCTTCTTCTTCACCCGGTCCAGGTTGTCCTGGGCCTGCGATGCGCCGCCGTCGGAGAAGGCGTATGAATTCTGGTCTGCCATGTGATGTTTCCTCCCTCATGCCCGGCCTCGGCCGGAAAAATCGTCTGTGAGTCAGTGCCGCTCTAAGGTGTCTGCCGCTCTAGGGTCGCTTTAGGGCCAGGGCCGCTTTAGGTGAGTGCCGTTGGGCCGTCTCGGCCCTGTGCCCGTGCCCGTGCCCGTGCCCGTGCCCGTGCCTGCGACAGGCTAGCCGCGGTTGCGGAAGACGGCGTCGTCCCAGGCCGCCTTGCCCTCGGTGGCATCGGCGTCGTCGGCCTGCTGCTGCTCGCCCAGCTGCATGGTGGTGTTAACCTCGGACTGGCCCTGCTGAATGGAGACCAGGGATTTCTGCAGCCCGGACGCCACCATGTTGGCCCGGCCCATGATGCCCTTGAACTTCTCCCAGAAGTCGCCGGCGGTGTTGCCGCGCATGGGCTCGGGGACTGCCTCAAGTTCCTTCATCAGTGCCTGGAGTTCGGTATCGGCCGCCGCGCTGGCCTTCCCGGCGTCGACAAACGCGCTCTTTTCCATCTTGATGAACTGGTTGCCGCTCATTGCTCCACCTCCGTGCCCCGTCACGGGGCTGTAGCTGCCGCTTGCGCCGGCGGACGCCTGCTGCGTCCGCGGTGCGCCGGGTTGCCGCCCGGCCGGTTGTCCTCGAGCGGTTCCCCGCCTTTACCATAGAACGCGCCGGCCCGCATTGCGTCAATCAAAGTTAATGGGTACATCTCCCCATCCTGCGCGGGACACGCAGGAATTAATCCATCACTTGGAGCGATAAGCTCGGTAGGCGACGCACCGCTTGGGAGGAGAGACGTGGCCCAGGACTACGACAACCAGCTCATTGAGTCCGTGGCTGTCCGGCGTGCCCGGCTGACCACGGCGCTGCTGTACGGCGCGAACCCGCTGCAGCGGCGCTGGAAGTCCAGCGTGCGCACCTTCTTCTTCAGCATCGCCATGGCGGCGGTCATTGCCGCCGTCTGCGTGGGCTATTCATTCGTGACCAATTTGCTGGAAGACCTGCGGCAGGAACGGCAGCAGCGGGCGCAGTCCGCCGTCGTCCTCCACCTCAGTGGCGATCCAGCGGACGACGGCGGCGTCCGCCTGCCGCCCGTCCCCCACCGAGGAGCCGCTTGAGCATGGCCGAAACCTTTACCCGCGTCACCGTGGCCGGATCGCAGCGCCATGTGGACGTCCTGCTCCCGTCGCGGACGCCGGTCGGCCTGTTGCTGCCCCAGGTCCTGGAGCTGCTCGATGACCAGCCGGCCGCCGCCGTCGCCGTCAAGACGCTGATCACCCCCGCCGGCGATCCGGTCCGCGAGGACGCGTCGCTGACGGACGCGGGCATCGCCGACGGCGCCATGCTCCGGCTGGTGAATGTGTCCGAGGCCCCGCCCGCACCGGTGGTGTACGACATTACCGACGCCGTGGTGGAACAGACCGAGGACATCGGCGGCCGCTGGACCGAGCGGGTCCGCCGCGGGACGGGGGCCGTCTTCGCCGCCGTCGGACTCTATCTGGGCGTGCATCTGCTGCTCGACGGCACCGCCACCGCCATGGCCGCCGCTGTCTTCTTCGCGCTGGCCGCGGTGCTGCTGGGCGCCGGCATCTACCTGGGCCGGGCGACCGCCACGGTACTGGGCCCGTTGCTGGTTGGCACCGGTTGGCTGCTGGCCGTGGGCGGCGTGCTGCGCCTGCCGGCCGATCCCGGGACGCACGTGCTGCTGGCCGCCGCGGCGAGCGCCGTGGCACTGGTCTGTGCGGGCCTGATCTCGCAGCGTCCGCGCGCGCTGATGTCGGCCGCGGGCCTGCTGGCCCTGCTCACCGTTTTCTGGGCCGCCTCGCTGGCTCTCTTCAGCGACCCGGTGCGGGCTGCCGCCGTCGCCGCGCTGCTCAGCTGCGCGACCCTTGGCCTGCTGCCGCAGATCGCCCTCTCCACGTCCGGGCTGGCCACGCTGGACGACCGGCGGGCCAAGGGCGGCCGCATCGGACGCACCGACGTCCACGTGGCCATCGGCTCGGCGCACCGCGGGCTCAGCTTCGGCACCGCGCTGGCGGCGCTCTCCGTGGCCGCCGGATTGTGGATCCTGGGCACGGACACCGCGTCGCAGGTCTGGACGATGCCGCTGGTCGGCTGCCTGGCCCTGGCCACCGGGCTGCGCGCGCGTGCCTTTCCGCTGGCCACCGATCGGATCGCGCTGTACCTGGCGGCCGCCGTCGGCACGCTCGCCCTGGCGCGTTCGGTGCTGGCCTTCGCTCCCGGGCACGGCTGGTTCGTGGCAACCGGCCTGCTGGTGCTGGCCATCGCCGTCGTGATCTCGCTGACCGCCACGCTCGCCGACCATTCCGCGGCGAAACTGCGCCTGCTGGCCAACCGACTGGAGACGCTGGCCATCCTGGCCGCTGTCCCGCTGGTCATCGGCCTGTTCGGCGTCTTCGCCTCGCTGCTGACCACCTTCGACTGAGACAGGTTGGAACCGACTCCATGGAACCGATTTCGCGCCGTGACCTGATCGCCCGGGAGAATACCGCCACCGGCCACGTCCCAGCGGGCCCGCCCCCTCAAAGTTCCATGACCCCGGCCGCCCCATCCGGTGCAGGCCGCTCCGCCCGGACGCAGGTGGCCGATCCGTGGAGCACGCCGGCTCCGTCCGCCGGACCCGCCGGGCCGGGTCCGTTCGAGTCCGACGCCGAACAGCGCCGCCGCCACCTGCGCAGCCGGCGCGGCGAGCCCTGGCTGGTCCGCACCTTCCGCGCGGCGAAGGGCCTGGTCTCCTCCGACGACTACCCGCAGCGGCTGGTCGCCGCTACGGCCGGCGCGCAGGCCGCCGTCAGCACGGGGCGCCGGATCGCGGTGATCGGCAGCCGGGGCGGGGCCGGGAAGACCACGACGGCGGCGCTGCTGGCATCGCTGTACGCGGCGGCCCGGCAGGACACGATTGCTGCCGTGGACCTGGCACCCGCCGGCGGCACCCTGGCGCTGCGCCTCGGGGTGCCGGACGCGCCGGCGATCGACGACGCCGCCTCGGTCCTGCAATACTCCCCCGCCGCGGGTGCCGACGACCTGCGCCGGCGGCTGGCCGCCGCCGGGCCCAACCTCTGGGTGGCCGGAGCACGTGCCCTCGGCGGGCATGCCGGGAACACCGCGCTCTCCGCGGCAGGCCAGAACATCTCCCGGTACTGCCCGGTGGCGGTCTACGACTGCGCCACCGGCCCGGGCGAGAACCCGGACACCAACTGGGCCATCGGCGCCGCGCAGGTGGCCGTGCTGGTGGCCCCCGCCTCGGTGGCCGGCGTCCAGGGCGTACGCCGGACGGCGGCCGCGTGGGCCGCCACCCCGGAGCTGGCCGGAACCGGCCTGCTGGCCGTGCTGACGCAGACCGATGCCGATGCCCCGCTGGATCCGATGGCCGAAGCCAAGCTGCTGGCCCGGGACGGGATCCCCGTGCTGCCCCTGGGGTACGACCGGCACCTGGCCAGCGGGGTGGAGATCGACCCCGGCCTGATGTCCCGTGCGGCCCGGCTGCAGGCGGCGGAGCTCGCCGCCACGGCGCTGGCCTTGGCGATGGAGCACACCGGCCGATGAGCGTGAAGATCTTCCACCGGCCGGCCCGGACCACCGCCCCGGCCCGTGAGGCCGCTCCCTTCAGCCTGGAGGCCCCGCCGCCGATGGGCGAGAAGTCCGGCAGGATGAACGCCATGGCGCTGATCCCGCTGCTGGGCGCCGGATTGTCCATGACCGTGATGATGCTCTTCCGCGGCAACAGCCTGGCCGCCGTTGGCGCCATCGCGATGATCGTGACCGTCGTCGCGTCCATCGTCATGATGTTGGGCCAGCGCGGCCGTGCGGCCCGCACCCGGGCCGAGGAACGCGACCGCTACCTGGAATACCTGGAGGAGTCCCGGGCCACGCTGCGCGCCGACGAGCAGCGCACCATCACCACGGCGCGCACCAGCAACCCGGAACCCACCGCCCTCTTCGACATCGTCCGCAACACCGAGCGGCTGTGGGAGCGGCGCCGCGGCAACGAGGACTTCCTGCACGTGCGGATCGGCTCCGGGGAACGGATCAGCCGGCAGATCGCCATCACCGAGCAGGGCCCGGCCACGGCCCAGCGCGACACCTTCATGGACAACGAGGTCCGGATCCTGCAGCGTCGGTATGAGAGGTCGCCGGATTTGCCGCTGACCCTGCCGCTGGACTCGGCCGGCAACGTCAGCATCATCGGCTCCCGCGGATTCGTGCTCAATGCCGCCCGCAACCTGCTCGCCGAGGCCTGCGCCTTTCACTCGCCCGAAGACCTGCATGTGGGCATCGCGGCCGGCGAAGACCGGCTGGGCGACTGGGACTGGGCCCTGTGGCTGCCGCACCTGGCAGACCAGAAACAGGCCCACGCCACCGGCCCGGTCCGCCGGATGGCCCGTTCCCTGGACGAACTCGGGGCCGTGGTGGCCGACGAGCTGAACCGCCGCGCGGTGGTGGCGGCCGAGTCCTCCAAAAACCTCAGGGGCGCCAGCCAGCACCTGCCGCGCCTGCTGGTGCTCGCCGACTGCTACGGCGGACTGCCCGAAGAACTCGTGCTGCCGGACCGGCACGCCGGACTGGCCCACCTGGGGATCACCGTGGTGTACCTGGTGGCCGACCGCGGCCAGGAGCCCGGCGAAGTCAGCGTTCGCGTCACCCAGGACGGTGCGGCCGCGAACGCCGCTCCGTCCGGTGCGCGGGCGGCCCTCCCCCGGGCGGGCCGCGCGGCAGGCGCCGCCGCCCCGGAAGCCGGTGCCCCGCCGTCGGACTCGGGATTCATGATCCAGAACTACCGCGAGGATCCGGTCGAGCCGGTCCTAGAACAGGGAACCCTGGACCCCCTGGCCGTGGCGACCGCCGAGGCGCTGGCCCGGGAACTGGCGCCGATGCGGCTCTCGGCGGACTCGCTGGAACACAACACCGCCGCCAGTTCCGACAGCTTCCTGGACATGCTCGGCCTGAGCCCGGCACTGGACGAGGCGGACATCAGGCGGCTCTGGAAGCCGCGCAGCGAAGTGGACTTCCTGCGGATCCCGCTGGGCCCCGACGACCGCGGCCGGCCCGCACTGCTGGATCTGAAGGAATCGGCACAGTTCGGCATGGGCCCGCACGGGCTCTGCGTCGGCGCCACCGGCTCGGGCAAGTCGGAAATGCTGCGGTCGCTGGTGCTGGGCCTGCTGGCCACCCATCCGCCGGAATTGCTGTCCATGGTGCTGGTGGACTTCAAGGGCGGCGCCACGTTCGCTCCCTTCGCCGACGCGCCGCAGGTCTCCGGCGTGATCACCAACCTGGCCGACGACGCGAGCCTGATTGAACGCATCTATGCCAGCCTCAACGGCGAAGTGGTCCGCCGGCAGGAAGTGCTCAAGGCCGCCGGCAACATCGCCAACATCACCGACTACCAGCTGCATCGGCAGGAACGGCTGGCCCGCGGCGAGGCCATGGAGCCGCTGCCGCATCTGGTGGTGATCATCGACGAGTTCGGCGAACTGCTCACCGCCCGGCCGGACTTCATCGACCTGTTCCTCTCCATCGGCCGGATTGGCCGGTCCATCGGCGTGCACCTGCTGTTGAGCAGTCAGCGGATCGAGTCCGGCAAGCTGCGCGGACTGGAGACCTACCTGTCCTACCGGATCGGCCTGCGCACGCTCTCCGAATCGGAGTCCCGCACCGTGCTGGACACGCCGGACGCCTTCCACCTGCCGCCGGTCCCCGGGTACGGCTACCTGAAGGTGGATACCACCGTCTACACCCGGTTCAAGGCCGGCTACGTGTCGGGCCCGCTGGAGGATGTCCAGGCCCGGGAGGCGGACGAAACCGCCGGCGACGACGGCCCCCGGGTGCTGCCGATGCCCACCTATGCGGCCAGCCTGGAGCGGGCGGACGACGCCGGCACGGCCGCCGCCAAGCCTGCCCGCACCGGGGCGTCCAAGCGCACCACCGGCCCGACCGTCTTGTCCGCGCTGATGGCCACCCTGGCCAGGTTCCCGCGCGCGTTGGATCCCATCTGGCTGCCGCCGCTGCCGGCGGCGCTGGCATTGGACACCGCCGCCGGTTCGGTGACCACGACCAGCCAGGGCATCCGGCTCGCCTCCGGCGGCGGGCTGAAGGTCCCGATCGGCCTGCTGGATGACCCGGCCAAACAGTGGCAGGGTGTCTGGGAACTGGACCTGAAGTCGGCGGGCGGCAACGTGGCCATCATCGGCGGACCGCAGTCGGGCAAGAGCACCGCGCTACGCACCATCGCGGCCTCGCTGGCCCTGACCCACAGCCCGCAGGAAGTGGGCATCTACTGCGTGGACCTGCTGGGGAACTCGCTGATCCCGCTGGAGGGCCTGCCGCATGTGGGCGGTGTGGCCGTGCGGACCAACCGAGAAGTGGTCCGCCGCACGGTCGAAGAACTGCTGGCTATGCTGGGCGAACGTGAGATCGTCTTCGAAAAGTACCAGGTGGACTCGCTGGCCACCTTGCGCAGGTTGTGCGCCCAGGGCAAGATTCCCGAACTGCCCAGCGCCGACGTCGTGCTGGTCCTGGACGGCTACGGCCTGCTGACCGATGAATTCGAGGACATCGAGCCGGCCGTGCATGCGCTGATCGCCCGCGGCGGCGGCTATGGCATCCACGTGGTCACCACCGCCAACCGGCAGAATGAGATCCGGCTGGCCCAGCAGTCCTTCTTCGGCACCAAGATCGAGCTGCGCTTGGCCGATCCGGCAGATTCCTCCTACGGCCGCAAGCTGGCCGAGACCATGCCGGCCGACCGCCCGGGCCGCGCGCTGACCGACGCCAAGCTTTTCGGCCACTTTGCGCTCCCCCGCATCGACGGCGTGGCCGACGCGGACACGGCCACGCAGGGCACCTGGGACATGGTGGCCGCCGTCGCCGCCTCCACCGATGCCCGCGCCATGCAGGTGCGCATCCTGCCGCAGGTGGTGGAGGCCGCCCAGCTCGAGGTCCCGGCGCTCCAGGGCCTGCTGCCGCTCGGCCTGCGCGAGACCGATCTGGGCCCCGAAATGCTGGACGTCGTCCGCGGCGAGCACCATCTGATCGTGATGGGCGACGAACAGTCCGGCAAGACCAACCTGGTCCGTTCCCTGGTGGCCTCGCTGGTGGCGCAGTACCCGTCCCGGGACCTGGTCTTCGCCGTCTTCGACCCCCGCCGGGCGCTGGCCAACGTGGTCCCGGATGCCTACCTGGGCGGCTACGCGCCGAGCGCCGCCCAGGCCGAGCCGCTGGCCAACGCCATCGCCTCGGAGCTGTCCAAGCGAGCCGCCGGCGGCGACGCGATGCAGGACAGCATCGGCGAGGCGGACAGCATCCCGCGGATAGTGCTGCTGGCCGATGACTACGACATCCTCACGGCCGGCGGCGCCGGCCCGCTCCGCTCGCTGATCGAGTACCTGCCGATGGGCCCGGAGCTGCAGCTGAACGTGATCCTCACCCGACGGGTACGCGGGGCCGGCCGCGGCATGTACGAACAGTTCTTCGCCGCGCTGCGGGACTCCGGCAGCACCGGGCTGATCCTCTCCGGCGACCGCTCCGAAGGCGGCCTGCTCAACAACGTGCGCGCCCGCCGGTTGCCGCCCGGCCGCGGCCTGCTGGTCCGCTCCGGCGGCCCGGTGCAGACCGTGCAGACCCTGTGGACCCCGATGGAGGCAACCGCCAATGTCTAACACCGTCACCGTCGTCGCGCTGGATGAACCGGACCAGGACGTGGTCATGGTTTCGCTGCTGGCCGTGGTGCCGCAGGAGTACGTCCGCCAGACTGCCGGCAACGCCCTGCTGGAAGTGGAAGACGGCAACGGCACCACCATGCTGGCCGTCGAACTGCCGCGACTGGTCCGGGTCCCCGGCGAGGTGTCCCGGCTGCTCGCCGGCGCCACCGTGAACGCCATCGAGGGCACCCCGATCCCGTCGATCTTCTCCGACGACCCGGACTTCGCCGAGCCGGAGCACCAGGACCTGTGGTGGCAGGAGATCACCATCCGCAACGGCATCCTAGACGGCGACTCGCTCGGCTACCGGGTGGCGCAAAACATCGCCGTGCGGTGCCGCGGCGCCGTCGTCGCCCACCAACTGCCCGGGTACGGTGAATAGGGATGGACATGCACGCTTCCGCCTTCGATTTCCACACCGGGCGGACCGCCGTCGTCTTCCAGGACAAGCCGCTGGCGTTCCTCTCCCCCGCCCTCACCCGCGCCTATGTGGCCGCCCGCGCATCGGAGCGTCAGTTCGTGGTGATGACGCCCAGCACCAGCAACTTGACGCTGCCGCTGTACCAGCTGCTGCAGCGCGAGGGCTGCATCTGGATGGCCAGCGCTGCGGACGGCACGTTCTACAACGGCTTTACCGGCCAGCAGTACCGCTGGAGCGGGGACGTTTTCGCCGCCGAGGAACAGTTGGCCCCGGACTACCTCCAGGCACCGGCCGGATCCGACGGCGTGATCCAGGCCCGCGGCGAAATCCTGCATCCGGCCAGCGAGTCCACCCGGATCGGCGCCTTCACCGCCGCGCTGTTCACTGAGCTGACCGGCGCCGGGCCGGTGGGGTGGGGTATCCACGAACCGGTCAGCGAACCGTGGGACGCGGCCGAACTCACCAGCTACTGCTTTCGCCTCGCGCCGATGACCAGCAACATCGTCGTGGTCGGCCGTCCCCGTCCCGGCACGGATGTGCCATCCATCGGCGTGCTCACCGTGACGCGCTCGTCGACGGGTGTGCACGAGTCGGTGGAGCTGTTCTGCGAATCGGTGGATCCGCTCAGCGACGACGAGCTGGCCTCCTTCGGTTCGGCCATGCACCGCGCACACGCCCGCACCGCGCTGGCCGGGCACACCATGCTGCTGGACCGGCTGGCCTTCCCCGCCCGCTTCACCGGCGTCAGCGTCCCCGCGTGCTCGTTCTTCGGGCCGGAGGCGCTGGCGCAATTCGGTCCGCAGCAGGCCCTGGCCGCCGCCGGCGAGCGCGCCCGGCTGGTGGGCGTCCCGCCGCTGCAGTCGCTCGCCGTCACGTACCACCGCGATCCCTCCGGTGGCCGTCAGCATCCGCTCGATGAGTTCAGCGAACTGGTGGGAAAGCTGGCCGGCGGGAAGTTCTGACCCCGCGGCTGCACCGGAGTACGGTGGGTGGAATAGAACCCACCGACCGGAGGTTGTCGCCAGCGTGTCCATGAACGACGGAGGTGCCTCCTCGGAGCCCTCTTCCCCCGCCCGCGTGGCCGGGAGCCCGGATGGCGGCGTCAGCTCGCCGGCACGGGGGCGGCGGACCACCGAGACCCGGGCCGGCATGGGTTACGGCCTGGCGGCCTACGGGCTCTGGGGCATCCTGCCCCTGTACTTCACCGCCCTGATACCCGCCGGGCCGCTGGAGATCGTGGCCAACCGGATTGTTTGGTCGCTGCTGTTCTGTTTCCTGCTGATCACGGCGCTGCGCGGTTGGCGCACCTTCCGCGCCGCGCTGGGCAACGGGCGCACCTTTGCCACCTTGTCCCTGGCCGCGGTCCTTATTGCGGTCAACTGGTTCACCTACACGTTCGCGGTGCTGAATGAACACGCCATCGAAGCGGCGCTGGGGTACTTCATCAACCCGCTGGTGTCCGTGCTGCTGGGGGTCATCCTGCTTAAGGAACGGCTCCGCCCAGCCCAGTGGGCCGCGATGGGCGTGGCGTTCGCAGCGGTGCTGGTGCTCGCGTTCGGGTACGGCAACGTCCCCTGGATTGCACTGATTCTGGCGCTCAGCTTCGGGTTCTACGGCCTGGTCAAGAAAAACATTGGCGGCCGGGTCGATGCCGTCACCAGCCTCAGCGTGGAAACGTTGGTGCTGGCCCCGGTCTCGGTGGTCATCATGCTCATCCTGATGGCCGGCGGCCAGGCCACGGTGCTGTCCGAAGGCACCAGCCACTTCTGGCTGATGGCGGCCAGCGGACTAATCACCGCGCTGCCGCTCCTGTTCTTCGGCGCCGCCGCCCGCCGCCTGCCGCTGAGCACCGTCGGCATGCTGCAGTATCTGGCCCCCATCCTGCAGTTCATCATCGCGCTCGTCTTCCTGCACGAGCCCATGCCGTTGGAACGCTGGATCGGTTTCGGCCTGGTCTGGTTCTCCCTGGCCATCCTGACCACCGACATGGCCGTTGCCCTCAAGCGGGCGCCCAAGGCCGGGGACGAACCCGCGGCCGCCCAGGCACGCTAGGCGCCTGCGGCGGCTTGGATCACCTCCGGAGCGGCATTTCGGTTCCTCGCAATTTTTTAGGAAACAAATTTGGCCGATTTAAAGGTCGGCCAGCCCGTCGTACGTTGACCAGAATTCGGACATGGATCGTGGCCGGCCCATGGTTAAGTCTTCCAAGTAGAGAAGATGCGCGTGCCAACCGGGCAGGTAATTGACCGCTTCGCTCCCCAGGCCGTCGTGCGCCAAGACTAAGTTGGTAGTACTGCCAACCGGGGTGAGAGTGATCCGCACATCTGAAGGCGGCTCGTCCGGAAAGTCCCACGTCATGTGCAGCAGTTTTTCCGGTTCACATTCCAGAATCCGGCTGGTGCAGAGATAGTTTTCCGCGTGCTGAACGGTCACCACATCGCCGCTAACGAATCGCCCAGAGGTTAATGTCCCTAGCCAATGAGGTAAAGCCTCCGGGTCTGTAAGGCCCCACCAAAGACGGTCTGCGGGAACTTTCATGGACCACCTATGGGACACGCGTCCGCTCGCCGCTTGAATAGTACGACTTATGAGAGGCATAACCGGAGGCTAACGCACCTTCTGACACTTCGGCACCGCATCTCAGGTCCGGTTCACAGGCAGGGCGGCAAACTAGTAGCGGATCGCGTCGATGACCTTGACCCGCACGGCAACCACGGCCGGGATCAGGCCGGCCAGCGCGCCGACGGCCGTGGCGGCGGCGATGCCAAGCAGTGCCGCTTCCACCGGGAACGGCGGCAGTTCGCTGATGCCCTGGGCGATCAGGTCCTGGACCCACGGGCTCTTCACCACGGCGACGGCGAGCATCACCCCCACCACGCCGGCCACGAACGTCGCGACCACCGACTCGAGCATGACGCCGAAGAAGATCCGGCCGGAGGTCGCTCCGAAACTGCGCCGGATGCCGATTTCCCGCACCCGGTACCTGACCGTGACCATCGAGATGTTCAGCAGTCCCACGGCGCCGAGCAGCAGCACGAGTCCGGCGATGCCGCCCACCGCCCACTGGATGCCCTCGAACGGGTCGCCCCAGGCGGCATAGTCGCTGCGGTACACATGCGCCTGGGCATCGGGAAACTGGGCCTGGAGGTCGCCGGCGATCGCCGCGCTCAGGCCCGGCTCGAGTTCGACCGGGAGCCACATTTCCAAGACGGGAGGCGGACCTGCCGCCCCGCCCAGGCCCCAACGCTCGTACTGGCTGGTGAGCATCATGGCCTGGGCCATGGCACCCTGGTAGAAGTCCGGCATCACTCCCACCACGGTGGCCGCGATCGGCCGCTGCTGGAAGATCTGCACGACCGGATTCCGCGCCAGATCGGGTTCGCCCAGCTGCCGGTGGAATGCTTCGTTGATGATCACCGCCGGTGCAAGCGCCGCGGCGTCCGCTTCCGTGAACCAGCGGCCGGTCACCAGGTTGACCCGCCGCATCTCGCCATAGCTGCGGTCCACCACCGTGGTCTCGGCGGTCATGACTCCGTGGGGGAATTGGAACGGGACCTGGGCGAAGGCCCGGCGGCTCGCGTATTCCACGCCGTAGCGTTCCACGAGCCCCTCGAAGGCGGCCTGCAGGACCGCCGAATCCTCGCTTCCCGTCGGCGTGTGGACCTCAACCGTCACCGTCGCTGCGCGGCCTCCGGATTGCTCCTGCCCCTGCACCAGGCCTTCCCTGGCCATGTTGCCGAGCCCGACGACGGTGGTCAGGGCAGCGACGGACAGCGCCACGCCGATCAGGGCCAGCAGGATCCGGGTCTTGTGGATGCGCAGCTCGGCCCATGCCTCGACCAGGAGGGCAACGGCGCCGGTCATACCGCAAACTCCGAAGCGTGCAGAATCCCGTCGCCCAGCCGGTAGTGACGCTGGGCCAAGACCGCCACATTCGCATCGTGCGTGATGGTCACCAGGGCCGCACCCGACTCCTGAACCACCTCATCCAGCAGGGCCATCACGCTTTGCCCGGTTTCTATGTCCAGGGCACCGGTAGGCTCATCCGCGAGGATCAGCTTGGGCGACCGCACCAGCGCCCCGCGCGATGGCGATCCGCTGCTGCTCGCCGCCGGAGAGCTTGTGCGGCTTCTCCCCCAGCCGGTCGCCCAGGCCGACCCGATCGAGCATTCGGGTGGCCAGCCGCTCACGCTGCCAGAATTGCCTACCGCCGGCATAGAGCAGCGGCGTCATGACGTTTTCCAGTGCGGTCCGGCCCGGCAACAGGTTGAACTGCTGGAAGATGAATCCCACGCGCGCACCGCGGGCCACGGCGCGCTGCTTCTCCCCCATGGTAGAAACCGCCCGCCCCTCAAAAAACATCTCGCCGGTGCTGGGCACGTCCAGCAGGCCCAGGATGTTCAGCAGCGTGGACTTTCCCGACCCGGACCGGCCGACTATCGACACATGCTCTCCGGTACTGACGCTCAGCTCGATGCCCTGCAGGATGTGCAGCGGGCCGCGCTCCGGGATGTGCACGCTCCGCGTCACTCCCCGCAACTCCAGCAGCGGGGCCCCGGTCGCCGCAGCGCTCATCCGCCCACCATGCCGAAATCGGCTTCCATGCCGGGCATCATCTGGTCCCCGGGCGCGCCGGGAATGAACTGCAGGACCACGTCACCCTCTTCCAGCCCCTCTACGATCTCCACCTGCATCCCGTCGTTCAGTCCCAGGGCGACCGGGCGCTCAACCGGCGCCCCGCCGTCGTCCTCCACCACCCACACCAGGCCGGTGTCCACGGATCCCTGGACCGCCGTGGTGGGTACCACGATCACGTTTTGGGCGGTTCCGGCGGTGATGTCGATCGTTGCGCCCAGCCCGGCGAAAACCTTGACGTCGGCTGGGACGGCGCAGCTGACAGTGCCCGTCGCCGCAGCCGGGGCTGCCGGACCGAACGGATCCCCGGGCTGCTCCTGAACCGGGCCCGCGGCGCCGACTGCCGGGCTTTCCCCGACCGTCACTGCCTTGCATTCGAAGGGAGCCGGACCGCCGGTGACCGTCACGGTGGCGGAACTGGGCCGGTCGAGCAGCCGGAACTGCTGGTCAGCGGTCAGTGTTCCCGTCACCGAAAACGTGCCCGGGGAAATAACGGCTGCTTCGGCACCGACCGAGACCTGCTGGTCCACCAGCACGGACAGATCGGTGAGCTTGCCCGCAGCGGGGGCCACCACGTTCACGTAGGTGTACGCAGGAGCAGCCGGTGGAGCCGGCTCGTCCTCCGAATCCGGCTCCAGGGAGACCTGCTGCACGGCGTCGGGCTCCAAGAGCTTCTGCACTTGGAAGAGCGCATCTCCCTTGGCCACGTTCGCGCCGGCCCCTACGAACAAGTAGTTCACCGTGCCTTCCGCCGTGCTGCGCACGGTCACGGCCGGGTCGCTGGCAACCGAGCCCTCGAGCTGCACCACATTGTTCACGGTGCCCATGGCCGCCGGGATGCTGGGCGTGACCAGTTGGGCTGAAGGCTGCCCGGTGACCGCCTCCGCGCGCATGCCGTCCACGAAGGCAAGCTTGAAGAGCGCGGCAGCTATGACGGCGAAAATCGCCAGCCAAACCACCGGCAGAACATAGCGGCGCACAACACTCATGCGGGATCCCCCTCGTCGACGTGGCGCTAAAGCGCGTGACGGCGGGAAGTTGACACATGATGTGAGACATACACCCGCTTGTGACGGAGGTTACCAGTGCCGGATCGCGGCGACCGGCCAAGACACGGTTGGACCGGACAGCAGGACCGGTTCTGGCAGCTGGTGCACGTCGGCAAATGGGGCTCGTGGGCGCTGGTCAGCCTCAGCTTCGTGCTGGTGGCCGCCGTGAAGGCGCAAGAGGGCCGCTTTTACGGCGGGACGGACGTGGTTCCTGCCGTGAGTACGGTCCCGCCGCCTCCCCAGGAAGGTGCGCAGCCGCGGTCAGCGGCCGGCTCGCCGGATTAGTCGCGCACCCCGTCCACTTCCTGCGGAACCACCACCATGGGTACCGGCAGCGAGCGCAGGACCTTGTACGCCGTGGCGCCAAGGAACAGGCGGTTGTGCTGGGCCAGCCGGCTGGATCCCATGACCACCAGTTCGCCCTCGTCCCAGTCCAGGGAATCGATGGCCTCTTCGATGTTGCGCCCATGGGCCACGGTCACCGTGGCGTTCCCGGCCGGCAGTTCGGTGGCGGCTTGGGCCAGCACGGAGTTCGCGTGCAGGTGGGCGCTGTGGATGGCCTCGCCGCTGTCCGAGTCTTCACGGGTATCCAGGGAGACCAGGGAAACCAGGCGCAGCTGCAGGCCGCGGCGCGAGGCCGCGTTCAGGGCAACATCTCGAGCCGCCTGCGCGCCCTGCCGCTCCCCGATGAATGCGGTCAACCGGGTCAGCGGCTCTGTCCGCTGGTAGCCGCGGGGCGCCAACGCCACCGGAATCGGCGAGGCGTGCAGGAGGGCATTGGCCACGCTGCCCACCGTGAAGCGCTTGAACAGGCTGTTGCTGCTGGCGCCGATGACAATCAACCTGGCGCCGGCTTCTTCGCCCGCCGCGATCAGCCCTTCGGCGAACGACTCGGCGGACCGCACCTTGAATTCGGCATTGACGTCTGCCGGGACCAGCTTCAAAGCCTCGCGACGGGCGGTGAGGACTTCCTGCTCGCTGGCGCTGACGCGGCTTCCTTCGGGGTTCAACGCCACGTAGGGAGCGCTGTCCGCCACCACGTAGACGATATCCAGCCCCGTCCCCTGGGTCCGGGCGATTGCCACGGCCAATGCCACGGCATCGGCTCCCCGCTCGTCCGGCTGGTAACCCACCACATAACGCATGCAAACTACCCCTGTCCCTGTCCGTAAAGCAGCGGATGCGACGCTGCCGGCAACATCCGCACCCCATGAGGCGATGATGGTTCCGACTCTAGCCGGAGACTGCCGGCCGCGACAGGCTGGAAGCAGGGGCCAGACCGGGCGGCGGCAGCGGCCTGAAACGACCGCGGGCGGCCGCCGGGCCCCGCCGCTGATGGCGGGGGATCCGGCAGCCGCCCGTTCGGACGGTGCCCGTGTACTAGGCCGCTGCCACCTTGCGGATGGCCGCTTCCAGCACGTCCAAGGCATCGGCCAGCAGTTCGTCGCCGATCACCAGCGGCGGCAGCAGGCGCACCACGTTGCCGTAGGTACCGCAGGTCAGGATGATGACGCCTTCCTGCAGGCAGGCTGCGGCGATCTCCTTGGTGGCCTCGGCGTTGGGTTCCTTGGTGGTCTGGCCGGTGCCCGGCTTGACGAACTCCATGGCCAGCATGGCGCCGCGGCCGCGCAGCTCGCCGATGATGTCCACTTCCTCGGCCAGCTGCCGCAGCCGGCCCATGACCTGCTCTTCGATGTGGCGGGCCCGGGCGTTGAGGTCCTGGGTCTGCATGGTTTCGATGGCAGCCAGCGCGGCGGCACAGGCCACCGGGTTGCCGCCGTAGGTACCACCCAGTCCGCCCGGGTGCACGGCGTCCATCAGCTCGGCGCGGCCGGTGATTGCGGAGAGCGGCATGCCGCCGGCAATGCCCTTGGCCATCGTGATGATGTCGGGCACCACGCCGTCGTGCTCCGAGGCAAACCAGGCACCGGTGCGCGAGAACCCGGACTGGACTTCGTCCGCGATGAACACCACGCCCTTGTCCTTGGCCCACTCGGCCAGTGCGGGCAGGAAGCCCTCGGCCGGGACAATGAAGCCGCCCTCGCCCTGGATCGGCTCGATCAGGATGGCGGCCACGTTCTCGGCGCCGATCTGCTTCTCGATCATGGTGATGGCGCGGCGTGCCGCGTCCTCACCCTTAATGTCGGTTTCCTCGCGGTACGGGTAGCTCATCGGCACCCGGTAGATCTCCGGCGCGAAGGGGCCGAAGCTGCCGGCCGGGCTGGACTTGTACGGGGTTGCCTTGGCGGTCAGGCCCATCGTCAGGTTGGTGCGGCCGTGGTAGGCGTGGTCAAAAGCGACGACGGCGGTGCGGCCGGTGGCGATGCGGGCCACCTTCACGGCGTTCTCCACGGCTTCGGCCCCGGAGTTGAACAGCACGGAACGCTTCTCGTGGTCGCCCGGGGTCAGCTCGGCCAGCTTCTCGGCGACGGCGATGTAGCCCTCGTAGGGGCTGACCATGAAGCAGGTGTGGGTGAACTTGGCGACCTGCTCCTGCACCGCGGCGACGACGGCGGGGTCGGAGGCGCCGACGCTGGTCACGGCGATGCCGGATCCCAGGTCGATGAACGAGTTGCCGTCCACGTCGGTGATGATGCCCCCGTCGGCGTCGGCCACGTAGACCGGAACGCTGGAGGCGACGCCGCCTGCAACCACGGCGCTGCGGCGGGCGGCCAGTTCGGCGGACTTCGGGCCGGGGAAGCCTGCGGAAACATCCCGCTTCTGCTCCAGCCGGAACTGGGGCTGGGTCGACTGAGTGGTCATGATGTGCCTTTCACGTTGAGGGTGGGAATGCCGCGGACAGCCCGAAGGACCCGCACACTCGCATCGCAGCGGCAGCTTCGCGGGAGCCGGCGGGCAGGCCGGGCCACGGCGAAGCCGCGCTCTACAGCGAGATTACGGTTCCCGGCCCGAAGCTGCCTATGGCGGCCCGCACAGCAAAGGCGCCACCTTGCCGTGCAATTGGCCAGAAGGGAGAGCCGGCAACCGAGCGGTGTGCCGAGGCACCGAGGGGCCGCCCCGCCCGCCGTTTCGCGCCCCGGGGCGCAGCCGGGCGGGCGGAGCCAGGTCAGAGCTCGGGTGCGTGGTCCGTCGGCAGGGCACCCTCGTCTTCGGGGTGGCGGCTGAGGTTGACCAGGGCCAACGCCAGGCCTCCCCAGACCGTCAGGATGGAAATGATCAGCATGACAATCGCTGCGGTACTCATGGCTGTGTCTCCTTCAGGGTGTGGGCATCCAGCTCCGGGTCGTTGGCCGCCGACTTCTTGCTCCAGGGAATCAGCGACAGGATGAAGCCGACCACGATCAGGGACCCCGCCATGCCCCAGCCGAAGACGTTCACGAACCAGTCGGGCATGGGCGGGTCGCCGTAGCCTTCCTGGATCCTCTTGATCAGTTCGCTGATCAGGATGTAGCCCAGCACGATCGGCGCGATGATGCCCACCATGATGCGCCACCACAGGCCCAGCTTGATGGATGAAACCTCGCTGACGTGTCCGCCGAGGAGCGGCAGCTTGCGGAATCCGTAGGTCACCAGCAGCACGGTCGCCAGGGCACACGCCATGATGCCGAAGCTGTTGACGAACGCGTCGGTGACGTCCAGCAGGTTCAGGCCGGTGGTCGTCGGGAACAGCAGGATGGAAATCAACGCCAGCGGGATGCCGACCCACCAGGTGGTCTTGACGCGGCTCATGCCGAGCTTGTCTTGGACCGCGGAGATGATGACTTCAATGATGCTGATCAGCGAGGTGAACCCGGCGAACACCAGCGAGCCGAAGAAGAGCACCCCGAGCAGTCCGCCCAGCGGGGCCTCGGAAATGATGGTGGGGAACGCGATGAACGCCAGCCCGATCCCACCGGCGGCAACGTCGCCGACCTCGGCACCGGCGCTGAAGGCCATGAAGCCGACCGCCGCGAAGACGCCGATGCCGGCAAGGATCTCAAAACCCGAGTTCGCGAAGCCCACCACGAACCCGGACCCGGTCAGGTCCGTCCGGTGCTTGAGGTAGGACGCGTAGGTGACCATGATGCCGAAGGCAACGGACAGCGAGAAGAATATCTGGCCATAGGCCGCAGCCCATACCGTCGTATTGGTGAGCGCACCCCAGTCGGGAGTGAACAGAGCGTTCAGCCCGTCGGCGGCGCCCGGGAGGAACAGCGACTGGATCACCAGGAGCAGGAACATGACCAGCAGCAGCGGCAGGAACACGATGTTCGCCCGTCCGATGCCCTTTTGCACGCCGGCGGCGAGCACCAGCAGCACCACCGCCCAGACCACCACCAGCGGGATGAGGACCGTCGGCACGAAGTCGAAGCCGATGTTCACGTCCTCGCTCACCTGCAGGAACGACCCCAGGAAGAATCCGGCGGGGTCGTCGCCCCACGCCTCGGTAAAGGAGTAGATCATGTACATCGCGGCCCACGCGATGATGACGGCGTAGTAGACGCAGATGACGAAGCAGATGGCCACCTGCCACCAGCCCAGGCCTTCTGCGCCGCGCGCCAGCCGGCGGAAGGCCAGCGGGGCGGACCCGCGGTGGCGGTGGCCGACGGCGTAATCCAGGAACAGCAGCGGGATGCCGGCCGTCAGCAGAGCGACCAGGTAAGGAATGATGAAGGCGCCGCCGCCGTTTTCGTAGGCAACATACGGGAAGCGCCAGATGTTGCCCAGGCCGACGGCGGAGCCGATCGCCGCGAGGATGAACACCTTGCGGGTGGACCACATCTCGCGTTTGGGCTTGGCGCCCGACGCTGCCTGCGGTGAAGGGGTACTCATGAAGGGACCTCACGGTGTAGGGCTGGCAGGGGTGTGACGCGTGTGACGCCGCGGACCATCCTAGCGCCGTGGCGGCTGCCCCGAAAACCGTGACCGGCGCCGACGCCACGCAAAAGCGCGAAGGTTTGGACCGGCGCCCGGTCCGCCCCTCCGCGAGCGCGCCCTGACGCCTAGCCACCCGTAGTGCAGCTGCACAACAGCTGCCCGTATAGTGAAGGCATGGCTGTCACTCTCGCCAAACTACTGGCCTCCCCCGCGCTGCACCTGAAGCTTGTCGGTACCGCGCAGGGCGACCCTGACGCGCCCATTACCTGGGTGGCTTCGACGGAACTCGAAGACCCGGCGCCCTTCCTGACCGGTGGAGAAGTGGTGCTGACCACGGGCCTGCGCCAGAAGACCGTGGCCGCGCAGCGCAGATTCGTGGAGCGGGTGCACGAAGCCGGTGCGGTCGGCATGGGCTTCGCGCTCGGGCTCACGCACCGCCGGGTCCCGCCGGGCGTGCTCGCGGCTGCCAACGAACTTGAGCTTCCGGTCTTTGAAGTTCCCTACGAGACCCCGTTCGTGGCGATCAGCAAGATGGTCGCCGACGCCATTTCCGCCGACCACTACAACCGCCTGGAGCACCTGCTCAAGGACCACCAGGCGCTGGCCGCCTCGCTGTTGGGCGGCGGCGGCCTCCCCGCGCTCCTGCGCACCCTGGCAGCAATGGTGGGCACCGACGTCGTGCTCTCCCAATACGGCACCCGGCTGTACGGGACCGGTGGCGGCGAGGGAACCAGCTGGCACGAGGTTCCGATCGCCACCGGCCTGAAGGACCGCTGCACGCTGGCCTTGGGCAAGCCGTACGAGCGCAACGCCATCGTGGACTACGCGCAGAGCCTTATTAGCCTGGAGCTGAGCAACCAGGCGCACCGCCGCGCGGCCGACCGCAGCTCCGTGGGCCAGGTGCTGCTGGATGTGGTGCGCGGCGTGCTGCAGGGCGGCGACGCCTCACTGCGGCTGAGCAACGTGGGGATCGACGCCGGACGCCGGCAACTGGTGGTCATGGTGCAGGTGGGAGCAGCCCAACGCCGCGCGCTGCCCACGTTGCCGCTGCCGGCCGCGTTCGACGGCGTGGTCACCGGCCTGGTCGACGAGCGGCTGGTGCTGGTGGTGCAGGGCGCCGAGTCGGGTGACGCGCTGGGCCGAGAGCTCAGTGCTTACCTGCAGAACGCCGGCCTCTCGGCAACGGTCGGGGTGGGCGGCAGCTATGCGCAGGCGAACGGGCTGCGCTGGAGCTACTTCGAGGCCAAGGAGGCCGTAGGCCGGGGTGAGCGGCTGAACGTGCCGCAGCGGCTGTCCCTGACTTCCTTGCTGCTGGCATCGGAAGACGTGCCGCTGGCCGATCTTGCGGCCGAGGCGCTCGACCCGCTGGCCGAGTTCGACGCGGCCCACGACGCGGCGCTGCTGCCCACGCTGCAGACCTATTTGGAGTTAAACGGCTCGGTGGCGGCCGTGGCCGAGGAACTGGGCCTGCACCGGAACTCCGTGCGCTACCGGCTGTCCCAGATCGTGGAGCTGACCGGCTACGATCCCGCCCTCACCGCGGACCGCGTGCACCTGTGGCTGGCCCTGACGGTACGGCGGCTGGGTTCGGACTCGCGGACGAAAGGCTAGGCGGCTGCCATCCCTTGCCAAGGCAGCGCACAGACACAAGGCTGGGGGCATGGGACACGAGACGCACGAAAGCCGGACGGTCACCTGGGTGGGAACCGACGATCCGCAGCGCGCGGACACGGCGACCCTGAATCTGGAACCGGAACGGCTGAGCGCACACGGCGCCTCCCGCACCGCCAGCTACGCCGCCAGCTGGTCCCTCACGACCACCGGCAACTGGTTCACCGAAAACCTCACGGTTTCCGTCCACGGACGGGGCTGGAGCCGGCACCTGGTGCTGGACCGCGCGCCCGACGGCACCTGGAGCTCTGCGACCAGAGTGTCCGGCGACAGCGACCTGCCGGAGCCGGGCATCGCCGATCCGGAATCCCTGGTCGGGGCGGTGGACTGCGACCTGGGTTTGTGCCCGGCCACCAACACCATGCCGATCCTGCGGCTGGGCCTGGTTCACGACGCCGAAGCCGCCGCGGAGTTGACGGTCGCGTGGGTGGAGATGCCGAGCCTGCGCGTGCTCGGCCGGCAGCAGATCTACAGCGGCTCCCGCGCCTACGACGACGGCACCGGCACCGCCGCGGTCACCTACACCTCCGGGGACTTCAGCGCCGAGATCGTGGTGGATTCGGACGGCATCGTGATCGACTACCCCGGCCTGGCCACCCGCCGCCGCGACTGACGGCAGGCGCGTCGGAAGGCACCCGGCGCGTCCTGCAGTGCCGGAGTCGTGCGCGGGGCCCCTCCCCGCACCGCCGTCTGGTGCCGCCGCCGGCCGCCGTTCAGCACAGTCGGTGCCGCCGCATAGGATGGAACTCAAGCCCTCCAATCAACCGTTCCAGGGAGAAACCATGCCCGAAATGTTCGTGGACAAATTCCGTGCCCTCGTGCCCAAATACCTGGACCGGAAGTGGACCGAGGACGACGGCATCTCCTACGACGAACTCGAGGGGCTGCTGGGCGGTCACAAGTTCCAGGTCCCGCAGGCGTTGGTGGAGTTCTACCACGCGCTCGGCGGCTGCGAAGACCTGATGGAGGCGCACGACTTCTTCTTCGACCCGGACGAACTGGAGATCGAAGACGGCTACCTGCTGTTCCTGGACGAGATGGACGAAGAAGCGAACTGGGGCTTCAGGACGGAACATCTGGATGTACCGGACCCCATCGTCTGGATCCGTACGAACGGCCCGAAGCCCCAGTGGCAGAGCGAGGAGGCGACCTTCAGCGAGTTCGTCTTCGACATGTTCGAGTGGGTCTTCGACGACGACGAGGAAGACTGAGAAAGCCTGGCTCAGCGTCCTTCGACTGCCAGCCCGACGCCGAAACCGACCAGCACGGTGCCCGTGATCCGGTCGATGGAGCGCGTCACGGCCGGGGTGCGCAGCCACTTCCGGGCCAGGTGCGTGCCCCAGATGATGGCCGAAAAGAACACCAGCCCCTCCAGATTGTGCACCAGGGCCAGCGCCGTGCCCATCAGCGCCGGGGAAACGTCCGGCGGGATGAACTGCGGGATCATCGCCACATAGAAGACGCCGACCTTCGGGTTTAACAGGTTCGTCCCGACGCCGGTGAGCCACGCCCTGACGTACGACGACGCAGCGGCCGGCGCGCCGGCGTCTGGAAGGTACGGGGCCGGTTTCCGGAACGACCGGATCAACATCCGGGTGCCCAGCCAGACCATGTAAGCGGCGCCGGCCAACTTCAGCACCGTAAACGCTGTTTCGGAGGCAGCCAGCAGGGCCGACGCCCCGACTGCGGCCGCGATGCCCCAGACCAGGGCCCCGGTGTTAATGCCTAACGCCGTAGCGTATGCCTTGCCCCGGCCCTCGCTGACGGCTGAGCGCAACACCAATGCGGTATCCATCCCGGGAACCAGGGTCAGCAGGCCGGCCACCAGGGCGAAGGACAAGAGTGCTTGTTCTACGGTCACTCGTTATCCCTCGAAAGACGGCGCAGGCACGGCAGGTCAGACCTCGCGGTCCACCACGGCCTCGGCGAAGGCTGTCAGCGCGGCCTTGACCGTGCTCTCGGGCAGCGGGGCCAGCGACACCTTGGCGGCTTCGGCCCATTCACCCGCGATGGCCCAGGCCTTGGCGGTGACCGGGTGCCCGCGCAGCGCGGAGACCGCGTCGGCCAGTGCCTCGTCGGACGTCAGGTCGGCGTCCACCAGTTCCAGCACGGCGGCGGCTGACGCGTCGCCGTCGGCCGCGGCCTGGCGCAGCAACAGGACCGGCAGGGTGGGGACGCCCTCACGCAGGTCGGTGCCGGGGGTCTTGCCGGACTTGGCCTTGAGGCCGGTCACGTCGATCACGTCGTCGGCCAACTGGAAGGCCACGCCCACCTTCTCGCCGTATTCCAGCATCACGTTCACGGCCTGCTCGCCGGCGCCGGAGAACATGGCGCCGAGCTGGCCGGAGGTGGCGATCAGCGAGGCGGTCTTGTCCGCAATCACGGAGAGGTAGTGCTCCACCGGATCCTCGTCCTCGCGCGGGCCGACGGTCTCGTGCAGCTGGCCCAGGCAGAGCCGCTCGAAGGTGCGCGCCTGGATGCCCACTGCTTCGGGCCCCAGCTCGGACACCAGCAGCGACGCGCGGGCAAAGATCAGGTCGCCGGCCAGGATGGCCACCTGGTTGCCCCACACCTCGTGGGCGGTCGGGGCGCCCCGGCGGTACGGCGCGGAGTCCATCACGTCGTCGTGATAGAGCGTGGCCAGGTGCGTCAGTTCGACGACGACGGCGGCCTGCACCACGTCGGGAACCGAACCGTTCCCCAGCTGCGCGGCCAGGATGGTCAGCAGCGGACGGATCCGCTTCCCGCCGGCTTCCACGAGATGGCGGCTGGTGGCATCGGCGAACGGATCGGAATGTGCAATGGCAGCACGCAGCTGCTTCTCCACCCGCGCCAAGGCGGTGGAAACCGCGGGACCGAGCACGGCGTCCTGGGCCACCGGGGCGAATCCATCCGGCAGGTTCAAGCTGGTGGCAAGGGCGGCAGTCGCGGTATCCAGCTCCGGCGACTCCGGCGGGTTCTGGCCGGCGGGAGTCCAACTCGGTTTGGCGTCAGTCACTGTTCAACACTAACTAATCGTGGGGGCGGTATGGCCGGCCGGCTTGTGGCTGCCGGCCTGGTTGGATGCCGGCGGCGTCAGTTGCTCCAGCAGATGAATAACTCTATCCTCAAATCCCCGGCCGCCCGAGTCGGTCAGATTGGCCAGCATCCGCACCACGAAGCGCATCAACGGCGGGACCGGCATTCCGGTCCTCAAAGCCAGTTTCATGATGGCCGGTTTGCCGATCAGCTGGGCAAAAATCCGGCCCAGGGTGAAGTGGCTGCCCCAGTGCCCGCGGATGATTCCCGGGTAGCGGGCCATCGCGGCGTCGAAGCCGGCCATGCTGAGCAGCTGCCCGCCGGTCCCGGACAAGCGGCCATGCGCGTCGGCAATCAGCTCCGCCGCGTAGCGGGCGGACTCCATGGCGTAGGAGATGCCTTCTCCGTTAAACGGGCTGACCATGCCGCCGGCGTCGCCGAGCAGCAGCAGGCCGGGGCTGTAGTGCGGCGTGCGGTTGAACCCCATCGGCAGGGCCGCACCGCGGATCTGCCCCACCTGGTTCTCCTCGGTGAAGCCCCAGTCCGCCGGCATGCCGGCGGTCCACTCGCGGAGCACCTGCCGGTAGTCCAGCTTGCCGAAGGACTTGGACGAGTTCAGGATGCCCAGGCCCACGTTGGACGTGCCGTCGCCGACACCGAAGACCCAGCCGTAGCCGGGCAGCGGGTTGCCGGCCGCATCCGGAAGCTCCAGCCAGCCTTCCATCCAGTCGTCGTCGTGCCGGGGGGAGGTGAAGTACGTGCGCACGGCCACGCCCAGCGGCCGGTCGTCGCGCTTCTCGATGCCCAGGCTCAGGGCCGTGCGGGTGGAGTTGCCGTCGGCGGCCAGCACCACGTCGGCGAAGAAGTCCTTGGTCTCGCCGGTCTTGCGCCCGCGCCCGTCCAGCACGTTGGCGCGCACCCCGGCGACCCGTCCGGCCTCGTCCCGGAGGGCGGTGGAGACGGAGTGGCTTTCCAGCACGACGGCGCCGGCGTCCGCCGCGTGGCGGGCCAATTGCTCGTCAAAGCCGAGCCGGGTGCGGATCAGCCCGTAGTCCGGGAAGTCGCTCAGTTCCGGCCAAGGCAGCTCGAGCTGCCGGCCGCCGGCGATCAGCCGCAGCCCCCGGTTTCGGCGCCAGCCGGCGGATTCCTCGTGCGGCAGTCCCAGCAGCTGAACTTCGCGCACGGCGCGGGGCGTCAGGCCGTCGCCGCAGACCTTTTCGCGCGGGAACGCCGTCTTTTCCAGCACCGTGACGTCCACGCCGGCGCGGGCGAGGTAGTACGCGGCCGTGGATCCGGCCGGGCCTGCCCCAACAATGAGAACTGACATGGCTACAGGGTGTGCCTGCTGCTCTGGCGCCGCAGCGCGGCCTGCGCGTCGGCGTTGGCCGCATCGTCGCGGCCCGGCTTGATGGCGCGGTGGACGGCGACGATGCCGCCGGACAGGTTGCGGTACGCCACGTCCTGCCAGCCTTCGCCGGTGATCCATTCGGCCAGCTGGTGCTGGTTGGGCCAGGCGCGGATGGACTCGGCCAGGTAGACGTAGGAGTCGGGGTTGGACGAAATTTTGGACGCGATCGCCGGCAGCGCGCGCATCAGGTACTCGGTGTAGACGGTGCGCCAGACCGGGAGGGTCGGGTGCGAGAACTCGGCGATCACGAGCCGGCCACCGGGCTTGGCCACGCGCAGCATCTCGCGCAGCGCCAGTTTCGGATCGCTGACGTTGCGCAGGCCGAAGGAGATGGTCACGGCGTCGAAGGAGTTGTCCGCGAAGGGCAAATTGGTCGCGTCTCCGGCCACGAAATCAATGTCCGGGCGGCGGCGCTTGCCCACGCGCAGCATCCCGAGGGAGAAATCGCACGCCACCACATGGATGCCGGCATCGGCATACGGTTCGCTGGAGGTGCCCGTTCCGGCGGCCAGGTCCAGGACCTTCTGGCCACGCTTGGCATCCACCGCGTCCACCACGACCCGGCGCCACCGGCGGGTCTGGCCCATCGACAACACATCGTTGACCAGGTCGTACTTCGGCGCCACGTCATCGAACATGGCGGCTACTTCATCCGGGCGCTTCTCCAGCGATGCACGATTCACTGGCCCATTGTCTCAAAGACCGGCGCCCACCCGCGAACCCGGGCGATCGAGGGCGGTGACCTTTGCCCGGGCAGAGTAGGCTTAATGACCATGACCTCCCCCCTGTCCCCCTCGTCCGGCCTGCCCGGAACCGGGCCGGCCGCACCGGCCGGCCGCTCGGTACCGGAGGCTGCGGACCAAGTGCCCGGCGGTACGCTGCGCGGCATCACGGTCGAGTGGCCGGCGGTGCCCGACACCCAAGGGCTGCTGGAGTATCTGGTGCGCGACGACGTGCTCTGCTGGGTGCGGCGCGAGGGCGGGCTCGCCGGCTTCGGCGAGATTGCGCGGTTCACGGCCAGCGGACCGGACCGCTTCCAGCAGGCCGCCGCGTGGTGGCGCGGGATCCAGGCCACCGCCGACATCGACAACCGGGTGGGCGGCCCCGGCACCGGACCGGTCGCCTTCGGCTCCTTCGCCTTCTCCTTCACGTCGACCCACAGCTCCCGCCTGGTGGTGCCGGAGGTGCTGGTGGGCCTGGACGGCGACCGCGCCTGGCTCACCTATCTGACGTACGACGGCGATGCCCACCTCAGCGCCGAGACAGCCGAGGCCGTGCTCGCGGGCTGGCTGGAAGAGATCTCGGTAGAACGCAGCCCCGATCCGGCCGACTCCCTCGTTCCGGGACAGGTTTCCGAGCAGGCGTACATGGATGCCGTCGCCGCCGGGGTTAAGCGCATCCAGGCCGGGAACCTGAGCAAGCTCGTCGTGGCCCGGGACGTGGTGGCCAACCTTGCCTCGCCCATCGCCATCGCCCAGGTGCTGCGCGAACTGGCCGCACGGTACAAGGACTGCTGGACGTATTCCGTGGATGGGCTGATCGGCTCCACGCCGGAGATGCTGATCAAGGTGGAGAACAATGTGGCCCGCGCCCGGGTGCTGGCCGGCACGCTCGACCGCTCCCGCACCCACGGCCACGCCGGCGAATCGGACACCGACTACGCCCAGCGCGTGCTGGCCGGCTCCGAGAAGCAGCTGCACGAGCACCGGATCGCCATCGACTCGCTCACCCGGAAACTCGAGCCCTTCACCACCGCGATGAGCTCGCACAGCGAGCCGTTCGTGCTGGAGCTGCCCAACGTATGGCACCTGGCGTCCGACGTCTCGGCCGAGCTGGCGCACGACGGCGGGCAGCCGCCGTCGTCGTTGGAACTGGCCGAAGCGGTGCACCCCACCGCGGCCGTGTGCGGCACCCCCACCGAAGTGGCCGGAGCCCTGATCCGCGAACTGGAGCAGATGGACCGCGGGCCGTACGCCGGCCCGGTGGGCTGGACCGACGGCGCCGGCAACGGCGAGTGGGGCATCGCGCTGCGCGGCGCCGTGGTGGAGAGTCCGCAGCGGGTCCGGCTTTACGCCGGCTGCGGCATCGTGGACGGCTCCGATCCGGAGGCCGAACTGGCGGAGACCTGGGCCAAGTTCCGGCCGATGATCGAGGCGCTCGGCCTGCGCCGCAGATAACTATTCACCGACAATCGGGGCAGGCGGGAGCAAACCAGCCTCCCGCCGACTACGCTGTTTTCCAATAGGCAATGGCTGTAGCCTGTGGTGCATATCACCTGTGGCGGGCATTCCCGCTACACTTAAGCCGGATTTCCAACGAGACAAAGGTAGTAACTATGCGCAAAAACGCATCCAAGGCGGTCCAGGGGTTCTCCCTCCTGGCCGTGGCGGCACTCGCTTTGACCGCGTGCGGTGGTTCGGACGACGCCGGCGGCAACGGCAGCACCGGCAGTCCCGGCGCGGGATCCGAACTGCCCCTGGTCCAGCCGGGAACGCTGACCGTCTGCTCCGACATCCCCTACCCCCCGTTCGAGTTCGAAGAGGGCGGCGAGTACACGGGCTTCGACATCGACCTGATCACGGAAATCTCTTCGGAGATTGGCCTTGAAGTGGCCATCCAGGACGTCGGTTTCGACGCGCTGCAGTCGGGTGTCACGCTCGCCGCCGGCCAGTGCGACCTCGGCGCCAGCGCGATGACCATCACCGAGGACCGCAAGAAGAACATCGCCTTCTCCGACCCCTACTACGACTCGCTGCAGTCGCTGCTGGTCCCCACGGACTCCGACATCAAGGCCGTGGGCGACCTCTCCGGCAAGAAGGTCGGCGTCCAGCAGGGCACCACCGGCGAGGCCTACACCCGGGAGAACGCCCCGGAGGACGCCGAAATCGTCGCCTTCCCGTCCGATGCCGAAATGTACCAGGCCATCCAGGCCGGCCAGGTCGACGCCTTGCTGCAGGACCTGCCCGTGAACATCGGCCACACCGAGGACGGCAAGTTCACCATCGTCGAGGAGTACAAGACCGACGAGTCCTACGGTTTCGCGGCGAAGAAGGAAGGGTCCGAGGCACTGATCTCGGCCGTCAACGATGCCCTCTCGACGCTGCGCGACAACGGCAAGTACCAGGAAATCTACGACAAGTACTTCACCGAGTAGCAGGCCCTCCGGCCCCCGTTCCCGCGCGTCAGCAGCGGGAACGGGGGCCGCCGACTTACAGCTGGAAGGCATCACCAGTGAAACCTTCGACCCGCCGCCGACTTTTCCGCGGGGTCCTTTACGCCATCTTCATCGCGGCCGTCGCCGCCGTCGCCCTGGTTGCCGATTGGGAGGCCATCCGTGAGAGCTTCCTGAACCCGGAAGTCTTGGGCGAGCAGTTCCCCACCATCATCGTCACGGCGGCCAAGAACACCGTCGTCTACACTCTGATCGCCTTCGTCGGCGGTCTGCTTTTCGGTTTCCTCCTGGCGCTTATGAAGCTCTCCCCCGTGGCGCCCTACCGGTGGGTGGCGACCGCCTACATCGAGCTGTTCCGCGGCCTGCCTGCCCTGTTGGTGATCTTCGGCTTCGCCTTCGCGGTCCCGATCGCCTTCGACTGGCGTCCGCCGGGAGGCAGCACCGGCGCCGGGCTGATCGGTTTGATCGTCGTCTCCGCTGCCTACATTGCCGAGACACTCCGCGCCGGCATCGAGGCCGTTCCGACAGGCCAACGGGAGGCGGCCCGCTCGCTGGGCATGAACCCGAGCTGGACCATGGTCTCCGTGGTGCTGCCGCAGGCGGTGCGCATCGTCACCCCGCCGCTGACCAATGAGCTGGTCATCCTGATCAAGGACACCTCCCTGCTCTTCATCGCCGGCATGGCCCTGGCCAATCGGGAACTCACGACTTTTGCCCGCGACGGCGTCTCCCAGTTCGCCAATGCCACGCCCCTGGTCGCCGCTGCCCTCATGTACCTGATCATCACCTTGCCGCTCACCCAGCTGGTTGCCTGGCTGGAGAAGCGCAACAACAGGAGCCGGTAACCCATGACTGAAGAATCCCTGCGCCGGGACGCGCCGGCCATCGAGGTCAAGGACCTCTGCAAGAACTTCGGCAACAACGAGGTCCTCAAGGGCATTGACTTCCATGTGAACCAGGGCGAAGTGGTCTGCGTGATCGGGCCCTCGGGCTCGGGCAAGTCCACCTTGCTGCGCTGCGTGAATCGGCTTGAGGAGCCGACCAGCGGCACCGTCCTGGTGGAAGGCGTGGACATCACCGATCCGGAAACGGATTTGGATCGGGTCCGCACCCGGATCGGCATGGTGTTCCAGCAGTTCAACCTGTTCCCGCACCTGAATGTTTTGGAAAACCTCACCCTGGCCCAGCGCCGGGCCAAGAAACGCGGCAAAGCCGAAGCCATGGAAGTCGCCCGGAAAAACCTGGAGAAGGTAGGGCTGGCCAACCGCGAGAACGCCTACCCCGCCCAGCTCTCCGGCGGGCAGCAGCAGCGGGTGGCCATTGCGCGCGCGTTGTCCATGAACCCGGACATGATGCTCTTCGACGAGCCCACCTCCGCGCTGGACCCCGAACTGGTGGGCGACGTGCTTGAGGTCATGCGCAAGCTGGCCGACGAAGGCATGACCATGATGGTGGTCACGCACGAGATGGGCTTCGCCCGCGAAGTGGGTGACCGCGTGGTCTTCATGGACGGCGGCGTGGTGGTGGAGCAGGGCAAGCCCGAGGACGTGCTGGCCAACCCGCAGCACGAACGCACCAAGGCGTTCCTCTCGAAGGTCCTCTGAGCAGGCTCACCCCAACAGACGGGAGGTGGCGGTCGCGATGGCGGCCGCCACTTCTGCGTGCACGCCCCGCAGCCGGCTTCGGTTTGTCCGGACCTCCACCACGCTCCGCCCCGCCACCGGCTCGGAGAGGGCGGCGTCCAGCTCGTCCGCGTCCTTGACCAGCCGGTGCCGGACTCCGTAGCCACCGGCCAGCGAGGCAAGGTCCGCGCGGTGCGGGGTGCCGAAGAGGCGTTCGACGGCGGAGCTGAACGCCGCGTGCTCCCCCACCTTTCCGTGTTCCAGGGTCGAGAAGATCCCGCCGCCGGAATCGTTGACCACCACGATCTGCAGGTCTGGCTCGGGCTCCCCGGGTCCGAGCAGCAGCGATCCGGCGTCGTGCAGGAAGGTCAGGTCACCCATGAGTGCCCGGGTTCCGGTCCTTGCTCCCAGCGCGATGCCCGCCGCCGTTGCCACCGTGCCGTCGATGCCGGCCACCCCCCGGTTGGCGTGCACGAAAGCGTCCGGGATGTCGATGGGCGTTCCGGCCAGGTCCACGTCGCGGATCGGGTTGGACGAACCGAGCACCAGCCGGCCGCGGGTATTGAGCCAGACCGATCGTGCGACGCGCAGGCCCGTCAGCTCCGGTTCGGCGTCCAGCCGCTCAATCAGGGCCACATCGGCCGCACCGGCGGCCTGCCGCCAGAGCCGCAACCACGCGTCGGGCCCTCCTCCGGAGAAGATCGACAGATCCCCGGGCTCGGAAATCACCCGCTCGCGGCGGCGTCCGGGCTCGAACCAGGCCACCGGTTCCGGCTGGAACAGCGCGGTCTGGACGTCCTCGCGTGCCAGCAGGGCGGACACCGGCCGCGAGAGCGTCGGCCGGCCAAAGACCACGACCCGTTCGATTTGCGTCCCGAGGTGGCCCAGCAGCAGGCGGTAGGGGCCGATGGCGTTGGGGCCGAACCTCGCGTTGGAGGACGGTTCGGCCAGCAGCGGCAGCCGGTGTGCACGCGCGAAGGCTTCGGCCCTTGCCCCGGCACCGTGGCCGGCCACGACCACCGTGCGGCGTTCCTCGGTCGCGTGGACCGGCGGTTCCGCCAGGCCCGCGGGCCAGCTGATGACCGGCTCAGGTGCCGTCGCCGCGGTTGCCGAGGCACCGCCGTCGTCCGTTGCCTCCACCGCCGCCGGGGCGGGGTCCGTATCCGGGAACAGCGGATCCCGGAACGCGAGATTGATGTGCACGGGACCGACCGCGCCCTGGTGCACCACCGTTTCGGCCGCCGTTGCGGCGGCGCTTGCCGCCGACGGCGTGGCCGACAGCGCGCGCAGGTCGGCCGTCGCGGCCGCCGGGGCCGGCGGGATGCCTTTCGCGTTGAGGAGGCTGGTGCGGATGGCGTCCGTCGGGTCGTCTCCGGCCGGGATGTCGACGGCGGAGCGCACGTGGATGCCGAACAGGCCGGGCTGCACGGTGGTTTGGTTGGCGCCGGTGCCGCGCATTTCGGCCGGGCGGTCGGCGGAGAGCACCACCAGCTCCACGCCGGCGTGATTGGCTTCCATCACCGCCGGCAACAGCTCGCCCACTGCCGTTCCGGAGGTTGTGACTACCGGGACCGGGCGCAGCGAGCCCAGCGAGAGCCCGAGGGCGGTAAACGCCGCGCCCCGCTCGTCGATGCGCACATGCAGCCGCAGGTCACCGTGTGTTTCGGCCTCGGCGAGCGCGTACGCGAGCGGAGCGCTGCGCGAGCCCGGCGCGATGACGACGTCGCGCACTCCGCCCCAGACCAAGGCCTTCACGGCCAGTCGGGCGGTTTCCATCGAGCTCAGCTGCGCAGTCACCCCCTCATGGTAAGCAGACGGCCGCGCCCCGAGGGACGCGGCCGCCAGGCCTTCCGCCAGCGTTGCCCGACTAGCGCTTGATGTGCCCGTTCTTGCCCTTGAACATCTGGATCACGGCCGGTCTGGGCAGCGCGGCGTCGCCCCGCTTGGCGCGGCGCCCGTCCCCGACGTAGTCCGGGAACAGCGAGCGCTGGGCACCCCAGCTGCCGTCCTCGCCCGGGTGCTGGACGGCGACGAACACCAGGCCGTCGTCGTCGTGGATCAGCGGGCCGCAGGTCTCGGCATCGATCGGAACGGCCATGAACTGCTCCACCTTGCCGCGTTCCTGTCCTTCCAGCGTGACGCGGAAGAGTGCGTCGTTGCGCTGGATGGTGCCGGGCTGCCCATCGGTGGAGACCCACAGGTTTCCGGCCGAATCGAAGGCCAGGTTGTCCGGGCAGGAGATCGGCTGCACCTGGTCCGCCGGGTAGCCGCTGAAGTAGACCGAATCGTCCACTGCCGGATCGCCCGCCACCAGGATCAGCTGCCAGGTGAACTCGGTGGAGGTCTGGTCACCGGTCTCGGTCATTTCGACGATGTGGCCGTGGCGGTTGTTGGCCCGGGGGTTCGGCTCGTTCACCTGCGCGCGGGTCCGGGCGGTGTTGTTGGTGCAGGCCATGTAGATCTTGCCGGTCGCCGGGTTGATCTCCACGTCCTCCGGGCGGTCCATCTTGGTGGCACCCATGGCGTCGGCGGCGAGCCGGGTGTACACCAGCACCTGGTCGATCCGCATGCCCGGCACCAGCGACTCGCCGTCGCGGGTCAGCTGGATCCAGTGGCCGGTGCCGTCGAACGCGCCGTCGGAGGGCAGCACGCCGGAGCCGTCGATCTGGTTTTGCGGGGAATTGCCCTTGAAGCTGGCCACATAGAGGTCACCCTCGGTCAGCAGGGTCATGTTGTGCTTCTTGTCGCCCTCGCGGTAGGTGCCCTTGGAGACGAACTTGTACAGGTAGTCGAAGCGCTCGTCGTCGCCGGAGTAGGACACCGCGTGGCCGGAGGCGGCGATGGTCACGTTGGCGCCCTCGTGCTTGAACCGTCCCAGGGCGGTGTGCTTGCGCGGGGTGGAGGCGGGATCGAACGGGTCCACCTCCACGATCCAGCCGAACCGGTTGTCTTCGTTCTTGCCCTCGGGCCGGTCGGTGTCGAAGCGCGGTTCCGGTATGTGCCAGCCGCGCGACGGGTTGGCGCTGGTCAGGCCGTAGCGGCGCTGCTCGGCGGTCGGCGCCGACACCTTGAAGTACTGGTTGAAGTTCTCTTCGCCCGAGAGCACGGTCCCCCACGGGGTGGTGCCGCCGGCGCAGTTGTTCTGCGTGCCCAGCACGATGCGGCCGGTGGGATCGGCCTGCGTCTTCAGCAGGTCGGAGCCGGCGGCCGGCCCGGTGAGTTCGTATTCTGTGTCCATCAGGAACCGGCGGTTCAGCCTGGCGCCCCGGACGTAGGTCCACGGCTGGCCCTTGCCCTTGCGCTCCAGCTCCACCACGGACAGGCCGTGCGCGGCCATGGCTACCTCGCGCTGGCGCTCGACGGGCATGTCCGGCGGGAACATGATGCCCTCGTTGGTGTACTCGTGGTTGGCGAACAGGACGGCACGCTTGCCATTGCTGCCCGGGATCTCGATGATGTCCAGGTAGTCGTTGTTGTAGCCGAACTGGCCCGACTGGGACTTCTTGGTCTGGTTCTCCGGATCGAACTCCGGGGTGTCGTGGAACAGGGGATCGCCCCAGCGGATCACCGGATCCCAGTTGTAGCCCTTGGGCACCACGACGTCGTCCACGTTGTTCGGCACGGCCTGGATGCCGTCGAACTTGAGCTTGCTTGGGTTGCCCGGCCCGCGCCCGGTCTTGGCGGCCGGGGCCAGCCCAACCTGTGCCTCCGCGGCCGCCCCGCCGCCGAACATCAGCGCCAGCGCGCCGGCGCCGCCCAACCCCATCATCCGGCGGCGGGAGTATTCGGCGGAGACGATGTCCCGGAAGTAGTTATTGTCCGAGGTGTTGCAGACGCCCTTGGCACAGGCGTTGTCGCACTTGAGGGCGCAGGTCACGGCGCTGCGTTTTCCGGACACATGGCCCAGCATCGGCAGGTAGCGCTTCTTGGTTTCGGTCACGTTTTCACCTTCTGCATTGAACTGTCGGATCGTCCTCCAGTGTGCTGCTCGAATTCGACCGACAGGCCGAGCAGTGGTGAATTTTCGGCCAACGGCAGGCAAAACACCTTGCCGGGCGGTTCCGTGGCGGGGAGGCTTCAGGTTTTCATGGCGAGGCTTCGAGTTTTCCAGGGCTCCATCCGGTGGAATCGGCCCGTGCCCGGCAAGGACCCCGGACTCCTGGTGCATCCCAGCAGCGTGGTCGTGACCAGCATTCCCGGACCAGCGACACCGTTGCCGGCTGCCGAAGGGCCACCGGAGAAGCGTTCAGGTGCAACGCAGCGCCGGTTCAGAATGGGGGCGGCGCATTCAGATCGGTGTCCCCGTCGTCGGGCAGTTCGATGCCGCCCAACGTACGGTGGGGCTTCCGATCCCCCGACCCGCCGGTGATGGCTCCGCCGCCGGCGGCCTCTCCGGCCGCATCTGCGGCGCCGTCGGAGCTGTATACGCTTCCGCTGCCGCCGTTGGTGTTGTTTCCGCTTTCGCTGCCGCCGTTGGTGTTGTTTCCGCTTTCGCTGCCGCCGTTGGCGGCGGCTTCCGTTTCCTTCGGTCGGGGCAGGATGGTGTCCCAGCCCTCGTCCGGACGGGTGGTCTTGCGGTGGCCGGTGCGCGTGGTCCACCTGATCTCGCCGCCTGGCCCGGCAGCGGCCCGGACATGCCCGCCGGTCTTCGCCGCATGATGCGCGCTGCACAGGCACTGCAGGTTCTCCAGCACGGTCGGACCGCCGTCGTCCCACGCGAGGACATGGTCGATCTCGCAATACCTGGCCGCGCGGCGGCACCCGGGGAAGCGGCAGTGCCGGTCCCGGACACGGACCAGGCGTTTGAGCCATTCGGGCGGAATCCGCAGTTTCCGGGCGGCCGCGATCGCCTGACCATGGTCGTCGGTGAGCACCAGCAACCAGGATTTCGCCAACTGGGCCAGCCGCCGTCCCATCTCCGGGGGAATGCGTCCGTGCCCGCCCAGGTCCCCGGGCTCCTCGCTGAGTCCCAGCAGCGTAGTCAAGGGCATCGTGACCAGCATCCCCGGCCCCGCGCCGCCGCAGACAGGTGCGGCCCGGCCACTGCCGCCGCAGGCGGGTGCGGACCGACCATCGTCGCCGCCGGCCGGTGCCGGCCTTGGAACCGCAACAGTGCCGTCCCCGGACATGCCTCCAGCGAAGCTTTCGCTGTCGCTGCGGGCAAATGCGTGTGCCGGTGCCGGCGCTGCCGGTACCGTTTCGTCCGCTGCCGCGGTGTTCGCGGCGTCAGCCAGGCCAGTGCCGTCGGCCAGCAGCAGGTCGGTGAACACGTCGGCGCGCAGCTGCGGCAGGGTCCTGGCCTCGCCGGGGCCTTGGAGGGAGCGGGCCGTGGCCTGGATCCGGTCGAAGACCAGGTGCGCTTTATCCGCGCTGGTCCGGATCCACAGTTCGGCCATCCCGTCGTCCTGGTCCGTCAGTTGCACGTCCCGGGACTCGTTCGCCCGCCGGTGCCGCTCCGCCAAGGACTCCGGGTGCAGGCGGTCCCGCATCCGCCGGGCCCGCGATCTCACCGAGTCCAGCGTGACGTCCCCGGCGCCCGGCAGCACAGCGGCTTCGAAGTCCTGCAGGCATTCCGCCGGGAGGGCGGCGGAGCCGCGGGCCAGCGCTTTCGCGCGCGGCAAGTCCAGGTCACCGCGGCCCATCGCCGCGAGAGTGCCAGGCAGGTGCGAGCAGATGTGCCGGGCATCGGCCAGCATGGCCCGCGCCGCGGCGTCCCCCGTGCATAGATGCGCCGAGATCTCCTGCGGCGCGAAGCGGGAAAAGCCTTCCGGGTCGCAGTCGGCGCCAACGCCGGGACGAAGCCGGGCGAAGCGGCCCAACGCCTTGACCTGGCAGGACTGCACCCACGCCTCCACCCGCGCCGCGGCCAAAAGATAGTCCATGGTCTGTACGTCATCCAGATCCGCCGGCTCCACCACCGCCAACAGGCCAGCCAGCACGGCAGGCACGCCCACGCCACCCTCGGGGACCACCGGCTCGCCCACGGTGCCCTCCGGCACCAGCGGAAGGCCTACACCGTCCTCCCCGGTCCCGGCCGATGGCAGCCCGGCGCCCAATCCCTGAGCTGATCCGGCGTCCTCGGGCATGGGAGGCTCGCCGCCGGCGGCTTCGGTCGGGGAAGAAATCCCTGCAGAGCTGGCGCCGCCACCGGCGCCAGCGGCACCGGCACCAAGGTCAGCGGCCGCCGGAAAGAGTCCACCGCCATCAGGCCCGATGCCATAACGTCGCAGCAGCGCCTCTGCCACCACCTGCTGCAGCAGCGCTTCCAGCAGGGAACTGTCCGGACGCGAGGGCACACCAAGGTACATCACCAGTCCCTGTCCCGGAACCGGCAACCGAAGCTCGCCGCCCTCGCCGTCCATATCCTCACGCTACCGGCCGCCTCGGACAGTTTGAGGGGCTCGTCCTGACGCCAACAGTGCACGGAATGGGCACGTCCAGACTGCGCTCACCGGACGATTAAGCCACGCATTCGACCTGGAGCGGCCTGGCGTGTGGAAACGGGCCGCGGCCCCTGAGATTGATCTGGGGCTGCGCCGCGCAGGGCCCCGCGGCACACGTCCGCACACGTCCGCACACGTCCGCACGCGTCGGCACACGTCGGCACACGTCCGCACACGTCGGCAAACGTCCCGAGCATAGGCACGTCACCGCTCCAGCGACCCCTTAGGCGTGTGCCCACGGCACTGGCGCTCCCCCGCCCCTACTTCACGGCCCCAGCAGCCGGTGCGTCCGCGCCAGCCGTTCCCCCGTCCCTACGTCACCGCGCCAGCAGCCGGTGCGTCCGCGCCAGCCGTTCCAGCCACCACTGCCGCCGGTCCTCGGGCGCAGCAAGACGATCCAGCAGGTCCGCGTCGGGCACCACGTCGCGCACCGGGAGGCGGCCGGCGACCGGCACCAGAGGTTCCGCCGCCACGTCGGCGTCCATCAGGGACACCGTCGCCAACCCGCAGGCATACGGAAGTTCCGGTAGCGCCGCCGCCAAGGCCACGCCGGCACGGATTCCCACGGAGGAGTCCAGGGCGGAACTGACGACGGCGGGGAGCCCGGCTTGGGCGACGATCTCAAGCGCCCGCCGCACGCCCCCGAGGGGCTGCACCTTGACCACGATCAGGTCGGCGGCGTCTTCGCGGGCCACGCGCAAGGGGTCGGCGGCCTTGCGCACGCTTTCGTCCGCCGCGATTGGGGTGGAGATGCCGCGCCGACGCAGTTCGGTCCGCACGGCCCGCAGCCCGGCGATGTCGGCGACCGGCTGCTCGGCGTACTCCAACGAGTACCCGGCCAGCCGGGTCAACGCCTCCACAGCCGGGGGAACATCCCAGCCGCCGTTGGCATCCACCCTCAGGGCAGCGTGCGGGGCTGCGGCACGCACGGCCGCAACGCGGGCCACGTCCTGGTCGATGCCTTGACCGGTCTCGGCAACCTTGATCTTCACCGTCTGCGCACCGTCGTAACGGGCCAGCACGCCGGGTACCTCCGCCGGCGCCACCGCGGGCACCGTGGCGTTGACGGGGACGCTGTCCCGGACCGAGTCCGGGAAACCCCGCCAGCCCGCCTCCACCGCGGCCGCCAGCCACGCGGCGGCTTCGGCGTCGTCGTACTCGAGAAAGGGCGAGAACTCCGCCCAGCCCGCCGGGCCCTCAAACAGCAGCACCTCACGGTGCATCACCCCGCGGAAGCGGACCTTCATCGGCAGCGACACCACGCGCGCGGTGGCCAGCAGGTCGGCGAGGTCGGGGAGCTCCGGCCGGTCGGAAAGCCCGGGAACATCGGGAATCTGGTGCGGTGTCATCAACTCCAACTGTACGGCCGGCCACCCTTCCCGGAAGCTGTCAGCATTGTGTGCGACCCTAGAACCGATGACTCCGCAGCGTTCCCGTGTCCGTTCCCGGCCCGCGTCCAGCCGTCCGGCCGCGCACGCTCCCGGCCTGTTCTGGCTGGGAGCACTGCTGTGCGCGGGAGCCTTTGTGCTGAACTACTACGCTTTCGTCCGCACGACCACCGGGCAGTTCGCCGACGAATCGGCCTGGGCGGAAGCGGACTCCGGCTGGCGGCTGGGCCGCGGCGTTTTCCTGGACTTCCTGGACCTGCTGCCGGATATCTCCGTCGCCGTGGCGGCCGTCGTGTTGCTGGTGGCAGCCTTGGTACGACGACGGTGGGGGCCGGCCGTGGTCGGCGTGGCGGTGGTCGCGGCGTCGGCGGCGACCACGTGGATCCTGAAGAACCTCATTCTCGACCGGCCCGACCGCGGCGTGCCCACGCTGGAACACAATTCGCTGCCGTCGGGGCACACCACCATCGCGACGGCTGCCGCCCTGGCCATCTTCCTGGTTGTCTCGCCCCGGTGGCGGCCGTTCGCTGCGGCCGCGGGCGGTTTGTATGCCGTGTTGGCGGGTGCCGCTACCCTGATCAACGGCTGGCACCGCCCGGCGGACGTCGTGGCCGCTTTTTTGGTGGCCGGCTTTTGGGTGCTGGCCGCCGGCCCGATCGTGCTGCGGCGCGGCAGCGACTGGAACATTTGGTCCGGCTACGGCAGCTTCTGGGCGGCGTCCGCCTGGTGGCCCCGGCTGTGCTGGCTGCTGGCCGTGCTGGGTATCGCCGCCGCCGCGGGACTCTACCTGCTCGCGCAACAGGCCGGCGCGGCACCTGTCCCCGGCACCGGCAGGCTCCCGTTGTTCTTCTGGGCCGGCATGGGCCTGATCACCGGCACCGGCATGCTGCTCAGCGCCCTGCTGACCTGGCTGTTCGGCCTCCAGTCGCGCCGCCATTGAGTCGCCGGCGGGAACGGTAGACGCGGCGCGGCCCGGAGCATTGCCAGCGTCGGATGGTGGTGGCAGGGTGATCCCATGGCCATCGAGGTGCGTCCGGCAACGGTGTTCGGCGATGTGAAGACCGTGCTGGGGCCCAAGCGCGCCGATGCGAACGTCTGTTGGTGCCTCAGCTATCGCCTTCCGTCGAAAGACAACGCCTCGTTGCGGGGGCAGGATCGAGGGGCCCTCGTCGAGCGCTTGTGCGGACAGGACCCGCCGCCCGGGGTGCTCGCCTACGACGGCGACGAGGTGGTCGGCTGGGCCGCCGTGCATCCCCGCGCCGACACGGCGTTTGCGCGCAACCGAAAGATTCCGCACGTGGACGACGTCGACGTATGGTCGGCGTGGTGCATCCGGGTGCGGCCGGGGCATCGTGGCAAGGGGATCTCGCACCACCTGCTCGCGGGCGCCGTCGACCTCGCACGCGGGCATGGTGCCCCCGCCGTCGAGGGCTACCCGGTCGACAACGAGGGCCAGAAGGTCGACTTGACCATGGCCTACGTCGGCACCCGAAAGCTCTTCGAACAGGCCGGCTTCACGAAGGCGGCAGACACCGACTCGGTGCTGAACGGGTTCCCCCGCGTGCTCATGCGGCTTGACCTGGACTGACGCCCCATAACTCTCCGACGCCGCACACCCCGCCGCCGCTTACCGGGTGGCGGTGAGGCGCTGCAGCAGGGCGCGGGACTGCGCGGGGCCGTAGGGCAGGATGGGGATGGCCTTGGTGGAGTCTGCGGGAGTGTCGCGGTTGGCCTGTTCGCCCATCCGGACGGCCAGGGTCATGGTCTCGCACATGTTCTTCACGAAGGCGTCGCTGACGGTCTGGCCGTGGCCGGGCACCAGCACATCGTACTCGTGCCGCAACCCGGAAATCCGGCGCAGCGTTTCCACCCAGTCGCGCGGGTAGGAATCTTCGAAGGCGGGCGGGGCGCCTTGCTCCACCAAATCGCCGGCAAAAAGCGTGGTGGGCGAACCGACCAGCAGGTCGCCGTCGGTGTGGCCGCGGCCCAGATGGAAGAGTTTGACGCTGACTTCGCCAAGATCGACGGTGGTCTCCGCATCCACCAGCTTGTTAGGCATCTTGATCCCGATATGCTCCCCGTCGGCGGCCGCCATTTCCGGTTCCGTCGCCCCGACTGCCTCACGCTGGAGCACGCCGTATTCGGCCATGTCGTGCGCGCAATTGCGGTGCGCGTAAAAGTCCTGCACGCCCTGGGCCGCGAAGTAGGCGTTGCCAAAGACGTGGTCGTAGTGGAAATGCGTGTTGACGACGACGAGCGGCAGCTTGGTCAACGCGCGTACGGCCGCGTAAATCCGCCGCGCCTGTCGCGGCCCGGCACCGGTATCCACCACCAGGGCCTTCTTCCTGCCGACGACGAGCCCGGAGTTCAGCAGGTACTCCCGCGTCCTGATCACGTAGTTGCCGGGTGCCACCTGCTCGCATTCCGCCGGCTCGCCTGACTTGTCCGCCGGCTCGTTGGCCTTGTCCACTGATCGGGCGGCATCACTCATCCGGCCGTCACCCTCCATCGCGTCGAACCCCGGCCGCGCGGACGGCGCAGCCTGATCCTGCTACGGTACCGTGCCCGCCCGTCGACACACCCGGCCACCAGACCGCGGCCACCGGCGGCGGTCTACTGTCGAGCGTCCCGCGCTCAGGCTTCGTGGACGGAGCGAAGCACCTCGCGCACCTCGCCGAACGGCACGGAGTCGTCGACGTACGCCTGCACATGCTTGGAGCCCATGCCACGGACCAACACGCCGTGTTCCCCTTCGGCAGCCGACTCGAGGAAGGCCGGCCGCAGCGCCTCGGCATGGTGTGCAGACAAGCGGGAGAGGTACTTTTTGTACGTCTCTGGCAGAGTGACCATGCCCTAAGGGTAGCGCCGCCGGGACGGGCCAGCTAGGAGAAAATTTCGGGCCGTCCGCAGGCCGGACCCGACTCCCGGCGGCCGGTTCGGGCGCCGCCGTGCGCCTCGGCCAAAGGCCAACCCCGGACTCCCGCCGGCCGGTTCGGGCGCCGGCCGGCGGGGAGACGCTACAGGTCGGCGAGGACGCTGGCGGGGTTTTCGATGGCGTCCGCGACGTAGCGCAGGAACCCGCCGGCGGTGCCGCCGTCGCAGACGCGGTGGTCGAAGGCCAGCACCAGTTCGGTGACCTTCCGGACGGCCAGCTGCCCGTCCACCACCCACGGCTTGTCGATGATCCGGCCGACGCCGAGGATCGCCACCTCGGGGTAGTTGATGATCGCGGCGCTGCCGTCCACACCGAACACGCCGTAGTTGTTCAGCGTGAAGGTTCCGCTGGTCAGCTCGGCCGGCGTGGCCTTGCCGTCGCGGGCGACGGCGGTGAGCCGCCTGATCTCGGTGTCCAGCTGGCGGGCGCTGAGCCGGTCGGCGTTGCGCACACTCGGCACCATCAGCCCGCGGTCGGTCTGGGCGGCGAAGCCCAGGTTGACGCCGTCGAAGCCGACGATCTCTTCGCCTTCCACCCGGGTGTTCAACTCCGGATATTTGGCCAGCCCGGCCAGCACGAACCGGGCGATGAAGGCCAGCAGCCCGGGCGTGTTCTCCGGATCGCGGCGCTTGAGGTCGGCGCGCATCTGCAGCAGGGCGGTGGCGTCCACATCCACCCACACGGTGGCCTCGGGGATCTCGCTGCGGCTGCGGGACATCGCCTGGGCCACGGTCTTCCGCACGCCCTTCATCGGTGTGCGGGTGGCGATGCCCAGGCCGGTACGGGCGTCGGTGCCGGCGGCAGCCGCCGCGCGAACCTCAGCGCGGTCGCCTGCCACCCCGCTGGCGGGGGCCGCGGCATTGGCCGCCTCGTTCGCGGGGGCCGGGGCGCCGGCCAGCGCGGCCTCCACGTCCTTGCGCAACACCATGCCGTCTGCGCCGGTGCCGGTGATGTCGGTCAAGCGGAGGCCGGCGTCGCGGGCCAGCTTGCGGACCAGGGGCGAGATGACCAGCGGGGCCCGGCCACTGCCGCCGGGCGCGGATTCCTCCCGCGTTTCCGCCGTCGCCGGGGCGGCCACGGGCGCAGCCGCCGCAGGTGCGGCCGCCGGGACGGCCGCAACCGCCGGCGGGGGCGGGAAGGTGGCCGCGGCAACGCGGCCGGTCTTCGGCTTGCGGGTGCGCTTGGACCCCGCCGACCCGCCGGGTGTGCCGTAGCCGATCAGCACGTTGCCCGACCCGGACTCCGAGGGCTCCTGGATTCCGGCCCGCTCCTCGTTCCGGTAGGCCTCGCCGGCGGGATGGGCGGCGCCTGCCCTCGCGCGGTCCGGGTCCGGAGCATCTCCCGCCGCGACCGCGGCGGCAGCCTCCCCCGCCCGGGGTGCCTGCGGCGCGGGCCCAGCGGCAGCCGGGCCGCCGTCGTCGTGCACGTAGCCCGGCGCGTCCACGGAGATGAGGGGCTTGCCCACGTCCAGGGTGTCGCCGGCGGCCCCGTGCAGCACCGCGACGGTCCCCGCGAACGGGCTGGGCACTTCCACCATGGACTTGGCGGTCTCCACTTCGGCCACCGGCTGGTCCACGCGGATCTCGTCGCCCACCTTGACCAGCCAGTTGACCAGTTCGGCCTCGGTCAGGCCTTCGCCGAGGTCGGGCAGTTTGAATACCTGTCGCGACATGGCTACGCGTCCTCCCACTGAAGTTCATCCACCGCGTCCAGGATGCGGTCCACGCTGGGCAGGTAGTGCCGCTCCAGCTTTGGCGCGGGATACGGAATATCGAAACCGGTCACGCGCCGCACCGGCGCGGCCAGCGAGTGGAAGCAGCGCTCCTGCACCCGCGCCACGATCTCGGAGGCGACGGACGCGAAGCCGGGGGCTTCCGCGACGACCACGGCGCGGCCGGTTTTGCGCACCGACGCCATCACGGTTTCATCGTCGAACGGCACGATCGACCGGATGTCGATCACCTCCAGCGAGCGCCCCTCCTCGGCGGCGGCCGCGGCGGCCTGCATGACGGTGGGGACGGACGGACCGTACGTGATCAGCGTGGCGTCGGTTCCCTCGCGGGCGACGACGGCGCGGCCGATGCCGGACCCGGCGGTGCCAGCCTGCCCGGCCCCGGATCCCTGCACGATCTCGGGGGCGGCCCACTGCGACTGCAGCGCTTCGAGGTCCAGCTGCTCCTTCGAGAAGTAGAGCTTCTTCGGCTCCAGGAACACCACCGGATCCGGGAAGCGGATGGCCTCGCGGAGCATGGTGTAGGCGTCCTCCACGGTGGCCGGCGCCACCACGGTCAGGCCCGGCGTGTGCGCGTAGTAGGACTCCGAAGAGTCGCAGTGGTGCTCCACTCCCCCGATGCCGCCGGCGTACGGAATCCGGATGACCATCGGCAGCTTGACCCTGCCGCGGGTCCGGTTGGGCATCTTGGCCACGTGCGAGACCACCTGCTCGAACGCCGGGTAGGCGAAGGCATCGAACTGCATCTCCACCACCGGGCGGAGGCCGTTCATCGCCATGCCGATCGCCATGCCCATGATGCCGGATTCGGCCAGCGGGGTGTCGAAGCAGCGTTCCTCGCCGAACCGCTTGGTGAGGCCGTCGGTGATGCGGAAAACGCCGCCCAGCGGGCCCACGTCTTCACCGAAGACGACGACGGAACGGTCGGCTTCCATCTCGTCGGCCAGGGCCGTGTTCAGCGCCTTGGCGAACGTCATTGTTGTGCTCATGGTGTGTCCTTTTAGTCGGCGGCGGCGCTCAGGCCGACTCGCGCGAGAGCTCGTCGCGGAGCATGGCGGCCTGCTCGCGCAGCTGGCTGGTCTTTTCGGTGTAGACGAAGCGGAACAGGTCCTCCGGGTCCACCTCGGTCTCGGCGTTGAGGCCGTCGCGCATCTGCGCGGCCACGGTTTCGGCCCGCCCGGCGATCTCCTCTTCCAGCGCCTCGTCCAGGACGTTCAGCTCCTTGAGGTAGGTCCGCAGGCGCACCAGCGGGTCCTTCGGCGCCCACTCGGCCACTTCATCCTCGGTGCGGTAGCGGGTGGCGTCGTCGGCGTTGGTGTGCGACTGCATCCGGTAGGTGTGCGCCTCCACCAGGGCGGGGCCGCCGCCTTCGCGGGCGCGGGTCACGGCCTTGCCGAGCACGGCCAGCAACGCGGCAGTGTCGTTGCCGTCCACCCGCTCGCCCGGCATGCCGTAGCCGATGGCCTTGTGCGCCAGCGACGGCGCCACCGTTTGCTTGTTCAGCGGGACGGAGATGGCGTACTGGTTGTTCTGCACGAAGAACACGACCGGGAGGTGGAACACGGCGGCGAAGTTCAGTGCCTCGTGGAAGTCACCCTCGCTGGTGGCCCCGTCTCCGCAGAGCGCGACGACGACGGTGTCCTCGCCCTTGAGTTTGGCGGCGTGGGCAACGCCGACGGCGTGCAGCAGCTGGGTGGCCAGCGGTGTGGCCTGGATCGACACCTTGTGCTCGTAGGGGTCGTAGCCGCCGTGCCAGTCGCCCTGCAGCAGGGTCAGGGTCTGCACGGGGTCGACGCCCTTGGCGATCACGGCGACCGTGTCGCGGTACGTCGGGAACAGCCAATCGTCCCGGCCCAGGCACAGGGCGGCCGCCACCTGGCAGGCTTCCTGGCCGTGCGATGACGGGTAGACGGCCAGCCTGCCCTGGCGGACCAGGGCGTTGGCCTGGTCGTTGACGCGGCGGCCGACCACCAGTTCGCGGTAGGCGCCCAGCAGGGCTTCGCCGTCGGGCAGCGGGTACTTGTCGTTGTGCACGTGCCGGCCGTCGGGATCCACCAACTGCACGGGCTGCCCGGAGGGCAGCATGTAGGCCTCGGCGGTGACCGGATCATCCATGCCGGTGCGGCCGGACGGGTCGGACATCGATCCCTCGATCGGGTTACCGGTTGAGATGGTCATGGTGTCTCCCTCGAATCCTTGGTCGGCGGTCGGCGGTCGGCGGCGGCGCCGTTGCCCGCCGCCCTGCACAGCGCGGGCGGCTCTGCGTGAAGAAACTGTGTAGCTTTAGTATGGATTCGGCTACTTTTCGTATCCACTTATGCAGGAAAACGTGGAATATCTGCTTGCCTGGTCGTAGTCTTGGAGACGAATTGTTAATGTGAGCTGGATAACCCCGCGAGGTGTAGACAGATGGCCAACGGTGCCGCCGTGAAAGTCCCGCAGCTGGATGAGATCGACCGCCGGATCCTGGCGGAACTGACGCGGGACGGCAGGTTGTCCGTGACTGCCGTCGCCGAAAACGTCCACATCTCCCGGGCACACGCCTACTCGCGCATTGCGCGGCTGACCGAGGCAGGGGTGCTGACCAAGTTCACGGCTTTGGTGGACCCGATTAAGGCGGGGTTGAAGGCCTCCGCCTACGTGACGCTAAAGCTGCGCCAGCACTCCTGGCGCGAGCTGCGCGAAGCCCTGCGCGCCATTCCCGAGGTGCACCACATCGCCCTGGTCGGCGGGAACTTCGATGTCATCCTGCTGGTCCGTGCCGTGGACAACGTGGACCTTCGCCGGGTCATCTTCGACCAGATCCAGTCCATGCCCGGCATCCTAGATACCCAGACCTTCCTGGTGTTCGAGGACCTGGACACCCGCTAAACCGGCCAGTGGGCCACGGCAGCCGCGCCCCGCGGCACTGGAGGAGCAGGCGCCGGCGCTCAGCCGCCGTCCCCGCTCCCGCGCGCCTCGACCTCGGTCATGTCGCCGGTCTCGACCTCGCCCGCACGCTCATACACCAGTGCCACCGAGCCCTTGTCAAAGGTGCGGGCAGGGCCGGCGAGGCGGAATGACGCCGGAATCGTGCCGGGGCCGAAGAGCCGCTTCCCGCTGCCAAGCGTGAGCGGATACAGCCAGAGGTTGAGGCGGTGGACCACGTCCTCGGTGAACAACGACTGCAACAGGTCGCCGCTGCCGAACACGTGCACCTCGTCGTGCCGTTCGCGAAGGTGCGCGGCCGCCATGGCATCGTGCAGCACCGTCGTGCCCGCCCAGGCAGGCTCGGTGAGCGTCGTCGACACGACGTACTTCGGCGCCGCGTTGAACTTCACCGCAATCGGAGAGTCGTCGCCGGCATTCGGCCAGTAGCCCGCGAAGATGTCGTAGGTCTTCCGCCCGAGCAGCAGCGCGTCGATGCGGTCGATGACGGCCCCGATCGCCTCGCCGGATGCTTCGTCGAAGAACGGCGCCTGCCAGCCGCCGTATTCGAAGCCGTTCTCCGGGTCCTCGTCGGCTCCGCCCGGGGCCTGGTAGACACCGTCGAGTGTGAGGAACATGTTGGACACGATGATGCCCATAGGTCATCCCTCCTCCGGCGCCGGCCCGCTGCCCGACGCGCCGCCTTCATCGTGCCCGCGGGGCAGGAGGGTTGTCCAGACCTCGCCCCGGGTTATCGGAAGTGGCCCGGCTGCACCAGGTTCTGCGGCGCCTGGCCGGCCGCGACAGCCGCCAGTTGATGCTTCAGGAGCCGGACGATCCGCGGTTCGAACGCCGTGGTGTCGCCGCCCAGGTGCGGGGTGATCAGCGCGTTGCCGGCCCGCCACAGCGGGTGGTCCGGTGGCAGCGGTTCGGGATCGGTGACATCCAACGCGCACTTCAGCCGGCCGGAGACGACCTCCGCGGTCAGCACATCCGTGTCGACCACCGCCCCGCGCGCGACGTTGACCACCAGCGCACCGTCCGGGAGGGCTGCCAGTACCGCGGCATCGATCAACCCGCGGGTGGCGTCCGTCAGCGGTGTGATGAGGATCAGCACCTCGTGGGACGCGGCCAGCTCCGTCAGCTCGTCCGTGCCGTGGACGTGGCCGTCGCGGTCGTCCCGGGCGCGGGTCCCCACCCGGGTTAGCTGCACTTCGAAGGGCTCCAGGCGGCGCGCGATTTCCCGGCCAATGCCGCCCACGCCGACGAGCAGCACCTTGCGGTCCGCCAGGGACGGCCGGCGCACGTGGCGCCACCGTCCCTCGGGCTGGTCACGCGCCGCGACGTCGATCCCGCGCAAGGAGGCAAGCACGAGCCCGACGGCGAGTTCGGCGGTCGCGGCGGCGTGCACCCCGGCCGCGCTGGCGATGGCGACGTCCGGTGCGACAACGGCGGCGACCCCGTCAACCCCGGTGGTTTGGGTCTGCACCAGCTTCAGGTTCTGCAGCTTCGGCAGGTTGGGGAGCGCGCCGGCCATGTCCGGATACGGCAGCACCACGGCCTCGAGCTGGTCCAGCCGGGCACCCGCGGGGTCGCCGTCGAAATCCCAATAGACGGTGCGGATCCCCGCCGGCAGGGGTTCCAGGGCGGCCATCAGGTCCCGGTCGGGGCAGGCCACGGTCGTGATGACGGGCGGGGCGGCACTCATGTGACTCCTGGAGCAGAGGCCGGGAGGCCCGGCAGCGCGAACGGGCTACGCGTGAAAGCCTACCCTCCGACTGCGCGGCACCGGCCTCGGCCCGCTCGTCAGCCCTTGAAGACCGGCTTGCGCTTCTCCTGGAAGGCCTTGAAGCCTTCGGCGTAGTCGTCGCTCTTGCACAGCCGGCCCTGCGCGGCGTTTTCCTCTTCGGTGGCGAGCCACAGGCCCAGCCGCTGGTCGCGGATGTTCGCCACCAACTCCTTGGACGCCCGGAACGCGCCGGTGGCGCCCTGGGCCACCTTGCCCACGATGCCGCGGGTGGTCTCCAGCAGGTCGTCCGCCGGCATGGCGCGGCTGAACAGGCCGGCCTTTACTGCTTCCTCGCCGCTCATCAGCTCGGCGGTGTAGATCAGATCCAGCGTCCGGTGCGCGCCGAGCCGCTCGGTGAAAAGCCAGTGCCCGCCCGAATCCAGGGTGGCCCCCAGATTGGCGAACGGCGAGCCGATCTTGGCGCTGTCGGCCACGTACACCACATCCGTGGCGATCAGCAGGCCGAGCCCGACGCCGAGCGCCGCCCCCTGTGCGGCGGCGAAGGTGGGCGCGGGGAACTCCGCCATCTTGCGCAGGACCGGGGTGACGACGCCGGACAGGTAGCCGTAGGCATCGTCGGTCGCCGGGTCCACGGCGGAGATGTCGCGGCCGGCGCAAAAGCCGCGGCCCTCGCCGCGGAGCAGCAGCGCGCGGACGCCGGCGGCTGCGGCGTCGTCGTACGCCTTGCCCAGATCATTGAGCGCCTGTTCGTCCAGCGCATTCATCTTGCCCGGTGCGTTGAGCACCACTTCGGCGATGTTGTCCTCGATGGACAGCTCAATCATGCTCATGCGGCTCCTTCGGGGTCGGTGCTGTCTAAGATCGGTCAGGCGTCGTAGTCGACGGTGATTTCGTCGCTGGTGGGGTGGGTCTGGCAGGTCAGCACGTAGCCGCGCTCGATCTCCTCCGGTTCCAGCGCGTAGTTCTCCTCCATGGTGAACGTGCCGGAGACAACCTTGGCGCGGCAGGTGCCGCAGACGCCGCCGGCGCAGGCGAAGGGAACGTCCGGGCGGACGCGCAGCGCGGCGTTGAGCACCGACTCGCGGGCATGCTTGGGCGAAGCGACCGTGCCGGAGAGCCCGTCCAGCCTGAAGTTGATCTCGAAGTTGTCCGCGCTGGGGTCGAGCTGCACCGGCCGGCCAATGTTGCCCTGCGGTTTGGTCGGCTCGCCGGTGCTGAACAGCTCGAAGCGGATCTTCTCGGCGGGCACGCCGCGTTCGGCCAGGGTGTCGCGGCACAGCTGCACCAGTTCGTAGGGGCCGCAGAGGAACCATTCGTCCACATCGTCGGTGCGGAGCACGTTGTCGAACAGGCTGGTCAGCTTCTCGGCGTCGATCCTGCCGGAGAGCAGCGGCGAAATGCGCTGCTCGCGGGAGAGCACGTGGTGCAGCGCGAAGCGGGTGGGGTATTTGTCCTTCAGGTCGGCCAGTTCCTCCACGAACATCACGTCCATGGCGGCCTTGTTCGCGTAGACCAGGTCGAACCGGACGCTGTCGCTGGCAGCCAGCACGGTCCGGGCGATCGAGATCACCGGAGTGATGCCGGACCCGGCGGCGAACGCCACGAAGGTGGCGCCGGCGCCGGCATCGATCTGTTCCGGGTGGTTGATCTCCGTCATCTGGTGCTTGGAGATGAAGGCGCCGGTGGGGCTCATGACGTCCAAAACGTCCCCGGCCTTGAGGTTGTCGTTGGCCCAGTTCGAGAACAATCCGCCGATGTCGCGCTTGATCGCCACCCGGATTTCGCCCGGCTTCGGCTCGGCGCAGATGGAGTAGCTGCGGCGGATTTCCTGGCCTTCGAGCGTGGTGCGCAGGGCCACGTACTGGCCGGGCACGTAATCGTACTGGCCGTGCAATTCCTCCGGCACCTCAAAGGTGACCTCGACGGCTTCGTCGGTGAGCTTGCGGACCTCCGCGACGGACAGCGGGTGGAAGGTGGCGCGGCGCTTGACCGCCGGGGCATCCGTGGTGGAAGTAGTCATCTAGAGCACCTTGAAGTAGTCGAAGGGTTCGTGGCAGTCGTTGCACTGGTACAGCGCCTTGCACGACGTGGAGCCGTAGCGGGACAGCTCGCGGGTGTTGAGGGAATCGCAGCGCGGGCACTTTACGCTCAGGCCCAGCTTGACCGGTCCGGTGCGGACCGGCGCCATGCCCGACGGCGGGGCGATGCCGTACTCGTTCAGCTTCGCCTTGCCGTCGGCGGTCATCCAGTCCGTGGTCCAGGCGGGGGCGAGCACCAGCTTCACCCGGACGTCGGTGTATCCCTCGGACGCCAGCGCGGCGACAATGTCGTCGCGGATGGCGTCCATCGCCGGGCAGCCGGAGTAGGTCGGGGTGATGGTCACCTCGACGGCCGGGCGCCCGCTGTCGTCCGGTTCATCCAGCACTGACACGGACCGCAGGATGCCCAGGTCCTCGATGCTCAGCACCGGGATCTCCGGGTCACAGACGGTGGCCGCGACATCCCAGACGCGCGCCGCTTCGGTTCCTGCCGGCCGTTGGGCCGTATTGGTGGACATGAATAGCTCCGTTGCTCCGCTAAGCCGGCCTGGTTACCAGGTGGCGCCGGGGTGTTCGCGGGCCAGCACCTGCAGCTCAGCCAGCAGGTAGCCCAGGTGTTCACTGTGTTTGACGCGGGTTTTGTCCGTCATGGCGGGCTGGACGTCCGGGACCTCCAGCGTCGCCTCGGCGAAGACTTCCGCGATGAAGGCGTCGTAGCCTTCGCGCAGTTCCGAGGGCCGCACCGCGATGCCGGGCAGACGGTCGATCAGCTCATCGTCCAGGAACAACTGCTCCACGTACGGCCAGATGGAGAGGAAGCCGGCGGCGATGCGCCGGTGCGACTCTTCCGTGCCGTCGCCCAGGCGCAGCGTCCACTGCGCCGCGTGGTCGCGGTGGTAGTCCACTTCCTTCAGCGCCTTGGCCGCGATGGCCGCCAGGGTTTCGTCCTGCGAGTCGACCAGCCGTGAGTACAGTTCGTGCTGGTAAGTGGCGATGACCAGCTGGCGGGCGATGGTCTTGCCGAAGTCGCCGTTGGGCTGTTCGACGAGGTAGCTGGAGCGGAACTCGCTCTCCCCGCGCCAGTAAGCCAGATCGTCTTCGGACTTGTCCCAGGCGGAGCCGGCGTAGGTCAGGAACGACCGGGCGTGGCCGATCTGGTCCAGCGCGATGTTGGCGAGCGCGACGTCCTCTTCCAGCTCGGGCGCGCGGGAAATCCACCAGCCCAGCCGCTGGGCCAGGATCAACGCGTCGTCGCCCAGGCGCAAAGCGTACTCGGCGACGTCGTTGCTGGCCCTGGTGCCTTCGGTCACCTGCGCGGCGATGTCCTCAGGGCGCAGGGCGTTGCCGGGCGTGATCCGGGTGGCGCTTTCGCCGCTCACAGGTGCTTCACCCCTTCGCTCTTGGTGTAGTACGTGGCATGGCGGTAATCCTTGCCCTTGGGCGATTCGAAAAATTCGCCCTTCGCGTCTGGGTCGCTGGCCACGATGGCCGACGCCGGCACCACCCAGAGCGAGACGCCTTCGTTGCGCCTGGTGTAGAGATCCCGCGCGTTCCGCACGGCCATCTCGGCGTCCGGGGCGTGCAGCGACCCGGCGTGCACGTGGGACAGTCCGCGCGAGGAGCGCACAAACACTTCCCACAGCGGCCAGGGCTGCTTGTCGGACGACGCGCCTTCCGCCGTCGCCGTCTCCACGGGTCGGGCCATTGCGGTCTGGTCTCCAGTTGCCATTCAGGCCACCTGTACTTTCTGTGCCTTCTTGTCCGCGTAGGCGGCTGCTGCTTCGCGCACCCAGGCGCCGTTCTCGTGTGCCTCGCGGCGGCGCTCCATCCGCTGCGCGTTGCAGGGGCCGCGGCCGGCGAGGACTTCGTAGAATTCGTCCCAGTTGAGTTCGCCGTGCTCCCACATGCCGGTTTCCTCGTTGTAGCGGATCTTGTCATCGGGCAGGGTCAGGCCCAGGACCTTGACCTGTTCCTGGATCATCCCCACGAACCGCGAGCGCAGCTCATCGTTGGTGAACCGCTTGATGTTCCAGGCCATCGACTGCTGGGAGTTCGGCGAGTCGGTGTCCGTGGGGCCGAACATCATCAGTGCCGGGGCGTAGAAGCGGTTGACCGCGTCCTGGGCCATCTGCTTCTGCGCCGGAGTGCCGTTGGCCAGTTCCAGCAGGATCTCGAAGCCCTGCCGCTGGTGGAAGGACTCTTCCTTGCAGATCCGAACCATCGCCCGGCCGTAGGGGCCGTAGGAGGCCCGGCAGAGGGGCACCTGGTTGGCGATCGCGGCGCCGTCGACGAGCCAGCCGATGGCCCCCATGTCCGCCCAGCTGTTGGCCGGGTAGTTGAAGATCGAGGAGTACTTGGCCTTGCCGTCGAGCAGCTGCTGGTTGAGGACGTGCCGGGGCGTGCCCAGGGTTTCGGTGGCGGAGTAGAGGTACAACCCGTGGCCGGCCTCGTCCTGCACCTTGGCCATCAGGATGGCCTTGCGCTTCAGGCTGGGCGCGCGGGTAATCCAGTTCGCCTCCGGCTGCATGCCGATGATCTCGGAGTGCGCGTGCTGGGACATCTGCCGGACCAGCGTCTTGCGGTACTTCTCCGGCATCCAGTCGGCCGGCTCGATCCGGGAGTCCTCGGCAATGATCTTGTCAAAGTAGGCCTTCCCGGCCTCGTCCTCAGGGGACGGCACGGCGTGCAACTGGGAGTCGCCGGCCTGGGTCTGCGTTGCCACGATGGTCACCTCACTGTACGAAATCCGGCCGCGAAATAATTACCGACCGTTCGTTCAGGATATAGCGCATTTTCCGTGGCCGTCAAGGCCATCGGCTGCCGCCCGGCCCGGCCGGAGACGAACTTCCGGTTCCCGGCGGCAGGCCGGCCCGGCCGACGGCGGGAGCAGCGGCAGCAGGCCGGCCCGGCCGCCGGCTGGAGCAGCCCGACCCCCGGGCGGGTTCCGCTGCTTCCACCCTCAGCCGAACCCGGCCGGCGGAGGGGACGGGCTCTATATATTGGTGGCATGACGCACTCCCCCGCCGAAACCGCCCACGCCTCCTCCCCCGCAGGACTGCCGGAACCGCCGGCTGCCCGCAAGGTTCCCGTCGAGCGAGCCCACCACGGCGACGTCTTCGTTGACAACTATGAGTGGCTGCGGGACAAGGGGAATCCGGAGGTCGTTGCGCACCTGGAGGCGGAGAACGCCTACACGGCGGCGGTGACCGGGCACCAGCAGCCGTTGCGCGAGGCCATATTCAACGAAATCAAGAACCGCACCCAGGAAACGGACCTGTCGGTTCCGGTCCGCAAGGACGGCTGGTGGTACTACGGCCGGATGGATGAGGGCAAGCAGTACGGCATCCAGTGCCGGGTCCGGGCCGCGGACACCGGGGACCGGGCAGCCGACTGGACTCCCCCGCAGGTCGACGCCGGCCGGCCGGTGCCCGGCGAGCAGGTGCTCCTGGACGGCAATGCCGAAGCCGAGGGCAAGCCGTTCTTTTCCCTGGGCGGCTCCGCCGTGACCAAAGACGGAAGCCTCTACGCCTACGCCGCCGACTTCGCCGGCGATGAGCGCTTCACCCTGAGGATCAAGGACCTGGACACCGGCGACCTGTTGGACGACGTGGTGGAGAACGTCTTCTATTCGCTGGCGTTCGATCCCGACGGCAGCCGCGTGTTCTACACCGTGGTCGATGAGTCCTGGCGCCCGTTCCAGATCAAGGCGCACACCATCGGCACCCCGGCGGCCTCCGACGTCGTGATTTACCAGGAAGACGACCCGGCCATGTGGATGGGGTTTGAGCTTTCCTCCGACCGCCGGCACCTGGTGATCGGGATCGGCTGCTCCGAATACTCCGAGACGCGGCTGCTGGACTTCTCCGCCCCCGAAGCCGGATTGCAGACGCTCATCCCGCGCAGCGAGCGGGTGCTCTACGACGCCGAGCCGTTCCTGCTGGACGGCAACCAAAAGGTGCTGCTGACCCACAACAAGGACGCCGTGAACTCGATGGTCTCGCTGGCCGACCTCGCGGAGTTCTGCAAGCCCCTGGCCGAGCAGCACTGGGACACCGTAGTGGAGCACGACGACGCGGTGCGGGTCAACGGGGCGGGGGTCACCGCCACGCATGCGGTCCTGTCCATCCGCCAGGACACCATTGAACGCGTGCAGGTGCTGCCCCTGGCCGGTTTGGGGACGGCCGCGCAGGCCGCCCCGGCTGAGCCGGCGTTCGACGAGGAATTGTTCACCGCCGGCGTCGGCGGGTCCGACTACGAGGCGCCGGTGATTCGGCTGGCCTACACCTCGTTCCTGACGCCCCCGCGGATCTACGACTACGAGCTGGCCACCGGCACACTGCACCTGCGCAAGGAAACGCCGGTGCTCGGCGGCTACGACGCGGCGGACTACGTGGCCGAGCGGGAGTGGGCGACCGCGGCGGACGGCACGAGGATCCCGCTCTCGGTGATCCGCAAGGCCTCGGTGCAGCGCGATGGCAGCAATCCCGCGCTGGCCTACGCCTACGGCAGCTACGAGGTCAGCATGGATCCGGCGTTCAGCACGGCGCGGCTGTCGCTGCTGGACCGCGGCGTGGTCTACCTGGTGGCCCATGTCCGCGGCGGCGGCGAGATGGGGCGGCACTGGTACGAGGACGGCAAGAAGCTGCACAAGAAGAACACGTTCACGGACTTTGTCAGCGCCACCGAGTGGCTGGCCGCCTCGGGCTGGGCGGATCCGCAGCGGATCGCGGCCATGGGCGGCTCCGCCGGCGGCCTGCTGATGGGCGCCGTGGCCAACCTGGCGCCGGAGAAGTATGCGGCGATCGTGGCGCAGGTGCCGTTCGTGGACGCGCTGACCTCGATCCTGGACCCGGACCTGCCGCTTTCGGCGCTGGAGTGGGAGGAGTGGGGCAACCCGATCACCGACCCCGAGGTCTACGCCTACATGAAGTCGTACAGCCCCTACGAGAATGTCCGGCCGGCCGCCTATCCGAAGATCGCTGCGGTCACCAGCTTCAACGACACGCGGGTGCTGTACGTGGAGCCCGCCAAGTGGGTGGCGGCCCTGCGGGAGGCCACGGCCGGCTCCGCACCGATCGTGCTCAAGACCGAGATGGACGCCGGACACGGCGGCGCGTCCGGCCGGTACGAGGCCTGGAAGGACCGGGCCTGGGATTACGCCTTCGCCCTCGACGCGATCGGTGCCACCGAGCTGGCGTAGCCGCTGCTCAACGTTCCCGGCCCGCCTTGACTTGAATCACAAATCAGGATTACCTAATGAACATTCGGTAATGAACAGCAAGGGGCTTCCATGACGGACATCGACGTCGACACTTCCCGGGACACTCCGGCGGAAAGCAACGAGCTGCAGCCGGGCGAACGGCCCGTGCACCCGGCCTTCGTCAACGACCAGGCCGCGCGTTGGATGGGCGTGGAAGTCGTGAAGGCGGAGTTTGGCGACGTCGTCATCGAGATGCGGCTGCGCGAGGAGATGCTCAACGGCTTCGGCATGGCGCAGGGCGGCATGGTGTTCGCGTTCGCCGACGTGGCCTTCGCGCTGGCCTGCAACGACCCCGACGGCGACGGCAGCACCATCACGGTGGCCTCCGGCGTCGACGTCAATTTCCTGAATCCGGGGCTCGCCGGCCGGCTGCTGACCGCCACCGCCCGGCTGGTCAACCAGACCGGCCGCAGCGGCCTGTACGACATCACCGTCACCCAGGAGAAGCCGAACGGCGGGGCCGACGTCCTGCTCGAATTCCGCGGCCGTTCCCGCACCGTCCCCAATCCCGCCCGCAACCGGCAAAAGCCCTGACCGCGCCGCACCTTTCGGACAGCGACGCCCCCCAGCCTTCACCGACAGCACAGCCCGACCCGCATCAAAGGACCGTTCCCATGACGACCACCACCGGTACCAAAGCCCGCAAGACCACTCCCGCCGCCGAGGACACCCTCGACCCCGAGGAGCTGATGAGCCGGGACGAGCTGGAGGCCCTCCAGCTGAAGCGCCTGCAGCACACGGTTGCCTACGCCTATGAGCGCGTGCCGATGTACAAAAAGAAGTTCGACGACGCCGGCGTGCGCCCCGAGGACCTCAAGGAACTGTCCGACCTGGCCAAGTTCCCCTACACGGACAAGGAAGACCTGCGCCAGTCGTACCCCTTCGGCATGTTCGCCGTGCCGCAGGAAGAAGTGGCCCGGATCCATGCGTCCTCGGGCACGACCGGCCGGGCCACCGTGGTCGGCTACACGCGTCGCGACATCCAGAACTGGGAGACGCTGTTCGCCCGTTCCATCCGCGCTTCGGGCGTGAAGAAGGGCATGAAGGTCCACAATGCCTACGGCTACGGCCTGTTCACCGGCGGACTGGGTGCACACTACGGTGCGGAGAAGCTCGGCTGCACGGTGATCCCGATGTCCGGCGGGCAGACCGAGAAACAGATCCAGCTGATCCAGGACTTCGAACCGGATGCCATCCTCTGCACGCCCACCTACCTGCTGACCATCGTGGACGCGATGGAGCACGCCGGCGTCGATCCATCCAAGACGTCGCTGAAGGTCGCGGTGCTGGGCGCCGAGCCGTGGACCGACGAGATGCGCCACGAGCTGGAGGGCAAGCTGGACATCGACGCGTGCGACATCTACGGCCTCTCCGAGGTCATGGGCCCGGGCGTCGCCGGCGAGTGCGTGGACTTCAAGGACGGTTCCACCATCTGGGAGGACCACTTCCGGCCGGAAGTCATCGATCCGCTCACCGACCGGGTGCTGGACGACGGCGAGGCCGGCGAACTGGTGTTCACGTCGCTGACCAAGGAAGCCATGCCGGTGATCCGCTACCGCACGCACGACCTCACCCGGCTGCTGCCCGGCACCGGGCGGCCGAACATGCGCCGCATCGGCCGGATCACCGGGCGTTCGGACGACATGATCATCCTGCGCGGCGTGAACCTCTTCCCCACCCAGATCGAGGAAATCGCCCTGCGCATCCCCGGCCTGAGCCCGCACTTCCAGCTGGAAATCAGCCGGCCCCACCGGATGGACGAGCTGACCGTGAAGATCGAACGCCGCGAAGACTGCACGCCCGCCAAGGCGACCGAAGCGGCCCGCGAGCTGCAGCGCCAGATCAAGATCCACGTCGGCTCCAGCTGCAAGATCGTGGTCGCCGACCCCGGCACCCTCGCCCGCTCCAGCGGCAAGCTGCGCCGGGTCTACGACCTGCGCGGCAACGCCTGACGGATGTGGAGGCGGCGGGCGGGTGGAGGCCTGGGCACGCACCGCCCGCCGCATAACTGACCTAACGGTCGTGGGAGAATAGGACAATGGCGAAGACAAGGACGCAGGAGACCGCCCGCCGCGGCCGCCCCGGCTACGACCAGCAGTCGGTGCTGAACGTCGCCGTCGCCGTGTTCAACAAGCACGGTTACGAGGCCACCTCCATGGGCATCCTCGCCGAAAACCTGGGCATCTCCAAGAGCGCCATCTACCACCACGTCCCGTCCAAGGGCGACCTGCTGCGCCTGGCCCTGGAAGAAGCCCTCGGCAGCCTCGAGGCCGTGCTCGAAAACCCGTCGGCTTCCACCGGCCGGGCGGATGCACGGCTGGAGTTCGTGCTCCGCGGCACCGTCCAGGTCCTGTGCGACAAACTGCCGTACGTCACCCTGCTGCTGCGTCTGCGCGGCAACACCGAGATCGAACGCGACGCGCTGGACCGCCGGCGCGCGTTCGACCACAAGGTAGCGGACCTGGTGGACGCCGCCCGTGCCGAGGGTTCCCTGCGCGGGGACATCGACCCGAGGACCACGGCGCGACTGCTGTTCGGCACGATCAACTCCATCGTCGAGTGGTACAAGCCGGGCGGATCACTGTCCCCGCAGAAGCTCGCCGACGACCTGATCGTCATGATGTTCGACGGCCTCCACTTGCCTGCCGCGGCCCGCGTCCTCGCCTGATTCACGGCGGCACCGCCGACCCGCACCCACCGCGGATCCGGGGCCGCCCGAGGGACCTAAAGTACTTACTGAATTCACGGTCCTCCCCTGCTAGGCTGACCTCACCATTCGATGTTATGGGGACGTGATCGATATGGATGGGGAGTTCTGGTGGGTCTCGGCGCTGAGCATGGCGCTCACGATCGCCGCCATCGTTCTATTCGCCTACCGTGTGCCGTGGGCCTGGTTGCTGCCGGTGGCCGCAACCGCCGTGCTGCTGGCCACCGGGATCCCCTACGGCCGGTTGAACACCAGCACCGTGTTTGTGCTGGCCGCGGCCCTCTATGGCCTGTGGAAGTGGACCCAGTACCGGCGGAAAGGCGTCCGTGTCCCGCTCCGCTCGGCCCACGGCCGTGAGTGGGGAATCGGCGCGGGGCTGTTGCTGCTGTTGTTCCTGCTCAATGGGTTCGCCGGCGTCACCCCGGTTGCCGAGATCGGACCCCTGTACCTGTTCAACGCCCTGCTGGCCGCACTTCCGGTCGTCATGTACCTGGGCTTCGCCCACGGCATCCTGCAGTCGTGGTGGCTGGGCGTTGCGCTCTCGCTGTCCACCATGTTCCTCTCCGCCATCCAGGACGCTCCGGTCTGGGTCTCCCTGTATGGCGCGATCGCGGCGGGCCTCCAAATCTTCGGTTACCTGGGGTGGCAGGCGGCCTTGCGGCGGCCGGTGCGGAGCAAACACCGGCTGGCGTCGGTGCGGCCGGGACGTCCGGCCGCTCCCGGTCCCGGCGCAGCGGGACGGGCCGTGTAACCAGCACGACGGAGGTCGGCGGCATGGACTGGATCATGGCCTTGAAGGCCCTGGACGGTCCTGCCGGCGCGCTGGTTTCCGTGGGCTACCTGCAGGCATCGGTGGGCCTGCTGACCGTCTTCCTGTTCGGGCTCCACTCCCGCTGGGCGTGGCCTGTGCTGCTGGTCCAGGAGGCCTTGGTCTTCCTGCTGCTCCTCACGCCGGCTTTCGACGGCGGCGGCGCGTTCTTCGTCGATGCCTCGATAGGCGTGGCGCTGCTGCTGCCCTGCTACGGCGCGTGGCGCTGGCGGGCCGCGGCCTCGCCCCTTGCACCGGCCGGCCCGGCGGTGTGGGTGCACCGGGCCACGGGCCGAAACTGGGCGGTGGCCGTGCTGGTCCTCATCGCCGCCACGGTGGTTTTCATGGCCAGCGACATCCAGGCGGGCTTTCCACTGGAGGGCGGCCTGCTGACCGTCCTCCTGCTCCAGGCGTTCTACGCCGCGGTGATGACGGTGGTGTATCTGGGTTTGGCGCACCGGATTTATGAGGCTTGGTGGCTGTGGCTGGCCTTTGCCGTGGTGCAGCTGGCCACCTCACTGGTATTTCCCAGTCAGCCGACGCCCCAACTGCTGTACGGCGCTACCGTGCTGCTGGTGCTGTTCGCCTTCTGGCGCTGGCACACGGTGGTGTTCCTGCCGGTCCCCGGGGCACGGGCCGCCGGGGACACGGCAGGAGGAGGAGCTCCGGCTACTTCTCCACCAGGGTGAGCACGTCGTAGGTCGCGACGATCTCGTCGTTCTGGTTGGTCAGCACCGCGTCCCAGGCGACCTCGCCGTACGCGTCGGTCTCGCGCGGCGTGATGCGCTTGGCGGTGAGGGTCACCCGGATGGAGTCGCCGGCAGCCACCGGAGTGATGAAGCGCAGGTTCTCCAGGCCGTAGTTCGCCAGTACCGGTCCCGGTGCCGGCTCCACGAACAGTCCGGCGCCCCAGGCGAGCAACAGGTAACCATGCGCCACGATGCCGGGGAAGAACGGGTTGGCGGCGGCGGCCTCCTGGTTGGTGTGGGCGTAGAAGGTGTCGCCGGTCTCATTGGCGAACGCGGTGATGTCCTCCAGCGTGACCTGGCGCAGTTCCGAGCGCACGGCGTCGCCGATCCGCAGCGTGGCCAGGTTCTTGCGGAACGGGTGGACGTCGTCGAAATGCTGGTCGGCGCCGGTATGCCACACGCCGGTCACGGCCGTGAGCATGTTCGGCGAACCCTGGATGGCGGTGCGCTGCATGTGGTGCAGGACGGAGCGGATCCCGCCCAGCTCCTCGCCGCCGCCGGCGCGGCCCGGTCCGCCGTGGACCAGGTGCGGCACCGGGGAGCCGTGGCCGGTGGACGTCTTGGCGTCTTCGCGGTTGAGCACCAGCACCCGGCCGTGGTGGGCGGCGATCCCGGTCACCAGCACGCGGGCGGCGTCGGGGTCGTTGGTGGCCACCGTGGCTACCAGCGAACCCGCGCCCATGGCGGCCAGCCGCACGGCGTCGTCCAGATCCTCGTAGCCGATCACGGAGGAGACCGGGCCGAACGCTTCCAGCGAATGCACGGCATCGGCTTCGGCGTCTGCCCAGGTCAGCAGCACCGGCGACATGAAAGCGCCCTCGGAGTCGCCCACGGTCCCGTCGGCGCGGGTGACCTGCGGCGAATCGAGCGTGCCGTAGGCAAGCTCGCCGCCGGCGTCGACCATGGCCTGGACGGCGGCGCGGACGTCCTCAAGCTGCTCCACCGAGGCCAGCGCACCCATGGTGACGCCCTCGGCCCGCGGATCGCCGACGACAACGCGCTGCTCGATCCGGGCGCGCACGGCGTCGGCGACGTCCTGCATGCGGTCCCTGGGGACAATGGCGCGGCGGATCGAGGTGCACTTCTGGCCCGCCTTGGCCGTCATTTCGGTGACCAGCGACTTGATGTACGCGTCGAACTCCGGGGTGCCCGGCACCGCGTCGGGCCCGAGGATCGCGGCGTTGAGCGAATCCGCCTCGGCGGTGAACCGGATGCCGCCCCGGGCCACGTTCGGGTGGGACTTCAGCAGGTTGGCGGTTGAGGCGGAGCCGGTGAAGGCGACGGCGTCGCGGTAGTCCAGATGGTCCAGCAGGTCACGGGCGGAACCGGAGACCAGCTGCAGCGAACCGGCCGGCAGGATGTTGGATTCGATGATCAGCCTCACCGCGGCGGCGGCGACGTAGCCCGTGGGGGTGGCGGGCTTGACGATGGTCGGCACGCCGGCGATGAAGGCCGGAGCGAACTTCTCCAGCATGCCCCACACCGGGAAGTTGAAGGCGTTGATCTGCACGGCCACGCCCGGGATCCGGGTGTAGATGTGCTGGCCCATGAAGGAACCGTCCTTGGAGAGCACCTCCGCGGGCCCGTCGACGACCACCTGGGAGTTCGGCAGTTCGCGCCGGCCCTTGGAGCCGAAGGTGAACAGCACGCCGATGCCGCCGTCAATATCGATCATGTTGTCGATCTTGGTGGCGCCGGTGCGGTGCGAGAGTTCGTACAACCCCTCGCGCCGGGCGTTCAGGTACTGGGCCAGCTCTTTGAGCTTGAGCGCGCGCTGGTGGAACGTCAGCCGGCCCAGCGAGGCCTGGCCGACGGTGCGGCCGTGCTCGACGGCTGCAGCGAGGTCCAGCCCGTCGGTACTGACCCGCGCGAGCACTGCGCCGGTGCTGGCATCGCGGACCTCGGTGCCGGAGACATCGCCCTCGGGCGTCCACCAGGCATCCTGGATGTAGCTGGGAACAATTTCGACATCAACGGCGGTAGAGGTCATCGTTGACAGCCCTTTCTTCGCCCGGCCCAGTGCTGGCGCAGATGGGGCGGGACATAAAATACTGAACGGTCGGTCGGTAACGTATCTAGCCTACATGACAGCTTCGCGCGGCACAGCCCCCTTTTCGGCCCACGCATTCACGCGAGCCGGCGACGGAGCGCCTCGATGTCGGCGCGCGTCACGCCGTGGCGCAGCAGGAACGGCTCCACCTCCAGCTGGGCCAACACGTGCAGCAGGGACCCGCGCATGTCCGCCACCCGCGCCTCCAGTTCCTCGCCGCCGACGTACCGCTCCACCGGATGCGGATAGGGGCTGATCCGGTGCCAGTCGTTGATGCCGCGGATGCCCAGCTCGTGTGCGTCCGCGATCCGCTCGGCCGGGACCCCGGCGAGCTGCAGCAGCATCATGGAGACCATGCCCGTGCGGTCCCGCCCGGCGGAGCAATGGACGACGACGGCGCCCTCCGCATGCGCCAGGGTGCGGAATACCTCGGCGATCAGGTGCGGGAAGACCCGCACGTTGTCCAGGTAGTAACGCGGGTGGTTCATGTACGGAGCGCTGTTGGCGAACCGTGCGTGCCCGGGCTCTTCGGTCGGCCGGTTGAGCACCATAAACTTCTCCAGCGCCCCGGCCGGCACCACGGGATCGGTCGGGCGTCGCGAGCGCTCGCCCGGGTTCCGCAGATCCACGATGGTGCGCACGCCGTCGTCGTACGCCTGCTGCCAGCCCGCGGCAGTCAGCCATTCGGCGCGGCCCATCCGGAAGATGTCCCCCGCCACCCGGCGGGCGTTGACCGCGCCTTCCCAGGCGACGGCGCCGGCATCGGCCCCGGCGGGCGCCGGCACACCCGCGGCATCGCGGGACTGTTCGGACGACATTCCAGCAGCCTACCGCCGCCGGGCGCCGGAGTGACATGCTGCTGCCCCTGACAGCTGCAGCCCGGCACGTGGCCGGGCTGCAGCTGTCAGGGTCCATGTTTAGACGGGGCCTGTCCCACGGACGGGCCGACCGCCGCGGCGGCTAGTCCTCCCAGTCGAAGAAACCCTTGCCGGACTTGCGGCCGAGTTCGCCGCGGGCCACCTTGTCGCGAAGGATCTGCGGCGGGGCAAATCGATCCCCGATTGTGGAGTGGAGGTACTCGGCAATGCCGAGGCGGACATCCAGCCCCACGATGTCGGTGGTCTTGAGCGGGCCGACCGGGTGCTTATAGCCCAGCACCATCGCGGCGTCGATGTCCGCCGCGGATGCCACGCCCTCTTCCACCATGCGCATGGCTTCCAGCGCGATGGCCACCCCCAGCCGCGAGGAGGCGAACCCCGGCGCGTCGTTGACGACGACGGCGGTCTTCCCCAGCGCCTCGACCCAGCTTCTGGAGGCGGCGGCGAGCTCTTCCGACGTCTTCGGGGCCAGTACCACTTCGACCAGCTGCGAGGCCGGAACCGGGTTGAAAAAGTGCAGGCCGCAGAAGCTCGCCGGGCGCTGCAACTGGTCGGCCAGCTTGGTGATGGACAGCGAGGACGTGTTCGTCGCCAGCCATGCCGTCGGGGACAGCTGGGCCTCGACGGCCTTCAGCGCGGTGGCCTTCAGCTCGAAGTCCTCCGGCACCGCTTCCACGACCAGCCCGCACGCGGCGAACGAACCGTAGTCGACGGAGACCGACAGCCGGGACTTGAGCGCATCCAGGGGCTCGGTGGTCGTGCCCCGCTCCACGCTCTTGGCCAGCGCCGCGGTCACGCGCCCGCGGGCCGCCTCGGCGGCGGCCTCGTCGCGCTCCACCACGACGACGTCGGCTCCGGCCGTCAGGAACGCGTGGGCGATGCCCGCGCCCATGCGCCCGCCACCGAGGACACCCACGTTGTTGGGAATGGTCTGCACGGAATTCATCTCGCTCACTTCGATCCTTCCTGCTCTACGGCCGGGCTTCGGACGGCGTCCCCGCCCGGTGCGGCGGCCGCCGGCATTGCGGTACTGCGGGCTGCGCTCTTGGCTGCGCTTTTGTCCAGGAATGACTGCATCCGGTCGAACTTCGCCTGCGACTCGAACAGGATGCCCTGGGCGATGGTATCGATCATCGGGTGCGCCTCGCGCGGGGTATGGAACACCGACTTGGTGATGCGCACGGCCAGCGGATCCTGCTTGCCGATCCGGTCGGCCAGCGCATGCGCGGCGTCGATGAGCCCGGCCGGCTCGTGGATTTCGGTGACGAGGCGGGCCGCCAGCGCTTCTTCTGCGTCCAGGATGCGGCCGGCCAACAGGATTTCCTTGGCCAGCGGCTCTCCCACCAGTTCCTTCAGGCGCCAGGTGGCGCCCGCCGCAGCCATGATGCCCAGGCCGACCTCGGGCTGCCCGATCTTCACCGAAGGCGTGGCGATGCGGAAGTCGGCCGCGTAGGCCAGCTCCGCTCCCCCGCCCAGTGCGAAGCCATCGAGGGCCGCGATGACCGGCATGGGCAGCTGTGCGATGCGGTGGAATACCGTGGAATTGATCCCGGCCAGCGCATCGTCGCGGCGGCGCTCGCGCAGCTGGGAGATGTCCGCCCCGGAGGCGAAAATCCCCTTGCCGTTGACTTCGGTGCCGGACAGGATCAAGATCCGCGGTGCGCGTTCCAGGACGGCGCACACGGCATGCAGTTCGTCGACCATGGCCTGGTCGATGGCGTTGCGGACTTCGGGACGGTTCAACGCCAGGTGGACGCGGTCCTCCCGCTCGTCCAGCCGCAGCGTGCTGAAGGAGTAGTCGTCGAAGAGCATCAGACCCGCTCAACGATCATGGAGGTGCCCTGGCCGACGCCCACGCACATGGTGGCCAGGCCGCGCTGCGCGCCTTCGCGCTCCATCCGGCCCAGGAGGGTCACCACCAGGCGGGATCCGCTGGAACCGAGCGGGTGTCCCAAGGCGATGGCACCGCCGTCGTTGTTCACGATTGACTGGTCCAGCTTCAGGTCGCGCAGCACCGCGAGCGACTGGGTGGCGAAGGCTTCGTTGAGTTCAACGGCGCCCAGGTCGTCGACGCTCCAGCCGGCGCGGTCCAGCACCTTTTGGGTGGCCGGCACCGGTCCGATGCCCATGATCTCCGGTGCGACGCCGGCCGATGCGCCGTCGACAATGCGGGCGCGCGGGGTGAGGCCGAACTTGTTGATGGCGGCCTCGGAGGCGATGACGATGGCCGAGGCCCCGTCGTTGAGTGAACTGGAGTTGCCCGCGGTGACCACGCCGTCGGGCTTGATGATGGAGCGGAGTCCGGCCAGGACCTCGAGGGTGGTGCCGGGGCGGGGTCCCTCGTCGGTGTCGACGACGGTGTCGCCCTTCCGCCCCTTGATCGTCACCGGTACGATTTCGTCCTTGAGCCGGCCGGCCTCGATGGCCGCGATGGCGCGCTCGTGGGACTGCACGGCGAACGCGTCGGCGTCCTCGCGGGAAATGCCGTAGACATCGGCGACTTCCTCGGCGGTCTCCGGCATGGAGTAGGTCATCTTGCCGCCGCGGCTGAGGTCGCCCTTGGCGAAACGCTGGTTGACGAACCGCCAGCCGATGGAGGTGTCGAAGATTTCGCCCGGCTTGGCGAAGGCCTTTGCCGGTTTTTCCTGCACCCACGGCGCGCGGCTCATGGATTCCACGCCGCCCGCGATGACGATGTCCGCTGCGCCCGCCTTGATCATGTGCGACGCCTGGATGATGGCGCTCAGGCCGGAGGCACACAGCCGGTTAACGGTGATGCCGGGGACGTGGTCGCCATAGCCGGCCAGCAGCCAGGCCATGCGGGCCACGTTGCGGTTTTCCTCGCCCGCTCCGTTGGCGTTGCCGAGGATGACCTCCTCGACGGCATCCGGATCGATGCCTGCCCGGACCACGGCTTCCTTGACGACCAGCGCCGCCAGGTCGTCGGGACGGACTGCCGACAGTGCCCCTCCGTAGCGGCCAACCGGGGTCCGCGCCCCGCCAATCAGGAATGCCTCAGCCATAGAAATAATCCCTCGCGCTTGATCGTTCAACGATGACGATGAGCGGTCGCTTCGGCTGCCGCAGACGACTGAATTTACCGACCGACCGTTCTATAAAGAATCCCACGCGGCCGGGGGCTGGTCAACTGCCATGACGTGTACGTTCACCGGCAGTGCCTCCGACGGAACCCGGCCGGCTCAACGGGCGGTTTCGTCCCGGCCCTCGGCCTTGGCGGCAATCTCTTCCAGGTCTTTGACCATCTGCTTGCGCGCCATGCGCAGTCCCAGCTTTCCGAAGAGCGCCATCATCAGCTTGGAGAGCTTTCCCGGATTCTCCAGCTCGGCACCGAAGAACATGGCCAGCCGGGTGCCGCCGTCCGCCGGCGCGAGCGTAAACCTCGTGGTGTAGTCGGCGCCGTTCGATCCCGCCTTGACCGTCGTCGACGCCGGCGCATTGACCTCCGCCACCCACATCTCCTCGGTGCCTTCCTTGCCCATCATCTTGCGGGTTTCGCGCCAACGGAAGCCCTCGGCGTAGTCGCCGGGCGTCAGGATCTCAACGCGTGTGACGGAGCTCAGCGTCCGCGCGGACCCGGGGATGTCCGTGATCACGCGCCATACGGCGTCGACCGGTGCGTTGACGTGCCGGACTATTTCAAAGTGATGGCCCACAGTCGCTCTTTCGGAAGGAGTCGGTAGTCTCGAACAGCTTAGTAGAGGGGGTGCTCCCGGCCCAGCCCGCGGGACGGCAACGATAAACTCGAAGGGTGACTTCCGAGAGCCCCGCCCCAGCCAGTACCGCCAAAACCACTGCCGGCAGCACCGGCGCCCCGGCGCAGCCTGCCTTGCCGGAGAAGGTTTCCGACCTCTTCGACCCGATGCGTTGGCGCGTGGTGGAAGGCTTCGACTTCCAGGACATGACCTACCACCGCCAGGTGGAGCGCGACCTAAGCGGCAAGGTGGTCCGCGACCTGCCGGCGGTGCGCATCGCCTTCAACCGGCCGGACGTGCGCAATGCCTTCCGCCCGGGCACCGTGGACGAGCTTTACCGCGCCATGGACCACGCCAGGATGACGCCGGACGTGGCCACCGTGCTCCTGACCGGCAACGGCCCCTCGCCCAAGGACGGCGGCCACTCGTTCTGCTCCGGCGGCGACCAGCGCATCCGCGGCCGCGACGGCTACCGGTATCCGGTGGAGAACGCGGCCGGCGAGTCGGCGGAATTCATCGACCCGGCCCGCGCCGGCCGGCTGCACATTTTGGAAGTCCAGCGGTTGATGCGCACCATGCCCAAGGTGGTCATCGCCGTCGTCAATGGCTGGGCCGCGGGCGGCGGACACTCCCTGCACGTGGTGTCCGACCTGACCATCGCCTCCCGGCAGCACGGCAAGTTCAAGCAGACCGATGCCACCGTCGGCAGCTTCGACGCCGGCTACGGCTCGGCGCTGCTGGCCCGGCAGATCGGCCAGAAGGCCGCCCGCGAGATCTTCTTCCTGGCGCGCGAGTACTCCGCCGAGGACATGGTCCGGATGGGCGCCGTCAACGAGGCCGTGGACCACGAGCGGCTCGAGGAGGTGGCGCTGGAATACGCGGCGGACATCGCCCGGCAGTCCCCGCAGGCCATCCGGATGTTGAAGTTCGCGTTCAACCTGGCCGACGACGGCCTGGCCGGCCAGCAGGTCTTCGCCGGCGAAGCCACCCGCCTGGCATACATGACGGACGAGGCGGTCGAAGGCAAGGAAGCTTTCCTGGCCAAGCGCGACCCGGACTGGTCGTCTTTCCCCTACTACTTCTAGGGTGGGCGGCATGGACATCCAGCCGGCGCTGGCAGCGCTGACCGCGGCGCTGGGCGGCGAGGGCCCCGCCGTCGAACTCGCACCGGACGGCACCCCGCTGCCGGTGTCCTCGCCCGGGCTGCTTCCCGGGACCGCCGCCGTCGTCCGGACCTCGGGTTCCACCGGCACGCCCAAGGCCACCATGCTCGGGATTGATGCGCTGGCCGCGTCGTCGATGGGCACGGCGTTGCGGCTGGGCGGCGAGGGGCAGTGGCTGCTGACGCTCGCGCCGAACTACGTCGCCGGCCTGCAGGTGCTGGTCCGCTCGCTCTACGCCGGCACCCGCCCCTGGGCCATGGATCTCTCCGGCGGGTTCACGGCCCACGCGTTCACCGATGCGGCAGCCGCCCTGACCGACCGGTTCCGGATCACCTCGCTGGTGCCCACCCAGCTGCACCGGCTGCTCACCGCCGCGGAGCCCGACACACTCAAGGCGCTGCGCCGGTTCGATGCCATCCTGCTGGGCGGCGCCCGGATGCCGGAGGCGCTGCGGTCGGAGGCTGCCAAACATTCGCTGAAGATTGTGCGCACGTACGGCATGAGCGAGACCTGCGGCGGCTGCGTGTACGACGGCGTGCCGCTCGAAGGAGTCACCCTGCGGCTGGAACGCGGCCGGGTGCTGATCGGCGGCGACGTGGTGGCCGGCGGTTACCTGGACAACCCGCAGCTCACGGCCGCCCGTTTCAGCGCGTCCGGCGGCACCCGCTGGTTCCGCACCGAGGACCTTGGGGAGATGGACGACGCCGGTGCGCTCACCGTGATCGGGCGCGCGGACGACGTGCTGATCACCGGCGGCGTCAAGGTGTCCGCGGCGGCCGTCGCCGAGGTGATTGAAGGACTGCCGGAGGTCCAGGCCGCGCTGGTGGCGGGCATCAACGATCCCGAGTGGGGCACCAAGGTTTGCGCCGCCGTCGTGGGCTCCGCCGCGGAGGAGGAGATCAGGGCCCGGGTCCACGAGGCGCTGGGCGGGCCCGCCGTCCCGCGCCACGTGGTGCGCCTGGAAGCGCTCCCGCTGCTGCCCAACGGCAAGCCGGACCGGCTGGCCGTGGCCGACATCCTGCTCCGTTCGGCGGCGGATGCCGCCGGGCAAGACGGCGTGCCCCGCGGCGGGAAACCGCCGTCCGTATGACATCCGGCACTCCTGCGCCGCAGGCTGCACGGCCCGTCCGCTTCAATGGGCGAGAATAGACCGGTGCTGCGGCTGCCCGCAGCCAACGATGCACGAAACCCCCACAGGTAAGGATTTTCCACAGTGGCTACAGCCGGGCAATGGCTCGAAGGGGCACGGCCCCGCACCCTTCCGATGGCGGTCGCTCCGGTGATCGTCGGCAGCGCGGCCGCCTACGATTTGGGTTCCTTCCGACCCCTGCATGCCCTCCTCGCCGCGCTCATCGCGGTCCTGTTCCAGGTGGGCGTAAATTACGCGAACGACTATTCGGACGGCGTCCGCGGCACCGATGACGTGCGGGTGGGCCCGCTGCGGTTGACCGGGTCCGGGCTGGCCAAACCGAAAGCGGTGAAGGCCGCCGCGTTCGCCAGCTTTGGGCTGGCCATGGTGGCGGGGCTCGCGCTGATCATCCTGTCGCAGACCTGGCCGCTGCTGCTGGTTGGCGTGGGCTGCGTGATTGCCGCCTGGGGATACACCGGAGGCAACAACCCCTACGGCTACCGGGGGCTGGGCGAAGTGTACGTGTTCCTGTTCTTCGGCATTGTGGCCACCATGGGGACCACCTACACGCAGGCCCTGCAGGTCAGCTGGCCGTCCTTCCTCGGCGCGGTGGGGACCGGCCTGATCGCCACGGCACTGCTGATGGCCAACAACGTCCGTGACATCCCCACGGACCGCGAGGTGGGGAAACTGACGCTGGCCGTCCGGATGGGCGACGAGGCGGCGCGCGTCAGCTACGTCATGATGCTCGCGGTGGCCCTCCTGCTGCCGCTCATCATGGTCTACGACTTCCCGTGGATCCTGCTGGTGCTGCTGCTGGTACCGGCGTGCCTGACGCCGAGCTGGCTGATGCTCAAGGGCAAGAAGCGCGAGAGCCTCATCCCGGTACTCAAGCAGACCGGGCTGATCAATCTCGGCTTCGCGACCGCCTTCGCGCTGGGCGTGGTGCTGAGCCGGCTGATGTAGCCGGTCGCCGGGGCGGCGCCGCTGGCCGCCCGGCCTGGGTCTGGGTCAGCCCTGGTCCCCGGGCCGGGTGCCGTTCGGCTTCCGCTCCGCGTCCCGCGGCTTGCGGGAGGAATCCACGCTCAGTTCGCCGTGCTCATCGACGGCCGCGTCCTCGGCCAGCGCGTCCGAAATTTCCGTGGAGGTCCTCGGTGCCTTGACACCGCTGGAGAAACGGCGCGCCAGTGCCGCCCCCGCTTCGTCCCGCATCTTGCGGAAGAACAGGTACGTGATGCACCAACCCATGATCGCGGCGGCGATGGCCGAGTAGACAACACCCAGCCTCAAAAACAGGCAGATAACAAAGATGAGGGCCATGATGCCGAGACGCAGGGCGCTGAATTTCCAAAAAGCCACGCCTCAAGTTTACGCTGCCCGCGAGATCGACCGGCCGGTACCAAGATTCATCAGCCCGGAGCTTAACGCTCACCTACAATTGATTCATGGTCCGTCTCTATGTCCTGCTCGCGGTACTGGCCCTCGCGGTGGTGATCTATGCCCTCATCGAGTGCATCCGGTCGCGGCCGCATGAGGTGCGCAGCATCTCAAAACCGGGATGGATCCTCACGATCATCCTGGTGCCCCTGATCGGAGCCCTGATGTGGTTCGTGTGGGGCCGCCCCCGTGCGGGCGGCCGGCAACCCCAGCAGGCGCCCCGCCCGGCGGCCCCGGACGACGACATTGCCTTCCTGCGCACGCTTGATGCGCAGCGCCGCGCCAAGCAGCGCGAAGAGGAACTGAACCGGAAGGAACAGGAACTCAAGAAGGGCGAGGACCCCAAGCACGGCGGCGAGGACAAGCCCGCGGCCCATGACGACCGCCAACTGAGCGAAGACGACCCGGAGAACGGTCCCCGCTAAACGACCGGCGGCCTAAACGCCCGCGTCCGGCTCCCGTGAGCTCCAGGACCCGAAGAAGGCCCGCCGCCCCGATGGGGCGGCGGGCCTTCTATGATTCGCGGCTGCGCGCTTCGGTCGATCCTGCCGACCTGTCCTAGACCCCCGCGTAGCTGTGCAGGCCGGCGAAGAAGACGTTGACAATCGTGAAGTTGAAGACCACGCACAGGTAACCGACGATCGACAGCCAGGCGGCTCGGGTACCGGTCCAGCCACGGGTGGCGCGGGCGTGCAGGTAACCGGCGTACACCACCCAGATGACGAAGGTCCACACTTCCTTGGTGTCCCAACCCCAGTAGCGGCCCCAGGCCTGCTCCGCCCAGATTGCCCCGAGCACGAGCGTGAAGGTCCAGAACACGAAACCCACGGCGTTGAGCCGGTAAGCGGCATTCTCCAGCGTCAGCGCCGAGGGAGCGAGCCGCATGAACGCCAGATTGTCCGCCTTGCCGGCGCGGCCGCGGGCCTCGCGTTTCGCCTGCACGAGCTGCAGCACGGACATGGCGAAAGTCAACGTGAACAGCGCCGAGGCCAGCACGGCGACCGAGACGTGGATGATCAGCCAGTAGCTTTGCAGGGCGGGCACGAGGTGGGCCACCGGCGTCGGGAAGCCGACGGACGCGGCGATGAGCATGATGACCACAAGGCCGATCACGAACGATCCAAGGAAGCGCAGGTCCTTGCGGGTCAGCGCAATCAGGTACACCACCGCCACCATCAGCGCACCCGTGGTGCAGAACTCGTACATGTTGCCCCACGGCACGCGGTGGGCGGCTATTCCCCGGGCCACCACGCCGGCCGCCAGGATGACGGTGGCCAGCACGCTCAGAGCCACGCCGATCCGGGCGGCCGCACGGCGTTCCTTGCCGTAGTTCATCGAGTCGGCGGCCATTTCGACGCCGGCTCCTGCGCTTCCTGCGCCGCCGGCGGCCTTCGCGCCGGCAGCCCCGGACGCCGCACCGGCGGCGCCGACCAACACGCCCTGGTCGGCCGCGGCGTGCCCGGCGGCCAGCCGGTCTTCTACCGCCTTGATGGTCTTGCTGGACGTGGCCAGGTCCCAGCAAAAGGCGATAAAGGCGACGGTGAAGGCCATCGCGCCGAGCAGGATGAACAGCTCGCTGTACTGGGCCATGGTCTGGTCAATCGTGGGCATGGGAAGAGATGTCCTTAGGAGTTGTCAACGCCGGCGGCGCTCTTGCTATTGTGCGCCCTGGGGGCGGCATCCGTCAGCCACTGGGTGCGGAAGAGGTTGCTGATGGCGGCCGCTTCCGGAGCCAGCCGGTGGTCCTCGCCGCGGGCCAGCAGGCCCCACTCGACCATGGTGCGGCCGTCCTCGTGGGTACCGGCCCGCACCCAGACGCGGCGGCGGCCGATGAACAGGGAGGCGCCCAGGCCGGCCAGGGCCAGCGAGGAGAACACGAGGGCACCGACCTTGCCGGGATCGTGGTGGATGTCCAGCGCGGCATAGCGGACGAGGCCGTCGAACGTGACGCTGCCCATTCCGTTGGGCAGTTCCGCGGTTTCGTAGGCGGCGAGCTCGATGCCGCCGTCGTCCTGGTTGCGGTCGTTGAGGACGGTCAGCTCGGTGGTGTCCAGGACGTAGACGTTCTTGGGGTCGCCGTTGTCCAGGCCGAGGTCCCCGTAGTAGGAGTTCAGGTACAGCCGGGGGTTCATGGGATCCGGGTCGCTGCCGTAGGCCACCCCGTCTTCGCCCTCCATCGCGGTCGGCAGGAAGAACCCCACGAAGCCCAGCTGTTCCGGCTGCGCGTCCGGCGCCTTGATCACCAGGGTGGAGGTGTAGGCGCCGTCGTTCGGGATGGCAATGACGGGGCCCTGGTGGGCGATGTTGCCCTCGCCGTCCCGGATGGTCACTACCGGCGCGTAGCCGTTGCCCATGAGGTACACGTTCGTTCCGCCGATGGTCAGCGGGTGGTTGATTTTCAGCACCTGCTGTTCCTCGGGTGCCCCCGGCTCGCCGCGCACGGTCAGGGTGGCGGTGAAGTCGAGCGGCTGGCCGTAGTGGGTCGGCGATTCCCGGTCGAAGACCACCTCGAACTCGTCGAGGCGCATGGAGAAGGGCTCCAGCCGGTCCTCGGTGAACCCGGTGCCCGGGTTGAAGTTGTCGTAGCCGATGAGCGAATTCACGAACGTTTCGCCCTCGACCAGGATCCGCTGGCCGGTGTAGCCGAACTGCCCGCCGACGGCGACGGAGACCAGCACGCCGATCAGCGAAGTGTGGAAGACCAGGTTGCCGATTTCCTTGCCGAAGCCGCGTTCCGCTCCCACGGAGGGCCGGTCGGTGGCCGCATCGCGCACATCCACCCGGTAACCGCGGCGCTTCAGCAAGCGGGCGGCGTCCTCCACGGCCGTGCGCGCGGAGACGCCGGCTTCCGCCGGGACCGCCATGGACCCGTACTCGGGCAGCCGGGACAGCCGGCGGGGAGTCCTGGGCGGCTGCGACCGCATGGCCTTGTAGTGCTGGATGGCGCGCGGGATGACGCAGCCGATCAGCGACAGGAAGAGCAGCAGGTAGATGGCGGAGAACCACACCGAGGAGTAGACGTCGAAGAGCTGGAAGCGGTCCAGCCACGGCCCGACCTCCGGGTTGTCCGCAATGTACTGGGTCACGACGGCGGGGTTGGCCGGGCGCTGCGGGAACAGCGAACCGGGCACCGCGGCCACGGCCAGCAGCAGCAGCAGGAACAGCGCGGTGCGCATGCTCGTCAGCTGGGTCCACGCCCAGCGCAGCATGCCGGCGAAACCCAGCGCGGGGACGGCGACGTCGTCCCGGTCGCGGCTGCGCTTCCGGTCTTTGGCGGACTGAGGGCCCTTCACGGCCCCGCCGCCTCCGCCCGTGCCCGGTCCGGCCGCTGCGGGGGCATCGGCTTCGTCATGGCGCCCAGCGCCGTCGGGTGTCTGACTCATCAGATCGGGAGCCTCACTTCATTTGCAAACCAGTCCTGCAATTGCGTCACCCAGTCTCCCCAGAGCCCGCTGGCCATCAGCAGGCCCAAAACCACCAGCATGGCGCCGCCGGCCCGCTGCAGGAACAACCGGTGCTGGCGGAAGAACGCCATGGCGCCCATCCCCCGCCGCACGCCGAGGGCGATCAGCAGGAACGGGATCCCCAGGCCCAGGCAGTAAACGAAGGCCAGGAACGCGCCCTTGGCCGCATCGGCGCCGCCCGAGTAGGCCAGCGCCTGCACGGCGGAAAAGGTCGGGCCGATGCAGGGCGCCCATCCCAGCCCGAACGTCATGCCGAGCACCGGCGCTCCCCACAACCCGGCCGGCGGACGCGACTGGATCTTGCGGTCCCGCTGGAAGTAGGACAGGCCGCCCATGAAGATGATGCCCATGGCGACGACGACGACGCCCAGCACCTGGGTGACCCAGCCGGCGTCGCTGCCCTTCAACCAGGCACCGAGCTGGCCGAAGATCGCCCCGATGATCACGAAGACGACGGAAAACCCCAACACGAACAGCCCAATGCCGGCGAACATCCGGCCGCGGCGCTGGCGTTCGAGGTCCACGCCCGTCAGGCCGGTGACGTAGCCCAGGTAGCCGGGAACCAGCGGCAGCACGCACGGGGACAGGAAGGAGACCAGCCCGGCCAGCATGGCCACGGGGATTGCCAGCAGCACGGAGCCGTTCAACACCGTGTCGCCAAAAGCGCCGCCCAAAGTCATCGGCAGCGCGGCCGTCGCCCACCCCATTGCTAGGCGGCCACTGAGTCTTTAATCAGGGCCCTGAGGGTGCCCTTGTCCGCAACGCCCAGGATCCGGGCGGCGACGCGGCCTTCCTTGTCCAGCACCAGCGTGGTGGGTACGGCCTGCGGTGGCACATAGGCGGTCATCGCCAGCAGGACGTCGCCGTTCTTGTCCATGAAGCTGGGATACGTCACCCCGAAGTTGCGCTCGAATGCCTCCGCCGTGGGGCGCTCGTCCCGGATGTTGACCCCGTAGAACCGGGCGCCGTCGGCGAATTCCTCGCTGAGCGCCTGCAGGTCCGGAGCTTCCAGCCGGCACGGCGCGCAGGAGGCGTACCAGAAGTTGAGAACCGTCACCTGTCCGGCCCAGTCGGCTGCATCGACGGTGGTGCCGTCGAAGAGCTTGGCGGTCAGCTGGACGGGTTCGCCGCGCGACTCGGGCGCGTACTCGGTGACCGACCCGTCGCCGGCAATGTAGTTCTTGTTGTCTCCCGCGTTGGCCTGCTGGGCCAACGGGTCCTCGGCGGAACAGGCGGCGAGCGAGAGGGCGCCCAGCAGCCCCGCACCGACTTTGAAGGCGGTACGGCGATTGAACAAACGGGGGTTATCGGCAGTCACAGTCACACTTTTCTTGGTGGGGTTGGGGGTATCCCACTTCTACAACGCGTAGTAATTCTATTATGCTCCGGGCAGGTTCGCCGCACCGGGCAGGAGGTGGGCGCACGGCTCGGCATAACGCACCGCGGTGAGGCGGCCGTCGTCGAACTCCAGGGAAGTCACCGAGGCCAGCGTGCACTGGCGGCGGCGGGGATCATGCCAGAGCCGTTTGCCCTCGGAGGCCAGCCGGGTCACCCAGATGGGCAGCTGGTGGCTGACCAGGACCGCCTCGGCGCCCTCGCCGCCGCGTTCTACCGCAATCCGGCGGGCGTCGTCGATGGCCTTGCGCATCCGGGCGGCCTGCGCCGCGTACGGCTCCCCCCAGGACGGCCGGAAGGGATTATAGAGGTGCGGCCAGTGCCGGGGCTGGTTCAGGTGCGAGCGGATGTCCGCCAAGCCCTCGAAGTGGTTCTCGGCTTCGATGATCCGCTCGTCGGTAACGATCTCGAGGCCGAGCGCCTTGGCGGTCGGGGCGGCGGTTTCCTGTGCGCGGGTCAGCGGCGAGGCCACCAGGTAACTGATGGTGGCGCCGTCGTCGCGGCGCCCGGAAAAGTAGCCCGCGGCGCACTCGGCCATTTCCTGGCCCAGGGCGGACAGCCTGAAGCTCGGCAGCCTGCCGTAAAGCACGCGGTCGGGGTTGTGGACCTCGCCGTGGCGGAGCAGGTGGACGATAGCTTCGGGCATGCGTACAAGTGTCTCAAACCGCCGGTGTTTGCCCAAAAGCCCCGGCATACCGCCGGCGGGCGTGCACCTCCGGCGGCTTGGCTGGCGGGGGCTGGCCGCGGGGCGGGGCCGCGGGGCGGGCCGAGGCGGGCCGCGAGGCTGAAAATCATCCTTCAGGCCGACCGACACGGCGCAGGCCTGCATTGTAGTGTTGCATTAACAGCTGCCAAGCACCTCTGCGGCCGGCGCGCAGGCTGGCCGGCGCAGACGTGCGACCCGTGTGGATGAGATGAAAAGGAACCGGCCATGAGCACCCCAGAAAACGAACCGAACCAGCCCGGTGACGGGGAAGGCCGGCCCGGAGGCCAGGAGCAGCCCCGGTACGGGCAGAACCTGCCGCAGTACGGCCAGAACGCGCCCCAGCAGCCCGGCTCGGATCAGCCTCCGTACGGGCAAAACGCCCCCCAGTACGGACAGTACGGGCAGAACCCGCCGCAGTACGGACAGCCCGGACAGCAGCCCTACGGGCAGGGCCAGTCCCCGTACGGTCAGCAGTACGGGCAGCAGCCTTACGGCTACCAGAGCGCCGTGCCCGGCCAGTACGGCTACCCCGGCGGGCAGGCGCAGGCCACCGCCAAGCCCACGGCGCCGCGCGAAGTCATGATCGCCTTCTGGCTGATCATCGCTGCCGCCGTGCTGACCGCCATCGAAATGCTGACCGAACTGGCGAACCTGGACGGCACCATGGCGATGGTGCTCAACGACCCGGCGGTCCGCGAAGCCCTGGGCGAGCAGGGCGGCCAGTTCACCGACGCGGAGCTGGCGGAGATGATGAGCGGCACTGCAGGAGTGTTTATCGTCATCACCGCGGTGATCGCCGTCGGGCTGTACCTGATGGTGGCCTTCGGCGTGAAGGCAGGCAAGAACTGGGCCAGGATCACCGGCACGGTATTCGCTGCGCTGTCGCTGTTCGGACTTTTCAACATCTGGTTCGGCACCTTGTCGGTGCTGCTGGGCATCGCGGCGATCGTGCTGCTGTTCATGCCGGCGTCGAACAGGTTCTTCCAGGCCACCAAAGCGCACAAGTTCGGCATCTACGGCCGCTGAGCAGAGCGGTTCCGGCCGTTTGACGGCCGCTTGACGTCCGCCAAGCGGCGGGGCGCCGCTGCTCAGCTATGCTCCGTCGCCTGCGCCCGTTGCGCGTGGTAGGCCAGGATCTGCAGTTCGGTGGCCATGTCCACCTTGCGCAGCTGCACGGATGGCGGGACCTGCAGCACCGCGGGCGCAAAGCTGAGAATGCTCGTCACGCCGGCTTCGACGAGCCGGTCGCAGAGTCCCTGCGCCGCGCCCGCTGGCACGGCCAGGACCGCCATGTTGGCTCCGGTTTGCCGCAGGACGGGTTCCAGGTCAGCGATCGGGCTGACGCGCATCCCAGCGACCTCCGACCCGACAACCTGCGGGTCTGCGTCGAAGAGCGCCACGACCCCGAAGCCCTTGGTGGTAAATCCGGAGTAGCCGGCCAACGCCCTGCCCAGGTTGCCGATGCCGACGATCGCCACTTTCCAGTCCTGGGTGAGCCCCAGAGCCGCGGCAATCTCCTGGCCGACCAGCCGTACGTCGTAGCCCACGCCGCGGGTGCCGAACGAGCCGAGGTAGGAGAGGTCCTTGCGCAGGGTGGGCGGGCTGACGCCGGCGGATTCGGCCAATTGCTCGGACGATATGCGTTCCGTGCCTTCAGACACCAGCGAATTCAGGGCCCGGAGGTAGATGGTCAGGCGTGCGAGGGCGGCCGGCGGGATCTCGTTGCCGGATGGCCTGGCCGCCTCGGTATCCGGGAGGTGGGTCACTGTTGTCGCTCCGATGCCTGCTGCGGGGCTCCGATCCTGCTGTGTCCAGCCGGTCCGGGTCCTGGGTGCCGCCGGCGGCTGTCCAACCGCAGGCTAGTGTCCCCCCAAGATTAAGCTGCCCCGCGCCGCTCTCCAACTCCGATGACGCGGGCCTGTCGGCCTCGAACTACTGTGTGAGCAGCCGTCGCAGCCGGTCCGGATCAATGTGCCAGAAGTCCCGCTGGACGCCGTCGATCATGACCACGGGGATTTCTTCGGCGAAGCGCCGCTCCAGCTCGGGGTCCTCGAGGATGTTCTTCTCCTCCCAGGCGAGACCGAGCTCCCCCGCAACACTCCCGACAGTCTCCCGTGCCGCCTGGCACAGATGGCAGCCGGGTTTGGTCAGCAGCACCAGTTCGTGTGCGCGGCCGGCGTCGGATCCACTCATGCCTTCCACGGTAGCCGCCACCGGCGGTGAACGGACAATTCCCGGACAATTCCCGGCGCCTCGTTAGACTCGAAGCATGCCCAAGACCGCCGCCGGCCATGCACAGCGCGCCTCGGTCTCCGCCGACCCGGGGACGGAAGCGGCATTTTTCGACGTCGACAACACCCTGATGCGCGGGGCCAGCCTGTTCCACGTGGCCCGCAAGATGTACCAGCGCGGCGCCTTCCGGATGCGCGACGCTGCCGGCTTCGGCTTCAAACAGGCCCGCTTCCTGATGCGGGGAGAAAACCTCAAGGACATCCAGTCCATCCGTGACACGGCGCTGGCCCTGGCCACCGGCCTGATGAGCGACGACGTCAAACAACTGGGCGACGAGGTCTACGACGAAGTCATCGCCTCCAAGATCTGGCCCGGAACCAGGGCGCTGGCGGACCAGCACCTGCGGGTGGGCCGCAAGGTCTGGCTGGTGACGGCCACGCCGGTTGAAGTGGCCGCCGTCATCGCGGACCGGCTTGGCCTGACCGGCGCCTTGGGCACGGTGGGCGAAATCGAAGACGGTGCCTACACCGGACGGCTCATCGGGGACATCCTGCACGGGCCGGCCAAGGCTGTTGCGGTCGAGGAGCTGGCCATCCGCCAGGGCCTGGACCTGGGGCGCTGCTGGGCCTACAGCGACTCATACAACGACGTCCCGCTGCTGACCCTGGTGGGCAACCCGGTGGCCATCAACCCGGACATGAGGCTGCGCCGGCACGCCCGGCAGAACAACTGGCCGGTCTATGACTTCAGGAGCGGCCGGCGGGCGGCCACGGTGGGCCTGAAGGCCGCCACGGGGGCCGGCGCGGCCTACGGGCTCTGGCGCGGCGTCAATTGGTTCCGCCGGCCGGCGGCGTAACGGCCGGCACAGCCCGTCCCGCCCCAACCCACGCCCAACCCGCCCGAACGGCATGAACGGGCCGGTTAACGGCACAAGGCCCGCCAGTTTCCTGGCGGACCTTGGAAGCTTGGGAACCGGTTGTCGGTCCTACTTCTTGTTGCGGCGCTGGTGACGGGTCTTGCGAAGCAGCTTACGGTGCTTCTTCTTGGCCATACGCTTGCGGCGCTTCTTAATAACTGAACCCACGAGTCCCTCATTCACTGATAGTTTCGCAAGCTGCCGGCGCCCGGCGGGGCACACGCCAACTCACGGTTTTCGACGATGACGTAAAACGTTCCTTAACAGGGTACCGCCTCTGCGCCCCCGGCATTGACCGCCGGCTAGCAGCAGGCCCGCACCGGAGCGTCAGGCGGTCCCGGTCTCCCGGTCGATCACGGCGCCGCGCAGGTACTCCTCCACGGCTGATTCGGGCACCCGGTAGGAACGTCCGAAGCGCACGGCGGGCATCTCGCCCGAATGCACCAAGCGGTAAACGGTCATCTTGGACACGCGCATGACTGCGGCCACTTCCGACACCGTCAAGAAGCGCACACTCGAGAAATTATTCTCGTCAGCCATTACGCACTGTTCCTTTACTGTAAGCAACACCGGCGGCGTGCCGCCTTGCCCCGCCCCAACAACCGTCTTCCTAGATACTTTAGAGGCTGTTGTGGCAAAAGTGAAAGTGCACACTGTAGCTTAAGCGTTTTAACCAAGCACGGGCTTTCGCCCTCATGCCGCTTCCGGGGCGCGATGTCGGGCGGCCGATGCAAGCTGGGCCAGCACGTCGGCCGTCACGTCCCATTCCATGCAGGCATCCGTGACGCTCTGCCCGTACACCAACGCCCGTCCGCCGGCGTCTTGGGACACCTCCAGTTTCTGTGCCCCGCCCACCAGGAAGCTCTCCAGCATCAGGCCGGCGATGGCGCTGCCGCCTGCTTCGACCTGCGCGGCAATCTCCAGAGCCACCTCGGCCTGGCGGTGGTGGCTCTTGCCGCTGTTGGCGTGACTGGCGTCCACGATCAGCCGCGGATTCAGACCGGCTTCCGCCAGCGCCCCGGAGGCCGCCGCAACCTGGTCGGCTCCGTAGTTCGGGCCGCTCGCGCCGCCGCGCAGGATCACGTGGGTGTCGGGATTGCCGTTGGTGGACACGAGCGCGGCACGCCCCTCCCCGTCGATCCCCAGGAACACCTGTGCCGCGGACGCGGCGTGGCAGGCGTCGAGCGCGACCTGCAGCCCGCCGTCGGTGCCGTTCTTGAAACCCACCGGCATGGAGAGCCCGGACACCAACTGGCGGTGGATCTGGCTCTCGGTGGTGCGCGCGCCGATCGCGCCCCAGCTAACCAGGTCCGCCAGGTACTGCGGGCTGATCGGTTCCAGGAACTCCGTGGCCACCGGCAGGCCGAGCTCCGCCACGTCCAGCAGGAAGGTCCGCGCCAGCCGCAGGCCGGCGGCGATGTCATGGGAGCCGTCCAGCCGCGGGTCGTTGATCAGCCCCTTCCAGCCCACGGTGGTGCGCGGCTTCTCGAAGTACGTGCGCATCACGATCAGCAGCTCTTCGCGGTGTTCCCGCGCAACCTGCGCCAGACGGCGCGCGTAGTCCAGGCCTGCCGCGGTGTCGTGGATCGAGCATGGCCCGACGATCACGAGGAGCCGGTCGTCCACCCCGTCCATGACGGCACGGATCTCCTCCCGGCCGCGGGCGACGACGGCGGCGGCTTCGGCGGTCAGGGGCTGTTCCTGCAACACGTCGCCGGGCGACGGCAGCGGGCTGAAGCCACCCACCCGCAGGTTGTTCGTGCTGCGCGGCGAGGCCGGGGCGGCCGCTTCGACCTCCGCGACGCCGTGGCCCGGCGTCGGCGCTTCGGTTTCCAAGAGGTGGTTGGCTGCTGCATTCATGGTCGGTGTCCCGTCTGTTGGCGGCGGGACTTTGCTACAGAACCCGCCGGAGAAATGGCGAAGGGCAGAGAATCATCTCTGCCCTGTTGGCTCTGAAGGTCGGTATGCGTAGGCGCTAAGCGGTTACGTCAGGCCCCTCCAGAGCCAACGCAAAATACGCATACCAACGAGTCGTCATACCCGGAACTCTACGCGGGATCCGCGGGAGAGGGAAAACGCGCGCCGGGACATGACAGATTATGACGACGTCGGGGCGCCGGCTCCCGCGGCGGCAGCGCCAGCCCGACGGCGGGGCGCCGGCTGCAGCGCAGCGTCGGCTGCGGCGCCCGCGGAGGCAGCGCCAGCCGGACGGCGCAGCGCCGGTTCCTGCTGCGGCTGAGGCCGGAGGTGCGGGAAGGGTGGCGTCCCCGGAGCGCGCTCAGGCCAGACCGGCCAGGACATCAATGCCGAAGACGGGCTCCCGGTCCAGCGGTCGGATGTCCGCGATCCCCTGCGGTTCCAGTGCGGCAGCCAGCGACCGTTGGAACCGCGGGACGTTCATGCCGAGTCCGCCGCCGAGCACCACCGGGCCGCTCATGCCCAGCCGCCGGGCGACCAGGGCAATCTGGCCGGCCAGGTCCGCCGCGGCGCGGTCGACGATCGCCCCCGCCGGCGGGTCGCCTTCGTCGGCGGCGGCCACCACCAGGCGGGACTTGCCCGCCCAGAACCGCCGGTCGGTTTTCGGTGAGTGCAACAGCGCGATCAGTTCCACCGGGTCCTGCAGCCCGCAGTCGTCCAGCAACAAGTCCGTGAGCCGGTCCCGTGGCAGACCCGCATCCAGGCGGGAGAGTACGTGCCGCACTGCTTCCCGCCCCAGCCAGTAGCCGCTGCCCTCATCGCCCAACAGGTGCCCCCAGCCGCCGGCGCGGGCCTCAAGTCCGGCCTCGTTGATGCCCCATACCGATGATCCGGTGCCGGCCACCACGCCGATCCCCGTGCGGAGGTGGCCGGCGGCCAGCACCAGGCGCGTGTCGTGGACAACGTGGACGTCCGCCCCCGGTGCCAGCGGGGCGATCAGCGCGCGCAGCGCCGCGGCATCGCCCTCGGTGTCGATCCCGCCTGCCCCTGCGTAGACGGCGGTGATCCCGGCTCCCCCAAGCCGGCCGAAGACTTCGGACAGGGCCGCGGCGGCCTGGGCGGGGCTGGCGTTCTGGACGTTCGCGCTGCCCGCCGTCGCTTCCGCAACCAGCAAACCGTCGTCCAGCCGGATGCCGTGCGTCTTGCTGCCGCCGATATCCAGCCCGATGAGTCTTTGCACCATGGAGTGAGCTTACTTGGGGCGTCCCGCAGCCGGCGGCCTGACCGACACGTCCGCGGGCCAGTGGACACCGCGGGGACAACCCCGTGCGCACAAAACGAGACGGTGCCCGCCGGGGCGGGCACCGTCGTCGTGATCAGTGCTTTGGCTGTGTCCGCTGCCTTAGATGAGGCCCAGGGCGAGCATGGCGTCAGCGACCTTCTTGAAGCCGGAGATGTTCGCGCCCGCCACGTAATTGCCGGGCATGCCGTATTCCTCGGCCGTCTCGGCGCAGCGGTCGTGGATGCCGACCATGATTTCGGTCAGGCGCTGCTCGGTATAGTCAAAGCTCCAGGCGTCGCGGCTGGCGTTCTGCTGCATCTCCAGGGCCGACGTGGCCACGCCGCCGGCGTTGGCTGCCTTGCCCGGACCGAAGAGCACACCTGCGTCCTGGAAGATGGAAGCTGCTTCGCTCGTGCAGGGCATGTTGGCGCCTTCGGCGACGGCGACCAACCCGGATTCCACCAGGCGGCGGGCTGATTTTTCATCCAGTTCGTTCTGCGTGGCGCACGGGAGCGCCACGGTGCAGTTGACGTCCCAGATGTTGCCGTCGGCCACGTAGTGCACGGCCGAGCCGCGGCGTTCGGCGTACTCCGAAATGCGGCCCCGCTCAACTTCCTTGATCTGGCGCAGCAGTTCGACGTCGATTCCGGCCTCGTCGACGATGTAGCCGCCGGAGTCGGACGCGGTGACCACGGTGGCGCCGAGTTCCTGCGCCTTTTCGACGGCGTTGATCGCCACGTTGCCGGAGCCGGAGATCGCCACGCGCTGCCCGTCCAGGCTTTGCCCGCGGGTCTTGAGCATTTCCTGCGCGAACAGCACCGCGCCGTAACCGGTGGCTTCAGGGCGGACCAGCGAGCCGCCCCAGCCGGTGCCCTTGCCAGTGAGGACGCCGGACTCGTAGCGGTTGGTAATGCGCTTGTACTGGCCGAACAGGTAGCCGATTTCGCGGGTCCCCACGCCCATGTCCCCGGCCGGAACGTCTGTGTATTCGCCGATGTGGCGGTAGAGCTCCGTCATGAAGGACTGGCAGAAGCGCATGACCTCGGCGTCGGACCGGCCGCGCGGATCGAAGTCGGAGCCGCCCTTGCCGCCGCCGATGGGCATGCCGGTCAAGGCATTCTTGAAGATTTGCTCGAAGCCGAGGAATTTGATGATGCCCAGGTAGACGGAGGGGTGGAAGCGCAGGCCGCCCTTGTAGGGGCCAAGCGCGGAGTTGAACTCGACGCGGAAGCCGCGGTTAATCTGGACATTGCCGGCGTCGTCCACCCACGGAACGCGGAAGATAATCTGGCGCTCGGGCTCGCAAATGCGCTGCAGGATGGCGGCGTCGGAGTATTCGGGATGCCGGGCGGACAGCGGCTCGAGGGTTTCGAAGACTTCGGTGACGGCCTGGTGGAATTCCGTTTCGCCTGGGTTGCGGCGGAAAACTTCGTCGCGGACTTCAAGCAGGTGGGCATCCATGGGTGCGTCCCTTCACTAGCTGACGTATTGGGGCACTCAGGTTGCTGCAGGCCCTCACACAGAAAACCACAAGAAGCGGAATCTAAGAAACACGCCTGACACATCGCAGAACCGCCCCGTAACGCGCCGACCGGCGGTACAGTCGGCCGTTTTGTCGCACGGATCCGGGCATATCCGGCACCGGTCGCCCCATGGCTGGCGCGGAAAGTGCGGCCCGTCACGGGCGAACGGACCAAGCCGCCGGGGTCCGAATGTGTGGGTCATCACGTGCGGGTCATCACCGGCCCGGGTCCTCCGCCCGGCGCGGGGACTGCCGGCCGGCCGCGGCGCGGGCTGCCGCCTGCGACTGCGGCAGGCCTGCCGCTCAGCCGCGGCGGCGGCGCGGCAGCTTGGGCAGGTGCGCGAAGATGTCCGCGGCCTTGGTCGTTGCCTTGTTGGCCGCCTGCCCGAGCGATCGGCTGAGGTTGGCAGAAACCGGAACCTCGAGGCTCCGTCCGGTCACGGCATGCGCGGGCTCCTGCGGGGCGACGACGGCGGCTGCCACCGCGGGTGCCACCGGCTCCGCCTCGGTCACGGGCAGAACATCAACACCGAAACCGATGATCCAATCGGCCACATCCTGCAGCGGCCCGGTCTGCAGCGAATAGTAGCGCTTCTGCCCCTGCGCGCGCATGGAGACCAGTCCGGCTTCGCGCAGCACCTTCAGGTGCTTGGAGACGGTCGGCTGGCTGACCTCCAGTTCTTCGACCAATTCGCCCACCGCTTTGTCGCCGTCACGAAGCGAGCCGAGTATGTCCCGGCGGGTACCTTCCGCAATCACTGCAAAGACATCATCGATGGCCATTCCATTACCCTAATCGCATATATGCTTTGCGGCACACCCTTGGCGGTGGTCCCGGGCCCAGGTACGGCAAATCGTTATACCGTGCAGCGCCCATACTGCGCGCCGCGCCCGCCGAACCGAGCAGGCCCCCGGCCGGCCCGGCGCCAGACTGCGTGTCCACCAGAACCGGGTGGGCACCACCGGCCGGCCTTCCAACCGCCTAGTCGAACCAGGGATCGAGCCCGTGGTAGGGGAAGATTTCCTTGCGCGTGGCCATCACGGTGCGGTCCACGCCGTCGTTCGGGTCATAGCCGACCTCCCACGAACGCCACCACAGGTCGGCGTCGTCGCCCATGTACAGCGGGGCCTGCTGTCCGTACCGCACCTCGACATAGTCCTGCCAGGACTGCGGCACCTCGCTGTGCAGCGGAATGGCCCGGCCGGACACAATGGCCAGCATGTGGGTCCAGGACCGGGGCACCACGTTGCAGACGTCGTAGCCGCCGCCGCCCGTGGCGATCCACCGGTCGCCGCAGATCTCGCGCGCCAGGTCGGCCGTGTCCAGCATCATTTGCCGCTGTGCATCCACGCTCAGCCGAAGGCTGCTCAGCAGGTCGCGGACGTGGTTGTCGCAACCGTGCTGGCTGACAATCACTTCGGGGGCGAAGGCCCTGACCAACTGCGGGACCACCGCGTGGAAGGCCCGCAGGAAGGCCGCGTCGCCCGAGCGGGGCGGCATGGAGACGTTCACGGAACTGCCCGGCGCCTCCGGACCCCCGCTCTCGTTCGCAAAACCCGTCCCCGGGAACAGGTGGGTGCCGGTTTCATGCAGGGAGATGGTCAGCACCCGCGGGTCGTTGTAGAAGATGGACTGAACGCCATCGCCATGGTGCGCGTCGACGTCGAGGTACGCGACCCTCTGCACGCCGTTATCCAGCAGGTGCTGGATGGCCAGCGCGCAATCGTTGTAGATGCAGAATCCGCTCGCCTTGCCGCGCGCGGCGTGATGCATGCCGCCGGCGAAGTTGACCGCATGCAGCGCCGAGCCGTCCAGGATCGCGGCCGCGGACTGCAGGGACGCCCCGGCGATGAGGGCACTGGCGGTGTGCATGCCCGGAAACACGGGATCGTCTTCGGTGCCCAGGCCCCGCTCTTCATCTACGGCGTTAGGGTCTTCGCTGACCGCCTTTACCGCGGCCACGTAGGCCGGGTCGTGAACGGTCTGCAACGCCGCGTCGCCGGCCATTTCGGCTGCGGCCAAAGTGACGTTCGGGCGGTGGAAAATGGCGAATTCGTCAGCCAGCCTGGCCGTCAGGTCCAACCGGATCGGCGACATGGGATGGTGCGCGCCGAAGTTGTACGCCAAGACGGATTCGCTCCACACCGCCAGGGTGGGAACCGCGGGAACTGGGGTCGCTGACATCACAGACAGGCTACGCGAAAGCACCGGTCCGCACGCATTCGTCCCGCGCCCGTGCTGTCAAATGATGATTTACTACTGCAAGGAACAAGTCAGCGATTCGGAGCCGGACAGAAGCGATCGGAATGACCAGACAACAGCCGTCATGGCTGGCCGGGCGGGAACACGAACGATTCAGCCTTTTGCGCACGCTCCGCGATTTCGTGGACAGCGTTGCCAACAGTTCCCCGGCACGGCTTGCGCTGATCGTCTACGTGGCGGTGATCCTGGTCTTCACCGGCCTGCTGTCGTTGCCGGCCGCGGCGCGGGACGGGGCCATCACGCCACTGCACGACGCCTTCTTCACGGCCGTCTCGGCCGTCTGCGTCACGGGCCTGACCGTGGTGTCCACCGCTGCCCACTGGACTTTCCTCGGCCAGGCCGTGATCCTGCTGGCCATCTTCATCGGCGGCCTGGGCACGCTGACGTTGGCCTCGCTGCTGGCGCTCATGGTGAGCAAGCGGCTGGGCGTGCGCGGCAAACTGATCGCCCAGTCTGCCATGAACAACGCAGGCCGCCTGGGCGAGGTCGGCGCGCTGCTGCGGATCGTGATCACCACCTCCGTGATCATCGAAGTGGTGCTGGCCCTGGTGCTGTTCCCCCGCTTCCTGATGCTTGGCGAATCCTTTCCCCAGGCCGCCTGGCACGGCATCTTCTATGCCATCTCGGCGTTCAACAACGCGGGATTCACCCCGCACTCGGACGGCCTGGTCCCCTACGAGACCGACGAGTGGATCCTGCTGCCGCTGATGGCCGGAGGTTTCTTGGGCAGCCTCGGATTCCCGGTGGTCATGGTGCTCCTGGAACGCGGTTGGCGCTTCAGCAAATGGAACCTGCACACCAAGCTTACGGTCGAGGTGTCGCTGATCCTGCTGGTGGTCGGTGCCCTGGTCTGGGGCGCCATGGAGTGGAGCAACCCGGAGACCCTGGGCGGCCTGAGCACCTGGGACAAGGTCCTCCACGCGACGTTCGCCTCCATCATGACGCGCTCGCTCGGCTTCAACCTGGTGGATATGAACAACCTGGAGCCGTCCACCATGCTCTTTTCCGATGCCCTGATGTTCGCCGGCGGCGGTTCCGCGTCGACTGCGGGCGGCATCAAAGTCACGACCATCGCGATCGTGTTCCTGGCCATCGTTGCCGAGGCCCGCGGGGACCGGGACGTGAAGATCCACGGCCGGACCATCCCGGAAGGCGCCATGCGGGTGGCCATCTCGGTGATCGTCATGGGTGCCACCTTGGTGGCCGTCGCCTCCGGCCTGCTGCTGGCCTTCACCGGCGAAAGCCTGGACCGGGTGTTGTTCGAGGTCATTTCCGCGTTCGCCACCTGCGGGCTGAGCACCAACCTGAGCGCCGAACTGCCGCCCGAGGGCAAATACGTGCTCTGCGCCCTGATGTTCGCCGGCCGCGTCGGCACCATCACGTTGGCCGCCGCGCTGGCGCTGCGCGAACGCCGCCAGCTGTTCCACTACCCCGAAGAGAGGCCCATCATTGGCTGAGAAGTCCGCATCGAACAGACGTCCCGCCCACAACGCGCCCGTGCTGGTGGTCGGCTTGGGCCGCTTCGGTGCCTCCACCGCGGAACAACTGGTCAAGCAGGGCCGCGAGGTGCTGGCGATCGAACGTGATCCGACACTGGTGCAGAAGTGGTCGGGGCAGCTGACCCACGTCGTGGAGGCCGACGCCACGAACATCGACGCGCTGCGCCAACTGGGCGCCCATGAGTTCAGCTCCGCCGTCGTCGGTGTCGGCACGTCGATCGAGTCCTCGGTGCTGATCACCGTGAACCTCGTGGACCTGGGCATCGAGCACCTTTGGGTCAAGGCCATCACCCCGTCGCACGGCAAGATCCTCTCGCGCATCGGCGCCAACCACGTGATCTATCCGGAGGCCGACGCCGGCCGCCGCGCCGCCCACCTGGTGGGCGGACGGATGCTGGACTTCATCGAGTTCGACGACGGTTTCGCCATCGTCAAGATGTACCCGCCGAAGGAAACCCAGGGCTTCACGCTGGGTGAGTCTCAGGTGCGCTCCAAGTACGGCGTCACCGTGGTGGGCGTGAAGTCACCCGGCGAAGACTTCACCTATGCCCGGCCGGAAACCAAGGTCTCCAGCCGGGACATGCTGATCGTCTCCGGGCACGTGGACCTGCTGGAGCGCTTCGCGGCCCGTCCGTAGCGGAGCCCGCGCCGGTCCCGGGATCCCAGGGCCTGCCCCGCTTCACGCCAGTTCGCGCGACAGTTCGGCCGCCCGTTCGGCGGCGGCCGCGGCACCGCGCGCGATGACACGCGGCAGCCCGTCGTCGTCGAAGGAGGCGATGGCTCGCTCCGTGGTGCCGTTCGGGCTGGTGACGGCGCGGCGCATGACCGCCGGGTCGGCATCCGGCGCGGTGAGCATGATGCCTGCGCCGGCCACGGTCTCGCGGGCCAGAGTCATCGACAGCTCCGGGTCCAGGCCCAGCTCCACGCCGGCAGCGGCCATTGCCTCGGCCAGATAGAAGGCATAGGCGGGGCCGGAACCGCTGACCGCCGACACCGCGTCCAACTGGTTTTCCGGAACCACGACGACGGTGCCGGCGCCGGCGAACACCTCGCGGGCGGCAGCCAGCTGGGAATCCGTCACGTGGCTGCCGGCAGAGATGCCCACGGCACCCCGGCGCACCTTGAGCGGCGTGTTGGGCATGCTGCGCACCAGCGGCTGGGCTGCCGGCAGCGCGGCTTCCATGGCGGCAACGGTGACCGCCGCGGCCACGGAAACCACCACCGTCGCCGCGTCCAAAGCCGGCGCGATGGTCCGGCACAGGTCCGCGATGCCCGTCGGCTTGACCCCCAGCACGGCAACGTCGGCACCCTGCACGGCGGTGGCGTTGGCCGCGGGGTCGTCCTGTTCCGCCAGCACCGTCAGGCCGGGATAGCGTCCGCGCAGTTCTTCGGCGCGCTCGCCGCGGCGCACCGTCGCCGTCACGTTTTCGGCGGGTGTTCCGGAGGCCAGCAGCCCGGCCAGGACGGCCTCGTTCATGGAACCGCAGCCCAGGAAAGCGATGCGGCGTGCGGTTGGCGTTCCGGTGGCGTCAGCAGTCATGTCTGCCATTGAATCACGGGGCTGTCATCGGGCGCGTGCCGCGTTCCTCCCCCTCGGCGCAGCCGGCCGGGAAGAACTCACAGGTGCCGTTCAGGTATTTCCCGGCGTCGTCCCAAAGTTGCCGCCTAGTGTCGTAAGCACCTCATCAAGGTGCGAGTGATGATGGACCGGATCTGCTGGTTCCGGTCCAGGCGCCGGCGAACAGCGGTTGACTCCCCCAACCAACCGCAACGTTCGCCGGCGTCGCCATTTAAGCCTCCCCCCGGGGACCAACAAACCTTGTAAGCCCGCACCGGGTACCGGCAACTCCGCGGCTTAGGGGGCGGGTCGCTAGCTGCCGACCTTTTCGACGGCGGGGGCCGGCTCCAGCGCCTGCTGCACCAGCATGGTGCCCACCGGACTGACCGGGGCGTCGCTGTCGTAGAGCAGGTGGTCGAAGCGTTTGAGGATCAGCCCCTCCCGCAGCGCCCAGGGGCAGATCTGCAAGGTCTCGATCTCAAACATTTCCATCGCCGCCTCGGCAACCATCGCCCCCGCCAACAGCTGCGGCGCCCGCACCATCGAGACACCGGGCAAATTAACACGGTCGCTGACCGGCATGGCGGCCAGCCTGCGGGCCCACAGGGACAGGTCCGTGCGGTGCAGTTCCCGCCGCACGTACGGGCCGGCGGCCGAGGGCGCGGCTCCGGCGATCCGTGCCAGCGAGCGGAAGGTCTTGGAAGTGCCGACCACCATGTCCGGCCGGCCCAATGCAGAAAACTCTCCCACGACGGGAGCCAGCGTCTCGCGGATATACGCGTGCAGGTCCTTGATGCTCTTCACGCTCGGCGGGTCCTCGGGCAGCCACTGCCGGGTCAGCCGGCCGGCTCCCAGCGGCACAGATACGGCTAGTTCGGGCAGTTCATCATGGCCGATGGCCATTTCGAAGGAGCCGCCGCCGATGTCCAAGTCCAGGATGGTGCCCGACCCCCAGCCGTACCAGCGTCGGACGGCCACCAGGGTCATGCCGGCCTCCTCCGGGCCGGTCAGCTCCTGCAGCGTGACATTGGCTTCCGCCTTGACCCGGTCCAGCACCGCCCTGCCGTTGTTCGCTTCGCGGATGGCCGAGGTGCAGAAGGCCAGCATGTCTTCGGCGCCGTGCAGCCCGGCAAACCGCCAGGCCTCGCGGATAAAGCCGATGAGTTCCCGCTGGCCCTCTTCGCTGATACTGCCCTCGGCATCCAGGTAGGCCACCAGCGACAACGGCCGCTTGTGCGAGGCGAAGGGCACGGGCCGGGCACCCGGGTGGGCATCCACCAACAACAAATGCACCGTGTTGGAACCGATGTCGAGGACGCCCAGACGCATGTTCATATTATTGCAGTGTTGCGGCCCGGGCACCGCCAACGGACAACGGCTCCGGCCCCGACCGCCGCGGGCAACGGCCGGGGCACGTCCGCTACTTCTTGGCGGCGGCCTTGCGCCGTACCGGTTTCTTCGCCGCCGGCTTCGCCGGTCCCTTCGCGCGCTTCTCCGCCAGCAGCTCGATGGCCTGCTCGCGTGTCAGCTCTTCGATGCTGGTGGCGCGCGGCACCGTGATGTTCGTGACGCCGTCGGTAATGTAGGGGCCGAACCGGCCGTCCTTGACCACGATGTTCTTCTCCGACACCGGATCCACGCCGAACTCGGCCAGCGGCGCAGCCGCGGTGCGGCCGCCGCGGGTCTTCGGCTGCGAGTAGATCTCCAGCGCCTGTTCCAGCGTGATGGTGAAGATTTCCTCTTCCGAACCGATCGACCGCGAGTCGCTGCCCTTCTTCAGGTACGGGCCGAAGCGGCCGTTCTGCACGGTGATTTCGGTGCCCTCGGCATCGGTGCCGAGCACGCGCGGCAGGCTCAGCAGCTTCAGCGCGTCCTCGAGGGTGACGGTGTCAACGCTCATCGACTTGAACAGGGAGCCGGTGCGCGGCCTGACCTTGGCGGGCTTTTTCGGCGGCTTGGGCTTGCCGTTCTTGTAGTACTCCACCGGCTGCGCGGCCAGCTCTTCGGCCGTCGGCTCGTGGATCACTTCGGTGACGTAGGCGCCGTAACGGCCCTCCCTGGCCACGATCGTCCGACCGGTCTCCGGGTCCGTGCCAAGCTCGCGCTCGCCCGGCCCCTGGGTTTCCATCAGCTCGACGGCTTTCTCCGGGGTCAGCTCGTCGGGAGCCAGGTCCTCGGGGACGTTGGCCCGCTCCGGCTCTTCGCCGTCGCCCTCGCCGTTGCGTTCCAGGTATGGCCCAAACTTGCCCACCCGCAAGGTGATGCCCTCGGCAATCTCGATCGAATTGATCCGTCGCGGATCAATTTCGCCCAGGTCGTTCACCACGGTGTTCAGGCCGGTTTCCTTGCGGTCCCCGTAATAGAAGCCGGAGAGCCACTCCGTCCGGCTGGCCTCGCCGCGGGCAATGCGGTCCAGGTCCTCTTCGAGTTCCGCCGTGAAGTCATAGTCCACGTAGTCGCTGAAGTACTCTTCCAGCAGCCGCACCACGGAGAATGCGATCCAGCTCGGAACCAGGGCGGAGCCGCGGGTGCGGACGTAGCCGCGATCCATGATGGTGGAGATGGTGGCGGCGTAGGTGGACGGGCGGCCGATGCCGCGGTCCTCCAGCGTCTTGATCAGCGATGCTTCGGTGTAGCGCGGCGGTGCTGACGTCTCATGTCCGACGGCGTCGACCGCCTGCGCGTCCAGCGCGTCACCCTTGGCGAGGTTCGGCAGGCGTCCGCCGGTGGCATCGTCGTCGTCCTCGCGGCCGGCGTCCTTGCCCTCCTCATAGGCGGCCATGAAACCCGGGAACGTGATGACGGTACCGGATGCGGTGAACTCCGCGTCCCGCCCGTCCCCGGCCGTGGCGCCGAGGCGCACGGTCGACGTCGATCCCTTGGCATCGGCCATTTGCGAGGCCACCGTGCGTTTCCAGACCAGCTCGTACAGCCGGTACTCGTCGCCGGAAAGCTGGCTGCGGACCTGGCCGGGCGTGCGGAACGAGTCCCCTGCCGGCCGGATGGCTTCGTGGGCTTCCTGGGCGTTCTTGTCCTTGCCCTTGTAGACGCGGCGGGCATCCGGAACATATTCGGGTCCGTACAGCTCGGAGGCCTGGCGCCGTGCGGCGTTGACGGCCTGGTCGCTCAGCGCCGGCGAGTCGGTACGCATATAGGTGATGTAGCCGTTTTCGTACAGCTTCTGCGCCACCTGCATGGTCGAGCGGGCGGAGAACCGGAGCTTGCGGGCCGCCTCCTGCTGCAGGGTGGACGTGGTGAACGGCGCTGCCGGACGCCGGGTGTACGGCTTGTTCTCAACCGCGCGGACTGAGAACCGGGCGCTGCGCAGGGAGTCTGCCAGGCCGGTGGCGGCCGCCTCGTCCAGATGGACGGCGGAGCGGGCCTTGAGCCGGCCCAGATCGTCGAAGTCCTTGCCGACGGCGACCCGGCTGCCGTCGAGGGAGACCAGCTTGGCCTTGAACACCCCGCCCTTGGCGGCGTCCTCCGGCGCCACCGTGGCGACCAGGTCCCAGTAGGAGGCCGCCCGGAACGCCATCCGCTCGCGCTCACGCTCGACGACCAGCCGGGTGGCCACGGACTGCACGCGTCCTGCGGACAAGCCGGCCTTGACCTTGCGCCAGAGCACCGGGGAAAGTTCGTAGCCGAAAAGCCGGTCCACGATGCGGCGGGTTTCCTGGGCGTCGACCAGGTCGGTGTCCACCTCGCGGACCTCGGTCAGGGCGCGTTGCAGGGCTTCGCGGGTAATCTCGCTGAACGTCATGCGGTGCACGGGTACCTTGGGCTGCAGCACCTGCAGCAGGTGCCACGCGATGGCTTCACCTTCGCGGTCACCGTCAGTTGCCAGATAGAGTTCGTCGGCGTCCTTGAGCATCGCTTTGAGCTCGGAAACCTTCTTCTTCTTGTCCGGAGACACCACGTAGTAGGGCTCGAAATCGTTGTCGATGTCCACGGCAAACTTGCCGACCGACGTCTTTTTCAGCTCGGCCGGCAGGTCGGAGGGCTGGGGCAGGTCACGGATGTGCCCCATGGAAGCCGTGACCTCAAAGCCCTCGCCGAGGTACCCGGCGATGGTTTTGCCCTTGGCCGGGGACTCGACGATGACGAGTTTCTTGCCGGTTTTTTCGCGGGCCTTGGCTGGCACTGTGCTCCTACGTAAAGAAAGGGGTGTTGATGCGCTTGTAAATACGTCCCCCAACCCGGCGGGGTGGAGGACCGTCAGCACTAGGTTAGCCGCAACAGTACCGCGAAACAGAAAACGCCAACGGGTGCAGCCGGTTGCCTCCGGTGCCGCGGACCACTGCCGATGCCTGCGACAGGGCCCTAATCGTTGTCGATGTCGCCGGGCAGGAAGGAGAAGACATAGTAGAGCTTTTCGGCCCCTTCACCCCGGTTCTCGGGATTGGTGGTCGGGCTGTATTCCAGCAGGATCTCGCCGATCCGCCGGCCGAGGTCCTTCCGCTGTTCCTCGGTCAGGTAGAACCGTCCCGTGCTGAGGGCAGCCAGGTGTCCTTCCTGCCGCCACGTGTCAGGGTTCGGCAATTGCTTGTCCCGTTTGACGTACTTGGACAGACGTTCGCGCAGGTCGTTCAGTTCCACGTCCACCACGCCCATGGTGGCGGCACGGCTGTCCGCCACGCTGGTCACGTCCAGACGTCCGGCCGCGGCCTGCCAGTGCCGCTCCCGGCCGTCACCCTGGTTCACGCACCGCTTGACGAATCCCCACTTTTCCAACGCCCGGAGGTGGTAGCTCATGGCGCTGGGGGTCAGCCCGTGCCGCTGGGCCAACTCCGTGGCGGTGGCCGGCTGCTGCGTATCAAAGAGCTCTTCGATAACCTTCAACCGCACGTTATGGGCCAGGGCACGGATGGCGCGGGCGTCGGAGATATTGACCCTGTCTCCGGCTGCCGGCTCCGCCCCGGTGGCCGCCGCTGCCGCGGCCGCCCGGCCGGTCGTCGTGGTTGAACCCTTAGTCATGATCAGTAAGTGTAATGCCGGTCACCGCTCCCGGGCGGGGCTGCCGGGCAATCCCCGACTGCAATACGGCAACAATTTCCTATTCGCCGGCAGGCACCAGGAAGCCGTCTGCCACCAGGTTCCGCACTTCGGCGGACAGCTGACGGGCGAAGTCCGGCTCCTCGCGGCCCAACAGTGCCGCCAGGGCACCAATGATCTGGTCCACGCCCAGGTCGCCGTCGCTGGCGGAAACGAACCCGGCCAACTCGGTGCTCATCAGGTTGGTCCGGCGCAGCCCCGCACCCTGGCGCAGCAAGATGACGCCGGGGTGTTCGGCGCCCGGCCGCTGGTGCCGCTCCTCGGTCACGTCCTCGGCCACCCGCAGATGCTGGCGGCCGAAGTCGGCGGCGTGCTCGGTCAGCCAATCGGCCCGTTCGACCGCTGCGGCCAGGTGCGGGCCGACGGGCTGCTCGATCGGATACGTGATCTCCTCGAACCGCCGCAGCGCTCCTGCACCTGCAGCCGCCGCCGTGGTTTCGGGCAGCGGGCGGCGCAGCCAGACCAGCCCGAAGCCGAGGGCCTCCACGTCCCGGGACGCAAAATCGTCCAGGTAGGCGGCGTAAGCGGATTCGAACAGCTCCAGATCGCGGTTCACCGAGGCGTCGCGCAGCCACGTCTGCGCATACTGCGCCGGGCTGAGCTGCTCCCGCTGGATCACCCAGGCGTCGATGTCCGGTGCCAGCCACTGTTCCAACCGTGCGTGCCAACTGCCGACGCCGGCCGGAATTTCCCAGTTGCCCAGCATCTGCGCCACACCGCCGTCGGCCAATACTGACGGCAGCGTACGGAAGAGGGTGGCCACAATGTCGTCGCCGGGCAGTCCGCCGTCGCGGTAGGTGAATTGCTCGTCGGTCCGTTCGGCCGGGCGCCGCGGCGTGATCACGAACGGCGGGTTGGACACCACCAGGTCGAAGCGCTCCCCCGCCACCGGTTCCAACAGGCTGCCCAACCGCAGGCTGACCCGGTCCTCCAGGTTGTCCGGGTCCAGCCCGAGGGCACCGGCGTTGAGCGCGAGGTTGAACCGGGTGAAGGCCAGCGCCCGCTCCGAGATGTCGGTCGCGGTGGCGTGCCGGGCGTGGCCCAGCAGGTGGAAGAGCTGGATCCCGCAACCGGTGCCAAGGTCCAGGGCCCGTTCCACCGCGGGGCGCACAGTCAGCTGGGCCAGGGTCAGCGAGGCCTGGCCGATGCCCAGGACGTGGTCGTGCCGGAGGACGCCGGGCCGCTGGTGCGCACCGAGGTCGCTGGCCACCCACAGCTCGGTCTCGCCGAAGGCGTACGGGCGGAGGTCAACAGCTGCCCGCCACTCGCCGCCGTCGTGCTCGGCCAGACGGAGGGCGGCAAGGCCGTCCACCCCGGTGCGCGGGAACGCCCCTGCCAGCTGCGCGGGCTCCACGCCCCGGCCCAGCAACCAGAGGCGCACGACGGCGGCCAAACGGCCCTGTGCCGGATCCTCCAGCAGGCGGGCCGTGGCCAGCACGGCCGGGATTAGCTGGTCGCGGTCCAGGGCCTCCCACGCCTCGGCGCCGAGCAGCGTTGCCACCCCGTCCACGCTGTAATCGAGGTCGGTCAAGTCTGCGGCCAGGTCCGCCAGCAGCCGCGGGTCGGTGCTGGCGGGCGCGCCGGGCACGTCGGAGAAGTCTGTATTACGCACGGCCCAAGTTTAGTAACCCCGGCGGCGAGGGTGCGGCCACCCCGGACCTGCCCGGGGCGGAGGTGTTGGCGCCTCTCTAGCGGCCGGTTACTGCTGCCCGTGCGTCCGCGGCGGTTCCCTGATGGTTAAATGACCTCATGCTCGTCACCACCACCCACCTTGAACAGACCGATCCGGCCCAGCTGGTGCCTGGCTCGCGCCCGCTGCCTGATGATGCCGCCGTGGTGCGGGTACCGCAGATCAGCCCCGAGTACAGCAAGTTCCTCTACCGGAGTGTGGGCAGCAGCTGGAACTGGGCTGACCGGCTGGTGCTCACACGCAGCGAATGGGAACAGGTGGTGCGTGCTCCCGGCGCGGAAACCTGGGTGCTGTACACCGCCGGCGCCCCGGCCGGCTACGTGGAGCTGCTGGGCCGCCCCGGCCAGGCGGGCACCGACGTCGAAATCATGTACTTCGGCCTGTTCCCCGAGGCGATCGGCCGCGGCCTTGGCGGTGCCCTGCTGGCCGAGGGCATACGGCAGGCCTGGCAGTTGCACGGCCGCTGGGACGGGTTTCCGCCGGTCCAGCGCGTCTGGGTGCATACCTGTTCCCTGGACGGGCCGGCGGCGGTGGCCAACTACCAGGCGCGGGGCATGAGCGTGTTCAAGACCGAGGTCGAGGACATCGAACCGCAGGATGCAACTGTTGGCCTGTGGCCGGAGACCGTGGACGCCTGACCGGCCTCGGGATCGGACGTCCTTGGGACGTCACTGTCCCCGCGCCGTAACAGGTCCTCGGACGGTCCCCTGCCCGGGGAGCGACGTCCGCGTTGCCGCCCGAAACAGTCAGGCGGCAGGTTCCGGGCAGCCGTCCGGGCAGCGCAGGGTCTGCGGATCCGCTGCGCACGCGGAACAGTACAACGTCAGCTGGCGGCAGTCCGGGTTGGAACAGTTCTCGAACTTGTTGGTCGGCGCCTGGCAGCGGACACATTCCCCGATGGTCTTGGCGTCCGGCGTGAACTCCAGGTGCATGCGCTGATCGAAGACGTAAAGCGAACCTTCCCACAGCCCGGCGTCGCCGAAGGTTTCGCCGTAACGGACGATTCCGCCGTCGAGCTGGTAGACCTCCTGGAAGCCCCTGTTGACCATCAGGGATGACAGCACTTCGCAGCGGATGCCGCCGGTGCAATAGGTCACCACCGGCTTGTCCTTAAGCTCGTCGTACTTGCCCGAGTCCAGTTCCTTGATGAAGTCGTGGGTGGTGGCCACGTCCGGGACGATGGCGTCTTTGAACTTGCCGATTTGCGCTTCAAAGGCGTTGCGGCCGTCGAAGAAGACCACGTCTTCGCCCGCAGCCTTCTTCGCGTCGATGAGCTGGTGCAGTTCCTCCGGGCGCAGGTGCGTCCCGCCGCCGACCACGCCGCCCTGGTCCACTTTGAGCTCGCCCGGAGCGCCGAAGGACACGATCTCGTCACGGACCTTGACGCTCAGCCGCGGGAAGTCTTCCGCGCCGCCCTCGGACCACTTCACAGCGAGGCCGCGGAAAGCGGGATATTCGCGCGTGGTTTTCACATACTGCTTCACCGCGTTCAGCTCGCCGCCCACGGTGCCGTTAATCCCGTCCTTGGAGATCAGGATCCGGCCGCGCAGGCCGAGTTTCTCGCACAGCGCGCGTTGCCACAGCCGGACGGCGTCCGGGTCCGGCAGCGGGGTGAAGGCGTAATAGAGCACAATCCGGTTCAAAGCCACGCATCAAGGGTACGCGGTGGTCGGAAATCAGGGATTGTGACAGGGTTGTCATCGATTTCCTGTGCCGCCCGCGGCCGCTGTTCGGTACAGTCCTGCTATGGGTCACGAATATACGACTGACGTCCCCGACGACGTCCTTGCCGCCTGGGTTGCCGGCTGGTCGGCCTGCCGGGGCTACTCCGCCGAAGAGGTCGACGGACACCCGGCCGTGCTGCTGGCCGACAAGACCGGGGACTGGGAATACTTTGCTTTTGAACCGGGCGACGAGGAATTCGCCGCCGTGGCCCGCGACACCACCAAGTCGCCGGGACGGATCTTCACCGTGCTGACGCGCGACGCGCAGCGGATCCACCGACTGGCGCCGCAGCACGGGCTGCGCGTGCACCACAACGCCCAGTCGCTGATGGTCACCGACATGTCCGGCCAGGACACCGAGGACCCGTGGTACCGCGACCCCGATTTCAAGACCGAGGTCGAGAAGCACGGGAATGTCCACCGGGTCCGGGTGGTGCACGAAGGCAACGAGGCCGCGCACGGCGTCGCCGCCGCCGTCGACAATTTCGCGGTCTTCGACCATATCGAAACGGACGTTAATTACCGGCGCCGCGGGCTGGCCACGCACGTGATGCGCGCGCTGATCGCGTCCGTGTTGGAGCACATGGTGGACACCGGGCTGCTGATCGCCTCGCACGACGGCCAGATGCTCTACAGGCACCTGGGCTGGGATACCGTCTGCGATGTGATGATTCTCAAGCCCCTGGCGGAGGGCTGACCGCCTGCTGCCCGCCACAGTGCGGGCCGGCCGGCGGCCCGGCAGGCGCCCGGCTCGCCTGACTGCGGAAGCCTGCCCGCTGCGCCCCGGGCGCCCGGCCTGCCGGGCTGCGGAGCCTGCCCGCCGCACCTCGGTCTGGTGACACAATGTTCGGGTGGCCCTGCACGATTCCCTGATCCCGCTGCTCGGCTCCGGTCCGGAGCCTGAGCAACTGGTGCACGTCCGCGAGCTTCCGGCCCGGGAGGCCGTGGCCGAGCCGTGGCCGGACTGGGTCCACGAAGATATCCGTGCCGCCTATGCCGTGCTCGGGGTGCACGAGCCGTGGCGCCACCAGGTCCGCGCCGCCGAAAGCACCCACCAGGGCCGCCATACGATCATTGCCACGGGAACCGCGTCCGGGAAATCGCTGGCCTACCAAGTGCCGGCGCTGGACGCCATCCACCGGACGGGCCTGGCAGACACCGTCAGCCTCGAACCGAGCGGTGCCGCCGCCCTGTACCTGGCCCCGACCAAGGCGTTGGCGGCCGACCAACTGGCCGCCATCAAGGCGCTGAAGCTGCCCACCGTGCGGGCGGAAACCTATGACGGAGACACGGATCCGGGTGCCCGCCGCTGGATCCGGGACCATGCCAACTTCGTGCTGGCCAATCCGGACATGCTGCACTTCGGGATCCTGCCCAACCACGCCTGGTGGGCACGCTTCTTCCGCCGGCTGCGCTACGTGATCATTGACGAGGCGCACAGTTACCGCGGTGTCTTCGGCTCGAATGTCGCCAATCTGGTGCGGCGGCTGCGCCGAATCTGCGCCAGCTACGGCGCGGACCCGGTGTTCATCGGGGCCTCTGCCACCTCCGCGGACCCCGGAACCTCCTTCGGTCGGCTGATCGGCGCGGAAGCAGAGGCTGTGACCGAAGACTGCTCGCCGCACGGCTCCACGACCGTGGCGTTCTGGGAACCCCAGCTCACCGAGCTCAAAGGCGAGAACGGCGCCAAGGAACGGCGCACGGTGGTTGCAGAGACATCCGACCTGCTGGCCAACCTCGTGGCTGCGCAGGTGCGTACCATCGCGTTCATCAAGTCGCGCCGGGGTGCCGAGACGATTTCCTCCATCACCAAGCGGCTGCTGGACGACGTCCATCCCTCGCTGCCGGGGCGGGTGGCTGCCTACCGCTCCGGCTACCTGCCGGAGGAACGCCGCGAGCTGGAAGCCAAGCTCAGGTCCGGGCAGCTGCTGGGCGTCTCGAGCACCTCGGCGCTGGAACTGGGCATCGACATCTCCGGGCTGGACGCCGTCCTGGTCGCGGGCTGGCCGGGCACCCGCGCGTCGTTGTTCCAGCAGATCGGCCGTGCCGGCCGGTCCGGGCAGGCCGCGCTGGCTGCCTTCGTGGCCAGCGACGATCCGCTGGACACCTACCTGGTGCACCATCCCGAGGCTGTCTTCGACGTCTCCGTGGAGGCGACCGTTTTCGACCCGTCGAATCCCTATGTCCTGGGGCCCCACCTGTGCGCCGCCGCCCAGGAGCTTCCGTTGACGCCGGCGGATATCGGGCTGTTCGGTGCCGCAGCTCCCGGCCTGCTCGACCAGCTGACCGCCGACGGTTATCTCCGGCGGCGGCCCGCCGGCTGGTATTGGACCCATCCGGAAAGCGCAGCGGCCATGGTTAATCTGCGGGCCGACGGCGGTGGACCGATCAGCATCGTCGAAACGGAATCAGGGACGCTGCTCGGGACCATGGACTCTCCGCAGTCGCACTACCAGGCCCACAACGGCGCCGTGTACGTGCACCAAGGCACGGCGTACGTGGTGGATGAGCTCAACGAGCAGGACCACTGCGCGATGGTGACCCGGGCCAATCCGGACTACTACACACAAGCCCGCGACGTTACGCAGATCGAAGTGCTCGGCGCGCAGCGGACCGAGCAGTGGGGCGAGGTCCAGGCCTGTTTCGGCGACGTCAAGGTCACCACCAAAGTCATCTCCTTCCAGCGCAAGGCCTTCATCTCCAACGAGATCCTGGGCGAAGAGCCGCTGGACCTTGGTGCCAGGGAACTGTTCACCAAGGCCGTCTGGTTCACCATCGGCGAGCAGCAATTGACGGCCGCCGGTTTGGTCGCGGCCCGTGTGCCCGGTGCCCTGCACGCGGCCGAACATGCCGGCATCGGGCTGCTCCCGCTGGTGGCCTCCAGCGACCGGTGGGACATCGGCGGGGTGTCGACAGCACTGCATGCCGATACCGGCAAGCCGACCATCTTCGTCTACGACGGGCATCCCGGCGGTGCGGGCTTGGCTGAACGGGGCTTCGAGGCGGCAAGGATCTGGCTGGCGGCCACCCGGGACGCCATCCGGTCCTGCGAGTGCGAAACGGGCTGCCCGTCCTGTGTACAGTCCCCGAAATGCGGCAACAAGAACAATCCCCTGGACAAGTCCGGGGCGGTCACGCTGATCGAGGCCTTGCTTTCCCACGCCGGCCCTGCCCCTGCCGACCGGCACCAGACAGCCGTCGCGTAACCGCGGGGCACCGCCGCCCTGCACGGACCTTACCGCCCCGGTGGCGGCCCCGCCCGTGACAGGCCCTCGGCATGCGTCCAATGTCCGTTAAGCCACCCCAGCACGTCGGGCAGCCGGGTCCCGGTCCGGACGTCAACCACCACACCGCCGGGTCCGGAGCGGCGGCAGGCGGACATTTCGGCCTCCTGCTTGCGTGCCACTTCCGCGGCCAGGGTGCATGGTTCGCCGGCCAGCAGGCCGCGGGCAGCATCGGCGCCGGCCAGGGCAGCCAAGTCGGCCGCCTTGCCGGCCCGCGCCGATGCCGTGGCCGTCTGCATCACCGTGACGACCACCGCGAGCATCAGGCACAGCAGCAGCACCAGGCCCACCGACAGCACCGTTCCGGCCCCGTGCTCCGTGCAGTCCTGTCCTGTTGCGCCGGCATCGGCAGCGGCACCGGCTCCAGGGGGTGCCGCACCGGGTGGCGCCGCCCCGGGCAACGGCGGACGGTTATCGGCCATCATTTCCTGCGCCTGACCGGACCACCGGTCCCCCGGTCGGCTCGACCGGCCCGGTGGCCCGGGCTTCCAGCGTCCAGCCGCCAAATTCCGGCCAGGGTCCCGGCATCTGCGCCCTGACATGCACCGTGACCCAGCCGTCGCCGCTGCCGAACGCCAAGGTGGCGCCGTCCCCCGCGATGGAGCGGACGGTATGGGCGGCGGTTGTCTCCGACTCGCCGCGGCCGAGTTGCCGAACCGCGGCCTGTGCGGCCTTCTCCACAGTCAGCTGCGTTGCGCCGGCGGCTGCCCCGGCCAGCAGGAAAGCCAGCACGACGACGACGGCGGGGAGGACGATGGCGAATTCGGCCGTGACGCTGCCGCGCTCGCCGGGGCGGCCGTGGGCGGCTGTGTCGCAGCGGCTGGCGCGGAAGTGGGCGAGGCGGCTCAGAGACACCGGTCAGACCGCCGTCAGCGCCAGTTCCACCAGGTCCGTGAGCATGCCGCGGACTTCGCCGCTGCGCAGGATCAGGACCAACAGGCCGGCGAAAGCCACCGCCGCAAGCGTCGCGATGGCATACTCGGCGGTTGCCATCCCGGCTTCAGAACCTGCCAGGTGCCGCCAGTTTCGCCTGGCTAGCCTGTCCCGGCCGCCGGCCGGGAAGGCAATTACCACCGCCCGATGGCCGGAGTCCTCATGCTCCATCCCGGGCAGTTGCAGCGGAGCGGCCCCGGGCGTCTGCGCCGCTGCGGCCCGGCGTGACTGCGCTGCCGCGTCCCCGCGTGGATGCGGCAGCGCAGGGTTCGGCTGCAGCACGGGATTCGGCGGCAGCGCGGGGTTCGGCGGCAGCGGGCGTGGTGCTGTCCTGTCCCGGATTTCGACCAGTGACAATGACATGTTTTCCTCCTGGATAAGGCCGCCGGATTGCGGTCATTTGAGCCTCCCCGACTACGCCAGGGTGCGGGCACCGCCGACTTGCTGCCGGTGCACAACCTGCGGCGCGGCCTGCACTGTGGAGGAGTGCTTACAGCCTGGGCACGAGGGCGACGAGCACCGGCACCACGCCCAGGGCGATGAAGGCGGGAAGGGCGCACAGCCCCAACGGAAGTACAAGCCGGGTGCCGAGGGCAGCCGCCCGCTGCTGGTCTTCCTGCTGCCGGCTTCGCCGCAGCTGGTCTGCTTGGGCAAAGAGCACCGCCGCCGAGGGCGCACCCGTTGCGGCACCGAAGCGCAAGGAATCACGCAACACGTCCAGTCCGGAACCGGGCTCCGCGAGCGCCCAGGCCTCCTGCCATTCCACGCCCAGCAACAGCGCAGAGGCAATTTGATCCAAAGCCGTCTTGGTCATTCCCCGGGTGGTGGCGGCGAGGGCAGCCACGGCGTGGGGCAGGGGCAGTCCCGCTGCCAGCATGGCACCCAACAAATCCAGGTGCAGGGCGGGATCGTCGGCCGCTTCGTCCCCGCCGCCCTCCCGGCCTGCGTCTGGAGCCCGCGGCGACTTCGCGACGATGCAGCTCGCCCCGGACAGTCCCGGCCACAGCAGCCAGACGGCGGCAAAGAGCAGTACACCGGTCAGCACCGGGATCACAGGCCCTCCCGTCCGGCAGCAAGGCGCACGAGGTGCCGGGACCAGAAGCGTGCGCCGACCATGAGCGCCACCCCGGTGACCAGGACCGGCCACCCCGTCGGTGACAGCAGCAGCGTGGCGACGGGGTCGGCACCCATGGCAGCGCCGAGTCCAAGTCCCAGCAGCGGCAGCCACCCGAGCAGGGCCGCGGTGGCCTTCGGCCCCGCCAGCGCGGTCCGGCGCGCAGCCCTGGCATCAAGCCGATGCTGCAGGTGCCCGGCATAATTCTCCAACAGCAATGCCAGTGGTGCCCCGGTCCTCTCGGAAACCTCCCAGCAGGCAGCCAGATCATGCCACATCCGTTGCACGGCGGCGGCCTCAGGGTGTGCCCGCCGGCCGCTCCCCGGCCCCTGCCTCCGCAGAACCGGTCCGATTCCCAGTCCCAGTTCCGCGGCCTGTGCTGCCGCCTCGAGGGTTGGGACCAGCAGCCCACGTTCTCGCGCCGCCGCACCTGATGCTGGGCCCGTTCCATCCCGCTGCCGTGCGCCCGGCGGGGACCGGTCAGGCTGTTCCGGCGCAGCGTAGACCGAGAGCATATCCGGCCAGAGCTGGGCCGGTGTGCGCCCGGAACCCAACAGCGCGGCCATCTGCCGCACGAAGAGGGGCAACTGGTCCAATTCGCTGGCGGCGGACCGCCGCCGCGCCCTGTCGCCGGCTGACCCTTGCCAGGAGCGGCGGTGTGGCCCGGCTGGACGGTGCCTTGGCCTCGGCAACAGCAGCAGGCAGGCGGCCGCAGTCAGCAGGAACACCGCGAGGCCGGTCATGGGAACAACCGTCCGTGAAGTTCGTCCCAGCCCGGCGAGTACCTGAACCCTGCTCCGTCAGCGGCCAGCGCCGGGATGGTCTGCAAGCCACCCGCGGGATCGCGCCGCAGCAGGCAGATTTCCTGCACGCAACGCCCTTCCCCTGTGCGGTGCATCGAGATCACCAGGTCCAGTGCGCTCGCCGCCTGCAGCACGACCGCTTCGGCGCTCATCCCGGCGAGCGCGCCCATGGCCGCCAGCCTGGCCGGAACCGCCGCGGCAGAGTTCGCGTGGATGGTGCCGCCGGCTCCCGCGTGACCGGTGTTCATCGCCGCGAGGAACTCGCGGACCTCCGCTCCCCGGCACTCTCCCACCACCAGCCGGTCCGGCCGCATTCGCAGGGCCTGCCGAACCAACTCCACCATGCCGATCGATCCGGTGCCCTCGACGTTGCTGGTCCGGCTCTGCAGGCCCACCACATGCGGATGGTCCGGGTCCAGTTCGGCGGCATCCTCGACCAAGACCATACGTTCCCGCGGGCCGGCGGTCCCCAGCATCGCCGAAAGCAAGGTCGTCTTGCCTGACCCGGTGGCTCCGCAGATCAGGAAGTTCAGGCGCTGCACGACGACGGCCTCGAGGTAGGGCTGCCACTGCGGTGCAGCGACGAGCAGTTCCGCGAGCGTGAAGCGGCGCGGACGGTGGAGCCGGATCGAGAGCAGTGTCCCGCCGGTCGAAACCGGCGGCAGCACCGCGTGGACCCGGTAACCCGCAAGGCGCACGTCCGCGCACGGGTTTCCATCGTCGAGCCTGCGCCCGCCGGCCGCGACCAGACGTGCGGCCAGCGTCCGGACCTCGGCGTCGTTGGCAAAAGCGACGGGGGCGCGGCGCAGGCCGCTTTCGCCGTCGGTCCAGATGTCCTGCGGGCCATTCACCAGGATGTCCGTGGCTCCCGCGTCCGCCAGGGGTTGCAGCGGCCCCAGTCCGCGCAACTCCGCGGCCAGTGAGTCCACCGCCCGCAGCGTACCGGCCGTTCCCAGTAAACGGCCGCTCGACTGAACGGCTGCTGCCAGTCGGGCTCCCGTTACCGGCGATGGATCGGAGAGCACGGCGCGGCGGAAGGGCTCAAGGCCGATGCCGGGGGTCGCTGCCGGGGCAGCCCGGTGCCTGCGTTCCGAGCCGTTCATGACCTGTTGCCCGGCCCCGGTACGGGGTTTAGGCGCTCCAGCAGGCCGGCACACAACGCGCGGATCCGCCTGTTCGATGCCAGGTCCAGCAGGCGGCCTGCCCGCTGTGCAGCGGGGACCGCGCGCAGGTACGGCACGTAGCCGGCCAACGGCACCCCGAGCTCGTCGGCGATCAGCTGTTCGTCGGCTCCCGCCGGCAGCGGTCCCCGGACCACCAGGTGCATGTTCGTTCCGGCGCCGGCCGCTGCCGCCGCTGCCGCGGCTGCGGCTGCGGCTGCGGCTGCCCGCAGCGAACGGCTATCCGTACGGGCCAGCAGCACGATGTCGTCCGCCGCCGGTCCGGTCTCGGGCGGCCTTCCCAGCCGTCCGGCGTCGACGACCACCAAACCGAAGGCACCTGCCGCGGCCGACATGATCTCCGCCGCCACCTCATCCCGCGGGACGTCGTGCAGGGCGGGATCCCCCGACCCGGGCCATGACAGCAGGGAGAATCCGCCCGTCGCCGGTAGCGAGGCCGCCAGTTGGACCGGGTTCACGGTTCCCTGCACTGCTGCCAGGTCCGGCCAGGCCAGGCCCGGGACGTCGGCGGCGCCCAGGGCCGCCGAGAGCCCACCGCCGAGCGGGTCGTCGTCCACCAACACCGTGGCCGTTCCCGAACGGGCTGCCGCCCCGGCCAGCCATCCGGCCAGGGCCGAGGCTCCTACTCCACCGCTGGCTCCGTGCACGGCAACCACCTTCCCGGCCGTGTCCCGCCGCCGGGTCCGGCTCAGGTATTCCGCCAGCCATGCAGCCCCGTCGGGCAGCACTGCCACCCGGCCGGCCCCCGTGGAGGCCGCCAAGTCCCAGAGGGCCGGTGCCTCCTCAACAAATCCGACCACGATGATTTCCCCGTCGGTCCTCTGCACCCGGTGATACCCGGCGGTTCCCAGCAGCAGCGGGGCTCCGCCGACAGCGGCAAGCGTTCCCGGCGGTCCGTCGGGCCGAAGTGCAAGCCCGGCCGCCGCCGCGATCCGGGCAACTTCATCGCGTAGCCGGTCGGTGCCGCCGACGAGCACGACGTCCGCCGCTTCCGCGGGCTTCCAGCGGGACCGTTCGGCGGCGGCGTGGTGTCCTGGCATGCTCCGATCGTCCCCGGAGCTCCGGCCCGGCGCCGGCCGAGGGGGCGCCGGATGTGGGCCGCGGCGGACGGCTTGGCCCGTGTGGAGGACAGGTCAGTGGAGAATTGAGGTGTGTACATGGTCCTGGCCTCCGCTGCGCGGAACATTTCCGTGCCGGAGGGCACGGAACCCGTCGCGTACCTGCAGCGCACCGACGCGCACGGCACCCCCTCCGGGCCGCCCGTCGTCGTGCCCCAGGGACAACTGGCCGCGACGGTCCGGAGCCTCGATGGCGAGGGACCCCGCTGGGTCTTCGAAGCCACGCGTGCCGTGTACCTGCCGCTGCTGGCTGCCGGCACCGACGTGGACCGCAGCCACGATCTCGCCCTGGCCCGCAACATCCTGGCCTTGTCGGTCCATGCCCCGGACACCGGGTATATCCGCGCGCTGCGGGAGGCACCGTCCCGGCATCAGGATGAAGAGCTGCCCCGTCAACTGCCGCCGGTGCAGCAGTCCCCGGACCAGTTCACCCTCTTTGACGAACCACGGGCCGGCGGGACGGAGCTGGAGGACCTGGTGGCCGAGTTGCAGGACCAGTTGGCGGCCGTGGCCGCATCGGCCCACCGCGGCCGGCTGCAACTGCTGCTGGCCGCCGAATCGGCCGGCGCCCTGATCGCCACCGAGATGGAACATGCCGGCGTGCCTTGGCGCGAGGACGTGCACCTGCGCATCCTTTCGGACCAACTGGGTGCACGTCCGCGGGAGGGCCAGCGGCCGGAAAAGCTGGAGGTCCTCGCCGTCAGGCTCGGACAGGAGCTGGCCAATCCCACGTTCAACCCCGACTCCCCGCAGCAGCTCATCCGCGCCCTGCACCGGGCCGGCATCGAGGTCAAAACCACCAGCTCCTGGGAATTGAAGCAGCATTCCCATCCGGCGATCGAGCCGCTGCTGCACTACCGGAAGCTCGCCCGCCTGTTCACGGCCAACGGCTGGGCGTGGCTGGACGCCTGGGTGCAGGATGGCCGCTTCCGGCCCGAGTATATGGTGGGCGGCGTGGTCACCGGGCGATGGGCCTCCCGCGGCGGCGGTGCCCTGCAGATACCCGGCCAAATCCGTGACGCCGTCCGCCCCGATCCCGGCCGCAAGCTCATCGTCGCGGACGCCGCCCAGCTGGAACCCCGGGTGCTGGCGGCGCTGGCGCAGGATGGGGCGCTGGCAGCGGCCGGCCGCGGCAAGGATCTCTATCAGGGCATCGCCGACACCGGATTCGGCGGCGATCGGGCCAAGGCGAAGATCGCGATGCTCGGGGCCATGTACGGTGCCACCACCGGTGAATCCGGCCGGCTGATGCCGCAGCTCACCCGGACGTATCCGCAGGCCATCGCCGTGGTGGAGCGCGCGGCCCGGGCCGGCGAAGCGGGACAGGTGGTCAGCAGTTATCTGGGCCGCAGCTGCCCTCCGCCGTCGGAACGCTGGCTGGCCTCCCAGCGGACCGCCACCGCGGAAGAGCAGCGACGGGCAGATACCCTGGCGCGCAGCCGCGGCCGCTTCACGCGCAACTTCGTGGTGCAGGCCACGGCCGCCGAGTGGGCGCTGTGCTGGCTTGCGGAACTACGACGGCGGCTGCGCGTCTGCGCTGCCGAAGGAACCCCCGTGGGGGAGATGGTGTTCTTCCTCCACGACGAGGTCATGCTGCACGTCCGCGAGGACCGGACGCAACTGGCCTGCCGGCTGGTCGAAGAGTCGGCTGCTGCCGCCACCCGTCTGGTCTTCGGCCACATCCCTGTGGCTTTCCCGGTCAGTGTGGCAGTGGTCGATTCCTACGCCGACGCCAAGTAAAGACGCCAAGTAAACCAGCGCGCCTCCCCCGCCGGGGTGGCCGGCCGGCCGGACCATAATCCGTCAGCCGGCTGCGGGGCGCGGGGCGATCGGTGCCGGAATCTCGCGCGACCTGTCCCAGTCCAACGACCAGCCCAGGTCGTCAAAAAGATGGCTGAGCAAAATGGCGGTAAAGCCCCAGACCACCACTCCGTGGACCAGGAACGCGGGGCTGCGGAAGTCCTGTCCACCGCGGCGGAGCACCGACATGCGCCGGTTTGCAGGGTCCAGCAGGTCGGCGACCGGCACACGGAAGACCTGCGCCGACTCGGCAAAGTCGACCACGGCGACGGGAGAGGGAGCGGCCCACCAGGCCAGGACCGGCGTCACCAGGAAGTTGCTGACCGACAGCGGGATGTCCGGCAGGACCCCCAGGACTTCGACGCCGGCCGCATCCAGACCGGTCTCCTCGACCGCTTCGCGGACTGCGGCGGCGGCGGGTCCGTCGTCGTCGGGATCAATGCTGCCGCCCGGAAACGCCACCTGCCCCGGATGCGAGGAGAGGCCCGCGGCGCGTTCCACGAAGAGCACGTCAAGGTCATCCGGGACGGCCGAATCGTGGAAGTGCGCCGGTGCGTCGTCCAAGGCGCCGAAGAGCAGGAGCACCGCGGCCGGCCGGGCCGCTTCCTGGTCCAGGGTGACGTCGTACCAGCGCTCCCGTTCGCGGACGGAGAGCCGCTGGTCCATCGGCAGCTCCACCAGCCGCTGCAGGTCCTTCTTGGCGCTCACCGTCATGCTCCCAGCGGGAAGCCGGCTGCGCGAAGCTCCCGCCTCGTCTCACCGGCCATCATCCGGGCCAGCAGTTCTTCGCGCCCCGGCGCCAGTTCGTACTTCAACAGTTTCCGCGCCTTCTCCGGGTCCACCTCTCCCTCCCCGTAGGACGGGCACCATTGGGCCACGGGGCAGGCGCCGCACGCCGGCTTGCGGGCGTGGCACACCCGGCGGCCGTGAAAGACAACATGGTGGGAGAGCATGGTCCAGTCCTTGGGCTCGAACAGCTCCGCGACATCAAATTCCACCTTGACCGCGTCGGTCGACTCGGTCCAGCCGAAGCGGCGCGACAACCTGAGGAAATGCGTATCCACTGTGATGCCCGGGATGCCAAACGCATTGCCCAGCACCACATTGGCGGTCTTGCGGCCGACCCCGGCGAGCTTGACCAGGTCGTCCAGGTTTCCCGGGACCTCGCCGTCGAACTCGTCGACGATCTGGTTGGCCATCTTCAGCAGGCTCTGGGACTTGGCCCGGAAGAAACCCGTGGGCTTGATCAGCTCCTGCAGTTCGGTCTCATCCGCGGCGGCGAGCGCACGGGCATCCGGGTAGCGGTCGAAGAGCACCGGAGTGGTCATGTTGACCCGGACGTCGGTGGTCTGGGCGGAGAGGATGGTCGCCACCAGCAGCTCGAAGGGATTGGAGAAATCCAGTTCCGCCACCGCATACGGGTAGTGTTCGGCCAGCTCCTTGTTGATCCGCCGGGCCCGGCGCTTGCGTGCCAGCAGGGACTCTTCGGTTTTGCGCCGGCGGGCGGCCGGCGCCCGGTCAGGCACGCTCAATGTTTGTCAGGTCTCTCAGGACGCCCACCCGGCCGTCCGTGTGCTGCACCAGGAATTCGTCGCCGCGGTCCTGCAGCGCCAGGATCCATGACCCCGGCTCCACCGTGAACATGACCTTACCGGTGTTCTCGTCCAGCACCGGGCGGGTGCGCCCGACGGCGAACCAAAAGGCTTCGTATTCCCCTTCGGCTTCCTCGTAGTGTTCCCTGGTGGCGCTGATGGGCGAAGACGCCGAGGCAGCGTCGGCCACGGCGCGCGCGGTGCCGGTCTCCCCGACTGACGGCATGGCCGTGGTGGCTGTTGTCGCCTGGCCGGCGGCAGCGGGAGTCGCGCTGGCTCCGGCCCCGGTCGGCTTGGCGGCTGCACCGCCGACGGCCCCGCCGGCGGGAACGGCCGCCCCTGCCGCCCGGTCGGCTGCACCGTGCTCCCCTGTGCTGTGCTCCTGTGTGCCGTCGGAATGATCCCCGGCTCCGGTGTGACCCGTTTCGGCAGGCTCCTGGGACTGCCGGTCGCCGGCCGCCGCGGCGGAACCTCCCACCACCGTTCTTGCAGAGTAGCCGACATCCCGGGCCACGCCGCCCGCCGAGGACGCGGCAGCGCGCGCAGTTGCGGATCCGCTCGCATCGGCCGTCACCGGAATGCCTACGGCCTCCCCGTCTGCCGCCCCCGGCGACACGGAATCGTCCGGCTCAAGGTCTTCGGCCCGCTGAGTGCTGATCGGGCTGGCGTCGGTATCACGTCCGGAGGCAATCGTCGCGGTACCGGCGCCGGGTGCGGACGAGTTCGTGGCCTGGGCGGCTGCGGCAGCGCCTGCCACCCCGGCTGCGCCGTTGCCGGAGGGCGCAGCGAACTGCCCGGTAGACGGTTGTTGCGCTCCGGTTTGGTGCGCGCCGGACGGAGAATGGGCTGCGGAACCGGCGCGGGCTCCAGCGCCGGCCGTTCCCGGCGTCGCCTCGTCGATCCGGACGGCACCGGCCCGGGCGCCCCCCTTGCCGGCGGCTCCCTCATGGGCGGCCGGCTGCCCGGTGGCGGGCTTGGGCTGCCTCGGCCGGGGCGCAGCCGGAACAGCGTCGCGCGCCACGGGGTGGGCGACGGCTTCGGGGCGTCCCGCGAAATCGGCGGCAAGCTGCGGAATCCAGCGTGCGCAAACGGTTCCGGCAAAGAGCACCAGCGCGCCGATAAATCCGATGACTCCGCTGACGCTGAAGACGGTGACGATGGTCAGGAAGTAGAAGGCCAAGGCCAGGGAAGCGACCACGGAGGCGAATTGGTCGACCGACAAAGAGCCGACCCGCAGCGGCGTCTGCGGTGCCAGCCGCCGCACGACGAACAGGACCAGCACCACCGCCGGCAGCAGGATGCCCAGCCCCAGTTGGAACAGGCCGCCCGAGTTCCATAGGTTCACGCCGATGCCCTGGAGAACTTGCAGGGGCATCACCGACGAGAGGAAAAGCAGGACGACGCCGGCGCCCACCACCGTGTCTCGCACGGTGAACGGGCCGGCCACCGCAGTTCCTGCCGTGCCGTGGGTCTGGGAGCTCTGGGACATCTTCGATCCTCCGGTTGTTACGGTTGCAGCGCGGGCCGGGCCCGCCATGGGTCGTAAGGGTCGCACCGCGGGCCGGGCCCGCCGTGCAACGTTCGGGCGCTGGTCTCAGCGTAGTCAAGGAACCCACCCTTCACTAGCCGGATTCCCGCGGGCGAAGGCGGTGCCGCGTGCCGTTCACCGCAGATTCACCTCCATTTACATCGCACAGTGTGACGCTGCACACTGCAGTCGGCGCGCGAAGGATTAGGCTGGCAAGCAGCAGGTGCGCCCGGCCGACGAGGCCGGGTGCACGCCAATGACCCAGCAAGACGAAGGGGCCTTCACATGTCTGAAGCCAACGGAACGCAGTCGACCGCCGCCACCGGCGACGCCCTGGAAAACCTGCTTCACGAGAACCGCAGGTTTGCGCCCAGCGCTGAATTCGCCGCCGCCGCGGTGGCCAAACAGGACGTTTACGCGGAAGCCGAGGCGGACCGTCCGGCCTTCTGGGCCAAGCAGGCCCGCGAGGTCCTGTCGTGGGACAAGGACTTCACCCAGGCGCTGGACTGGTCGGACGCCCCGTTTGCCAAGTGGTTCGTCGGCGGCGAGCTGAACGCCGCCTACAACGCGCTGGACCGGCATGTGGAGAACGGGCTGGGCGACCGGGTGGCGATCCACTTCGAAGGCGAACCCGGCGACACCCGCACCTACACCTACGCCCAGTTGACCGAGGACGTGAAAAGGTGCGCGAACGCGTTCGAGTCCCTCGGCGTGGCCAAGGGCGACCGGGTCGCGGTCTACCTGCCGATGATCCCGGAGGCCGTGATCACCATGCTGGCCTGCGCCCGGATCGGCGCCGTGCACTCGGTGGTGTTCGGCGGTTTCTCCGCCGACGCCCTGCGTTCCCGGATCGACGACGCGGAGGCCAAGCTCGTGGTCACCGCCGACGGCACCTGGCGCCGCGGCAAGCCGTCCCCGCTGAAGCCGGCCGTGGACGAGGCGCTCTCCGCCCCCGGACACACGGTCTCCAACGTGGTGGTGGTCAAGCGCAACGGCGAACCGGTGGACTGGCACGAGGGCCGCGACCTGTGGTGGGCGGACACCGTGGAGACCGCGTCGGCCGAACACACCCCCGTGCCGCACGACGCCGAGCACCCGCTGTTCATCCTCTACACCTCCGGCACCACCGGAAAGCCCAAGGGCATCCTGCACACCACCGGCGGCTACCTCACGCAGTGCGCCTACACGCACAAGGTGGTGTTCGACCTGAAACCGGAGACCGACGTGTTCTGGTGCACCGCGGACATCGGCTGGGTAACCGGCCACTCCTACGTCACTTACGGGCCGCTGATCAACGGCGCCACCCAGGTGATGTACGAGGGCACCCCCGATTCCCCGCACCAGGGCCGCTGGTGGGAAATCGTTCAAAAGTACAAGGTCTCCATCCTCTACACCGCCCCGACGGCGATCCGCACCATGATGAAATGGGGCGAAGACATCCCCGCCAAGTACGACCTGTCCTCCATCCGGGTGCTCGGCTCCGTGGGCGAACCCATCAACCCCGAAGCCTGGATGTGGTACCGCCGGGTGATCGGCGGCGACAAGGCACCCATCGTGGACACCTGGTGGCAGACCGAAACCGGCGCGCACATGATCGCCCCGCTGCCCGGAATCACCGCCGCCAAACCCGGTTCCGCGCAGGTCGCGATCCCGGGCATCGCCGTCGACGTCGTGGACGAACTCGGCGCCTCCGTCCCCGACGGGCACGGCGGCTACCTGGTGATCCGCGAGCCCTGGCCGGCCATGCTGCGCGGCATCTGGGGCGACCCGGAACGGTTCAAGGAAACCTACTGGTCCCGGTTCGAGAACATGTACTTCGCCGGCGACGGCGCCAAGAAGGATGAGGACGGCGACATCTGGCTGCTCGGCCGGGTGGACGACGTCATGAACGTCTCCGGCCACCGGCTCTCCACCACCGAGATTGAGTCGGCGCTGGTCTCCCACCCCGCCGTGGCGGAGGCCGCCGTCGTCGGCGCCAAGGACGAAACGACCGGCGAAGCAGTGGTCGCGTTCGTCATCCTGCGCGGCGAAGCAGCCACCCGGCACGGATCCAACGAGGACATCGTTGCCACGCTGCGCGCCCACGTCGGCAAGGAAATCGGGCCCATCGCCAAGCCGCGCACCATCCTGGTGGTGCCGGAACTGCCCAAGACCCGCTCGGGCAAGATCATGCGCCGGCTGCTCAAGGACGTGGCCGAAGGACGCGAAGTCGGCGACGCCACCACGCTGGCCGACAACACCGTCATGCAGCAGATCGCAACCTCGCTGAAGGCCTGACGCCCGGCAGCCGTCTGAATGCCGGGTCCTCCCGCCGCCCCTGGCGCGGGAGGGCCCGGCATCATGCTTCGGGGGGCGGGGACGCCCCGCCTGCAACAGGTCAGCTCCACCGGAACGTGATTGAGGCATAGTAAAAGGCATGACTGCAGATATCCCCGGCACCCGCCGCGTCCTGATCCTCAACGGCCCCAACCTGAACCTGCTGGGCACGCGCGAACCGGACGTTTACGGCACCGCCACGCTGGCCGACGTCGAGCAGCTCGCCACCGACGCCGCGGCCGCCCGCGGCTGGACCGCCGAGTGCGTCCAGTCCAACCACGAAGGGGCGCTGATCGACGCGGTCCATGCTGCCCGCGGCACGGCCGATGCGATCATCATCAACCCCGGCGGCTACAGCCACACGTCCGTGGCGCTCCGGGACGCGCTCTCCGGCGTGGCCCTCCCGGTGGTCGAGGTGCACATCTCCAACATCCACCGGCGCGAACAGTTCCGCCACCACTCCTACGTCTCCGGCGTCGCGGACGCCGTCATCGCCGGCGCGGGCATCACGGGCTACCGGCTCGCGGTCGAATACCTCGCCGAGGCCCTGTAGCGGGACGGCCACGGGACGATGGGCGGACAGCGAGGGGACACCGCCGGCTGGTACCGGAACTTCGGCCTGTACGAGGCCGCAGGCCAGTCCCCGGTGTACGTCGAGTGGGCCCTGGGCATCAGCGACGATCCCGAGGTCCTGGCGCTGATCGATACCCTGCCCGCGTCGAAGCGCCAGCCCAACCTGGTTTTGGCGGCAGCCCGCTCCCTTGGCGCCGGCGCCGCCGGATACGCGGGCTTCCGCGACTTCCTGCTCTCGCGGTGGGACTCGGCCCGGGCGGTGGCACTGGCCCGCACCACGCAGACCAATGAACCCGGCCGCTGCGCCGTCTTCCTGCCGTCCCTGGCGGCCATCGCCGCCTCCGAATCCAAGCCGCTGGCGCTCATCGAGGTGGGCGCCTCGGCGGGGCTGCTGCTCTATCCCGACCTGTACCGCTACCAGTACGACGGCGGTGCGGTCCTCGCGCCGCGGCCCTCACCTGCCGCCGGGGCCGGGGCGGAAGCGCCGGAGGCTGCCCCTGCCGGCGGTGCCGCACCGGAGCCTCCGCTGCTGGAATGCTCCACCTCCGGCCGCCCGCCGCTGCCCGGGTCGCTGCCCGAAGTCTGCTGGCGCGCCGGAATCGACCTGAATCCGCCGGACATCACCGATGCCGGCGATGTCGCCTGGCTTGAGGCCTTGATCTGGCCGGGGCAGGAGTTCCGCGTCCTCCGGCTGCACCGGGCCCTCGAGGTGGCCCGCCGCACACCGGTCCGGCTCGTGGCCGGCGACCTCACCGAGCAACTGCCCGCGCTGGTGGCCCAGGCACCTGAGGATGCCGCCGTCGTCGTGTTCCATTCGGCGGTGCTTGCCTACCTGCCCGAGCCGGACCGGCGGCGGTTCCGCACCCTGGTGGAGGGGCTCATCCGGGAGCGGGGCGTGCACTGGCTCGCGCACGAAGGACCCGGGGTGATGCCGCTGCCGGAAGACGACTCCGGCATTCCGGGCCTAAACGACCGGACCCAGCGGGGCCGCTTCCTGCTCTCGCACAACGGGAAACCTGTGGCCGTCAGCGGCCCGCACGGCCAGTTCTTGGACTGGCTCCGTCAGGACAACAGCTAGCGGGTCACGCACTGGCCGGCGGAGATGGTCTCCTGATAGCCGAGGGCTTGGTCGACGACCGGCTGGACCTCATCCAAGGTCAGGGCGTAGCCCACCGGGACGTTCTCCGTGGACTTGGCGAACACCACGCCCGCCACGTTTCCGTCGGCATCCAGCAGCGGTCCGCCGGAATTGCCCTGCTGCACATTCGCCGCCAGCGTGTAGACCTCGAGCGACGACGGGTCCGCGCCGTAAATGTTCTGCACCAGCACCTGCGAACGGCCCTGCACGGTGGCCGGTTTGCTCTGGAAGGGACCGCCGGCCGGGTAGCCCTGGAACGCCGCCAGGTCGCCTTCGGACAGTTCCCCTCCCAGCGGCAGCGGCCGCACGTCCAACTCGTCCACGGCCAGGACGGCCAGGTCACGCACCGGGTCGAAGAACACTACCCGGCCGGGCAGCACCCGTCCGTCGGGGATTTCCACCACCGGTTCGTTGACGCCGGCCACCACGTGGGCGTTGGTCAGCACGCGGTCCGGTGCCACCGCAAAGCCGGACCCGGTCTGGTTCTGCCCGCATTGGAAGGCCGTCCCCGCGATCCGCAGCACGGAGGCCGCCGCCTCGTTCAGGGCCGCGGTATCGGTGCTGGCGTCGGGAACCTGCGTCGATTCCTGCGGCACCTGCGGGTCGAGGACCAGCGGGATGCCGTCCGCAACGACGATGGAGCGCACCTGCGCCGCCCACGCCTTTACCGGATCCGGGGTCAGGTTTTCGATCGAAGCGATCACCTTGGAGGCGGCGATCTGTTGCGAGATGAATGGCACGCCCATGGTGCCCAGGCTGAACGCCAGCATGGAGATTACCAGCGCGGTCACGGCCAGGTTCATCACGCCGCCCAGCAGCCGGTCCAGCGGCCGCAGCGGCGGGAAGTCCATCCGCCGTCGGATGGCTCCGCCGATTCCCGTCCCCAGGGCGTGCCCGAGCACCACGAGCAACATGGCCACGGCAATGGCTGCGGTCAGCCGCCAGGCGCTGTCCGGAACCCATTCGCTGACCAGCGGGATGGCGAAGAAGGCTGCCACCGCTCCCAGGGCGATGCCGGCTATGCCGCCGAGGGTGAGCAGGAAGCCCTTGCGCAGACCTGAGACCAGGTACGCCAAGAGGATCAGCAGCAGGACGATGTCCAAGATGGTCAGGCCGAAAATCACTCATTCTCCGTTGCGGTGGGATGTGCATAAGTCTAGGCGGTCCGACCGCGGGAATTATTAACCGCCGTTACCGGTTGTCACTTCCGGCAGCCCGTGTCGGTGCCCGATGCCGGCGCTTTCCTCCTCTGGGAGCGAAAAGCCTTGTGGAAGATGTCACAGGGGCTTTACATGCGGCAAAATGGAGAGCAGTGCCCCCACGGGCGGGCAGCTTGAACCCCAGCCGAACAGTACTAACTTGGAGAATTCATGGACGTAGAGATCCTTCGCCGCGCACCTCTTTTTGCCACCCTTGACGACGACGTTTTCGCCGCGCTGACCGACGAGCTGACCGAGGTCGATCTGTCCCGCGGCGCATCGGTGTTCCGCGAAGGTGACCAGGGCGACCAGCTCTACTTCATCGTCTCCGGCAAGATCAAGCTGGGCCGCACCGCTGCCGACGGCCGCGAGAACCTGGTGGCCATCCTCGGCCCGGGCGAGCTCTTCGGCGAGATGGCCCTCTTCGACCCGAGCCCGCGCAGCACCTCCGCCACCGCCGTGTCCGAAACCCGCCTCGCGGGGTTGAAGAACGAGAACCTGCGCGGCCTGCTGGAGACCCGTCCCGAGGTATCGGCGCAGCTGCTGCAGGCCCTTGCCCGCCGCCTCCGCCGCACCAATGACTCGCTGGCCGATCTGGTCTTCTCCGACGTTCCGGGCCGTGTGGCCAAGGCACTGCTGGATTTGGCCGACCGCTTCGGCCGCCCCGCCACGGACGGCATCCTGGTGGCGCACGAACTGACGCAGGAAGAGCTGGCCCAGCTGGTTGGCGCCTCCCGCGAAACCGTCAACAAGGCGCTGGCCGAGTTCGTCCAGCGCGGCTGGCTGCGACTGGAGGCACGCGCCGTAGTCATCCTGGACATCCAGCGGCTGCGCCAGCGTTCGCGCTGATTTTCGGCTGAAAAGTACGACGGCGGGGGCTCACCGATGGTGAGCCCCCGCCGTCGTCGTTGTGGTCGGGAGGATGGATTTAGGTCCCCGGCCACGGGTCCAACGCGGCGAGCGGGATCCATGTCGGCGGAGCGGGCTCAGTGTCGGCGGAGCGGGCTCAGCGTCCCCGTTGGGCGGCGCCGCCTTCGGTGGCGGAGTTGGCCGCGACCTGCAGCATGGGCACACCCTCAACCTGGATCAGTTCGGGGTGGTAGAGCCGCTGCGGGCGCTTGTGCGAGAGGTAGGCAATGCAGCCGCGGGCGCCGGCGATCTTTTCCACGATGATCTCCACCGCCGGCGAGGTCACTTCGCTGAACGTCAGCCCGCGGGTGTCGGGTTGGTCCACGAGATCGCCGAGCGCCGTGGTGTTCCGCCCGGCCACCAGCTCCTGCGCCGGCAGCCACGAGGCCCACACGCCCTTGCTTTCCAGCAGGGACGGCCGTTGGTTGGCCGGCTGGGCCGCAGCGAAGTAGCGCGTATCGAAGCGTCGGTGAGCGAAGTCCGGGCTGAGCCAGTGGGACACGGGTTTGAGCAAGTCCGTGCGGACGCCGAGTCCGCGCTTGCCCAGCGCTTCGCCGAAGGACTTTTCCTGGTCGGCCACGGCCTCCCGGGTCCGCATCCAGTCGGCGCCGGACGTGGATTCCGGCATGGTGGACTCGTCCGGGCCGGCCAGCAACACGCCGGTTTCCTCGAACAGCTCGCGTATGGCCGCCACCACGTGCGCGTGGGCCAGGCGGTGGTCGTCCAGCCCGAGCATCTCGGCCCATTTGGTCGGCGAGGGACCGTACCAGGTCACCGGGTCGCCGTCGGTCTCCTCCACGCTGCCGCCGGGAAAGGCCACCGTGCCCAGCGGAGAGGAACCCGTCCGGTAGCCAAGGTAGGTTTCCGTGCCGGCTGGCCCGTCCCGCACCAGGACCACGGAGGACGCCAGCCGGGGCTTCCGCGGCGTGCGTTCTCCGTGTTGGAACCAGCTGTGGGCCGCGCCCAGCTGGTCCGGCGCCACGGGGAAGAGCCGCTGCTCCTCGCGAAGCGGACTAGCTGAATTCGGCAATCAGTTCTACCTCGACCGGCGAATCCAGCGGCAGCACGGCCACGCCGACGGCGGACCGGGCGTGGGCGCCGGCCTCGCCGAGGACCTGCCCCAGCAGCTCGGAGGCGCCGTTGATCACACCCGGCTGGCCGGTGAATCCCGGATCGGAGGCCACGAAACCGACGACCTTGACCACCCGGGTGATCCGGTCCAGGTCACCGATGACGCTCTTGACTGCGGCCAAGGCGTTCACGGCGGCCGTCGCGGCCAGGTTTTTGGCCTCCTCGGCACTGACCAGGCCGGCACCGTCGCCCACCTTGCCGGCGGCCGGAAGTTCGCCGTTGACGAACGGCAGCTGCCCGGAGGTGTACACATAGTTCCCGGAGACAACCGCCGGTACGTAGGCGGCCACCGGAGCTGCCACGTCCGGCAGGGACAGGCCCAGACCGGCCAGCCGCTCTTCGACGTTGGACTTCCGCGCCTCTGTCGTTTCCGTCATGGCTACTGCTTCTCCCGCTTCAAATAGGCAACCGGATTGGTTCCGTTCGGTCCGGGGAACACCTGGACGAGCTCCCAGCCGTCCTCACCCCACTGGTCCAGAATCTGCTTGGTCGCGTGGATAATGAGCGGAATTGTCGCGTATTCCCATTTGGTCATAACTCAAAGGGTAGCGCTTGCTTGTAAACTGAACCCCATGGCCGCTCGCAAATCCCCCTTCTTCGACACTGCGACCACCCTGGGCAAGATCGTTGGCTTCTTGGGTATCAGTGCGCTCTGTGGCGTTCTCGCAGCCGGCCTGCTGGTTCCGGCCGCAGCCGTAGCCGGTGTCGGGGCCACCTCATCGATCGAATACTTCGACCAATTGCCGGACGAACTGCAGACGCAGCCGCTGGCCCAGCCGTCGCGGATCCTCTCCGCCGACGGCAAATTGATTGCCACGTTCTACGCCGAAAACCGCGTCCCGGTGACCTTGGACAAGGTCTCCCAGCACATGCAGGACGCCATCATCTCCATCGAGGACGTTCGTTTCTACGAGCACAACGGTGTGGACCCCCAGGGCATCATGCGCGCCGCGGTGACGAACATGGCCGGCGGGGACCTGCAGGGCGCCTCCACGCTGACCATGCAGTATGTCAACAACGTGCTGATCGACGCCGGTGCTTCCGCGGGCAAGGGCGCCGAAGAGCTGACCATCAGCGGCACCAAGGACATCGGCGACAAGCTGCGCGAGGCGAAGCTGGCCATCGCCGTCGAAAAGGAATTCAGCAAGGAAGAGATCCTGCAGGGCTACCTGAACATCGTGTTGTTCAGCGGCCAGGTCTACGGCATTGAAGCTGCGGCGAAGACCTTTTTCGGTGTTCCCGCGGCCAAGCTGAACATCCAGCAGTCGGCCATGCTGGCCGGCATGGTGCAGTCGCCCAACTACTTCAATCCGGTGAACAATCCGGAAGCGACGGTGGAGCGGCGCAATACGGTGCTGTCCGCCATGCTTAGCGCGGGCAAGATCACCCAAGAGGAGTACGACGAGGCCGTTGCCAGCGACCTGGGCTTGAACCTCAAGCCGGTGCGTTCCGGCTGTGTCGCGGCGAACTTTGCCGACTACTTCTGCAGCTACGTGCAGCACGCCATCATGCAGTCCGATGCGTTCGGCGCAGATTCCACGGAGCGGGCGAAGCTTCTGGCCCGTGGCGGCCTCACCATCAAGACCACGCTCGACTCCCGCCTCCAGAAGGAAGGCCAGAAGCAGATCGAGCAGGAAGTCCCCGTGGGCGATGAGTCCGGCGTCGGCTCGTCCATGGTTTCGGTTGAACCCGGCACCGGCAACATCCTGATGATGGCCCAGAACACCAACTACAGCCCCGAAGACGGCGTGGCCAATACGGAGCTGAACTACAACGTCGACGCGGATATGGGCGGCGGCAACGGCTGGCAGCCCGGCTCTACGATGAAGCCCTACACAATGGTCGCCTGGCTCGAAGCAGGCAAGGCGCTCAACGCATCGGTCGACGCGCGCCGGACGGAGTACCCGGCGCAGTACAACTGGAATGCCAGCTGCCTGCCTCCGGACGCGTGGTTCAGTGAGTGGGACTTCCAGAATGCGCTGCCCGGTTTCGAGCGGACCATGACCGCCAGCCAGGGCCTGACGTGGTCGATTAACTCTGCTACCGCAGCCATGGCCGCGCAGCTGGACCTCTGCGACATCCAGGATGCGGCAACCCGCCTCGGCGTTCGCACGGCGACGGACAAAGAGCCGATCAGCATTGAGCACCCGTCCTTCATCATCGGCACGACCAACGTTTCCCCGATGACGATGGCGGCTTCGTTCGCGGCGTTCGCCAACGGCGGCGTGTACTGCAAGCCGATCGCGCTGACCTCCGTCACGGATGCCCAGGGCAACGAGTACGAAGTGCCGAAGAAGTCCTGTGAACGGGCGATCTCGGAAGAAGTCGCTGCTGCCGTCAGCGTCCCGCTGGAAAACCTGGTCAACCTGCAGCTGGGCGGAATCCATCCGATTGGTGTTCCCTCCGCTGTCAAGACCGGCACGACCGACAAGTCTGAGTACACCTGGACGGTGGGCTACACCAAGGGCATCTCCACTGCTTCCTGGGTGGGCAATCCGAACGCCTACAAGTCGATCAACAACATTCCGATCAACGGCGTGACGCGCAGCTACGTGGACGGTGCGACCATTGCCGGCGGCCAGTGGACCGATTACATGGAGAAGGTCGCCGGCTTGTATAAAACGGGCGAGTTCGGCTCCGCGCCGAGCAGCATGATGTATCCGCCCCGACCGGTCCAGGCCCCGGCACCCTCCGAGTCGAACAACAACTCGAATTCCAGCAACAGCAGCGACGAAGGCGACGGGGATTCGGGCGGTGACTCCGGCGATCCCGGCAACGGAAACGGCAATGGCGGAGGCAATGGAAACGGCAACGGCAACGGTGGAGGCAACGGAAACGGCAACGGGGACGACGACTAACCGTGGACACTGACTTGCTGCGAGCACGGCTCCGTACCGCAGGCACCCTGGCCCTTGGGGCCACTGCCGCGGGCGGGGCCGCGCTCGTCTACGGCTCCGTTATCGAGCGGAACCTGTTCAAAGTACGCGAAGAAACGCTGCCCATCTTGCCTGTCGGCAGGGGCCCCCTAAAGATCCTGCATCTGTCCGACATCCACATGACACCCGGGCAGACGCTGAAGCAGAGGTGGCTGCGGCAGTTGGCCTCGCTGGAACCGGATCTGGTGGTCAACACCGGCGATAACCTCAGCCATCACCAGGCCGTAAAGCCCCTGCTGGACTCGCTTGCGCCGCTGATGGACGTTCCGGGCGTGTTCGTCCCGGGCTCCAACGATTACTACTCTCCGGTGATGAAGAACCCGTTCTCCTACCTCACCGGCCCCTCCACTCAGCCCAAGGACTATGCGGAGCGTGAACTGCCGTGGCGTGAGATGCACGCGGCGTTCGGCACCGCCGGCTGGGTCGACTTGACCAACCGGCACCAGTCGCTGGTGGTGGGCCGCGTGCGGCTGGACTTCACGGGCGTGGACGATCCGCACCTGCAGCGCGACCGTTATGCGGGGTTCCCAAACGGTTCGACTACCGCCGATGAAGCCGCATTCCTGCGGATCGCGGTGGCCCACGCCCCGTACCAGCGGGTGCTGGACCGGTTTACTGCCGACGACGCCGACCTGATGCTGGCCGGGCACACCCATGGTGGCCAGGTCTGCATCCCCGGCTACGGGGCCTTGATCAGTAATTGCGATCTGCCCACTTGGCGCGCTCGTGGACTGACGTACTGGGAGCACGAGGGGCGTAGCGTCCCGTTGAATGTGTCGGCCGGGCTGGGAACGTCCCGTCTGGCTCCGGTGCGCTTCGCCTGCCGCCCGGAGGCTGTGCTGCTGACGCTGACACCGGCGGCTCCGGCCGGCGAAGTCCCGGCCGGAGCCCCCGGGCTTAGCTGAGCGCAGAAGCTCCGTCCCGGGCGAATGCCCATCGCTCAACTGCGCGCAGAAGCCCGCTCCCGGCGGAGGCATCGCTCAACTGCGCGCAGAAGCTCGCTCCCGGCGGAGGCCCATCAGCTAGCACAGAAGCTTGTGGTGCCATTTGTCCGACAAAGGCTGTGCTTTTCCACTTAGCACGCCGCTTATGCGTTCCAACTGTCCCTGCGCGTCCACCCGCACATGCATCCAGGTTCGCCCGCGCTCCACCTGCGCCGGATTGGTCAAGGTGCGGCTTGGAGTGGTTGGGGTGGGACGTGGGTTTGACAGTAGGAGTTGCGCAGCGGTTTGCGGCGGGGGTCGATGTAGTCCGGCGGGGTGAACCAGGGGATGCCGTCGAGGACGTTGATCTCCCAGTTGCCTTGCTCGATCAGGTCGTGGTGGAGCAGGCAGAGGCACACCCCGTTGTCGACGGTGGTGCGGCCGCCGGCCCACCACGGGATGATGTGGTGTGCTTCGGTCCAGAACGCGGGCATGCTGCACCCGGGGGAGGCGCAGCCCTTGTCCCGGGCGACCAGGGCCCGGCGGATGGCGCGGTTGAAGAGCCGTTGCGACCTGCCCAGGTCCAGGATTTCGCCCTCGGAGCCGAGGACCGCCGGGATGATCTCGGCGTCGCACGCCATCCGGCGGACCGTGGTGGCCGAGACAGGTCCGGTGAAGACCGCGCTGCCGCCGCCGGAGAGCCGTCCGGCCAGCTGGTCATACCCGGCGGTGACGATCACCTGTGTCCGGTGCCCGCCCGAGTCCGGAAGCCTGCCGGTGTTCAACGCGATCCGGCAGGCCCCGACCAGGCCGGCCAGCAGCTTCTGCGCCCGGGTGGCATCGTCCATCGCCTCCACCACGGCCGGATCCACCGCCCCGCGGCCATCAGCCCCTGCCGACCCAGCCCCTACAGCCGGAATCATTTCCGGGTCGGCAGCGCATGTGGCGGCTGCGGCGTTTGCCACGCCGGTCCCGGCCGCACCGGCATGATCCGTGCCTGCCGCTGTGCTGGTCGCGCCTGCTTCGCCTGCGCCTGTGCCGGGGCCGGCGGGTCCTGCCGTGTCACCTTCACTTCCGCTGTTGGCGGCGGTGTCGATGGCGTCGGGGCGGATCCGCGGGTTCGCGGCGCTGTTCATCACGGTGGCGAGGGCTTCGTACTGGGCATCGGTGGTGTTAATGACGAACTGGTGCAGCCCCCGCCGCCGGCCCCGGTAGAACATGCCCTGCCGGGCCCGCAGTTCCTCCTCCGTCGGCTCGGCACCGTCCTGGTCGACCGCGGTTTCCCACGTCCTGGCGACCATCACCAGGGTATCGGCATCGGCCTCTACGGCCTGCCGGACCAGCGACGCTTCCATCGCCTGCAACGCCTCCGGCGTGCCGGCGTGCCGGGCCCGGTCCAGCGAATCCACCACCACGGCCGCGGCCTGGCCGCTGACCTCACCGCCGGCCATGGCCTCCGCCAACACCGGCAGCGCCGGGACACCGGGTTCCCCGTCAAACCGCACCGGCGCTGTGATCGCCTTGCCGACCCGCAGCCTGCGCCGCGCCTCGACAATACCGATCCCAGCCTTGAGCGCAGATACTCCGCATTGTTGGCAAACTCCGTCTTGCGGCGGCGCGGCGCCTGCTTGGACCCGGACAGGTCCGGGTCCGCGGCGCCCACGCCGCCGGTGTTGATCGCCGCCGCCGGATCCGCCCACTCCCCCGCCCCCGCCGGGCTGGACGCGACGGCACCGGCACCCGCCTCCGCGCCGGCGACGGCAGCCGCCCCTGCGCCGGCCCCGGCAGGACCAGACGCCCCCGCACCGGCACAGGCTCCGGCCTCGGCGCCGGCTCCGGGTCCGGTCACCGTCGAGTGTTCCCCGTTGGCGGCGATGTCCGCCCGTTCCACGGCCTGGGCGCCGACGGCCTGCAGGAACTCCACGAGCTTCGAAACGTCCTCCACCGCCGCTACGGTACTAACCAGATCCCGGGCAGACAGGGACGCCCACTCGGCGGGAAAGCAGTCAGCGACATCCTGCAGCAGGACACACGCCTGGGCCAGGGATGTTCCCATCTCCCCGGTGCGGTCCAACGGTGCAAGAGCCATACCACAATTTTATTCGTACACACATTCGACGGCCATCGGAAGGAGCCATTGTGTAGGAGTAGTGCCGGCCCAGAGGCAGTGCATGCGGTAACAATGGGAGCGGCCCGGAAAATCATGCAAGCTGGGCCTCCGGGTGACGGCCGCACCAGCAGCCCGCTCGCGCACGATGCAGTTGGAAAGCCACCAGCCCGCGAACGCACAATGACAGGCGGTAAGCAGCCAGCGAGCGCACGATGCCAAGGGAAGCGCGATGCTAGGCGGAAGCTGCCGTCTCCGCGCGTCCGGCACGCCACTTGGACCAGCCGTACAGGCACAGGACCCCCAGCAGGACGGTGACGACGATGCCGTCCAGTGCAAAGAGGACCTGCGGGTTTGCGCCCGCTGCCACTCTGGCCAACCCATCAGCGAGAGGGTGACGCCGAGCCACCAGGCTTCGATAACGCCGCGCGCGAGCCCGAGGTACAGCAGCGGTGTCAGGAGGCTGGCGACCACTACTTCAGCAATGTCCCCCGGGCTGGCCATGTGTGTCAGCATCATGGGCAGCACCTCGATACCGAAGAACACCAGGACCAGCACCGTCAGGAGGGCCGCGGCCAGCCAATCGGGCCGCTGGACCGGATGGACCGGAACCCCGCCCGCCGCTAACCGCCGGCGCCACCGCCACCATCCGTAGGCGGCCACCGCGGGCAACACCAGGACGGCAAGGCTGAAAGCGCCCGCCACGCCCATCAACACCATGGACAGAACCGGTTCCACCAGCAGCACCAGCCAGCCGGGCTGCTTCCGCAGCGCCAAGAGCAGGACGGCCACCACTTGCAGCAGCGGAAAGAGCATTGACATCCACAGGACCAACCCGAAGCCGTGCACCACGTCCGCCAGATCCATGCTCTCCCCCGTTGGTGAATGGTTCGGCCCAGACTAGCGAGCATCGGTTTCCCAACGCGTCGGCTCGCGCCGGGCCGTCGGTGATCGACGCCTCAACCCCGGTCGCTAGGATAGTTGCTGCGGTACACGAAGCCTCCGAACCACTGCGATGAATCGACCACATGACTGAGTTATCCCTCTGGCGCTCGATCGCCCGGCTCAAACACTATGTCCGGCCCATCCTCCCCCGGCTGATCCTGGGATTCTTCAGTGCCCTCGGTGCCAGCCTGGTGGCGCTGGCCATCCCCCAGGTCTTGCGCGGCCTGGTGGATACCATCCATACCGGCGGCCACCCCTCGGAAGTCTGGGGCCCCGCCGTCGTCATTGCCGTTCTGGGTTTGGCCGAGGCCGCCCTGGTGTACCTGCGGCGCGTGTTCGCGATCGCCCCCGCCACGGACGTGGAGATGGGCATGCGCACCAGCTTCTACCGGCACGTGCAGCATCTGCCGGCCGCCTTCCATGACCGGTGGGGTTCGGGCCAACTGCTCTCCCGCGCCATGGCCGACTTGGGCCTAATCCGCCGGTGGCTGGCGTTCGGGTCGCTCATGCTGGTGGTCTCCTTCGTGACGGTGGTTGCGGGGCTGGCGCTGATGTTCGCGTTGAACCAGCTGTTGGGATTGATCTTCCTGGTCGCCGCCGTACCCCTTGTCTGGCAGGGGTTCCGCTTCCGCACCGCGTTCGGCGCTTCCTCCCGGCTGAGCCAGGACCAGGCCGGGGACCTCGCCACCACGGTGGAAGAATCGGTGCACGGCATCCGGGTGCTCAAGGCCTTCGGCCGCGGCAAGTACGCGCTGGAAAACTTCCACGGCCAGGCCGAAGAACTGCGCCAGACCGAACTGGCCAAGGCCCGCACGCTGTCCAAGTTCCTGGCCACCGTTGTTTCGCTGCCCGATCTGGTGCTGGGCGCCGCGTTGGTCATCGGCATCATGCAGGTCTCCGGCGGACACATGACCGTGGGCGACCTGGTCGCCTTTTTTGCCACCGCCGCCGTGGTGGCCGGGCCGGTGGAAGCGATCGGTTCCCTGATGGGCATGACCCTGACGGCGAAGACCGCCCTGGACCGGCACTTCGACGTGATGGATACGAAGAACACCATCACCGACCCGGACGTACCGGCGCCGCCCGGCTCCGTGCGCGGGGAACTGCGCCTGTCCGACGTCGTCTTCCGCTATCCCGACGCCGCCGCGGACGCGCCCCCGGTCCTCAAAGGCGTGGACCTGCACGTGCGTGCGGGGGAAACTTTGGCGTTGGTCGGGGTCACCGGCTCGGGCAAGAGCACCCTGCTGCAGCTGATCCCCCGGCTGTACGAGGTCACCTCCGGCGCCGTGCACCTGGACGGTACGGATATCCGTCGTTTCCCGCTGGCCGAGCTGCGCGGCCATGTGTCGGTGGCCTTCGAGGATTCCACGCTGTTCTCCACCTCGGTCCGGGACAACGTGCTGCTGGGGGCCCATCGGAACGGCGAAGATCCAGAAAAACTGCTCTCCCGGGCGCTCGAGGTGGCGCAGGCCCGGTTCGTCTACGACCTGCCGCAAGGCGTGGATACGCGGATCGGCGAGGAAGGGCTGAGCCTGTCCGGCGGGCAGCGGCAGCGGATCGCGCTGGCCCGGGCCATCGCGGCCCGCCCGGCCGTGCTGGTGCTGGACGACCCGCTCTCGGCCCTGGATGTGCGGACCGAAGAAGCGGTGACGCAGCGGCTGCGGGAAGAGCTGCGCGGCACCACCACCGTGATCGTGGCGCACCGGCCCTCCACCGTGGCGCTGGCCGACCGGGTGGCGTTGCTGCAGGACGGCCGGATTGCCGCCCTCGGCAGCCACTCGGAACTGCTGCGCAGCAGCACACACTACCGGTACGTGATCGCCTCGCTGGCGGCCGAGCCCACCGTCGAAGACGTCCTGGACGCGAAGGAAGCCCGATGAGTTCCATGACCGGAGTCGCCGGCGAAGACAACATCAACCTGGACCAGGCCGACCGCAAAGCCGTCAGGCGGCGCTCGTTGCGCCTGCTCGGCGAACTTGTGTCTCCGCACAAGCGGCTGTTCGCGCTCTCGATTGTGCTGGTGGTGGCCAGCAATGCCGCCCGGGCAGCCGGTCCGGTGCTGGTGGCCTTCGGCATCAACAATGCGCTGCCGGCCTTCACCGGCGGCGACGCCACTCCCCTGGCGTTGGTCGGCGCTGCCTACGCCGCCATCGCAATTGCCGGCGGATCCCTGCTGGCGGCCTACATCTACGTCACCGCCCGGCTCAGCCAGGCCATGCTGCTGGCCCTGCGGGTCCGGGTCTTCCGGCACACCCAGCGGCTGAGCCTGGAGTTCCACGAAACCTACACGTCCGGCCGGATCATCTCCCGGCAGACCTCGGACCTGGAGGCGCTGCGGGAACTGCTGGACAACGGCGTCACCCAGCTGACCTCCGGCGTGATGTTCATGCTCTTCACGGCCGTCAGCATCGTGGGACTGGACTGGAAGAGCGGGCTGATCATCCTGGTCGCCGCCATCCCCATTGCCTTCGTCACCCGGTGGTACCAAAAGGGCTCCGAGCTGGCCAACCGGGCCTCCCGGGTGGTGTCCGCCCGGTTGATCGTGCACTTTGTGGAAACCATGACCGGCATCCGGGCGGTCAAGGCCTTCCGCCGCGAGCAGGAGAACTCCGGGCGCTACAACGAGCTGGCCGCCGACTACCGCGGCGCGACCCTGAGGAACATCAAGTACTTCGGCGTGCTCCAGCCGGTATTGAACGGCGTCGGCAACCTGACCGTGGCCGTGGTGCTGCTGATCGGCGGCTTCCGGGTGCTCGACGGCGACCTTGCCATCGGCACCCTGGTCGCGGTGCTGCTGGCCACCAAGCAGGTCTTCCGCCCCACCGAACAGATCGCCATGTTCTACAGCTCCTTCCAGTCCGCGGCCTCCGCGCTGGAGAAGGTCTCCGGGCTGCTGGAAGAAGAGCCGACCATCGTCCCCCCGGCCCGGCCGGTTCCGCTCAAGGACGCCCGCGGCGCGATCCGGTTCCGTGATGCCGTCTTCGGCTACGGGGACGGCCGGGTGGTGCTGCCCAGGCTGAACCTGGACATTCCCGCCGGCCAGACGGTCGCCGTCGTCGGGCAAACCGGAGCCGGCAAGTCCACCGTGGCCAAACTGATCGCCCGCTTCTACGACCTGACGTCCGGATCGCTCACCCTGGACGGCATCGAGCTGCGGCAGCTGTCCAACGAAGACCTGCGCCGCGCCGTCGTGATGGTCACGCAGGAAGCGTTCCTGTTCAGCGGCAGCGTCGCGGAGAACATCGCCCTGGGCAACCCGGAGGCCAGCCGCGCACAGATCGAAGACGCGGCCCGCGCCGTCGGCGCCCACGAGTTCATCCTGTCGCTGCCCGAGGGTTACGACACCGACGTGAACAAGCGCGGCGGCCGCGTCTCGGCCGGCCAGCGGCAGCTCATCTCCTTCGCGCGCGCGTTCCTGGCCGACCCGGCCGTGCTGATCCTGGACGAAGCCACCGCGTCGCTGGACATCCCCAGCGAGCGCCAGGTCCAGGAAGGCCTGCAGACGCTGCTGGGCAACCGCACGGCGCTGATCATCGCGCACCGGCTCTCCACCGTTGAGATCGCCGACCGGGTGCTGGTCATCCACGAGGGGCGGGTAGTCGAGGATGGCTCGCCGGCGGAACTGATCGCCGGCGACGGCCGCTTCGCCCAACTGCACGCCGCGTGGAAGGACTCACTCGTCTGACACCGGCCGGGCCGCCGTCGATTTCTCCTTTGGGGGCTGTCTCCGCTATCCTTGAACAGTTGCTTTCGCGGCCGTCACGACGACGGCGGGGCAACGGTATCGGGGTGTGGCGCAGCTTGGTAGCGCGCGTCGTTCGGGACGACGAGGTCGCAGGTTCAAATCCTGTCACCCCGACCAATCACTTAGAACTCCCGCTGCTCATCGGAGCAGCGGGAGTTCTTGCTTTTCCGCTCGCGGAACCGGTTTGTACCGGAGGAAAGTTGTGAACCCGGCCCTAGAGCGGGAAGTATGGTCCCATGGGGTCATTGCAGCGCTCGGCGCTCATCGTAGGGGCCGGAATCGGCGGGCTCGCCACTGCGCGGGCCTTGCAACGAACCGGCTGGAAAGTCCACGTGGTCGAACGCGCCGGAACGCTGCAGCAGCTGGGCACCGGGTTGACGATCTGGGCCAACGGGACGCGCGCCCTGCAGCGCCTCGGCGTACTGGACGCGTTTGAAGGGGCCTCCCTCCCCGTCGGCGGCAGCTCGCACGACCAGTTCGGAAACGTGCTGTCCACTTTCAGCAGCGAAGACCTGCGGCAGCGCTACGGCCACCCGCTGCGTTCCATCCACCGCTCCGACCTCACCACGCTGCTGAACGACTCGCTCTACGTCAACACGGTGCACCTGGGTCTGCAGGCGGTGAAGTTCCGCCGCGATCCGCACGGCGGGACGGTCACGCTGAACAACGGCGGCTCCCTCCACGCCGACCTGGTGATCGGCGCCGACGGCTTGCGCTCGCTGGTCCGCCACGACCTGGTCGGAGACGGCGCCCCGCGCGCCTCCGGCATCACCGCCATGCGGGCGGTCTGCCCGATCGGCGATCTGGATCCCGACTGGCTGCCGTGGGGCGAGTCCTGGGGCAACGGGGAAGTCTTCGGCATGGTCCCGCTGCCCGGTGGCCTCATCTACTGGTACGCCACCATGCCCAATGACGCGTTGGCGCAGGACGACGAAGTCCTCTGGCGCACCCTGGCCCTGCAGCGCTTCGAGGGCTGGCACCCGGCCGTCCGGGCGGTCATCGGCGCCACGAAGAGCCAGGACATCATGGCGCACGAACTGTTCGACCGGAAACCCGCGGCTGTCTGGTCCGGCAGCCACGCCACTCTGGTGGGCGACGCCGCGCACCCCATGTTGCCGTTCCTGGGGCAAGGTGCGGGCCAGGCCCTCGAGGACGCCGTCGCGCTGGCCGACGCGCTGGCCGCCGACTGGGACATCACCACGGCCCTGCGCAACTACGAACGGGCCCGGGCCCCGCATGCCGCCAAGGTCGTCGAGCGCTCGCGCAAGATGGCAGGCATGGCACGGCAGCGGAAACCGTGGAAGCAAAAGCTCCAGCGGACGTTGATGAGCAAGGCGCCGCAGGCCCTGGTCTTCAAGCAGTTGGACGACGTCGTCGGCCGCGTCGACAAGTGACCCGGGGCGGCGCCGCAGCGCCCTCACCATTGACTCTGCCCGCGCCACGTACTGGAATGGAAGATAACTCCGTCAGCAGGGGTGTCGATGTTCCTCGCAGAGTTCGCGCAGCTGGCCGTGGCAACGGTCCTGCTTGCCGCCGTGGTTTTCCTAACCTCCTACGCGGTTGAACGCGGCCTGCGCCGCCGTCCCGATCCGGACACGGCCTTCTGGTACTGCTTCTCCGGGCTGTGCTGCGCCCTGGCCGTAGTACTCGCCGCCGCGGTCGCCTTCCCGGCCGCCGTGCCGCTCTGGTTGCTGCTCGCCGCCGGCTGCGCCGCGCCCGCCGTCTGGCGGATCAGCCGTTCAGCCGCCGCCGCCATCCGCTACCAGGACACGCGGGACTGGCATGGCGCCGCGGCTCAACACGACGCCCTCCGGGCCCGCTGGCTGGCGTACGAACTGGATCCGGCGCTGGCCATCGACTACCCGAACATGTCCGACGTCTCGCGCCCGGAAACCGCTGCCATGCTTCGTGCCCTGAAACGTGCGGACGCGCTGCGTTCCCTGGGGCCCGCTAACGACGGCGGTGCCAACGCCTATCCCGCGGCCGTCGCCGAGGCCGAGGTTCGGCTTGCGGAAGCCCTGCGTGCCTCTGGCCACAGAAGGTAGCCGGAAAGCCCGTTCACCACGGTCGCCCGCACCGGCAGGCGCAGTGCCATCTTTGGGTATGATCTCGCGCATGGCTTTTCGCGCGGGTCGGCAGGTTAACCAATGAGGCGCCCCCATCACCGCGCCGGTTCGCGCGGATGGACCGGCGTCCGGCGGGGAAATCCGCCCAAGCAACCGGTAGTGCCGGTAGCGCTGCGGACCAGGCCCTTCAAATGGGCATTCCTTGCCAGCCTCGGTGTGGGAGCCGGCGCAGCCGTGCTGAGCGCCATCATGTCCTTGGGGTCTGTGTTGGTGTATATAGGACTGGCATTCTTCATTGCGCTGGCCTTCGAGCCCGTTATCCGCTGGGCCACCTCGAAAGGTTCTCCCCGGTGGGCTGCTGTCCTCGGCATCATGACACTCAGCATCGCCGCCGTGATTGCGCTGTTCCTCATCATCGTCCCGGCGCTGTCCAGTCAGATCCTTTTGCTCATCAACTCGGCCCCGTCGATCGTCGACGGCTTCCTTGCCCAGCCGCGGGTTCAGGACGGCATTGACTGGGTCGGGTCGAGCGTGGATGTGGAAGGCCTACTGGACCAAGCTGTCACGTTCATTTCCGATCCAGGCAACCTGTCTGCGCTCGGCAGCGGCCTGCTGTCCATCGGATCCACTGTGGTGAACGGCGTGACGGCGGTGATCGTGGTCACCATTCTCAGTCTGTACTTCACATCCACCCTCCCGGCGACCTTAGACAAGGCATACCAGGCTGTTCCTCGGTCCAGAAGGAAGCGGACCGCTGAGCTCGCGGATGAAGTCTTTCTGACGGTGGGGCGCTACGTAGCAGGCCAACTGGTATTGGCCCTGGTCAATGGGCTGTTCGTGTTCACTGTCCTTAGCCTCTTTGGCGCGTCATTCCCGCTGTTCCTGGCCCTGTTGGCCTTCGTGGGTGCCTTGATTCCGGTGGTCGGCACCATAGCGGCCTATGCCGTCATCACGGTCTTTACGCTGATGGTTTCACCTGCCACGGCTCTCGGCGTTGGTCTCGTCCTGCTGGTCTATGCACAGATCGAGGCTTATGTTTTCACCCCTCGCGTGATGGCCCGTGCTGTTGCGGTCCCCGGCGCCTTGGTGATCATCGCCGCGATCGCGGGCGCCACGCTCGGCGGAATCCTCGGCGCTCTCGTCGCTGTCCCGGTCGCCACCGCCGCGGTGCTGATCTACGAACGGGTCCTCGTTCCCCATCAGCAACAAGCGTAGGCGGCGCCGCTGCCGGTCAGCTGAACGTCCGGCCGGTGAGCCGTTCGTAGGCCTCGACGTAGCGGGCCCGCGTCTTCTGCACGATCTCCTCCGGCAGGGCCGGCGGCGGGGTGTTCGAATTCTTGTCCCAGCCGGAGTCCGGTGACGTCAGCCAGTCGCGCACGAACTGCTTGTCGAACGACGGCTGCGCCTGGCCCGGCTCATAGGTTTCCGCATCCCAGAAGCGCGAGGAGTCAGGGGTCAGCACCTCGTCGCCCAAGGTGGTCTCCCCCGTCGTCGGGTCGACGCCAAACTCAACCTTGGTGTCCGCGAGGATGATTCCCCGCTCCCGTGCGATGGCTTCGGCGCGCGTGTAGATCTGCAGGGTCTTCTCGCGCAGCAGGGCGGCGGTCTCCGCGCCGACGGTCTGGACCACGGCGTCGTAGGTGATGTTCTCGTCATGCTCGCCTACTTCGGCCTTGGCCGAGGGGGTGAAGATGGCGGGCTCCAGCCGGGAGCCGTCCACCAGGCCGGCGGGCAGGGGCAACCCGCACACGGTCCGGGATTGGCGGTACTCGGCCAGTCCCGACCCGGTGAGGTAGCCGCGGGCGATGCATTCCACCGGGTACATGTCCAGTTTCTTGCAGACCATGGCCCGGCCGGCCACCGCGTCGGGCACCTCGGTGGACACCACGTGGTGCGCCACCGGGTGGTCCCCCTGGGCGAGCTGTTCGAACCACCACAGGCTCAGCTGGGTGAGGATCCGGCCCTTGTCCGGGATCTCGCTGGACAGCACGTGGTCGTAGGCGCTGATCCGGTCGCTCGCCACCACCAGCACGGTGTCGTTGCGCCGGTCCAACAGGCCCTCGGCGGCAATATCGTCACTGGCCGTCTCCACCTGCTGCTGGGCGGCCGGGACGTACAGGTCGCGGACCTTGCCGGAGTAGACGTGCTTCCAGCCGGGCAGTTCGAGTACTTCGGGGGCAAAAGCCATGGTTTGACGGTCCTCAGTCTCTCTGTGCGCCGGCCCGGGAGTTCGTGCCGGCCGCGGGCACCTTGATCTTGCCCTCGGCGGCCAACAGGGCAATGTCGTTGCGGTACTGCGACCCCTCCAGGCTGATGGCTTCGATGCCTTCGTAGGCACGTTCGCGGGCTTCCACCAGGTCTTCACCCAGCGCGACGACGGCGAGCACGCGCCCGCCGGCGCTGACCACCTTGCCGTTCTCGTCCAGGGCGGTCCCGGCGTGGATCACGTGCACGTCGGTCAAGGCGTTGGCTTTCTTCAGGCCGCGGATCCGGTCCCCGGTGCGCGGAGTTCCCGGGTAATTCTCCGAGGCCAACACCACCGTTACGGCAGACCGCTTGGACCAGACCAACTGTTCGGCGTCGTCCAGTTCCCCCTTGGCGGCGGCCAGCAGCAGCCCGCCCAGCGGAGTGCGCAGCCGGGCCAGTACCGCCTGGGTTTCCGGGTCCCCGAAGCGGGCGTTGAATTCGATCACCCGCACGCCGCGGCCGGTGACGGCCAGCCCGCAGAACAGCACACCCACGAACGGGGTGCCGCGGTGAGCCATCTCGCGGATGGTCGGCAGCGCCACGCGGTCCATGACCTCGTCGACGAAGCCGGGCGGCAGCCAGGTCAGCGGGGTGTAGGCGCCCATGCCGCCGGTGTTCGGGCCCTCGTCGCCGTCGTAGATCCGCTTGAAATCCTGCGCCGGTACCAGCGGAATGGCGCGTTCGCCGTCGGAAATCACAAACAGGGAGACCTCCGGGCCGTCGAGGAATTCCTCGATGACCACGGAACCGCCGGCATCGAAGCAGGCCTGGGCGTGCGCCAGGGCGGCGTCGCGGTCTTCGGTCACCACCACGCCCTTGCCGGCCGCCAGCCCGTCGTCCTTGACCACATAGGGGGCCCCGAACGAATCCAGGGCTTCGGCCGCTTCCTCGGCGTTGGTGGCCACGTGCGCCATGGCGGTGGGCACGTTCGCGGCGGCCATGACCTGCTTGGCGAAGGCCTTGGAGCCTTCGAGCCTGGCCGCTTCCTTGCTGGGGCCGAACACCGGGATCCCGGCCGCGCGCAGGGGGTCGGCCACGCCGGCGGCCAGCGGGGCCTCCGGGCCCACTACCACCAGGTCGGACTCCAGCCGCCGGGCCAGCTCGGTCACCGCCACCGGGTCGCTCGCATCCACCGGGTGCGTGGGCACGATCTGCGCGATGCCGGCGTTGCCTGGGGCTGCATGCACCTCGGTGACAAAGGGATCGGCCAGCAGGGAACGGATTATTGCGTGCTCGCGGCCGCCGGGGCCGATCACAAGTACCTTCACAAGGAACTAGCCTACTGGGCGCGGGGCGGAGCCTCGAAGTTGTTGCACCGGCCCCTAAACTAAGTCCATGCCCGAGACATTCAAAGCCGCGGACGCCGTGGAACTGGCCGTCGTTGAACGCAACGGTTTCATCGAGTCCCGCCACCTGGGCTCCGCGGTGGTCATGGCCGCGGACGGCACCGTGGTGACCGAACTCGGCGACATCACCGCACCGATCTTTCCGCGCTCAACCCTCAAGCCCTTCCAGGCCCTGGCGGCCATGCAGTCCGGCGTCCCGCTGCGCGGCGACCAGGTGGCCCTGGCCTGCGCCAGCCACGTGGGATCGCTGGAGCACATGGACGTGGTGGAGGGCATGCTCAAGGCCGCCGGCCTGACCGAAGCCGATCTTCGCTGCCCGCCGGCGTGGCCCCAGGACGAGCAGGCGCGCGGCTGGCTGGTCCGCACCGAACGCGGCCAGCAGCGGCTGTCCTTCAACTGCTCCGGCAAGCACGCCGCCTTCCTCTGGGCCTGCGTGGAGAACGGCTGGAACACCCACACCTACCTGGAACCGAACCACCCCCTCCAGCGCCGCGTGATGGAAGTGATCGAGGAGTACGCCGAGGAAAAGATCGAGCACATCGCCGTCGACGGCTGCGGCGCCCCGGCACCCGCGGTGTCGTTGACCGGCCTGGCCCGGGCCGTCGGGAAGCTGGCGAAGGCGCCGGCGGACAAGAACGCCGATGCCCGCGCCGCCACTATCGCCACCGCCATGCTGGACTACCCGTGGGCGGTGCACGGCTGGGGCCAGGAAAACACCGTGGTGATGGAGGAGTTGGGGGTCGTTGCCAAGTCCGGCGCCGAGGGCGTGATCGTGATGGGCGCACCCCGCGGCGTCTCGGTGGCGGTGAAGATCCTGGACGGCAGCGGCCGTGCCGCGTCGCTGATTGCGCTGACCCTGCTGGCCGCCTGCGGCGCCGTCGACGTGGAGAAGGTCGGCGCGGTGCTGGAGGACGTGGTCAAGCCGGTGCTGGGCGGCGGCCAGCCCGTCGGCCGGTTGCGGCTGGCACCGCCCATGGTCGCGCTGCTGGACTGAGCGAGGAAGGACCTTTTGATGGGAGTACGACGCCGGATCCCGGCTCAGGAGGGCACCGCCGCCCTGGGTGCGTGGCGGGGCGGGGCCACGGACCGGAAGACCACTGCCACGGCGGTGCGGTACGCCTTGGAGGAACTGGCCGAGCGTGCCCCCGGCAACAGCGTGGAGGTGCGGGTGCCGCCGTTCGGCGTCGCCCAGTGCATCGAGGGCCCCCGGCACACCCGGGGCACACCGCCGAACGTGGTGGAAACCGACCCCGCCACCTGGTTGGCCCTCGTGACGGGCGCGCTCGGGTGGGACGCCGCCGTCGCCGAGGGCAAGGTGGCGGCCTCCGGGCTGCGGGCCGAACTGGCGGACAGGCTGCCGCTCTTCGCCCGGTAGGCTGGAATGTATGACTTCTGAGCAAGAACCGGCTCGCGACCGCAGACCCATCGAGCCGGAGCGCCGCGACGTCACCGTTCGCCGGGCGCCGAAGTTTGCGCCCTTCATCTTTGTCTGGGCCGTGCTGGGCGTCGTGCTGGCCGCCGTGTCCGCTTACACCGGGCCGGAGAACGAGGAGTTCACCCGCGGCACCGTTTTCGCCTTCCTGGCCGTGCTGTTTGCCTTGGGCGGCATCCTGGTGGGATCGCTGCTGTTCCTGCTGATCGACCGGGCCAGCGTCAAGCGCGCGAAGCACGTGACGGCGGTTGCCGAACCGGGGCAGGAAGATTCGGCGGACCCCGCAGCGGATCCCTCGGGCCCCGCCGACCTTCCGGAGACGCCCGGTGACCGGGCCGGAAGCACCGCCATCACCCGCGAACGGGACGGCGAAACCGACGGCGACGCCGAGGGCGAACGCACGGCGTAACCTGCCGGCGGGCGCCCGTAATGCCCGTCACCTCGGTGAGGCCGCGCGCCGGGCGCATGAGAGAATAGGCGGGTGGCACGCGGTGACGGAAAACTCTCCCATGAACTTCTCCCCGGCGAAAAGGGACCCCAGGACGCCTGTGGCGTTTTCGGCGTCTGGGCACCCGGAGAAGAAGTTGCAAAACTGACCTACTACGGCCTGTACGCCCTGCAACACCGCGGACAGGAGTCCGCCGGTATTGCCACCAGCGACGGCAAACGCATCAATGTCTACAAGGACATGGGCCTGGTCTCCCAGGTCTTCGACGAAACCACACTGAACACGCTGAGCGGGCACATCGCCGTCGGCCATTGCCGCTACTCCACCACCGGCGGCTCCACCTGGGCGAACGCGCAGCCGACGCTGGGCGCCACCGCCACCGGCACCGTGGCGCTGGCCCACAACGGCAACCTGACCAACTCCGCGGAACTGTACGAGAAGGTTCTGGAGAAGTTCGGCAAGCCCGACCGCGGCGAACTGGCCCAAGGCAACACCACGGACACCGCGCTGGTCACCGCGCTCATGGCCGGCGAGGAGGGACAGACCCTCGAGGAGCGTTCCCTGGAGCTGCTGCCCAAGCTGCGCGGCGCTTTCTGCTTCACCTTCATGGACGAAGGCACGCTGTACGCCGCCCGCGACCCGGCCGGGGTCCGCCCGCTGGTGCTGGGCCGGCTGGAGCGCGGCTGGGTGGTCGCTTCCGAGACTGCTGCGCTGGACATCGTGGGCGCATCCTTCGTCCGCGAAGTCGAACCCGGCGAATTCATTGCCATCGACGAGAACGGTCTGCGCTCCCAGCGCTTTGCCGAGAAAAAGCCTGCCGGGTGCGTCTTTGAATACGTCTACCTGGCTCGCCCGGACACCTCCATCAACGGCCGCAGCATCCACGCGGCCCGCGTGGAGATGGGCCGGAAGCTCGCCAAGGAGCACCCGGCCGAGGCCGACCTGGTGATTCCGACGCCGGAATCCGGAACACCGGCTGCCATCGGCTACGCCGAGGCGTCGGGCATTCCCTATGGCCAGGGGCTGGTCAAGAACGCCTATGTGGGCCGGACCTTCATCCAGCCCAGCCAGACCATCCGCAAGCTCGGCATCCGGTTGAAGCTGAACCCGCTGCGGTCAGTGGTGCAGGGCAAGCGGCTGGTGGTGATCGACGATTCGATCGTCCGCGGCAACACCCAGCGGGCCCTGGTCCGGATGCTGCGGGAAGCCGGGGCCGCCGAGGTGCATGTGCGCATCTCGTCCCCGCCCATCAAGTGGCCGTGCTTTTACGGCATCGACTTCGCCAACCGGGCCGAGCTGATCGCCAACGGCATCGGGGTCGAAGATGTCAGGGCGTCACTCGGCGCCGACAGCCTGGGGTACATCTCCGAAGAGGGCATGATCGAGGCGACCGAACAGCCCCGCGAGCGGCTGTGCACCGCGTGTTTCACCGGCGAGTACCCGATCGAGCTGCCGTCCGCGGACCGCTTGGGCAAGAACCTGCTGGAACGCAGCGACGCAGAACAGGAACACGGCTCGTGCGACCCCGGGCCGGATTCGGAACTGGAGAAGCTCCTGACCGCCGACGACAAGAAAGAGCGAGTATGACCTCCCCCGAACAGGGCCAGATCACCTACGCCAGCGCCGGCGTCGACGTAGAGGCAGGCGACAAGGCCGTCGAACTGATGAAGGGGGCCATCAAGGCCACTCACAACGCCAATGTCATCGGCGGGGTCGGCGGTTTCGCCGGCCTGTACGACGTTTCGGCACTGCTGAAGTACCGCAAGCCCCTGCTGGCCACCTCCACAGACGGGGTGGGCACCAAGGTGGCCATCGCCCAGGCCATGGACATCCACGACACCATCGGTTTCGACCTGGTCGGCATGGTGGTGGACGACATCGTGGTGGTCGGGGCAGAGCCGCTGTTCATGACCGACTACATCGCCTGCGGCAAGGTAGTTCCGGAGCGGATCGCAGACATCGTGCGCGGCATCGCCGCCGCCTGCGAGGTGGCAGGCACCGCACTGGTGGGCGGGGAGACCGCCGAGCACCCGGGCCTGCTGGGCGAACACGAGTACGACGTTGCCGGCGCCGCTACCGGCCTGGTCGAAGCCGACGACCTGCTGGGCCCGGAGCGGGTCAAGGACGGGGACGTCGTCATCGGCATGGCCTCCTCCGGCATCCATTCCAACGGGTATTCCCTGGTTCGCCGCGTGATCAACCATGCCGGCTGGGCGCTGGACCGGCAGGTCAGCGAGTTCGGCCGGACGCTGGGCGAGGAACTCCTGGAGCCCACCCGCGTCTACGCGGCGGACTGCCTGGATCTGGCCCGCTACGAAGCTGCCGGCGTCCACGGCTTCAGCCACGTTACCGGCGGCGGCCTGGCCGCGAACCTCGCGCGCGTGCTGCCGCAGGGACTCATGGCCACGGTAGACCGTTCCACCTGGGAGCTGCCGGCCATCTTCAAGCTCATCGGCGAGCTGGGCAACGTCCCGCAGGCCGACCTGGAACGGACGCTGAACCTCGGCGTCGGCATGGTTGCCATTGTGGACGGCGCCAGTGCCGATGCCGCCGTGCAGCGCCTGAACGAGCGCGGCGTGCCCGCGTGGGTGATGGGACAGGTGGGTCCCGCTGACCCGGCCCTGGGCGGCATCGACTTTGTCCAGGGCGCCAAGGGCGTCGACGGCGGTGCCGTCCACTTGGTGAACTCCTACGCCTAGGCCCGCCCGGACACCGGACCGCCCCTGCACCGCGAACGCGCCGGTGCAGGGGCGGCTTTGTTTCCCGCATACCCACCCGCCGGTCCCGGTGGCACACTGGGCGGATGGGTGCGTATGTAGTGGTGGCGTTCGTGAGGCCGGTCAGCGCCGGCTACCTGTTCCCGCGCAGCCAGTGGCCGCTGCACATCACGCTGGCCCGCTTCGATACCCGGGAGCCGGCCGAGGCCGTCGGCGGGCTCGTTGGCCCGGCGCTCTCCGGCTGCCTGGGGTTTGACGTGCGCATCGGCGCCGACGCGTTCTTCGGGCGGGGCGGATCCGTGCCGGTCTCGCTGGTAGAGCCGGAACCACGGCTGCAGTTGCTGCACGACAGCCTGCTCGACGCGTTGGGTGATGAGGTCCACCTGCTGAGTCCGCACCACCTGCGGGAGAACTTCCGCCCGCACGTCAGCCATCAGGCAGAAGGCCGCCTCCACGCCGGCGACACAGTCCACGTTGGCCAGGCGGCCCTGGTGGACATGCGCCCCGATGGAGATCCGAAGAACCGGAGGGTCGTCGCCGTTTGGGACGGACACGCTAGGCCGGCGGCCTGACACCGAGTCGGAGCAAACGCAGGATGGATCAGGGCGGTTGCGGCGCCGGACCAATACGCGCCGGCCCCGGCTCCGAATACGAGGTGTGAAGACTCTCAAACTGTTGCCCCGATCCATCCCGGCGGCCACCGCGGGAATCGTTGCCGCCAGCATCCTGCTGGGCACCGCACAGCTGGTGGGCACGTGGTTCCGCCCCGCTGCTTCTCCCTTGGTCGCCGTGGGAGCAGCGTTTATCGATTTCACGCCAACGTGGCTAAAGAATTTCGCTGTGGACACCTTTGGCACGGCTGACAAGACCGTCCTGATCGTGGCGATGGCTACCGTGATGGCCGTCCTGGCCGCCGCGGTCGGGCTGCTCGCCCGGCGCCGCTGGCGGGACGGCGCCGCCGCCGTGCTGCTGCTGGGCGGCGTGATCTCGCTGGCAGTGATCACCCGTTCGGGCGCCGAACTCCCCGATCTGCTGCCGACGGCGGCAGGAACCGTGGCCGGGCTGGCCGCGCTCCGACTGCTGGTGCACCGGCTTTCACCGCAATCCTCCGTGACTGGTCCGGGTAGCGGACTGCCGCCCTCCCGGCGCTCCTTCTTTGCCGCCGCCGCCGTCCTCAGCGTGGGCGCTGCCGTCATGGCAGCCGGCGGCGCGGCGCTCAAGGGAGTGCGCGGGGGCGTCCAGGAGATCCGCCGTGCCTTGCGCCTGCCGGCCCCTGCGCTCCCCGCGGAAGCCCTGCCGCCGGGAGTGCAGGCACCGGTGCAGGGCGTCGTCCCCTTCGTGACGCCGAACGCTGATTTCTATCGGATCGACACCGCGCTGGCGGTACCGGAAGTGGACCCGGCGGCCTGGCAGCTGCGGGTCCATGGCATGGTGGAAGAGGAGTTCACCCTGTCCTTCGCCGAACTGCTGGCCTCCCGCCTCGTCGAATCGCGGGTGACGTTGACCTGCGTCTCCAACGCGGTGGGCGGCGAGCTGGCCGGCAACGCCACGTGGCTCGGCTACCCCCTGGCTCAGCTACTGGACCGGGCACGTCCGCTGCCCGGCGCCGATATGGTGCTCTCGACCAGCGCCGATGGCTTCAGCGCCTCCACTCCGCTGGAAGCGCTGACGGACGGCCGCGATGCCCTGCTGGCCGTCGGCATGAACGGCGAGCCGCTGCCTTTGGAGCACGGTTTTCCGGTGCGCATGGTGGTCCCGGGTCTCTACGGTTTCGTGTCGGCCACCAAATGGGTTGTGGATCTGGAGGTCACCCGGTTCCAGGACAAGACCGCCTACTGGACGGACCGCGGGTGGTCCGAGCGCGCGCCGATCAAGACGGCGTCACGGATCGAGGCACCGCGGCCGTTCGCCCGTGTGCCGGCCGGCAAGGTGGCAGTGGGCGGAACGGCCTGGGCCCAACAGCGGGGCATTGACCGCGTTGAAATCCAGGTGGATGACGGACCCTGGCGGAAGGCCGTCCTCGCCGCCGAAGCCACCGTCGACACGTGGCGTCAGTGGTCCTTTAACTGGGAGGCGGTGTCCGGCCAGCATTACCTGCGGGTGCGTGCCTACGATTCCGCCGAGGGGCTGCAGACCCCGGAACGGGCAGACCCCATCCCGAACGGCGCCTCCGGCTGGCATTCCATCTCCGTCACCGTCGAGCCCTGAGCCCTGCCCTGCCGAAAACTTTTCCTCAATATCCAATCCGGCCCCGGTCCCGTTCCGAATACTTGACGACAGCCCGGAGGGTTTCACCGCCGGGACAGGGCGGCAGCTGCCGCCGACCCGGTAAGGAGAAAAGCGATGTTGAAGAACACCAACAGGACGTTTGCAGCACTGGGACTCGTAGCGGTTGCAGGCTTGGGACTGGCCGCCTGCGGCGGTTCCGGTGAGACGGATGCTCCCGGCGCCGCCAGCGAAGAGACCAACGGCCCCGACTCCATGACAACCGAGTCGATGGCGCCGGAGGATTCCGGCACCGACACGGGAGACCCGATGGCGAACCTGGTCGGACCCGGCTGCGCCGACTACGCAGCACAGGTTCCCGACGGCGCCGGCTCGGTGGAAGGAATGGCCGCCGATCCCGTCGCAGTCGCCGCCTCCAACAATCCAATCCTGACCCAACTCACGGCTGCCGTCTCCGGCAAGCTTAATCCCGACGTGGATCTGGTGGACACGCTGAACAGCGGTGAATTCACCGTCTTCGCGCCGGTGGACGCCGCCTTCGAGGAGATTCCCGCCGAAACGGTGGACACGCTCAAGGCGGATGCGGACATGTTGACCAGCATCCTGACCTACCACGTGGTGGAAGGCCAGTTGGCGCCGGAAGACATCGCCGGCGAGCACGCCACCGTGCAGGGCGGTTCCTTGGAGGTGACCGGCAGCGGCGATGAACTGATGGTCAACGACGCCATGGTGGTTTGCGGCGGCGTACAGACCGCGAACGCCACCGTCTACTTGATCGACTCGGTGCTGATGCCGCCGGCCAAGTAGGCCGATGCCCTCCCCTTAGGGGAGTGATGGGGAAGGTACGACGGCGGCCCGAAGCCGCCGTCGTACCTTGGCCAGGCAACAGCAGGCGGCTGCAGCAGGGCATAATCTGCCGAAACCAGGAGTCAGGAGGTGCACCGTGGCGGGCGGACGTGAGAACCTTGACCCCATGCGATTGCCATGGCTGCGGTCGGTGGAGTCGGCCGGACCAGCGACGGAGGAGGAACTCATCCGCCGCGTGGCACTGGGCGATGAAGCCGCTTTCGAGGCACTCTACGATGCCGTGGCGCCCACGATCTTCGGCCTGGTGCGGCGCGTGGTCCGCGACCCCGCCCAAAGCGAGGAGGTTGCCCAGGAAGTCTTCGTGGAGGTCTGGCAGCAGGCCGGACGATTCGATGCCGATCGGGGCAAGGCCCTCTCGTGGATATTGGTGATCGCACACCGGCGGGCCGTGGATCGGGTCCGCTCCAGCCAGGCCAGCGCAGACCGGGACCTGCGGCAAGGGGTCAAGGAATACCAGGCGAGCTACGATGACGTCGCCAGTACGGTGGAACTTCGGCTCGAGTCTGAACGTGTAGCCAAGGCGCTTGATGCGCTGACGGACAACCAGCGCGAAGCCATCAAGCTGGCTTACTACGGCGGCCATACGCACCGGGAGGTGGCCACCATGCTGCATATTCCGGTGGGAACAGTGAAGACGCGGATCCGGGACGGAATGATCCGCTTACGGGACAAGTTGGGAGTGGCGTGATGGACGAGCAGTTGCATCTGTTGACCGGCGCGTACGCCCTCAACGCCTTGGACGACGACGAGCGCGCGGCCTTCGAACGCCACGCGCTGTTCAACGAGGACAGCCGCGAGGAGGTGCGCGGCCTCAGCGAGACCGCGGCCCTGCTGGCCTACGGCACTCCGGCCGTGGCCCCACCGCCGGAGCTCAAGGACAAGGTCATGTCCTCCATCCGGAACACCCGGCAGCTGCCGGTAAATGAGGTCGTGACGGACCTCGGTGACCGACGGAAGGCCGGGGAAACCGGCGCCGGCCGCGAAAAGGCTGCGCCCGGGAGTACGACGGCGGTGCTCTGGCTGGGCGCAGCGGCGGGCATCCTGCTGGTCACCGCGGCTGCCCTGGGCGGCTGGGCCGTGGGCCTGGCGAATGACCAGGCACGGACCGAGCAGCACCTGCAGGCTCTCGCCGACCAGCAGGCTGAAGTCCTGTCCGTCCTGATGGCCCGGGATGCAAAGGTGATACCGGGCCGCTTGCCGGATGGTGCGGTGGTCAACATCGCGGTCTCGGCCCAGAGCGGCAAAGCAGCGGTGATCACCGAAGGCCTGCCTGCGCTGGCGGAGGACCGCACCTACGAACTGTGGCTGATTTCCGCCGAGGGGGCCATACCTGCAGGTCTTATCCAAGCCACGGGGCAAACCAGCATGAACATGCTGGAGGACATTTCAGGCGCGACCCACGTGGGCCTCACGGTAGAACCAGCCGGGGGCTCGCCCCAGCCGACCACCGATCCCATCCTGCTGCAGGAACTCTAAGGCCTGTCACCGCCAGGGTGGAAGGCTTGTCCGCCGCGCGGGCATGAGCGTGTTCCCCGTCATGGTGGAAGCATGACGGGGCGGCTTGCCATGCCGCTGTGCGGTCAACAAGGATCGGCGCACGGGACGTGCTGCAGGCGGAAGACTCCCGTTCGGGAGGAAATGACCGAAGCCGGCTAACCTACGCTGCGGCTGCCGCGACCTTCGTCGTCGTCGTATTGATCTGCGTACTTGTCCTCGTAGTCCGAGTAGTCCGGCTCATATGGCTCCTCGGAAAACGTGTCGGAGTTATGGCGTTTCGCAGCGCCGAGTTCGCGCTGGAGAGCAGTCAGGTCAGTGGCCGGGCTGAAATACTTCATGTCCCGGGCCTGCCTGGTTGCTTTTGCCTTCTGACGGCCGCGCCCCATGGCGTGACCCCCTTTGTACGTCGATCCGGAAGTGGTCGCACGACTAGCGCACGAGGCCCCGGAATAATTGATCAATTCTGTCGTACCTATAGGGTACATGGTTTTCCCGACCGCTCGTGGCAGGCGAACAGTGGCCGCGAGGCGGCCTCCCGGTCGCCGATACGACGAAATCGTGCGGCGACGCGCGATTGTTGGCTAAAGTCATCGTGGACCGGTTCTCCCCTCCCGCCGGAGGACAACACGCACGGAAGGCAAGTTTCCCCATGAGCGAACAGGACAAACGGCCTGACGACGACGGGAGGCCCCCGCTGGAGCGCCCCGAGGACCTCGAGGTATCCGATCCCAGCCTGCGCGTCAGCGCCGACGAGGTAGAGCTGGCCGAGCCGACACTGGGCCCGGCCCGCATCAGTGAGGATGCCGCGGCCGAGGCCGACCTGGCCAAGGCTGCCGCCGAAGCCGAAGAGGTGGAGAAGGAAGCCGACGCCGCCGGCCAACTGGTGGGCGGCACCCGCGAGGACCCTGCCATCAAGGCCCGCGGCACCGCGCCTGCGGGAGCACCCGCGGGCGATCACGTCCCGGCGGACAGTGCAGCAGCCGGCGACCGAGACGCGGCTTGCGGTGCGCCGGCCACCCCTGTCACCGGCCCGGCGGACACCTCGCAGCCCGACACCTCCTCGACCCCTGCCCACGACGCCGGCGCACCGAAAACCTCGGAGCCAGCGGCGCCTCGGACCCCTGCCCATGGGGCCGCCGCCGGAGCGGGGGCACCGGCGTCGCCGGCTCCAGCTGTCCCGCCGTCGGATTGGGACTCCGCGCGGCCCGGCACCGACGGCTCCGCGCCGGAGAAGAAGTGGTATACCACCGCGGCCAACGGCCTGCGCCGCAACGGCGCCGGTGGCGACGACGCCGGCGATCCCGCCGCGGGCCCGGCGCGGAAAATGGACTGGAAGCCGCTGGTCATCATCGGCGCGGTCGTCATCGTGGCCATCGTGATTATCGCCATGATCGTTTCCAGCCTGACCAGCGGCTCGCCCGCCGGCGGGGCGGCCAGTCCCGCGTCGTCGCAAACCGCCGCACAGACGCCCAACGGGGACGGCGTCGTGGCGGAGAACGTCTCGCCGTTCGATTTCCAGCAGGGCCAATGCTTCACCGAATTCGAAGCCGTGATGCGAGAAGCGACGGTCGTCACCTGCGACACGCCGCATACGGCGCAGCTGGTCGGCACCTTCTCCTACGGGGACGACGAAGAGTTCCCGGGCGCCGACGAACTGAACATCAAGGCGCAGGAGGTCTGCACCGCCGTCGCCCTGAACGACTCCGCGGCGGACCAGCCGGATCTCAAGGACTCCTACGGCATGCCTTCGAAGGAGACGTGGGCGCAGGGCGACCGCAGGATCGACTGCTTCAAGATCGCCGAGGAGGGCCAGGACATCACCGGATCGCTCGTCGACCAGTGACCCGGGGATGAAATAGTCCGGCGGCCGCCGCTGTGCGGGGCCGCCGGACTTCCTTTGGGGGACTCGGCCGAGGCTCGGGGTCAGCTGCCCCGGACCGCGCCAACCTTCGACTGGACGGTGAGGCCGCCGGCCCCGCCGTCGACGTCGATCTCCGGTACATCCACCAGCACGGTGTCGCCGTCGCTGATCGCGCCCGCGAGCAGGCCGCGGGCCAGCTTGTCGCCGATCTCGCGCTGGACCAGCCGCCGCAGCGGCCGGGCCCCGTAGGCGGGATCGAAGCCGGTCAGGGCCAGCCATTCGCGGGCCGCGTCCGTGACCTCGAGGGTCAACCGGCGTTCGGCCAGCCGCGCAGCCAGCGACGCCACCTGCAGATCCACGATGCGGGACAGTTCTTCGATGCTCAGCGGGTCGAAGACGATCACGTCATCCAGCCGGTTGAGGAACTCCGGTTTGAAGCTGGCGTTCACCACGTTCAGCACTGCTTCGCGCTTCTTGTCCGCGTCCATCGTCTGGTCCACGAGGAACTGCGAGCCGAGGTTGGAGGTCAGCACCAGGATCACATTGCGGAAGTCCACGGTGCGGCCCTGCCCGTCGGTGAGGCGTCCGTCGTCGAGCACCTGCAGGAGGATGTCGAAGGCCTCGGGATGGGCCTTTTCCACCTCGTCCAGCAGCACCACGGAGTACGGGCGGCGGCGGACGGCCTCGGTCAGCTGCCCGCCTTCTTCGTAGCCCACGTAGCCCGGAGGGGCACCGACCAGGCGCGAAACGGAATGCTTTTCCGAATACTCGCTCATGTCGATCCGGACCATGGCCCGTTCGTCGTCGAACAGGAAGTCCGCCAGCGCCTTGGCGAGCTCGGTCTTGCCCACGCCGGTGGGGCCCAGGAAGAGGAACGAGCCGGTGGGCCGGTCCGGGTCGCTGATGCCCGCCCGGGCGCGCCGTACCGCGTCGGAGACCGAGGCAACGGCTTTGGACTGGCCGACCAGCCGCGAGCCGATGAACTCCTCCATCTGCAGCAGCTTCTGGCTTTCGCCCTGCAGCATGCGGCCGGCGGGGATGCCGGTCCACGCGGAGATGACCTCGGCAATGTCGTCGGCGGTCACCTCTTCGGAAACCATCTGGTCCCGGCCGGCGCCGCCCTGCTCCTCGGCTGCCTGTGCCTGGGCCAGCTCCTTTTCCAGCGTCGGGATCTCCCCGTAGAGGATCCGGGAGGCCTCGGCCAGGTCGCCCTCGCGCTGGGACTTGTCCGCCTGCGAGCGCAGCTCGTCCAGCTTGGCCTTCAGGTCGCCCACCTTGTTCAGCCCGGCCTTCTCCGCCTCCCACCGGGTGTTCAGGGCCGCCAGCTGCTCCTTCTTGTCTGCCATGTCCGCCCGCAGCGCCTCGAGCCGTTCCCGGGAGGCTGCGTCCGTCTCGTTGGCCAGCGCCAGTTCTTCCATGGTGAGGCGGTCGACGGCGCGGCGCAGCTGGTCGATCTCCTCGGGCGCCGAATCGATCTCCATCCGCAGCCGGGAGGCGGCCTCGTCCACCAGGTCGATGGCCTTGTCCGGCAGCTGCCGGCCGGAGATGTAGCGGTTGGACAGCGTGGCGGCGGCCACCAGGGCAGAGTCCCCGATCGACACCTTGTGGTGCGCTTCGTAGCGCTCCTTGAGTCCGCGCAGGATGCCGATGGTGTCCTCGACGCTCGGCTCCCCCACATAAACCTGCTGAAAGCGCCGTTCCAGCGCCGGATCCTTTTCGATGTTCTCGCGGTACTCGTCCAGCGTGGTGGCGCCAATCAGCCGCAACTCGCCGCGGGCCAGCATCGGCTTGAGCATGTTGCCGGCATCCATCGACCCTTCGGAGGCGCCCGCGCCGACGACGGTATGCAGCTCGTCGATGAAGGTGACGATCTGCCCGTCCGAGTTCTTGATCTCTTCCAGCACGGCCTTCAGCCGTTCCTCGAACTCGCCCCGGTACTTGGCGCCGGCAACCATGGCCGCGAGGTCCAGCGACATCAGCGTCTTGCCGCGCAGCGATTCGGGCACATCGCCGGCCACCATCCGCTGGGCCAGGCCCTCCACGACGGCGGTCTTGCCGACCCCGGGTTCGCCGATCAGCACGGGGTTGTTCTTGGTGCGGCGCGAGAGCACCTGTACCACGCGGCGGATTTCCGCGTCCCGGCCGATCACCGGATCCAGCTTCCCGGCACGCGCGATGGCGGTCAGGTCGGTGCCGAACTTCTCCAGCGCCTGGAACGTGTTCTCCGGATCGGCGCTGGTGACCTTCCGGTCGCCGCGCACGCCCGGCAGGGCAGCGAGGAGCGCCTCATGGGAGGCGCCGGCGTCGCGCAAAATCTTTCCGACGGCGGCGCTGTCCGCCGCGAGGCCCAGCAGCAGAAATTCGGTGGACACATAGGTATCCCCCCACTTCTCCGACTCCTGCCGAGCGATCTGGACCGCCTTGAGGAGTCCCCGGGAGTACTGCGCCTGCGCCACGGAGGAGCCCGATGACGCCGGCAGCGCCTTGATCGCGGTGCTCGCCTGGACACTCACCGAGTCCGGATCGGCCCCGGCGGACTTCAGCACGGCAACGGCCACGCCGTCGCGCTGGTCCATCAGGGCCTTGAGCAGGTGGGCGGGCTCGATCTGCGGATTGCCCGCCGTCGAGGCGTTCATGGCCGCAGCGGACAGCGCTTCCTGGCTCTTGGTGGTGAATTTAGCGTCCAATTCTTGTCTCCGTTCGCTCCGGAATGGTTCTGGCCAGCCCCTCAGTGCTGGCCTGAAAACTAAGTTGAGTCTACCTCACTCAAGTTTGGAAGTAAAGTTATCCACAGGTTGCGGAGCCTGCTTGCCCACGAACCATCTTGTCGCTCCGGCGGCCTGCCCGGAAGGGCGTCCGGCGAATAGGCTGTATCGGGGACGTGCGGGAAGCAGGACGGAGGTGGCCACGACGGAAACCATGCTGGAGACCGCCCGGTTGCTACTGAACCAGCCGACGCCGGAGGACATCAGCGCCATGTTCCGGATCCTCTCCGACCGGCGCACCACGCGGTTCAATCCTTCCGACGCGCTGATCTGGAACGAGGAGGCCGAGGGCCTTTTCCAGCGTTGGGAAGCGCAGTGGGAGGACCACGGGGTTGGCTACTTCGCCGTCCGCCTGCCCGGCCGCGAAGACCCCATCGGCTTTGCCGGGGTCAAGCACGTGGCGCTGTACGGCCGCCCGGTGCTCAGTCTCTACTACCGTTTCGACCCCGCCTTGTGGCACCGCGGTTACGGGCGCGAGGCGGTGGCCGCCGTCGTCGCCCATGTCAACGAGTTCTTGGAACTGCCGCCGATCCTGGCGCTGGTCCATCCGGCCAACACCGCGTCGCTGCGCATCGTCCAGTCGCTGGGCTTCGAACGGAACGCGGCCGCGGCGGTCAGCGGCGCGGACGGTTACCAGGACGCTTATGTGTTGAACTGGGACCGGCAGCTTTAACATCCGGTCAAGGAGTCCCATGGAGATCATTCGCGCAGCCGCGCTGAAGGAACAGCGGTGGCGGAACGGCGGCGGCGTGACCAGGGATCTGGCGGCCGGTGACGTCGGCCCGGACGGGTTCCCCGGCTGGCGGTTGAGCCTGGCCGACATCACGTCGGACGGCAGCTTCTCCGAATACCCGGGCGTGGACCGGATATTCACCGTCGTGGACGGCGACGTCGCCTTCCTGACCGTAGACGGCAGCCAGCACCGGATGGAACGCTACCGCCCCTTCCGCTTCGACGGCGGGAGCAGCACGGACTGCAGCCTGCCCACGGGACCGTGCCGCGCGCTGAACGTCATGACCCGCCGCGGGGCCTGGGGCGCCGGCCTGCTGATCGTCGAGCTGTCCAAGAAACAGCCGCTGCAGCTGGCCGACGGACAGTTCCTGGTGCTGCTGCAGGGCCAGGCACAGGCGACGGCGGACGGCACGGCCCGGCCACTGGATACCTACGACACCGTGGTCGGCTCAGGGACTGCCGAGGTCAGCGGGCGCGGTTTCGCGGCACTGGTGTCGGTCTACCAGGCCGGGAACTGAGTGCGGGCGGATTATCCGATCGCGCCGGTTGCTTACTGCGCGGCTGTGTCCTCGACCTTGACGGCTGAGACCTCGAACTCCAGCATCACGCGGTCCGAGACCAGCATGCCGCCCGAGTCCAGTGCCGTGTTCCATTTGACGCCGAACTCCTGCCGGTCGATGCGCCGGGAGCCTTCAAAGCCGGCCCGGAGCTGCCCGCCCGGGTCCCGCTCCACGCCGATGAAGTCAATCGGAACCGCTACCTGCTTGGTGATGCCCCGGATGGTCAGGTCGCCGTTCACAATGAAGTTTGCGCTTTCCACCTGGTCGATGCGGGTGCTGACGAATGTGATCTCCGGGTAGTTCGGCGCATCGAAGAAGTCGTTGGTGCGCAGATGCTCGTCGCGTTGCGGGCTGCGGGTATCGATGCTGGCAACCTTGATCGTGACCTTGACCGACGAATTCGCCGGGTTGTCCACGTCGGCCTGGATGATGCCTTCCACGTCGTTGAACGCACCCCGGACTTTGGTCACCATGGCATGGCGGGTGGAAAATCCAATCCGCGTATGCGCCGGATCGAACCGCCACTCGCCGGATAGATCAGGAGATAGTTCGGACATGGCAGCGCTCCTCCTCTGGCACAGGCACTGCCCTCCCCAAAAGCCAGATGGATGCGCCTGGCCGTCCCCTTCAGCCGCGTGCGGCTCGTGTGGTAATTGCAACACATAATGGGACGCATTGCACCACATCGGCGCGTGTATTTCGGGCCGCTGCAGCGGCCCGCAGCGGCGCGTGGCGGGCGCGATGCGCACCCTATCCCCGCCGCTGCGGCATCAATAGACTGAAACCATGACCGCCGCGAACGAGCTGCCTTCATCGACGACACAGCTGCCTGTGGCCGATTGCTGGAAATTGTTCCGCAGCGCCGACTTCGGCCGGCTCGGGGTCGTCGTCGATTCCCACCCGGAGATCTTTCCGGTCAATTACGTCGTGGACAACGGCAGCATCGTGTTCCGCTCCGCCCCGGGCACCAAGCTCGATGCCGCCCTTGCCGGCGAAGTGGTTCTGGAGGTGGACGGCTTTGATCCGACCACGGGCGTCGCCTGGAGCGCAGTGGCGCGCGGCAGCGCCGAGCGGATGGACACCATTGAGGAAGTCCTGGAATCGGCCATGCTGCCGCTGTTCCCGTGGCAGTCGGGCGAAAAGAACAACTTCGTCCGCATCGTTCCCACGGTGGTCACCGGACGGCGTTTTGTGGTGCCGGCTTCAGCCCGCCGCATTCCGGGGCTCAGTGACAGCCGCCGCCTGCAGATCGAGTAGCCCGCCCTGGGACCGCCGGCCAACAAGCTCGGCCGGTCAACATCCTCGGCCGGTCAGCGCCACGTAACGGCGCCCGGCTGATAGCCGGGAACATACCCCGGGAACGCGCGGTCGGTGGACACGATCTCCTTGCCCAGCGGCGTCAGCGACACCGGAATCATCTTGAGGTTCGCGATCGCCAGCGGAATACCGATGATGGTGATTGCCTGCGCCACGGCGGTCAGCACATGCCCGATCGCGATCCAGATGCCGGCGACCAGCAACCAGATGATGTTCCCCACGGTGGACATGAAGTAGGTGCGCCCGCCGCGGTCCACCACCATGCGGCCGAACGGCCACAACGCGTAGCCCGCGATCCGGAACGAGGCGATGCCAAAGGGGATCGTCACGATCAGCAGGCAGCAGACGATGCCGGCCAGGAAGTAGCCCAGCGCCAGCCAGATGCCGCCGAACAGGAGCCAGATAACGTTCAGAAGTGCCTTCATCCCACCATTCTGGCCAGTGAGGCGGTCGGCCGCCATACGGGATCCCCCTGAGTGTCCCCCTGTTTGTCGTTTGGACGGAAACCGTGGACCTCGCGACCGGGGGGGGGGGGGAAGGATCGCGGCAGCAGCACTACGGGACCTCGCCCTCTCCGGACGCAAAAAGGCCGCAGGGCGGCCCCTTCCGTACGGAGGGGGCCGCCCTGCGGCGTTCGGCTGTGCGCCCGGCTTAGCTTGTCCGGCGCTTTTCCTGCGAAGCCGGTGCAGTGGCGCGGCGCGGGCCACGGCGGGCCGGACGCTCGGCCGCCGGAGTCTCCGACCGGAAGACCGGCCGGGTGCCGGCCGCGGAGCGCTGCGGACCGCCGGCGGTGCGCTGTGCGCCGCCCGCTCGGGCCGGGCCGCCGGAACGTGCCGGCCCCGAGCCGCGGCCGCCTGCTGCGGTGCCCGACTGGCCGCGGCGTCCGGCGGACTCCGAACCTGCGGCGCTGCGGTGGCTGCCGTGGCTGCGGGCGGCAACGTCCCGGCCGGCCTGGCCGCGGTTTTCGCCGCGGGCCGGCTGGCGCTGGCCGTTCTCCGGGCCGCCGGCGCGGGCGGCGCCGGAGGCCTGGCGGGCCTCACCGGAACGGGCTTCACCGGAACGGGTCCGTCCGCCGCGGCCGCCGGACCGCATGGCCCGCTTGCGCTGGGCGTTGGCGCCGGTCGAGGTGCCGCCGCCGCGCTGGGGCAGGTTCGCTGCCTGCTGCTGGGCCCGCAACTGCGGATCCACGGGGGCGGCCACCTCACCCACCAGGTTCGCCAGCAGCTCAGAGGAAGCCGTGACGCTTTCGAAGGCTACGTCCACACCGGCGGCCTTCATCAGCTTGCCGACTTCCAGCCGCTGTTCCGGCAGCGCCAGGGTCACGACGGTACCGTCGGAACCGGCGCGGGCGGTACGGCCGGAACGGTGCAGATACGCCTTGTGCTCGGTGGGCGGATCCACGTGGATCACCAGTTCCACGTCGTCCACGTGCACGCCGCGGGCGGCCACGTCCGTGGCGACCAGCACGCGCACATTTCCGGAGGAGAACTCTGCGAGGTTGCGGTCGCGGGCGTTCTGCGACAGGTTGCCGTGCAGGTCCACCGCCGGGATGCCGGCGTCGGTGAGGGCCTTGGCCAGCTTGCGGGCGTGGTGCTTGGTGCGCGTGAACAGCACGCGGCGCCCGGCACCGGCGGCCAGCCGGTTGAGCACCTGCTTCTTTTCGGAGGCATCGCGGGTCACCAGCACGTGGTGTTCCATGGTGGTGACCGCGGCCTGCGGGTCGTCCACAGAGTGGGTCAGGGGGCTGGACAGGTAACGCTGCACGAGCTTGTCCACGCCGTTGTCCAAGGTCGCGGAGAACAGCATGCGCTGGCCGCCGGCCGGCGTGGTGTCCAGCAGCTTCTTCACCACGGGCAGGAAGCCCAAGTCGGCCATGTGGTCGGCCTCGTCGAGGACGGTGATTTCCACCGATTCCAGCGTGATGATCTTCTGCTTCATCAGGTCTTCGAGCCGGCCCGGGCAGGCAATCACAATGTCGACGCCGGCGCGCAGCGCCTTTTCCTGGCGTTGCTGCGACACGCCGCCGTAGATCACCGTGGTGTTCAGGCCCAGCTCGGTCGCCAGGGGCTCAATGGTGTTGTTGAGCTGGGTGGCCAGTTCGCGGGTCGGCGCCAAGACCAGGCCCAGCGGGCGTCCGGGTTTGCGGAAATGGGCGGCTTCGCGCTCGGCGAGCCTGGCCACCAGCGGCAGCGCGAACGCCAGCGTCTTGCCGGAGCCGGTGCGGCCGCGGCCCAGCACGTCCCGGCCTGCCAGCGTATCGGGCAGGGTCTCGGTCTGGATGGGGAACGGAGCTTCAATGCCATCGGCAGCGAGTTTCGAAGCAAGGGACTTGGGCACGCCAAGGGCAACAAAAGTAGTCATAAGAAAGTGCGAATGTCTTCCGGTCAGTGTCCCCGCGGCAGGTTAGCCCAGGGTCGCCGAAGAAAAATCAGACAGTGCCAACCGCCCGGATCTGTCCGGTCACGTCGTTAGACGGATAGCGGCGGTGCAATTGAAAGCGTTCATCGACGCAGGGAAACGCGTCAAACTGCGCCTCCGAGTGGTACCAGTCTAACAGCACGTCCGGGCCGCCCGCGCACGGGCGATACGCTGGTGGGGATGACCAGCGACTCCCCCACCCCTGATTTTTCCGTGAACGACGACGGTGCGCGCCTCACGCAGCCCACCCACCTCGCCCGTCCGGTCAGCTTTGTGCGCCGCGGCTCACGGCTGCAGGGCCGCCGCCAGCAGGCCTGGGACGAATACGGCCCGAAGTTCGCCGTGGACCTCCCGCGACACGGCGGCGACACCACCGTGGACCCCAACTATGTCTTTGATGCGGCGGCAGCTTACGGACGCGAGGCACCCCTGGTCGTGGAGATCGGCTCCGGCCTGGGCGAGGCCGTCTGCCATGCCGCGGAGCAGCACCCGGAGTGGAACTTCCTGGCCCTGGAGGTCTACCGGCCGGGGCTGGCGCAGACCCTGCTGCGGATCGGACAGCACGGCCTGTCCAACGTGCGTGTGGCGCAGGTCAACGCCCCGGACGCCCTCGCGACCATGCTGCCCGAGTCCTCGGTGGCCGAACTCTGGGTGTTCTTTCCCGACCCGTGGCACAAGACCCGCCACCACAAACGCCGGCTGGTGCAGGAGAGCTTCGCGGGCCTTGCCGCCCGCGTCCTGCAGCCGGGCGGGATCTGGCGGCTGGCCACCGACTGGTCCGACTACGCGATCCAGATGCGCCGCGTCGCGGATGCCTCGCCGGACTTCCGCAACCTGCATGCCGGCGAGCGCACCGGCAAGGACAGCCCGTTGACCCAGGTCTGGGAAAGCGGCGTGGAAGGCGTGGTGGGCGGCGCCCCGGTGCGTGAAGGCAAGATCCCGGTCAGTACCGGCAATGCCAGCACCGGTGAAGGCATGGACGAGCACGGCGGCTGGGCACCCCGCTTCGACGGCCGCACCATGACCAGCTTCGAGCAGAAGGCCCACGACGCAGGCCGGATGATCTTCGACCTCGCCTACCGCCGGAACTGATCCGCAGGGACCGGGTTTTCGGGCCTGCTCTGCTCAGTCCGTGGCCACGGCCGCCAGCGTTGCGTCCGCCCCGTTGCGCAGTTCCACCTGGACGATCTCGTCGGTGTCCATGGCGCAGGCTGCGGTGAGCGTGGCGCGGCCCGCCGGCGTCGCCTGCCAGGAGGCCACCTGGTAGGTGTAGCCGGTGTCTCCGGTCACCCACAGCGTGAGCAGGCCGTCCCGGGGCAGCTGCTCCCCCGCTACCTGCATCTCGGTGCCCCAGGCCTTGTGTACCAGCGCCAGCTCCAGTTGCAGGCCGCCGTCGGCAGTCATCACATAACTCTCGGTCGGCTGCTGCTGCTGCTGCTGGGTCAGCAACGGTCCGATGGCCGCCCCGGCGACCAGGCAGACGCCCGCCACGGCCGCCACCAACCCGGCCCACCGCCGTCGTTCCTTCCGCCGCCGGTTGGCCAGTTCATCCACCAGTTCCCGGGTGCGTTCCTCGACTTCATGCTGCGACGGCGCCGCCAGCTCCAACGCTGCGTCGCGCGGCAGCGCGTCCAGCAGGTCGGGCAGCGATTCCAGTTCGGCGGCTTCCCTGCGGCACGCCGCGCAGGAGGCCAGGTGTTCTTCGAAGCCCGCCCGTTCGCGGCGGTCCAGCCCACCCAGGATGTAAAGGCCGAGCAGTTGGTGCTGTTCCTCGTTGGTGTTCACGGCTGCCCCACCCCCATCTCGTCCAGTACGGCCCGCAGGGCCTTGGCCGCGTAGAACGCCCGCGACTTCACCGTGCCCAGCGGAATGCCCAGCGACCGGGCGGCTTCGGACGAGGTGAGCCGCTGGTAGTGCAGGGCGAGGATGATGTTGCGGTGGTCGGGGCTGATCCGTGCCAGGGCTTCCTCCACGACCACACGGAGCAGGAGCCGCTCCACCTGGTCTTCTTCGATGGCCGGCTCGTCCTCGCCCAGTCCGGTCTCGCCCGGCCGCCGGGTGCGGCGCCGGTAGCCGTCGATAATGACGTGCCGGGCGGTTTGGTACAGGTAGCCGCGCATGTTGTCGGTGTCCGGGCCGCGCTTCCACACCCGCAGGATCGTCTCCTGCACCACGTCCTCTACCTGGTCCGCGTCGGAGGTCGCGGCGCGCACGAACCGTCGCAGCGCCGTGGCATGGTCGCGGTAGAGGCGGGCCACGGCCTCGTCGTCCAATGCCACGGCCGCCTCCTCCCTGCCGGCGCCCCTGCCGCCTCACCGGCGGTCGGAACGTCCCCGCGCGGCTTTCTACCGGGTACGACGACGGCGGCGGCGTTCCGGTTCATCCAGCCCACGGGATTTCCTCGCCCAACGTTGAACCATTGTGGGCGCGGCCGGCGTCTTTGCCAATAGCGGGCCGCGCCCCGCGGCACCACGCTCCGGGCAGCGCCCGGGAGACGGCAAAGGAAGCCCCATGAAAATCACACAGACAGCAGCGACAGCCCTGCTGGGCGCTGCCATGCTGGGCCTCGCCGGTTGCGGAGGCGGTTCGGGTACGGAAACGCCCGCCGGCCCGGAGGCACCGCCGGCAGCCGGGACGCCGACGGCCGGCACCCCCGGAATGACCACGCCGGCGGCGCCGGAGACAGACGGCGGGCAGACCGGCGGCGCACAGGCACCCGGAGCTGCCTCCACCTTGACCACGGCCGATTCCGACCTGGGCGAAATCGTGGTGGACGGCGAAGGCATGACTGTTTACTACTTCACCAAGGACGTCCCGGACTCCGGCGAAAGCGCCTGCACGGGCGACTGCCTGGCCGCGTGGCCACCCGTACTGGCCGAGGAAGAGCCGGAACTCGACGGTGTCACCGCCGAGGTGGGCCTCATCGACACCCCCGACGGGCAGCAGCAGGTGACCCTCAACGGCATGCCCATCTACTACTGGGCCCAAGACAAGGCCCCGGGAGACACCACCGGCCAGGGCGTTAACGACGTCTGGTACGTGGTCGCCCCGGACGGCGACATGATCAAGTAGCTCAACGCCGCCATCCTGCCCGCAGCCGCCTGCTTGGGACCGGCAGCTGCGGGCGTTCGATCACGGGCGCCGGCCGAACGGATCAGCGCTGCGGACGCCAGACCATCAGCGCCTGGCTGCGCGGACGCGGCCGCTGGCCGCGGGCCAACGTCACCACGTCCCCGGCCAGGCCTGCGGCGAACACCCGGCTGGAGTCGGTGCCCCGGCGCTGCCTGGCCATCAGCTCCTCGGAGAGGTCCCGGACCTGGGCCTTGAGGGCGGCGACCTCGTTTTCCAGCTGGAGGATGCGCTTGATCCCTTCCAGCGAGACGCCTTCCTGGGAGAGCCGCTGAACCTCGCGCAGGGTGTTCACGTCCTTCTGCGAATAGCGGCGCTGCCTGCCCCGCTGGCGCGACGGAGAGACCAGGCCGAGACGGTCATACTGGCGCAGGGTCTGCGGGTGCATGTCCGCCAGTTCGGCCGCAACCGAAATCACGAAGATCGGCGCATTCATATCGATGCTCATGGTGCTCTCCCTCCTGCGCTTCGCGCGTTTCCCGTCCGGCCTGTCCCGGCCGGTTGCAACTTCCGCCCGCTACAACCTGGCCTTGGCGGCAAGATTCCCGCGCGGGTCGGACCCGGCAGTCGCCGCCGCGAAGGCGTTGACTGCTTCTTGGGCCTCTTTCCCAAGGTTCTGCGGGACCACCACGTCGATGGTCACGAGCAAATCGCCGGTGTTCTTCGAGGTCTTCACCCCGCGTCCCTTCACGCGGAGCGTCCGGCCGGAGGGTGTTCCTGCCGGCACCTTGACCTTGACGAGTTCACCGGTCAGGGTCGGCACGTCGATCTGCGCGCCCAGCGCGGCCTCCGGGAACGTGACCGGGACGTGGATCCGGATGTTGTCGCCGTCGCGCTGGAAAAACGGGTGGGGCTTGACGTTAACGGTCACCATCAGGTCTCCCGCGCCGGCGGGGCCGGGCTGGCCCTTGCCGCGGACGCGGACCTTCTGGCCGTCTTTGATCCCGGCCGGGATCCGCACGTCGATCACCTCGCCGCTGGGCTCGCGCAACCCGATGGTGGTTCCATTAATGGAACCGGCGAAGGAAATGCTGGTGGTCGCGGTGCGGTCTGCTCCCCTGCGCGGCGGCTGCTGCTGCTGCGGGAAACCGCCGAACCCGCCGAACAGATCGGCGAACTCCGGCGGCACGGTGCCCCCGGAGCCGGCGCGGGTGCGGGTACTTTGGCCGAACAGGTTGCCGAAGATGTCCTCGAAGCCGCCCGCGCCCGGCCCGCCGGCGCTGCCGGGTCCCCCGGCGCTGAAGCGCGCACCGCTGCCCATGGCGCGGATCGCGTCGTACTGCTCGCGCTCCCCCGGGTCCGAGAGGACCGAGTAGGCCTCGGAGATGTCCTTGAACTTCTTTTCCGAACCTTCATCCCCCCGGTTGGTATCCGGATGGTGGGTCCGCGCGAGCTTGCGGTACGCCTTCTTGATGTCCGCATCGGATGCGTCCTTGGAGACACCGAGGATCTTGTAGAAGTCCTTCTCGACCCAGTCCTGGCTAGCCATGCAGGCGCCTCCTTTCAGTTGTCACAAAGTCTATGGGTACTGACGCCCGGACGATGACGGGTTGGCCTCCGGCGGTCCGGAGGCCAACCCGTCATCATCTGCGGCTGGGCGCCGGGGCGCCCCCTGCCGGTGTCATTCCGCCGGTACGGCTACCACTACCTGGGCCGCGCGCAGCACGCGGTCGCCGGCCTTGTAGCCCAGGCGCAGGACCTGGCTGACGGTGTCCATTTCCACCTCGGCGTCGGGCTGCTGCATCAAGGCCTCGTGGATGTTCGGGTCGAATTCGACGCCGGTCTCCTCGATGCGGGCCAGGCCGTAGGTCTTGAGCACGCCGTCCAGCTTGGCGGCAATGGCCGCGAACGGTCCGTCCGCGAGATCGCCGTGCTGGCGGGCCGCGTCGATGTCGTCCAGGACGGGCAGCAGCGAGTTCAGCACACCGATGACGGCCATCTCGCCGGCCACGGCGCGGTCGCGTTCCACCCGCTTGCGGTAGTTCACGTACTCCGCCTGCAGCCGGAGCAGATCGTTCTTCAGTTCCTCGGCTTCCTGCGACGTGGCCCCCTGGGCAACAGATTCCCCCGCCGGGACCTCGGCCCCGTTCAGGATCTGCTCCGCCTGTGCCAGCGCGTCGGCGTCGGCGCCCGGGCCGGCCGCGGAGGTTCCTCCAGCGGCCTGCCCGGCGTTCCCGGTGGCTCCAGCGGCGCCGCGGACCTGTCCGGTTTCCGGATCGATCTTGCGGTTGTCGCGGAAGTTCACCGGCTCTGCTTGGCGTTCTTCTTCGTTACCCTTTTCGGCCATGGTTACTTCTTCTCGTCTTCGTCGACCACTTCGGCGTCCACGATGTCCTCGTCGGCCGCGCCGGAGCCGGCCTCGGAGGAACCGTCACCGGCGGCTGCACCGTCACCGGCCGCGCCGGAGGCCTGCGCCTGCGAGTAGATGGCCTCGCCCAGCTTGGTCTGGGATGCCTGCAGCTTCTCGAACGCGGCCTTGACCTCGTCGTCGTTGTCCTGCTTTTCCAGTGCGGATTTCAGGGCGTCGACGTCGGCCTTAACCTCGGTCTTGACCTCTTCGGGCAGCTTGTCGTCGTTGTCGGCGAGCAGCTTGTCCACGGAGTAGGCCAGCTGCTCGGCCGAGTTGCGGACGTCGGCGGCCTCGCGGCGCTTCTTGTCCTCGGCGGCGTGCTCTTCGGCCTCCCGCACCATGCGGTCGATGTCGTCCTTGGACAGCGCGGTGCCGCCGGTGATGGTCATCGACTGCTCGGCGCCGGTGCCCTTGTCCTTGGCGGACACGTGCACGATGCCGTTGGCGTCGATGTCGAAGGTGACCTCGACCTGCGGCACGCCGCGCGGCGCCGGCGCGATGCCGGTCAGCTCGAAGGTGCCCAGCGGCTTGTTGTCGCGGGTGAACTCGCGCTCGCCCTGGAAGACCTGGATGGCCACCGACGGCTGGTTGTCATCGGCGGTGGTGAAGGTCTCGGACCGCTTGGTCGGGATCGCGGTGTTGCGCTCGATCAGCTTGGTCATCACGCCGCCCTTGGTCTCAATGCCCAGCGACAGCGGGGTGACGTCGATCAGCAGCACGTCCTTGCGCTCGCCCTTCAGGACGCCGGCCTGCAGGGCAGCGCCCACGGCCACGACCTCGTCCGGGTTCACGCCCTTGTTCGGCTCCTTGCCGCCGGCCATTTCCTTGACCAGTTCGACGACGGCGGGCATGCGGGTGGAACCGCCGACCAGCACGATGTGGTCGATGTCGGAGACCTTGATGCCGGCTTCCGTGATGACGTCGTGGAACGGCTTCTTGGTGCGCTCGAGCAGGTCCGCGGTCAGTTCCTGGAACTTGGCCCGGCTCAGGTGCTCGTCCAGGTGCACCGGTCCCTCCGGCGTGACGGAGAGGTACTGCAGGGAGATGTTGGTGGAGGAAGCCGAGGACAGTTCCTTCTTGGCCTGCTCGGCCGCTTCCTTCAGCCGCTGCAGGGCGATCTTGTCCTTGGACAGGTCGGCGCCCTTGGACTTGGCCTGCTTCAGCAGGAAGTCGACCACCCGCTGGTCCCAGTCGTCGCCGCCCAGGCGGTTGTCGCCGGAGGTGGCGCGGACCTGGATGGTGGAAAATTCGTCCTCGTCCTTGCCGACTTCCAGCAGGGACACGTCGAAGGTGCCGCCGCCGAGGTCGAAGACCAGGATCAGTTCGTCTTCCTTGCCCTTGTCCAGGCCGTAGGCCAGGGCGGCTGCGGTCGGCTCGTTGACGATGCGCAGCACGTTCAGGCCAGCAATTTCGCCGGCTTCCTTGGTGGACTGGCGCTCGGCGTCGTTGAAGTAGGCCGGAACGGTGATGACCGCGTCGGTGACCTTCTCGCCCAGGTAGGACTCGGCGTCGTGCTTGAGTTTCTGCAGGATGCGGGCGGAGATTTCCTGCGCGGTGTAGTTCTTCCCGTCGATCTCGGTCTTCCAGTCGGTGCCCATGTGGCGCTTGACCGAGGCGATGGTGCGCTCGATGTTGTTGACGGCCTGGCGCTTGGCGATCTCGCCGACCAGCACCTCGCCGGACTTGGAGAACGCGACGACGGACGGCGTGGTGCGGCCACCCTCGGCGTTGGCGATGACGGTGGGTTCGCCACCCTCCAGAACAGAAACAACGGAGTTGGTGGTTCCGAGGTCGATACCTACTGCACGAGACATACGCGTGTCCTTCCTTTGCGGCCGCTTTCGCGGCCTTGATTACTGTGGCGGCCCGACACCCGGGCGCACCCGGGCGGCGCCGCATGAGCGGCAGCCGATGTGAGCCTTCTGCACTCAAGTTTACCCGCGCCTTCCGCTTTGTCAATCAAGTTGAGCGAACCGGACTCAAGTTTTGCCCGACTGGTTCCCTGGGCCCGCGGCGGGGCGGCAGCGGCGGGCGGAGATTTTGCCGGACATCATCGCCGCCACCGAAGCCGCCTGTTCCGAGGTCACCGCGGCCGACAAATAGCGCAACATTCCGGCACGGCAGCTACGTGGCCGCGGGGGCGCGGAGTAGTCTCCCACTATGAAGGACGAGGTCTACTCCCACGGACACCACAAGAGCGTGGTCAAAGCCCATGCGATCCGGACCGCCGAGGACTGCGCGGCGTACCTGCTGCCGGAGCTCAAGCCCGGGATGATGCTGCTGGACGTGGGCTGCGGCCCGGGCAGCATCACCGTGGATCTGGCAGAACGGGTGGCCCCGGGACAGGTGACCGGATTGGACCGGTCCGACGACGTCCTGACCCAGGCGGCCGAACTCGCCGCCCTGCGCGGGATCGAGAACGCCACCTTCGTGGCCGGCAACATCTACGACCTCGAGTTCGACGACGACACCTTCGACGTGGTGCACGCCCACCAGGTCCTCCAGCACCTGACCGACCCGGTCGCCGCGCTCTACGAGATGCGGCGTGTGGTCAAGCCCGGCGGCATCGTGGCCGTCCGGGACGCCGACTTCCACGGCATGAGCTGGTACCCGGAACTACCCGAACTCGACGACTGGATGGACACCTACCAGCAGCTCGCCCGCGGCAACCGTGCGGAACCGGATGCCGGCCGGCGCCTCATCTCCTGGGCGCAGGCGGCAGGCTTCCACGACATCACTCCGTCGTCGTCCAACTGGCTGTACGCCACCGAGGAGCAGCGCCGCTGGCAGGGCGACGTGTGGTCCGAACGGGTCCTGCACTCCGGCTACGCCGAACAGTCGCTGGAGCGGGGGCTGATCGACCGGGCCGGGCTGGAACGGATTGCCCGCGGCTGGCTGACGTGGGCAGCTGCCCCGGATGCGTGGTTCCTGATTCCCAACGGGGAGATCCTGGCCCGCAAACCCTGATCCCGCCGGCGGGACGGAAGGACTGAGATGCCCGGGCACTACGACGTGATCATCGCCGGCGGCGGCCACAACGGCCTGGTGGCGGCCGCCTACCTTGCGCGCGCCGGGCGGCGCGTGCTCGTGCTCGAACGCGAAGACCAGGTCGGCGGAGCCGCGGTTTCGGCGGAAGTCTTTCCCGGCACCGGCGCCCGCATCTCGCGCTATTCGTACCTGGTCAGCCTGCTGCCGCGGCGCATCATCGAGGATCTGCAGCTGGACCTGCGGCTGCTGCGCCGGCGCTTCTCGTCCTACACACCCCTGCCCGGGGCCGCGACAGGCCTGCTGGTGGACAACCAGGACCCGGACGCCACCCGCTCGTCCTTCGCCGCGGTGGGCGCGGCAACCGATTTCGAGCCCTTCATCGGGTTCTATCAGCGCACCAACCGGCTGGCCCGGGCACTCTGGCCCTCGGTCACCGAACCGCTGCTGCGCCGCTCCGAGGTGCGCAGCCGGGTCGGCGACGACGAGGCCTGGCACGACTTCATCGACCGGCCGATCGGCGAGGTGGTTGAGCGCAGTTTCGGCTCGGACCTGGTCCGCGGGGTGGTGCTCACCGACGCCCTGATCAGCACCTTTGCCGGCGCCCACGACGCCTCCCTGCCGCAAAACAAATGCTTCCTCTACCACGTGATCGGCGGCGGTACCGGTGACTGGGACGTGCCCGAAGGCGGCATGGGGGCAGTCACCGCGGCGCTGGAAAAGGCGGCCCGCAGCGCCGGCGCCGAGCTGCGGACCCGGGCGCCGGTCACCTCCGTTTCCCCCGAGGGAGAGGTGAGGTACGACGACGGCGGGGCGGGCGGCGTCGTCGTCTCGGCGGAACGGGTGCTCGCCAACGTCTCCCCCGCCGTGCTCAACGGGCTGCTGGCCGCCGGCGGCGCCGGCCCGGCCACCCGGCCGGAGGCGGCGCCGGAAGGCGCGCAGGCGAAGGTGAACCTGCTGCTGTCCCGGCTGCCGAAGCTGCGGGAGGGCTCGGTGGCGCCGGAGGCGGCCTTCGGCGGCACCTTCCATGTCAACGAGTTGTACTCACAGCTGGAAATGGCCGCTGCCGCAGCGGCCGCGGGCCGGGTGCCGGACCCGCTGCCCGCCGAGATCTACTGCCACTCCCTGACCGACCCGTCCATCCTCTCGCCGGAACTGCAGGCGGCCGGCGCCCACACACTCACCGTGTTCACGCTGCAGACCCCGCACCGGCTGATCACCGAGGAGAACAACGACGCGATGCGGCAGCGGCTGCAGGACGCGGTGCTGGCCTCCCTCAATTCCGTGCTCGCCGAACCGATCGAGGACTGCATCCTGCGCGATCAACGCGGCGAGCCGTGCATCGAAACCAAGACCACCCAGGACCTGCAGCAGGCGTTGAACATGACCGGCGGCAGCATCTTCCACGGCCCCCTGGACTGGCCGTTCGCCGAAGACGACGAACCGCTCGACACGCCGGCGCGGCGCTGGGGCGTGGCCACGGCGCACGAGCGGATCCTGCTGTGCGGGGCCGGTGCGCGGCGCGGCGGCGGAGTCAGCGGCCTGGGCGGCCACAACGCGGCCATGGCCGTGCTCGAGGCCCGCTGACCGAAACCGGCCGGGCCGCGCCGTAGGATCATCTGGTGCAAATCTCGTTATGGCTGGCGCTGCTCGGCGCCACCGTGGTAATCAGCTTCACCCCCGGCGCCGGTGCCATCAACACCATGAGCAACTCGCTCAATGCCGGCTTCCGCCGCTCCATCTGGGGAATCCTGGGCCAGCAGGCCGCCCTGGTCGTCCACGTGGTGATCGTGGCGCTGGGCCTGGGTTTGCTGGTCTCCAATTCGCCGATGCTGTTCGCCGCCATCAAGTACGCGGGTGCGGCGTACCTGATCTACCTGGGCCTGCGCCAGTTCTTTGCCAAGCCGACGGGCGGCGCGGAAATCGAAGAGTCGCGCCGCAACGAGCCCGGCTTCTCCATGTTCCGGCGCGGCCTCTGGGTCAACCTGCTCAACCCGAAGGCGATCGTCTTCTTCCTGGCGTTCATGCCCGGCTTCATCCGGCTGGACCAGCCCCAGCTGCCGCAATACTTGATCCTGATCGCCACCGTGGTGGTGGTGGACATCCTGGTGATGTGGTTCTTCTTCGCCGCCGCGGCCCGGTCCTTCCGGCGCTTCACCCGGACCGTGCGCGGGCTGATGTTGATGAACCGGGTCTTCGGCACGTTGTTCATCGCCGTCGGCCTCATGCTGGCGTTCCTGTAGCCGGGTTCTCATAGACTCAAGGACATGTACCGCATCATCGCCGCCAGCGCCGGCAGCCCCTGCCGCCGCGATACGGTCCGGGGGCATCTCCCGGTCCGGGCCGCCACCGTGTCCGGCCGCTGGGAAACCCGTGCGCACTAAGCCTGTCCTGATTGCCGTCGACGGGCGCTCGGGTGCCGGCAAGACCACGCTGGCGGTGGAACTGGCAGCGATGCTGCGGGTCCACCGCACGGTGTCGCTGTTCCATCTGGAGGACATCTACCCGGGCTGGCACGGCCTGGCCGGCGGGCAGCAACGGTACCTGGAGACCGTGCTGCGGCCCCTGGCCGCCGGGGATACCGCGCACTGGACCGCCTGGGACTGGGACAGGAACGACGACGGCGCCTCCCGCACCACGGAGCCGGCCGACGTGGTGGTGTTCGAGGGCGTCGGTGCCGCCCATGCCGCCGCCCGCGGGCTCCTCGACGCCGTGATCTGGCTGCAGGCACCCTCCGCCGACCGGCGCACCCGCGCCCTGTCCCGGGACGGCGCGACGTATGAACCGTTCTGGGACGTCTGGGCGGAGCAGGAAGAGGCCTGGCTGGCCGGCGACGACGTCGCGGCGGCCGCGGACGTCGTCGTCGAATCCGGTCCCTCCGGCACCGATCCCCGGCACGTGCTCCACGCGCTGGCCTCGGTGCCCGCCCTCGAACACGCCCTGGCCCCGGAGCGGGCGGCCCGCGAGGGCGTCCGCCTGGTCGCCGAACGCCTGGCAGCCTACCCGGACGCCGAAGACATCTACCGGCGCCTGTACGCCGGCTCCGGGCGCAGCGTCTGGCTGGACAGTTCCAACACCCGTGAGTCCGCCGACCGGAACCGGATCAGCGTCCTGGCCGACGACGGCGGCGGCTTCGGCGCCTGGGCGGAACACCGCGACGGCACCACCGTGGTTGGCCAGGGCAACGCCACCGCTCGGATCCGTGGCGGCTTCTTCCGCTGGCTGGACACCGTGTGGGGACGCCGCATCGTCACCCTGCCGGGCGAGGTCCCCGGAGACTTCGCCCTGGGCTGGATGGGCTACCTGGGATACGAGCTCAAGCGCGAGACCGGGGGCGCGGACATCGGCGCTGCGCCGGACGGGGCGCCGGATGCCGCACTGCTGTTCGCCGGCCGCGCCATCGTGTTGGACCACGAGCGGCGGTGCACCTGGCTGCTCGCCCTTGCCGGCCCTTCCGCGGGGGACGACGCCGCCGACTGGATCGCGGCGACCGCGGCGGTGATCCGCGGCCTGTCCGCAGCCACCTGCCCTGCCCCGGATCCCGCTGCGCGGCCAACGGCCTTGAGCTTCCGGTGCCGCGACACGCGCGAAGCCTACCTGGCCAAGATTCGGGAAGCGCAGGCCGAAATCGCCGAGGGCAACACCTACGAGGTCTGCCTGACCACCCGGCTGCACGCGACCGCGGCGGAACCGCTGGATCCGCTGGACACCTACCTGACCCTCCGCCACCGCAACCCCGCGCCCTTCGCCAGCCTCCTGCGGTTCGGGCGGCTCACGGTGGCCAGCACGTCGCCCGAGCGGTTCCTGGGCCTCGATGCCGGTGGCCGGCTGCGGGCCGAACCGATCAAGGGCACCCGGCGCCGGCTTGCCGATCCCGACGCCGATGCCGCCGTCGTCGAGGAGCTGGCCGGCAGCGCGAAGGACCGCGCCGAGAACATCATGATCGTGGACCTGCTGCGCAACGACCTGAGCCACTTTGCCGTGCCGGGCTCGCTGCAGGTCAGCAGGCTGTGTGCCGTCGAGTCCTACGCGACGGTGCACCAGATGGTGTCCACGATCGACGCGCAGCTGTTGCCCGGGGCGGTGCGGGCCGAAGCCGTGGCGGCGGCGTTTCCCGCCGGGTCGATGACGGGCGCACCGAAGATCAGCACCATGGACATCCTGGACCGGCTGGAGACCGGACCGCGCGGCGTCTACTCCGGTGCCGTGGGCTACTTTTCGCTGGACGGGGCGGCAGACCTGTCCGTGGTGATCCGCACCCTCGTGATGGACGGCAACCGGCTGAGCCTGGGCGTAGGCGGCGCGATCACGGCGGACTCGGTTCCCGAGGACGAATGGGACGAGGTCCGGGCCAAGGCCTACGGGGTGCTCTCGGCGCTCGGGGCAACGTTCCCGGAGTAGCGCATACACTGTGCCGGTAGACATGGACGGCTCGTGGAGCCAGTGACCAGAATCGAGGAATCGTGGCAGGAGCCGGTCGCGACATGACCGCCCGGGTGGGCATTTTGGTCTTCGACGGGGTAAAGCTGCTCGATGTCGCCGGCCCGGCGGAGGCTTTCGCCGAGGCAAACCGCCTCGGCGGCTCCTACGGGCTTATTTTCCTGTCACCGGACGGGAACGACGTCGCCTCGTCGGTGGGGCTGCGGGTATCGGTGGATGCCGCGGCGGCCGGTGCCGGAAACTTCCACACGGTCCTGGTAGCCGGCGGGGATGCCCTGCCCGGGAGCCAACTTCCCGCCGGGCTGGTTGCCGCCGCCGGACATCTTGCCGACAACACGCGGCGGATGTCCTCGATTTGCACCGGCGCCTTCGTTCTGGCTGCGGCGGGACTGCTGGACGGGCGCCGTGCCACGACGCACTGGAAACACACCCGCGAGCTGGCCCGGCGTTATCCGGCAACGGAGGTGGAGCCGGACGCCATCTTCGTCAGCGACGGCCGGATCCACACCTCGGCCGGCGTCACGGCCGGCATCGACCTGGCCCTTGCGCTGATTGAAGAGGACCACGGCCCGGATCTGGCCCGCGAGGTGGCCCGCTCCCTCGTGGTGTACATGCAGCGCTCCGGCGGACAGTCGCAGTTCTCTGCGCCGCTCCAGGGGGATCCGCCCAAGTCCTCGCCCCTGCGGCCGGCGCTCGACGCCGTGCGCGCCGATCCGGCTGCGGTGCTCTCCGTTCCGGCACTCGCTCGGGACGCCAATCTGAGCGTGCGGCACCTGACGCGGCTCTTCCGTGAAGAACTGCAGACGACGCCTGCGAAGTATGTGGAGCTCGTCCGCTTCGACACCGCCAAGGCGCTGCTGGACTCGGGGTACAGCGTCACCGAGGCAGCCGAACGCTCGGGGTTCGGCAACTCCGAAGCGCTGCGGCGGACGTTCGTGGCACGGATCGGCGTGCCGCCATCGAAATACCAGCAGCGTTTCCGGTCCACGGCGAAGTACGGCTGAGAGGCAACCCCGTTGGCCGAATCCGAGGGATTGTCGTCCTTTGTGACGGTGCCCCGCTCACGGCGGCCGGGCAGTATGGGAAGCAAGGCACATTCCCATGCCTCTGGAGAAAAGGAGACAACCATGGCAGAAGTCATCGCCGGCATTACCATTCCGGACACGGAACTCGTTCGGAAGGCGACCGAGTTGGTCCGCGATACCACCGACGACCTGTTGTTCGACCATTCCCGGCGGGTGTACCTCTTCGGCGCCCTTCAGGGCCGGCGGCTCGGCCTCGACGTCGACCACGAACTGCTCTACGTCGGCGCGCTCTTCCACGATCTTGGCCTCACCGACACCTACGGCACCGACACCCTGCGCTTCGAGGTCGACGGCGCCAATGCCGCGAAGTCGTTCCTGCTGGAGCAGGGGCGCCCGGAGGCAGACGCGGCCAAGGTGTGGACTGCCATCGCGCTCCACACCACGCCGGGGGTGCCCGAATTCATGGATCCGGAAATCGCGCTGGTGACCGCCGGCGTGGAGACCGATGTCCTGGGGGTCGGCTACCAGGACCTGACGCGGGACGACATCGACGCGGTCACCGCGGCGCACCCGCGTCCGGACTTCAAGCGGCGGATCCTGGCCGCCTTCACGGACGGCAACAAGCACCGCCCGGAAACTACCTTCGGCAATGTCAACGCCGACGTACTCGAGCACTTCAGCCCCGGCTTCCGCCGCATCGACTTCGTGGACATCATCCAGAACTCCGCCTGGCCGGAATAGGCCCTTGCCGGATACCGGCGGTCGTGACACCCGGCGTGCCGGCGGAGCGCCTGGCCGGCACGCCGTCTCGTCCGGGCGGTGGAGCGCGGCTACTGCAGCGTGGCCGTCAGCCTGGCCACGTTGTCCACGTAGCGCTGCCAGCGGGGCCGCTGCCTCCACTCCTCCAACGTGAGCTCCCGGGAAACCACCCGATAGCTGTCCTGGATCTCCGACACACGCTCGACGATGTGGTCCCCGAGCATCATCACGGAGACTTCCATGTTCAGGGAGAAGGACCGCATGTCCATGTTGCTGGAGCCGATGACCGCGACCTCATTGTCCACGGTAAAGTGCTTGGCGTGCAGCACCAGGGGCTTCGGGTAGCGGTAGATCCGCACGCCGGCCTCCAGCAGCGCCTGATAGTAGGACTGCTGGGCGTGATGGACCAGCAGCTGGTCGCCGCGTTCGGACACGAACAATTCGACCTCGACGCCGCGCTGGGCCGCCGTCGTAATGGCATAGAGCAGCGAGTCATCCGGAACGAAGTACGGGCTGCAAATGGACAGCCGGTCCACCGCCGCATAAATGAGCGTGTTAAACAGGCGCAGGTTGTTCTCGGTTGCGAAGCCGGGGCCGCTGGGCAGGGCCTGGCAGGTCATGGGGCCGGGCTCGCGGAACGGGGCCGGGGTGAACAGTTCGCCTTCGAGCGTGTCGTCGGTTTCGCTGGACCAGTCGGTGGCGAACACAACGTTCAGCGCGGTAACGATGGGGCCTTCGTAGCGCGCCATCAGTTCCACCCATTTGCGGCCGATCTTATGGCTGGAAGTGCGGCGGTAGCCGGGCTCGATCAGGTTCTGCGATCCGGTGAACGCCACTCGGCCGTCCACCACCAGGATCTTGCGGTGGTTGCGCAGGTCGATCCGGCGCCACTGGCCGCGGACCGGCAGTACGGGCAGCATCCGGCGCCAGTCGATGTCGGTGGTCTCCAGCCAGCGGCGGAACTTGCGGTAGCCGGCGACGCGGAGGGTGCCGATGTGGTCGAACAACAGGCGCACGCGGACACCCCGTGCGGCGGCTTCTTCCAAGGCGGTAAAGAGCTTGCCGGTGCTTTCGTCGCGGCTCATGATGTAGAACTCGATGTTCACGAACTCCTGCGCCTCGCGCACGGCCTCGGTCATCGCGGCAATGGACTCGTCGTAGTCCGCGTACAGCTCCGCGTGGTTGCCGTCCACCATGGGGAAGGCGCCGAGCCGCCGGTTCAACTCCGCCGCCGAATGCACCCAGGCCGGAGCTTCCTGTTCGCTGCTGGGCTCCTTGAGGTTCCGGGTGGCGGCCCACACCCGGCTGTTGATCTCCGACTGCTTGGCGATCCGGCGCTCCGAGAGGCGGTACCTGCCGAACATGAAAAAGAGCAACAGGCCGATCAGCGGGATGAAGAAGATGGCCAGCAGCCAGGCCATGGCGGTGTTGGGGCGGCGGTTCCCCGGGATCACGCCCAAGGCAATGATGCGGATGGCCATATCGACCACGCCCAGAATGGCGACGGCCCAGTCGGGGAACGTGCCCAGCCCCGCAAACGACCACAGCACGCGGCTGTTCCTCCCCTCCCGCCGTGTGCCGGCGCAATCCTCCCAGCCTACCCGGCCTTTGGGGGCAAACTAACTAAGCTGTAGCCATGACAGTTCTGGTGTTTTTGGACCCTGCCCACGAGGCGGGCCGCGTCGCAGATGCTTCCCGGCCTCAGCTGATGGCCACCGATCTCGGCGCCACCCGCGGGGACGGCATCTTCGAGTCCCTGCTGGCAGTCAACGGGGTCCCGCGCAAGCTGCAGGCGCACTTGGAGCGGCTGGCCAGCTCGGCCCGGATCATGGACCTGCAGCTTCCCGCCCCGGACGCCTGGGAGCGTGCCATTGCGACGGCGATCGCCGAGCATCCGCCCGTCGAAGAACTGGTAATCAAGCTGCTGGTGACCCGCGGCGTGGAAGGCGCTCCCACACCCACGGCCTGGGTCCAGGCTTCCCGGCCGCCGGCCGCCGGACGGCGCCAGCGCACCGACGGCATTTCCGTGCTGCTGCTCGACCGCGGGTACGACAGCTCGCTGGCCGAACGCGCCCCGTGGCTGCTCATGGGGGCCAAGACGCTCTCCTACGCGGTCAACATGGCCGCACTGCGTTATGCGCACAAGAACGGCGCCGACGATGCCATCTTCACGTCCAGCGACGGCCGCGTGCTCGAAGGGCCCACCTCCACCGTGCTGATGGCGCGGGTGCGCGACGGCGTGAAGACGTTGGTGACGCCGCTGCTGGAGAGCGGCATCCTGCCGGGCACGTCCCAGTCGGTGCTGTTCAAGGAGGCGGAAGCTGCCGGCTGGCAGCTGGGCTACGGTCCGCTGGAGCCGCACGATCTCTACGAAGCCGACGCCGTCTGGCTGGTTTCGAGTATCCGCCTGCTCGCCCCGGTCAAGAGCATCGACGGCAAGGAAATCCCCGTCTCGCCCGACCTGACGGAGGAGCTGACAGCGCTGCTGGCCCAGGGCAGCCAGAAGGAGTAGCCGGCCGGAGTCATCCCGCCGGAGGTTCTGCCCGCCGGGCCCCGGTCCACACGAAGATGAAGTCCAGGTCCCTGCGGCCACGGCGGCAGCGGCGGCTGCTCCGGCGACGACAGCGCCGCTTCGACTACCGCGCTACTGCGGTGTTAGGGTCGATTGGACCGAAAGATCAGCATGCTGTCGTTCCGTCCGGGGCGGCAGCCCTGAGAAGGAGGGCAATGAAGGCTCTGACGTGGCAGGGGAAGCGCTCGGTCAGCGTGGAGGAGGTCCCGGATCCGCGGATCCAGGAGCCCACGGACGCGATCGTGCGGATCACCTCGACCGGCATCTGTGGCTCGGACCTGCACCTTTACGAGGTGCTCACTCCGTTCATGGACAAGGGCGACATCATCGGACACGAGCCCATGGGGATAGTGGAGGAGGTCGGCTCGGCCGTCACCCACATCAAGGCCGGGGACCGGGTGGTCATCCCGTTCAACGTCTCCTGCGGCCACTGCTTCATGTGCCGCAACGGTTTGCAGTCCCAGTGCGAGACCACCCAGGTCCGCGAGTACAACAACAATGCCCAGTTCCTGGGCTACTCGCGGCTCTACGGCTCCGTGCCCGGCGGGCAGGCCGAGTACCTGCGTGTCCCGCACGCCGACTACGGGCCCATCAAGGTGCCCCGGACCGGTGAGGACGAGCGCTATCTGTACCTCTCCGATGTGGTGCCCACCGCGTGGCAGGCCGTGCAGTACGCGGCCCCACCGGAGGGCGGTTCCCTGGCTGTGCTGGGCCTTGGCCCTATCGGCCAGATGTCCGCTCGGATCGGCCGGCACCTCGGCTACCGCGTGCTCGCGGTGGACCCCGTCGCGGAGCGGCGGGCCATGGCGGAGCGTCACGGCATCGAGACGCTGGACCTGAACGGCGACGTCGCGGACGAGCTGCGGGAGCGCACGGACGGCCGCGGGCCGGACTCGGTGGTGGATGCGGTGGGCATGGAGGCGCACGGCTCGCCCGTGGCAGGCGCGGTCCACCAGGCGGTGGGGCTGCTGCCGTCCGCTCTGGGCCGCAAGGCGATGGAGACAGCCGGGGTGGACAGGCTCGACGCGCTCTACACCGCGATCGACGCCGTCCGGCGCGGCGGCACGATCTCGATCAGTGGCGTGTACGGCGGGATGAAGGACCCCCTGCCGATGTTGACCATGTTCGACAAGCAGCTCCAGCTGCGGATGGGCCAGTGCAACGTGAAGCGGTGGATCGACGATCTGCTGCCGCTGGTCGACGACCCGTCGGACCCGCTGGGCGTGCTCGACCTGGCGACCCATCAGGTTCCGCTGGAGCAGGCGCCGGAGATGTACGAGAAGTTCCAGAAGAAGGAGGACGGCTGCATCAAGGTGGTGCTCAAGCCGTAGCCCCGAACGGGACGGCGGACCCCGGCTTTCATGGGACGGCCGGGGCCCGGTTCACACGAAGATGAAGTTCCAGGTCCCGGCGGCCACGGCGGCGGCCGCTGCTGCTCCGGCGATGACGGCGCCGCCCAGCAACACCCAAACATCCACCACGCTGTAGGTGGATTCCCGCGCCCAGGTCCTGGGTCCGGCGCCGAAGCCGCGGGCCTCCATGGCGACGGCCAGCCGGGTGGCACGGCGGATGGCCTGCACGATCAGGCCGAACGCCTGGCCCACGAACGCCCCCGCCTTGGCCAGCGGCCGGTTCTCCGCTCCGACACCTCGGGCGCGGCGCGCCAAACCGAGAATCCGCCATTCCTCCACGAGCAGCCCCACCAACCGCATGGCGGCCAGCGCTCCCAGCACGAACCGGTGGGGCAGCTTCAGCTTCTGCGCCAGGGCGTCCGCCAGATCCGTGGGGTCGGTCGTCAGGAGCAGGAAAATGCCCGGCAGCGCCACGGCGAGCGAACGCAGGCCGATGGCAACGCCTCCGGCCACCGAGTCCTCGGTGAAGATCAGCGGACCGAACTGGAACAGCACGGCCCCGGTCTTCTCGGCCAGCAAAGCCGTTGCCCAGGCCCCGACGGCTGCCGCCGCCAGCAGCGGCCAGCCGCGCTTGAGCAGCAGCCACGGGCTGACGCCCAGCACGGGCATCAGCAACAGTTCGGCGGCCAGCACCACGGAGGCGCTGACCCAGTCCACACTGAGCATGACCACCACGGTGATCAGGGTGGCGGCGGCCAGCTTCGATACCGGGTTGGCGCGGCTGAACGGGGAGGCTGCCAGCCGGGGGGTCATCAGGTCCATGCTCATGCTGCCCTCCGAAGCGGCTGGGCCGGGCGCACGCCGCCGTCTGCCACCCGTATGCCGGCACCGCCGAGCGCGGCGGTGAAGTCGGCGTCGTGCGTCACCGAGACCACGCTCCTGCCATCGGCCACCAGCTCGGCCAGCAGCGTCACCAGCTCGGCCCAGGTGCTGGCGTCCTGTCCGAAGGTCGGCTCGTCCAGCAGCAGAATGTCCGGGCTGGTGGCCAGCATGGTGGCTACCGAGAGCCTGCGTTTTTCGCCGCCGGAGAGGGTGAACGGGTTGGCCTGCAGCAGGCGGGTCAGCCGGAGCCGCTCGGCGATCGTGTCCACGCGCTGCCGGACCGTCGCCTTGGGCAGCTTGGCCACGCGGCGCGGGCCGAACTCGAGTTCGTCGAGCACCGTGCCGGTGAGGAACTGGTGTTCCGGTTCCTGGAAGACGCTGCCGATCCGGGTCACCAGCTGCGCGGACTTCCATTTTGCCGGTGACAGGCCGGCGCCGCGGTGCAAGGCCGGTGTCGCCGACAGTTCCCCTCCCGCTGGAGGCACCAGCCCGGCGAGGGTGAGTGCCAGCGTGGATTTGCCGGCGCCGTTCGCGCCGGTGATGCTGAGCGCCTGCCCGGCCAACAGGTCCAGGTCCACCCCGCGCAGCACCGGTGCGGCTCTCCGGTTCCGCGACACGTCCAGCGCCGCCGCCCGCAGCAACGGCCCGCCCGGGGCCGGTGCCGCGGGCAGGTCCAGCCGCGGGGTGTGTCCGGGAACCCAGACGCCGGCCTCGATCAACCGGGCGCGGGTGGCGCTCTCGGCGAGCACCGTGCCCGGCGGCCCGTCGGCCAGCACGCCGCCGCCGGCCGCGAGCACGATCACGCGGTCCACCACGTCCGCCCAGACAGCCACCCGGTGCTCGACCACCACCAGGGTGGCGCCGGTGCGGTCCAGCACCCGGGCCACGGCGTCGCGTACTTCCTGCACGCCGTCCGGGTCCAGGTTCGCGGTCGGCTCGTCCAGCAGCAGCAGCCCCGGCCGCATGGCCAGGACGGAGGCCAGCGCCAGCCGCTGCTTCTGACCCCCGGACAGCGCCGAGGTAGGGTGATCCAGCGGTACCGCCAGGCCGACATCGGCCAGGGATTCGCGGACCCTGTCCCAGATCTGCGCGCGCGGCAGCGACAGGTTCTCCGCGCCGAAGGCCACCTCGTCGCCAACCCGGGCCAGCACCAGCTGGCTCTCCGGATCCTGCAGCACGAGGCCGGCCCGGCCGCGGGCCTCGGAGGGACGCACACCCGCCACGGTGAGCCGGCCGGTCTCCTCGCCCTCGCCCTCGTCGCCGAGCACGCCCGCCAGGGCGTGCAGCAGCGTGGACTTGCCGGCCCCGGAGGCGCCCAGCAGCAGTACCCGTTCGCCCGGGGCGATGCTGAAACTGGCCCCGCGCACCGCCGGGTCCTTGCGGCCAGCGTGCCGCCAGCCCCACCCTTCGGCGAGGACCGGCACAGGTCCGGGCACCGCCGTCGTACTCTGCTCTCCCATGGAACGGCTCAGACGTCGGCCGAGCGTCCCGCGGCGAAGGAGGACAGCACGCCCGTCTTCGCCAGCCCCCTGACCGCCAGCCACGGCAGCAGCCCGGCAATCACGACGCCGGACACGGCCGCGAAGCCCACGTAGGCCAGTTGCCACTCGGCGGCCCACAGCATGTTGTAGAGGATGTTCTCGCTGATGGACAGCGCCAGGCCTGCGCCCAGGCCGGCCAGCAGCGCCACGCCGAGGTTGAACTTGCGGTACAGGAAGAGCAGGAAGACGATCTCGGCCCCCAGCCCCTGGATCAGGCCGGAGACCAGGACGGTCATGCCGAAGCTCGTGCCCAGCAGCGCGGAGACAATGGCGGCCAGCATCTCGCAGTAGATGGCGGCGCCGGGCTTGCGGATGATCAGCCCGCCCAGCACGCCGGCCATCAGCCAGCCGCCGGTGTACAGTCCGGCCGAAGGCGGGAAGGCAAGGGTCAGGCCCTCGATCAGCGGCCAGCCCGCCGACCAGGCCCAGAAGATGACGCCGACGGCCACGGCGACCACCGAGGCCACGACGATGTCCACCACCCGCCAGCCGTAGCGCGGCTTCCGGGCAGGGGTAGGCGTGGCGGGTGCATTCGAAACGGTACTCACTGGGATCCTCCTGGTTGCAGGAGGGGAGGGCGGCCATGCGGCGCGCCCCGAGAACTCGACTCCCTTCGCCGGTACTAACCGGAGCAGGTTCGAGGGTCTGCGGTTCATCCGCACTCTCAGCGTCCCTCCCGGTCTCCGGTGTGTACCGGCCGGTCGGACGCTCCCCTGTCGTCATAGGTGCTGTCTAGCAGCACGCACCAGTCTACACTTGCCCGCAGCGGCGGGCGATTCGGGCTTCAGACCCTTGGAAAATGCACGACGGCTTACGGCCCGGGCGGGTGCCGGGCAGTAGGCTGGGAACCGGAACAGCAGTTGAGACGGGGCCGCGGCCCCGGAAGGGAGCGGGCATGAACGTTGTGTTGAGGCTCTTGGGCACACTGGTGAGTATCGGCGCGGGCCTGGCAGCCAGCCAGCTGCTGGGGTTCGTCTGGAAGAGAGTCACCGGAAAAGATGCGCCGAAGAGCGACGATGACCTGGAGAACAGCCTGCGGTCGGCGGTCGCCTTCGCCGTGGTGTCCGGCACCGTGGCGCGCGTGATCCAGGTGCTGACCAAACGCGCCACCGCCAAGGCGGTCATCCGCTACGACAAGACGCGGGAAATGGTCTAAGCGGTCCCTTGAGGGAGTCCGATGGGGGACGGGGCCGCGGTCCCGTCCCCCATCGCGCTTCTGGTCCCGGTCCGCCGGCAGCCGCCGCCGGACCGGCATTTTTTTGTTCGCGGGTTATTTTTTGTCCGCGGGTTATCTTTTGTCCGCGGGTTATTTTTGGTCCGCCGGCCCGGCGTCGTCCTGGTCGTTCCGCCCGGGACCAGCGGCCGCCGCCGCGGTACGCCGCTCCCCCGGCTCGCCGGCGTGCTGGCCGCCGGGAACATCACCGCTGCCGGCGTCGGCGCTGGAAGGCGCGACGTCGTCGGATGCCACCTCGGAATCCTCCTCGGCCGCTGCCTCCACCACCGCGTCGAGGTCGTCCACGCTGAGGATTTCCTTGCGCAGGTGCTTGGTTCGGTATCCGGCCCGGCCCACCATGTGGGCGGAAACCGGCACGGTGAGCAACTGGAACAGCCAGGCTATGAGGAGCAAGGGCACCGCCGTCCAGCTGCGCAACTGCAGGGCCATTGCCGTCAGCAGCAGCAGCAGGCCGAAGACCTGCGGCTTCGTGGCGGCGTGCATCCGGGATAGCAGGTCCGGAAACCGCAGCAGGCCGATGGCCGCGGCCAGGGACATCCCCGCGCCGGCGATCAGGCAGACGGCGGTCGCGATGTCGAGTATCAGGTCAGTGTTCACGGGGCCGCCCGTCCGTCACGAAACGAGCCACGGCGACCGAGCCGATGAAACCGACAAGGCAAATGACAACGACCAGCGTCAGGTTGTTCATGTGGCCGCCGGCGGCCATGTCCACGATGAGTCCGGCGCAGACAATCGCCAGCAGCACGTCAATGGCCAGCAGCCGGTCCAGCAGCGAGGGGCCGCGGGCGAGGCGGATCAGCGACAGCACCGCGGCCACGCCCAGCACTGCGCTCACGACGACTTGGGCAACCGGAATGACTTCCCCGTTCACACTGCACCTCCCCTGCCGGTACCTTCGGCCTTGACCATTGCCAGTTCTTCCTTCGTGCCCATCATCCGGATCAGTCCCGCCTCGATCCGCCGCACGTCTGCCCGGAAACGTTCGGCGGCCTCCTCGGTGGCCACGTCGATCACGTGCAGGTAAAGAGTGGACGTCGAGCGGTCCACATCCACCACGAAGCTGCCGGGGATCAGCGAAATGGCATGCCCGGTGGCAGTCACCAGCAGGTCGGAATGGCTTCGCAGCCGGACCGCCACCACCGCGTTGCGCAGCGTCGGGCCGCGGGTCAGGGCCAGCCACAGGACTTCGACGCTCGCCACCGCCACCTGCCACACGAACGTGACGGCGAACACCAGCGCCGCCAGCGGATTGAAGCGTCCGCTGAGTTCGACCGGCGGCAGGTAGAACAGGTTCACGATGACCAGCGCGATCAGCAGGCCGAAAATCAGGTTGCCGGGACTGAAATCCTGCCACAGGGAGCCCCAGAGGATGACCAGCCAAGCCAGCAGCGGCAGCTCGACCCAGATGGAGATGCGCGGTTTCCTCATTGGCCCCCCTCCTGCAGGGCGCCCTCACCCAGGACGGCCTCGATGTAGGGGGTGCGCTGCAGCATCTCCCGCGCCGCCTGGTCGCTGAGCTCGAACAGGGGCCCGGCGAACAGCGTCAGGGCAAGGCCCATCGCCACCAGCCCGACCGTCGGCCAGACCATGGGCAGCGGCAGCAGTTGAACGATGCCCCGTCCAGTGAAACGCCCGTGCGGGTGGTCCTCCACATGACGGGTGGTCCGCACGGCGGATCCGTCAGGCTTGGTGGCCACCAGCACCGGGTCCGGGTGCTCGGCATCTTCGGGGCGCCGCCAGAACACGCGGTTCCAGACCCGCGCCATGGCCAGCAGGGTCAGCAGGGACGTAACCATGCTGCCCGCCACCAGTACCCAGGCGACCGGGGTGCCCAGCTCCACGCCGCCCTGCACGAGCCCGATCTTGCCCAGGAAACCGGAGAACGGCGGGATGCCGGCCAGGTTCATGGCCGGCACGAAGAACAGGATGGCCAGCAGCGGCGACAGCTTGGCCATGCCTCCCAGCCGGTCCATGTTGGTAGTTCCGCCGCGGCGTTCGATCAGGCCGGCGACCAGGAACAGGCTGGTCTGCACCGTAATATGGTGCGCCACGTAATAGACCGCCGCGCCCAGGCCCACCACCGAGGACATGGCCAGGCCGAAGACCATGTAGCCGATGTGGCTGACCAGCGTGAACGAGAGCATGCGCTTGATGTCGATCTGCGCCACGGCCCCGAGGATGCCTACCACCATGGTCAGGACCGCCACGACCATCAGGAACGTGTTGAGCCGGTCGCCCGGGAACAGCAGCGTCTCGGTGCGGATCATGGCATAGACGCCGACCTTGGTGAGCAGGCCGGCAAACACCGCGGTGACCGGCGCCGGCGCCGTCGGATACGAGTCGGGCAACCAGAAGGACAGCGGGAAGACCGCCGCCTTGATGCCGAAGGCCACCAGCAGCATCAAATGCAGCGTCATCTGCGTTGCCGGATCCAGTTCGCCGAGCTTGATCGCCAGGTCGGCCATGTTAATGGTCCCGGTGGCCGCGTAGATCATCGCGATGGAGACCAGGAACAGCACCGAGGAGATGACGCTGACGACGACGTAGGTCACCCCGGCACGGATCCGCGGGCTGGTGCCGCCAAGAGTCATCAGCACGTAACTGGCCGTGAGCAGCATTTCGAACCCGACATACAGGTTGAACAGGTCGCCGGTCAGGAACGCGTTGGAAACCCCGGCCACCAGGATCAGGTACGTCGGGTGGAAGATCGAGACCGGGCCTTCCTCGTCGCTGTTCGTCATGCCCTGGCCCGAGGCATACAGCAGCACCGCCAGGCTGACGGCCGAGGAGACCACCAGCATCAGTGCGGATAGCTCATCCACCACCAGGGTGATGCCGAAGGGAGGAAGCCAGCCGCCGAGGTTCACTGCCTGCGCCCCGTTGGTCCAAGCCGAGGCCAGCATCACGGTCTCCAGTGCCAGCGTCACCGTGAGCGTGATGGCACCGGTCCGGCGCTGCGCGTTTGGGTGGCGGATCAGCACGAACGCCAGGGCAGCACCCAGCAGCGGCAGGACTACTGCCAGCGGCGCGATGGTGGCGGCGTTCACTGCTTTCTCTCCATCCGGGACCTGGTGGTGGCTGGCGTTTCTTCGGCTTCGTCCGGCGGGACGAACTCGGTGGTCTCGGCCGGGATCTCCGCGTCGTCCTCTGCATCGAAGGTGGGCTGGTTGGCCACCCGGCGGTCCTCGATATCGTCTTGGACCTCGTCCTGCCGTCCCAGCACCCAGGAGCGGTAGATGATGGCCAGCATGAAAGCGGTGACGGCGAAGGAAATCACGATGGAGGTAAGGATCAACGCCTGCGGCAACGGATCGCTGTAGGCGTCCGCGGGGATGTCGCTGCCGAAAATGGGCGCCAGGCCCGCGGGCCCGCCGGTGCTGAGCAGCAGCAGGTTGGCGCCGTTGGTGATGAGCATCAGGCCGAGCATCACCCGGGTCAGGCTGCGCTCGAGGATCAGGTAAACACCCACGGCGAACAGTACGCCCATCACCAGGAGCAGCGTCAGGTTAACAGTCACCGGGACACCTCCTCCTCGATCGCTTCGGGTACTTGCAGTTCGGCACTCTTGCGGCGGCCATGCGTGCGTTCCTCGGTGCGTTCGTCGATCTCGGCGCCGAAGCTGCGCAGCACGTCGAGCACCAGGCCCACCACCACCAGGTAGACCCCGATGTCGAAGATCGTCGACGTGACGAACTTGTGTTCGCCGAAGACCGGGAGGCTGAACTCAAGGATCGCGCTCTGGAAGACCTGGCCGCCCAGGAAGATCGGGACGACGGCGGTCAGTGCCGCGGCGCCAAGCCCCAGGCCGAGCAGCAGGCCTGCACTGATGGGCGTGGCTTCGGCCAGCTCGATCCGTCCGCCGGCCAAGTAGCGGACGGTCAGCGCGATGCCGGCCAGCAGGCCGCCCGCGAATCCGCCGCCGGGAAGGTTGTGGCCGGTCAACAGCAGGTAGACGGAGAAGATCATCACCGAGTGGAAGAGCAGGCGGGTGATCACCTCGAAGATGATGGAGCGGCGTTCCGGGGCCAGGGTCCGGCCGGCCACCAGCCAGGCGTCGCGCGGGACGACGGCGAACTTGCGGGCAGTCGCCAAGGCCGCCGCCTCGCGGTCCGAATGGGCCACCGTCTCGTAACCTCGTCCCACCGATCCGCTGGCCACGGCGTCCACGGGCTCCGGACGCTTCTCCCCGCGGCTCCGGATGAAGATCAGGCTGGCTACGCCGGTAGCTGCCAGTGCCAGCACCGCGATCTCGCCGAACGTGTCCCAGGCCCGTATGTCCACCAGGATGACGTTGACGATGTTCTCGCCGCCGCCGCCCTCATAGGCCAGCTGCGGCATGGCCAGGGACACCGGAGCTGCCGTGCGTGCCGCCATCGCCGTCATCGCGATCACGATCATCGTGAGGCCGAAAGCGGCTCCGATGACGGCGCGCAACAGTTTAAACCGTCCGGGCGTGCGCAGCCACAGCCGGGCCGGCAGCGAACGAAGTGCCAGCACGATGGCCACCAGGGAGATCGTTTCCACCAGCAGTTGGGTCAGTGCAATGTCCGGCGCCCCGTGCATGGCGAAGATGAAGGCCAACCCGTAGCCGGCTACCGAGACCATCAGCACCGCCATGAAGCGCTTGTTCGCGCGGATGGCCCCCAACGCGCCTGCCGCCACGATCAGCCCCGCGATGGCCTGCGCCGGGGTGTCGAACCACACCACGCTCTCCGGCAGCGGGGCATCCATCAGCACGATGGCGCTCAGTGGAGTCACGATCGCCACGATCAGGATCACGCACAGGTAGAAGACCAGCGAGCCTCGCTGGGTCCGTCCGGTGACCCAGATGGCCACCTCGTCCAGGACGCCGATCACGCCGCGGTAGATCCGGTCGGCGTCCGGGATGAAGCGGATCCTGGCCTGGAAGGCGGCAATCGGGGTGCGCAGCAGGAACAGGGCGACGCCGGCGGCGATGGTGACGACGGTCAGGCCGAGAGCCGGCGTGAATCCGTGCCACAGCGCCAGATGGGTGGCCGCGGTGTCCAGCGTGAAGAGGCCGGCATAGGGCGCGACGGCGGCTTCGACCGGAGCCGGCCAGAGACCGAACAACACGGTGGCCACGGCCAGCACGGCGGGTGCCGCCAGGAAGGCCCACGGAACGGCCTTGAATTCGATGGCCTCGCGGCCGGGTTTGGCCGCGAAGCCGCCCCAGACAAAGCGGGCGCTGTAGGCGAAGGTCAGGATGGAACCGGCCACGACGCCGGCCAGGAGCAGGCCCCCCACCCAGCCGGAGACGCCGGCCCGGTGGACGAAGGCTTCGTAGACCGACTCCTTGGCGACGAAACCCAGCAACGGCGGCAGGCCGGCCATGGACGCGGCACCGATCAGGGCGACCGCGAACAGTTTCGGGGCCTTGCGATACAGGTGCGACAGTTCGCGGATGTCACGCGTTCCGGCCTGATGGTCGATGATGCCCACCACCAGAAACAGGGTCGCCTTGAAGAAACCGTGGGCCAGCAGCAGGCCCATACCGGCCAGCGCGGCTTCCTGCGAGCCGAGCCCGACCACCAGGGTCAGGAACCCCAGTTGGCTGACCGTGCCGTAGGCCAGGATCAACTTCAGGTCGTTCTGGCGCATGGCCTGCCAGCCGCCCACCAGCATGGTCAGCAGCCCGAGCCCCAGCACGACGCCGTGCCAGTAGTCGGTACTGGAGAATCCGGGCGACAGCCGCGCTACCAGGTAGATGCCGGCCTTCACCATGGCGGCGGCATGCAGGTAGGCGCTGACCGGCGTCGGGGCCGCCATGGCCGCCGGGAGCCAGAAGTGGAAGGGCACCAGCGCGGACTTGCTGATGGCCCCGATGAGTACCAGCAGGATGGCTATGTCGATGATCTGCCCGTGGGCCATCAGCGTTCCGGCTGCTGCGAGGATCTCGGAGATCCGGTAGGTGCCGGCCGTTTGACCGATCATCAGCAGGCCAACCAGCATGGTCAATCCGCCGAAGGTGGTGACCATCAGGGCCTGCAGCGCGGACCGGCGCGCGGACAGGCGGTGCCTGGCGTACCCGATCAGCAGGTAGGACAGGACGGTGGTAAGTTCCCAAAAAATGTAGAGCAGGATCAGGTCGTCGGCGGTGACCAGGCCGAACATGGCGCCGCTAAAGGCCAGCAACTGCGCGCCGAAAGGACCGATGTCCGGATCGTCGGCCTTAAAGTAGCGGGCGCAGTAGAACAGCACCAGGGCGCCGACACCCAGGATCAGGATGCACAGCACCGCCGCGAGGGTGTCCATCCGAAAGGCCAGTTCCAGCTGCAGGCCCGGGACCCAGGCGAAGACCTCCGACGGCGGAGCGTTGGGAGCGCCGTCGAGCGCCTTCTGGTTCGCGCCGGTGTAGTTGTCGAACGTGGCGATCAGCCAGACAAATCCGGCGGCGGGAACCGCGGCCAGGATATAGAACGTTGACCGTCCGAGCTTCCGGAAAATTAAGGGCGCTATAAAGGCCACCGCAAATAGCAGGGTGAGCACAATCAGCACGGGATACTCCGGAACTTCCTTCAGGTTTACAAGGATTAGACGGACATGGCCAAGGTCCATTCTACCCATGGCATAAACGGTGCGGCGCCCGTGGAGAGTCACAAACAGCCGTCGGGAAGCCCCCCGCAAGCGGGCGATCTGCCTGTTCGCCAAAGATTCACGCGGTCTCCCGGCGCTGTTCAAAGTTCGCAGCAGGCGAAACGGATAGCATCGCGGTATGACTGACTCGGCCGGCATTCCGGCAACCCAAGATGCGGGCGGCGTCGCCGCGGAGCGGTTGAATAAAAAGCACGTCCTGGCCTGGGCCTCCTGGGACTGGGGCTCGGCGGCCTTCAACGCGGTCATGACAACGTTTGTGTTCACCGTTTACCTGACCAGCGATGCGTTCGGCGGCGAAGCCTTCGCGTCCGAAATCCTCGGTTACGGACTGGCCATCGCCGGGCTGGCCATCGCACTGCTGGCCCCGGTCACCGGGCAGCGTTCCGACACCGGGGGCCGCCGCAGGCTTTGGCTCGGGCTTAACAGCGTGGCTGTCGCAGTATTGACCGGCCTGTGCTTCTTCGTCTTCCCCTCCCCCGGCTTCCTCTTCCTGGGCGTGGGACTGATCGCGCTGGCCAACATTTTTTTCGAGTTCGCGAATGTGAACTACTACGCGATGCTCACCCAGATCTCCACGCCGTCGACCATTGGCAAGGTCAGCGGCTTCGGCTGGGCCATGGGTTACGTCGGCGGAGTCGTGGCCCTTGCCCTGGTGCTGATCGGGTTTGTCCTGCCGGAAACCGGATGGTTCGGGGCGACTGCGGAGAACGGACTGAACATCCGCCTGGTGGCGGTGTTCTGCGCCGTGTGGTTCATGGCCTTCGCGCTGCCGGTACTTTTCGCCGTCCCGGAGATCCCGCGCCAGCCTGCGGCCGCGTCCCTCAGTTTCTTTGCGTCCTACGGGCTGCTCTTCCGCCGCATCAAGGCAATCTACACTTCCAGCCCGCACACGATTTTCTTCCTGATCGCCAGCGCCATTTTCCGCGACGGGCTCGCGGCGGTATTTACCTTTGGCGGGGTGATCGCCGCGGGCACCTTCGGTTTCTCGCTCAGCCAGGTGATTGTCTTCGCCATCGCCGGAAACGTTGTCGCCGCGTTCGGTGCCGTGGCGGGCGGAGTGCTGGACGACCGCATCGGCCCGAAGAACGTCATTGTGGGTTCGTTGATCGGGCTAATCGTCGCCGCCGTCGCCATTTTCGCGTTGGGCCCGGGGAACCACGTGTTCTTGGGCAACGCGTGGTCCGGTGATACCACGTTCTGGGTCTTCGGCCTGCTGCTGTGCCTGTTCGTTGGGCCGGCCCAATCGTCGTCGCGCGCCTACTTGGCCCGGCTGGCACCGCGCGGCGAGGAGGGCGAGTTCTTCGGCCTCTACGCCACCACCGGGCGCGCCGTCAGCTTCCTGGCCCCGTCCCTGTTTGCCCTGTCCATCACCGTCTTCGGCGAACAGCGTCACGGCATCCTGGGCATTTTGGTGGTGCTGCTGGCCGGCCTGCTGGCACTGCTGCCGGTCAAGACGCCGGCCCGGATCCAGCGCGCCAGCACCCCCAGCGCCTGAGCCGCCCGGCCCGGCCCGGCCCGGATCAGCGTTCGATGACCGTGCGGTGGAAGTTCTGGAAGCTGCGCGAAGCCGTGGGGCCGCGCTGGCCCTGGTAACGGTTGCCGTATTCGCCGGAACCGTACGGATGCTGTGCCGGCGAGGACAACCGGAAGAAGCACAGCTGGCCGATCTTGGATCCCGGCCAGAGCATGATCGGCAGCGTCGCCATGTTGGAGAGCTCCAGCGTCACGTGCCCGGAGAAACCGGGATCGATAAACCCTGCCGTCGAGTGGGTCAGCAGGCCCAGCCGGCCCAGCGAGGACTTGCCCTCCAGCCGGGCCGCTATGTCATCGGGCAGCGTCACCGTCTCGTAGGTGGAGCCGAGCACGAATTCGCCGGGATGCAGGACGAACGGTTCCTCGGGGTCCACCTCCACCAGCCGGGTCAGCTCCGGCTGCTCCAGCTCCGGGTCGATGTGGGCGTACTTGTGGTTGTCGAACAGCCGGAAGAACCGGTCAAGCCGCACGTCGACGCTTGAGGGCTGGATCATGTCCGGTTGGAACGGATCCAGGACGATGCGTTGGGAGTCCAGTTCGGCACGAATATCGCGGTCGGAGATCAGCACCCTTCAAAAATACACGGGACCGACCCTCTCCCCTGACGCATGACGCGGCCGCCCCCCGGGCTCTTGCGCCTGGCCCCTGTCCCGATCGATGCCGGGGTGCGACCATTGAACCAGGCGGGCCGCAGCACCTCGTTGGCGGCCGCCGGGCCGCTGTCGGCGGGGGAAACGAACGGCCTCCGCCGGCAGCTTCGAAGCCGCCGGTCAGGCCTTGCCGATTTCCGTGCGCACCGCGTACAGCTCGGGGAAGAAGGTGAGCTCCAGCGCCCGGCGAAGGAAGCCGGCGCCGGAGGATCCGCCGGTGCCATGCTTCATCCCGATGGTCCGCTCCACCGTCTTCAGGTGCCGGAAACGCCAGAGCTGGAAGTTGTCCTCCAGGTCCACCAGTTCTTCGCAGGCCTCATAGACGTCCCAGTTCGCGCGGGCGTTCTCGTAGACGGCCTTGAACGTCCCCACCAGTTCCCGGTTGAACTCGTGCGCCTCGGTCACGTCGCGGTCCAGCAGTTCCGCCGGAACCGGGTAGCCGTGCCGGTGCAGGTAGGCCAGGAATTCGTCGTACACGCTGCTTTGTTCCAGCAGCTCGCCGAGCATGGCCTGAGCGGCGGGATCGTCCGCAAAGACGGCCAGCATGCCCTTGTTCTTGTTGCCCAGCAGGAACTCCACGGCCCGGTACTGGTAGGACTGGAAGCCCGACGCCGCGCCCAAATCGCCGCGGAATTCGGCGTATTCGGACGGCGTCAGCGTGGCCAGCACCGACCATTGCTCGGTCAGCGAGCGCTGGATGTGCTTGATCCGGGCGATGCCTTTCATGGCGAACCGCAGGTCGTCGTCGCGCAGCTTCTGCCGCACGGTGCGCAGCTCGTGCAGCACCAGCTTCAACCACAGCTCGGACGTCTGGTGCTGAATGATGAACAGCATCTCGTCGTGGTGCTCCGGACTGCTGACCGGGTGCTGGGCAGAGAGCAACTGGTCCAAGGACAGATAGGAGCCGTAACTCATCTTGTCCGAGAAATCGGTCTCGATGTCTTCCTCGAGGCGTCGGGTGTTCTTGTCTACGGTCATGGCGGCTTCCGTCGGTTCTCCTGCCTCGTTGCAGGCCTGCTACCAGCCTACGGCCCCGACGCCGCGAATGCCCCGGCCGCCGCGCTGGGCGCCCTCAGCCACGGACCGAGGAGTCCCACCGCCACTTCCGGCCGCGGGTTTCGGGCGTCCTGCCGCTGGCGCCGAGCAGATCCTGCCAGGGATCGTCCGTGCGCTGCGCCGCCGGGAAGATGCGGTTCAGGACCCGCCCTATGACAGCTTCGTCGGGCCGGTATCCGACCCCGTGGACGGCCAGGATGTCGAATCCATGCAGCACGGCCTCGGCGATGCCCATCGCCGCGAAACCGGAGGCGTCCGAGGTCCCGGCCGGATGGTAGCCGCGGTGGGTGTCGGGGGCAGCGGCCGTCACCGCGTACAGCAATCCAGCGGCGGCATCGAAACAACTGGCGATGCCGGCCGTTCCCGTGGCAGGGTCGGGCCAGAACAGGATGGGCGGCCCGCCCGGGCGCCACGGCGGCGGGTCCAGCAGCACCACGTAGCCGTCCTGCGGCGGTTTCCGGCCTGAGAGCTGCAGGGCGTAGAACGCGAAGTCGTCCATGACGTGGGCCGCCGTCTCGCGGCAGCTCCACTCCAGCTCCAGCGCGGGCTTGTCCCAGGCATCGTCGGGGAGCTCCGCCAAGCGGCTGGTCAGGTCATCGGTGATGGTGCGGAAATCTTCCGCCGTTGGTTCCATCCGATGATGATGCCGTAGACCTGCCGTCGGCGCCACCGTTCCCAGCGAAAGTCAGCTCACGCGGCGCTCCCCGGCTTCCACCGGTGCCGCGATGATGTTGCCTTCCACCGGCATCGGGCAGATGCCGAAGTCGGTGAAGGCGCTGGGAAAGTTGGTGGCCCGGTTGAAGTCGATCAGTACCGTGCCGTCGGGGCCGGGACGGCGGGTAACCACGGAGCGCCAGCCGGCGGTGCTGTCTCCGTTGGTTTCGTCGTGGAAGTTCAACGACAAGGCGCCCAGTTTCTCCGGTTCCGCCACCAAGGTGTGGACGGTGCCGCCCAATTCGAAGCTGACGGTCCCGACCGCGGTGGCGATCCCGCCCACGTCCGGGTTTGACGTGGCAATCTGCAGGGTGACGGGCTCCGGATACGCTTCGAACCGGCCGGATACCACCAGGTCCGGGTTGTACTCGAAAACCGGGACGCCGTCGAAATCCTGCCGGTTGGGCGAGTCATTGTCCCGGGTCCGGACCGCGTACCGGTCGCCCCGGACGGCCAATTCGACGGCGATGCTGCCGCGGCGCACCCAGAGCAGCGATTCCTCATTTCCCAGGGTTGCCGTCAAGGTGCCTATTGCCGGCTCCCCGCTTTCTGCCCGGTACAAGCCATCGTCGGCGGTCGCCGTCAACGAGGCGTGGCCGCCGCCGGATGCCGGACCGTTGGCGCTCCACAGGCCGGTGACCTGCTCCAGCCGCGCCGGTTCGGCCGGCAGCCACTGCAGCGAAGTGAGCGTGAGCCAGCCGTGCTCCGCCGCCAGCGCCTGGTTGCGGTTGTCCCTGAACCGGAGCCAGCTTTCCCGCCTGCGCGTCTCATCACGTGGATTGGTCATGCTCGCCTTCCCAAAATCATCGCCGGGCAATTGCCTGGCGTACGGGCACAACGTGCCGCCCGCCGCGCGGTATTCCCCCCGGGCCGGCAGGACGCTTGGCGTCCGGAACCATGGCGCATTCGCCTGCATGCGCATACGCTCTATTGCACAAGGCTGCGTGGCACAAAGCGCAACGGAAGCCGGGCGGCCAGTGCGTCTACCAGAATGGGAGGCTCATGCCGATGCCCAGAGACGGAATCCGGCGGCGCCGCCGGCGCGCAACAGCCCGCCTGGGGGCAGCAGTGACGCTGGCACTGGGCGCCACGCTGTTGGCTGGCTGCGGCTCCGGGGAGGGGCCCCCCACGCTGACCTGGTATATCAATCCCGACGACGGCGGGCAGGCCGCCATCGCGCAGCTGTGCACCGAGCAGGCGGGCGGCGAGTACCGGATCGAAACGTCGCTGCTGCCCAATGAAGCCGCGTCGCAGCGCGAGCAGCTGGCCCGGCGCCTGGCGGCCGGCGATGCGTCGCTGGACATCATGAGCCTGGACCCGCCGTTCATCCCGGAACTGGCCGAACCCGGCTTCCTGGCGCCGGTCCCGGACGAGGTGGCCCAGCGCACCACGCAGAATGTCGTGGAGGGCGCGCTCGCAGGGGCAACGTGGAAAGACCGGTTGGTCGCCGTCCCGTTCTGGGCCAACACGCAACTGCTGTGGTACCGGAAGTCCGTGGCCGAGGCAGCGGGCCTGGACATGACGCAGCCGGTCACCTGGCAGCAGCTGATGGATGCCGCGGCCGAGCAGGAGAAGTTTTTGGGCGTCCAGGGCCAGCGCGGAGAGTCCATGACCGTCTGGCTGAACGCGTTGGTCGAATCGGCCGGCGGCCAAATCCTGGAGAACCCCGAGGCGAACGCGGACCAGATTCAACTGGGCCTGGCCAGCGAGGCCGGTACGGAGGCGGCAGAGGTCATTTCCACCATCGGCAGGGAGGGACTGGGCGGCCCTGGCCTGCCGACCCAGGACGAAAACAATTCCATGATCCTGTTCCAGGGCGACGAGGGCTCGTTCATGGTCAACTGGCCGTTCGTCTGGCCGGCGACGAACACCGCCGCTGAAGACGGCACGGTGGATGCCTCGCTGATCGAGGACATCGGCTGGACGCTCTACCCGCAGATGAACGAAACCGACCCCACCGCTCCGCCCCTCGGCGGCATCAACCTGGGCGTCGGGGCGGCCAGCGAACACCCGGATTTGGCCTATGCGGCCATTGAATGCATCGTCGCCCCGGAGAACCAAGCCGAGTACTTCATCACCAACGGCAATCCGCCCTCGAACACCGAGGCCTACGAGGATCCCCGGATCGAGGAAGCCTTCCCGATGGCCGACGCCATCCGGGAGTCGCTGGAGATGTCCGCACCGCGGCCGCAAACCGTGTTCTACAACGAAGTTTCCACCAGCCTGCAGCAGAACTTCGCCCCGCCGTCCCAAGTGGATCCGGCCACCACGCCGCAGGAGACTTCGGACTTCATCGTCTCCGTCTTACGGGGGGAGAACCTGCTGTGAGCACCTCGACCGAAATTCCAACCCTGCCCAACGGCCGGACGGGACGCGCCGGCCGCCGCCGGGCGGTCCAGCAGTACAGCGACCGGGCCAAAGCGGAGCGGCGGCTCGGCTGGCTGCTGGCCGGCCCGGCGTTCTTCCTCATGCTGGCCGTGACGGCCTACCCGATCCTGCAGGCGCTGTTCGACTCGCTCTTCAGCTACCGGCTCACCGCGCCCGACGAACGCGAGTTCCTCGGGCTGGGCAACTACGCGGTGATCCTCACCGATATCGTGTGGTGGCGGGACCTGGGCGTGACGCTGCTGATCACGGTGGTGACCGTCGTCGTCGAACTTGTCCTGGGCTTCGCGCTGGCGTTGGTCATGCACAAGGCGCTCAAGGCCGTGCGCGGCTGGCTGCGGACCGCGATCCTGGTCCCGTACGGCATCATCACGGTAGTCTCCGCGTTTGCCTGGTTCTACATGTTCGACATCAACTCCGGGTTCGTGAATGCCTGGTTTAACTGGGTGCCCGGGATCGATGAGGACCTTAACTGGTTCGCCAGCACCTGGACCTCGCTGTCCGTGATAATGGCCAGCGAAATCTGGAAGACCACCCCGTTCATCTCGCTGCTGCTGCTGGCCGGCCTGGCCCAGGTCCCCGACGAATTAACCGAGGCGGCGGAGGTTGACGGCGCTACCTGGTGGCAACGGATGCGCCGGGTGGTCCTGCCGAACATGAAGGCCGCGATCATGGTGGCCGTGCTCTTCCGGGCGCTTGACGCGTTCCGTATCTTCGACAACGTGTTCATCATGACCAACGGTGCGTTCAACACCGAGGTGCTCTCGCTGCTGGCCTACCGCACGTCCATCGGGCGGCTGGAGATCGGGCTTGGCTCGGCCGTTTCCGTGCTGCTCTTCGTGTGCGTACTGCTGATCTGTTTCATTGCCGTCAAGCTGTTCAAGGTCGACCTTGCCGGCCAGAGAGGAGGCAAGTGATGCGGGCTTTGCGGACCAAGGAGCGGGTTACGTGGACCATCATCTCCGTGCTGGTGGTGCTGTATGCCCTGTTCCCGGTGGCCTCCATCCTGGCCACATCGTTCAAGCTGCCCAGTGACCTGACGTCCGGCAAGTTCCTCCCCGGCACGTGGACGGGCGCCAATTACGAGCAGATCCTGGTCGGCTCGGCACAGGGGCTGTTCCTCAGCTCCCTGTGGAACTCGATCGGCATCGCGCTGATCGCGACCTTCATCGCCGTCGTGCTGGCCACGCTGTGCGCCTACGCGATCGCGCGGCTGGATTTTCCGGGCAAGAAGGTCATCCTGACCACCGCGCTGGCGGTGTCCATCTTCCCGGTCATCTCCATCGTCACCCCGCTGTTCAATGTCTGGCGGACCATCGGCCTCTATGACACCTGGCCCGGGCTGATCATCCCCTACCTCTCCCTGACCCTGCCCATCTCCATCTGGACCCTGGCCGCGTTCTTCCGCCAGATCCCGTGGGAGCTGGAACAGGCCGCACAGGTTGACGGGGCCACCACCTGGCAGGCGTTCCGCAAGGCCATCGTGCCGCTGGCCGCACCGGGCGTCTTCACGACGGCGATCATCGCCTTCTTCATCGCGTGGAACGACTTTGTGTACGGCATTTCGCTGACGTCCACCGAAGCGGCGCGGCCGGTTCCCGCGGCGCTGGCGTTTTTCACCGGCGCCTCCCAGTTCGAATCCCCCGTCGGCGCCATTTCCGCGGCGGCCATTATCGTCACCATTCCCATCGTGCTGCTGGTCCTGCTGTTCCAGCGCCAAATCGTCTCCGGCCTGACCCAAGGCGCCGTCAAGGGCTGAGCCCGCGGCAGGAAAGGAAATCCCATGGCATCGATCACGCTGCAGAACCTCGTCAAGGAGTACGGCGACGGTTTCGCGGCCGTCAACGACGTCAGCATCGACATCGCCGACGGCGAGTTCATCATCCTGGTGGGTCCGTCCGGCTGCGGCAAGTCGACCCTGCTGCGCATGATCGTGGGGCTCGAGGACATCACCTCCGGCGACCTGTTGATCGACGGCGAGCGCGTCAACGAGAAAGCCCCCCGGGACCGGAACCTGGCCATGGTTTTCCAGAATTATGCCCTCTACCCGCACCTGACCGTGTTCGAGAACATCGCGTTCCCGCTGCGCCTGGCCAAGGGTAAGTTCACCGAGGACGACATCCGGAAGCGCGTCACCGGTGCCGCGAAGACCTTGGAACTGACCGACCACCTGGAGCGCAAGCCGGGGAACCTGTCCGGCGGCCAGCGGCAGCGCGTGGCCATGGGCCGGGCTATCGTGCGCCAGGCCGATGCCTTCCTCTTCGACGAGCCCCTGTCCAACCTGGACGCGAAGCTGCGGGGCCAGATGCGTTCCGAGATCTCGCAGATGCAGCGGCGGCTGGGAGTCACCAGCGTCTACGTCACGCACGACCAGACCGAGGCGATGACCCTTGGCGACCGGGTGGCGGTGCTGAAAAAGGGCTTGCTGCAGCAGATCGCTTCCCCACGGGAACTCTACGAGCAGCCCGTCAACCTCTTCGTGGCAGGCTTCATCGGATCGCCGTCCATGAACTTCCTGCCAGCCACCCTGGAGGGCAGCGTCCTGAAGACGCCGATCGGCGACATCCCCGTAGCCGGTGACAGGGCCAGGGCGGCCGAAGGCAGGAAGGTCGTGCTCGCGGGTCTGCGGCCCGAGTTCTTCGAGGACGCCTCGCTGGTGGAAGAACACAAGAAGGACCGGGGATCCACGTTCACGGCCGAACTGACCCACACGGAGTGGCTGGGGAACGAGCAGTATGGCTACATCAACTTCGACCCGGATCCCGCCGTGCGGGAGCTGCTGAATTCGCTGGCCAGCGACATGGACGCCGAGGAGCTGCGGCCCCAGATCGTGGTCACACTGGATGCCGCCAGCCGGATTCGCGGCGGACGCTCCGCCGAACTGTGGCTGGACACGCGGAAGATGCATCTGTTCGACCCCGAGACCGGTGAAAACCTGACCCGTGACGCCTCGGCCGGCGCGGCGCTGACGGAGGAAGCCAACCGTGCCCGGGCAGAGGAAATCGCCGAAGCCCGCGAACGTGAAGCCTCCACGGCCGGCCAGCCGGCCTGAATTCCGGACAGCCGCCGAACTGGGGTAAACTCGGTTTCGTTGTTGACGGATCCGGCTTCCACGGCGGATCCTGTGCGGGCGTAGCTCAATGGTAGAGCGCTAGCTTCCCAAGCTCGATACGCGGGTTCGATTCCCGTCGCCCGCTCCACTCGCACTGCGCACCCCGGCCCTCGGACCGGGGTGCCTTTCTTTGCCTTTGCCTGCAGGAAGCGGCCGCCCTACTCGTCGTCGTCCGGCACGAAGCCCGCACGGTCGATGGCCCGGTGGTAGTGCATACCCGCGGCACCGCCGAGGAGCGACCCGGCGAGGCTCGCTAGCAGCACCACAGCCAGCGCAATCAGGCCCGGCATCGCCAGCTGCCCGACGGGGCGGTCGATCACCGGCGCCGGTCCCGTCAGCATGCCAAGTCCACCGACCGACAGCCCGATCACACCCGCGATGACCGCCATGACCAGGCCCCAAAGCCAGACCGCGAAGCCCTGCCGGACGCCGTCGAACCGCGCCATCCGTCCGGCCACGTAGCCCCCGCCGAAATAGGCGATCAGGATGATGGCCCCCACCGCCGCCCCGGCAATCCCGGCTGCCTGCCCGTCGCCGCCGGCGATGCTGTCCAGCCAGCCGCGCACTTCGGTATTGCTGGCGACGCCGATAGCCGCGGCAACACCGGCGGCGGCAGCCGTGAGCAACACGATCATGGCCGTGGCGGTCAGCCAGCCGAAAAACGCAGACCCCAGCCTCAGCCCGCCGTAGGCATTGTGCTGCCGCTGGTACAGCAATTCCTCGTCGAGGGTTGCCTCGGGGCGGTAGGCGCTGGTGTCCCGATAGCTCCGCTCGGCGTAGATCCCATCATCCGGGCTGCCGCCGACGGCATCCGGGTCCATGTCGTCCGCCGTGGCCTGGCTGCCGAAAACCGCCGTTTCCGGCTGGTCGCTGCGCGTGCGGTCCTGGTTTGCCACGGGCATCGCCTCGGTCGGCAGAGGTTCCGCCTGCGCGGGCTCCGTTCCAACGTCCCGCGGTTCCCGGGCAGTTGCCGGAACATCGTCTCCCGGCCGCACGCCGCCGTCGTCGCGCCTGCTGCTGCCGATTTCCGAACTCATCGCATGCCTCCTGCTTCGATCGCTCTCGCTCAGCAGGTTGTTGCCCCCTGTGGCTCCACCCTAGACCTGCCGCCGCCGCCGGGCCAGATCGGGAACCCTTTCATGGGCGGCCGGGGTGGAGACTAAACTGGTAGGCGATGATGCGCAAAATGTTCAAGTCCAAAATCCACCGCGCGACGGTCACGCATGCGGATCTGCATTATGTCGGGTCCGTGACCGTGGACCTCGACCTGCTGGACGCCGCCGACATCCTCCCCGGCGAGCTGGTTTCCATTGTGGACGTCACGAACGGCGCCCGGCTGGAGACGTACGCCATCGCCGGCGAACGCGGCTCAGGCGTGCTTGGCATCAACGGTGCGGCCGCCCACCTGATGCACGAAGGCGATCTCGTCATCCTGATCACCTACGCCGACATGACCGATGACGAGGCCAGGTCCTTCGTGCCGTCCGTGGTGCACGTGGACGCCGGCAACAGGATCGTTGAGCTGGGCTCCGATCCGGCGGAGTCAGTGGACGACGGGCTGATGCGCCCGCCGTTCGCGGTTCAGCAGTAGTCCCTGAGCTTAGAGCCGGTGGAACTGCCGGTGCAGCTCGCGGACCTCGTCCGCCAGCTCGTCGGATGGCCCGCCGACCGGGATTCCCGGCGCGACCACCTGAATCGGCAACGCGGCGACGGGCGCCGGCGCTATGCCCCACTCCGCCAGCCACCGGCCCAACTGATCCGATGACACAGCGTAGATAATCCGTCCCAGACCAACCCAGGCGTGCGCTGCCGAACACATCGGACAGTGCTCGCCCGAGGTGTAGACGGTCGCCGCACGGCGCTCCTCGGGTGGAAGGTTCCTGGCGGCCCAACGGGCAATCTCGAACTCCGGATGCCGGGTATGGTCCCCGTCCTTGACCCGGTTGCGGTCTTCGAACAGCACGTCGCCGCCGGCATCGACCAACACCGAGCCGAACGGCTCATCGCCGTCGTCCAATGCTTCGCGGGCCAGTTCGACGCAGCGCCGCAGATGCGTGAGGTCCTCCGCTGCCGTTTCCATGAGCCGATTATGGCAGAGCGGCACATTTTCCGGCGTGTTACACAGCCCACGCTGATACCTTGGAACCGCGCCGCCAACAGGTAACGCGCCCCGCCAGCAGGTAACGTAGGGCGGGTGGGAAATTCGACAGTGCTCAGGACCGTAGCCACGTGGCTGCTGTGCCTGATGCTTGCCGTGGCCGCTGCTGCCTTGACGATCATGCTGGTCAATGCGTTCGTGTTCAGCCCGCAGCACCAGGTGAAGGCGTACTTCAAGGCGCTGGAAGACGGCGACGGCGGTGCGGCGCTGGGTTTGCTCCACGCGACCGTGCCGGACGCCAACGCCGCCATGCTCGACGGCGCCGCGCTCAAGGCCTCGGTAGAGGATCTCGAAGACCTGGAAATCGGGGACCCGGTGCCGGCGGGCGAGGACAAGGTGGACCTGCCCGTCCATTACACGGTTGGCGGTGACGCGCACACCTCGACGTTCACCTTGGAAAAGACCGGCACGACGTGGCTCTTTTTCAACCAGTGGTCCTTCGTGCCCAGCACCCTTCCCACCATCAGCGTGGACGTGGTCAACGAGAACGAAGCCTCCCTCAACGGCACCCGGGTGGCCCTGCCGGATGGCAAGAATTCCTTTGCGGTGTTCTATCCCGGAACCTTCGAGGCCCACTACGCCAGCGACTACTTCGCCGCCCCGGTCGTCGAATCCGTGCTGACCGGCCCGCAAAACGCACAGGACGCCCGGCTCTCGCTGGCGACGGCAGCCACGCCCAAGCTCGTTGCGGACCTGGGCGCCCAGGTCAACGCCTTCCTTGACTCGTGCGCGGAGCAGCGCGTGCTGCAGCCCTCCGGCTGCCCGTTCAGCGCAGCGATGGACCGCGTCCAGGACAGCACCATCAACTGGTCGATCGTGAAATATCCGGACGTCAAGATAGAGCCGTTCAAGGGCAGTTGGGTCTTGAGCCCGCTGACCGGCGTCGCCAAGCTGAACGTCGTGGAGATCGATTTGTTCACCGGCGCCGCCGTCGAGCGGGAAATCGAGCAGGAGTTCGGCTTCACCGGCCGGCTGTCCGTCAATGGCGGCAACGTGACCCTGACCCCCGTCGTGGAGTACTGAGTCCGCTCCACGTGGGACGCCGGAGGCCGACAGGCTGTCCTGTCCGCCTCCGGCGCCGGCAGTCCTGCCCCGCGGCCGGCCTAGTTCAGCCCGCGCAGGTCCAGGGTCATCTCGCCGGTTCCGGAGCCAATGACCACGGGGATGCCCCAGTCCTGCTGGTACAGGTGGCAGGCGGCATGGTCCGGGATCTCGCCGCCGGGTTCGCCGTCGCAGGCCGCCGCCCGTGCGGTGATGTGCAGGACGCCCTCGCCGACCTCGTCGGACAGCACCAGTTCGCGCACCAGCCCCACGGAGGTGCCGGCGCCGGAAACCAGCAGGTTCTCCGGTGAAGAAGAGATTTTCAGCTGGGTCGGGTCTCCCCAGCGGTCATCCAGCTTCTGGCCGGTGGGGGCTGCGAAGCGGACGGTCAGCGCCAGCGGCCCGGCCGAGACCTCGGTCTTGGGCCGCTGCGTCTGCGAGGCCCCCTCGTCCACCTTCAGGGCTTCCTTGGGGAGTGGAAGCCGGACGAGCTGGTGCTTGTTCGTTTCCACCACCAGCAGCAGCGGCTCGCCGCCGCCGGCCACTGCAGAGGTGTCCAACAGAACGTCGGACGGCTCGGCCAAGCCGCGCGCCAGGGTGGAGACGGTCCCGCCGACCGGGTCGTAACGGCGTACCGCCCCGTTGTAGGTATCCGCCACGGCCACCGAGCCGTCCGGCAGGACTGCCACGCCCAACGGATGCTGCAGCCGCGCCTCGGCTGCCTCCCCGTCGCGGAATCCGAAGTCGAAGAGGCCGGTGCCGACGGCGGTGGAAACCTGCGCCCGGTGCCCGCCCTTGACCTCCACGAAGGAGATCTTGCGCAGGGCCGACGTTTCCGAGTCTGCAACCCAAATCGCGCCCGCCGCGTCCTCGGCCAGCCCGGACGACTGGGCGAACCAGGCCGCGGCGGCCTCGCCGTCCTGCAGGCCCTCCAGCCCGGTACCGGCAAGGATGTCGACCGCACCGGACGCCGGATCGAAGGTGAAAATCTGGTGCACGCCGGCCATGGCGATCACCACGGCCTCCAAGCGGGTCGACCACAGGACGTCCCACGGCGAACTGAGCGAGACGGCGAGCGGGTCGGCGGGAAGCTGCTCCCGGCCCGATGCGATAGCTTCTGCCAGCTCCTCCCCCAGCGCTTCCCCGGAAGCCGCTTCGTCGGCCACGGATCCGGGACCGGCTTCGGCTAGCCCGGGGGCGGTGCGCTGGGAGTCGGCATCGAGCAGCCGCTGCACTCCGCTGCCGGCAACCGTGGTCACCTCGCCGGTGGCCAGGGACAGGCCGCGGAGGCGGTGGTTCACGGAGTCCGCAACAACGACGTCGTAGCCCGCCTTCTCGCGGATCCCTTCCGGAAGCAGGGCCACTCCCTGGGGCTCGTTGAACTGCGCAGCGTCGGCCGGCCCGTCCTGCCAGCCCTTCGTGCCCGAACCGTAGGTCTTGAGCACGGTCGACAGGTCCGCGGCAAGTTCCACCAGCCGGTGGTGACCGGTGTCGCTGACCAGGAAGGACCCGCCGGCGGAGCCGACGCCGTCCGGCAGCGGTATGACCTTGCCCGGGAAGCGCAGGTCGCCGGCGGTGGTTTCTGCCGGCACGTACGGCCCGTCGCCGCGGTGCAGCGTGCCCTTGGCTTCGTGTTCGGCCACCAGTTCCTCCACCAGCGACGCCAAGCCGCCGGAGTGGCCTTCGCCGGACAGGTGCGCCACGATGTAGCCCTCGGGGTCCACGACCACCAGCGTCGGCCAGGCCCGGGCGGCGTAGGCCTGCCAGGTGTCCAGCTCCGGATCATCGAGCACCGGGTGGTGGATTTCGTACCGCTCCACGGCAGCGGCCAGCGCCACGGGGTCGGCCTCGTGCTCGAACTTCGGGGAGTGCACGCCGACGGTGACCAGCACGTCCTTGTACTTTTCCTCCAACGGCCTCAGTTCGTCCAGCACGTGCAGGCAGTTGATGCAGCAGAAGGTCCAGAAGTCCAGCAGCACGATCTTGCCGCGCAGGTCTTCCAACCCCAGCTGTTTGCCGCCGGTATTGAGCCAGTTGCGGCCCACCAGGTCGGAGGCGCGGACCCGGTAGTTGCTGCGGATGGTGTCGGCTGCCTCAGTCATCTGGTTTCTCCTTGTGCCCGGCCGGCATCATCCGGTTCCGGAACGGGCGGCTGCCCGGTGGTGGTTGTCGGAAGTTCATGGTCGCCGGAGTCCGTGCCCGGCCCGGCGGCAGGCCTTGCGGCCCCCGGCGGGACCACGCGTGCATCCTGCCGGGCCATCTTGGCAAACATATCGTTATAAGCCGCCAGTTCGGCGTCGTTATTCCTATCGGCCGAACGATCTTTACGCTTTGTTTCCCGCGCGTCGGACCGCGACCACGCAATGGCCACTCCGATGGCGATGCAGAGGGTGGGTATTTCCCCGATGCCCCACATGATGGCCCCGCCGAGTTGCTGGTCGTCCATGGCCGGCAGTCCCCACTCCCGTCCCATGCTGCCGAACCAGGAGGCCTGGATCAGGGCCGTGGAGCTGGTGAGGGCGACGCCGAAGAAAGCGTGGAAGGCCATCGTCGCGAACAGCAGCAACAGCCGCAACGGATAGGGCGCGCGCCGCGGCAGCGGATCCTGGCCGATCATCGAGAGGATGAACAGGTAGCCGGTGAGCAGGAAGTGCAGGTTCATCAGCTCGTGCCCCACGTGCTCGCGCAGGGCGAAGCCGAACAGCGGCGAGTAGTAGAAGATGATGATCGAGCCGGCGAAGTTCGCTGCCGTGAAGAGCGGATGGGTGATGACCGCGGAATACTTCGAATGCACCAGCCAGAGGATCCATTCGCGCAGGCCCTTGCTGCCGTCGCGGCGCGACGGCAGCGCCTTCAGCGCCAGGGTGACCGGCGAGCCCAGCACGAGGAACAGCGGCACCACCATGGTCAGGGCCATGTGGTCCAGCATGTGCGCGCTGAACAGCACCATCCCGTAGACCGCCGGCGCTCCCGACGTGACATAGGTGAGCAACAGGAGGCCGACAATCCAGCTGATGGTCCGCGCCACCGGCCAGCCATCGCCGCGCCGGCGCAGCCTGGCGGCTGCCACCAGGTAGGCGATGCCGGTGACCAAGGCGAACGTCACCCACAGCCAGTCCCACCGCCAGACGGTCAGCCAACTGCTCCCGACCAGTTCCGGCGGCAACTCGTAGCCGGTCAGGATGCGTGCCGGGGACGCGTCCGGCGGCAGTTCCTCGGGCGTGGGCGGCGCGGTGCGGGCCAACGCCGTGGCCACGCCGAAGACCGCCGCCATGATGAGGAGTTCCACGGTGATCAGCTGCCAGAGGACGCGCTTGCCGGACTTCGTTCCGAGTTCGGGGATGATCCACTGCCGGTGCATGAAGCCGATCGCCCCCAGCAGCAGCGTGGCGAGGGCTTTGATCACCACGAGCACCCCGTACGGGCTGGAGAGCTGGTCCAGCGAGGTGATCCGAATGGACGCGTTGATGATGCCGGAGAAGAAAACCAGGCCGAAGCTGATCAGCGCCAGCGATGAGTAGCGGCGCAGCACCTGCCCGGTGAGGTCCTTGCTGCCCAGCGTCCCGGAGATGACCGCGAGCACGATGATTCCGCCCACCCAGAGGCAGGCACCCAGCAGGTGCAGTCCGATGGAGTTCACGGCCCCGTAGTGGTCGTCGCCGCCGGCCGAGTGCCCGATCAGGGCCATCGGCAGCAGCCCGCCGATGGTGGCCAGCGCCAGGGTGGCTCCCAGCCCGGGGAGGGAGCGGAGTCCGAAGATCAGCGTGGCCACGACGGCGGCCACGATGGTGATGGACAGCCAGGCCTGGCCGGTCCCGATGTCCGTCATGAAGCCGATGAAGCCGGCGGTGTAACTGGCGTCCCCGCTCACGGGCAGCCCGGCGACGTCGGAGAAACTGAAGACCAGCACGGCCATGGCCGCCAGCGTCCAGACGACGGCGGCGCCCCCGGCCAGCCGCAGTGCGGCCGTGAAGGCGGGATGCTCAGGGCCCTCGTCGCCGTTGCCCGGCCTGCGGCCGGGACGCAACTGCTTGGGCAGGATTCCGACGGCGAAGAGCAGCGCCGCAATGACTGTCGCCAGGGCGGTGTTGTTGGCGGCCTTGGCCACCGGCAGCGCCCATCGGGTCAAGGCGCCGGGGTCTGAGAGCTGGCGGGTAGCGGCCGCCCCGGAGTAGAGCAGGGCGGCCGCCAGCGCCAGGACGAGGACAACCACACCGGCCAGGAGCCATCCCCTGCCGATCCCGTCGGCGGTGATGGCCGCAGGACGCCGGTCAGCTGCAGGGGTCAGCTTCTCAGCCACGACCGCCAGCGCCTCCGCCCCGCTTGCTCATCACGAAGGCGGCCAGCCCGGCCAGGATGGCCAGCGTGCCGGCGCCCAGCGCGAGGAACAGTCCGGCGCCGCTGGGCCCGTCCTCTTCCCCGGCCGCCTCGGCGGTGTCGCCGGATCCGCCGGCCGCGGACACGGACGCCGCGGGCGAGTCGGTGCCACCGGCCGCAAGGGAGAATTTCGTGGTTCCTTCGATCGGATGGCCGTCGCTGGAGACAACCCGCCAGCCCAGCTGGTAGTCGCCGTCGGGCATGCCGTCCTGCAGGGGAATGGTGACCTCGCGGCCGCCGAGCACCGGTGCGCCGGCGGCCCAGTCGGTGCCGGCGGTGTCCAGGACCTGGGTGGTGGTGCCGATATCCATCACATTCGCGCTGAACTCCAGCACGATGCTCTCGGGCTGGACGTCGAGGACGGCGCCGTTTTCCGGGGTGGATCCGATCAGTTCGTCGTGGGCCGACGCCGGACGTGCCAGCGCCAGCGCCGCCGACAGCCACAGCAGCATGGCAACCAAGGCGGCCACGAGCAGCCGGCGCAGGGCAGCCTGCTGGGCAGTGCGTCGGGCGTCCTCGCGGCGCTGCCTGGCGGCCGAAGACCCGGAGGTGGCAACGCGGACGGGTGCAGGGGTGTTCGTTTGGGGGTTCATCACGTTCTTTCGTTGGGGGATGCGCACGTGCGCCGGTCAGAAAGCGTGATGCAGGGGTGGTCCCCGGTGGCGCAGGGAAAGCAGCGGTGCGCCAAGCGCCGCGAGTGTGCGGACAGCCCGTACCCCCGGGACGGCGAGCCTGGCCCGCGGTACCGGATGCCAGCTGTACAGCCGGCGCGGAATTGCCAGCGACATGGTTCCGGCCAGGGCCGCGGCCGCTTGCTCACCGCGGCGCAGCAACAGGACCGTGGCAACGGCTGCAGCAAGGTGGGCTGCCAGCATCGCCGGATCCTCGGCCGCAGCCGGCGGGGCTGGCACGGCCGCCACCGATTCGCCGGGAGGCAACGAGATGCCGTGTCCGGCATGGGCTCCCGGGCCCGGGGTAATTCCCGCAGGGGCGCCGTGGCCCATCCGGAAGAGCAGGTGGTAGATGGCCTGGCTGCCCCCCACCGCGGCCAACAGGCGCGGCCAGGACAGGGACTTGCCGGCCAGGCCCACGCAAACGAGCCCGGAGAGGGCGAGGGACAGTGTCCAGACGGCCAGGGCCGGCGCATGTCCTCCACCGGCAAAGTGCGACAGCGCAGCCGCGGAGGTGGCCACGGCAGCGCCGAGCCAGCCGCGCAGCAGCCGCGCTTCCCGCTGGACCATGCCCTGAGTCCTCCGTCCCGATGCTTCCGGGCGTGCTCATGGCGCACGCCCCGCCCGGCTATTTTACCGCCGGTAGAAGTTAACGCGTTAAAGAGCAGGACCGCCACCGGTTGCCGGTGACGGTCCTGCGGAAGTCTGGTGGGAAAACTACTTCTTGGCGACAGCAGCCTTCAGCTTGGAACCAGCGGTCAGCTTCACGCTGTGGCCTGCCGGAATCTGGATGGATTCGCCGGTCTGCGGGTTGCGGCCGGTGCGGGCCGCACGGTCGGTGCGCTCGACGGCGAGCCAGCCCGGGATGGTGATCTTCTCGCCCTTGGAAACGGAGTTTGCGAAGATGTCGAACACGGCGTCCAGGACACCGTTCACTGCGGTCTGGCTGGTGCCGGCCTTCTCTGCAACAGCTGCAACGAGTTCACTGCGATTGATAGCCAATTTTTGTCCTCCTGGACTGCTTCGGTTTGGTCAGAGCCTCCGCAGGCTGCGGAAAAGCTACTGAGCGAAAACTTACCAGCTTGGCCGCCCGGATCCGGCAAAATCCGCGGAATCTGGCGGAATTTTTAGCGAAATACCCTGATTTTGGACCGATTTCGCCCCGCGGGGTCCGCTTTTTGCGCCGAGAGCATATGATGGGCCGTTTCCGCGCGCCCCCGGCTGCCCGGTTCCGTGTTGCACCGCCGTCGTTCTTCCCGCCGCCTGCCCGATGCATCCCGGACATGGCAAAGGGCGGCGGTCCCGAATGGACCGCCGCCCTTTGAAGCAGCTTCACCAGGAAGCCAGCCGGATTCCTACCAGCTGGACTTCTTGATGCCCGGCAGTTCGCCGTTGTGCGCCATCGTGCGGAAACGCACGCGCGAGATCCCGAACTTCTGGAGCGTGCCGCGGGGACGGCCGTCGATCTGGTCACGGTTGCGGACGCGGACCGGGGACGCGTTGCGGGGCAGCTTCTGCAGGCCCAGCCGAGCCTCTTCGCGGGCCTCGTCGGTCGCGTTGACATCGACCAGGGTCTTCTTCAGCTCGGCACGCTTCGCGGCGTAACGCTCGACAACGACCTTGCGCTGCTCGTTGCGAGCAATCTTGGACTTCTTGGCCATGTTTAGCGCTCCTCTCGGAATTCGACGTGCTTGCGGATAACCGGGTCGTACTTCTTCAGGACAATGCGGTCCGGGTCGTTACGACGGTTCTTCCGGGTCACGTAGGTGAAACCGGTGCCGGCGGTGGACTTCAGCTTGATGATGGGACGTACGTCCTTGTCCTTTGCCATTAGAGCTTCACACCCTTCGCGAGGAGCTCGGCAACGACTGCGTCGATGCCGCGGACGTCGATGGTCTTGATGCCGCGGGCGGAAACCTGCAGCGTAACGTTGCGGCGCAGGGACGGAACCCAGTAGCGCTTCTTCTGAATGTTCGGATCGAACCGGCGCTTGTTGCGGCGGTGCGAGTGCGAAATGCTGTGGCCAAAGCCGGGCTCGGCTCCGGTCACCTGGCAGTGTGCTGCCATGATCTCTCCTCCAGTTGTAGTAAATATTGACGGACCTGACGCAGAGACGTAAGTAAAGCGGCCTGCGAATCTGCGTGTAAGAGCGCCCGCCACCAGTTGTGACACCGTTATTACTGCGACTTTCCGGAGGTGAACCTGGCGGGGTGAGATCCAGCCGAAGTGCCTCGCCGCGGGGAAGACGGTGAAGTCAGGTGCGATAAACCGCGTACTTCCCGGGGGAAGCACGGCCTATCCGCGACCCTCAATTCTAGGTAAACACGGACGCCACGCCACGTCGCCATCCTCTGCCTGGGCAAGGGGGTGCCAAAGTTGCGTGACTTAACGCCTCTCCATCTTAGGGGCAGCGGCGGTTTGGATCAAACCAACTGCCAGCCAACGACGGCGGCGGCGAGCCGCGGTGCCGGGCGCGCGGCTCAGCTGTTCAGCCGCGGTTCGCGCAGCACCCAGCTGCTGGGCTCCAACTGCTGCACGATCTTCTTGCCGATGCGCTCCAGATCCCGGACATCCTTGCGGTCCAGTCCGTCGAAAACTGCCTGGCGCACGGTTTCGACATGTCCCGGCGCGAGGGCCACGATCGCAGCCATCCCCGCATCCGTGAGCAACGCCATGGTCACCCGGGCGTCCTCGGCGCACTGCGTCCGGGAGACCCAGCCGCGGCCCTGGAGCTTCTTGACCACGTGCGAGAGCCGGGACAGCGAGGAATAGGTGCGGGAGGCCAGCTCGCTCATGGGCAGCGACCGGTCCGGCGCCTCGGACAACATGGCCAGCACGTTGTAGTCGAAGAGCGTCAGCTTTCCTTCCCGGTACAGCGGGGCGTCAAGGTTGCCCGGCAACAGGGTGGACACCGCCAGCAAGGCCAGCCAGGCCTGGCGTTCTTCGGGGTCGAGCCAGCGTGCAGAAGTCATACCCCTATTCTGCCATAAAACTTGAGGCTTCAAGTGTTCTTGGCGGCAGGGGCGCCGGGACAAGGACCGGCCACCGGTCGCCCCCGCGACGGGCCCGCGCCGATCCGCTTCTGTGCGGCCCTTACCCCGCTCGGCCGGTGGCGTGGAGCCCCGTTAACTGCGGGTACTTCGCGGTGAGCGAGTCCCCCGAAGACGTGCCGCGCAGCCGGCGCCCCATCCACGGGCCCAGGTACTCCCGGGCCCACCGGACATTGGCGGCCATCGCGCGGCGGCGGGTCAGTGCCGCCAGGTCAGGCAGCGCCGGCAAGTCGATGATGTCCTCGGCTTGCAGCACTTCCAAAACCTTCTTGGCCATCAAGGTGTGTCCGGCGGTGGACATGTGCAGGCGGTCGTCGTCCCAGTAGCGCCAGTCACGGAACTCGCGCATCCGCCAGTAGTCAACGATTTTGGCTCCGTGCAGGTCGGCAATCTCCCGCACCCATTCGTTGTAGATGGCGGTGCGGCCGCGGGTCTTGCCGAAGACCGCCGAGGCCACCGTGTCAAAGCCGGTAAACAGCACGACGTCGGCCCCGGTGGCGGCCAGCTTGGCCACCCCGGCTTCGTACCCGGCCATCAGGGCGTCGATGTCTACCCGCGGGCGCAGGATATCGTTGCCGCCGGCATAGAGGGTCACCACGGTCGGCCGGAGCGCTACGGCGGCGTCGACCTGGTCGTTGAGCACCTGGGAGATCTTCTTGCCCCGGATGGCCAGGTTCGCGTAGCCCCAGCCGGTATCGGCGAGCATCAGCTGCTCGGCAACCCGGTCGGCCCAACCGCGCACGCCATTGGGCAGGTTAGGGTCCTTGTCCCCTACCCCTTCGGTGAACGAATCCCCCAAGGCCACAAAACGCTTCGCAAAAGTCACCGGACCAGATTAACAAAGAACCGTTCCGGCAGCGGCCCGCGCGTCGGCGGCCGTGGGCTGGCGGTCGGCAGCAGGGGCGCGGACCACGGCCGCCGCTTAGCCGCTGCGCGGTGCGTACAAGATGACAGCGACCCCGGCGAGCGCGATCCCGGCGCCGATGTAATCCCAGCGGTCCGGCTGGAATCCGTCCAGCAGCATCCCCCAGGCCAGTGACCCGGCGATGAACACTCCGCCGTACGCGGCCAGCACCCGGCCGAAGTTCGCATCCGGCTGCTGGGCGGCGATGAAACCGTACAGGCCCAGGGCCATCACGCCCAGGCCGGCGAACCACCAGTCCCGGCCTTCGCGGACTGCCTGCCAGACCAGCCAGGCGCCGCCGATCTCCGCGATGGCGGCGAGGACAAACAGGATGGCGGATTTGGCGATCGTCATCCAGCCAGTATCCCAAGCCGACGGCCCAGCGCGGCCGCCTCAGCGGCCCGTCAGCTCCCGGACGGCTTCTTCGAAGACCTCGTGGTGCCGTTCGACGTCGGCGCTGGTGGTTTGCGGGCACATCAGGGCCATGTTGTGGAACGGAGTGAGCAGGATGCCGCGATTGGCCAGGTACAAATGCAGGAAGTCTTCCAACCCGCCGTCGTGGCTGGCCGCCGACTCCGTGCCGTTCCGGGGGGCCGGGTTGGCGAAACGGTATTCGGCACGCGCACCCAACCGGGACACCGACCACGGCAGCGAATACGCATCGATCACCCGCTGCACGCCGTCGGCGAACTCCGTGGCACGCGCGGTCATGGTGGCGAAGGCCTGATCCGTCAGCACATGTTCGAGCGTGGCCCGCATGGCGGCGACGGACAGCGGGTTTCCGGCCAGGGTGCCGCCCACACCGCCCATGTCCACCAGATCCAGGTCGGTCCGGCCCAGTGCCCGCTCGGCCAGTTCGGCGCTGAGCCCGTAGGCACCGCAGGGGATGCCGCCGCCGATCGATTTGCCGATCACCACCACGTCCGGCTCGAGCCCCCACGCCGCGGTCGCCCCGCCCGGGCCGGCGGAGAAGGTGTGCGTTTCGTCGATGATCAGCAGCGTGCCGTGCCGGCGGGTCAGTTCCCGCACGCCGTCCAGGTAGCCCGGTTCGGGCAGCACGATGCCGATGTTGGTCAGCGCCGGTTCCATCAGCACCGCCGCCACGTCTCCGTGGGCCAACTGGCGCTCCAGGGCCTCAAGATCGTTGAACTCCGCCACCCTGCTGGTCTCCGTGACGTCCACCGGCGCCCCGACGTTGCCCGGGCGGTTCATCCCCGCGCCGTCGGGTCCGGCCACGATCAGCGATTCGTCGACCGACCCGTGGTAGCAGTACGGATTGAACAAGATCTTGCTCCGGCCGGTCAGGGCGCGGACCAGCCGGATGGCCCACCTGTTGGCATCGGTGGCGGTGAGCGAGAAGCTCCAGCGCTCCACCCCGAACCGGCGGGCGAGCTCAGCCCCCACCCACTCCGCGTCCGCGGTGGGCAGCATGGTGGCCAGTCCGCCGTCGTCGGCGGCACGCCGGATCATCGCCTCGACGGTGGGCTCCGGGGAGTGGCCGGCCATGGCGCCGGTGTCGCCCAGCGCGAAGTCCACGTATTCGAGACCGTCCACGTCCCACACCCGGCAGCCGCGGGCCCGCGCCAGATAGAGGGGGAAGCTGCCCGGCTTCTTGTTCATCCACGTCATCGGCACTTTCCCGAAAAGGTGGGAGGCGCCGTCGTACAGTGCCTTGGACTGGGGATGCTTCGCCTCAAAGTCCTGCAGTTCGCGGGCGAAGAGCACTGCCAGCCGGTTCCGGTCGATCATGAAGTACTCCTGGTCAGCAAGCCGGGCGGCGGTCAGCGTGCCGCCAACATCTTGGCGCGGCGGTGGGCGAGGATCTGCCCGCCGATGACGATCAGCAGCGCAATGATGAACATCGCCGAGCCGATCACATTGGCCTGGGCGGGAATGCCGCGGGTGGCGGCCACGTAGATGAACTTCGGGAAGGTATCCACGTTGCCGGAGTTGAAGTTGGTAATGATGAAGTCGTCGAAGCTGATCGCGAAGCTCAGCAGGGCTGCAGCCACGATCCCCGGCAGCAGCAGCGGGAAGGTGACCCGCCAGAAAGCCTGCATCGGGGAGGCATAGAGGTCCGCCGCTGCCTCCTCCAGCTTCGGGTCGAGGCTGGACACCCGGGCCTTAACCGTGACCACGACGAACGAGATGCAGAAAACGGTGTGGGCGATGATGATGGTGCCCTTGCCCAGTTCCGCGCCCACGTTCAGAAACTGCGCCAGCAGCGAGGCGCCGAGGACCACTTCCGGAGTGGCCAGCGGGAGGAAAATCAGCATGTTGGCGGTGGCATTGAAGCGGAACCGGTAGCGGACCAGCCCGATGGCAATGGCCGTGCCCAGCAGGACGGCGATCAACGTGGCGACCGCGCCGATCTGGAGGCTGTTGCCCAGCGCCTGGCAGACTGCCGGGGCGCCGCACGGGTTGGCCCAGTTGTCCCAGGTAAAGGCGCGCCAGGTGAGGTTGGTGCGCCCGGCGTCGTTGAAGGAGAACACGAAGACGTAGGCGATCGGGACCAGCAGGAAGACGAATGCCAGTCCGCCGAACACAGGGACCAGCCAGCGGCCGAAGGAGTTTTTCACGTCAGAGCCCCCTACAGCAGTTCTTTGGTGCCGAAACGGCGGACGTAGATGAAGACCAGGGCGAGGATGGCGAGCATCAGCACAAAGGACAGTGCCGAAGCGCCCGGATAGTCGACGACGCGGAAGAACCGGGAGTCGACGACCTGGCCGATCATGGTGGTGTTCTGGTTGTTGCCCAGCAGCGAGGCATTGATGTAGTCGCCGGCAGCCGGAATGAACGTGAGCAACGTTCCGGCCATCACCCCGGGCATTGACAGCGGCAGCGTGACCGTCCTGAACGTGGTAAAGCCGTTCGCGTAGAGGTCATTGCCCGCCTCGATCAGCCGGGTGTCCAGCCGTTCCAGGTTCGCGTAGATGGGCAGCGTCATGAAGGGCAGGAAGTTGTAGGTCAGGCCGCAGACCACGGCGAAGGCGGTGGCCGTGAGCCGCCCGTCCTCCGGGAGCAAGGCAAACGTCCTGAGCACGGCGACTACCGGGCCCTCGTCGGCAAGGATCTGTTTCCAGGCCTGGGTGCGCAGGATGAAGCTGGTGAAGAACGGCGCGATGATCAGCACCAGCAGGATGCCCCGCAGCAGGCCGCGACCGCGCAGCCTGACCGCAATGAGATAGGCCATCGGATAGCCGATCAGCAGTGCAGCGGCAGTGGCGACCAGTGCGAAGCCGAAGGAACGCAGCAGCTCCGGCCAGTAACTGCCCAGCATCCGCACGTAGTTGTTGAATTCCAGCGCCGGGACGAATTGGCCGATGTCGGCCCCCGGCGGCTTCGTGTAGAGCGAGGTCGCCAGCAGCGAGAACACCGGGAGCACGAAGAACAGCAGCAGGAAGAAGAAACCCGGCAGGATCAGCCAGTAGCCCATCCGCCCCCGGCGGCGTTCCTCCTTGAGCTCGTCGCTGCCGCGTCCCTTATCCGGAGCGGGTGGCTTGTCCGCGGTGGCCAGGGAACTCATCAGTCACCGTCCTCGGGCGCCCCGTATTGCGGTTCCTCGTCGCCGTCCAGGCCGAAGGCGTGTTCCGTGTCCCAGCTGAGCACCACGGCGTCGCCCGGCTGCGCCAGCTGCTGGCCGTGGTTTTGGCTGAAGACGCCTACCGTGCCGACCCCGGCGACCTCAACCAGGTACTCGGTGCTGACCCCGGTGAACGAGGTGTCCAGCACCGTTCCGCGCAGGATGTTGGCTGCCTCGGCCGGCGCATCGTTCGGCCACATCATCTTCAGCTTCTCCGGGCGGATGCCGATCAGCGCCTTGCCCCGGTGCACCGTCGCGCGCTCCTTGAGCACGGCCAGCCGGTTGCCATTGGCATTGACGACGACGGCGTCGCCCCGGTCCTCGATAATCTCACCGGCGACCAGGTTGGATTTGCCCAGGAAGTTGGCCACGAAGACGGTGCGCGGCAACTCATACAGTTCCCGGGGCGCACCCATCTGCTCCACCCTGCCGGCGTTCATGACGGCCACGGTGTCCGCCATGGTCATGGCTTCCTCCTGGTCGTGGGTGACGTGGACAAAGGTCAGTCCCACCTCGGTCTGGATTTTCTTCAGTTCCACCTGCATCTGCCGGCGCAGCTTCATGTCCAGTGCGCCCAGCGGTTCATCCAGCAGCAGGACCGCCGGCTGGTTGACGATCGCCCGCGCCAGCGCCACCCGCTGCTGCTGCCCGCCGGAGAGCTGGGCCGGCCGGCGTGTGGCCAGGTGCGCCAGCTCCACCAGCTCCAGCGCCTTCTTCGCCTGCTCCTGGGCGTCGCGGACCTTGCGCCGGCGCAGCCCGAACGCCACATTGTCCAGCACGCTCATGTGCGGAAACAGGGCATAGTTCTGGAACACCGTGTTAACCGGCCGCTGATGCGGGCTGGTGTTGCTGATGTCCTTGCCGCCGATGCTGATGCTCCCCAACGTCGGCTGTTCCAGCCCGGCTACCATCCGCAGGGTGGTGGTCTTGCCGCAGCCGGAGGGGCCGAGCAGGGCGAAGAACTGGCCCGCCGGAATGGTCAGGTCCAGGGCATCGACGGCCACGAAGTCGCCGAACCGCTTGGTCACGGACGCCAGTACCAGATCCGCGCCGCTGTCTTCGCCGATGGCGTTGGCGTGCTCTGTCCTCAGTGGTGCCTGGGTCATCAGTTGCCGATCGCCTGCTGGAAACGGTTGCCGAAATCGGTTTCCTCATCGGCCTCCAGGCTGCGGAAGACCTTGACCTTGGCCAGGTCTTCGTCCGTCGGGAAGATCAGCGGATTGTCGACCAGTTCCGGATCGATCTTCTCCATGGCTTCCTTGGCCCCCTGCACCGGGCAGATGTAGTTCACGTAGGCCGCGACGGTCGCCGCGTTTTCCGGATCGTAGTAGAAGTCCATCAGCGCCTCCGCGTTCTTCTTGTGCGGCGAGCCGATCGGCACCAGCAGGTTGTCCGACCACAGGGTTCCGCCGGCTTCCGGGAGCGCGAATTGCCACTTGTCGCCCTCTTCGAAATTCAGCTGCGTGATGTCGCCCGACCAGCAGATCACTGCCAGCGCGTCGCCGGAGATCAGGTCTTCCTTGTAGGAGTTGCCCTTGACCTGGCGGATCTGGCCGTCGGCGATCTGCTTTTGCAGGACCTCCAGCGCAGCGTCGTATTCGCTCGTGCCCCAGTCGCCGGAAATGTCCACGCCGTTCTCCAGCATGAGCAAGCCCATGGTGTCGCGCATCTCGTCGAGCACTTCCACGCGTCCCTTGAGCTCGGGCTTCCACAAGTCGGATACCGTCCGCAGCCCGCCCGGGACCGCTTCCTTGTTCCAGGCAATGCCCGCGTATCCGGACTGCCAGGTCAGGGAGTTCTTCCGGTCCGGATCGAAGTCCACGTTCTTCAGGGTTTCCAACAGGTTGGCCGCGTTCGGTATGTTCGCGTGGTCGAGTTCCTGCGTGTAGCCGAGCCGGATCAGGCGTGCCGCCATCCAGTCGGTGAGCGTGATGATGTCCTGTCCGATGTCCTGCCCGGCGGCGAGTTGGCCCTGGATTTTCCCGAAGTACGTGTCGTTTCCGTCGATGTCCTCGGAATAGTTGGCCTGGATCCCGGTTTGCTTCGTGAAGGCCTCCAGCGACGGGTAGGTCTGGGTGGAGTCGTCATAGTCCAGGTACAGGGTCCAGTTGGCCCAGTTCACTTCCTTTTCCTGGTCAGACAGGTCTTCCGCCGGGGACAGCGCGCCTGCCGAGCCGGTGTTCGACGAGCCGCCCGTGCCGCCCGTGCCACACGCAGCGAGCAGGCCGGCCAAAGTCAGTCCGCCGGCGCCCATGAGGACGTTGCGGCGGGACATTTGCGCAGCGACCAGGCGTCGCAGGCGTGGGTCTTCAGGTAGTCGTTTCGGCATCTGGTGCTCCTGTTGACGGATCGGACCTCGCTGGTGCGTCGATAATTGCAGACGGCGGAGACCCCGACAATAGTTTCAGTTGTAAATTTTTGGTTACACGACGAAATCCGAAGCAAGCCCGCTTCCTGAACGCCGATTGCCCCCTCGCAAACGGGCACACCCGCGAAGTATGCACCCGGCGGACGAAACGGCCGCGCCAAAAAGCTGATGTGAGCTGCTTCACAACAGATAGTAGCCTCAAGGTCTTCGTATATCGATAGCCGCTGCGGCTAATCTTTTCGAAATCAGCACTTGCGCTCTTCCCAGACAACGGATTCAATAGTCAGCAATCCTGCCGGTGGCGGGTATTCGCTTAGGAGGTGGATACGCTTGACCTTGCTGCCCAGCGCCGGCCACGGCCCCATCGGCAACGGGCACAGCCCTGCGGTTGACCAGGTCTCCAAGGCCATCATCGAGCAACTGCAGGAAGACGGCCGGCGCTCCTACGCCGCGATCGGCAAGGCGGTCGGGCTCTCCGAAGCAGCCGTCAGGCAGCGCGTGCAGAAGCTGATCGACTCCGGCATCGTACAGATCGTCGCGGTGACCGATCCATTGCAGCTGGGCTTTGCGCGGCAGGCCATGCTGGGCATCAAGACCGCTGCCGACCTGCTGGAAGTGTCGGACAAGATCGCCGAACTGGACCAGGTGGACTACTGCCTGGTCACCGCGGGCTCGTTCGACATTCTGGCCGAAGTCATTTGCGAAAACGACCAGGATTTGTTGCGGCTGGTGAACCAGATCCGCGGCATTCCCGGTGTCCTGAGCACCGAAACATTCATGTACCTCTCTCTGCGCAAGCAGGAATACAACTGGGGAACCCGATGACACAGACATCCGCATCGCCAAGCACCAGCATCCCGGGCCAAGGCACGCCCGCCGGCACGACGACCGACGCCCCGATGCGCCGGACCTACACCACTCCGATGGGAACGGACCGCCAGCAGGCGGCCCGCGACCACCTCTGGATGCACATGGCCCGCCACTCACCGCTGGTTGCCGGCGGCAACGTACCGGTGATTACCCGCGGCGAAGGCCATCTCATCTACGACGACCAGGGCCGCGAATACATCGACGGTCTCGCGGGGCTCTTCGTGGTCCAGGTGGGCCACGGCCGCGAGGAACTCGCGCAGGCCGCCGCACGGCAGGCCAGGGAACTGGCCTTCATGCCGCTGTGGTCCTATGCCCACCCGGCGGCCATCGAGCTGGCCGAACGCCTGGCCCACCATGCCCCGGGCGATCTGAACCGGGTCTTCTTCACCACCGGCGGTGGCGAAGCCGTGGAATCTGCGTGGAAGCTGGCCAAGCAGTACTTCAAGCTGCAGGGCAAGCCCAACAAGACCAAGGTGATTTCCCGCGCCGTCGCCTATCACGGCACCCCGCAGGGAGCGCTGTCGATCACCGGCATCCCGGACATGAAGGCACCCTTCGAACCGCTGGTGCCGGGCGCTTTCCGCGTTCCCAACACCAACCAGTACCGCGCCCCGGCGGGCTTGGAAGACCCGAAGGCCTTCGGCCGCTGGGCGGCGGACCGGATCGGCGAAGCCATCGAGTTTGAGGGCCCGGACACCGTTGCCGCCGTGTTCCTGGAACCGGTGCAGAACTCCGGCGGCTGTTTCCCGCCGCCGCCCGGGTACTTCGAGCGGGTGCGCGAAATCTGCGACGAGTACGACGTTCTGCTGGTCTCCGACGAAGTCATCTGCGCGTTCGGCCGGATCGGTTCGATGTTCGCCTCCACCGACTTCGACTACGTGCCGGACATGATCACCTGCGCCAAGGGCATGACCAGCGGCTACTCACCGATCGGCGCGATGATCGCTTCCGACCGCCTGTTCGAACCGTTCAAGCACGGCGACACGACGTTCTACCACGGCTACACCTTCGGCGGGCACCCGGTCTCGGCCGCCGTTGCCATGGCCAACCTGGACATCTTCGAACGCGAGGGCCTGAACAACCACGTGAAGAAGAACGCCCCGGCCTTCCGCAAGACGCTGGAAAAGCTGCTGGACCTGCCGATCGTCGGCGATGTCCGCGGCGAGGGCTATTTCTACGGGATCGAACTGGTCAAGGACAAGGCCACCAAGGAGACGTTCAACGACGAAGAGTCGGAGCACCTGCTGCGCGGCTACCTGTCCAACGCGCTGTTCGACGCCGGCTTGTACTGCCGCGCCGACGACCGGGGTGATCCCGTGGTCCAACTGGCTCCGCCGCTGACCATCGGCCAGCGCGAATTCGACCAGATCGAGCAAATCCTGCGCTCCGTCCTCATGGAGGGGATGAACCATCTCTGACCGGCAGGACCCCCGGTGGAGGGAGCTTATCCCCGGGACGGCAAGGCGGCGGGTGGCCGGGCAGGGCACCCGCCGCCTTCATCCGGCTTCGCCGCGGACCTGCCGCAGCCACGCGCGCCGTCCGGCCAGGCGCGACCACCGGGCCCGTTTACCGACTCTCGTGTCCGCCGCCAGCCAAGTGCGCCGCGATGGAGGACGGGCCGGTACGGAACCCCTACAGTTCGGCCTTGCCGGCCCGCCAATAGCCCATGAACGCCACCTGTTTGCGGTCCACTCCCACGTCCCGGACCAGGTAGCGGCGCAGCCCGCGGATGACCGCCGCCTCCCCGGCAATCCACGCATAGAAGGGCCGGGTGGAACCTGCGGTGGTTTCCCACAGGATCACCTGGTCGATATCCACGTCTTCGGGGTCCTCCCCCGTGGCCGGGGCCAGGCCGGCTCCGGGCACAACGACGGCGGCGCGCACCGCCTCGTCCAGCAACTCGCCGTGGGGGCGGCCGGCCCGCGCCAGCCAGGAGATCTGCACGTCCGCGGCAGTCCGGATGTCCTGGAAATCCGCCGGGTCGGGAACCTCGAGCACGGCGTGGCCCGTCATGTGCTCCGGGAGGCTTTCCAGAATGGCCGCGATGGCGGGAACGGCGGTTTCGTCGCCGGCGAGCAGCACGTGCGAAGCCAGCCCGGGACGCCACTCAATGCCGCCGTAGCTCTTGGCCGTCGCGCAATTGGCCGCGGCGGCGTTCGGCCCAATGATGGTGACCTCGTCGCCCGGGGCGGCAGCGGCCGCCCAGCACGACGCCGGGCCGCCCTTTCCCTCGGCGTCGAAATGCAGCACAAAGTCCACGTCCAGTTCCGCGCCCCGGCCGCCTTCCGCCGGCCGGAATCCGCGGACGGTATAGGTGCGCATGGAGCCGCGTCGGGCCGGGTCCATGGCCAGCCATTGCTGGTACCAGCCGCCGCCCAGTTCCACCGCGGTGCCGGTGGTGACCGCCGTGGCTCCCTGGGTGGCCGTGGATCCGGGGTTGGCCGCGGGCACGGGGCCGCCGAATGCCGGCAGCGGCAGCGGATGTCCGTCGGGGCCGGTGGACGGGATCATCACCTTGATCCGCAGATCCAGCGTGGGCCCGTCCACGCCGAAACGGCGGAGTGACTCCCCGGAAAACGTGACCCGCCGGTAGCTCGGCGAGAGGTCCTCTACCCGGGCGACGGCGACGCCGAAGGCCAGCACGGGCACTACGGCGGATGTCTCAGTTGCTACGGCGGTCATCGTGCTCCGTTCTCCATGTTGTTCCATCGGCTGCGCCGGCGGGTCCCTTCAGCGCAGCAGGGGCCTGTGCGGGCAGTCGGTGACGCCGTCCGGCCCCGCTCACGCCGCAGGTTCTTTGTGCTCGAGGTCCGCCGTGGAGAGGACCGGCGCGGTGGCTGGTTCTCCAGCCGGGGCGGAGGCCTCGCAGTGGTGGCGGCCCACCGGAACCACCATCGGCGTTCCGGACACCGGGTCCGGGATCACCCGTGATTCCAGTCCGAACACCGTCTGCACCAGCTCCTCGGTGACCACGTCGGCCGGTGCGCCCTCGGCCACCACCTGGCCCCCCTTCATCGCCACGAGTTGGTCGGCGTAACGGGCGGCCAGGTTCAGGTCGTGCAGCACGATGGCCACCGAGGTGCCCCGGCGCCGATTCAAGTCAGTGATCAGGTCCAGCACCTCCACCTGGTGCGACACGTCCAGGAAAGTGGTCGGCTCATCCAGCAGCAGCACATCGGTCTCCTGCGCGAGCGCCATCGCAATCCACACCCGCTGGCGCTGGCCACCAGAAAGTTCGTCCACGTTCCGGTCGCCCAGCTCCAAGGTGTCGGTGGCCGTCAGAGCCGCGTCCACGGCGTCGTCGTCCTCGCGGGTCCACTGCCGGAACCAGCCCTGGTGCGGGTACCGGCCGCGGCCCACCAGTTCCGCCACCGTGATGCCGTCCGGGGCCGCCGGGCTTTGCGGCAGCAGGCCCAGCACCTTCGCGACCTCGCGGGTGGACTGCCGGTGGATGTCCTTGCCGTCCAGCAGCACGGACCCGCCAACCGGCTTGAGCAGCCGAGCCAGTCCACGCAGCAGCGTCGACTTGCCGCAGGCGTTCGCCCCGACAATGATCGTCACCTTGCCCTCTGGCAGCCGGACGGTGAGGTCCTGCACCACGGTGCGCTGGTCGTATGCCAGCGTGAGGTCGCGGGATTCGAGCGTTCGCACTTAGCCTCCTTGGCCTCGGCGGTTGGTGTTGACCAGCAGCCAGAGCAGGAACGGCGCGCCCAGCGCACCCGTCACTACCCCGACCGGCAGCGAGGCGCCATCGGTCACATACATCGGAATCAGGTTGGCCGCGGCGAAGTCGGCGGCCAGCACGATCAGGGCGCCCACCAGCGCGGCCGCCGGCAGCGATGCCGCACCGCCCAGCAACCGGCGGGCGATCGGCCCGGACAGGAACGCGATGAACGCCACCGGGCCTGCCGCCGCAGTGGCGGCGGCGGCCAACAACACGCCCACAGCCATCAGGCCCAAGCGGGCCGGCGCCACCCGGACCCCCAGCGCCGCAGCGGCGTCGTCGCCCATTTCCAGGCCGCGCAGGCTGCGCGCCAGCAGCGCCACGGCGACGAACAGCGCGGCCAGGCCGGCCACCAGCACCCCCGCCCGGTCCCAATTGCTGGAGTTCAGCGACCCGTTCAGCCAGACCAGCGCGTCCTGGGCGGTGCGGATGTCCGTGCGGGTCAGCAGGTAGCTGACCAGGGCCTGCATCACGGCCGCGAAGCCGATGCCCACCAGGATCAGCCGCGAGCCGGCCGCCCCGGACGCCGTGGTGGAGCGGTACGAAATCGCGTAGATTCCCCCCGCCACCACCAGCGCACCGGTCATGGCTGCGGCCGAGACCGCCGCCCCGGCCGCGCCGAACACGACGATCGCGGTCACGGCGGAGGCGCTCGCCCCGTAGCTGATGCCGATGATGTCCGGGCTGGCCAGCGGGTTCCGCAGCATGGTCTGGAAGATGCTGCCGGCCAGGCCGAACGCGAGCCCGACCAGCACGCCGATCACGGCCCGCGGCAGCTTGTGCTCCATCACGATGAAGCTGGCCCCGGGGATCTGTTCCCCGGCCAGCAGCCGGAGGAAGTCCGGAATGGTCACGGTATAGCTGCCCAGCAGCACGTCGACAAAAAACAGTACGACGACGATGCCTGCCAGAATGCCGACGGTTACCGCGCGCCGCCGGCTGCGTCGTCCGGCCCTGCCCGAAGCGGCGGCTCGCTTGTCGCTGCCTTCGCGAGGGCGGGGTATGTCTTCGAGGGCACCCTCTATAGACCCTGCCCTCGACGACAAACCCTGCCCTGGGCGATCTGGGGCCTGGGGCAGAGCGGAGTCGGCCGCCTGCTGCGCCAATTCCGGGCGATTTCCGCGCGGGGTATGCAGCCGGCTCACAGCCCGGCCGCCTTCCGCCGCCGGACCAGCCAGATGAACACGGGGGCGCCGATGACCGCGGTGGTGATGCCGGCTTCGATCTCGCCCGGCGGCGCAACGAAACGGCCCGCCACGTCGGCACCGACCAGCAGCACGGGGGCCAGCACCATGGAGTAGGGCAGGATCCAGCGGTAGTCGGGTCCGGTCAGCGCGCGGACCATGTGCGGAATGATCAGGCCCACGAAGGCGATCGGGCCGGCGATGGCCGTGGCCGCGCCGCACAGGACCACCACCCCTAGCGCTGTCAGGGCGCGGGACAGGCCCACCTTTTGGCCCAGGCCGCGGGCAACGTCGTCACCCAGGGACAGGTTGTTCAGTATCCTTCCGGTGAACAGCGTGACGACCAGTCCGACGGCGATGAACGGGGCCACCTGCCCGATCAAGTCCCAGCCGCGGCCGGCCACCGATCCCACCTGCCAGTAGCGGAAGCCCTCCAGGGTGTCCTGGTTGGTTACCAGCACCGAGTACATCAGTGAGCTCAGCCCTGCGGACAGCGCGGCGCCGGCCAGCGCCAGCTTGATCGGCGTGGCGTCTTCCCGACCCATGCTGGCCACCCCGTAGACCAGCACGGCGGCGAGCGCGGCACCGGCGAACGCGAACCAGACGTAGCCGGACAGTTGGGTCACGCCGAACAGGAAGATGCCCGCCACCACCGCGAGCGCGGCGCCGGCGTTAACGCCCAGGATGCCCGGATCGCCCAGCGGGTTGCGCGCCACGCCCTGCATCGCGGCGCCGGCGACGCCCAAGGCCGCTCCCACCAGCAGTCCGGTGACGGTCCGAGGGATGCGCGAGTGGACCACGGCGTGGTCTCCGTTGGCGGGGTCGAAGGCGGTGAAGGCCTGGATGAACGTCTCCACGCTGATGGGGCGCGCCCCGAGGGACAGCGAGGCAAAGCAGATCAGGGCCAGCACCACCAGGGCGGCCGGGATGCCCACCAGCGCCCTGCGCGGGAGCCGCGTACCGGGAGCGGTGGAGGACGGCTTGCCGGTTCCGTTGGCGCTGCCCGACGCGCGGCCGGCGGGATGTCCGGACGCCGGATGGGAAGGCGCCGTTGCCGCCAGATCAGCTGGCATGCGCATACCCCCTCGGGCCCGAAAAAGCGACTCAAGTAAGGCTAACCTATCTTCGCTGGCAATAAGAAACGATTTCTTGCCCTATTTGCCCCCGTGCCGCACCCACGGCTCCGGGACGGCCCGCGACCTCCGCGGCATCGGCGAACGCCCGGCCCGCCGGGCATAATCGAGCCATGACGCCTCCGATCGTCCTGCTGCACGGCTGGGCCTGCTCCGCCGGCTACTGGAAGCCGCTGGCCGCCCGGCTCTCCGCCGGCGGCCGCGACGTCGCGGCCCCGGACCTTCCCGGTTACGGCGGCGGCCTGCCCGCCGGCTTCGACTGGACCGTCGAGAACGCCGCCGCGGCCCTGGTCGACCGCTTCGGCAGCGGGCCGGTGCACTGGGTCGGGCACTCCCTGGGCGGGAACATCGCCGCCACCATCGCGGCACGCTTCCCGCGGACGACGACGTCGCTGACCTTGGTGGGGATGGTTCCGGTGGCGCCGTCGGCGGCAACCGTCGACAGGCTCAGCCGCCTGTTCGGTCGGAAGCCGGCCCGCCCCGAGGAGGACCTTGCTGCGGCCGATGAGCTCATCGGGGCCTGGTTCCGAGGCGGCAGCGAACCGCAGGGTGCGGACCGCGAAACATTCCGGGCCCCCTTCAGGCGGCACCCCGACGTCGTGCGCCGGAGCCTTCCCGCGGGGCTGGCCGGCGCCGCACCCGGGGTCGCGGAGCTGGTGGCCGCGCCCACCCTGGTACTGACCGGCACGCGGGATCCCACCCGGCCGCCCGCCGCGGTCGCGGACTTCCTGGCCCGGCACCCGCACTGGCACCACGAAGCCGTGCAGGATGCCGGGCACATGGTGCACTGGGAGCAGCCTGCCGCCTGCGCCGCCGCGCTCCTGCGGCACGCGGCGTCCGCCGAGCACCGCGCCTGATCCAAGCCGCCGCGCCCAAGGTCGTCAACCCCCGGGCGCGTTACACCCCGGGCCAGGGCGCGCTAGGGCTGCTTGGCCGGATGGGTTTCCCGCTGGATCACCGGCATGATTTCGGTGGCCAGGAGTTCGATGGACCGGGCGGTGTCCGCGAACGGCAGCCCGCCCAGGCCCACCTGCGCCATGTAGCGGTCGTGGCCGAACAGCTGGTACTGCTCCATGATCTTGTCGATCACTTCCTGCGGACTGCCGGCCAGCAGGCCCCCGCCCGGGCCGGCCCAGGCTTCGAAGGTCTCGCGGGGAAAATGCCCGGCAGGCCGCGGCATGTTCTGCTCGAAGTACGCGCGGTAGTACGGGTAGAACGTGTCGCGCGCCTGCTGCGAGGTCGGAGCGACGAAAAAATGGCCGCCCGTTCCCACCGGCAGCGTGGCCGGATCGTGCCCGTGGGCTGCGGCGGATTCACGGTAGTACTCAATGTGCCGGACGAAGTGCTGCGGACCGGAGAGCAGCGCCAGGTACAGCGGCAACCCCAGGCGTCCGGCCCGCTCAAAGGAAGAAGGCGTGCCGCCCACGCCCACCCAGACCGGAAGGCTTTCCTGCAGCGGCCGCGGCGCCACGTCCATGCCCCGAATGCTGTGGTGGTACGTGCCGTTCCAGCTCAGGTTTTCCTGTCCGCGGGCGGCCAGCAACAACTGGAGCTTTTCTTCGAACAGTCCGTCGTAATCGGCCGTGTCGTACCCGAAGAGCGGATAGGACTCGGTGAAGGCGCCGCGGCCGGCAATGATCTCGGCGCGTCCTCCGGAGAGCAGGTCCAGCGTGGCAAACTGCTCGAACAAGCGCACCGGGTCCTGCGTGGACAGCACGGTCACCGCCGTGGCCAGACGCAGGTTGGTGGTCTCACGGGCAATGGCAGCCAAAACGATTTCCGGTGCCGAAATTGCGAAGTCCTTGCGGTGGTGCTCGCCGAGCCCCAAGAACGAGATGCCGGCCTGGTCGGCAATCTTGGCCAGTTGAACCAGCTCCTCCAGGCGCCGGCGGGGCGACAGCGCCTCGCCGCCCGGGCCTCGCGTCAGCTCGCCGAAGGTAAAGATGCCAAAGTCCATGGTGCTCCCGGGGTAGCGTGCAATAACTGATTACTTGAAGCTTCAGTTATTCACGGATATTCCCGGGATCCCGACTCCCCCCTCGGCAAAAGGGCTACCGGGCAGTAACATGAGGGAACAGCACAGGGCCTGGAGCCCGCAGGCCCGCGTCGAAGGGGACTGCCATGAGCGCCGAGACCGACCAGACAACTGCCGCCCGCGCCGCCGGTGCCGGAGCGAAGGCCGGGCAAGCCGGCACGGCGCCCGACGCGGGACCGTTGCCGGCCGAAGCAGGGACAGCCGGACCGGCCGAGACCGGCGAGCGGGAGGCGAGGGAACTCGCCGAGGCAGCCCGCGAAACCGAATGGAACCGGCCGAGTTTCGCGAAGGGCCTGTACATGGGCCGCTTCGAACTGGAACTGATCCATCCCCATCCGCTGCCGAAACCGTCCGAGCGCGAGGCCGGCGAGTCGTTCCTGGCAAAGCTGGAGGAGTATGCCCGCACCATGGACGGTGCGCGGATCGAGCGCGACGCGAAGATCCCGGATGAGTACCTTGCCGGCCTGGCCAAGCTCGGCGCGTTCGGCATCAAGATCCCGGTCGAATACGGCGGCCTCGGACTGTCGTTGCTCTATTACGGCCGCGCCCTGATGCTGCTGGGCTCCGTGCACCCCTCGGTCGGTGCGCTGCTCTCGGCCCACCAGTCCATTGGCGTTCCCGAACCGGTGAAGGTCTTCGGCACCGAGGAGCAGAAGCGGGAATACCTGCCCCGCTGCGCGGCCGGCGCCGTGACGGCGTTCCTGCTCACCGAGCCCGACGTCGGATCCGACCCCGCCCGGCTCGGCACCACCGCCACGCCCACCGAAGACGGCGAAGCGTACCTGCTCAACGGCAGCAAGCTGTGGACCACCAACGGGGTGATAGCGGAACTGGTAGTGGTGATGGCCAAGGTCCCGGAGCATGACGGACAGCGCGGCGGCATCTCCGCCTTTGTGGTGGAAGCGGATTCCCCCGGCATCACGGTGGAAAACCGCAACGCCTTCATGGGCCTGAGGGGCATCGAAAACGGCGTGACCCGGTTCGACAACGTCCGCGTCCCCGTGGCCAACCGCCTGGGCCGCGAAGGCCAGGGCCTGAAGATCGCCTTGACCACGCTGAATACGGGCCGCCTGTCCATCCCCGCGCTCTGCGCCGCGAACGGCAAGTGGTCCCTGAAGATCGCCCGCGAATGGTCCAATGCCCGGGTGCAGTGGGGCAAACCCGTGGGCAAGCACGAGGCGGTCGGCAAAAAGATCGCCTTCATCGCCGCAAGCTCCTTCGCCCTCAACGCCGTCTTTGAGCTGTCCGCCGGACTCGCCGATGCCGGGATGAAGGACATCCGGATTGAAGCGGCACTGGCCAAGCTGTGGTCCAGCGAATTCGCCTGCAGGATAGCCGACGAGCTGGTCCAGATCCGCGGCGGCCGCGGCTACGAGACCGCCGCATCACTCGCTGCCCGCGGCGAGCGCGCCGTTCCGGCGGAACAAGCGTTCCGCGACATGCGGATCAACCGGATCTTCGAAGGCTCTACCGAAATCATGCACCTGTTGATTGCCCGCGAGGCCGTCGACGCCCACCTGGCAGCGGCCGGAGACCTCGCCTCGCCCGACGCCGGCGCCCAAGCCAAGGCGAAGGCGGCCCTGGGCGCCAGCAGCTTCTACGCCAGATGGCTCCCCCAACTGCTCGCCGGCCGAGGCATGGACCCGCGGTCGTACAACGATTTCGGCCTGCTGGCCCGGCACCTGCGGTTCATCGAACGGTCCTCCCGCCGGCTGGCCCGGCAGACGTTCCTCGGGATGGGCCGGTGGCAGGCCGGGTTGGAGAAGCGGCAGGCCTTCTTGGGCAGGATCGTGGACATCGGTGCCGAACTCTTTGCCATGGCGGCCTGCTGCAGCCACGCCGAATTGCTGCGCAGCCAGGACGCCGCCCAGGGCAAGTCGGCCTACCAGCTGGCCGACGCCTTCTGCCTGCAGTCCAGGGAGCGGATCGGCCGGCTCTTCGGCGAACTCTGGCGTAATTCCGACTCCAGCGACGCCAGGCTGGCCTCGCATGTGCTGGCGGGCGACTACGCCTGGCTGGAAACCGGCGTGCTGGACCCATCCGAGGGCACCGGACCGTGGATTTCCGAGCACCCGGGCGGCGCCTCCGCCAAGGAAAACCTGCACCGCTCCTACCGCTGATTCCTCCCGAGGCTCAGAGCAAGGGCCACACCCGGCGTTGCGCATCGAAAACGTCCCAAGCGCGCGGCACCAGGCCCAGCGACACCTCGCACATCCGCTGCAGCTGCTGCATGCTCCCGGGCCGGAACTCCTCGGTGCCGGATTCGCTGAACGGATCCGGATACCGGGATCCCTTCGCGGAGGCCCACTCCAGCCCGTGTGAATGCCCGCTGCAGAACTGCCAGACATACATCAACGACGGCGGCAGATCCTCCTCCCGCAGGTCCTTCAGGATGGAGGTTTGCGTACGGTTCTTGGTGGCGTAACCCCAGGAACCGTCGGCCTTGCGGGCGAAGACCGGCGGCAGCTGCAGCGACTCCGCGGCCTCGTTGACCGCACGGCGCCGCCCGTTGAAGTAATCCATTGCCCGGGCATGCCGTTCCGGCCGAAGATCGGCCAGATACGCATCCCAGAACGACGCGGCATTGAAGACGTCGCGGGCAATGAGTACCAGGCTGCGCCGCGCCCGCTCAGTGCCGTCGTCGGGCAGGAGCGCCCACAGCACGGTGGAGGTGCATTCGATGACCGTTCGCACCAGCGAGTACGGCGAGTGCGTGTGCACGCGGTAGGCCGCGGTCCCGTGCTGCCCCGGTGGCCCGGGCTTCCCGGGCTTCCCGGGCTTCTCCTGCTCCGGGTGCTGCCCGTGCTCCTCTTGCTCCTGCTCCCCCTGTTCCTCGAACAGCAGCCGGCGCAGCGCCAACACATTGTCGGTCGCCGCGGCCAGGGACTGGCGCAGCAGGCTGCTCACGCTTTGGACCGTGGCGAATCGATCGTCCAGCAGCGCCAGCGGGGACCCCCGCTCGACGACGGCGTCGTCCCGCAGCAGCCATGGCTCCAGTTCGCGCAACATGTGCAGGACGGCCAGCGCCGCGCGGCTCTCCGGATCCGCGCCGAAGACCGAGCGCATCGGGCCCATCGAGGCACCGCCGTCGTCCATTGGGCCATGGTAGCGCCGCACGCCCGCCCGCCGATCTTCGGCGCTCAGCCTGCCTGCCGTGCGCGGCCGGGACGGCGGGACCGGCCGGAACGGGCAGCAATCAGCAGCCCCGCGCCCGTCAACCCGATGCCCACCAGTGTTTGCGGACCGACCGCGCTCCCCACGGACGGCCAGAAAAGATCCAACACCAGTGCACCCACCAGCTGCCCGCCGATCACCGTCAAGGTCGTCAACAGCACGCCGGTGCTGGCCACCGCGACGGTGGCGGCGGCCAGGATCAAGGTTCCGAGCGGCCCGCCCAGGTACAACCACCAGTCCCCGGTCACCAGGTCGGCCCGCCCGGTAAACACCGCCTGGACCGCCCAGACCGCCAGCAGCGCGACGGTCCCTACCCCGAAGTTCAGCAGCGTGGAAATCACCGGGCTGCCGTGCGCCGCGCCGATCTGGCCCAAGACGCCTTGCTGCACGCTCTGCATCAACCCGGCCGCCAGCGGGATCAGCATGAACAGTACGAGCAGCCCCGCGGAACTGGATGAACCCAGGTGGGCGCTGGCAGCAATGAGCGAGGCCAGGAAAGCCAAAGCGGCGCCGGCAAACCTGGCACCGCTGACCTCGATTTTCCGTCCGGCCCCAATCCCCCAGCGGTCCATCAGGAGGCCGGAAGCCATCTGGCCGGACACAATGGCGATGGTGAACAGCGACAACCCGATCGGCCCGACGGTGGCTGCTTGTGCGAACACATAGAAGGCGCCGACAACGCCGGCCGCCAAGTACCAGCGGGGGTAGGCACGCTGCTGCAGGAGCCCGGGAACGGCACGCAACTTTGCCCGCACCGACGGGTGCACCAGCGTGAAGAGCAGAACGGCCGCGAACCCGGTACCGAAACTCACCAGGGCCGCTCCCACGTGGTCCCGAAGCTCGATGCCCAACTGGCTGTTGAGGCGGCTCTGCATGGCCAGCCCGACTCCCGCGACCATCGCCAGGAACAACGCGAGCGGCCCGGCCATCCGGATGCTTTGGCGGCGCGCCGCGCTCTGCCCGCCGGGTGGGTAGGCACCGCCGCCGGTGTCGCGGGGAGAATCTGCGGGCCGGTCGGAGTGCACGTGCCGATGCTATCCCGGACGGCAAGAATCCCGTCTCTTTGACCCACTTGACGTTGCCGTTACGTCAACCTCCATAGTGGTTGTCATGGGAACAGCACCGCAGCTCGATCGGGCCGAATACTCCATCCAGGAGGTCGCCAAGGCGGCAGGAACAACCAGCAGGACCCTGCGGCATTACCAAGACATGTGCCTGCTCGAACCGAGCCGCATCGGCCACAACGGCTACCGCTACTACGACGACGGAGCCCTGCTGCGGTTGCAACGCATCCTGCTGCTGCGTCAACTCGGATTGGGGCTGCCGGAGATCACCAAAGTGTTCGAGGGCGCCCGGGACGCGTCAGCGGCCCTGCGCGGCCATCTGGAACTTCTGATGCAGGAGCGTGATCGGCTGGAAAGGCAGATTGCCTCCGTCAAGACCACCATCGACAAGACAGAAAGGGGCGAAGATCTCGTGGCCAGTGAGATGTTCGACGGATTCGACCACACGCAGTACAAGGAGGAGGTCGAAGCGCGCTGGGGCAAGGACGCCTATGCCAAGGGCGACAGGTGGTGGCACGGCATGTCCGGCGCGGAGCGGAAGGCCTGGACGGAACGGTCCGGCCAGCTGATCGCCGACTGGGTCGCCGCCAGCCAAGCCGGGGTCGCCGCCGACAGCGCGGAGGCGCAGGCGTTGGCGCAGCGCCAGTTCGACTGGCTTTCCAGCGCCAACGGCGGCCAGCAGGTCTCCTACGGTTACTTCACCGGCCTTGGCGAGATGTACGTGGCCGACCCGCGGTTCGGCGCCAATTACGGCGGCAACGCCGGCGCGTCCTTCGTGCGGGATGCCATGAAGGCCTACGCCGAGAAGCATTTGGCTTAGGCCCCCCAGCCTCAGCGGGACGGGCTCAACTGCCGGGTTCCCACCCCGGAGCCTGGGGAGGCAAAGTCCGCAACCGCTCCGGGCCACCGCTCCGCCAACCGGCTCCGCAGCCCGCCCTGGTCAGCCCAGTCCTGCGGTCGTCTTCCGGCACGCCCCGACGAACGGCTCGAGCAAGGCCCGGAACTGCCCTTCGGGTGATCCGGGTTCTTCGGGGTGCCACTGGACCGCCAGCAGCCAGCCTTCATCGGGGCGGGCGAGTTCCACGGCTTCCACCACCCCGTCGGCCGCAGTTGCCACGACGCGAAGCCGGTCACCCAACCGGCGCACCGCCTGATGATGGCCGGACTGGACCGCCACTTCTCCGGTGCCGAGCGCCGCCGCCAGCAGGCTGTCGGGGGCGATCCGCACCGGATGGCTGGCCATGGGCGGCTGAGGCCGATGGATTTTGTGGAACGATTCCGGGCCCAGGTCTTCGAAGAGGGTGCCGGCGAAAGCAACGTTGATCAGCTGGAGTCCGCGGCAGATGCCGAGGACCGGCCGGCCGTTCGCGATAGCCCCCTTGACCAGGTCAATCTCGGTCTCGTCGGCGGCGGTGTCCACGCCGTGGACGGTTTTTTCGTCGCTGTCGCCACCGTAGCGGGCGGGATCCACGTCCCCGCCGCCCAGGATGACCACGCCGTCATAGTCGAGGGCGCTGAAGACGTGGCCCGACGCCGAATTCACGACGACGGGATCCGCGCCCGCGGCTTTCAGGCCTGCGGCCGCATGCCCCGCCAGCCCGGCCAGCACGTCCGAGAACCAGGCGGGATGGGACGGTGCGTTCTGGGCGTAGCTGACGGCAATACGGGGATGGCCGGTGCGGGGGCCGGGACGCCCGACGGCGGTGCGTGGCTCCACGCGGGCACCGCCGTCGTCATCCAGCCGGAGGGACACAGCGGCTACGCGGGGTAGAGCGGGTTGTGGCCGGCGGTGACACGTTCGGATTCGCGTACCGGGCCCGGCGCGGTGCCGTCCCCGAAGGGGCTGCCGCCGAGGGCCTCGCGGCCGTGATCGGTCAGCCAGCCGGAGAGGTCGGGGCCCTGCGGGACGATCCGGGTGGGATTGATGTCCTCGTGCACGATGTAATAGTGCTGCTTGATCTGCACGAAGTCGACGGTGTCCCCGAAGCCCGGGGTCTGGAACAGGTCTCGGGCGTAACCCCACAGCGCCGGCATTTCGTCCAGTTTGTTCCGGTTGCATTTGAAGTGGCCGTGGTAGACGGCGTCGAAGCGGACCAGCGTGGTGAAGAGGCGGACGTCTGCCTCGGTGATGGTGTCGCCCATGAGGTAGCGCCGGCTGGTCAGGCGCTCCTCCAGCCAGTCCATGGCCACCCAGAGCCGGTCGTAGGCCGCGTTGTAGGCTTCCTGCGATCCGGCGAACCCGCAGCGGTATACGCCGTTGTTGACCTCGGTGTAGATCCGCTTGATGACCGGCTGCATTTCGTCGAGCTTGTCGGCGGGCAGCAGGTCCGGCGCGCCGTCGCGGTGGTGCTCCTTCCACTCGGTGGAGAAGTCCAGCGTCATCTGCGGGTAGTCGTTGGTGACGACGGCGCCGCTCGCCTCGTCCACGACGGCCGGCACGGTAATGCCGCGCGGGTAGTCCGGGAAGCGCTTGAAGTAGTTCTCCTGCAGGCGCTCGGTGCCGAGGACCGGGTCGCGGCCGCCGGGGTCCAGGTCGAAGGTCCAGGAGCGGGCATCATGGGTGGGACCGGGCAGTCCGAGCGAGATGGCGTCCTCCAGCCCGAGCAGGCGCCGGACAATGATGGCGCGGTTGGCCCAGGGGCAGGCACGGGCCGCGACCAGCCGATATCGGCCGGCCTCCACCGGCCAGGCCGTGGCCCCGTCGCCGAGGCCGCCGTTCGGGTTGCCGATCGTGCCGCCGGTGGGACCGTTCGAGGCCCGGACTGCTTCGGGATCGGCGACAATCCGGTCCTCGATGTAGTTGGTGTCCCGGTCGAATTCCCCGCCGCCCTGGATGTAGGCGCCCTTGGTGCTGAACTCTGCCGTGTCACTGCTCTGGCTCATGCCTCCACCATATCGGCCCGTCGGCGTCCGGTGGCAAGGGGCCTGAGCCGGCGCAAGGGGCCGGGGCTCATCCTCGCCGCCCTGCGTCTGCTGCGTCGGGTTAGCTGCGCATCCTGTGCAGCAGCAGGGCCACGTGCAGCGAAGCCCGCGACTCGGCGTCGTCGAGCGGGACGCCGAGCTGCTCCTGCAGGCGGGCCAGCCTGGCATAAAGAGTTGGGCGGCTGAGGTAACCGTCGCGCGCCAGCCGGGCCTTGTTGCCGCCGGCCTCCAGGTACCGCTGCAGGAGGTCCAGCGCGTCGCGGTCGTTGGCGATGGCGGCGAGTTCGGCGTCCGCGAAGGCGGCCACGCGCGGATCGTCGCGCAGCAGGGAGAGCAGGCCGCGCATCCGGACGTCGGAAGAGCGGTAGAACCGTTTTCCGGTGCCCAGCCCGGCCGCGGATTCGGCCACATGCGCCGCTTCATCCATCCCCGCCGCAGCGGCCAGCAGCTCCGGCCGGCCGCGGCCGACCCCCACGGTCCAGTCGGGGTCGGTCTGCTCGGCCAACTGGCCGCACAGCCGTTCCAGCACCGGGTCTTCCAGCTGCCTGGCCGGCACCGAGACCAGCAGCCCGATGGAGCCGGCCTGCAGGCTCGCTGCCAGCGCCGACACCCGGGCGGCCGCGGCCACACTGTTCAGCAGGTCCAGCAGCGCCCGTTCCCGCCGCTGGAGTTCGATCGGTTCTTCGGCGGCAGGCCGGGCCAACTGGAACACCACCGGCAGGTAGACCGGGGCGGACGCCAGCCCCAGGGCCGCCGCCCTGGCCAGGGCTTCGCTCTCTTCCAGTGCACCGGGCCGGCGGAGTTCGTGCAGCAGGCCGGAGCGGGCCTGGTGGGAGAGTTCGCGCTGGTCCCGTTCCGCCATGCGGTTGATGGTCAGGGCCTGGCCCGCCCGCTCCAGCACCATGGCGGCGTCGGCGTCGGCAGTTGCGGCGGTTCCGGCATTTCCTGCCGCCCGCCCGCCGGCCGAAGGGTCCCCCGACGAGGGACCGCCGACCGAGGGTTCGCCGGCTGCCGGTCCGCCCTCTGATTCGCCAGCCACCGGCACCACCAGCCGGCCCCAGCGCTGGCCGCGCAGTCCTACCGGCGCCTGCAGCCAACCCGCCGAACCGGCCCGGACCGTCTCCTCACGATAGTGCACCAGGCGCGACCGTTCGGCCCAGCCGTCGAGCAGTTCCGAAGCGGGCACGCCGGCCGTGGCGAAGGCCAGCACCAGATGCGCCACGTCTTCGAGCACCACGGGGGCGCCGATCAGTTCGGCGGCCCGGGCCACGATCTCCTCCGGCGGGGCGTTCTCCAAGCTGAGCATGGTGAATACCTCGTGCACCTGGCGCGACCGCTCCAGCTGCGCCAGCTGCCCGGCCACCAGCATGCGGTGCACCACCTCGGTGACCTCCACGAAGCGGATGCGGCGGGTCACCAGGATGACCGGCAGGCCTGCGGTGCGGCCGGCCTCGCGCAGTGCCGCGGCGGCCTGCGGTCTCTGGGCAGTAATTTCGACGATGACGGCGGCGGCCCCTGCCGCTGCCAGCTCGGCGAGGTAGCGGGTCGCTTCGGTGGCTGAGTCCTCGAACGCCAGGCCGGTGGTCAGGACCAACTCGCCGCCCTCCAGCAGGCCGGCAAGGCTCCTCAGCTCGGCCACATGGACCCAGCGGACAGGCGTGGCCAAGGCGTCTGCGCCCGAGAGGACTTCGGGGCCGCCGGCCCGCACTACCTCGAGGTCGAGGACATCCCGCACGTTCAGCTGCATTGACACAGTGTAAGTCGCAAAGCTCTTAAACCGACAGAGTGTCAGTGGTGCCACCGCCCGAGTCGCCGGACGATAGGGGAAGACCCACGCACACCTCCTCGGTTCGCCGCAGGCTGTGTGCGTGCAATCACGAGAAGCCGCGAAGAAGGAGCATCATGCAGACCATCCAGCACTGGATCGAGGGGACCTACACGGCCCCGCAGGCCGACAGCCGGCTCGGCGACGTGGCCAACCCGGCCACCGGCAAAGTTTCCTCCCGCGTCGCCCTGGCCAGCACCGCCGTCGTAGATCAAGCGGTGCTGGCGGCAGCGGCAGCGTTCCCGGCCTGGCGCGATACGTCGCTGGCCCGCCGCATGCAGATCCTGTTCAACTTCCGCGAGCTGCTGAACGCGCGCAAGGGCGAGCTGGCCGCCATCATCACCGCCGAACACGGCAAGGTGTTGGACGACGCGCTCGGCGAGGTGTCGCGCGGGCAGGAGGTCGTGGAGTTCGCCTGCGGCATCCCGCACCTGCTCAAGGGCGGCTACACCGAGAACGCCTCCACCAAGGTGGACGTGCACTCGGTCCGGCAGCCGGTGGGGCCGGCGGCGATCATCTCGCCCTTCAACTTCCCCGCGATGGTACCCATGTGGTTCTTCCCGGTGGCGATCGCCAGCGGCAACACCGTGGTGCTGAAGCCCAGCGAAAAGGACCCCACGGCCGCCAACTGGATGGCCGAGCTGTGGAAGGAAGCCGGGCTGCCCGACGGCGTGTTCAACGTGGTCCACGGCGACAAGGAAGCCGTGGATGCTCTGCTGGAGCACCCGGAGATCAAGTCCGTTTCCTTCGTCGGTTCGACGCCGATCGCCCGCTACGTGTACGAGCGCGGCACGGCCTCCGGCAAGCGGGTGCAGGCGCTGGGCGGGGCCAAGAACCACATGCTGGTGCTTCCCGATGCCGACCTGGACCTTGCCGCGGATGCGGCGGTCAACGCCGGCTACGGCGCGGCCGGCGAGCGCTGCATGGCGATCTCCGCGGTGGTGGCCGTGGAGTCGGTCGCGGACGAACTGGTGGCCAAGATCGCCGAGCGGACCGCGAAGCTGCGCGTGGGCGACGGCCTGCGCGGCACGGACATGGGGCCCCTGATCACGGCGGCTCACCGCGACAAGGTGGCCGGCTACATCGCGGCAGGTGCCGAAGCCGGCGCCGAACTGGTGCTCGACGGGCGCACTGTGGAGCCGGATGCCGAGGGCGACGGCTTCTTCCTGGCCCCGACCCTGTTCGACCGGGTGACGCCGGAGATGTCCATCTACACGGACGAGATCTTCGGACCGGTCCTGTCGGTGGTGCGGGTGCCGGGCTACGACGAAGGACTGGCGCTGATCAACGACAATCCGTACGGCAATGGCACCGCGATTTTCACCAACGACGGCGGTGCCGCCCGGCGCTTCGAGAACGAGGTGCAGGTGGGTATGGTGGGGATCAACGTGCCGATCCCGGTGCCCATGGCGTACTACTCATTCGGCGGCTGGAAGAACTCGCTGTTCGGTGACAGCCATGCACACGGTTCCGAGGGCGTGCACTTCTTCACCCGCGGCAAGGTCGTGACCACGCGCTGGCTGGATCCGAGCCACGGCGGCATCAACCTGGGCTTCCCGCAGAACATCTAAGAGGAGAGAGCGATGACCACCACCACAGGCACCCCGTTGAGCCCGGCGGAGCTGGAAGCCGGCCGCCGCGCCTATCAACTGGACCGGCAGCATGTGTTCCACTCCTGGTCCGCCCAGGAACAGATCACGCCCATGGTTATCACCCGGGCGGAAGGTTCCTGGGTCTGGGACGGCGAGGGCAACAGGCTGCTGGACTTCTCCTCGCAGCTGGTCAACACGAATATCGGCCACCAGCATCCCAAGGTGGTCTCGGCCATCCAGGAGCAGGCCGGGCTGCTGTGCACCGTGGCGCCCCAGCATGCGAACGCCGCCCGGTCCGAGGCGGCGCGGTTGATCGCCGAACTGACCCCGGGCGACCTGGACCGGATCTTCTTCACGAACGGCGGCGCGGATGCCGTGGAGCATGCGGTCCGGATGGCCCGGCTCCACACCGGTCGCTACAAGGTGCTCTCCGCCTACCGCTCCTACCACGGCGGAACGGCGTTGGCGGTCAATATCACCGGCGACCCGCGGCGGGTGGCGAACGACTACGGCAACGCCGGCACGGTCCACTTCCACGCCCCGTTCCTGTACCGCAGCCAGTTCCACTCCGCTGACGAGGCGCAGGAATGCCAACGCGCGCTGGAGCACCTGGAAACCACGATCCAGCTGGAGGGAGCGGCCAACATCGCCGCCATCGTGCTGGAATCGATTCCCGGCACCGCGGGCATCATGGTGCCCCCGCCCGGCTACCTCCGGGGCGTCCGCGAGCTGGCCACCCGGTACGGGATCGTGTTCATCGCGGACGAGGTGATGGCCGGGTTCGGCCGTGCCGGCAAGTGGTTCGCCATCCAGCACGCCGACGTGGTGCCGGACCTGCTGACCTTCGCCAAGGGCGTCAACTCCGGCTACGTGCCGCTGGGCGGCGTGGCGATCTCCGAGGAGATCTACGCGACCTTCGCCCAACGCGCCTACCCCGGCGGGCTGACCTACTCCGGGCACCCGCTGGCCTGCGCCGCGGCAGTGGCGACGATCAACGCCATGCGGGACGAAAAGATGGTCGAGCATGCGGCGGAGCTGGGCACCACGGTGTTCGGCCCGGGGCTTGCGGAACTGGCAGCAAAGCACCCGTCGGTCGGCGAGGTCCGCGGCGTCGGGGCCTTCTGGGCGGTGGAACTGGTGCGCAACCGGGCCACGCGCGAGCCCCTGGCGCCGTACGGTTCCTCCAGCCCGGAGATGAACGAGGTGGTTGCGGCCTGCCGCCAACGGGGGCTGCTGCCGTTCGCCAACTTCAACCGGATCCACGTGGTGCCGCCGCTGAACATCAGCCCGGAGGATGCACGCACCGGCCTGGCCATCCTGGACGAGGTGCTGGAGGTGGCGGACACGCACGCCGCGGGCTGAGCGCGCGGCCGCGGGACGCAGTTCGCTTCCGGCATCCTGCGGATACGTTTCGCGGCCGCTGTCTTGGTAGGTTATTCATTTACCGCACGAACCTACCGCAGGAGAGCCAGGCGCGCATGGGCATTCATTGGGACCGGTTGGACGAGCGGTTGCGTGCGCAGGTGGAGGCCAACACCGCGCAGTACGAGCGAGTGCGCCCGGCGCTGGCAACCGTCACGTCCCAGCTGCAGTCGGGCATCCGCGACATCTTCCGCACTGCCGAACTGACGCCTCTGTTCGTCACCGCCCGGACCAAAAGCGTTGAATCGTTCCGGGACAAAGCGTCGCGGATGCTGCAGCCTGCCGAACCGGGCGGTGCGCCGGCGCTGGAGTTTCCGGATCCCTTGCGAGAGATCCACGATCTGGTCGGCGTCCGGGTGATCGTGAGCCTGCCTCACGAAATCCGGGAGGCCGCAGCATTAATCAAGCGGCAGCGCAGCGACTTCGACTGCCGCGCCGACCGCGAGAAGGACATCGGCTCGATCGAGTCCGGCACCTATGGCTACGCCAGCCGCCACCTGATCATGCGCACCCTGCAGAACAACACGGTGAAGGCTTACCAGCAGGCCCTGGGTGAACCGGCCCGCGCCACCGGCAGCTACCTCTTCGAGGTCCAGATCCGTACCATCCTTTCGCACGCGTGGTCGGAACTGGAGCACGATATCCGCTTCAAGTCCTCTGACCCGCGGGCCTGGAGCCCCTACTTCGACCGGCAGTTCACGGCTACGGCCGCCATGCTGGAGGCAGTCGAATCGGCCTTCGCCGAACTCCACGAGCGCTACGAAACCGTCACCGGCTACTGGGACGAAGAGGGCGAAGGCGCGGCGCCGCTGACCCCGCGCCGGGTCCGCGAGGTCTGGCAGACCCTGCTGCCGCACGTGGACCGCAAGTCCGACGACGACTGGGGCTGGGCAGCGGAGTTGCTGGCGGCGCACGGCCTGAAAACCACGACCGAGTTGGCTGCTTTGCTGAACCCGGAAACGATCACGGATGTCCGCGCCGCCCTGGAACACCGCTACTCCCCCGGACCGGACCGTCTGCTGGACGACCTGCTGCTGTGGCGCTTCGGCCGCCGCCACATCGAGCTCACCGCGGGCGAGGACGTGCACCGGCGCGAATCGCTGCAGCGCCGGTTCCGGCAGCTGGAGACCTACCGCCAAGGCGTGTAGGCGGCCGGCCGGGCTTTCCGGGTCACCCGGCCGGCGCTGCCGGGCTCACCGGTGCGAAGGCGAAGCGATCCCGCCCAACCAGCAGCCCGATGGCCGCCTGCCCCACGGCGATGAGGCATAGCATCGCCAGGGAGGTTTCCCAGGCGCCGGTGGCGGCAAAGAGCCCGCCGAAGATCGGCGGGCCGGCGGCGGCCAGCAGGTAGCCGATCGACTGAGCCATGCCGGAGAGGGCACCGGCTTCGCGGTGGGTGCGGGTGCGCAAGCCGAAGAGCGAGAGCGCGGTGACCAGGGAGCTGCCGCAGCCGAAGCCCGCCACCAGCACCCAGAACAGCATGACCTGCGGCATCAGCATGATGCCCAGGCCGCCGGCCACCACCAGCAGGGGCGGCAGCGCGGCGGCCAGGCGCTGGGTCGGCCCGCGCAAGGCAACGGGGGTCAGCAGGCTGGATACCACCCCGATCAGCTGGAACAGCATGAGGTCCCAGCCGGAGGCCAGGTCGCCGCGGCCGTGGAAGCGTTCCAGGGTGGGCAGCCACGTGATGAGAATGTAGAAGGTCATCGACTGCAGGCCCATGTACACCGTCACGTGCCAGGCGAGGCCGGACTTCCACACTGAACCGCGGACCAGAGCCGGCGCGGCGGCGGCACGGGCCCGCTCTGCGGCCGCGTCGCCGCGCCGCAGGCGGGGCAGCCACAGCAGCACGGCCGGCACCGCCAGCACCACGAAGGCCGTCAGGGCGAAGCGCCAACCGGCCGGTCCGCCGCCGAACGGAACGAGCGCCAGCGGCACCGCGAGGCCTGCCCCGAGGGAGGCGCAGCCGCCCAGCACGGCCGAATAGGCGCCGGTGAGCGAAGCCATCCGTTCCGGAAAGTCGCGCTTGAGCAGCGCGGGCAGCATCACGTTGCAGACGGCGATGGCCGCACCGACGAGGAAGGTGCCGATCCACAGATTCGCGATGGTACCGGGAACCGGCCGCAGGAACGTCCCGGCGACCAACAGCATCAGGGCACCGAAGACCGTGCGCTCGACGCCGAACTTTTCGCTCAGTCCGTGCGCCAGCGGGGACACCGCGCCGAAGGCCAGCAACGGGATTGCGGCCAGCACACCCAGGGCGGTGGTTCCCAGTCCGGTGTCCGCGCCGATCTGGTCCAGCAGCGGGCCGACGCTGGTCAGCACCGGGCGCAGGTTGGCTGCCACCAGCAGGATGCCGGCAATCAGCAGCCCGGCCGACATCGCCCGGCTGGACCCGCGGGTCTTCACCGCCCCCACCCCTTCCGCGATAGGCAATCTCCGGCAACCTTATGCGACTGGACAGGCAGAGGGGCACCCTGCCCGCGCCGGCACTGCTCAATCCGCGCGGTGGGTGCCCCTCGCCGTCGTACCGGGGCGGCGGCCGCAGGCTACTTGGCGGCGTCTGCCGCGTCGGCGGCCTCGGCGAGCATGGGCAGGAAGGTATCCAGCGCCCACGGCAGGCTCAGCGGAGACGCGGCGGAAATGGACAGCGTCAGCGTATTGTCCGAGTCCGCCACCAGCGCACCGTCTTCGATCGCCGGGATCTGGCTCAACAACGGGTCCGTAGTGATTTGCTCGGCGGTCTTGTCATCCGGCACCCAGGTCACGAAGACATCGGATTCCAGCTCGTTGGCCTTCTCCGCCGACCACGGAATGAAGAACTCGTCGGAGCCGGCGGTGGCCTCCGTGACCACATCCGCCTGGACCATGCCGATGCTGGTGAGGAACTTCGGCCGGTTGTCGTTGGCAGTGTAGACGTTCACGCCGTCGCCCTTGGCCGGTTCGAGGTTGCCGTAGATGAAGCTCTTGCCAGCCAACTGCGGGTACTCCGAGGCCTTGGCCACGATGGCCTGCTCGGTCTCGGCCACCAGGTCCTCGGCGGCCGCACTGCGGCCCAGCGCCCGACCGATCATCCGGGTGGAATCCTGCCAGTCGGTGCCGTACGGAGTCTCCGGGTACGCGACGACCGGGGCGATCTTGCTGAGCGTGTCGTAGTCTTCCTGGGTCAGCCCGGAGTAGGCGGCCAGGATGACGTCGGGGGCCAGCTCGGCAATCTCGTCGAAGGCGATGCCGTCCGCCTCGGAATACAGCGTGGGCGCGTTTTCGCTGCCGATCGCGGCGCCCAACTCCTTCAGCTTGGCGTCCCGCCACGGGGTGGACCCCTTCTCGTTTCCGCCCCAGTCCTCCTTGGGCATGCCGACCGGAACCACGCCCAGCGCCAGCGACACGTCGGAGTTGACCCAGGACACGGTGGCCACGCGTTCGGGCTGTTCTTCGATCACGGTCTCGCCGAAGGCGTGTTCAACCGTCACCGGGAACTGGTCGGACGCCGCGGCCGACGGGCCGCCCTCGGAACCTCCGCCGGCGGGACCGGTGGAGCAGGCGGTCAGGGACATCAGGACGACGGCGGCGGCAGCAGCCAGCCCGCGCATGCGTGAAAGGGCCACCGGGGCCTCCTCGAATCAAGGGAAACGAACAAAAGTAAGGGTAGCCTACGCTCACACGGATTAAGCAACTGCTTCGTTGCGTATTCCGACGCCGAGGCCCGGCGGGCCGAGCGAGGCCGGGGGCCGCACCTTCCCGGGGAACTCCGGCAAAACCGTTGACAAAGGGACCGGCCGGCTGTGTCATAAGTGAAACCCATTCATTTCCGGCACCGTCAGAGGAGCGGCCATGGCGGCAGACTGGATATTCCACTCCGGCAGGATCTTCGATGGGCTGCGCCTGCTGCCCGGAGCCACGGCGGTTGCCGTCGCGGGCGGGGTGGTGACGGCCATCGGAACCGACGCCGAAGCCCGGACAGCGGCGGGGCCGCATGCCACCGTCGTGGACCTGCGCGGAAGGCTGCTGGCGCCCGGCTTCACCGACGCCCATGTGCACGCCGTGATGGCCGGGATGGAGCGGTTGGGCTGCGACCTGTCCCTCTGCACCGGGGCCGACCAAGTGCTGGCCCGGATAGCCGCGTTCGCCTCGTCCAGCACCAGCGGGTGGATCACCGGCGGCGGCTGGCACAAGGCGGACTTCCCGGGCGGTTACCCGACCCGGCAGGCGCTGGATGTGGTGGTCCCGGACCGCCCGGTCTACCTGGTCAATGCGGACCACCACAGCGTCTGGGTCAACAGCCGTGCTTTGGAGTTGGCCGGCATCGATGCCGCCACCCCCGACCCGAAGGACGGCCTGCTGGAGCGCGATGCTGCCGGAAGCCCGGACGGAACCCTGCACGAAGGCGCCATGGATCTGGTCAACCGGGTCATCCCGCGCGCGACGGCCGAGGACATGCGGGCCGGCTTGCTGGAGGCCCAGCGCTACCTCCACTCGGTAGGCGTAACCGGGTGGCAGGAGGCGATCCTGGGCGACTATGCCGGCTATCCGGAGGCCAGTGCCGCGTACCGGACGTTGTGGGACGAGGGCCTGCTGACCGGCCGCGCCGCCGGAGCCCTTTGGGTGCCGCGGAGCACCAGTCTGGCGTCGGTCCCCGACCTGGTCGCGGAGTTTATCGCCCGCCGGGAACAGAATGCGGCGGCCGGTTTCCGCACCACCAGCGCCAAGATCATGGTGGACGGGGTGCCGGAGAACAGGACCGCGGCCATGTTGGAGCCGTACCTGCAACCCTGTGCCTGTGCCGGCGCGGCAGGACACGAAAACCCTGCGGCCCGCGGCGCCGCGGCGGCCAGTCCGGCGGCGAGCCGCGGGCTGACGTATCTGCCCAAGGACGTTCTGGGGGCAGTGGTGACGGCACTGGATGCCGCCGGATTCGACCTGCACCTGCACGTGATCGGCGACCGTGCCGTGCGGGAGGGACTCGACGCCGTCGAGGGGGCCAGGCACGCGAACGGCCCCGGCAGCGGCCGGCACCACATGGCGCATCTGCAGATCATCCACCCCGCCGACATCGCCCGTTTCGGCGAACTGGGCATCACCGCGAACCTGCAGGCGCTCTGGGCCTGCAACGACGCACAGATGCGCGAGCTGACGGTGCCGCTGATCGGCGAGGAACGGGCCGGCTGGCAGTACCCCTTCGCGTCCCTGGCCGCCTCCGGCGCCCGGCTCGCGATGGGCTCGGACTGGCCGGTGTCCACGCCGGATCCCTGGCAGGCCATCCACGTGGCGGTGAACCGGTGGCACCCGGACGACGGCTCGGACGGGCCGCTGCTTCCCGGCGAGGCGTTGTCCCTGCAGACGGCGCTGGCCGCCTACACCTCCGGCTCTGCGTGGCTGAACCGCCATGACGACGGCGGCCGGATTGTTCCCGGAGCGCCGGCCGACCTGGCGGTGCTGACCGCCGACCCGTTCAGCCTGCCGCCGGCGGAGCTGCACACCGTCGGCACCGACATGACCCTGGTGGCCGGCCAGCCGGTCTTCGAACGACAGGGGGTGCCGGCATGAAAACGTTCTATGACCGTGCCGAAGAACAGATCCCGGCCGCCCGCCTCGACGCCGCCTTGGCCGGGGCGTCCCCGACGGCGTACTGGCTGGATGATCCCTCGCGCCCCGAACCGCTGCCGGCGTTGCGCGGCCCGGTGACGGCGGATTTGGCGGTGGTCGGCGGCGGCTACACCGGCTTGTGGACCGCGCTGCTGGCCAAGGAGCGGGACCCGGACCGCTCGGTGGTGCTCCTGGAGGGCAACCGCATCGGCTGGGCCGCGTCCGGGCGCAACGGCGGCTTCTGCGAGGCCAGCCTGACCCACGGGAGCGCGAACGGGCAGAGACACCTCCCCGGCGAAAACGAACTGCTGGACAAGCTGGGTCTGCAGAACCTGGACGAGATCGAAGAGAGCCTGGCCCGGTACGGGATCGACGCCGGCTTTGAACGCACCGGCACGCTGTCCGTGGGCACCGAAGAGCACCACGTCACCTGGCTGGCCGAGGAGGCCGCCGAGGACCCCGCGCTCGAGTTCCTGGACCAGGCTGCCGTCCAACAGCAGGTGGCCTCCCCCGCCTATCGGGCGGGGTTGCGGGACCGGCGGGGAACGGCGATGGTGCACCCCGCGAAACTCGCCTGGGGACTGCGCGACGCTTGCCTGGGCGCCGGCGTCGAGATCTTTGAACACACGCCGGCACGCTCCCTGTCCCAACGGGCGGGATCCATCCTGCTGCGCACCGACGCCGGCTCCGTGGCCGCCGGACGCGTCGCGCTGGCGACCAACGCCTTCCCGTCGCTGCTGGCGCGCACCCGGCTGCATACCGTCCCGGTGTACGACTACGCCTTGATGACCGAACCACTGACCGGCGGGCAACGGGAGTCGCTGGGTTGGTCGGAGCGGTTTGGCATTTCCGACAACGACAACCGGTTCCATTACTACCGGCTGACCACCGATGCCGACGGGCAGGACCGGATGCTGTTCGGCGGCTACGACGCGGTCTACCACTACGGCAGGTCGCTCCGGCACGGCCACGAACAGCGCCCGGAAACGTTCCGCCGTCTCGCCGCACACTTCGCCGCCACCTTCCCGCAGCTGGCCGACGTGCGCTTCAGCCACGCCTGGGGCGGCGCCATCGATACCTGCAGCCGCTTCTTCTCCTTCTTCGACACCGCCTGCGCCGGCCGGGTGGCCTATTGCGCCGGCTTTACCGGCCTCGGCGTGGGAGCGTCGCGGTTCGGCGCCAACGTGATGCTGGACCTGCTGTCCGGCCGGCCGACCGAACGGACGGAGCTGGAGCTGGTGCGGCGGAAGCCGCTGCCGTTCCCGCCCGAGCCGCTCGCCTGGCTCGGCATCAAGCTCACCACCGCTGCCCTGATCCGCGCCGACCGCAACCGGGGACGACGCGGCCCCTGGCTGAAAGCCATGGACGCGGCCGGCATGGGCTTCGACTCGTAAGGAGACAAGAATGCACCAGTACATCGACGGCGGACTCCGCGAAGGCCGCGGAGAGCGTGCCACACGCGTCAACCCGGCCACCGGAGAGGCCGCGGAGACCATCCGCTATGCTTCCGGGGCCGACGTGGACGACGCCGTGGCGGCCGCCAAAACCGCCTTTCCGTCCTGGGCGGGCGCGACGCCTGCCGAACGTTCCGAGGCCCTGCTGAAACTGGCGGCCGAACTCAAGCGCAGGGCGGCGGAGCTGGCGGCGGTCGAAACCGCGCAGACCGGCAAGAGCATCCGCCTGGCCACCGGGTTCGACGTTCCCGGGACCGTCGACAACGCGGCCTTCTTCGCGGGCGCGGCCCGCCAGTTGCAGGGAGTGGCGGCCGGCGAATACGGCACCGGCGGCACCTCAATGATCCGGCGCGAGCCGATCGGCGTGGTGGGCTCCGTGGCGCCGTGGAACTACCCGCTGCAAATGGCCGCGTGGAAGATCCTGCCGGCGATCGCCGCCGGCAACACCATTGTGCTCAAGCCCTCCGAACTCACGCCGGGCACCAGCCTGATCTTCGCCGAAGCAGCGGCCGCGGCGGGAATACCGCACGGCGTGGTCAACATCGTCACCGGCAGCGGCCGGGAAGCGGGCGAGGCCCTGGTGACCCACCCGGATGTGGCCATGACGTCCTTCACCGGCTCCACCGCCGTCGGACGCCGCATCATGGCGCTGGCGGCGGCGCGGGGGAACCGCGTGCACCTTGAGCTGGGCGGCAAGGCACCGTTCGTGGTGTTCGACGACGCGGACCTGGAAGCCGCCGCGCACGGAGCGGTGGCCGGCTGCACCATCAACGGCGGCCAGGACTGCACCGCCGCCACGCGCGCGTACATCCAGCGGCCGCTGTTCGACGCTTTCACCGCACGGGTGGCCGAGCTGATGGAACTGGTGGTGGTGGGCGACCCGACCGACGAAGCCACCGACATGGGCTCCCTGATCAGCCGCGGGCACCGGGACAAGGTGGCGGGTTTCGTGGACCGGGCCAGGGACGCGGGGGCGAAGGTCCTGGCCGGCGGCGCGGCTCCCGGCGCCGAGCTGGCGGACGGTGCGTACTACCGGCCCACGCTGGTCACCGGCATCGGGCAGGATGCGGAAATAGTCCGCGACGAGGTCTTCGGCCCGGTGCTGACCGCGAAGCCGTTCGACACCGACGGCGAGGGCATCGCGCTGGCCAATGACACCCAGTACGGGCTGGCTGCCTCCGCGTGGACCAGCAGCCTGGCCCGTTCCCTGCGCGCATCGGCCGACATCCAGGCCGGCTGCGTCTGGATCAACGACCACATCCCGATCGTCTCCGAAATGCCGCACGGCGGGTACAAGGCCTCCGGTTTCGGCAAGGACATGTCCGCGTATTCACTGGAGGACTACACGAACATCAAGCACGTGAGCATGGGCAGCGACCCGGCCGCGCACAAGGAATGGCAGGACACGGTGTTCCGTTACCGCGGCTGACCGGGACCCCCCGCCCCGCCACGCTGCCCCGCCCCGGAGGACGTCGGAACGGTAGCGCGGGACTCACCTTAACGCGCGCCGGAACGTCTGCACGGGAGAGAATGAAAGCGGACGAAGGAGCGCCATGACCCGCGTGCACACCCTCATCGACACCCCGGTCGGGGAGCTGACGGCCGTCGCCGAGGACGGGTCGCTGAGCGCGCTCTACTTCCCGGGCCACAAGCGGATGCCGGCCCCCGCCACCTTCGGCGACCGCACCGCCGTCGGCTTCGACGCGGTCTTTGCAGCAGTCGCTGAGCAACTGGACGAGTATTTCACCGGCCGGCGCACGGAGTTCAACCTGCCGTTGGCGCCGAAGGGCGACCCCTTCAAGCTGAAAGTATGGGCGCTGCTGCGGCAGATCCCCTACGGCCAGACCCGCTCCTATGGACAGCTGGCAGCCGAGCTGGGCGACCCGCATCTTGCCCAGGCCGTGGGCCACGCCAACGGCCAGAACCCGCTGTCCATCGTGGTGCCGTGCCACCGGGTGCTCGGAGCGGACGGCTCGCTGGTGGGTTATGCCGGAGGGCTGGAACGGAAGCGCTTCCTGCTGGAGCTGGAAGAGCCGGCGGACGTGAAAGCGGGCAAGCTTTTCTGATGCGCCCACCTCACGGAATGCGCCCGGCGAGCGTCTACAAGGTGTGCAGATGAAACCCTTCGAGCAACTGGTCAGCGACCACGGCCCCACCGTGCTGCGCATCTGCCGGGTGGTGCTGGGTCCCGGGCCGGACGCCGAGGATGCCTGGTCCGAGACCTTCTTGTCTGCGCTCAGGGCCTATCCGGAGCTGCCCGCCGCCACAAACCATGAGGCCTGGCTGGTCACCATCGCCCACCGCAAGGCCATCGATGTCGTCCGGCGGCGGGCGCGCACTCCGGTGCCGGCAGAGTACCTGCCCGAGTCGCCGTCAACGCTGGGTATCCCCGGGAATGACGACGACGAACTGCGCCAGGCCGTCGCGGCCCTGCCCCTGAGGCAGCGCGAAGCGGTCGCGTTGCATTACCTGGCCGGCTTGCCGTATGCCGAAGCCGCCGAAATCACCGGATCCACTACCGGAGCCGTCCGGCGCGCAGCCGCCGACGGCATCGCCAGGCTTCGGGCGTTGTACCGCAGTGGCCCGGAGCAGGCCGCAGGGGCTGCCACACATCACGCGAGTGAAGGAGTTATGCGATGACCACCGCACAATCGGCGGCTCGGGACGCCACGCCGGGCCCCGGGCTGGACGTGCTGACCCGCCTGGATCCGGCGCTGCTGGAGCGGCTGCACGCCAGGCTGGAACGCGAGGCCGCTGCCGCAGGCACCCTCGACCTGGCCTACGCTACCGCCGACACGCCGCTTGGGCAGCTGTTGCTGGCCGCGACGGATGAAGGACTGGTCCGCGTGGCCTTCGAGGGCGAAAACCACGATGCCGTGCTGGCCGGCCTGGCTGCCAGGGTCAGCCCCAGGATCCTGCATGCTCCGGCCCGGCTTGAGGCCGCCGCGCGGCAATTGGATGAATACTTCGCCGGCCTGCGGCGCTCCTTCGACCTTCGGCTGGACCGCCGGCTGTCCAAGGGATTCCGGGCGGACGTGCTCAGGCACTTGCCCGAGATCCCCTACGGCCGGACAGAAAGCTACGCGCAGGTGGCCGCCGCCGTCGGAAATCCCAAGGCGGTGCGCGCCGTGGGCAGCGCCTGCGCCACCAACCCGCTGCCCGTCGTCGTGCCCTGCCACCGCGTGTTGCGCTCGGACGGCGCCTTCGGCGGTTACCTCGGCGGGCCGGAGGCGAAGGCCTACCTGCTGGGCCTGGAGGCGGCGGCGTGAGCACGCTGTTCGACGACGCTCCAGCCGGCCCCCGCGAGATCGCTCCGGGCGCGGTGCATGTGCCGGGCTGGCTGACCGTGGCGCAGCAGCGCGAACTGGTCGAAGCCTGCCGGGAGTTCGGCCGTGGACCGGTCCCCTACCGCGCGGCCAAGCTGCCGGGCGGCCACGAGATGAGCGTGCGGACGCTGTGCCTGGGCTGGCACTGGGCACCGTACAAGTACACCCGCACCGCCGACGACGTGAACGGCGCTCGCGTGCTGGAGTTCCCCGGCTGGCTCGCCGAGTGGGGCAGGCTGGCCCTGGCCGACGCTTCGGGGGATCCCGCCGCGGGGCAAGGCTACGAGCCGGATACGGCCCTGATCAACTTCTACGACGACACCGCCAAGATGGGCATGCACCAGGACAAGGACGAACAGGCGGACTTCCCGGTGGTATCGCTCAGCGTCGGTGACGACTGCCTGTTCCGCTTCGGCAACACCGAAACGCGGACCAAACCGTATACCGACCTCCGGCTGCGCTCCGGGGATCTGTTCGTATTCGGCGGACCGGCCCGGTTTGCCTACCACGGCGTGCCCAGGATCTACCCGGGCACCGCCGATCCCGCCTGCGGGCTGACCGGCGGCCGGTTGAACCTGACCATGCGGGTGACCGGACTGGGGTGAGGGTTCGCGGTCTTCCACAGCATGTCAGGAGCGACTGCGGGCGGCGCCACGGTAGGAGAGAATCGAACCATGGAGACAACCGCTTCCGGCGTAGTCCTCTGCGAGGACGGCCTGGCCCGGCCGGCGTGGGCCGCCACGGATCCGATGCTGCGCGAATACTACGACACCGAATGGGGCATGCCGGTCCGGGGCGAGCAAGGCGTCTATGAGCGCATCACGCTGGAGGGCTTCCAGGCCGGGCTCTCGTGGGCCACGATCCTGCGCAAACGCCCGGCCTTCCGGGAAGCGTTCCATGACTTCCACGTGGACACCGTCGCCGCGTTCACCGAAGACGACGTCGAGGCGCTGATGCAGGACGCCGGAATCGTGCGGAACCGGGCCAAGATTAGCGCCGCCGTCACCAACGCGAACGCCACCATTGAACTGCGCGCAGAAGGCGGCCTGAGCGACTTCGTCTGGTCGTTCCAGCCGGAGGAAACACCGGCCCCGCGGCACATCCAGGACGTGCCCACCACATCGCCGGAGTCCGTCGCCCTGTCCAAGGCGCTGCGCAAGCGCGGCTTCGCCTTCGTCGGCCCCACCACCATGTTCGCCCTGATGGAAGCCATCGGCATGATCGACACCCACCTGGTGGACAGCCACCGCCGCGGCTCGTCCGGCGTCTGGAACTAACGCCCGCTCGCTTTCACAATCACTTCACGCATCCGCCGCACCGTGAGATGCGTGCCACAATGAAGTGCACCCGCTGGCTTCGGGGGAACCGGACGTGCATGTTCGACCGGATGCCGGCACCGCAGGAGTTATCCGGTAAGGAGAGCACGTTGACGATTCTTGTTGCCTACGCCCCGCGTCCCGAGGGCCGTGCCGCCCTGAGCAAGGGCATTCAGATGGCCACCCAGACCAACGAGAAGCTGGTGGTCGTCAACGCCAGCCCGGGCGGGACACAGAAGGACGAGTCGTTCGCTGACCCCCACGACGCGGCCTGGGTGCAGCAAGAACTGTACAACTCCGGCCTGGAAGCAGAGTTCAAGCAGTTCGTCCGCGGCAAGGACGCCGTGGCCGAAATCGTGGAACTGGTCGAAGAACTCTCGGTCTCACTGCTCGTCATCGGCCTGCGCCGGCGCTCGCCGGTGGGCAAGCTGATCATGGGCAGCACCGCCCAGGAGATCCTGCTGACCGTCGACTGCCCGGTCCTGGCGGTCAAGGCCCGCTGACCCATGCAGGTTGGCCTGCCGCTGCTTCCGCCGTTCGACTCCTCCGCTCTGGCTGCCCTGGCCGCCCATGCGGTCCCCGGCATCGAGACCGTCGATATGGCGGCGGGCACCTGCACCCGCCTGTTCGGTACCAGCGCCGGCCCGGTGCCGGTCACCGCCACCCTGTCGCCCGACGCCGTCGGCCTGGACATCGGCAGCGATTCCCCCGCCGCCTTGAGCGAAATCACGACGGCGGTGCGCGGCTGGCTGGACCTGGACCTGGAACCGGAGCGGGTGGCGGCGGCGTTGGGCGCCGATCAGGTCCTCGGGCCGCTGCTCGCTGACCGTCCCGGGCTGCGGATCCTGGGTTACCCGGACGGCTTCGAGGGTGCCGTCTCCACCGTGATCGGCCAGCAGGTCTCGCTGGCCGCGGCCCGCACCTTCACGGCCCGGCTGGTCTCTGCCTTCGGCTCCCGGTCCGGCACCGGCCTGGTGCTCTTCCCCACACCGGATGCCCTGGCCGCCGCCGGCCCCGACGCCGTCCGCGATGCCGTCGGCTTGACCGGTGCCCGCGCCCGGACCGTCCAGGTCCTGGCCGAAGCCTGCGCGGACGGGCTGGACCTCTCTCCGGACACGGATCACGCCGACACCCGCCGCCGCCTGCTGGCGCTGCCCGGCATCGGTCCGTGGACGGTCGAGTACCTTGCCATGCGGGCGTTGCACGACCGCGATGCCTATCCTGAGGGCGATCTGGTGCTGCGGCGGGCCCTCGGAGTGAAGACCGCCACCGAGGCCCGCGCGCTCGGCCGGTCGTGGTCTCCGGTGCGGGCCTACGCCGTCTTCCACCTCTGGACCGCCTCGGCCTACTTGCCTTAGGAAAACCGCCCTTTCCCGGCTGCCCGGCGCGGGGCGGGAGCGGCGTGCCAGTTTTCGGTCCTCACCGCCGGGCGAGCACCCTTCATCTCCGGGCTGCAGAACCTGCCTGCTCGATCCGCTCCAACAGCTCCGCGGGCAACCGGACCTGCGGCGCCTTGAGGTTGGAGCGCAGGTGTTCCGGCTTCACGGTGCCGATCACCGCGCTGGAGACCCCGGGGTTGCCGAGCACGAAGGCCAGCGCGATCTCACTCGCGGAGAGGCCGTCGACGTCGTTGATGAACCGGTACTTCCGGCCTTGCACAAATTTGTGCCGGTGGTTCTTCAGCGCCCGCAACAGGTACCAGACGTCGCTGGGGCCGGTGATCTTGAAGATGTCGCGCGAGTAGAGGGTCTGGGCGAGCGGCGACTTGAGCTTGACGCCCACGCCGGCGTCCCGCGCCTCGGAGATCACCGTCGCCAGCGACCGGTCCACGATGTTGTATTCCACCATCAGGGCGTCGAAGATGCCCAGCTTCAGCGCTTTCCCGGCTCCGCCGCGGCCGGTGGAGACGCCGAGCGCCCCGACCTTCCCCTGTTCCTTCAGCTTCAGGACGGTGTCGATCGCGGGACCGGCCGGCTGGGGGAAACCATGGAAGTGCAGCAAGGGCAGGTGGTCCACCTGGAGCCGCCGCAGGCTGCCATGCACGCTGTTTTCGATGGCCCGGGCCGAGTAATCCTTCACATTCCGGTTGTTGATCCAGTGGGACCCGACCTTCGTGGAAATCACCAGATTCTCCGTGCGGCCTTTGAGGATACGGCCCAACCGCTCCTCGGCATTCCCGCGGCTGTAATTCGGGCCGGTGTCAAAGGCCGTGATGCCGCCGTCGAGCGCCTGGTCGATCAGGTGCGCCGCCTGCCGCTCGGGGAAAGCCTTCATGCCCCAGTACCCGCCGGCCCCGAAACTCAATTCTGAGACGTGCAATCCCGACCGTCCGAGTGCGCGTTGTTTCACCGCGTGCCTTCCTGCAGTCCCAACATCTAACCATTCACCAAGCTACCGGAGGCGGGATCAGCGCACGACGCCGGCGCGGTTGCCGTAGGCGCGGAGGGCGACGGCGAGCAGCGAGCACAGCAGGTATCCGGCGCCAACCAGCAGCCAGCCGGTATCGAAGCTGCCGGTGGCCTCGAGCAGCAGACCCATGAGCAGCGGCCCGGCGGCGAAACCGGCATACATTCCCATCGAGACAATGCCGGAGGCTGCTCCGACCCGTTCGGCCGAAACCACGCGCATCACGCCGGCGATCACCACCACATTGGTGCCCAACACGGTGGCACCGTGCAGGACGACGCCCAGCCAGAGCAACGCGGGAATTCCGAGCGAGCCCGCGGCCAGGAACGCTCCCGCTCCGCCGAGCGCCCCGATTCCCAGCAGGATGAGCAGCGTGGAGGCCCGCACACCCTTGGCCATCCGCCGCCCCCACAGCACCCGGGAGGTCACGCCGACGACGCCGGAGACGCCGGCTGCCACGCCGCCCATGACCAGGCTGAAGTCCAGTTCCCGGACGGTGAACAGCGGCAGGTAGACGTTGGTGGCCTGCATGCCCAGGCCCGATAGCAGTGCGTAGCCGGCGAACAGCCAGACCGAGAGCGGGAACCGGGCCGGTGCACCAGCGCCCCTGGTTCGCGCCGCGCCACCCGGCTGCGCGGCCGGGGCGCCGGCAGGAGGTGCGGCCGGGGCATCAGCCGGCGGAGTGGTGGAAGGCGCCGCGTGGGCGGGAGGCGCCTTCGCCGCCGTCGTTGCGGTGCCGGGTTCCGGGAGTTGGCGCAGTCCGTAGAGCAACAGCCCGACGGCGACGACGGCCGCCAGGGCGGTGGCGCCCTGCCAGCCGACCCACAGCGCGGCAACGGGGAAGAACAAGCCCGAGAACAGCTGGCTGCCTTGGACGCCGGACTGCTTGACACCGATCCAGCCCGGGCGCTTGGGCGCAGGAACCTGCGTCATGATGATCCGGTTTGTGGTCGGGTTGGAAATGGCCTGCGCGGGGCCGGCCAGCAGCGCTGCCATCACCAGGACCAGATAGTGCTGGGACAGGGCGGCGACCACCAGGGCCACCGCCGTGCCGGCGAAGATCAGGACGAGCTGGGCGCGGTTGGAAATCCTGTCGCTGAGTTTGCCCAGCCACATGCTGGAGACCGCGGCGCTGGCGAAAATGGCCGTGGCCAGCAGGCCGAATTGGCCCTCGCTGATGCCCAGGTCGTCGATCACCAGCGGGCTGACGGTGCTCAGGCCGTAGTTCAGCAGCGGGCCGACGCCCATGGCGCAGGTCAGGACGAAAAGCAGTGCGCCGCTGGGGTGTTTGGACATACTGCCCTCCTCGCTGCCCGGATCGGGCTCCGTCCAGCAGGCTACTCCCGGGCACAGCCTTCCGGCGGCAGGCTTCGCAGCAGAAGAGTCTCCCACCGTAACAATGGAGAGCTGGCTCACGTTCGGCGCCGCCGCGGAGCCTCCAGCCGCCATGATGGTGCCCGGGCGGGCGCGAAAGGGCGCGAATCAGGGGCACCGGCGATGGCCGGGTGGAAGCCGCCGTGCTACCCGGACGGCCGCGACGCCAATGTAGCCGGCCGTTCCGGGCCAGGGGCCTGCTTGCGGGTCCTGCCTGTTTGCCCGGGGCCTGCCTGGGGCGCCTTCCTGTTCGCCCTAGGGCCTACTTCCGGCCCTTCTGCGTGTCGGCATGGGCCTCGACGAAGGCGCGCCGCGGATGCTGGGTGGCCCCCATCGACGTGATGTCCCGGCCGCCAAACACCAGCGGGCTCCAGCCTGCCAGCAGGCGCCATTTGTGGATCCAGGTGGGCAGCGCCAAGCCGTGGTAGCCCATGGCGACGTACCAGGCGGGCTTGCCCTTCAACTCGTAGCCAAAGACCTTCGCGGCGCCCCGGCCCACGCCGTAGGTCGCGACCGTGCCCAGCGATTTGTGCCGGTACTCGGCCGGCGGCTGGCCTTGCACGGCGTTGACCACGTTTTGGGCGAGCAGCTTGGCCTGGCGGACCGCATGCTGGGCGTTCGGCGGGCAGTAGGCCGGCTGCTTCTCCGCCTCCAGATCGGGTACCTGGGCGCAGTCGCCTGCGGCCCAGGCGCCTTGCACCACCTGACCGGCATCGTCGATCACCTGCAGCCGCGCGTTCGCGTTCACGTGCCCCTTCGGGCCGCGGGGCACGTTCGTGTCGTCCAAGACGGGGTTGGGTTTCATGCCGGCCGTCCAAATAATGAGGCCGGCCGGGATGCGCTCGCCGGTGCTGAGCTCGGCCACCGAGTCCTCGCAGGAGGGCATGGTGGTGTTCAGCCGCACATCGATACCGCGCTGGCGCAGCTGGCCCAAGGTCCACTCCGAGAGATTCGGTCCGACCTCGGGGGCTACCCGGTCCAGCGCCTCGACCAGCACCCAGCGCAGTTGCGAGCGGTCCAACTCCGGATGCGCGTCCACGGCCAGCTTAGACAAGTCGCTCAACTCGGTCAGGGCCTCGACGCCGGTATAGCCGCCGCCGACCACCACGAACGTGAGCGCCCTGGCCCGTTCCTCCGGGTCGCTGGTGCCGGCGGCCAGCGCCACGTTGTCGAGCACCTTGTCACGGCAGTAGATAGCTTCCTCCACGGTCTTGAACCCGATGCCGTGCTGTTCCAGCCCCGGCGTGGGGAAGGTCCTGGTGACCGCGCCGACGGCGAACACCACGTGGTCGTAGGCCACCGAAAATTCGTCACCGCCGAGCTCGCGCACCTGGGCGTTCCTGGACTGGACGTCCAGCGACACCAGCTTGCCGCGGACGATGTCTACCTTCTTCAGCGCGCTGCGCAGGTTAACCGTGACGATTCGCGGTTCGATTTCCCCGCCGCCTACCTCCGGCAGCAGCGGCTGGTACGTCATGTACGAGTTGGGCTCAACAACGGTGATTCGTGCATCCGACGGTCCCAGCCGCTTGCGTATCCCCCAGGCAGTGTAGAGGCCGACGTAGCCGCCGCCCAGGATGAGTATGTGAGGCGTCGCTGAAGTGGTCATAATCCAGGTTTCCTCCCTGTTTGTCGACAGTGATTGAGTGGTCCTGGTGCATTCCTCGCCGGCAGTTTCAGGGCCGGCCTGCGGCCAGACTAGCACCGCCCCAGACGCAGCTGAACCCTCGGTCCGGCCCGGCTTCCGGCAGGGCCGCATTCACCGGCCCGTTCCTCCGGCGTGCCCTCCGCGCCCGGGGCAGGCGGCGGCCTAGAATGTGCTCAGGTGCCCCGATTCGTGGGGCTGTCGTTGGGGAGTAGGAAGCGTGGAGGCGGCTAAGCACACCGTGCGCGGGCGGTCGCTCCGTACCTATCGTCAGGCCCGCACCACGCTCTGTGGCGTCATGGTTTTCTGGCTCTGGCTGCTGCTGGGAGCCGCGGCCTTCCTCGCCGGCATGTTTGATTCCCCCGCCAAGGTCTTCCTGGCCATGTATGCCGGCGCCGTTGCCGTGCTGGTCTCCATCCCCGTCGCCTTGCTCGCCGCCATCCTGATGGTGCTCAACTGGCCCGAGGCGGATGGCCGGCGCCCGGCCGCCCAGCGGCTTTTAGCCGCGGCACGCGCCGCCGGCGCGGTGATCTCCAGGCTGCCATGGGGTGCGGCCGCCGGTCGTGCCACGGTCTTGGCCAGTCAAATCGCCCCGGCCGCCCGCCGGATTGGCGCTGCCGCCAAGTCCGGCGCCGGACAGCTGGGCGCCGGTGCCGGACAGTGGCGCGACGCCTTGGGGCGCCGGCCGGGGACGCCGCATCAGCCGCTCGCCGCACCCACCCGGTCGCAGACCCCTGAACGTCCTGCCTCGGTCTTGTCCGGCGCCCGAAAGCCGGTCGCCACGCGCCGGCCGCCGATGCCGCCGCGGCGTCCCGCTGGCCCGCCCGCCGTCGACCGTCGGGACAGGACCTGGAGGACGTGGCTTCCTAGCACTCCACGACGTTGACGGCGAGACCGCCGGTGGCGGTTTCCTTGTACTTGTCGCTCATGTCGCGCCCGGTCTCGCGCATGGTCACGATGACCTGGTCCAGCGACACCCGGTGCGTGCCGTCACCCATCAGCGCCATCTTGGCCGCGTTCACGGCCTTGGCCGCGCCGATGGCGTTCCGTTCGATGCACGGGATCTGCACCAGCCCCCCGATCGGATCGCAGGTGAGCCCCAGGTTGTGCTCCATCGCGATTTCGGCCGCGTTTTCCACCTGTGCCGGGGTTCCGCCGAGGATTTCGGCCAGTCCCGCGGCAGCCATCGACGACGCGGAGCCGACTTCGCCCTGGCAGCCGACCTCGGCACCGGAAATGGATGCCTGCTCCTTGTAGAGGACCCCGACGGCGGCGGCGGTCAACAGGAACTTCACGACCACCTGCTCCTTGTCCTCGCGGGTGGCCTGTTCCATGCCGGGTGCATAGTGCGTGGCGTAGAACAGCACGGCGGGGATGATGCCGGCGGCCCCATTGGTGGGCGCGGTGACCACACGCCCGCCCGAGGCGTTTTCCTCGTTAACGGCCAGCGCCACCAGGTTGACCCATTCCTGCCAGTACTTGTGGTCGCGGTCCGGGTCTTCCTTGCGCAGCCGCTCGTGCCAGGCGGGGGCCCGACGGCGGACGTTGAGTCCGCCGGGCAGGTCGCCTTCCCGCCGGATGGCCGAGTCCTTGCACTCTTCCATGACGTTGTAGATGTGCAGCAGCCCGGCCTCGATCTCCTCGCGCGGGCGTGAGGCCTCTTCGTTGAGCATCATGATGTCGCTGATGGCCAGGCCGGTGTTGCGGCAGTGCTCCAACAGCCCTGCCGCGGTGCGGAACGGATAGGGCAGCTGCTGCTTGGAGGACTCCAGTTCCTCGCGGGCGGCTTCCTCCTCGCCGCCGCGGACAATGAAGCCGCCGCCCACCGAGAAGAAGGTGGCTTCGTGCAGGAGGCGGGCCTCGCCGTCGTCGGCCGATTCCAGCACTTGGAACGTCATGCCGTTGGTGTGCCTGGGCAGCACGGTCAGCGGGTGCAGCACCATGTCCTGCACGCCGTAGTCAAGCGACCGGCCGGCGGTGCCGGGCAGTTCCGCGCCCAGCCGCAGCCGGCCGGACGCGGCGATGTCCGCCAGCCGCTCTTCCACCTGGGCGGGCAGGATCTGCTCCGGGGCGAAGCCCTCAAGCCCCAGCAGCACGGCGGTGAACGTCCCGTGTCCGCGTCCGGTGGCAGCGAGCGAGCCGTACAGGTCCACGCGCAGTCCGTCCACCCTGTCGAGCAGGCCGGCCTCGGCCACCTCCCGCACGAACACGGAGGCGGCCCGCATCGGGCCCACCGTGTGCGAACTGGAGGGACCGATGCCCACCGAGAAAAGGTCGAAAACGCCTACAGCCATGTCATCCCTTTCCTTATTCACGCAGTGCTCAGGCACAACGGGTCCGCAGTGCCGCGGCTACTTGTCCGCCGGGATGCGGTTACTTGTCCCGCCGGTAGAAGGGCAGCTCGACGACGTCGAACGGCTCCGGTTTGCCGCGCAGGTCCACCTCCACCCGGGTCCCGGGCACGGCGTACTCGGCGTCCACATAGGCCAACGCGATCGGGTAGCCGAGCGTGGGGCTGGGTTGGCCGGAGGTGACTTCGCCAACGGTCCGGCCGTCTTTCAGCACCGGGTAGTGGGAGCGGCCGGCGCGCCGTCCGGCCCCCTTGAGCCCCACGAGCTTGCGGGCCGAGCCCTTCTCTTTCTGCGCCTCGAGGGCCTCTCGGCCCACGAAGTCGCCGTCCTTCTTCAGCGCCACCACGCCGCCCAGGCCGGCGTCGAACGGGCTGGTCTGGAGGTTGAGCTCGTTGCCGTAGAGCGGCATGCCCGCTTCCAGCCGGAGCGAGTCGCGGCAGGCCAGCCCGGCAGGCAGCAGGTCGGCGCCCCGCCCGGCTTCCAGCAGGGCGTTCCAGAGCGCGGCCGCGTTGGTGTTGGGAACGTAGATCTCGAAGCCGTCCTCGCCGGTGTACCCGGTCCGGGCCAGCAGAAGCTTGAGCGGCGCCCCGGACACGGTGAATTCCACCTCGTCGGCGGCGTAGTACTTCATGTCCCGCACCACGGCGTGCTGGTTGGCGGGCACCAGCTGGAGCAGGATCTCCACGGATTTCGGGCCCTGCACTGCCACCAGCGACGTCTCGGCCGTGGCGTCCTCCACCGTGGCGTCGAAGCCCCGGACCCGGGCGGCGAGTTCCGCGGCGACGGTGCGGGCGTTGCCGGCGTTGGGCACCACCAGGTAGCGGTCCCCGTTCTGGTCGGCGGGACGCCGGTAGATGATCAGGTCGTCGATGATCCCGCCGTCCGCGTTGCAGATCAGCGAATACTTGGCCCGGCCCTCGGTGACGGCGGAGAGCTTGCCGACAAGTGCAAAGTCCAGGAACTTCCCGGCTTCCGGGCCGGTGACCCAGACTTCGCCCATGTGCGAGAGGTCGAACAGGCCGGCGCTGTTGCGCACGGCGCGGTGCTCGGCCAACTCGCTGCTGTACTTCAGCGGCATCATCCAGCCGCCGAAGTCCGTGAAGGAAGCACCCAGCCGCTCGTGTTCCTCGTAGAGGGCGGTGTGCCGGGGCATGGTGGTGGTCTCGGTAGTCATGCGGTGCGGACCTCTCTAGTTCTCGAAGGCTTCGGGCGGCGGGCAGCTGCAGATCAGGTTGCGGTCGCCGCCGGCGCCGTCGATCCGTCCGACCGGGGCGAAGTATTTGTCCACTTGCAGGCCCGGTACCGGGAAGGCGGCCTGTTCGCGGGTGTACGGGCGGTCCCAGTCGGAGCTGACCACGGCCGCGGCGGTGTGCGGCGCCAGACGCAGCGGGCTGGCGTCGAGCGGGAAGTCGCCGTCGATCACCTGGTCGATTTCGCCCTTGATCGCGATCATCGCGTCGATAAACCGCTCAATCTCCCCCAGGTCCTCGGACTCGGTCGGCTCCACCATCAGGGTGCCGGCCACCGGGAAGGACAGCGTGGGCGCGTGGAAGCCATAGTCGATCAGGCGCTTGGCCACGTCCTCGGCGGTCACCCCCGACTTGGCGGTGAGTTCGCGCAGGTCCAGGATGCACTCGTGCGCGACCAGCCCGTCGTTGCCGGTGTAGAGCACCGGGAAGTGCTCGTTCAGCCGGGCGGCGACGTAGTTGGCGGCCAGCAGGGCGCTCTTCGTGGCCTCGGTCAGGCCCTCGGCGCCCATCATGGCCACGTAGGCCCAGGAGATCGGCAGCACGCCGGCCGAGCCGTACTCGGTGGCCGAGACCGGCACGCCCTTGCCTTCGTGTTCGGCCAGCGCGGCGTTCCCCGGCAGGAACGGCACCAGGTGTTCGGCCACCGCGACCGGCCCGACGCCGGGGCCGCCGCCGCCGTGCGGGATGCAGAAGGTCTTGTGCAGGTTCAGGTGGGAGACGTCGCCGCCGAACTTGCCCGGCTGGGCGAGTCCGACCAGCGCGTTAAGGTTGGCCCCGTCGATGTAGACCTGGCCGCCGGCTGCGTGGACCGCCTCGCAGACGTCGCGCACGTCGGCGTCGTACACACCGTGCGTCGACGGGTAGGTGATCATGATGGCCGAAAGCGCGTCCGCGTGCTGGTCGATCTTCGCGCGCAGGTCGGCGTGGTCGATGGTGCCGTCCGGTGCCGTGGCGACCACTACAACCTTCATGCCGGCCAGCACGGCCGAGGCCGCGTTGGTGCCGTGCGCTGAGGCGGGGATCAGGCAGACGTCGCGCTTGTCGTCGCCGTTGGCCAGGTGGTAGCGGCGGATGGCGAGCAGCCCGGCGTATTCGCCCTGCGAACCGGCGTTGGGCTGGATGGAGACGCCGGCATAGCCGGTGATGGCCGCGAGGCGTTCCTCCAGATCGGTAATCAGTTCGCGCCAGCCGGCGGTCTGGCTGGCCGGGGCGAACGGGTGGATGGAGGCGAATCCCGGCCAGGTCATCGCTTCCATTTCCGCGGTCGCGTTCAGCTTCATGGTGCACGAACCCAGCGGGATCATGGTCCGGTCCAGCGCCAGGTCGCGGTCTGACAGCCGGCGCAGGTAGCGCAGCATCTGGGTCTCGGAGCGGTGGCTGTGGAACACCGGATGGTCCAGGTAGGACGAGCTGCGCAGCAGGTCCTCCGGCAGTTCGAAGCCGGCGTTCCCGGCCGTTTCCGCCGTCTTGCCGGCGGCGTCCTCCACACCGAAGGCCTCCGCGACCAGGGCGAGGTGCTCCGCCGTCGTGGTTTCGTCGGCGGAAATCCCCACGTGGTCCGCGTCAATGCGGCGCAGGTTCACGCCCTTGGCCTCGGCGGCGGCGGCGATCTCCGCGGCCTTGCCGGGAGCCTTCACCGTGAGGGTGTCGAAGAACTGGTCGGCCACCAGCGAGTAGCCGGCGCCGGTGAGCACGCCGGCCAGGGTGCGGGCGGCCTCGTTGGCGTGCTGCGCAATTGCCTTCAGCCCCTCGGGGCCGTGGTAGACGGCGTACATGCTGGCAACGACGGCCAGCAGGGCCTGCGCGGTGCAGATGTTGGAGGTGGCCTTCTCGCGGCGGATGTGCTGCTCGCGGGTCTGCAGGGCCAGGCGGTAGGCGGGCCGGCCGGCGTCGTCCTTGGACACGCCCACCAGGCGGCCGGGCAGCGAGCGCTCCAGCCCCTTGCGCACGGCCATGTAGGCGGCGTGCGGTCCGCCGAAGAAGAGCGGCACGCCAAAACGCTGGGTGTTGCCGACCGCGATGTCCGCGCCCTGCTCGCCCGGCGGGGTGATCAGGGTCAGGGCCAGCAGGTCGGCGGCCACGGTGACCAGGGCGCCGCGCTCCTTGGCCTGCGCGATCACCGGAGCGTGGTCGAACACGCGGCCGGAGGCTCCCGGCTGCTGCAGCACGATGCCCGAGATGTCGCCGTCGGGCAGGCCGGCGGAGAGGTCGGCAACCACTACGTCGAAGTCCAGCGCCTTGGCCCGGCCCTTGACGACGGCGATGGTCTGCGGCAGCAGGTCCGCGTCCAGCACGGTCTTGCCGGCGGACTTGGACTTGTTGGACCGGCGCATCAGCAGCACGGCTTCGGCCACTGCGGTGGCTTCGTCCAGCAGCGAGGCGTTGGCGATCGGGAGCGCCGTGAGGTCCTGGACCATGGTCTGGAAGTTCAGCAGCGCCTCCAACCGGCCCTGCGAGATTTCCGGCTGGTACGGGGTGTAGGCGGTGTACCAGGCCGGGTCCTCCACCACATTGCGGCGGATCACCGGCGGAGTGATGGTGTCGTAGTAGCCTTGGCCGATCATTTGCACGGCCGTCACGTTCTTCGCGGCGAGGGCGCGCAGGTCCGCCAGGACCTGGGACTCGCTGCGGGCGGCGGGCAGGGCCAGCGGTTCCTGCTGGCGGATGTCGGCGGGTACGGCCGCGTCCACCAGGTCGTCGATACTGCCGTAGCCCAACTGCTTGAGCATGGTTTCCGCGTCGTTACGGCGCGGACCGATGTGGCGGTCGGTGAAGGTGGCGCTGCCGGGCCGGGTAGCGAGGTTGGACTTAGCCGTCATTTGAGGAACTCCAGTAATCCCCGGCAGGGCGGACCATGCCGGTAGTGAAGGGTTCCTCCCCGCTCTGTGACTGAACCTGAGAGATTCCGCAGTCGTCGGCCCGTGGGGCCGCCTCCTGCTTGCACCGTCGGTGAGCCGGTCCTGAACGGTCCGGCTGCTTTCCAGAGTTGCCTCTCCGCGGCGGTACAGGGGCCTGAGAGATTCCTGGGGAGGTATTGCTCCTACGGCGCCTGCTGACTGGTACCCAGCAGGACTCTCCCGCCGCATGTCGAAGGCTGTATGCAGTTGTTTCTGACTCCTTGAATGGTAGTCCAGCGGCTGGCGGGCAACAAGGCGGCGACGGCCAAGGGCCCGGTTTAGCGGCCGCGGCCGCTAGGTTTTCCCGCGCGAAAGCATGCCCTTCACGTACGCGGCCTGCCCGACGTGCTCCAGGCAGTCGTCCAGGACGCTGACCAGCCGGACCCCCAGGCTGACGTGCGGGTCCCACCGGGTGTCCACGATCCGGTCCAGGTCATCCTCGGTCAATCCGGCCAGGTACTTCAGGGTGCCCGCATGGACGTCGTCGTAATAGCCGCGCAGCAGGTCGGCCGATTCGACCCGGACGGCCGCTACCTGCTCGGACGTGTGGCCGTAGCCATGGTCTTTCCGGGGCAGCGGCAGGTCGAACTGCTCCGCCCAACCGGTCAGCCAGTACTGGTCCGTGCCGGCGACATCGGCAATGTGGTCGTCCTGGATGCGCGTCAGATGCCAGAGGAGCCAGGCGATCGAGTTGCTGTCGCCGCCTGGCCGGGCGGCCAACTGTCCGGCGTCCAGCCCGTCCAGCACGGTGTGGACGCGTTCCTGGATCCTGCCGTAGGCATCGGCGAGCAGGTCATTGAACTTCATGGCGCCTCCTCGTAGTCGACTGGGCGCCAGCCTACCGCCTGGTGCCGCAGCGAGGAATGCGTGCCACGCGTGAGGCGTGGGGCCGTGCGTCGGCAGCCGCTACCGGTCCCGGGCCGAATCCTCCAGATAGCGGGGCCGCCCCACGATGACCAGGCCCACCGCCAGGATGAGCAACGCAGCTCCCAGCAGGCCGAAGGAAGCACCCCAGCCGCCGCTGACGTCGCGCAGCAGCCCAAACATCAGCGGACCGGCGCAGGCGACGGCGTATCCGATCCCCTGCGCGAACCCGGAGAGCGCCCCCGCACCGGCCGTGGTGCGGGTCCGGAGGTTAACCAGCAGCAGCGCCATGGCGTAGGTGCCCTGGCCGAGCCCGGCCAAGGTGATCCACAGCCACGTGCCAAACGAGGGCGACAGCAGCAGCCCGGCGTATCCGGCCACATAAAAGCCGATAAACAGCAGGCCCAGGCCCAGCGGATTGCGCAGTCGCGCCGCGATCAGCGGCACCAACAGGCTGGTCGGCAGGCCCAAGATGGCGTAGTAGGCCAGCATGGTGCCGGCCGTCGGGGGCAGCATCCCGCTGTCCACCAACAACGGCGGCAACCACGTGAACATGGCAAACGTGTTGGACGAGGTCCCGGCGAACACCAGGGCCAGCCCCCAGGCGACCGGCGAGCGCCAGACGCGTACCGCCGTCGTTTCGGCCGAACCGGCCGCGGCTCCCGCCGCGGTGCCCGAGGCGTCCGCAGCGGGCGGCCCACCGGTCCCCCCGGGGCCGGGTGCCATCCCGGAGCGGGGATAGGCGGGGCCACCTGCCGTCGCGGGACCAATGGCAGGCCCGGGCCCGGCCGCGTGCCGGGCGCTGCCGTCCTCCGGCGGGAGGATGTCCAACCCACCGGGGCGGTAGGGCTGCAGCACCAGGCGCGCGGTCCGACGGCGCCAATGTTCCGTCCATGCGGTCATCAGCCACGGCACGAGCGCGGCCACGCTCACGGCCGCCCACACTCCGATCGAGAACCGCCAGCCGGCAGCCTGCTCAAGCGGCACGGCAAGCAGCGGGCTGAACGCCGTGCTGACCGCCAGCAATGTCACGTAAAGCGCGGTGATCAGGCCGATCCGGTCCGGGAAATAGCGCTTCACCAACGGCGGCAGCAGGATGTTGCCGATCCCGTAGCCCACCATGGTGAGGCCGGACAGGACCAGGAACGACGGCACATCGGAGACCATGGCACGGCCAAGTTGGCCGATCGCGGCCAGGCCCAGTGCCACGAGCAGCAGCGCTTCCAAGCCGATCCGGCGCATCAGCACCGGAACGGCGAACCCGGCGGCGGCGAAGGCTGCCGTGGGCAGCATGCCCAGCACACCGGTGGAGGCCGTGCCGAACGGCACATCCGCGGCAATATCCGCCAGCACCGGCGACACACCGGAGACGGCCAGCCGCAGGCTGAACGCGAGCAGCAGGACGCCGGCGAATACAGTCAGCCGGCCGGCAAACGGGGCGGGGCGCCGCTGGGCGGGGCGTGGCCCGGAGCGGGTCTCGGGACGCGGCGGGGAATCGGGGCTCGGTCGGGTATCGGCAGTCAGTCGTGCGGGCGAGGGCAAGGGTGGTCCATGGGTCGAAAGGCCGGGCGGGCGGCCGGGATCAAAACCGGCCGGGAATCACTTTATCCCGTCGCGGCCCGGCTGCCCGGCAGGCGGGCCAGGAACCTCCTGAGCCAGCCCTTCGGCGAGGATCCAGAATGTTTGCCGCAGCCGCTCCACTGCCGCCTCGGGCTGACCTTGCTGGAGATACTGCACGGTCTCGCACCAGCCGTCGGTCCAGAGAGGATAGGCGACGGCGTGTTGGACGAGGTGCAACCGGCCGAGCGAGCGGTCGAGCACATGCATGTTCACGGCCCTCAGTTCCTGATGATCCGCCGCCCCCAGGATGACGGCCACCAGCCTGCCGATGGCGCGGTAGGAGGCCAGCATGTCCTCCCGGTTGATCGCCGCCCGCAGGTCCTCCGCCAGCGTGGCCATGGTGTCAATCTCGCCGGGCGACAACCGCGGGGCAGCCCGCTCGAACAGCGCGACCAGCACCACGCCCATCACATCCAGGAGCTGGATGGCCTGCTGTGGACCGGGATTGGCAATCCGGTGTTCGTGCCCGGTGGCCTCAACCAGGCCTTCTTCCGTGAGGACGCCGACGGCGTCGCGCACCGGGGCTTCCTCCGCATCGATGCGCCCGGCGAGCCCGGCAACGGTCACCCTGGAGCCTGGCTTCAGGCCGCCGGCCAGGATGTCCTCCCGCAGTTTCCGGACCGCCTCGTCGCGGCCCGCACGCCCGGGCCCGCTGCCCCTCATCATGACCTCCTGCCGGATTATGACTGGCGTCACATACGAGTAATGTACGCGAAAAGGTAGATCGGGGTCACGGGGCTGGCTACTCTGATGGGACCTGCGGCACAGCGTCGTGCGGCAGGTTCTAAACGTGCAGTCAGGACGTGCGCAGCATGAACGCCACCTATACCGCCACCGCAACCGCGAACAGCAAGAACCACCAGGACTGGGGCCGGGCGATGGCCGCCGCCTTGGCCGATCTGGTGCAGCAGAGCGAAAGCGGCCCCGCAGGTCCCCGGGAACTCTATGGCGATGAGCTGCGCCTGGTCATCGAAGAGACGACGGACGGGGTCCTGATCCACCTGTCCTGGACACCCGGCGGTGGGGACGCCTCCGGCACCGTCGGCTGAATTCGTCCGGCCAATGGCCGGCCGGCCGGAGATTGTTCCGGGACTGCCGATGCTGCCAAGATTGAATCCATGGTCTACCGCGAGCCGTATCTGCACGATCTCACGGGGGTCTTTGCGGCACCCGTCCAAGCCTGGAGCGAGCCCCACGGGCAGATCAGGGGTACCGGAGCCCAGGGGGTCTACTGCGGGGACGACCGCGTGTTGGCCCGCTGCCTGCTGGCAGTGAACGGGCAGGAACCGGAGTGGATCTCCACCCAGTCGCGCTCGGCCGGACGCGCCGACTTCTTCGCCTTCATCCGGACCGCGGCGGACGGGACGGATCCGCTGGTGACGCTGAACCGCTCGCGTGCGGTGGAAGCCGGCCGGCTGGCCGAGGCGCTCACGTTTACGTCGGCCCTCGAGGAGGAGTTGGAGCTCCAGGTCCGCGTCGACCTGGTGGCCGACGCCATTCCGCTGGAACAGGTGCGCGCCGGGGCCGCGGGCGAGGCCGGCTCGGTGGCCCCCGGCGCAGCCGCCTGGAACTGGCGGGACAATACACGCGCCGCGCTGACGGCCGAAGGTGCCCGGATCAGTTTTGACGGCAGCCTGGTCCGGCTGGAGTGGACGGAGCTGCTCAAGCCGGGCGCCGTCGTCGTCCTCTCCTGGAGTCTTGAGCTTGACGACGACGATGCTCCCCTGACTGCCGCGGCCGCGCCCCCGCTGCGCACGCCGTCGCTGGCGGGGGATCCCCGGCTGCAGCGGCTGATGAGCCGATCCATGACCGACCTCAACAGCCTGCGGATGGCCGGGCGCCAGACCCCTGGCGATGTCTTCCTGGCGGCGGGTGCCCCGTGGTTCCTGACGCTGTACGGCCGGGAGGCGCTGATTGCCGCCCGGCTGCTGCTGCCGGTCGACGCGGCGGTTGCGGAAGGGACGCTGCGGGCGGTGGCAGCGTGGCAGGGCACGGCCGAGTCGGCCGAATCGGGCGAACGGCCCGGCCTGATGGTCCAGGAGGTGCGGCAGCGCCGCCTGGCGATGCCCGCCGATGCCGTGGTCCGGCAGCTTCCCCCGGTCCTGTACGGGTCGCCCGACGCCACGCTGCTGTGGATCGTGCTGCTGCACGACGCCTGGCACTCGGGGATGCCCGAGGACGCCGTCCGGGACCTGCTGCCCCATCTGGAGGCTGCGCTGGACTGGCTGCGCTTTGACGGCGACCCCGACGGCGACGGCTTCCTGGAGACGCCGGTTCCCGCCCTTCAGGGGCCGGGGCACCAGGGGTCCGGCGACACGCGCGCCGCCTATCGCTATCTGGACGGCAGGCCGGCGACAGGTACGGTCGCGTCGGCCGAACTGCAGGCCTACGCCTACGAGGCGGCGCGTGCCGGAGCCGTGCTGCTGGACTACTTCGGCGAATCGAACGCCGGCGCCGAGTGGCGGGACTACGCGTCCCGGCTGGCGGAAAACTTCCGCAGCCGGTTCTGGTGCACCGACGACGCCGGCCCGTACCCGGCGATGGCCCTCGACGACCGGAAGCAGCGGGTGGACGGTGTCGGGTCCGGCATGGGACACCTGCTGGGCACGGGGCTGCTTAACCCCGAGGAAACCCGGACGGTGGTTGCGCGGCTGATGGACCGGACCTTGTTCTCCGGCTACGGCGTCCGGACCCTGTCCGCCGCGAACCCCGGGTTCTGGCCCACCCGCCGCCGCTCAGGGGCGGTCTGGACGCAGGAGACCGCGTGGGTTGTGATGGGGCTGCTGCGCACCGGCTTCCAGGAACAGGCCGCACAGTTGGCGGCAGGGCTGCTCGACGCGGCCGAGGGATTCGACTACCGGTTGCCGGAGCTCTTCAGCGGGCAGGCCGCGGTGGAGGTCCGCCCGGCGCTGCCGTATCCGTCCGCCTGCCGGCCGCATGCCGGGGCGGCCGCGGCAGCGGTGCCCGTGGCGCTGGCACTGGGCGGTTTCAGCGCCACGGCCGTTTAGCCACCGCCGCCGGGCAGGCGGTCCGTCCCGCCGGGCGTCAGGCGTTTGATCGCCGCGCGCGACGCCCGGGCGCTCCGGCACCCTCGGCACCCCGGATGACCTTAGCCCCGCGGCACGTCGGGGCCCGTGGGCCAACGGAGCAGCGCCGCTATGCTCTTCCCTCCCGGCAGGGCCCCTTCGGGGACCATGGTCACCCGGGCGTCGGTCAGCGCCGCGGCGCGGACCAGCGCCGCCGGGGCGGGAACCTTGGCCAGCAGGTCGCCGTTGACGGCTTGCTCGCCGGCCGTGGCGATCCACGGTTCGGACGTCAGGGCATGCACCTGATGATCGGCGAGGGCGTCGTCGTTCATGAGCAGCGTGCCAACCTGCGCCTGCTGCAGCGCCCGGACGCACTCGCCCAGACCCGCCGTCCACTCCGGATGGGCCTGCCCTGTTTGGTTGGCCAGGCGGTCCAGGATGGCCTTGCGCTGCTCGGTCCACACATGGGCCACCCGGGCGGCTATTTCCGCGCGGAGCGCGTCCTTGTCCGCTCCGCCGGTGCGGGTGTGCGAGTCGATGGTGGATTCGATCGCACGGCTGGCTTCGGAAAGCTGGTCGACCACCAGCTCCCGGGCCCGGATATCCCCCGCCACAATCAGCAGCCGCGCCTTGCTGGCCTGCACCACGCGATCGATCTCGGCGGCTATTTCATCGGCGTTCTTGCGCCAAATCTCCTCGGTGCGGTGCTGGTAGCGGCCCTGGGACCAACCGCCGCCGGGGACCTTGGTGAGGTTCTCCCGCTCGCCCTCCACCGTCCTCGTTTCCACCACGCCGTTCCGCCGCGCGTACTGCAGGTGGACCTCGCCGCCGTCCCGGCCCACTTCGGCCACAACGTATGGGAAGTCGTCGCCGCGGGCCTTCAAAAGGGGCACCAGGTCCGGAATCGGGCCGGCCTGAACCACCTCCGGACCGGACAGCTCGCCCGGGAGCACCTCATTGATCTCGGCCTCACCGCCGCGCACCAGTACGAAGCGGCCGACCGGAGACGGAACGCCGGTGGCCGGGGAAACGGCGTCGATCACGGCCTCTATGTCCGCCTTCGCGGCGCCCTGTTTCTCGAGCGATTCCCGCAGCCTGTCCGGCAGCACGTCGCCGGCCCGCAGGGAATTTACGGTGCCCGTACTGGCGTCCACGTAGACCGTGATCCAAGGTCCCGGCTTCTTGTACAGTTCGGCGTACTTCTTGTTGGCTGCGTGGGTCGTGTTGACCTGCTCGGTCATCGTGATCACCTTCCCTGCGATTGGACCTGCGGGTTTTCTTGATCAGTTGCCCTCACCGTAGCACCGGACGTTTTGCCCTTGAAGAGGCGGCCGGTCCTGTCCTGACCGGCCCGGAGAAGCAGTCCGCCGGGCCGGTTTGCCGCCGTCGCCCGCGGTCCGGAGGGGTGTGGGAACGGCGGTCCGTGCCTGCCGGCGCCCCCGGCGGGACGTCCTTTTGGGGTCCCGATTCCTGGGGCCCGGCCGGGCCAGGCCGCCTCTAGCTCTTCTGGTATTCCGCGTGCTGGCGGTGGGCCTCGGCCACCTGTTCGCGGATGATGTCCACGTCCTTGGCCTTGTTGCGGTACTTCGGTTCCATTTGCAGGATCTGGCGTTCTTCTTCCACGAGCAGCCGGTAAATCCGTTCGCGTTCTGCCGGGTCAGCGGTGTAGGAGAGATCCATGTAGTTGACCGCGTGCCGGCGTGCGTTGTTGATGGCGTTCTGTGCCTTGCCGGCCTTGCTCAGCAGCGAGCCGACGACGGTGACCACCAGGATGCCGATGATGACGGTAAGCGAGAGTCCGGTGGTGATCTCGACCACGGGAACCGGGTTGCCGTCGTTGACGAAGGGCAGGTTGTTCTCGTGCAGTGCGTGCAGGATCAGCTTCACGCCGATGAAGGCCAGGATCGCTGCCAGGCCGTAGGACAGGTAGATCAAGCGGTCCAGCAGGCCGTCGATCAGGAAGTACAGCTGGCGCAGGCCCATCAGCGAGAAGGCCGTGGCGGTGAAGACGATGAAGACGTTTTGCGTCAGGCCGAAGATCGCGGGAATGGAGTCGAGCGCGAACAGGATGTCCGTGCCGCCGATGGCCACCATGACCAGCAGCATCGGCGTCATCGCCTTCTTGCCGTCCTTGAGGGTGAACAGTTTGTCGCCGTCGTAGTAATCGGTGGTGTGGAAGAAGCGCTTGGCCAGCCGGATGACGAAGTTGTCCGCCTCGCCGCCGTCGTGTCCGGGCTTGAGCAGGTTGCCTGCCGTGATAATCAGGATCAGTCCGAAGGCGTAGAACACCCAGGCGAAGGTGTTGATCAGCGCCGCGCCCAGGAAGATGAAACCTGTGCGGGCGATCAGCGAGAACACGATACCGAACAGCAGCACTTTCTGCTGGTCTTCCCGCGGCACCTTGAAACTGGCGATGATGATGAGGAAGACAAACAGGTTGTCCACCGAGAGCGCCTTCTCGGTGATGTAGCCGGCGAAGTACTCGGAGCCCATGTCCACGCCGCCGTAGATCAGCACCAGGATCCCGAAGACGATAGCGATGCCCACGTACAAGGCGGACCAGATGGCGGCTTCCTTCAGCGACGGCACGTGGGCCTTGCGGATGTGGAAGAAATAGTCGAAGGCGAGCAACGCGAGGATGACGGCGATCGTGATGCCCCAAATCAGGGGAGAAACGCTCATGTGTTTCCTTTCGTAAGCGGGTAGCGGTGAGCCCGCAAGTCTCTCCTCCGGCACGGCCGGCCACTGCAACCGGCCGGGCGTCGGTGCCCTACGTGTTGACGGCTGCAGCGCATCTGGATACTCCCTTACGCACCTGCCAGTCTAACGACGACGACGGCGCACGGCTAACGGGCGGCGGGCGGATCGGGGGCGGCCGGGGCCGGAACGCCCCGCCGGAGGGGGCTGAACTCCTGCGGCCTATGCACCGCATTTCGGCTGTGACAGGCTGGGGGCCCGGGCCGCCGCCCTCGATTGACCGGCGGCCGACCAGCGCCGAAAGGAGCACCGCCATGTCCTATTACCTGGAGTACACCATCCCGGCCGGGCCGGACGAGGGAGGCTTCGAGTTCCCGATCAGCGAAGAACACCGCGGCTATACAGTCCCGCTGAGCGAAACGGATGCGGAAATCGTACGCACGGACCAGTTGCCCGCCCGCAGCGAGGTGTTCGGGGCGTCGCTGGCGGAGGCCAAGGAAGCGGCGGAGTCCATCCTGTCCAACAGCAAGGCGGACACGGCGCAGCTCTACGACGACCCCGACGACTCGATGCAGCCCGGCGCGGGCACGCTGGTCGCCAGCTATACGGTCGGCGGCGGGTGGGAGGACGCCGGGCAAATTGCGGGCGGCTGATTAATCCCGCAGCACGACGTCGGCGGCTTCGGTGGAGCGATCGGTGACAGTGGTCGGCGATTCCAGGTGCACGGCACCGGAGGGCAGGATGCCGGCACCGCCGTAGCGTTCCATCACCCTTAGCTGCGCCACCACATCTTCGCCGGCGTGGGCTGGTGGCAGCTCCTCCCAGAACCCGAAGCCGCCGCAGTCCAGCAGCGCGCTCCTCCGGTACAGCACGCAGCCGCCGGCCCACGCGATCTTGTACAGCCGCCAGCCGCCGTCCGGAATTCCCAGCTCGGCGGCGATATGCGTCAGGTTTGCCGCGTTGTGCAGCTGCCAGCGGCCGAACCGGTCGTCCGCACGGCGGATGCGCTCGGGGCGCACCGGACCGTCCCACAGTTCGAAGGGCTCCTGCTCCCCCGGCCGTACGTCGTCCAGGTAGGACATGCCCTGCACCGCGGCACCGATGAACCCGCAGCCGGCGTCCCGAATGGCCGCCGTCATCCGGGCCAGCATGCCCGGTTCCAGCCACACGTCGTTGTCCAGAAACAGCACCAGTTCAGCCGTGGCAAGCCCGAGCAGGAAGTCGCGCTGCTCGGCCAGCCCTCGCCGGGGCAGATTCCGTTCCAGCCGGACCGGGCGCCCTTGCGCTTCCAACACCCTGATCATTGCGCCCACGGCCGGGTGCTCCCAGGCGGCGGCGCCGTCGGTCTGGTCGCTGATGATGACCGAGAACGCCGGACCGTCCTGTGCCGCCAGCCCGGCGAGCGTTACCGCCAGCTCCGCTTCCCGGCCGTAGCTGGGCACCAACACGTCCAGCTCAGGCCCTGATTCCACTGAAGCCAGGGCCCAGCTGGCTGAACTCCTGCGGCTCACGCAGAATCGGCTCCCGAGGCGGGCGCCGGATCCGCTCCCGCCTCCGGCGCGGTACCTGTCTCGGCCGCGGGCGCGGAGCCGCGGATCCGGCGGACCACCGCCGTGGTGGAGTGGTCGGACACATAGTCCAGGATGCAGACCTCGCCTCCGCAGGCCTCCACCACCGCCGCTTCCTCGAGCATCTCCGGGGAGTAGTCCCCGCCCTTGGCGTAGATGTCGGGGCGGATCGCTTCGATCAGCGGGATGGGCGTGTCCGTGTCGAAGACGGTCACGTAGTCCACGCAGCTGAGGGCTGCAATGATGCCGGCCCGGTCGGCGGCCGGGTTGATCGGCCGGTCCGGTCCCTTCAGCCGCCGGGCGGATGCGTCGCTGTTCAGCGCCACGACCAGCACGTCGCCCAGTTGCTTGGCCTGGTTCAGGTAGCGGGTGTGCCCGCGGTGCAGCACGTCGAAACACCCGTTCGTCAGCACGATGCGCTTGCCCGAGGCCCGCTCGGCGGCGACCGCCTGCCCGAGCGCCTCCGCGTCCAGCGCGGCGTCGGAGAAGCTGCCCAGGTGCGCGGCGAGGTCGGTGGTGCCGCAGACCGACGTGCCGCGCCGGCGCACCACTACATCCGCGGCCGCCTGGGCCAGGTCCAGGCTCGTGCTGAGCTGCAGTCCCGCGGCCCGCGCCAGGGTCAGGCAGGCCACGTACGTGTCGCCGGCGCCCGAAGCCTGCTTCTCGGTGACGGGGCTGGCCCAGGTGCGGTGGGTTCCGCCGTCGGGCGTCAGCAGGAAAGAACCGTCCTTGTCCAGCGTGACGACGGCGGCGCCCGCCCCGGTCGCCTGCAGCAGCTCCCCGGCATGGTCGGCTATGGCGGCGGCCCGGTCCTTGTCGGGATCCAGCGTCACGCCCAGCAGCGCGGCAGCTTCCGCAGCATTCGGAGTGACCAGGTCCGGCGCGATCGCCGACCAGGGCCGCGGGTCGTGGGCGTCGACCACCAGCAGCCGGCCGTCGCGGTGACGCGCCAGCACGCTGCGCAAGGCGTCGCCCAACGCGCCGGATCCGTAGTCGCAGACCACCACGGCGTCGCTGCCGGCGAGCGCGTCCGGCACTGCTGCGGCCAGCCGTTCCTGCGCCGCTTCCGGTACCCGCTCCGTGCGCTCGTCCAGCCGCAGCATGATCTGGTCGCCGCCGATAATGCGGTACTTGGTGGTGGTCAGGACGTCCTCGTGTTCCACCAGCCCCGAGATTTCCACCCCCGCACCCTGCAGGAGGGCACCCAGCCGGCGGCCGGCGTCGTCCCCGCCGATCAGGCCGACAATGCGCACCCGCGCCCCGAGGGCGGCGAGGTTCATGGCCGTGTTGGCGGCGCCGCCCGGGGCGTACTCCCGCTTGGTCATGTCCACTACCGGGGCGGGGGCTTCCCGGCAGAACCGTTCGATCCGGCCGCCGAACCAGCCGTCCAGCATCACGTCGCCCACCACGGTGACCTGCGGTGCGGCCTCAGCCAGCCGGGCCGGCAACCAGCCGGCCAGCCCCGAAACGTCCGACAGGGGCGTGCTCATCGCCGCACCCCACCGGGCAGGCCGACGTGGACGACCTTCACCGCGCTGAACTCGTCCAGCAGTTCGGGGCCGTAGCCGAACCCGTCGCCGCTGTCCCGGCGGGGCTGGGCGGAACCGCCCGGCGCGCCGCCAAAGACGGCGTTGATCTTAACCGTGCCGACCTGGAGCGCCGCTACGGCCCGGTGCGCATGCTCCAGGTCCGCGGTCAGCACCGTGGCGGCCAAACCGTACCGGCCCTCCGCCGCCAGCTGCAGCCCGTCGTCAAAGCTGTCCACCACCCGGACCGGGGCCACCGGGCCAAAGGTCTCCTCCTGCATCACGGTCATTCGGTCCGTGCAGTCCAGCAGCACGGTGGCCGGATAATGGGCACCCGGCCCCTCGGGCACCGAGCCGCCCTCGGCAGCCGTCGCACCGAGCGAAAGCGCCTCTGCCACCTGGGCGTTGACGCTGTCCCGCAGCCTGCGGTCCACCAGCGGTGCCATCAGTCCGGCGTCGTTGCGGGTGCGGGCCTCGGCGACGAGCGCTTCACAGAACGGGCCGGCGACGTCGCGGTGCACGTAGATCCGCTCCACCGACGTGCAGATCTGCCCGCTGTTGGCGAACGCCCCGATGGCTGCCTGCTCCGCCGCCCACGCCGGATCAACGCCGGCGTCGACGATCAGCGGATCGTTTCCGCCGTTCTCGCGGATCACATGGGCGCCGGTGAGCGCCGCCGCCCGGGCAATCCGGGCGCCGGTGAGGCTCGATCCGACGTGCGCGATTACATCGACATCAGGATGGCCGGCCAGCGCCGCTCCGACGGCGGGTCCGCCGGTCAGCGTCGTGAAGACCTGCGGCGGCAGCACGTCCGAGAGAATCCGGCCGAGCAGCTCGCCCAGATGCGGGCAGCGTTCGCTTGGTTTGTGCAGGACGGTGTTTCCCGTGGCCAGGGCGGCACCCAGCAGCCCGGCTGCCACGGCCACCGGATCGTTCCAGGGCGTGAGCACAGCCGCCACGCCCCGCGGTTCGTTCACCGTGTAGTCGGCGGCAAGCGAACCGCCGCGCAGGCTGCGGCCGCGGTGCACGGGGCCCAGCTGGGCGTACTGCCGCAGGGTCCCGGCGCCGGCCAGCACGCCCTCCAGGGCTTCATGTTCCGGCCGGCCGGTTTCCCGCGCGTTCATCTCGGCCAGTTCCTGCGAGTGCTCCTGCAAGGCCGCCGCGGCCGCCTCCAGCAGTTCGCCGCGGGCGGCAGCGTCGGTGGCCGCCCAGCCGGGCTGGGCAGCCTTGGCGGCGGCGACGGCGGCCCGCACCTCGTCGGGGCTCGTTTCCTCAAGCCTGCCCACCAGGCTGCCGTCCCTCGGGTCGTGCACCTGAAACAAGGCAAAATCCCGGGCAGTATCGGAATCGGTGGTCATATTGCTCCTCCCCTCCACGGCGGCCTGGGCCCGCCCGTTGGTGTCTGGCCAAAGTCCACGGTCACGCAGCGGCAGTGCAGTGCCCGCCACGGGCACGCAACACCGGCAACAATGCGTGGTACTGGTTCCCTACCCCGCATCGCGCGGTTTCAGACACACCGCTCGGTTTCAGACACACCGCTCGGTTTCAGTCGCATCGCGCGGTTTCAGACACACCGCTCGGTTTCAGACACACCGCTCGGTTTCAGTCGCATCGCTCGGTTTCAGACACACCGCGCGGTTTCAGTCGCATCGCGCGGTTTCAGGCATCGGTGTGACAGGTTCCTGCTGGCCGGTTTGTGCCTCCGGGCCCGATGCGGGCTCTGGCCAGCGGGTCGAAAGCACCCTAGGGTGAAGTTCACTATGGGCTCGCGGGGGCGGGTTCTCAGGGGATGCGGCAGGCCTGAAACCCGCGCGCCGGGTGGATCGCTGCAGCGGGACGTTGATCCAGGAGGTGGAGATGGCTGGTTCCCCCACAGGCGGCGCCGCTTTCGGTGACCAAAGGCTCAGTACCGAGGCCAGGCATGGCCGGGGCATCGGACCGTTGTTGGAGCCCTTCGAGGGTGTGCGGAAGATTGCGGTGCTCCGGGGCGGAGGACTGGGCGACGTGCTTTTTTCGGTCCCGGCACTGGAGTCGCTGGCTGCCGCCTATCCGGAGGCCAGCCTGACCCTGCTGGGCACCGAGGCCCACGCCGCGCTGTTTCGCGGCAGGCCCGGCCCGGTGCACCGGGTGGAACCGCTGCCGTTCGCCCACGGGGTTCGCCCGGGACCGGAGGAGCCGCAGGCCACCGCCCGGTTCCAGCAGCGGATGCGCGCCGAGCAGTTCGACCTGGCCGTGCAGTTGCACGGCGGCGGCCGGAACTCGAACCCGTTCCTGCTGAAACTGGCCGCGCGGCACACTGTGGGCACCCGGACCGACGACGCGGCCGCGCTCGAGCGGTCCATCCCGTATCTGTACTACCAGCACGAGGTGTTGCGCGCGTTGGAGGTGGTGGGCCTGGCCGGCGCTGCTCCGGCCGCGCTGCAGCCGGAACTGCAGCCCCTGGCCGACGAAGAGGCGTTGCTGGCCGGGCTGCTCGAAGAAGGCAGGCCATCGCTGGTGACCATCCACCCGGGCGCCACCGACCCGCGGCGTCGGTGGCCGGCGTCGGAGTTTGCCCAGGTGGCTGCATGGGCGGCCGACGACGGGTGCCAGGTCCTGGTCGTAGGCGACCAATCCGACGTGGCGCTGGCCGAGGAAGTGGTTCGCCTGGGCCGCGCGGCGGCCGGAACCGGCAGCGGCGGCAGCATCGACTCCGTGGCCGGCCGGCTGGAGCTGGATGAGTTGTCCGCCGTGCTGCGCGCCAGCGACGTGATGGTCGGCAATGACAGCGGGCCGCGGCACCTGGCGCAGGCGGTGGGAACGCCCACGGTGGGCATCTACTGGGCCGGCAACATGATCATGGCCGGGGCACTGGGCCGGACCATGCACCGGATCCACATGTCCTGGATGACGCAGTGCCCGGCCTGCGGCTCCGACCTGAGGCAAGTGGGCTGGACTGCCGAACGCTGCAGCCACGAATTCTCCCTGACGGATCAGGTCCGCGCAGAGGATGTCTACGCGGACCTGCGCCAGCTCAGGGCCACGAGTCTTCTTCTTCGTGGCAAATGACCATCTCGCGCACCTCGCAGCCCTTCGGCTGTGACAGGGCGAAGATGATGGCATCGGCCACCCGTTCCGGATCGTTAAGCCGGGAGTCGTCCTGCGGCTTGTACTGCTCGGTGCGGTCGTCGAAGAACCTGGTCTTCATGCCGGCCGGAATCATGGTGGTCACTCCGACCTGGCCGCGGGTTTCGGCCGCCAGCGCCCGGCTGAAACCGACCACGCCGAACTTGGAGGCGCAGTAGGCGGTGGCGTCGGAGACGGCCTTGATTCCCAGCGACGAGGCGACCGTGATCACGCGCCCGTGGGAGGACATCAGGTGCGGCAGGGCCGCGCGCACCACGGAGACGGTGCCCATCAGGTTGACGCCGATGACCTTCTCCCATTCTTCGGCCGGCACATCTTCCAGGCGTCCGCAGCGGTCAATCCCGGCCGCCGTCACGACGGCGTCCAGCCCGCCGAGGGTATCGGCGGCCTGCTGCACTGCCGCTTCGACGGCGGCGCGGTCGGCGACGTCCACCTCGATGCTCTTCGCCTGGCCCACCCGGCTGACGTCACGGTCCAGCACGACCGGCGTGCCGCCGGCGGCAAGGACCGCCTCCACGACGGCGGCTCCCAGTCCGGACCCTCCGCCGGTGACCAGGACGCGCCCGGGGTTCGTTGGTGCAATGCTCATGTTTTTCCTCCTCAGGTTCGGGGATGGTTCTTTGGTCCGGCCCGCCCGCCGGGTGCGCGGAGCAGGGTCGCGTTTCAGCCGACTTTCGCCAGGGCGGCGGCCAGGCCGGTAGTGGAACGCGCCGGGTAGTAGGGCACGGTGACGGTTTGCCCGCCCCAGGACTGCAGCAGCCGCGCTTCGGGCAGTTGGTCCGCGGTGTAGTCGCCGCCCTTGACCCAGATGTCCGGGCGCAGCCGTTCCAGCGCCGCTTCGGGGGTGGCCTCGTCGAAGACCAGCACCGCATCCACGCACTCCAGCGCCAGCAGCAGCTCGGTCCGGTCCTCCTGGTTCATGATCGGACGCTCTTCGCCTTTGAGGCGGCGGACCGAATCGTCCGAGTTAAGGCAGACGATCAGGCAGTCGCCCAGCTTCCGGGCGGCGGCCAGGGTCCTGGCGTGGCCGGCGTGCAGCAAGTCGAAGCAGCCTCCGGTGGCTACCACCGTGCCACCGGCTTCGCGGGTCTGCGCGGCAACGCGCATGGCGTCTACCCCCGGCCCGCGCAGCGGGACCGGGGCGGTTTCCCGCCGAAGCGATGCCACCCCGCCCGCGGCGAGGAAAGCCGCCGCCTGTCCGACGGCCTCTTCCACCGCGGCGGTCAGCGGCTGCCCGGAGGCCAGCGCCACCGCCAGGGAGGCGGCGAACCGGTCCCCCGCGCCGCAGGTGTCGGCCGGCTCCAGCGTCGGGGCTGGAACGGCCTGCGGCAGGTCGCCGTCCGACTGGATCAGGGCTCCTTCCGCGCCGAGCGTGACGACGACGGCGCTGCTGTTCCACCGTGAACGCAGTTCCGCCGCGGCCAGTGCCGCTTCCCGGGTGCCGTTGTCCCGCTGGCCGGCGATGCGCAGGGCTTCGGGCAGGTTCGGCGTTGCGGCGGCCACGCCCTCGACCGGGGCCGGGCCTGCCGGGTGCGGATCCCACACCACGGGGATCCGGTGCACCAGCGAGGCCAGGGCGTCGCGCAGCGCGGGTGCGGCCGCCAAGCCGCGGCCGTAGTCCGCCACGATGATGGCGTCGGCCGTCCCGAGCGCGTCGAGCATGTCCGGTGTCGGTACCGGCACAGGTGCCGGGGCGCAGCCTTCGTCCACCCTGACCACCGACTGCCCGCCGGCCCGGATCCGGGTTTTCACCGGCGTTGGGGCGCCGGATGGTCCGGCGACCACGCGGACGCCGTCCAAGGCGTCGTGCAGCCGGGAGGAAGCGCCGTCGTCGGACAGCGCCGTGACCAGGAGAACGTCCCGGCCGTCGCGGGCCAACATCCGGGCCACGAGCCCGGCTCCCCCGGCGCGGTAGGTCGTTTCGGCGGCATCAACCACCGGCACCGGTCCGTCCGGACTCAGCCGGGTTGCCGCACCCTCCACATCGGCATCGAGCAGTACGTCGCCCACCACTACGATCCTCATGGCCGGCCTCCCTGCCCGCGCCCGCCGGCGGTGCCTGCCTCAAGGCGTGCCACCTCGGCGTCGAAGGCCCGGCAGAGGGCGTGGAGCGCCATGAGGTGGCCTTCCTGCACATTGGCCGGTGCAGCCTCCACGGCTACGTAGTCGTCGCACAGCAGGGTCAGCGGGTTCGGTGCCTGGCCGGTCAGCGCCCAACAGGTCACGCCGATGCTGCGGGCAGCTTCGGCCGCACGCAGCAGGTTCCCGCTCTTGCCGCTGGTAGTCAGCAGGAGCAGCACGTCGCCGGCCCGGCCGTGGCCCAGGACCTGCCGGGCAAACAGCTGGTCGAAGCCGTAGTCGTTGGAGATGGCCGTGACCGCCGATGTCTCCGCATGCAGCGAGATGGCGGAGAAGGCCCGGCGTTCGCCGTCGAACCGGCCCACCAGTTCGGCGGTGAGGTGCTGGGCTTCCGCCGCGGAGCCGCCGTTGCCGGCCGCCAGCAGGCGTGCGCCGCCCATCAGGCGCCGGGCCAGCTCGGTTCCCCAACCGGCCAGCTGGCCGGCCTGGGCGCGCAGCGACTCCACCGCCGGCGCCACCGCCTGCAGGTGCGCCAGGACCGCGTCCACCGCTTCGGTCCCGGTCTGCTTCGGGCCGGTCGCCGGCACCGGAACCAGGGCGGGTCCCGCGGGCCCCGGCCCGGGCGGCCGCACGTAAGCCTCCGTGCGGGCAGGGGCGGCGGGGGCGGCCGCGGCCAGCGCCGTGGTCCGTGCTGCCGTCTTGGCGATGCCGGTCGGGCGCTTCACAGTGCCTCCCCTTCCAGCTGCCGGACGCCGGCGGCGACCGCGCCCGAGCCCCTGCTGACCGCCAGGTGATAGGCCTTCTCGGTGTCGGCGGCCACCCGGTCCCAGGAGTAGCGGTTCCGCACGCGCTGCTGGCCGGCGCGGCCGAGCTCGCGGCGCAGCTGGGGATTCGCCAGCAGCTCGGCCACCGCTTCGGCCACCGCCGCCGGATCGCGCGGCGGTACGTGCAGGCCGGTCTTGCGGTCCACCACGGTATCGATCAGCCCGCCGACCGAGGCCGCGACCACCGGGACGCCGCAGGCCATCGCTTCCAGCGGGACAATCCCGAACGGTTCGTACCACGGCGCGCAGACGACGACGTCGGCGCTGCGCAGCACCGCCGGGATTTCTTCCCGCGGCAGCTGGCCGCGCAGCACCAGCTGGTCTTCCACGCCGAGCCCGCGGGCGAGGCCGCGCAGCCGTTGCGCTTCCGGATCGGACGCCAGCCCGGTGGCACCGGAGGCGCCGCCGACCACGATCAGTTCGACGTCGTCCAGTCCCTGGTCCTTGAGCAACCGCAGGGCCTGCACGGCCAGGTCGATGCCCTTGCGCGGAACCAACCGGCCCAGCGCGACGATGCGGTGGGCGCGGCCGCGCGGCTCGGCCTCGCCGTCGGCCTTGAAGAGTCCCAGGTCCACGCCGCAGGGGGCAATGGAGATATTGCCGCGCGGGATGTCCATGGCCGCCAACTCGAACACTTCGTCCGAACACGTCGCGATGACGCGGTCCACGCTGCGGCCGACGGACGGTTCCAGCCAGGCCCGCTCGGCCGGGCTGGTGTCCTGCGCGCCCTGGTGCCGCCGTTTCACGGTGCCGAGCGCGTGGAATGTCTGCAGCACCGGCACCGGCGGGCTCCCCGGGCGGCGGGCGGCGTCGAGGGCCGCCACCCCTGACATCCAGAAGTGCGCGTGCACCAGATCCGGCGGTGTGTCCGCCCAGTCCGCGCTGATCCCGTCGGCCAACTGGCCCATGAAGGGCAGCAGTTCATCCTTGGCGACCGGCTCGGGCGGTCCGGCGTTGAGGTGGACCACTTCCACTCCCGGCCGCATGGTCACGCGGGCGGGAAGCATCGGGTCATCGCGGCGGGTGTAGACGCGCACGCTGTGCCCGCGCCGGGCCAGTGCGGCGGAGAGGGCCGCCACGTGCACGTTCTGGCCGCCGGCGTCCACACCACCCAGCGCGGCCAGCGGGCTGGCGTGTTCGGAAACCATCGATATCCTCACGGCTCTCTCCTCTCGTTGGCGGCAATGGCCCGTCCGGTGCGCGTCGTGGTCTCTGCCAGCAGGGCGTCCCAGTTGTCCAGGAAGGCCTGCAGCCCGTAGTTCCGCAGTGCCGCCTCGCGCGCCACGGCGCCGCGGGCTGCGGCCTCCTCCGGGTCCCGCAGCAGCCGGGCCGCCTCGCGGCGCAGCTGGTCCACATCCGTTGAGATGGCGCCGGCTTCCGGCGGCACGGCCCGGGCCGCTTCCGTGCTGGCCAGCACCAGAACCGGCATGCCCAGATGCATGGCTTCCAGCAGCGCCAGGCCCAGCGAGGTCCAGCGCAGCGGGTGCAGATAGAGGCGGCAACGGGCCAGTTCCGCGTGCAGCAGCGGGCCGGGCAGGTCGCCGCGCACCCGCAGCCGGTCCGGGCCCAGCCCGGCGGCGGCGCCCAGCTGGTCGGCGCCCATGCCGAAGACTTCCAGCGGTCCTGCCTCGGCGAAGGCCGGCAGCAGATCCGTTCCGGTCACGCGCCAGCGGCGGACCGGCTCGTTGACCACCACGCCCTGGCGTTCCAGTTCCCCGGTGTAGAGCGGGCCGGGATCCACGATGCCGTGTTCGATCACCGTGGTCCGCGCCGTTCCGCAGTCCCAGAACAACCGGTTGAAGTGGGTGACATGCACGACGGTCATGTCCTGCTGGTCGGCCAGCGGGTGCAGCGAGTTGGGCACGTCCCCCTTGGGAGTGTTGTGCTCCAGGAACACCGCCGGGATGTCCCGTCCCGGCCGGCGGCCGAGCAGCCGCTCGCATTCCTCGATCTCCTCAGGCCGCTGCAGGACCACGACGTCGGGGGCTTCGTCTCGCAGCCGGTCCGGGTGCACGTCCCGGACCGAGGACGGCCAGTCGCGACCGGCGCGGCCCAGGCCCCACGGCCCGCCCTCGGCGGTGGCGGGCAGCAGGTATTCGTGGCGGCCGCGCACAAAAGCGTCGGTCCAGCCGCCGTGGACATGCCAAAGCAGGATCTTCATGCGTTCCTCGTCTTTCTCCGGGCGGACAGGTACGTCACGCCGCGGGTCAGCCGCTGTACAGCCTCGAGCACTTCTTCGGGTGCCACCTGGGCCAGGCAGGGATGTCCGGGAACCGGGCAGGTGCGTGCCCGGCTGAGCCGGCAGGGCGCATTCTGGTCGCCGAGCAGCTCCAGCGGTACCTTGTACGGTGCCCAGCGGACCGCCGGAACCACCGGCGCGAACAGGGACACCACCGGGGTGCCCACGGCCGCCGCCAGGTGGGCCGGCCCGGTATTTCCGGTCACGACGGCGGACGCGCCGGCCAGGACCCCCGCCAGGTTCCGCAGGTCGGTCTTCCCGCCCAGGTCCAGCGCGCCGGGGACGGCGACGGTCGCCGTCAGCTCCTGTTCCTGCGGGCCGCCGGTGACCACCACGCGGTAGCCGGCGCCGATCAGCAGTTCGACGGCGGCGGCGTGGTGCAGCGGCGGCCACGCCCGCGCCGGAACGGAGGCGCCGGGGTGAACGACGATGTAAGGCTCGCCGCCGGTCAGGTCCGAGGTATCCGGAATACCGCGCACCTGCAGCCGGCCGTCGTCGGCGGCTGGAAGCCGGTACCCGGCGGCAGCGGCGATCTGCAGCGCCCGTTCGGCCTCCGGCTGGTCCTCCGGGAAGTCCTCGCCGGGCCGGAGCCGCTGATCCAGCAGCGACCCGGCGTAATCGACGGAAGCGCCGGTGATGCGGCCGACGCCGGCCAACCGCAGCAGCAGTGCCAGCGGCAACGGCGATTGGTGGAAGGACGTGAGGATGACGGCCTCGGAGATCTCCGAGGCCCGCACCCAGTCCGCCAGCGCGGCGACATGTTCCCGGGTTGCCGGCGGCGCGGGGTCGACGATCCACGGGCTGGCCCAGCTGAAAACGCCCGCGACGCCGGGCAGCAATTCCGCGGCGGCTTTGCCCTGCGGGCCGCACAGCATCATGACGTCGCGGGGACTGCCACCGTGGCCTGCCGCGACTGCCCGCACCGCCGGACCCGCCAGCAGTACGTCTCCGACGCTGTCCAGCCGCGCCACCAACACACGGCTCACCGCCGGCCCTCCAGCAGCAGCGACACCGCGGCGGCGAGGTCTTCGGCAACCACGGCGGCGGCCTCGACCTCTTCGCGCCGGGTCACCGGGGTCGGTACCAGGACGCCGGTGGCGCCGGCGGCGGCAGCGGCCTCGACATCGGCCCCAATGTCCCCGACGTAGGCCACCTCCGCGGGATCGAGCCCGAGCCGGCGGCAGGCCGCCAGGATCATGCCGGGCTGCGGTTTCCGGCAGGGGCATCCGTCGTCCGGGTTGTGCGGGCAGATCTCCCAGACGTCAAACGGTCCCAGCAGCTCTTCCACCCGCAGGTTGACGGCGTCGACCTGTTCCCGGCTCAGCAGGCCGCGGCCGATGCCTGACTGGTTGGTGAGCACCCCGCACGGCAACCCGGCGGTGCGGACCGCATCGACGGCCGCCCGGGCGCCGGCCACCGGCCGGACTTTCGCGGGGTCCGGGTTGTAGGGCACGTCCGTGACCAGCGTGCCGTCCCGGTCGAACAGGATGGCCCGCGGCGGGCATGCGGCAGTTGTGCTCATACCAGCACTGTTCCCAGCACGGCTGCGACCTAAACACTTCTCCTGCTACTACTTTTGTGTCGCACACTTCCCGCCGCGGCAACCGCTGCCGCTGGAAGCGTGAGGTGCGGGCATCTGGGAGGATGGGCACAGCCGGAAGGAAGGACGGGTGAAGTGGCAGAACCTGAAGGACTTGAACGGGACGGACGCCCGGAATTGCTGGTACTCCGGGCGCTCAAGCTGGGCGATCTTTTGGTCGCGGTTCCGGCGTTGCGGGCACTGCGCGCGGCCTACCCCGAACACCGGATCATCTACGCCGCCCAAGCCTGGCTGCGGCCCATCCTCGGACTTACCGGCTCGGTGGACGACCTGCTGGCCACCCATGGACTCGATGTCCCGCTGGCACTGGCTCCCGGCCGGGTGGAGATCGCCGTGAACCTGCACGGCAACGGGCCGGAGAGCCGCGGCCGGCTGGAAGCCCTGCAGCCCGCGGTGCGCATCGGCCACCAGGCCCACGGATGGGACGGCCCCCAATGGCCGGAAGGCGTGCACGAACGCGAGCGCTGGGCCCGGCTGCTGCAGTGGCACGGTATCGACGCGGATCCGCTCGACTACCGGCTGGACAAACCCGCCGTCCAGAGCCCCTGCCCGGGAGCGGCGGTGCTTCATGTCGGTGCCGCCTACGGCAGCCGGCTGTGGCCCGCCGAGCGCTTTGCCGCGGTCGCTCGGGAACTGGCAGCCCAGGGACACCGCATCCTGTTCACCGGCAGCACGGCGGAACGGCCTCGGGCAGAGGCGGTGGCCGAATTGGCCGGGCTGGGTCCGGACACCGTGGTCGCCGGAACCCTCCCACTGGCGGAGTTTGCCGCGGCGATCGCCGAGGCCGCCGTCGTGATTTCCGCCGATACCGGCGCCGCCCACCTGGCCGCGGCCTATGCCCGGCCGTCGGTGGTCATTTTCGGGCCGGCACCTGTCAGCGTCTGGGGTCCGCCGCCCGGACCCCATACGGTCCTGACCGACGAGAGCCTGCGGGTGGGCGACACGTTCTCTGCGGACCCGGACCCCGCCCTGCTGGCCGTCAGCCCGGACGACGTCCTGGCCGCCGTCGCGCAATTGCCGGTAGCTACGCCGTCCGCATCCGCTGCCGGGCCGGGGCCTGCCGTTCCCCCAGCACCCGGTGCTGGAGCTTGACCAGGATCCTGGCAAGCGCGCGGGACACTTGCATCTGGGTCATGCCGATACGTTCCCCGATGCGGCGCTGGGACTCCTCCTGGAAGTAGCGGTAGAAGAGCAGCTGCCGTTCCTGCGGCTCCAGCTCGCGGATGGCGCCCCGAAGCATCAACAGTTCCTCGGTCCGTTCGGTCCCGCCGTCGGAGGCAGCCAGCGTTTCGGCCAGGCCCTGTCCCTCGGGGGTCCCCTCCAGTGACTCCGGCCGCAGGCTGCCGTGGCAGTTGAGGGCTTCGGCAACCGTTTCCGGGCTTTCGGCGAGCGCGTCGGCCAGCTCCTGCAGCCCGGGTTCGCGGCCCAGCCGCTGGGCGAGTTCGGACGTCATTTTGATCGCCGCCGTCCGCAGGTCCTGGAGGTGGCGCGGCGGGCGGATCATCCACGAGCTGTCCCGCAGATAGCGCTTCAGTTCGCCGTGGACCGTGGGGGCTGCGTAGGCGCGGAAGTCCGCGCCGTGGTCGGGGTCAAAGCCGCGGACCGCCTTGAGCAGCCCCAGCCGCGCAACCTGGTTTAGGTCATCGAGCTCCCTGCCGGGGCCGGAATAGTTGCGGGCTATCCCCTCCGCAATGCCCAGGTGCCCCAGCACCAGCTCCTCTTCCAGGGCGGCGCGCAGGGATCCCCTGGCGCGTCTCGCCTTGCGGAATAAAACCTGTATGTCTTTCTCGTTGTGTTGCATCAGAAGCCCACCCTCTGTTGGGAAGTGCGCGACCAGAACCGCTTCTCCCCCAAGAGACCATAAGCATGCTGATTACGCAACAGGTCGCCGCCGAAAAAATGCGCAAAAGTCTTTTCTTCTCCGCGGAGAAGAAGGTATAAGCAGCAGAAGCAGGCCGGTGGCCGCTCAGGCGTTCGTCAGCGGATCAGGACCAGGGCGTGTCCGGCTTCTCCTGCGCCTGGCCGTCGACCACCAGGTCCACCTTTTCGTTGTAGAAGCAGAAAAGGTCGCGGATCTTGGGGTTTTCCGGGATCGGCTCCGGATAGCTCCACACCACATCGTGAACGATGTTCTCACCGACGCGAACCGACCAGTACCTGGCCTGGCCTTTGTACGGGCAGCTGGTCACCGCGTCGCTGCCTTCCAAAAGGTCAGTGCGCACGTCGTCGGCGGGCAGGTAGTAGCGGACGGGCAGGTGGGTCTCAAAGAGCATCAGCGGCCGGATGCTGTCAGCTATTTTCTCGCCCTCAAGATAGACCTGGACCCGGCGCGAACTGCGCAGCGTGTCCACCCGCTTGTAGGGATCGCGGGCGTGTACCAGCGCGCGTTCGTCTTCCTCGTACCATTCCAACTGGCGCCACGAGAACGTCACTTGCCCGGCCAGGGCGGCCAGTTCGCCCGACGGATCGGGATGCTCCCACGCCCCGGCTTCGGCCCTCTTGCTGCCGATGGCCACGTCCCACACCTGCTGCCCCGCGCGCCCGGTGCGCGGATTGGACAACGCGCCTTCCGCCACGTCCTCCCGCGGCACGTAGTAGGTGGGCAGGCTGCCGGTGTCGTACTGGACCAGCAGCCTGGCCCGGGTGCTGTCCGCCACCAGGCTCCCGCCCAGCCGCACCCGGATGCGCCGCGCGGTCGGTTCCGTGAAGGGCCTTTCAAATTCCATGTGGCACACGCTACTCCGATCGTGCCGCCGCGGGCAGTGCTGTCAGAATGGAGGTCACCGCCAGCAACAAGGAGGCTTTGAGTGAGCACCGAGGAACGTCCGGGCAGGTTTTACATCGACAAGCAGACACCGGCGGCCCACCGCGCCTTGAACGGGGTCGCGCTCAAGGTCGCCGACGCCGCCGAGGCAGCCGGCCTGGACCGGAAACTGGTGGAACTGCTGAACCTGCGCATCTCGCAGATCAACGGCTGCGCCTACTGCCTGAACATGCACACCCGGCTTGCCTTGGACGAAGGCGAGACCGCGCAACGCCTCTCCGTGCTTCCGTCCTGGCGGGACACCGAGGTCTTCACCGACAAGGAACGCGCCGCGCTGGCCTTGGCCGAGGCACTGACCGAACTGCCGGACCACCACAGCCAGGAGCGCGCCTACTCCGCAGCCCGCGAGGAACTTACCGACGACGAGTTCTCCGCGGTCAGCTGGATCACCGTCGCAATGAACGCTTTCAACCGCGTCTCCATCGTCAGCAAGCATCCGGTCCGGCCGCAGTAGCCAGCCCCGGCGGCACACGCCGGCACACCGCGCTGCGCGGCTCACGACGGCGGCGCGGCCTGGCGCCGCACGAGGGCAGTGGCTACTCAGGCCGCGGCGGGACCTGGGCGAGCGCGTCGATCTCGACCAGCACGCCTGGCCGAACAGAGCCCACTTGCAGGACGGTGATCGCCGTCGGCACCCGGCCCCACACCTCCGCGGCCGCGGCGTACCCCTCGTTCGCGTCCTGCCCGGCGGCGAGGTAGATGTTCAGCTTGGCCACGTCCTGCTGCGTTGCACCGGCCTCCTCGAGGACCGCCAGCACGTTGCGCATCGCCTGTTTGGTCTGGCCGGCAAGATCATCGCTGACCAACTCGCCGTCCGCGTTGATCCCGTTCTGGCCACCGACGATCAGCAGCCGGCCGGGGCCGTCCACGAGCACGCCCTGGGAAAAGGCCGGACTGCGGAACATGCCCGCCGGATTAATGTGCGTGAGGGTCATGGCTTTCCTCCATCTTCCGGTTCCGGTGCGCTGGACGGGCACCGCGTGCGGCGCCCGTGCGGGAGCGTAACCACGGTAGGCGGTTGCAGCAGCGGGCACCAGACCCGCGCAGTGGTGAAGCCCACATGAACGCCCGATGCACTGTGTGAAAAAATGGGGCATGCGTCCGATGCAACATTCCAGCAAACTTCAGAACGTCCGATACGAACTTCGCGGCCCTATTTTGCACGCCGCCAAGAAGATGGAGGCGGAGGGCCACCGCATCCTGCGGATGAACCTCGGCGACCCGGCGCCGTTCGGGCTGGAGGCGCCGGAGTCGATTGTGGTGGACATGATCCACCACCTGCGCGACGCCCAGGGCTACAGCGATTCGAAGGGAATCTTCTCCGCCCGCACGGCCATTTCGCAGTACTACCAGACCAAGGGCCTGATGCAGATCGGCGTGGAGGACATCTTCATCGGCAACGGGGTGTCCGAGCTGATCTCCATGACGCTGCAGGCGTTCTTGGAAAACGGCGACGAGGTGCTGATCCCCGCGCCCGACTACCCCCTGTGGACGGCTTCGGTCACGCTCTCCGGCGGCAAGGCCGTGCACTACCTCTGCGATGAGGACAACCACTGGTGGCCGGACATGGCGGACGTCGAAGCCAAAATCACCGACCGGACGCGGGCGATCGTGCTGATCAACCCCAACAATCCCACCGGCGCCGTGTACCCGCGGCACGTGCTGGAACAGTTCGCGGCCCTGGCGCGCAAGCACGATCTGGTGCTGTTCTCCGACGAAATTTACGAGAAGATCACCTACGACGACGCCGTCCACATCCACACCGCCTCCGTGGCCCCCGACCTGCCGGTGCTGACCTTCAGCGGGCTGTCCAAGGCGTACCGGATGCCCGGCTACCGCGCCGGCTGGGTGGCCATCAGCGGGCCGCGCGCGGAGACCGCGGCCTACCGCGAATCACTGGAGCTGCTGGCCTCGCTCCGGCTGTGCTCGAACGTCCCGGCGCAGCACGCCATCCAGACGTCCTTGGGTGGCTACCAGTCCATCGGCGACCTGGTGAAGCCCGGGGGCCGGCTGCACGAACAGCGCGACCTGGCCTGCCGGCTGCTCAACCAGATTCCGGGGGTCAGTTGTGTCCCCGCGGCCGGGGCGATGTACCTGTTCCCCAAGCTCGATCCTGCGGTCTACCCCTTCGAGGACGACGAGAAGTTTGTGCTGGACCTGCTCGAGGAGGAGAAAATCCTGGTCTCGCACGGCACTGCCTTCCACTGGCCCACGCCGGACCACTTCCGGTTCGTGATCCTGCCGTCGGTGGAGGATATCGAAGAGGCGGTGCGCAGAATTTCTTCCTTCCTGGCCATCCACCGGAAGAAGACGGCCGACGCCGCTGCCGCCGTCTAGAGCCGGCCCGGCCCGCCGGGTGAAGCAAGCATGCCGGGCGCGGCCTAAGCCGCGCCCGGTCGGCCGCGTCCAGCGCGTGGACCTGTGAGCAGAGCGTGCCCCGGACCGACGGCACTTGCCTGCTAGGCTGCTGACAATTTCAGCCGCCGGTCGGGCGGCTGTAGTGCCGGGCATCGGGGGAACATGCAGACCAGGCCGACGGCCGCCCTTATTGCGCTGTGCGCGCTGCTGCTCACGGGTTGCTCGGAACCGGCGGCGGAGGCAGGAGCCGCAGCGGCAGGGACGGCGAGTCCGACCGCGGCAGCCTCCGACGGCGGGCACACCGCCGGTTCGGCGGGCGGTACATCCCACAGCTCCATCCGGCTGGCCTCTCCCCGGCCGGGCCGCCCGACCGTGACACCCGCGGAAACTGTCGGAGCAGAAGATCCAGAGGGCACGAAGGCCTACATCGACGACTTCCTGGCGACCCAATGGTCTTCCGGTGTCGGGCCCTCGGCCTTGGGTGAGGCGTCCGTCGGCGACTGCGTGTTTTTCGATTGGGAGTATTCCTCCGGCCCTACGACCACCGCGTTGTTTCAGGTGCCCTGCCAGGAGCCGCATGAAGGCGAGATTTTCGGGACCGTCACACACGCCGGCGAACTGTTTCCGGGTCAGTCAGCGCTGGAACGCCAGGCCGGGCCACTGTGCGGCGACGTGATTTTGCAGTTTCTCGAAGCGCGGTTGATTCCGGACGGTACCCACCGGATCTTGTTCCCCACGCAAGCGGACTGGGATTCCGGTGAGCGCACCTCCGCTTGCCTGTACTACCCCGGCTCCCTGTTGGAGCGCGGCTATTTCGGGAATTAGCCGGCCTCGCCGGCTGCCAGGTGCGTGAATTCATCGTGAACATGCGGCTGGATCCCTTGTGGCCGCCCTCGCCCGCCCGGATGGTGGAGGAGAGATGCGCGGCCGATAACTCGATCCGAGGAGCACCACCATGCCTGAGACCCCGCTCGAAAACTGGGACCTCGTTCCCGGCACGCTGGTGGAGGTGTACAGGGACGGAACGCTGCTGCGCACCGGAAGAGTCGATGCGGTGACACTTGATGCGGACATCGTCTGGCTGGCCAACAGTGGCTTACAACCACGCCGTCTGTTCGAAAAGTCCGAGGGGTACCGGCTCCATCTGGTTGCGGACAGTGCCTGACCGCAGTCCCACGCCGATCCCTACCGCCGAGTGCCCTGCCGGCGCTAGCGTGTCCGTCATGGAAATGAAACTCGAGCTAGTGGCCGTGCCGGTCACCGACGTCGACCGGGCCAAGAAGTTTTACGTGGAGCAGGTCGGCTTCAACGCCGACCACGACCACCAGGTAAGCCAAGGCCTGCGCTTCGTGCAGCTCACGCCGCCCGGCTCGGCCTGTTCCATCGTGATCGGCGAGGGCATCACGGAGATGGCGCCCGGCTCGCAGCAGGGGCTGCAGATGGTCGTTGCCGATGCCGAAGCGGCCCGGGAAGAACTGCTCAGCCGCGACGTCGCGGCGAGCGCCGTGGACGTACAGCCGTGGGGGAATTTCGTCTACTTCAGCGACCCGGACGGCAACACCTGGGCGCTGCAGCAGATGCCGCCCACGAACTGAACGTGCCGTTCGCACACTCACCCCGCGACCAGGCTTCCAGGCGGGCCGTACCGCCCCGCCGCGGTGTGAGGTCGTCCTTCATCTGCCGTGGCCGGAGCCTGGTTGCGCCCGCGCCGTCGACGGAAGGCCGGAGAAACTTTTCTTCCTCCCGGAATAAACCGGCCCGCGGGGCGTGTTCCATAAACTGAGACTGCCAACGGACAGCTGAGGGACCACCGAGTTTGCAGCAGGAGCTCAGCGGAGACGCTCTTTCCCGCGCCCTGCCGGATCGATGCCCGCCCTTACTGTTAGCGCTCACCGGCACCCGGCATGAGCCGACGCCTTTTCGCCTGCCAAGCAGTCCCCGAACTTTGCCACGGCAGGGTCAGCCGCACGGCTGGTCCGCCGGGTACAGCACGCCCTTACCGTCACGACACAGGAGGTCACGCATGACACCATCCGCACCCGGTCAGTCCCCGCTGGTCAATTCCACCCCCACCCGGATCCGCAATCTCGGGCATCTGCGCCGCGGCGATTCGGTCGAGGCCCGCATGGACAACGCCGTCCAGTACCGGGGCCGCGTGGACCGCACCGCCCCCGGCGTCGGCCTGGTGTGGATCCGCGATGACGCGGACGGCTCACGCCGCGCCATCAGCACGCAGGACTGCACCGTCTGGCGGCTGCCACAGAAGAGCTGACACCACCACGGGGCGGCACAGCTCCGCCCACGGAGCGGACGGCTTCGGCACTCACCACAGCGCCGGCGTCGTCCGTTGCTTCGTTAACCTGACCCTTCCGGGTTCACGCGCTTGTCCCGGCGGCCCGGGCGGAGTTGAATGGGTGCCAGCATTCCGGCCGGCCACCGCCCCGGCCACCGCCTTCGGAGCAGCCATGGCCGTCTCGTTCAACCACACCATCGTCTACGCCGCAGACAAGAAAGCGTCGGCGGAATTCTTCGCGGAGATCTTCGGCCTCGATCCGCCGCAGCCGATGTTCGGGCACTTCATGACGGTCCTGCTGGAGGGCGGTGTGGCACTCGACTACGCGGACGCAGGCGGGAAGGTTCAGCCCCAGCATTACGCCTTCCTGGTCACCGAGGACGACTTCGACGGGATCCTCACCCGCATAGGGTCGGCCGGAATCGACTACTGGGCGGACCCTGGCCGCAGCCGGCCCCAACAAATCAACCGCAACGACGGCGGCCGCGGCGTCTACTTCACTGACCCGAACGGCCACTTCCTGGAAGCCATAACACGCCCCTACGGTTCCGGCACCGCGTGAGGCGAGGCAGCGCCGTCGTACGCCGGACGGGGGTCCCGAACAGGAGCGAAGCATGCACCAACAACAGGAACCCACCGGGAACGTCCGCCTGATCGCGACGGTGAGCGGCCGTGTCCAGGGAGTGGGCTTCCGGTACTGGGCACGGGAACGCGCCGAACGCCTGGGACTGGTGGGCTCGGCCGTGAACCAGGCAGACGGCACCGTAGGTGTGGTGGCAGAGGGCCCCGTGGATGCAGTGAGGCAGTTCGCGGCTGCGTTTGAGTCCGGCGCGGCGCCGGGGCGGGTGGACGCGGTCGAAGCGACGTACGCCCCGCCGACGGGCGGCTTCACCGGCTTTGAAGTGGGCTGAATTCCCACCGGCCCGGAGGCGTGCCGGGGATCTTCCGCCGCTGGTCGTGGTGTGACGTTTAAGTCGAGCCGGCCCCGCGGCATGTTCACGCGGGACCGGCTCTTGGGGGTTCGCCGGCCCGGGCAAAAAAGTGGGGGTCCGAACCGGCTAATGCTGGAATTATGCCACTGGCCGCCCATTAAATATCAGCGATGTGATTTATGTTACGAGATCACGTAACACTTCCTCATCACGGTCTTTGATCACGGGCGGAGCGCGTTTCCGGTTACCGAAGGATCAAGAAATGCATGCCGGGGCCGCGGGCCTTAACGGTTTTGGCGTTATCCCGAAGGTGCCGGGTCCCTTCGCGGAAAACGCCCCTATTCTGAGTGCATCTGTCACCCCCATGAAAGGCGGTGTGCCATGCGCAAGCTCCCCACATGGCTGTCCGTAATCCTGCTGGTTCTCGGTCTGGGACTGGTGGCGCCCGGCCCCGCCACGGCAGCGCCCTACTGCGGCATTACCTGGGGCTCAACGCCGGAGTCGGCGCCGGGGACCACCACCGCCCCCATAACGAACGTCCGCACCGGCCGGCACGCCTGCTTCGACCCATGGTCGTTGACCTTCGCGGCGATGTGGCCGGCTACTCGGTGAGGTACGGGACGGTGCGGGCCCAAGGCTCCGGCCATGCGATCCCCTTGCGCGGCGGCGCCGATCTGGCGGTGGTCGTGAAAGCTCCGGCGTATGACTCCAACGGGCACGCCACCTACCGGCCAGCCAACCCGAGGGAACTGGTTAACGTCACCGGCTACACCACGTTCCGCCAGCTCTCCTGGGGCGGCAGTTTCGAGGGGTACACCACCATCGGCCTCGGCGTCCGCGCCCGCTTGCCGTTCCGGGTCTTCACCCTGGATGGCCCGGGCAGCATGTCCCGGTTGGTGATTGACGTGGCCCACCGCTGGTAGCCCTGAAGCGCTACAGGCAGGCCGGTGTCCGGCCCCGGCCTTCCGCTGACGACGGCGGTGCCCCCGTTCGGTGCATTCACGCACCTCGGGCGGGCACCGCCGTCGTTGTTTATTGCCTAGCCGGCGGCGGCTTCCAGGAACGCCTCGGCCAGCGGGCCGGCGGTTTCGGAGCCGAGCTCGCCGTCCTCCACGAACACCGCAATGGCCAGGTCCCCGTGGCCGGCGATGACCCAGGAGTGGGTCTGCGGCGGGTCCTGCGAGCCGTACTCTGCGGTGCCGGTCTTGCCAATGGCGGGTTTGCCGGGCAGGTCGGCCAAGTTCGTCAGGTAGCCGTCCACCACTGCCGAGCGCATCATGGTGCGCAACTGCTTGGCCTCCTCGGCGGTCAGCTCCGGTGCCTCCGGGAGCTCGGCCTTGGGGTCGTGCCCGTCCACCAGCGTGGGCACGACCGATCCGCCTTCCACCACGGCGGCCATTAACGTGGCCAGCGCCAGCGGGGACGTCTGCACCCGTGACTGGCCGATCAGCGAGGCCGCGTGCGCGGTCCCCTTGGTATCCTCGCGCGGCACGTGGCCCATGAAGGCCTCGATGCCGGGGTTTGCCTTCATGCCTATGCCCAGGGCGCCGGCGGCGTCCGCCAGCTGGTCCTGGGAGAGTTCCTGGTGCTCGGCGATGAACGCCGTGTTGCAGGAGTGGGCGATGGCCTCGGTCAAGGTGATCTCGCCGGTGAACGCCGCGGGATAGCTGTCCGCGTTCTCGAAGCTGCGGCCGTCCACCACGAGTTCCGGATCACAGGTGACGGCGGAGTCGGGTGTCATGCCGTTGCGCAGCAGGCCCAGTGCGGTGGCGATCTTAAAGGCGGAACCCGGGGCATACTGGCCCAGGAACGCCGTGTTGTAGCCTTCGCTGTCCGGACCGTTCGCGGCCGCCAGGACGGCACCGGTCGACGGCCGCAGCGCGACGATCGAACTCGGCGAGTCGATGTCGGCCAGGATGTCCTCGGCCGCCGACTGCAGGTCCGGCACCAGCGTGGTTTTCACGTCCTCGCCGCCAACCGGATCTTGGCGGAACAGCTGGCGGGACGGCGCTTCGCCGCCTTCTTCGGCAGGCTGCCCGACCGCGGAGACCGTGACCCCCGGCGCGCCGGAGAGCTCGGTGTTGAAGGCTGCCTGCAAGCCGGACGAGCCAACGGTCTCGCCCGCCACCACCGTGCCTTTGGACTTCTCGATGTCCTCGGCCGTGGCCTCCCGCACCGATCCCAACACCGGCGCGGCGAACGTGCGGCTGGGCGCCAACGGGATCTGGTCATCCACCGACAGGAAACCGTCGATGTCCTTCAGCTTCTTCTGGTCCAGGTCGTCGAAGGCGTCCTCGCGCAGCGTGATGGCATCCACGAAAGCCTTCGGCCCGTAGGCGGCAACCTTTTCCACGTAACCGGCGGAATCGATGTCCACCAGCTTGGCCAGCTCCCGCGCGGAGTCCTCGACGGCCGATTTGTCCAGGCCTGTCTTGTCGATGCCGACGATTTTGACCGGACGGTTCTTGACGATCGCCTTCCCCTCGGCGTCGAGGATCTGGCCGCGCTGCGGCTCCTCGGTGGACAGCACCAGCCGCTCGCCCTCGGCAAGCGAGGGCTCCAGGATTTGGGGCGTCCACCGGACCTGCCAGGCGTCCTCGGCGTAGTGCAGGTCCGCCCTCGTGGTGTAGCTCCAGCCCTGCTCCGCATCCGGCCCCGGCCAGTCATAGGAAAGGGTGGCCCGGAAGAGGTTGGATTCGACCTCTTCGACGCCGGTCACGGTGACGTCGGGCTCCCACGGGCCCATGCCCTCGGTCAGCCCGGCCAGTTCTTCCTGCACCTGGGCGCCGGTGGCATCGGCGAAGGGTACCTTCGACACGTCGTTGGCCGCCAGCGCTTCCGCCAGCGCCTGGGCGGTCGGATCCGGCGACTCCCGCTCCGGAGCGCAGGCAGCCACCGCTACCGTCAGCAGCAGGGCCATGATGAGTGCAAGTGCGCGCCGAAGCAATTCTTCTCCCGGATCCGAGGGTGTCCTGTTAGAACCTATAAGCGGCCAGCAGCGATGTCGAGCCGGGCGGCGAGGGCCGGATGGTGCTTGAATGGGTTCGTCGGGACGTCGGCCCTGGAGCCGGCAAACAGGACAGTAAGGACACCATGACCGCATCCGCTCCCCCAGGTTCCCGCCGTGCCGCGGTGATCTGGAACCCGTCCAAAAAGTTCAACTTTGACCTGGTGGCGCTGGTCGAGGGCCTGTGCGCCGAAACCGGCTGGCAGCCGCCGCTCTGGCTCGAGACCACGCTCGAGGATCCGGGCGCCGGCCAGGCACACCAGGCGATGGAAGCAGGGGTCGACCTGGTGATCGCCGCCGGTGGCGACGGGACGGTGCGCCGGGTGGCCGGCCGCCTGGCGGCAACGGACATGCCGCTGGGCGTGATCCCTTTGGGCACCGGCAACCTGCTGGCCCGCAACCTGGACCTGCCTGTTGACGACCCGGAGACCGCTGCCGGCATCGCCCTGGCCGGCCGGGACCGGCGGATCGACGTCGTCCGGGCCACCGTGGACAAATCGGGCGGCGATTCCGTGTTCCTGGTCATGGCCGGTCTCGGCTTTGACGCTGCCGTCATCGGCGGCACCGACGACGGCCTCAAGGACCGTATTGGGTGGCTGGCGTACGTGGAAGCCGGTCTGCGCAACCTTCCGGGCAAGCCGGTCCGTGCCACGCTCACCATAGACGGCGGGAAGCCCATGACCTTGCGAATGCGCAGCGTGATGGGCGGCAACTGCGGCAAGATCCAGGGCGGATTCGAGATGTTCCCCGGCGCGCAGCTCGACGACGGCCTGCTGGACATCATGACCATCTCCCCGCGCGGCCGGCTGGGCTGGCTCGGCGTGCTGGCCGGGCTCGCCAAACGCGGCCGGAGCGTGGATCCTTCGGTTGACTACTATCAGTGCAAGCACGTGGAGATCCACGCCGGCAGGCCCCAGGAGATGCAGCTGGACGGCGACCATATCGGCATGGGTTCCCGTTTGATGATGCGCGTCGATCCCGGCGCACTCGTGGTGCGGGTGGCTGCGGAATAGAAGCATAACGACGCCGGTGCACGCCTTCGGGGGTGCGGCTGCTCACATTGCCGACACAGTTCGGAACATATCTTGAGGTGCCCGTTGTTGTACGTGCTAGCGTTCAGCGTTTGCCGGTCACCCGCCGGTTGGCTTTTCGTCCCACACCACAAGGGGTTTTCCACCATGATTCGTCGTCGTTTGTCCGTCCTCGGTGCCGCCGCAGCAGCCGCTTTGGTGCTGGCCGGCTGCAGCACGTCCTCGCCGTCGGAGTCGGAGCCGGCGACCTCTGCCGCCGCGACCACGCTGCAGGAGATCCAGGACGCCGGCGTGATCACCGTGGGGACCGAGGGGACCTACCGTCCGTTCAGCTTCCACGAGAACGGCACCGGCGACCTGACTGGTTACGACGTTGAGATCGTCACCGCGGTGGCGGAAAAGCTCGGCGTCGACGTCCAGTTTGAAGAGACCCAGTGGGACGCCATCTTCGCAGGGCTGGAGGCGGGGCGTTTCGACGTGATCGCCAACCAGGTTTCGATCAACGAAGACCGCCTGGCCACCTACGACTTCTCGGATCCGTACACGGTCAGCACCGGCGTCGTCGTCGTGAAGTCGGACAACAACGACATTTCCTCCCTGGCGGATCTGGAGGGCAAAACCTCCGCCCAGTCGCTGACCAGCAACTTCTACAAACTGGCCAAGTCCGCCGGCGCCAAAGTTGAGGCCGTGGAGGGCTGGGCGCAGGCGGTTTCGCTGCTGGAGCAGGGCCGCGTGGACGCCACCGTCAACGACAAGCTGACCTACCTGGATTACCAGGCCACCAACAACAACCAGAACATCAAGGTAGCCGCCGAAACGGACGAGGAGACGCAGAGCGCCTTCGCCTTCCAGAAGGGCAGCGACGACCTGGTGGAGGCCTTTAACAGCGCGTTGGAGGAGCTGCGCGCCGACGGCACGCTGGCGGAGATCTCCGAGAAGTACTTCGGCGCGGACGTCACCAAGTAGAGGGGTCTGGGTCTAAAGGGAGACGCTAACGTAACCGTATGGACATCGACTGGGAGCTCGTCGGCAATTCGCTCTGGCCTATCGTCCAGGGCGGGCTGACCGGCACCATCCCCCTCACTCTGGCCAGTTTCGCCATCGGCCTGGCGCTGGCGCTTGTCGTTGCCCTCATGCGGTTGAGCCGCAACCGGCTCCTGTCCGGCATCGCCCGCGCCTACGTATCGGTGATCCGCGGCACCCCGCTGCTGGTCCAGCTGTTCGTGATCTTCTACGGCCTCCCGTCGATCGGCGTGGTGCTCGACCCGTGGCCGAGCGCGATCATCGCGTTCTCCCTGAACGTGGGCGGTTATGCGGCCGAAATCATCCGCGCCGCGATCCTGTCCGTTCCCAAGGGTCAGTGGGAAGCCGGCCACACCATCGGCATGGCCGGCACCACCACCCTGCGCAGGATCATCCTGCCGCAGGCTGCGCGCGTGTCGGTACCGCCGCTGTCCAATACCTTCATCTCGCTGGTCAAGGACACGTCCCTCGCCTCGCTGATCCTGGTGACCGAGGCGTTCCGTGCGGCGCAGGAGATTGCGGCGTTCAGCCAGGAGTTCATGCTGCTCTACATAGAGGCCGCGGTTGTCTACTGGGTGTTCTGCCTGGTCCTGTCAGCCGGGCAGTCCCGACTGGAGAAGAGGTTGGAACGCTATGTCGCCCACTGACGTCCCTGCCGCCCCCGCGCCGCAGCCCGGCGCCGCAGCCGGGCCCGTGCTCTCCGTGGAGGGGCTGCGCAAGTCCTTTGGCAGCAACCAGGTGCTCAAGTCCATCGACCTGTCCGTCCAGACGGGCGGGGTGCTGGCCCTGATCGGACCCTCCGGATCGGGCAAAACCACCGTGCTGCGGTGCCTGAACGGCTTGGAAACCCCCGACGGCGGCAGGGTCGCCTTTTCCGGCGGCCCAGCCGTGGACTTCGGTTCGCCGGTGAACCGGAAACAGATCGCCGCCCTGCGTGACCGCAGCGCCATGGTGTTCCAGCACTACAACCTGTTTCCGCACATGACCGTGCTGCAGAACATCATCGAGGGCCCGGTCCAGGTCCAGAAGCGGCCCAAGGCCGAAGCCGTGCGCGATGCCAGGTCGTTGCTGGACCGCGTCGGGCTGTCCGGCAAGGAAGACCAGTACCCGCATCAGCTCTCCGGCGGGCAGCAGCAGCGGGTCGGCATTGTCCGGGCCCTGGCGCTCAAACCCTCGCTGCTGTTGTTCGACGAACCCACGTCGGCGCTGGATCCCGAGCTGGTGGGCGACGTGCTGCACGTCATCAAGGAACTGGCCGACGAAGGCTGGACCATGGCCCTGGTGACCCACGAGCTGGCCTTCGCCCGTGAGGTGGCCAGCGAAGTGGTGTTCATGGACGGCGGCGTGGTGGTGGAACGCGGGCACCCCGAACAGGTGCTGCGCGAACCGAAGGAAGAGCGCACCCGGCAGTTCGTCCACCGGCTGCTGAACCCGTTCTAACGCCACGCCCCATCCAAAATTCATCTGATGTCCATTGGGATGGCAGAATGTAAACTTCCATGCACCGTTCCGCATGGCAGGCTCGTTCCGGCCGGAAGCTTCCAACCCGCGTTTTCTCCTCTGCGGAAACCTCCGGCCACGAAAGGCAGAACCATGGCCACTTCCTTGGCTACCAAGTCCTTGACGGCACAGACGGCTTCCGAGGCGCACGATCTTCTCAATGCCGCGGTCGAAGAGTTGCAAGAGATCGCGGCCCTCGACGGCGACTGCGGCATCTTGGTCACGCGCACCGGCCCCGGACAGTTCACCGTGGAGTTGAGCGACGACGTGCCCTACGGCATCACCCAGGAATCCCATCTGTACTAAGCCGCCGGCGGGCCGGCCTTGTTTTGTGACGCCGGCAGGACCTCCGAAATGAAGCAACGGCCGGCCCCGGTGGGATAATTTCGCCCATGGCTCCAGCAATTGCGTACCAAGGTGAACCCGGCTCGAACTCCCATATGGCCTGCCTGGAAGTGCGCCCCGGTTGGGAAGCGGTGCCCTGTGCCAGCTTCGAGGACGCCTTCGCCGCCGTCACGGGCGGCGAGGCGGAACTGGCCATGATTCCCATCGACAATTCGATCGCCGGCCGGGTGGCGGACATCCACGCGCTGTTGCCCAAGACCACCCTGCAGATCGTCGAAGAGTTTTTCCTGCCCATCCGCTTCAGCCTGCTGGGCATACGCGGGGCCACGGTGGAGCAGGCCCGCGAAGTGCACAGCCACATCCACGCGCTGGGCCAGTGCCGTAAACTCATCCGCCGGCTCGGCCTGATTCCGGTGATCGCCGGCGACACCGCCGGCTCCGCACGCGAGGTCGCGGAGTGGAACGACCCGACCAAGGTCTCGCTGGCGCCGCCGATGGCCGCCGAGCTCTACGGCCTGGAAGTGTTCGCGGAAAAGGTCGAAGACGATCCGACGAACACCACCCGGTTCGTGGTGCTGGCCGACCGTCGGCCGGTCCCGTCCCGCGAGGAGCTGCCCGGTCCGGCCGTGACCAGCTTCGTCTTCCGGGTGCGGAACGTGCCGTCGGCGCTGTACAAGGCGCTGGGCGGATTCGCCACCAACGGCATCAACATGACCCGGCTGGAGAGCTACATGGTGGGCGGCGAGTTTGCCGCCACCATGTTCATGGTGGACGTCGAAGGCCACCCGGACGACCAGGCCATGGTCCACGCCTTCGAGGAACTGGACTTCTTCACCACGGAGATCCGCCTTCTGGGCGTCTATCCGGCGCATCCGTTCCGCCAACAGACCGTGCGCCCGGACGGCGTCGCCCGGTAGCAGTGGGGCAACAGCCGTCGGGCCGCCTCGAGTAAACCGCGGCATTTGACGAACTGTTACCGACGTTTGACCCAGGCCCTTCCCCGCTCTTAGCGTGGAGACGAATCAAGAGCGCCAACTACACAGCCCTGGCTGGTTGGCCGGCAACCCTCTACCGTAGCGGGGTGCTCCAGGTGATGATTCGGCCCGCCGGGTATGTCGGCAGGCAAGTACGCGTATCCTCCCGCAGCAGCTCGGCAGCAGCGGATGCGCCCAAGCCCCAAGGACGCCATGTCGCTACACAATGACCTGACACCAAACACGTTGCGCTCCGCCTTCGGCCGCTTCCCCTCAGGAATCGCGGCGCTGTGCGCGATCGTCGACGGCGAGCCCCAGGGCATCGTCGCCTCCTCGTTCACCGTCGGCGTCTCCCTCGAGCCGCCGCTGGTGATGTTCGCCGTGCAAAACACCTCCCGGACCTGGCCGGTGGTCCGCCGGGCCGACCGGATCGGCGTCTCGGTGCTCGGCACCGGGCACGACGGCGTCTGCCGCCAGATCGCGTCCAAGAACGGTGACCGCTTTGCCGGCCTCGGCCTGCACGGCACAGACGACGGCGCGCTGTTCCTGCACGACGCGGCGCTGTGGCTGGACTGCTCGGTGCACCAGGAGGTCCCGGCCGGGGACCACCACGTCGTGCTGCTGCAGGTGCACGGCCTGTCCACGCACGACGGCACCCACGAGCCCCTGGTCTTCCACGATTCCGGGTTCCGCCGGCTGGAACAGCCAGCCTTCGTCTAGGACGAACGTTACCGCTCCGGCGGCAGCGGCCAGCTAGGGCAGCGGCCTGCCTCGGGCAGCCACCCACAGGGAGTACCACTCCTGGCGGGTCATCGCCGCTCCGACCGCCTCCGCCTGGGCGCAGGCCCGGATCCGGTCCGGGCTGCTGGTACCGACGACCGGCCGGATGCCTGCCGGATGCCGCAGCAGCCAGCCCAGCACCACGGCTTCCGGCGGGCAGCCCTTGTCCCGGGCAAGTTCCGTGACCAGGGCAGCGGCCGCGTGATCCGCCGGGAGTGAGGCGTCCGCCCGTGCGGAAGCATCCGTTGCCGCAGCCCCCTCTGCCGCCCGGACGTGATGTTGTGCGATCCCGGCGGCGGGTGTTCCCGCGCCGGCCGCCGCCCCGGCCAGGCCTGCCGCACGCCCGCTGTAGCGGCCCTGGGCCAGCGCGCCCCAGGCCTGCAGTTCCACCCCGTTGGCGGCGCAGTATTCCAAGGTGCCGTGCGGGAAGCTGGTGCCCGTCCCGTCCGGGTGGTTCACCAGCACGCCGGATTCCAGCCAGTCGCGTCGGTACAGGCTCATTTCCAGCTGGTTTACCGCCAGTGGCTCATCCAGCGCCGACTGCAGCCAGCGCATCTGTTCGCCGGACATGTTCGAGACACCAAGACGGCGGACCTTCCCGGCCATCCGGAGCTCGTTGAACGCCGCGGCGATCTCTTCAGCCGGCGCCAGCGGATCCGGCCGGTGGATCAGCAGCGTGTCCAGGTGATCGGTGTGCAGCCGGCGCAGGCTTTCGTCGGTGCGGGCCAGGATGGCTTCGCGCGAGGAGTCGTATTGCCCGACCAGGCCGGGTACCGGCAGCCGGATACCGTATTTGCCCTGCAGCCTGATCGAATCGCGCAGCTCGGGACGTTCCGCCAGCACCCGCCCGAACGCAGCCTCGGCCTTGCCGTGGGCGTAGATGTCGGCGTGGTCGAACGTCGTGATCCCTGCCTCCAGTGCCGCCGCGACGGCCGCGTGCGCGGCCGCAACGTCGGCCGCTTCCAGCGGCCCGCTCCCCCAGCCGCCGCCCAAACCCATGCACCCGAAAATGAGCCGGGATCCGGCGTCGTCCATTGGTAGTTCCCCCTTCGCTGGGCAGGTTCCCAGCGTACGACGGCGGTGCCCGGGAAGCAGCGGGAGGGTGCCGCCACACGTTGCCCGTGCCCCAGGAGCATTCCGATCTGGACGAAGCAACGGTGCCGACCAATGCGCCGTGACCCACCCCGAACCGCCTTGCGAGGCTGTCTTCAACGCCGGATGCGCGGTGCCGATGACCTGATCGTTTCGTTCCAAATTGTTTAATGTGCTCCTTCGGGTTAGGTTAGCCTCACCTTTTTTACACGCGGCCTCGCCGCTTCCTCCAGGAGTACCTTTTATGCACCGACCCAAGCTTCTTGCTGGCTGCGTCGCCTTGGCCGTGCCCATGTTGGCCATCTCCGGCTGCGGCGTCTTGGGAATAGGTAAAGCGCCCGCCGATCTGCAGATCTATTCCGCCCGGCACTATGACCTGGAGGGGGCTTTCGCCCAGTTCACCGATGAAACCGGAATCTCCGTTGAGTTCATCACCGGTGACGACGCGGAGCTGCTTGAGCGGGTTAAGGCTGAGGGAAGCGATACCCCGGCTGACGTGTTCATGACCGTGGACGCCGGAAACCTCTGGAACGCGGCGCGTCAGGACGTGCTGGCGCCGATCCGCTCGGAAAAGCTGGAGGAGGCGGTCCCGAAGGACCTGCGCGACCCCGAGGGGCAGTGGTTCGGACTGGCCATGAGAGCCAGAACCATCACCTACAACCCGGAAAATGTCGATCCCTCGGAATTTGACGCGCAGGACAGCTACGCGGGCTTGGCCGACCCACAGTGGAAGGGCCGGCTCTGCATGCGCGATGCGACCTCGTCCTACACCCAGTCCCTGGTCGCCAGCCTCATCGATCTTCACGGGCGGGCCAAGGCCCTGGAAATCGTCCAGGGTTGGGTGGCCAACGACGTGGAGATCATGAGCAACGACGTCCTCCTGCTCGAAGCCATCGACGCCGGGGCCTGCGACGTGGGAATCAACAACCACTACTACCTGGCCCGCACCCTGGAGAAGGACCCCGATCTGTCCGTCGACCTGTTCTGGGCCAGCCAGGAGGGGGCGGGCGCGCACGTAAACATTTCCGGTGCCGGGGTCGTGGCTGATTCAGATAATGCGGCGGAGGCCCAGCGGCTCATTGAGTGGCTGGCCACCACGGGACAGAACGCGTTCGTGGACGCCAACCATGAGTTTCCCGTCAACCCGTCGGTCAAACCTGAGCCGGTGATAGCTGCGTTCGGAGACTTCAACCGCATGCCGTTGAACGCCGAAGCCTACGGTGATCTCAACGCCGAGGCTACCGCGGTACTTGCCGAGGCCGGCTACAAGTGAGTGAATCAGCCGTTCTGGCTGATGCAGGGGTTTCCGGACAGCACCGGCGCCCTTTGACCGGACACGGCCGCCGGCTGTGGTCGGCGGTCGTGTTGGTCACTGCGGCGCTGGTGGCTACGCCCGTCGTCGCCGTGGTCCTGGACGGACTGGGGGGCTTGACCAACGGCACCCTGCCGCGCGACCTGGGCGGGATGGTCCTGACCACCCTTTTGCTGATGGCAGGAGTCGGGGCGGGCACGCTGCTGATCGGCGGGGGGCTGGCGTGGCTGGTCACCGCCTACGATTTTCCGCTCCGAAACGTGCTTCTGTGGGCCCTGGTGCTGCCGCTGGCCATGCCTGCCTACATCCTTGGCTTTGTGTTCCTCTCCACCTTCGACGTCGGCGGCCCGGTGCAAGAGATGCTGCGGGCAGTACTCGGCCCGGGTGCATGGCTGCCCCAGGTGCGGTCCCTGCCCGGGGCCGTCATTGTCATGTCGCTGACTCTCTACCCGTACGTCTACCTCTTGGCGCGGGCCGCGCTCGTTGAACAGAGCGCAGCCACATACGATGCCGCCCGCACCCTGGGTGCCAGCCGCACCCGCACGTTTTGGCGGGTGCTGGCGCCGATGGCCAGGCCATCGCTTGCCGCCGCCCTGGCACTGGTGATGATGGAAACCCTGACGGACTTTGCAACCGTTCAGTACTTCAATGTGCAGACCGTGTCCGTGGGCGTCTACCTTGTCTGGAAGGGCAGCTTCGACTTCCATGCGGCCACCCAGCTCTCGGTGTTGGTGCTGCTGTTCGCGGTCGCGGTGCTTGCCGGGGAACGCCTGCTTCGGGGACGCTCTCGTTTTCACCAGAAAGGCGGACGGGGCGAGGGCCTGCAGGCCCGGCGGCTCACCGGCTGGGCCGGATGGCTGGCGGCGCTCGGGGGCTTGGGCGTGCTGGGGGCCGGCTTCATCCTTCCGGTTGCCCAGCTGCTCGTATGGGCCGCCGGGGAGACCCTCGGCCGTGCCGGGCCCTTGCTGGACCCCCGGTTCCTGGAGTACCTGTTGAACAGCATGGCCGTCGCCGCGATCGCCGCACTGCTGTGCGCCGCACTGGCCCTTACCATCGGGCACAGTTTGCGCCTCGGCGGAGGTGCCGTGGTGGCCGGGGCCGCGCAGGTGACTACGTTCGGCTACGCGGTCCCCGGTGCGGTGATCGGAATCGGCGTGCTGATCGCGTTCGCACGGTTCGATGAGATGCTCGAGTGGGCCGGTGTTCCAGGTGGCACGGGACTGCTGGTTACCGGTTCGGTGGCGGGCATCCTCTTCGCTTATGTAGTGCGTTTCCTGGCGCCCGCTCATCAGGCGGTAGACGCGAGCTTCTCCAAAATCCCGCCCGCGTTGACTTCCTCTGCGATGAGTCTTGGAGCCACGCCGACAAGGCTATTGGCCCGCGTGCATCTGCCCCTGGCCCGCCGGGGCGCAGCTGTAGCGATGGTCCTGGTGGCAATCGACGCTGTAAAGGAGCTGCCCATCGTGCTTCTCTTGCGGCCGTTCGGGTTCACGACGGTTTCTGTTTGGGTATACGAGCTGGCCCGGGAGAACTTCTGGGAGAAGGCTGCGCTGCCCGCACTGGGTATTGTTGCGGTGGCCGTTATCCCGGTCTATTTGCTGTTTCGCCGGACAGCCGGCTTCCGGACGGGGGCGGTGGGCCATGACCGGTGATCCAAGGAACAAGCCGCGCACCCCGGCCTTGGAACTCAGCGGCGTTGGCCGGCGCTACGGCTCCGTCGCAGCTGCCGCGGGGCTCGACCTTCGGGTTGGCGCCGGGGAGCTGGTGACCGTTGTCGGCCCATCAGGATGCGGAAAGTCGACCATGCTCAGGCTCATCGCCGGACTGGAGCGTCCCGACACCGGAACGATAAGCATCGCAGGCGAGATCGTCGCGGACCGCCGACGGTTCCAGGAACCGGAACGCCGCCGGGTGGGGCTGGTGTTCCAAGACCATGCTCTGTTCCCGAACCTGACCGTGCAGAAGAACGTCGCCTTCGGGCTGGGCCGGTTGCCTGCTGTGGAACGGCAGAAGCGGGTCGCCGAGGTGCTTGAACTGGTGCACCTTGGCCATTTGGCCGCCCGCTATCCGCACGAGTTGTCCGGAGGGGAACAGCAGCGGGTCTCGCTGGCCCGTGCTCTTGCCCCCCGCCCCGCCGTCGTCCTGCTGGACGAACCGTTCTCCAGCCTGGATGAGACTCTTCGAGGGCGGGTACGAACGGATATTGTCGCGGTGCTTCAGGAGACCGGAACCACGGGACTGCTGGTGACCCACGACCAGACGGAAGCACTTTCGGTAGGCAACAGGGTAGTGGTCATGCGGGACGGGGCCATTGAACAGATCGACTCACCGGAGAACGTCTTCGAACAGCCGGCCACACGCTTTGTGGCCTCCTTCATGGGCGACGCAGATTTTCTTCCCGCGAATGTCCACGACGGGTTGCTCACCTGCGAAATCGGGGTTGTCTCCACGGTGCCGGGGTGGGCGAACTGCGATGGAGACGTTGACGTGGTGCTGCGGCCGCATGAAGTGGCGCTCTCGCCGGACCCTGGCGCGCAGGCCAAGGTGGTCTCCCTGGAGTACCGGGGAGCTTTTGTGCTCCACCACATCCGCCTGCCCTCCGGCCGCATGCTGCGGTCCTGGCAGCCGCACCAGGTGCGCTATGGGCCAGGCACCCCCGTCAGCGTGACCGTCACAGCCGGGACCTCACCGACCCTGTTGGTCGGCGACGAGGCCGTCACCGCGCCGCCCCCTGGTACTGCCGGTACCGTCCCGATAGCCACTACATCGAGGTAATTCCCTTGCCCAATGCAATGCCAACCATGCCGCTGGAGACGGCACCGTCTGTCGCCTTCGCCGCGGAACTCGCGCGCTTCGCCGACAGTCCTGCCGTGGTGTCGGATGACGCTACGCTCAGCTACCGGCAGCTGGCGGACCGCGTGGAGGCGGTCGCTGGCCGGCTTGGTCCGGAACGGCGGCTGGTGCTGCTGGCGGCGTCCAACGACGTCGATTCCCTCGTGGCCTACCTGGCTGCGCTGTCCGGGGGGCATCCGCTGATTCTGGTGCCGGGGGACAAGCCCTCCGCCGTGGGACCCATCAGGGACGCGTTCGATCCAGACGTCGTCATGGAAGCCGGCGCCGGGAACGGGGAACCGAGGATACTGGAGATGCGTCCGGTCACCAGACACCAGCTGCATCCGGACCTTGCCCTCCTGCTGAGCACATCCGGTTCCACCGGTTCCCCAAAGCTCGTGCGGCTCTCGCATTCGAACCTGCAGGCCAACGCGGAAGCCATTGCAGAATACCTGGGCATAGGCCCCATGGACCGGGCCGTCACGACCCTGCCGATGTCGTACTGCTACGGGCTCTCAGTGATCAACAGCCACCTGCTCACCGGCGCTTCAGTAGTGCTCACCGACCTCTCCGTAGTGGACCCCTGCTTTTGGGATCTGTTCAGCAGCAGCGAGGCAACGACGTTCGCCGCTGTGCCGTACACCTTCGAGCTCCTGGAACGCGTGGGGTTCTCCGACATGGAGCTGCCGCACCTGCGCTACGTGACGCAGGCGGGGGGACGCTTGGCCCCCGAGCTAGTCCGGCGGTACGCCGAGCTCGGCCGGGAACAGGGCTGGGAACTGTTCGTCATGTACGGCCAGACCGAAGCCACGGCAAGGATGGCCTATCTCCCTCCGCGGCTGGCCGCAGAAAACCCTTCCCGCATCGGGGTACCTGTGCCCGGGGGCAGTTTTCGGATTGACCCGGTGGACGGACTCGATGACGGCGAACTGGTGTACGCGGGTCCCAACGTCATGCTCGGTTACGCCGAAAACCCGGCTGATCTGGCAGCAGGCCGCACAGTTAGCGAGCTGCGCACCGGCGATCTTGCGCGCAGGCATCCCGACGGACTGTATGAGGTTGTGGGACGGCGGAGCAGATTCATCAAGATCGCCGGGCTGCGCATCGACCTTGGCAGGGTGGAACAGGTCCTGGCAGACCTGGGTGTGCAGGCCACGAGTGCCGGCACCGATGAGCACCTTGTGGTCGCCGTCCAAGGCGACCACGACCCCGGCCTCCTCAGGAAGGTGCTGGCCCGGGACATGGGTATTCCGCGCTCCGCCCTGAAGATATATGCCATGGACCAGCTTCCACGGCTAGGCAACGGAAAGCCGGATTATCGGGCCGTGCTGGCCCTCGCCGAGCCCGCCCCGATCCCGCGGAAACATGCGCCTTCACGTGCGGAAGGACCGCAGGACGTGCGCACGATTCTGGCCGAGCAGCTGGAGGTCCCTGCCGTCGAAGACACAAGCACCTTCGTGTCACTCGGTGGCGACTCGCTGTCCTATGTGGCTACGTCGGTCCGTCTGGAGAACGCGCTCGGCTCGCTGCCGGACGACTGGCATCTGCGGCCCGTCGCCGAGCTGGAGCGGGGTGCACTACCGGTTCGACGGCGGAAGCTGCTTGCACCGATCGAATCCAGCATCGTGCTGCGCGCCATAGCGATCGTCTTCATCGTCAGCACGCACATCGGGCTGTTCCATTGGGAGGGCACTGCCCACGTGCTCCTGGCAGTCGCCGGGTACAACTTCGCGCGCTTCCAGCTGCGGGGCGAACGCACCAAGCGGCTGCGCCGCCAACTGACCAGCCTCGCGCGGATAGTTGTCCCGAGCGTCGCCTTCATTGCCATGGCCTACGCCATCACCGACGATTACAGCGTTGCCAACATTTTCCTGCTGAACGCACTCGTCGGCCCCCAGGAGGTAACGACCGAATGGCACTTCTGGTTTGTGGAGGTTCTGACCTACCTCCTTGTCTGCATGATCGTGTTGCTCGCTATTCCTTCGCTGACGCGGCTGGAACGGCGGTTTCCCCTTGGTTTCCCGCTCGGACTCACCGCCGTCGGCTTGGTCGGCCGCTTCGAAATCGTTGATCTTGGAGTGCCCAACACAGGTCCCGCCCTGTGGTTGTTCGCCCTCGGGTGGGCCGTGGCCCAAGCTCGTACCGGTGCCCATCGCTGGCTGGTTACCGCCCTCGCACTGATCAGCGTTCCGGGCTTTTTCAATGACCCACCCCGGGAGGCAACGCTGTTGGCCGGGATTGTGGTGCTCGTCTGGCTGCCGTCCCTGCCAGTACCCCGCGGTCTGCAGCGCTTAACAGTCCTGCTGGCCAGCGCGTCGCTGTACATCTACCTCACCCATTGGCTCGTCTTTCCGCCCCTCCTCTCCATTCATCCGGCGGTGGCTGTAGCCGCCGCACTCGTCTCGGGAGTGGTCTACTGGGCCCTCGTCATGCGTCTGGTAGGCCTGAAGCGTCGCTGGGTGAAGCAGCACCGGCAAAGAAAACATGCAGAACTCTAGATGACGGTGCTCTGCCCGGGGCCGGTGGTCCGGGTGTTCCCGCGGTGGCAGTGCAGTCGGCGCCTGCGGTTTCACAATCGGCGGCGGTTCAGTGTGTCCCCAGCTTCACCCGGTGTGGCGGCGGAGGAACGCCACGCTGCGCTCCAGCACCTGCCACGCCGCTTCCAGCTCCAGGTTGAACTGGAACTCGTGCCCCAGCCCGGCGTCCGTTTGGGGGAAGAATTCCTCCACCACCGCGCCCTTGGCCCGCAGCGCTTCGACCAGCCCGAGCGAGTGCGGCAGCAACGGGTCGGTGTTGCCTGCAGAAACGAAAGCCGGCGGGTAGTTGGCGTCCACATGCCGGGCAACGGAGGCCAGGGTGATGTACGGCCGCTCCAGGTAGTCCTTGGCCCCGGTGTAGGACCACAGCACCGTCCGCAGGTAGTTCTGGTTCCCGGCTTGGTCCGCCCCGGCGAGCGAGAGGTCGTAGGCCCCGCAGTGCAACAGCACGGCGCGCAGCCGGTCCGGCCTGGTGGGCGAGGCAATGCCCAGCCTCTTGGCATAGTCCGGGTCGGCAATGACCAGCGCCAGTTGCGCAGCGATCTGCGCGCCCGCCGAGTCTCCGGCCAGCACGATCCGCTCGGTATCGATGTGCAGCCGGTCCGCATTGTGCTCCAGGTAGCGCAGCGCGGCGGCTGTTTGGCGCACCGGGGCCGGGTAGCGGCGCACATGGGCCAGCGAATAGTCCACCCCCACGGCGGTGAAGCCGTAGGAGGCGAGGATCCGAAGGTAATTGGCGACGTCGTTCTTGGTGCCGGAGATCCAGGCCCCGCCGTGAATCCAGACGATCGTGGGAAGGCGCAGCGAATCCGCGGCCGCCTTGTCCGGGAAGAACACGTCCAGGTGGGTATGCCCGTGGTTGCTGAGGTACTCCTGATCCAACACTTCGCTGATGCCGTCCGGCACATGCCTTGCCATGGCGCGGGCCGTGCGCCGGCCGTCCCGCTCGGACAGCACCCGCAGCAGCACCGCCAGCGGCCGCGGGCTGAATCGCAGCCAGAAGACCAGGCCGCCGGCAAGAGCCGCCGGGACGGTGACGAGCACGGCGATGGCTGCCAGTGCGCGGCGGAAACGGACCCGCATTGCTTCCTCCCGTCGGCCGGTAGTGAACCAATCGTGAGGCCGCCCCGCTCGCAGGGCAAGTCCCTCCCCCGCCTCCCGCCAACGGCCGGCAAGCCCCGCCGGCCAACGGCCGGAATGCCTGTCAGCCGAGGGCAACCACCAGGCTCAGGCCGGCCAGCGCCAACGCGACCGGCGTCATGGTCCACCGCTCGGGCTTGCTGCGCGAGATGGCGTTCATGAGGACGCCGATGAACAGGTACGCCGTCAGGATCCAGATCAAGACGAGCGATGCGGACTCCGGCAGCGTGTCGAGAAGCTGCGCCCGGTCCATGATGATGAACGCGAAGAACGCATACAGGACTACCGAGACCGCGCTTCCAAGGCGCAGCTTCGCCGGCAGGGTGCGGTGGCTTCCTCCCCAGGCGAACCGGCCCAGCGGCAGGCCCGCGGCAAGCAGGATCTGGAAGACGGCCAACAGCGCGAAGACAATGCACGCGGCGATGGCCGCAACGGTGATCATGGGGAGCAGTGTAGCGGTGCTCCCTCCGGCAGCGGTCAGGCCGTCACGCGGTCAGGCGGTCGCGCCGTCAGCGGCTGGCGGCCCTGCCCGTCAGCGGCTGGTGACCTTGCCGGTCAGGGAGGCGATCGGCCGCAGGAAGATCGGCCGGGCCAGGAACCAGGCCGCCACCGTCACCGCGATGGAGGCCGCGAAGATCCAGAAGCCGGTCCATCCGCCGTCGTCCGTTGCCGCATACATGTGGTTGAGGTTGCGCAGGGCGCCGGTGGCCAGCACCAGGGTCACGTGCACGATGATGAACAGCACGAAGTACACCATCACCGGGAAGTGGATGGCCCGGGCCGCCTCAATCGGGAAGTACTTGTTGACCGCCGCCCGCTTGGGCCAGGCGGCGGAGGTGCGCAGGCCGGAGACGATGGCCAGCGGGGCGGCGATGAAGACGGTCGCGAAGTAGGTCAGCAGCTGCAGCGCGTTGTAGTTCACCCAGCCGTTCTCCAGTGGCCAGTCCAGCGATGCGTACTGCAGCACGGCGGAGAGCGCGTTCGGGAAAATGTCCCAGCTGGTGGGCACGATCCGCATCCAGTGCCCGGTGGCGAAGATCAGCACCATGAAGACGATGCCGTTCAGCACCCACAACGCATCCAGGGTCAGGTGGAACCACAGATTCAGGGTGATCTTTGTCGGCGGGTTCTTGGTCTTCACCAGGCCCTTGTTGTTGCGGGTCCAGTACGCCGGCGAGCGCGTTTCGGCGCGCACCTGCAGGCCGGTGCGGATGATCAACACGATCAGGAAGAAGTTGAGGAAGTGCTGCCAGCCCAGCCAGGCGGGCAACCCGACGGGCGCGGACTCGGGCAGTTCGGAGCGGCCCGGGTAGGCGGCCAGGAAGTCCTGCACGCCCGGCATGGTCCGCAGCCATTTGGCCAGCAACACCAACAGCAGAAGCACGACGACGGCGGCGACCACTGCCGCGGTGATCTTCAGCCACGTCTTCCGGGTGCTTCCGGACGGTTTCGTCGAAGTGGACATCGCCAGCTTTCCTCGTTCCCTGCTTCCCGACAGTCCGGGCTTCGTGATTCAAGGTACCCCGCCTTCGCGGGATCGTGCCACAAGCCCGGCCGTGGCGGCCGAAGCCGGCCGCCGCCCGGCGTTGGCGGGGCGCTATTGGCCTTTCTGCGGCATCCATTTCAGGCAGTAGCGCAGGTTGGCGGTGACGGTCCGCACGGCGGCTTCTTCGTCTCCGGCCGCGATGGCATCCGCGAGGTCCTCGTGTCCGGCGCGCAGGCATCCGTCGAAGCCGTCCCGCAATCGCTGGGCCATCTTGGCCCCGTGGAACACGTCGCCAAAGCTGCCGTACAGCTCGTGCAGCAGCGGGTTGCCGGAGGCCTCGGCCACGGCCAGGTGGAAGTCCCAGTCCGCAGCAATCCAGCCCTCCAGGTCCTGCTCCGCCCAGGCGTGCCGGCGCCGGGCCAGCATTTCCCGCAGCGCCTCCACGGCGCCGCCACCGGTTGACGGTGCCGACCGGGCCGACTGTGCGGCCAGCCGCGCGGCCTGGGTGTCCAGCGCAAAACGCACCTGAAGCACGTCCTCGTCGTCGTACTCGCGGTAGGCGCGGCGTGCGGTGCCGCTGATCTCGCTGGTGGCCCGGACGTACGTGCCGTCGCCGCGGCGCACCTCGAGCATCCCGGCGTGGGCCAGCGCCTTGACCGCCTCGCGCAGCGTGCCGCGGGAGACGCCCAGGCTTGACATCAGTTCCGGCTCCGAAGGGATCCGGGCACCCAGCTGCCACTGCCCCGCCGCGATGGACTCCCGCAGCCTCGACGTGACTTCCTCCGCCAGCGCCGGCCGCTGGAGCGGGCCGGACCTCACGCCCGCGCCTTCCGCACCAGGCCGCTGACCGCGTGGGCCAGCAGCAGTTGCTGCGCCGCGCCGGCCACCAGGAGCACCAGCGGTATGGTCCAGTCGGCGAGTGCATTGTGCAGCAGGCCGAGGCCGAACGGGCCCAAGGCGGCGAAGAGGTAGCCCACCGATTGGGCCAGCGTGGACAGCGCCGTGGTTTCGGCCGCATCGGAACCGCTGCGGCTGATCACCAGCATCAGCAGCGGGAAAACGCCAAACCCCAGGCCGATCAGAACCGCGGGCAGCACGGCGAGTTCGGCGGGCAGCACGAGCAAGGCGAGATAGCCTGCCAGCGACGCCGCGCAGGTGATCATGAAGGCCGGCCGCAGCAGGCCCGGGCGCGCCGCCATCGCCAGCAGCAGGACGACGGCGGGGATGGACACCAGTTGGACCAGCGCGAGCAGCTGCCCCGCCGCCGCGGCATCCACCCCGCGCGAGATCAGGATGTACGGCAGCCAGCCCATCACGGTATAGACGAGCAGTGCCTGGATGGTGAACAGGCCGGTGAGCAGCGCGCCTTTGCGCGTGAGCAGCAGCGGCCACGGCGACGAGTGGCCCCGGGTCCGCGTGCCTGACTCGCGCCTGCCGGCCAAAGCCATGGGCAGGAACACTGCCAGCCCGACGACGGCCAGCAGCGCCCAGGCGGCCAGGGCGAGCGACGGCGAGTCCAACTGCGCGGCCAGTGGGACGCTGGCTGCGGCGGCCACGGTGGCGCCGACGGACATGGAGATGGTGTAGGCACCGGTCATCGTCGACGGCCGGTGAGCGAAGTACTTGCGGATGAACGCCGGCAGCGCCACGTTGCAGACCGCGAGTCCGGACATGGACACCACCGTGCCGGCCAGCAGCATCCCGACGGATTCGATCCCCCGCAGGCCCAGTCCGGCAATCAACAGTGTCAGCGCGAGCGCGATGGCCCGTTCCAGTCCCACGCGGTTGCTCAGCCAGGCGGTCGCGGCTCCGGCCACCGCGAAGCACAGTACGGGAACGGTTGGCAGCAGCGCGGCGACCAGCGGCCCGTACCCCAGCAGCTGCTGCAGGTCGTGGAAGAGCGCGGCCGCGCTGGCAATGCCGGCCCGCAGGTTCAGCCCGATGAGTATCACGGCGGCCACGGCCGCGGCGATGAACCACCGGCGGCGTGCGGCCGGGGCCGGGGCGGGCTCCTGCACGTCCAGCTCAGGTACCAGAGCCTCGGCGAACTCCACCGCCGGAACGTCCTCCCCGCCCGGCTCCTGCCCGCTGCTGGCGCCGTTGGATGGAAGTCGGTTCGATCTCACCCCTAAACGTTAGACGTTTGATGTCTACGCGGCAAAATGAACTCCGCCCTGGCTGGCGTCCGTTTGGGTTCCGGGACACCGACGGCGGGGACTCCGCCCTCGTAACTCTCGGGGCAGCAGTTGATAACGACGCCAGCACCTCGGGCGGGGTGGAAGCCTGTCCGCGGTGCCGGCGTCGTGCAGACGGTTGCCGCTTAGTTGGCGAAGACGTCCTGCAGCGTGCCCTGCGGGGTCCACAGCGCCATGGAGTCGCCGCCGTTGTTCAGCAGTGACGCGGTGCCATTGTTGTAGTAGGCCTCGGCGCTGTTGGTGCCGGGACCGGTGTAGACCCGTAATTCCGCGCCGGGGGCAAGCACGTAGCCCTCGCCCACAGCCAGGATATTGTTCGCCGCGTCGCGGATGATGTAACCGCTGGCGTCGATGCTGTGGTTGGCGGTGTTGCGCAGCACCACGTGCTCGCCGGTTTCCGGCTGGACGTCGCTGCCGGCCGGGTCATTCACCGCGCCCGAGATTTCCAGGCCGGTGCCCGCAGGGAAGGGCTTCCGCCCGTCCAGGTAGCGCATGGTCTGGATCGGGAAGTCACCGGTGACGGCATCGACGCCGAGGTCAATGGAGTGCTGGACGGCCTCGGGCGAGTTCGCGGTGTAGACGCCGACGACCAGCCCGGCAGCCTTGGCGTCTGCAACATGCTGCGCCGTCAGGGTGCGGTAGTTGGTGCCGATCGAATCGGCAAAGGCCGCCCAGGATTCCAGCGTGGCCGGACCCGGGACGGTGCTCGAGAGCTGCTGCAGCGCGATCTCGGGGGCCACCTCGGCGAAGGTGCGGTTGGAGGCCTCGTCGAAGCCGAGGACTTGGACCTTGTCGGCGGCAACAAGCTTCTTCCAGGTGGCATCGGTGCGGAGCTCGTCGGCGACGAGCTGCTCGATGCCCGGGGAGTTCTTCGGCGACTTGATTTCGATGTACACGCCGGTCTTCACCGTGGCAATCTTCGCGGCGTCATCCAGGTGCGGGATCCGCTCCCCTTGGTACTTGGCGCCGAAGTAGGATCCGGCGTCGAGCTGCTGCAGTTCATCCCAGGTGAAGGACGTGATGGGGTCGCCGGCACGCTCGGGGAACACCTCCTCCACGTTGGTGGTCCGGACGGGAGTGTCGTCGTGGAACAGGAACGGCACTCCATCGGCGCTGAGCTGGACATCGATCTCGAAGAAGTCGGCCCCGGAGGCGCGCCCGTCCTGGAAGGCCGCGACCGTATTTTCGGGCGCGGTGCCGGCGGCCCCGCGGTGGCCGATCAGCAGCGGGGCTTCATCCTGCCCGCCGGGGTTGATCTGCGCGCCGGCCGCCGGGGCGGCCACGAGGGTAGCGCCGACGGCGACGGCCGCGGCGGATGTGGTCAATGTTCTGAGCAGGCGAGATGCCATGGGATATGACGCCCTTCGTAGTGGTTTTCCGGGTTTCCCCGCCATCGAGCTTCACAGCGCCAGTGAACCTGCCGGCTAACCGGCTGTGAACAAGGGGTGAAAGGAAACACCACTGCGAGTGGGAGGGACGTGACCGTGACGGCGGCGGCGTGATCCGCCCGGCCGGGGCCCCCAACCGCGGCGGCGCTAGACTCGGAGGGGCATGAATACTTCCGCCAATACCCCGAGCTCGGTGCGCGTCGATGCGTGGCTGTGGGCCATCCGCGCCTACAAGACCCGTTCCGCGGCTACCGCCGCCTGCCGCGCGGGACACGTCCGGTTGAACGGCAACCCGGTCAAGGCCTCCCAGCCGGTGGTACCGGGCGACACCCTGCGGGTGCGGCAGCCCGGCTACGAGCGGATCCTGGAGGTGCGCCGGCTGATCGCCAAGCGGGTGGGTGCCGAGGCGGCCTCGCATTGCTTCACCGACCACACGCCGCCGCGCCCGGCCATGCCGTCGCTCGGCATTCCGCAGCGCGACCGGGGCACCGGCCGGCCGACCAAGAAGGACCGGCGGGAGATGGACAGGCTGCGCGGCCCGCGCTAGGTACGGGAGCCCGGAAGCGGTTCGCCGGATACTTCAGGGCGTGCGGACGGTGCGGGGCTGGACCGCACCGTGCCCGGGCTGCCGGTCAAATCTGGCGGTGCCGGGCTTCTTCGCCTCATGCCTTGAGCGTAACTCACTTCACATAACCGGCCGGACGGTACAAGATGGGAAGCGGAGACGGCCGCGCCGCCGTCCCGCTGCTATGTCATCATCTGAAGGAGATCAGGGCTGTGACCACCACTTCCCACGCCGCTTCATCCACCCAGCCGGGCTACCGGGTCCAAAACCCGTCCACCGGCGAGGTGGTCGAGGAGTTCCCCACCGCCACCGACGCCGAGGTCAAGGACGCCCTCGCCAGGTCCCAGGCCGCCTACACAGCATGGAAGGCCACGCCGATCACGGACCGCGCCAAGGTGGTGTCCCGCATCGCGGAACTGTTCACCGAACGGGCCGACGAGCTCGCCGCGATCATCACCGAGGAAATGGGCAAGCCGTTGTCCGAGTCCAAGGGCGAGGCCGAGTTCTGCACCGACATCTTCAGCTACTTCGCCACTGAAGGTCCCGAGCTGGTGGCGGACCAGGAAATCAAGGCCATCGGCGGCGGCCGCGCCATGATCCAGAAGCTGCCGGTCGGCCCGTTGCTGGGCATCATGCCGTGGAACTACCCCTACTACCAGGTGGCCCGCTTCGCCGCGCCGAACCTGATGCTGGGCAACACCATCATCCTCAAGCACGCCGAGACCTGCCCCCGCTCGGCCCTGGCCATCCAGAAGATCATGGACGACGCCGGTGTGCCCGACGGCGTGTACATCAACCTCTTCGCCAGCCACGAGCAGATCGCGGACATCATCGCCGACCCGCGCGTGCAGGGTGTCTCGCTGACCGGCTCCGAACGGGCCGGCGCCATCATCGGCGAGCTGGCCGGCAAGAACCTGAAGAAGGCCGTGCTGGAACTGGGCGGTTCCGACCCCTACGTAGTGCTGGACACCGACGACGTGAAGGCGGCTGCCGCCCAAGCGTGGGCCACCCGCATCGAGAACACCGGGCAGGCCTGCAACTCCAACAAGCGCATGATCGTCATGGAGGACATCTTCGACGACTTCGTGGCGGAGCTGACCAACCTGGCGAAGGATCTCAAGCCCGGCAACCCGGCCGAAGAAGCCGAGGGCACCTTCGCTCCGCTCTCCTCCCGGGCCGCCGCCGAAGGGCTGGCCGAGCAGCTCAAGGACGCCGTCAACAAGGGCGCCACCCTGCACGCCGGCGGCACCCTGCACGATGGCCCCGGTGCATACCTGGCCCCGGCCGTCCTGACCGGCGTCACTCCGGAAATGCGCGCTTACCGCGAAGAGCTCTTCGGCCCGGTGGCCGTGGTCTACAAGGTCAGCAGCGACGAGGAAGCCTTGGAACTGGCCAACGACACCGACTACGGCCTGGGCGGCGCCGTCTTCTCCACCGACGAGGAGCGCGCCCGCAAGATCGCCCAGCAGTTGGAGGTTGGCATGGCCAACGTCAACGGAGTCGGTGAAGGCGCAGACATTCCGTTCGGCGGCGTGAAGCGCTCCGGCTTCGGACGCGAGCTCGGCCCGCTGGGCATGGACGAGTTCGTCAACAAGCGCCTGTTCTACATCGCCGACTAAACGGTCCGGCATCGAACGATCAGCGGGCCCCTTCCCACGCGTGGGAAGGGGCCCGCTGATTTGTGATCGCCTAAAGTCCATCTACGCTCGCGACAGCGCCTCGAAAAGCGCAGCAGCGGTCGCTTGCGGCGAAGGAACAAAAAAATGGCCCCGGATGGTGGCCCGGACGGCCCTCAGCGGTGACAACCTGGCGCAGCGGCGGTAAGTTCACAAGACTGGTGCTGAAGCTTTACGGCCGGCTGCACCGACTTTATCAACCCGCCGGACGCAAGGCATGTCATGGACTTTCAGCCCAAGCCCCAGACCAATACGGCTCCCCAGCCCAATTTCGCTCGCGAACCAGCTCCGTCCCGCGCACCCAACAGTATTGCTGCCGGGTACTTGGCACTCATGGCCCGCATGAAGTCCGCCGGCTTGCTGACCCGCCGCAGGGGCTACTACATCACCCTTTTCGCAGTGCTCACGATGCTGCTGGCCGCGGCCTGGACGGGATTCTCGTTGCTCGGGAGCAGCTGGTTCCAGCTTCTGATCGCGGCCGGCATGGGCATCCTGTTGACGCAGTTCGCCTTTCTCGCCCATGAAGCTGCCCATTGGCAGGTCTTCAAGACCAAGCGGGTCAACGAGTGGGCTGCCCGCCTGGTTGGCACCTGCCTGGTGGGCATCAGCTACGCCATGTGGATGCGCAAACACACCAAGCACCATGGATTTCCCAACACCGTGGACAAGGACCCGGACATCAGGACAGGTTCTATCGCCTTCCATCCGGATGCTGCGGCCGGCCGCCGCGGCGCCATGGTCCGTGTCACGCGGCTCCAGGGCTACCTGTTGTTCCCGCTGCTGCCGTTCCTGGGCTTCAGCCTCTATGCAGATTCCTTCAAGTACCTGATCCGGCAGGGCAAGGTGGAGCACCGCTGGCTGGAGCTGGGCATCCTCGTGGCCCGCGCCGCGGTGCTGCTAACGGTTGTCTTCTGGTTGCTCCCGTTAGGGCAGGCGTTCGCGTTCATCGGCGTGCAGATGGCGGTTTTCGGCTTCTACATGGGCGCGTCGTTCGCGCCGAACCACAAGGGCATGCCGATCTATTCCAAATCCAGCCGGCCGGACTTCGTCACCCGCCAGGTGACGGCCTCCCGCAACATCCGCGGCGGCTGGATCATGGACCTGCTGATGGGCGGCCTGAACCGTCAGGTCGAACACCACCTATTCCCTGACATGCCCCGTCCCTGCTTGGGCAAGGCGGCGCCGCTGGTTCGCCAATACTGCCGCGAGCACTCGATCCCCTACACGGAGACCAGCCTGCTGGCATCCTACGCGGCCATAGTCCGCTACTTGGGCGCCGTAGGAATAGCCGCTTCCGATCCCTTCCAGTGTCCGGTGGCGGACATCTATCGCCGGGGTTAAGGCCTCCACAGGTAGGTCTCCCGCCGGGTCTGCAGCCTTCAGGACACCCATCGCCGGCCAGCGGCCTGCAGACGGGTAAAGCAGCCAAAGTTCCGCATGCCGGCAGGGTTTCCTTCCCGTTCCGGCGTCGTCCGTGTCCGCGAGGTCATGGACACTGGCTGGGACAGCACCGAGAATGGGCGCATGGACCTGCCCGTAATGCCGCCCGTTCCGCCCATGCTGGCCAAAAGCGTGGCCAAGATACCCGACGGCGGAATGACGTACGAGCCGAAGTGGGACGGCTTCCGTTCGATCATCTTCCGCGACGGCGACGAAGTGGAGATCGGCAGCCGGAACGAAAAGCCCATGACGCGTTACTTCCCCGAACTGGTGGACGCAGTCCGCGAGCAGTTGCCCGAGCGTTGCGTGGTGGACGGGGAAATCATCCTGGTGGGCGAAAGCGGCGACCGGCTGGACTTCGAGATGCTGCAGCAGCGCATCCATCCGGCGGCCAGCCGGGTCAAGCTCCTCGCGGCGGAAACACCGGCCCGGTTCGTGGCCTTCGACCTGCTGGCCCTCGGCGACGACGATCTGACCTCCCGTCCCTTCGAGGAAAGGCGGGCCGCGCTGGAGAAGGCGCTCTCCGCCGTCGTCAAGCCCATCCACCTGACCCGGGCCACCACGGACCCGGCGGTGGCCGAACGGTGGTTCGGTGAGTTCGAGGGCGCCGGGCTGGACGGCGTGGTGGCCAAGCCGCTGGACGGAAAATACCAGCCGGACAAGCGGAGCATGTTCAAGATCAAGCACGAGCGCACCGCCGACTGCGTGGTCGCGGGCTACCGGGTGCACAAGAGCGGGCCCGGCCTGGTGGGGTCGCTGCTGCTGGGCCTGTACAACGACGGCGGAACCCTGGTGCACGTGGGAGTGGCTGGGGCGTTCAGCATGAAACGCCGCCAGGAGCTGTTCGAGGAGCTGCAGCCGCTGATTGCCGATGCGGACGGCCACCCCTGGAACCGTGAGCAGCACGAGGCCGGCAAGCGGACTCCCCTGACGACCGAAGGCAGCCGCTGGAGCGGCGGCAAGGACCTGTCCTTAGTGCCGCTGCGGCCGGAGAGGGTGCTCGAGGTCAAGTACGACCACATGGAGGGCGAACGCTTCCGGCACACCGCGCAGTTCGTCCGCTGGCGGCCGGACCGCGATCCGGAGTCGTGCACCTACGGGCAACTGGACGAGCCGGTCTCCTACGACCTGAACGACGTGCTGTTGTAGTGCGTCGACCGGGTCCCGGCGCCCGCCGGCCCGGATGACGTCGCCCGGGTCTCAGCGCCAGCCGGCGGCCGGTGCCACGTGCCGCACGATGTTGTCCAACAACTTGGCGTTGTACGCCACGCCCAGGTAGTTCGGCACCGTCAACAGCACCGTATCCGCCGCCTGCACGGCCTGGTCCACGGCCAGGTCGGCGCCGATCTTGTCCGGCTCGCCGATGTAGCTCTTGCCGAACCTTGAGCGGGCGCCGTCCAGTATGCCGACCTGGTCGTGCTGGTCGGCCTGGCCGCGCAGCCCGAAGTAACGGCGGTCCTCGTCGTCGACAATTGGCATCACGCTGCGGCTGACCGACACCCGCGGAGCATGCGCGTGGCCGGCCTTCTGCCACGCCTCGTGGAACAGGTGGATCTGCTCGGCCTGCAGTTGGTCGAAGGGCACGCCGGTGTCCTCGATCAGCAGGGTGGAGCTCATCAGGTTCATGCCCTGCTCGGCGGTCCACACTGCGGTGGCTCGGGATCCGGCACCCCACCAGATCCGCTCCGGCAGCCCGGGGGAGGTGGGCTCCACCGGAAGCATGCCGGCATGCCTGCCCTGGAGGTGGTTCGGGTCGGCGGGAACCATGCCAGCACCCGTGATGGCCCGACGGAACACCGTGGTGTGGCGCCGGGCCATGTCCGCATCGCTCTCGCCCTCGGCCGGCCGGTACCCGAAGGCTGCCGGACCGTTCAGCGCCGGCTCGGGCGACCCGCGGCTGATGCCCAACTGCAGCCGGCCGCCGCTGATCAGGTCCGTGGCCGCAGCCTCTTCCGCCATGTACAGCGGATTTTCATAGCGCATGTCGATAACGCCGGTGCCGACCTCGATCCGGCTGGTCCGAGCGGCAATCGCAGCCAGCAGCGGAAACGGCGAGGACTGCTGCCGCGCGAAGTGGTGCACACGGAAATACGCGCCGTCCACCCCAACTTCCTCAGCCGCAACGGCAAGGTCGATGCTCTGCAGCAGCCCTTCGCCGGCGGTTGGAACCGGCGAGCCGACGGCGGGGCTCCAGTGGCCGAAGGACAGGAAACCGATTCGCTTCATATCCGCCACAACCCCGCCGCCGGTACGTCAATTCCCTAGCTCCCGTGCGGGACCACCACGGCGCGGCCGCTAAGTTCGCCGGCCTGCAGCTTGCGGTAGGCCTCCAGCGCATCGTCCATGCTGTAGCGCTCGATCTCCGGAACAATCTGCCCGGCCTTGTACATGTCCACGACTTCGTGCAGGTCCTCGATGGTGCCCCAGTAGGTGTTCGTGATGACGGACTCGTACGGGTTGGTGAAGAAGCTCCACTCCAACGTGCCGCCGGCGATCCCCACCACCGTCAGCCTGGACAGCCGGGCCATGGAAGCGGCGGCGGTCTTGACGGTGGGACCCACACCCACAAAGTCGAACGCGGCATCGACGCCGCGGCCGCCGGTGATTTCGCGGATCCGCTCGGCCTGCCCCTCGCCGCCGGGAACGGTCACGGCGCCGGCCTCTTCGGCCTTGCGCATTGCCTCTTCCTTCATGTCGGTGGCGATGGCGGTGGCGCCGGTCAGCGCCTTGAGGATCTGCACGGCGATCTGGCCCAGGCCGCCCAGCCCGATGACCAACGCGTACTTGCCGCCGCCGGCCAGGTGCGGCAGCGACTGCTTGATGGCGTGGTACGGAGTCAGCGCCGCGTCGGCCAGCGGCGCCGCGGCCACCGGATCGGCGTCGCCCAGCGGCACCAGGTTCCGCGCCGGCACGCTGACGTACTCGGCCATCCCGCCGTCGCGCCCCAGCCCCACGCCGAGGTACGGCATCTTGGCCGCGTTCTCGCAGTAGGTGTCCTGGCCGCGCGAACACGCCTTGCAGTGCCCGCAGCCGATCGGCCCGTACACCAGATAGGCATCGCCGACGTTGAAGCCTTCCACGCCCTCCCCGAGCTCTTCGACCCACCCGGAGTTTTCATGGCCGAGTGTGAACGGCGGCGGCACCGCTCCCGGGCCGCCGGCCTCGAAGTCGTTGTAGATCGCGACATCGGAGTGGCACGCTCCGGCGCCAGCGACCTTCAGCAGCACCTCCCCGGCCCGGGGCTTTGGCCGCTCCACATCCTTGATGGTGGGGAAAGTCTTGAATTCCTCGAACACTACAGCGCGCATGATTCACTCCTGCCGGGTGACTCTGCGACAGCTACACACGCCACCCTACGTACTGCGGAAAATGATCAGCAAGCTGTCTATCGAGTTGTCACCTTTCACCAGCCTGTGTAGCGTAGGCAACGAGGCCACCTCAAGGGGCGCAACAGCGGCCCTGGCCCGATTCCAAAGGAGGCAACTGATGCAAACCGTGGAAGAAACCATTGATGTAGCCGTTCCGGTCCGCACAGCGTACGACCAGTGGACGCAGTTCGAATCCTTTCCGAACTTCATGTCCGGCGTTGAGTCCGTGACCCAGCTGACCGACACCACCAACCACTGGAAGACCAAGGTCGGCGGCGTGGAGCGCGAGTTCGACACCGAAATCGTCGAACAGCAGCCGGACGAGCGCATCGCCTGGCGCAGCGTCGACGGCAAGTCCCACGCCGGCGTCGTCACGTTCAGCCCGCTGGGTGCCGACAGCACCAAGGTCTCGGTGCGCTTCGAGTGGGATCCGGAAACCTTCACCGAGAAGGTCGGCGCCGCCCTGAACATCGACGACAAGCAAGTGAAGTCGGACATGCGCAAGTTCAAGGAGTTCATCGAAACCCGCGGCACCGAAACCGGCGCCTGGCGCGGAGAAGTGAATGACAGCGGCCCCATCGGCACGCAGCTCTAAACCTCAAAACCCAGCATTACGACGGTGGGCCGGCTCTTGGAGCCGGCCCACCGCTGGCGTTTGGTCGCCCGCTTGCCAGCGCTGTCGCAGCAGCCGGCCCTTCCAGCCAATAAATTTTCGGGATTCTCCCCCATTTCCGGGTTATCCGGTTTACTCTGGCCGCAGGGGACTTACTGAGCGGCAATGGGGGCCAACCATGCGGGAAAATCAGGAACGGCCGGAAGCCAATCCGGTGGCGAACATGGAGCGGATGGGACCTAAGCCTGTCCATGGGTCCGGGGACAGCATGGGGATGCCGAATCTGGCAGCGGCCCAGATACCCGGCCCCGGAACAGGGCACATTGTTGCCGGTGAGGATCGGCATCTTCCGGATGACGCGGCCGATCCGCTGGAAAAGGAAGGCCACCTGGGCAAGCCACGCCGCACCCGTAGCTGGCTTCCTTGGAGCCGTGGAACCGGGCGCCACCGTCTGGCTTAATAGCCTTCGCGCGAGGGTCGCCCAGGTCGACCGGCAGCCATCGGCGATCGAACCCGATTCGTTGATGCCTCCTTGACTTGTGCCCTCGGGGCCGCATGAATGGAGAGCATCAGCTTCCGCCCCTGAGCTAAGGAGTCACCATGGCCCGCCCCGTTCACTTCGAGATTCAGGCTGATGACTTGGAACGAGCAAAGAATTTTTACTCGACCGTTTTCGGGTGGACGTTCGAGGACTATTCGCAGGTCACGGGCACTCCCTATTTTGGGGTCGTGACCGGCCCGGAGGACCAGGCCGGCATCAACGGGGGCCTCATGCAGCGTCCCGCCCCGGCGCCTGCCACCGGCCAGGGTACCAACGCCTGGGTGGTCACCATGGAGGTGGATGACTACGACGCGACCGAACGGAAGATCCTGGATGCGGGCGGCCAAACGGCCCTGCCGAAGTACGCGCTGCCGGGAATGGCCTGGCAGGGCTACTACCTGGACACGGAAAACAACACCATCGGCATCCATCAGCCCGACGAAAAGGCCGGGATGTCGTAACCAAACCTCAACCAGCGGCGGACAGCTATCGTCCGCCTCCGCGGCGACTGACTCTAGGACAGCACGTCCTTGGTGCTGAAACGGCCGTAGGCGAGGGCGCAGGAAACGGCGATATAGCCGCCCTGCAGGAGTGCGTTGGCGCCGAAGGCGTCCCAGGAGATGGGCTGGCGCAGCAGGTCGGCGAAGCTGAGCCAGTGGTGGGTGAACAGCCACGGGTGCAGCCATTCCAGCTGCGGCAGGGCGCCGACGATCTGGGCGACGACGGCCAGCACTGCCGTCGCCGCCATGGCGCCCACGGGGACTTCGGTGAGGGTGGAAATGAAGAGCCCGATGGCCGCCAGCCCTGCCAGTGACAAGGCAACGTAGGCGGCCACCAGCAGCAGGCGAGCCAGGGACTCGCCGACGCCAATCGTGTCGCCGGACAGCAGAGTCACCGGCCCGATGCCAAAGAGCAGGCCGCCAACCAGCGCACCCGTGACCGCGACGGCGAGCGCCGCGGCAGCGCAGAAGGCCACCGCCGCGCCGTACTTGACGGCCAGCAGCCGCAGGCGGCCGGCGGGGGCGCTGAGCAGGTAGCGCAGGGTGCCGTGGCCCGCCTCGCCGGCAATCGTGTCCCCGGAAACGACGCTGACGGTCAGCGGCAGGAACAACGGGATGGACACCACCAGCCCGGTCAGCGCCACGAACAGCCCGTTCTCCGTGATCCGGTTGAGGAACGGCGGCCCGCCGCCTGGCCCGTCCTCGTCCGCAGCGAACCGGACCACCACCGCGATGAGCGTCGGGACAGCGGCCAAGGCCAGCAGCATGGCCCACGTCCGGCCGCGGCGGAAGAGCACGCTGAGCTCGGAACCGAAAAGGGCCCAACCGGCGGACTTACCGCCTTCGGGTCCCTCGACCGGATGGGCCGCCGAAGCGCCGGGGTTTTCCTCGGCGGGGGCCTCGACTTCCACAATCTCGGGCCCCACCCGGCGGTGGCCGCCCGGGCCGGGCTGCTGCTCACTGGACAACGTCGAAGCCCTCCCCCGTCAGCTCCACGTACCGGTCCTCGAGGCTGCTTGCCTCCACGGTGAACCCGCGGATCCGCACGCCGTCCGCCACGAGGGCGGCGGCGATGTGCTCGGGCAGCAGTCCGCCCTGGTTCATCGGGGCGTTCACGTGTCCGTCGAGTGCGGCGTCCGGGCCCTCTGGTTCAAGGCCCAACCGGCGCAGCACGCCGCGCGCCGCCGCGACGTCGGGGGTCTGGACGCTCACGTGGGTGAGGCCCGCCCGGCGCACATCATCCAGGGCCCCCTGCGCAACCAGCTTGCCGGCGCGCATGACGGCCGCATGCGTGCAGATCTGCTCCACCTCGGAGAGCAGGTGGCTCGACACGAATACCGTGGTGCCCTCCCCCGCCAGCGAACGGACCAGGCTGCGGACTTCGCGGGTGCCCTGCGGGTCGAGCCCGTTGGTGGGCTCGTCCAGCACCAGGAGCTGGCGCGGCATCATCAGGGCGTTGGCGATGCCCAGCCGCTGCTTCATGCCCAGCGAGTAGGCGCGCACCTTCTTGTCCGCGGCGTGGGTCAGGCCGACGCGCTCCAGCGCCCTGCCGATCCTCTCCCGCCGGGTGTTTGACGGGGCATAACGGTCCGCGGTGTCCAGCCGGTGCAGGTTCGCGGCGCCGGACAGGAAGGGGTAGAAGGCCGGGCCTTCGATCAGGGCTCCGACCCGCGGAAGCACGTCCCGCAAAGAGCCGGGCATGTCCTGCCCGAAGATCCGGACGCTCCCGCTGGTGGCTGCGGCCAGCCCGAGCATGACCCGGATGGTGGTGGTTTTCCCCGAGCCGTTGGGTCCCAGGAACCCGAAGACGGAACCGTGCGGGACGGCCAGGTCAAGGGAGTCGACGGCGGTTTGCCGGCCGAAGCGTTTGGTCAGTCCGGAGGTTTCGATGACCAGCGCGGCAGGGTTGCCGCTGCCGCTCACCGGGCCTCCGCGGCTGCCTGCAACGACTCGAACGGGACCGACCCGGCCAGAACGCGGCCATCGTCGGTCAGGTACACGTTGACCAGGGCGGTGGAGATCAGCCGGCCGCCGTCCACCGCATCGGTGGCCTGGGCGAGCAAGGGCGAGTCTTCCCAGCCCTCCGGCAGGGCCCCCGCGGGGACTTCCGCAACGGTTTCCCAGCCGGTGCCGTGCAGGATGACGTCATCCCTCAGCGCGGCAGCGCCGCCGCCGTGCGGGCCATGGCGTCCGGACCGTGACTGCTCTCCGTGCCGCGGCACGGCCTTTTCGGTGACGCTGGCTCCAGGCGGCGGGGTGAACTCGAACAGGCTCTGGTCCGGGGCCTCGAGGCTTAGCTTGCTGAAGCCCAGCTGGAACGCCGGGTCCTGCTGTCCCCGGGCAGCGACCCGGAGGCTGAGCGGCAGGCCGGTCTCGGCGTCGACGGCGACGGTCACGGATCCCACCAGCGTGGCCGTGCTGTTCGGCTCCACCAGCAACTGATAGGCGCTGCGCCCGGCGACCTCGGTATCGGCGCCGACGGACACCTTCGTTTCCGGGCCGATCTTGGCCAGCAGGTGCTCGGCGAGCTGTTCGGGGGTGTAGGCCCCACCCGGATGGGGTGCACCGCCGTCGTCTTCCTTTCCGTCGTCCGCACAGGCGGGCAACGTCAGGCGGACCGCCTCGTTCTCCTTGGAGCTGTACAGCCAGGCCTCGGTGCCGTTGCGGATCACGTCGCGCTCCGCAAAGCGGTCGAAGAGCTGCAGCCGGGCCTGATCCGGCCCGTCCAGGTAGACGCGGGCGGTGCGGGAACCGGTCAGCAGCTCCAGGGCCGCGGCCACGTCGCCGCCCTCGTCCGCGGGCAGGTCCTCGGGAAGTTCCGGAAGTCCCAGCGCGGAGTCCTGTTCCAGCGTGCCGGAGAGCGCGCGGACGTCGCTGTCCGCCACCAGCTCCAGCAGCTGCTGCGGGGTCTTGTCCGGCAAATCGGTTGCGGCGTTGGCCTGCAGGGAACCGGTGAGCACTCCGCCGGCAATCACCGCGGGCACGACGGCGGCGGGCAGCCAGCGCTTCCACGTCCGGTCCATGGCACATCACCTTTTTTCTGCTGCTGCAGGACTCGCTTCCCAGCCTACGCTTCCCGCCTCCCGCGGTCACCCGTCAACGCGAAGCCGGCCCCGCCGGAGCTCCAAGGCCCGGGTGCGGGTGTTGGTGCGGCGGGGCGGCGGCGCGGGGCTCCCGCGACAGCTGGCAGCGCGCGTTTGCCTCAAGCCCGTGTAAACGTGTGCCGCGGGGCCCCAGGCCGGAAGCAGCCGACGAAAGATGGCTGGCGTTCCGCGCCAAGCTCCAGAGCGGCCGATAGTCGACACAGGCCCGTCGCGGAAGGCCGTTCTGGCACAGCTCGGCCGCCCTGGAGGATCGAGGCCGCCCGGAGGATCCCGGCCGTCGCCGATGTCCAGCGACTGCTCCTGCTGCCTGTCAGCACCGTTCGATCGGCCCGGACACCCGCTGGAGACCCGCCCGCACACACGCCGGGGATCATGCTTGTCAGGCCTCTGTTGCCGTGTTGTAGTTGACTCACGCAATGACGTGGACGCACCGCAGCGGCCCGGCGAACCCGGCCTGACTGCGGCAATCCAGGCGCCGGTCCGCACCCAGGCCGGTAGCCGGAGGGGTGAGTGGCGATGGTTGTGCAACGGTTGTTGCCGACGGAGGAAGCACAGGACCTGATCGAGCTGGTCCGCGACATCGCGGACCGCGAGCTGCTGCCGCAGGCGGCCGCGGCCGAGGCCGCCGAACGGTTCCCGCGCGAGGTCTTCCGGATGCTGGGGGAAGCCGGGCTGCTCAGCCTGCCGTACCCGGAGGAGTTTGGCGGAGGCGGCCAGCCGGCCGAGGTCTACCTGCAGGTCCTGGAGGAACTCGGCGCCGCGTGGGGCAGCGTGGCGGTCGGCGTCAGCGTCCATGCCCTCTCCTGCTTCCCGCTGGTGCATTTCGGCAGCGATGCGCAACGCAAAACCTGGCTGCCGGACATGCTTTCGGGCGACACCTTGGGTGCCTACTGCCTCTCCGAGTCGCACGCGGGCTCCAACCCCGCGGCGATGCGCACCCGCGCCATCCGGAAGGGCGACGGCTACCTGATCCGCGGCGCGAAGGCCTGGACCACGCACGCCGGCGAGGCCGATTTCTACACGGTCATGGCCAGGACGTCCGATGATCCGCGGCACGGTGTTTCCTGCTTCCTGGTTCCGGCCGACACCGAAGGCCTGAGTGCGGCCCCGCCGGAGCACAAGATGGGGCTGACAGCCTCCACCACGGCGACGATGAACTTCGACGACGCGTACGTTCCGGCGAACCGCCTGATCGGCGAGGAAGGCCAGGGCCTGGCGATCGCCTTCGCGGCGCTGGACTCCGGCCGGCTGGGCATTGCGGCGGTGGCTGCCGGGCTCGGCCAGGCCGCGCTGGACCTGGCCGCCGCCTACGCCAACGAGCGCGAGGCCTTCGGCAAGCGGTTGATCGAGCACGAGGGGCTGGCCTTCCTGATCGCCGACATGGCGGTGGAGGTGGAAACCGCGCGCGCCATGTACCTGGCGGCGGCGCGGTTGAAGGACGCCGGCCTCCCCTACGGCAGGGAGGCCTCGATCGCCAAGCTGGTGGCCACCGACAACGCGATGAGCGTGACGACCAACGCCGTACAGGTGCTGGGCGGGGCCGGCTACACCCGGGACTTCCCGGCCGAGCGGTACATGCGCGAGGCCAAGGTCATGCAGATCTTCGAGGGGACCAACCAGATCCAGCGGCTGCTCATCTCCCGCCACTTCATCCGCTGACTGGGACCGGGCCGGAAAGACCCGCTTGAAGGCCGCAGTCCGCCCGGCCGGGGCGGCAGGCGCCCGCCGAACGGCCGGAGAGGCACGCGCGCGGCAGTCCGCCCTGGCGGCACTGTCCGGCCGTTACCTCCGGTGTTTAGTCCGCGCGGTGGCCGGCGCGGTCCACGGATCCTCCGGCCACGGGTGCTTCGGGTAGCGGCCGCGCATCTCGGCGCGGACCTGCGCATAGGGACCGGACCAGAAAGACGCCAGGTCATCGGTGACGGCCAGCGGCCTGCCGGCCGGCGAGAGCAGGTGGAACAGCACGGGAACCCGCCCGCCCACCAGCCGGGGCGTGTCCGCCCAGCCGAAACACTCCTGCAGTTTGACCGCCACCACCGGGCGCTCTCCCCCGTCACGTTCCGGGTAGTCGATCCGCACCCGTGAACCGCTGGGAACCTCAAGCCGCTCCGGCGCTAGCTCATCGAACCGGGTCGCTTCCGGCCAGGGCAACAGCCGGCGCAGCGGCTCGGCCAGGTCCACTGCGGCGGCCGGCTTCCCGCCGCCCAGCGCCTCCAGTTCCGGAGCCAGCCAATCGGACAGCCGTCCCAGCAGCGCTGCGTCGGCGACGTCCGGCCAGGGCGCGCCCAGTTCGCGGTGCAGCAAGGCCAGCCGGCGGCGCAGCCCCCGGGCTGCTTCCGACCAGCCAAGGATGTCCAGCCCGCCGTCTTCCAGGGCCCGCGCTACCGCCTCCCGGCCCTCATCCCGCGACGGCCGGACCGGTGCCGAGGACAGCACGATGGCGCCAAGCCTGCGTTCCCGGCGGGCCGCAAGTTTGCCCGACTCGAAGCGCGCCTCCACCCGGTCTGTCATCAGGTGCTGGGCCGCCGCTGCCGCCGTTTCCCCCGTCAACGGGGCGGCGGCGCGGATCACCGCCCCGGTGCCTGCCGCGTCGCGGCCTTGCGCCCGGGACACCTCGGCCACAGCCAGCCACTCCTGCCCGGCCAGGGGACTGCCGGACGGCAGCCCGGCCCGGGTTCCGGACGCCAGCAGGTAGGTCTGCCCGGGACCGGGCACGCGGCGGGCGACCCGTTCGGGGAAGGCCAGCGCCACCACGAAGCCGGCACGTTCCGAACCGCCCATATCGCCGGTGGAAGGGACGACGGCGGTGCCCTCCTGCCGTGCGATGCCCTCCAGCCGATGCGCCTCCTCCCGCCAGCGCCGGGCGGCGGGGTCGCCGCGGCCTGCCGAACGCAGCCGGGACAGCAGCACCGTGAGGTCGGCACCGGGTGCCCGCTCCTCGCCGGAGACCATGGCGACTACTTCGGCGGCAACCTGCCGGCCCACTGCCGCCGCGCCATCTAGCAGCGCCCGGCCCAGCCGGGGGTCGGCCGGGACCCGGGAGAGGACACGCCCCAAATCGGTGGCACGGCCGCCGTCGTCAGTAGCGCCCAGCTCATGCAAAGTGCGCACGGCGTCCGCCATGGCCGTCGCCGGCGGCGCGTCCGGAAGTTGCAGCCCCTCGCCGCCCGGGGCACCCCAGCAGGCCAGCACCAAGGCGGCACTGGTGAGGTCGGCGACGGCGATCTCCGGGGTGGGATGGGCGGGCGCGGCGCCAAAGGTTTTCGGCTCGTAGCAGCGCACCACGGTGCCCGGACCCTGGCGGGCGGCGCGGCCGGCGCGCTGGTCGGCGGAAGCGCGGGAGGCTGACACCGTCACCAGCCCGGACATGCCGCGGGCCGCGTCCCGGCGGGGTTCGCGCGACAGCCCGGAGTCGACGACCAACCGCACGCCCGGCACGGTGAGCGAGGACTCGGCCAGAGAGGTGGAGACGATGATGCGCGGGGCACCGCCGGGCTCCCGGCCGGAAACGGCGCGGTCCTGCGTGGCCGTGTCGGCCTGGCCGTGCAGTTCCAGTACATCGGTGCCGGTGCCGCCGCGGACCCTGTCCCGGATCAGCGCGGCCACCTGCTGCACTTCCCAGGCTCCCGGCACGAAGACCAGGGCGTCCACCGAGGGGTCGTCCGCGAGCGCCGCGGCATGCGCGGCCGCGGCGGTGGAGGCAACGTGGTCCAAAAAACCGCGGGCAACTCCCCTCCCGTCCAGCCGTGGCACGGAGGCAGGAGCCCACCTCACCTCCAAGGGATGCAGCGCCGAAGGGCAGTCGACCACCGGGGCCGGCCCGGCGCCGTCGTCCCCGCCGATCAAGGCGGCGAAGCGCGGCGCGTCCAGGGTGGCCGACATCGCCACCAACGTGAGATCCCCGCGCAACTGGCGGACCTCGCCGAGCATGCCGACCAGCAGGTCGGTCTCCAGGCCGCGCTCATGCACTTCGTCCAGGATCACCGCGTCCGTCCCGTCCAGGCCGGGATCGGTGAGCAGCCGGCGCAGCAGGATTCCCGGCGTGACGAATTCGATCAGGGTCTGCGGACCCGCCCGGCGTTCGCCGCGCACCGTATAACCGACGCGGCCGCCAAGCTGGCTGCCATCCAGGGCTGCCAGGCGCCTGGCGGCTGAACGGGCCGCGACCCTGCGGGGCTGGGTGACCACGATGCGCGGCCGGCGGCCCGGTGCACTACCGGCCACCAGGTTGGCGACCAGCGGCGGGACCAGGGTCGTCTTGCCCGTGCCCGGCGGAGCCTGCACGACGGCGGTGCCGGCCCGGGTTCCGGTGGTTGCGGGCCCGCCGGCACCCGCCCCAACCGGGCTGCCCGTCAGGGCAGCGGCCAAGTCATCCAGGGAATCGGCGAAGACCAGCCCCGCACCCATCGCGGCCAGGTCGAAAAGGACGTGGCGGTGCGCGGGTTCCTGCGGGGCTGACTGGCTCACCCTTCCATTGTGCCGCTGCCCGTTGCGTCCTCCGGCATCGCGAAAGTGCGCCGACGGCAGGCGGCTGCTCCGCCGTGGTTGTTCCGATTTCCACAGGCGCCGCATCTCCCTTGGCAGGGCCGGCGAACTGTGCCACGTTGGAGGAGGAATGGCGAACAAACCTTTCTGAAGGGACGTGGTCCAGATGCCGAAGACGACGAAGAGCGGCAAGCCGAAGCAGAGCGAATTGCCCAGCACACTGCGGCGGTCGGGCCAGAAGGCCCAGGAAACTTTCGCGGAAGCCCACGATTCCGCCGCCGAAACGTACGGCGACGAGGAACGTGCCCACCGCGTGGCCTACAGCGCGCTCAAGCACACGCACGAGAAGGTGGGCGACCACTGGGAGCCGAAGGAAAAGAAGGGCCCCTCCGACCCGCAAGCCGAGGGCGGCGCCGGCACCTCGCGGGAAACCAAGGGCGGGGTGGACGCAAACGCCTCCAAGCAGCACCTCTACGATCTGGCCAAGAAGCTTGATGTCCCCGGCCGGTCGAAGATGGACAAGTCGGAGCTGGTGGATGCGCTGCGCAAGGCCAACGACAGGGAGACCAGGAAGTCCCGGTAGCCGTTGACTGCCCCTGCTTCTGCCGCTAGCGTCTTGGCTGCGTCTTCCAGTATCCATCCGTGATCGAGGAGCATTCCATGGCACACGTCAGCGTTATCGGTACCGGAAAGATGGGCCAGGCCATTTCCGGGGTCGTCACCAAGGGCGGCAACACCGTCGAGATGCTCGGCCACTCCGACGAGGACAAGCCGGTCACCGGTGACATCGTCGTCTTGGCCGTGCCCTATCCCGCCCTGGCCGACATCCTCGGTAAGCGCTCCGGGCAGCTGTCCGGCAAGGTGGTCGTGGACATCACCAACCCGCTGAACTTCGAGACCTTCGACTCCCTCACCGTGGCGGCGGACAGCTCCGCGGCCGCGGAACTAGCCGCCGCGCTGCCGGACTCGGCGGTGCTCAAGGCCTTTAACACCACCTTGGCCGCCACGCTGGTTGCCGGGACGGTCGGCGGGCTCACCACCACCGTGCTGGTGGCCGGCGACGACGCAGAGGCCAAAACCATGCTGGCCGAGGTGGTCGCCGCCGCCGGACTCCGGGTTATCGACGCCGGTGCCCTCTCCCGGGCACGGGAACTGGAAGCCATGGGCTTCCTGCAGATCACCTTGGCCGCCAGCGAGAAGATTGGCTGGAGCGGCGGCTTCGGCGTCGTGCCCTGACCTCAGCTGAATCCATTGCTGCGGGTGGCCAGCGGGACAGCTGCCGCCCGCACGGGCCCGGGACTGGCACTGCCTGCCAGCCGTGGCCCAAACAACCGCAGACGGCCGCTCCTATTAGGCTGGGGCACATGGACCTGGAGAGCGCGGCACGGGAGCTGTACGCGCTGTTGCCCGGTGAATTCACCGCGGCTCGCAACGCGAGGGCCAAGGAGGCAGCCCAGGACGGCCACAAGGAACTGGCCCGGCAGATCAAAGCGCTGGCGAAACCGTCGGCCGCGGCTTGGCTGGTCAATCTCCTGAGCCGGCACCGGAGCGCGGACATCGCCGGGATCGTGGAACTGGGCCACGCCATGAGCGAAGCCCAGGAGCAGCTCGATCCGCAACAGCTGCGCCGACTGGGCGACCAGCGCCGGGAACTGTTGGCCGCCGTGGCGGCAGAGGGCCGGAAGCTGGCCGATGAGCTCGGGCAAAGGGTGAGTGCCGCGGCCGTCGCGGAGGCGGAGCAGACACTGCATGCGGCGATGGCAGATGCCGCTGCCGCGGCGGCCGTAACCAGCGGCCTGCTGACCGAGTCGCTGTCGTCGAACGGGATTGACCCGGTGGACCTGGACGGCCGGGTGGCGCTGCCCGGGGCTGGCGCTCCCCCGGATGCGGGTGCCGAGCCGGCGCCACCGCGCCAGCCGAAGCGATCCTCGCGGGACGAACTCGCCGAGCGCCGGGCCGCGAAGGCCGAACGGGCCGCCAAGCAGGAAGCCGAAGAGGCCGAACGGCGGCGCCGACAGGCGCAGGCGGCGCTGGACAAGGCGGAGCAGCGCAAGGAAGACGCCGAAGCATCGGAACAGAAGGTGCTGGACAAGCTGGACCAACTGCAGAACCGGCGGGACGAACTGGTGGGCGAGCTCGCCGAACTGAAGAGGCGCATCGAGGACCTGGAACGTGAGGTCGCCTCGACGGACCGCAAGATGGAAGCTGCCGAGGAAGACCTGGTTTCCGCGGCCAAGACCGCCGATCGGACGCGCAAGGCTGCCGCCGCCGCCCGCCGCGAACTCGACGACCAAGACTAGCCGCCCGGTGGTCACCGTGGGGCCGGCATTGGCGTGAACATGTAGCCTAGGTCTCAGGGCCGGCGGGCAGAATGCCCGGACCGGCCGAGCCGACAGGGGGCCAACATGTGGCGCATTGATGCGGCCAGGACCGCATTGCTGATGATCGACATGCAGAACGATTTCGTGCTGGAAGGCGCGCCGATGGAAGTGCCGATGGCTCGCCACCGGCTGCCGGAAATGGTGACCGCCGCCGCGGCTTGTCGGCAGGCAGGCATCCCGGTCATCTACACCCGTCACGTCCTGCTGGATTCGTTCGACGTTTCGCCGTTGGAGACCACCTACAACCAGCGGCTGCGGACGGCCGGCATGCGCCGCGGAACCAGCGGAGTTGAGATCGTCGAGGAACTCAAGCCCGAAGCCGACGACTACGTGCTGGATAAGCACCGCTACGACGCCTTCCACAACACGCAACTGAAGAGCGTCCTGGCGACCATCCGCGGCCTGAACACCGTTGACACCGTGATCATCGCCGGCACGTTGACCGAGGTGTGCTGTGAATCGACCGCGCGCAGTGCCTACATGAACGACTACAAGGTGGCGTTCCTGTCGGACGCCACCGGCGGCCGGTCGGAGAAGGCCCAATCCGCCACCCTGGACGCCATCGGCACCTTCTTCGGCCGGGTGATGAGCACGGTCGAGATGGAACGGGAGATCGGCACCACGGCGTAGTCGGCGACCGTCGGAGGGGGATCTGGCATCCGGCTCTTTCCCCGTCGGCTACCGGCACAAGCCGCCATGGACCGCACCGCCCGCGCTGCGATAGACCGGTAGGGCGTCCGTTCCACAGCGGCGGTCCAGGCGGAACCGCTCCAAGTGCCTCCCAGGGACTTTTCCTCCGCAGTGAAACGTTGAACAAGTGAGACATCAACATAGCCGGGCGAAACTGTAAGGAGCATGGCAATGAAGATCAATGCATGGGTGGTCGAGAAAAAGGACGCCCCGTTCGTCCCCGAGCAGCTGGATCTGGACGAGCCAGGGCCAGGCGAAGTGCTGGTTAAGGTGGCCGCCGTCGGGCTCTGCCACACCGACCTGATCACCCAGGCCGGCGACATGCCGCTGCCGCTGCCCGGAGTGCTGGGCCATGAAGGCTCCGGCGTGGTGGAGGCCGTCGGGGACGGCGTGACGAATGTTGCCGTGGGCGACCACGTGATCATGGGTTGGGCGTATTGCGGTGAATGCAAGAACTGCTTGCGCGGCGAGCACCGGTACTGCCTGCGGCTGGGCGAGGCGCTGGTGAGCGGTGCCCGGTTCAAGGGACCCGACGCCGGCCAGTCCGCCTACACCAGGGCCGACGGCAGCAAGATCTCCGGCCACTTCTTCGGCCAGTCATCCTTCGCCGACTACTCGCTGGCACTGGCGTCGTCGCTGGTGAAGGTGGACAAGGACATCCCGCTGGAACTGCTCGGGCCGCTGGCCTGCGGTATTACGACGGGGGCCGGCGCGGTGTTTAACACAGCCAAGCCCGAACCCGGCCAGTCGCTGGTGGTGTACGGAGCCGGCGCGGTGGGCCTGGCCGCGATCATGGCCGCGAAGAACACGCCCGCTGCCACCATCATTGCCATCGACTTGCATGATTCGCGGCTGGAACTGGCACGCGAACTGGGTGCCACCCACACCATCAACTCCGGCAACACCAACGCCCTCGAGGAGATCCAGCGCATCTGCGGCGGCCCGGCCGACTACGTGCTGGAATGCACCGGCAACATCACGGTGGTTGAAGAAGCTGCGGACGCCGTGGGCATGCTGGGCACGCTGGTGCTGATCGGCGGGGCTCCGGCTCAGGCGCGGTTCTCGGTGGACCACCTGCGCACGCTCTGGGGCAAGCGGATCATCGGCACGCTCGGCGGTTCCAGCACCTCCGCCCAACTGATCCCCGGGCTCATCGCCCTGTACAAGGCCGGACGGTTCCCCTTCGACAAGCTGGTGAAGTACTACGGGTTCGACCAGATCGACACGGCCATCGCCGATTCCGCCGCCGGCGGGACCATCAAGGCCGTCTTGAAAACCGCCGGCTGAAACCCTGCTCCGCACGGCCGCACAGCTGCGGCCGGCACAACCATGCAATCAACCTGAAAGGACGGGATATGTCCCTGCTTGATGCCTCCCTGTGGGAGGGCAAGATCCATGTCAACGGCTGGCGCGACGGCGGTGCCGGCACCGCCGCTTCGGTGGAGCCGGCCACCGGCGAGACCCTGGGCCGCTACGGGCTGGCCTCGGTCGAGGACGTGAAGGAAGCGGCAGCAGTGGCTGCCGCGGCGCAGAAGGAATGGGCCGCCCGCAAGCCGGAAGAACGCTCCGCCGTGCTGCGTCGTGCCGGTGCGCTGTGGGAAGAACACGCGGAGGAAATCCAGTCCTGGATCGTCCGCGAATCCGGCGGCATCGGCCCCAAGGCCGGCCTGGAAACCCACATCGCCGCCAACGAATGCTACGAAGCCGCAGCGCTGCCCTCGCTGCCCGCCGGCGACGTGCTCACCTCCAACGAGGACCGCTGGTCCTTCGCCCGGCGCCGCCCGGTCGGCGTGGTCTCGGTCATCGCGCCGTTCAACTTCCCGCTGATCCTCTCCATCCGCGCCGTCGCCCCCGCCCTCGCGCTGGGCAACGCGGTGCTGCTCAAACCGGACCCCCGCACCGCGGTGTGCGGCGGCGTGACCCTGATGCGCGTCTTCGAAGAAGCAGGCCTGCCCGCCGGGCTGCTGTCCCTGCTGCCCGGCGGCGCGGACATCGGCGCCGCCGTGGTCGAAGCCCCCGAGGTGCGCGTCATCTCCTTCACCGGATCCACCGCCGCCGGCCGCAAGATCGGCGAATCCGCCGCCCGGAACCTCAAGCGCGCGCACCTGGAACTCGGCGGCAACAACGCCATGATCGTGCTGCCCGGCGCGGACCTGGCCAAGGCCGCGTCCGCCGCCGCGTTCGGCTCGTTCATGCACCAGGGCCAGATCTGCATGACCACCGGCCGGCACATCGTCCACGAGGACATCTACGAGGACTACGTCGCCGCGCTGGCCGAGAAGGCCAGGAACCTGCCGGTCGGCGACCCCAAGACCGGCACCGTCGCGCTCGGCCCGATCATCGACGAGAACCAGCTCAAGCGCATCGACTCGATCGTGCAGGACGCCGTCGCCGCCGGCGCCCGGCTCGCCGCCGGCGGCACCAACGACGGCCCGTTCTACTCCCCCACCGTGCTGGCCGACCTCGACCCGGCCAACACCGCGTGGAAGGACGAGATCTTCGGCCCGGTCGCCCCGGTGATGAAGTTCTCCACCATCGACCAGGCCGTGGAATTGGCCAACGCCAACGAGTACGGACTCTCGCTGTCCATCCTGGGCGAGGTCGGCCTGGCCATGCAGATCGCGGACCGCGTCGATTCGGGCAAGGTCCACATCAACGAACAAACCGTCTCCGACGAAGCCAACTCCCCGTTCGGCGGCACCAAGAACTCCGGCAACGGCTCCCGCATCGGCGGCCACCAAGCCAACATGGACTCCTTCACCGAGACCCAGTGGCTCACCGTCCGCCCGGACATCGCACAGTACCCGTTCTAAACCCCGCGGGTACCAACGACGGCGAGCGGCTGGCAGCGAGCCAGCCCCTCGCCGTCGCGTGGTTTTAACTCCCGGACCAGGCTGCAATGTGCCGCCGGCCGGCGTGGGGAAGGCGCCGCGGTTACCCGGCGGAGAACCGCCCGTATCGGGTTCACTGAAGGCGTAGCGGCAGCAGGATTAAACCTGCCGTTTCTGCGGTTCCATGGAGAGCAAGCAAAACTCCCGGAGGTGGGCCGTGAACACAATCCCGGAACCGCATGCCGAACCACAGGCCGCGGACACCATGCAGGACCCGCTGGACTCGTATTCGGCGTCCGTGGTGCGCGTAGCTGAGACCGTCACGCCGCACGTGGCGGGCATCCAGATGGAAGTACGACGCCGGGACCGGACCTTCCCGTCCGGCGGCGGCTCCGCCGTGGTCTTCACGGAAGACGGCTACCTGCTCACCAACGCGCATGTGGTGGCCAACTCCGACGGCGGCCGTGCGGCCTTCGCGGACGGGTCACGCACGGACGTTGACGTGGTCGGCGCAGATCCACTCTCCGACCTGGCCGTGCTGCGCGGCCGGCTCACGGTGCCGCGCCCGGTCGAGCTGGGCGATGCTTCCAAGCTGCGCGTGGGCCAGTTGGTCGTCGCCGTGGGCAGCCCGCTGGGCCTCTCCGGCTCGGTGACGGCGGGGGTGGTCAGCGCGCTGGGGCGCTCCATCCCGGTCGCCGCGGGCAGGAACCGGAGGGTGATTGAGGACGTCATCCAGACCGACGCCGCGCTGAACCCGGGTAATTCCGGCGGCGCCATGGCCGACGCCTCCGGACGGGTTATTGGGATCAATACGGCCGTCGCCGGGATCGGGCTTGGCCTGGCCGTGCCGATCAACGCCACGACCCGCCGGATCATCTCCGCGTTGCTGGCCGACGGGCGCGTGCGGCGCGCCTACCTTGGCCTGGTGAGTACGCCGGTGCCGCTGTCCGCGCGGGACATCATGCGTACCGGCGAACGCAACGCGCTGCGGGTGGTCGAGGTGCTGCCCGGCTCCCCCGCCGAGCAGGCCGGACTGCGATCCGGCGACCTGGTGATCCGGGCCGCCGGCCAGCCGGTGGCAAACGCGCAAAGCCTGCAGCGGCTGCTCTTCGCAGACGCCATCGGCGTGGAGTTTCCGCTGGCCGTGCTGCGCAGCGGGTCCGTGCTGGAGCTGATCGCCTGGCCGGTGGAAATGTCAGCCGGTTAGATTCGGGGCACCGCCGGCTCTTGCCCCGCCGGCTCTTGCCCCTGCCGGCACCCTTGCCTGGGTGAGGGATAACGCCGGCCCAAGCCACCGCCGTCGTTGTGTCTGCATGGGCCAAGTCCTACGGTTGGAGAAACCGCGACCGAACCAGCCGGCCCTCACGTCGGGCCGGCGGATTAGGAGGGGCAAACGTGGCGATCACGGACGACCTCGCCGGCTCACTGGAGCAAGAGCTGGGCTGGCAACGGGACCTGTACAAGGACCTGCACCGGAACCCCGAGCTCAGCATGGAAGAACACAACACCGCCGATCGGATCGCAACAGAGCTGACCGGCTTCGGCTACGAGGTCCAGCGGATCGGCGGTACGGGCGTCGTCGGGGTCCTGGCCAACGGTTCCGGCAGCACCGTGCTGGCACGGGCGGACACCGACGCGCTGCCGGTCGCCGAGGCCACCGGCCTGGACTACGCCGCGGAGACCACCATGAAGCTTCCCGGCGGCGGGACCACCGGCGTCATGCACGCCTGCGGCCATGACATGCACGTTGTGTCCTTGCTTGGCGCGGCGAAGCTGATGGCCGCGCAGCGGGACGGCTGGGCAGGCACCTACGTGGCGCTCTTCCAGCCGGGAGAGGAGACTGCCGCCGGAGCCCAGGCAATGGTCGACGACGGCCTGACCACCAGGATTCCCAAACCCGACGTCGCCTTCGCCCAGCATGTGATGCCCACCGAGGCCGGAAAGATCGGCACCACGGCCGGCCCCATCCTCTCTGCCGGCGACTCCCTGAAGATTACGGTCTACGGGCGCGGCGCCCACGGCTCCATGCCGCACAACGCCGTGGATCCGGTGGTGCTGGCCGCGTCGATCGTGCTGCGGCTGCAGACCATCGTGTCCCGCGAGACCAAGCCGGGCGAATTCGCGGTGGTGACCGTCGGCGCCTCCAACGCGGGCACCAAGTCGAACATCATCCCGGACCGTGCGGAGCTGCTGCTGAACCTGCGCACGTACGATGTGGTGCTGCGGGAACGGATCATGGCCTCGATCGAACGGATAGTCCGCGGCGAGTGTGCGGCCGCCGGGTCGCCCCGCGACCCGGAGTTCGAGTACTACGACCAGTTCCCGTTGACCAACAACGACGCCGAAACCACCGAGCGCATCACGGCCGCCTTCATCCGTCACTTCGGGGACGATCAGGTCTACCACGCCGAACCCGCCACGGCCTCCGAGGACTTCAGCCGGATTCCGGATGCCTTTGGGGTGCCCTACACCTATTGGACGGTCGGCTCCGTCCCGGCCGACGTCTACCGGAAAGCCGTGGAAAACGGCACTGTCGCCGAAGACATTCCGGCCAACCACTCACCGTTCTTCGCTCCCGCCATCGACCCGACACTCTCGGTCGCCACCCAGGCGCACGTCGTTGCGGCGCTGGAGTACCTGGCAAAGTAAGCGGTCGGTGCCGTCCGGAGCCAGGATGAGGAGGAGGCCAGGCCGGACGAAGTCGCGCCGCCGGCCTTCGGGAACTAAAAGCGTCGTTGACCGCAGCGGCGACCCGGAGTATAAATGGCCGTTCAGGTCGCCGTTCGCCAATCCTTCAGTGGAGGCACTGCCATGTCGGTCCATGCATCCAGCGGTTCAAGCATTCCAGGCTACGAGTACGGCACGGTGGCCCACTCACCGGTTACTCTGGCCGAGCTCGAGGAGCTCAAAGCAAGCGCCATGTTCGGCGAGGAGGACGCCGCCGTGCTACGCCGTGCCGGCGAGGTGCTCTACGGCCAGGTGGAGGACGTGCTCGACGTCTGGTACGGCTTCATAGCCGGGCAGCCACATCTCGTGGCCCACTTTTCCCGGCCTGACGGCCCGCCGATCGAGGACTATCTGGCGGCAGTCCGCCTGCGGTTCGGCCAGTGGATCCGGGACACCTGCACCAAGCCCTACGACCAGGAGTGGCTGGACTATCAGAATGAGATTGCCCTGCGCCACACTCCCGAGCACAAGAACGACACGGACCATGTCGGGTCGACACAGGTTGTCCCGCTGCGGCATCTCATCGCGCTGATCGGGCCCGTAGTCACCACGATGCGGCCGTTCCTGGCCCGCGGCGGAGCTCCGGCCGAGGACGTGGACGCCATGATGCAGTCCTGGCTGAAGGCCGTGGTCCTGCAGATTGCGTTGTGGTCCCGGCCCTACACGCTCCCTGGCGAGTGGTAACGGAACCAGGCAGAAGGCTCAGCGCCGGGGCCGCTCCGGTACGGCGTCAGCCGCTGGCAGCCAGCGCCGTGCCGCGGCGATCAGTATCAGGACCAGCAGGATGAGCAGGACACCGTCGGCCGCGATGTAGAGATAATGCAGCGCGGAACCCCCGTCGTCGGTGCCTGCCAGCACCATGTCGGTCCGGCGGTTGAGCAGCGGCCGGACCACTATCACCTTGGCCAGCAGCACGACGACGGCGCCGCCGACCAGCGCCCAAAACCGACGGTCTACGCGCTGCCCCACCAGCGACAGCACCAGCAGCGCGGCCAAGACGAGTTCCACGATGTTCATCGCGGTGAACACCAGCCTGCCGATGCCCAGCCCCAGCGGAAGGGTGACGCCGGGCGCCTGGAACTTCAGCGGCGCCTCGATCAGCGAAATGCCGACAATCAGGCCCAACCAGAGGGCCGGCAGCACCAGCCGTGCGGCAATGCGCAGGCGAACCATGATGTACCTCCCAGTCCACCCTTCATCCTACGTTTCCGCCGGAGCGTCACGGGCGCCCGCCCACGTTCCTTGAGGTTGAACCGGGCCGCGCACAGCGGCCTGCACGCAGTCCTAAAGTCGGCACCCTGGGCTCCCGGCTTGCATCGGCCCGGCGGAGGCGGCCGCTATCTATTTCGCCAACCCTGTACCCTCGGTGCCGGCTGACAGAGTCTTGGGCAGCGCCGTGTCATTCGTGCGGTAGCGCACGTTCGTTCGACGGATGGTGCCGGGCGGGTCCTCGATGTTCCTGGGCCCGTTGATCATGACGGCGCCGACCAGCATCACCACGATGCAGGCCCCCAGCATGGCGAAGGAAGCGGTCCAGGACCCGGTGGCTTCGTGCACCACGCCGAACAGCAGCGGGGCTACGCCGGCGCCGGCGTAGCCGATGCCCTGGCTGAAGCCGGACAGCACTGCCGAGCCGTGCGTGGTGCGCGAGCGCAGGTTCACCATCAGCAGCGCAGTGGCGAAGGTGCCCTGGCCCAGCCCGGAGAGGGTCATCCACCACCATGTGCCGCTCTCCGGCGAGAGCAGCAGGCCCAGGTGCCCGCCGATCCAGCAGGCGGTGAACACCAGGATGGCGGCGATGGGGTGCTTCAGCCGGGGCACGATCAGTGGCACAAGCAGGCTGGCGGGCAGGCCGAGGATGGCGAAGTACGCCAGGGCCGAACCCGCCGTCGCAGCGTCGATGCCGTGTTCGGTCAGGTAAGGCGGTAACCAGGAGAAGTACACATACGTCTGCGCGGAGTTGCCAGCCAGGAAGATTGCCAGGCCCCAGGCGACCGGTGAGCGCCACGGGTTCAGCTTCGCCGGCGCCGCCGGAGGCTCCGGAGCGCGAACGGCAGGCCCCTTGCGGCGGATCGGCTCGAGGGCGTCCTCGTCCGCAGGTTTGGGCGGGGCAGCCGCCGGAGCAGGCCCACCGGCGTCGTCCGTCCGGCCCTTGCGGCGGTCCCGTACCGCCTGGACCGCCCACGGGATCAGCACCACGGCGCTGACCGAGGCCCAGAGCGCGATCGAGGTCCGCCAGCCCGCGGCGTCCGCCACCGGGACAGCCAGTTGCGGGCTCATCGCCGTGCTGACCGCGAGCAGGGTCACATAGCCTGCGGTCACCACGCCCATCCGGTCCGGAAAGTATTTCCGGACCAGCGGCGGCAGCACGACGTTGCCGATTCCGTACCCGGCCATCACCACCGCGCTGAGGGTAAGGAACGGCCACACGCCGTCGGCGGCGGCGCGGCCCAACTGGCCGACGACCGCCAGCAGCACGGCGGCCACCAGCACCTTTTCCAGCCCGAGCCAGCGGATCAGCGCCGGGGTGCCCAGGCCTGCGGCGGCGAACACCAACGGCGGCAGCATCGCCAACACTCCGATGGTGGTGGCGTCGAAGCCAAGTTCGGGGCCGAGCTCGCCCAGCAACGGCCCGACGGCGGAGACCGCGGCGCGCAGGCTCAGCGCCATCAGCAGGATGCCCAGCAGCGCGCCGATCCGCCCGGTCCACGGCCTGCGGAGGAAGTAGTTCACCCGCCTACCCTAGCGGCGGCCGGCCCGCTTACCCGGCCGGATACGGTTCGCAGCGCAGCAGCCGGGCCAGATGAACGGCGTTGCGCGCCGCGGTCGCCGTCGTCGTCACCGTCACTTCCGGGGTTTCCGGCAGGTCCTGGAAGTCGGTACCGTGCATCGCCTCGCCCACCCAATAGGTGGACCCCTGTGCTGGCAGGCTGAAACCGACGTCCCCCAGGCCCTGATACAGCTCGGCCGTGACGTGGTGGGCGCCGTCCTCATTGCCGACGACGGCCACCAGCGCGACTTTGTCGTACATGCTGGGCCGCCCCTGCTCGTCGGTTTCGGATAGCTCGGCGTCCAGGCGTTCCAGCACGAGTTGCGCCAGGCTCGCGGGGTGGCCCAGCCAGATCGGTGTCGCAAGCACCAGGATGTCCGCGGCCAGGATCTTGGTGCGAATGGATGGCCAGGCGTCGCCGTCGCCCATGTCGGTCTGCACGCCGGGTTTGACGTCGTGGTCCACTACCCGCATGAGGTCACACGTGACGCCGTGTGCCGATAATTGCGTAATCACCTGCCGGGCCAGCAACTCGCTGCTGGACGGTTTGGGCGACGGCGTCAGGGTGCAGACCAGTGCCAGTGCGTTGAGTTTCGTCTCCTCCATAGCGCCATTCTGCGGCTTCGCCATTCCGTCGGGAAGGGGAGGCAATGAGTGGCCGAGCTGTGACTACCGGATCTGGTGTTCGGGGAAGGTGTTCCGCACCTCGAGCAATGATGCTCCGGAAAGAGACACCGCCGTCGTTGTTCCCTTCCGTCGTAACCGACTTCCGGGCGGTGACGAGTGCCACCGTAAGATGGTGCTGGCGCCCTTCCCGTGCGGCGCCGCGACCGCACAACCGCCCGCCAGGGGCGGCTGCGGCCCGCGAAGAACTAGGAAGTGGTGCCAAGGATGCTTGACCCGTCAACGATCGAGTCCATCGCCGACGAGCTGGTGGAAGCCGGACGGACCCGGACGCCGGTGAAACGGCTGACCGCCCGCTACCCGGAGATGACCATTGAGGACTCCTACAAGGTGCAGAACCTGTGGCGCGAGCGCAGCGAGGCCGCCGGACGCACGCTGGCCGGCCGGAAGATCGGCCTGACGTCCAAGGCGATGCAATACGCCACCGGCATCAGCGAACCGGACTACGGGATCATCTTTGACGACATGATCCTGGAGAACGGCTGCACGGTGAAGTGGGACCAGTACACCCACCCGCGCATCGAAGTCGAACTCGCGTTCGTGCTCAACCGCGACGTCAAGGGACCCAACGCCACCATTTTCGACGTCCTGAATGCCACCGAGTACGTGGTTCCCGCGCTCGAGATCCTGGACTCGCGGATCGAGATGGAGGGCCGCACCATCGTGGACACCATCTCCGACAACGCCGCCATGGGCGCCATGGTGATCGGCGGCAACCCGGTCCGCCCGCAGGACGTGGACCTGCGCTGGATCTCCGCCATCCTGTACAAGAACCAGACCGTGGAGGAAACCGGCGTCGCCGCCGGCGTGCTCAACCACCCGGCCGCGGGCGTGTACTGGCTGGCCAACAAGATCGCCCCGCACGGCGACCACCTCAAGGCCGGGGAAACCATCCTCGCCGGCTCCTTCACCCGTCCCATGTGGGTCCACGAGGGGGACACCGTCTTCGCCGACTACGGGCAGCTGGGAACCATCACATGCCGTTTCGAGTAGAACCCGATCCGTCCCTTAAGGACGCCCTGTCCTCCGCCGACCGCCCGTTGGCCGGCATCTGGGTCTGCTCCGGCTCGCCCCTGGTGGCCGAACTGTGCGCCGGCGCCGGCTTCGACTGGATTTTCATCGACGCCGAGCACTCCCCCAACGGGCTGGAGTCGGTGCTGGCCCAACTGCAGGCCGTGCGCGGCTACCCGGGCATCCCGGTGGTCCGCCCGCCGGTTAACGACACCGTGCTGATCAAGCAGTACCTGGACCTGGGCGCGCAGTCACTGATCATCCCGATGGTGCACACCGCCGAGCAGGCCCGCGCCGCCGTCGCGGCCACCCGCTACCCGCCGGCCGGCGTGCGGGGGGTCGGTTCCGCGCTCGCCCGGTCGGCCCGCTGGAACCGCATCCCGGACTACCTCACCCGCGCGGAGGAGACGCTCACGCTCATTGTCCAGATCGAGTCCGCCGAGGCCGTGGAGAACGCCGCGGAGATTGCCGCGGTGGACGGCGTGGACGGCGTGTTCATCGGCCCGTCCGACCTGGCCGCCTCGATGGGCGTGATTGGCCAGCAGGAGCACCCGGATGTGGTCGCCGGCGTGGAGACGGCGCTGAAGGCGGCCAAGGCGGCCGGCAAGTTCGTGGGGGTCAACGCCTTCGCCGAAGCCTCCGCCCGCCGCTACATGGAGTGGGGCGCCGATTTCGTCGGCGTCGGGGCCGACGTGGCGCTGCTGGCCCGCGGCTCCGAAACCCTGGCAGCGAAGTACATCCCCTCGGACGGGGACGGCGAGGCCGGAACTCCCGCCAGCTACTGATCTGCGGCATGACGACGGTGGCGCTTGGGTGGGTTTCGCAGCCCACCCGAAGCGCCGCCGTCATACGCGGCGAGGTGCAGCGACTGTGGGTTGGAAGCGTCCTTCGGCTAAAAATGCTAAGACTTGACCATGGCTGATTCCTTCAAGGTTGGCGATAGAGTGTGCTGGAACTCAGAGGCCGGCGAAATTCACGGCAGAGTCACAAGGGTCCACACCAAGGATTTCGAATTCCGGGGCCGCACGAGGCGCTGCTCCGAGGATGAGCCCCAGTACGAAGTCCAGAGCGACAAGACGGGCCACCTGGCTGTCCACAAGGGCTCGGCGCTGCGCAAAACGGACTAACACCGGCGACGCCGCCGAAGGCTCTCGGGCCTGGGACTCCACCGACGTTTGAGGCTCCGCACCGGTTCCAGGAGGTTGAGAACGTGGCAGCTGCAGCTAACCGGACTACCGGCCCGCTGCACCGGGCTCCCGCCCTGGCCCGCGTCACCCAAGAACCGGGCGGCGTCGGGTTGATCGAGCACACGCTCCGCGCTCCGGGTGCGGACGAGCTGGAGCTGCAGATCGGCCTGTGCGGGCTGTCCGGCTCGGACGTGCTCGTCTACCGTGCGGATCCGGCAGCGGCTTCGGTACCCGCAGGCATGGTGCTGGGACACGAATCGGTCGGGACCGTGACCTCCGCCGGGCTGCTGGCCCCGGAGGGCCTCTCCCCCGGCACAAGGGTGGTACCGATGTCCACCGTTGGCTGCGGCCACTGCGACGCCTGCCGGGCGGACCAGCCGCACCTGTGCCGCCGGCGCTCGATCCTGGGCCTGACCCAACATGGCCAGGCGGCCGCCAGCGCCCTTGTTCCGTGGCGCAATGTGGTTCCCGTACCGGATGCCGTTCCGGATTCGACGGCGGTGCTCACCGAGCCGGCGTCGGTCGCCTGGCGTGCCGTGACCACCGTCGGGAAGATCAAACCCGGCGAACGGGTGGGGATATCCACCACCCGCAGCATCGGCCTGCTCGCCGGCCTGATCGCGCAAGGCGCAGGTGCCGAGGTCACCATGATCGGGCGCGAGGGGCCGGGGCATGCCGCCCGGGTCCGGCTGGCCGACAGCCTCGGGCTGCCCAGCTCCACCGGGGAGCGTCCCGACGGCTACGACGTATGGATCGAAGCCACAGGCGCGGGCACTCACCTGGCACGGGCCGTGCAGGAGCTGCGTCCGGGCGGTCGGCTGGTCATGGTGGCCATGTACGCCACCGGTTCCGCCGCTCCGGCGGTCCGGACGCGCAAGAACCTGGCTGTCCTGGACAGCTTCATCTCCACCCGCCCGGACTTCGAGCAGGCCCTCGAATTCCTCGCCGGCTTCCCCGATCTGGGCCAGCGGCTCATCACGACCTATCCCATGGACCAGGCCGTCGAAGCGCTGCGGCTGACAGCCGAAGCCAGCACTGACGCCGCCGGGCGGCCGCTGGTCAAAGCCGTCCTGGACCCCAACGGCTGAGCGGAACCCTCGACATGTGACCAAACAGTCACCTATTATGGGTGCATGGATGCCGTGTTCAAGGCCTTGGCGGATCCCACCCGGCGCGGGCTGCTGGATGAACTGTTCCGCGAGGACGGGCAGACCCTCACCGCACTCGAAGCGCGGTTCGGCATCACGCGCTTCGGCGTCATGAAGCACCTGAAGCAACTGGAAGAGGCCGGCCTGGTGGTCACCCGCCGCCGTGGCCGCGAAAAACTCCACTTCCTGAATCCGGTGCCCATTCGGCTCATCCACGACCGCTGGGTGAGCAAGTATGCACAACCATGGGCCGCTGCCCTCAGCGACCTCAAATCCCGATTGGAAAGTCCCATGGAGAAAATCTTCGAGATCTACATCCGCACCACTCCGGAACAGCTCTGGGAAGCCATTACGGACAGCGAGATCAGAAGCAAGTACCAGTTCGGCAACCGGATCGAGACCGACTGGACGCCGGGTTCCGGATACGCGGTGACCAACCCAAGGGCCGATGCGCCGCTGAGCGAAGGCGAGAACCTGGAAGTCGATCCGCCGCGCAGGCTGGTCCAGACCATGCGCGCGCTGTGGGGCGAGGACGTCGTGGCCGAAGGCACGTCCCGGGTGACGTGGGAGATCGAGCAGGTGGAGGATTCCTGCCGCCTCACCGTCACGCACGACCAGCTGCGTGAGGGGGCCAACGAGCAGGTTTACGGCGGTTGGCCGATGGTCCTTTCCGGCCTCAAGACGTGGCTGGAGACCGGGGAAATGCTCACCACACCCGGCTCGCTGATGTACACCTGATACCGGGCCGGCGGAACCCTGGTGCTTCGTGCTGTCGCAGCCGCGCGGAGCCCAACCGCCTGGGAAAAAGAGCAGCAGGTGCCCTCGTGAGGGCACCTGCTGGCTTAGGTGGACGGCGGGCCCGAACCCTGCGGAATCAGGACAGCTTGGACGCCACCAGGGAGGTCAGATCCACCAGGCGGTTGGAGTAGCCCCATTCGTTGTCGTACCAGCCCACGACCTTGACCTGGTTGCCCATGACCTTGGTGAGCCCGGAGTCGAAGATGGCCGAGGCAGGGTCGGTGACGATGTCAGAGGAGACGATGGGATCCTCGGTGTAGGTCAGGATGCCGGCCAGGCGGGGATCCGCGGCGGCCGCCTTGAACGCGTCGTTGACTTCCTCGACCGTCACCTCGCGGCCGACCGTGACCGTCAGGTCCGTGGCCGAACCGGTGGGCACCGGCACACGGATGGCGAAGCCGTCCAGCCGGCCCTTGAGCTCCGGCAGCACCTGCCCGATCGCCTTGGCGGCCCCGGTCGAGGTGGGAACCATGTTGATCGCAGCTGCCCGGGCCCGGCGCAGGTCGCGGTGTGGTCCGTCCTGGAGATTCTGGTCCGCGGTGTAGGCGTGGATGGTGGTCATCAGGCCGTGCTCGATCCCGAAGTTCTCGTGCAGCACCTTCGCCAGCGGGGCCAGGCAGTTGGTGGTGCAGGAGGCGTTGGATATGAGGTGGTGGGTGCCGTCGTCGTACTCGCCGTCGTTGACGCCCATCACCACGCTGAGCACATCGCCCTTGGCGGGAGCGGAAATGAGGACCTTGCGGGCGCCGGCGACCAGATGCTTTTCGGCATCCGCCGAGCTGGTGAAGCGCCCGGTGGATTCGATCACGATGTCGACGCCGAGCTCGCGCCAGGGGAGGTTTCCGGGATCGCGTTCGGCAAGCACCTTGATGGTGCGGCCGTCGACCACCAGATTGCCGTCGGCGACCGTGACGTCCGCGCCCAGCCGGCCGACGACGGAGTCGTACTTGAGCAGGTGCGCCAGGGTTTCCGGCGAGCCGAGGTCGTTGATGGCCACGATCTCGAGGTCTGAGCCGATCTTTCCCTGCGCCATGGCCGCCCGGAAGTAGTTGCGGCCGATGCGCCCGAAACCGTTGATGCCAATCCGTACTGCCATGGGAACTCCTTTTATTTAGCCTCTAAATTTATGTTCCATTATTATTATCCTGATACTGCCGGACAAGGTCAAGGGGATCCATGTGAGCACCACAGCCACCACTCCGCAGGTCCTGCGGCTGACCAACCTGAAAGCCGTGCTTTCAGTGATGCGGGACAACGGCGCGGTGACCGGGAGCGACCTGATCGGGGCGACCGGGCTGACCCGTGCCACGGTTATCGCGGTCTGCGACGACCTGGTGGCCCGGGGCTGGGCCCGCGAGGTGGCCGGCGAACGCGTTGTCGGCACGGCGAAGGGCAGGCCGGCCCGGCGGTTCGAATTCAATCCCGGCGCGGGCTGCGTGCTGGGACTGGACGTCGGCATGGCCACCGCCACCGTGCTGGTGGCGGACTTGAACGGCCTGGTGCTGGCCCGCATCTCCGAGCGGTTCGAGAAGCCACCGGCCACGGCGGAGTCGCGCCGCTCCACCATCAAACAAGCAGTCGCCTCCGCCCTGGCCGAGGCCGGACTCCAGCCGGCATCCGTACTGGCCACGGCCATCGGCGTGTCCACGGTCGTGGACCGCCACGGCAACGTGGCACCCGGACACGAACTCTCCGAGCACTTCGACATCGGCCTGCAGACCGAGGTCTTCGCCCGCTACGGCTGGCCGGTACTGCTGGAGAACGATGCGAACCTGGCGGCCCTGGCGGAGCGCTGGAGCGGCGCCGGCAAGGGCGTTGACGACTTGGCGGTCATGCTGGCCGGCGAGCGGCTGGGCACCGGCCTGATTGAATCGGGCCGGCTGCTGCACGGCTGCAACGGCGGCGCCGGCGAAGTGGGCACCCTGGAACTGGTGGACGGGGTGGGCAGCCAGGACGGCATCGCACGGCTGGCCCGCTACTGGGGCAACGAGGCCCTGGCGTCCGGCCGGCCCACCTTGATCCGGGAGCTGGTGGGACCAGGCACCACGCGCGTGTCCGCCCGCTTCGTCTTCGAAGCAGCCGCCCGAGGCGACGCGGTGGCGCAAGAAATCCTGGAGCGCATTGGCCGGCGAATGGCCCGCGTGATAGCGATACTGGGCACCTTCCTCAACCCGGAGCTCGTGGTGATCGGCGGTGCGGTGGCTGCCTCGGCGTCGGCCCTGCTGCCCACCATCACCCGGGAACTTCCCCTGCTCACCGCGACGCCTCCGCGGGTGGCGGTTTCCGGGTTCGGCGACGCGATAGTGGCCACGGGGGCCGTCCGGTTGGCGCTGGACTACGTGGAGGAGCATGCCATGGAACTTGTCCCGGCCGGGATGCCGGGGAGGTAGGCGGGGTCCCGTCGGGCACTTCCCCGTTCGGCAGAAACGACGACGGCGGGGCGCGCCGCTGCCGGTCAGGTAAGGGTGTTGATCGGCGACCCGTCGAGGTAGGCCAGGATGTCCTCGAGCATCTGCGTGTACCCCAGCCTGTGGGCCTCCTCGGTGACGAAGCCGACGTGCGGGCTGAGGATCAGGTTAGGCACGCTGCGCAGCGGGCTGTCCTGCGGCAGCGGCTCCACGTCGTAGACGTCGAGCGCTGCGCCGGCGATCCGCCGCCCGGCGAGCGCTGCCACCAGGGCGGCCTCATCCACCAGCGGTCCGCGCGAGGTGTTGACCAGCCGGCCGCCGGGACCGAGGAGGTCCAGCTCGGCGGCTCCGACGATCCCGCGGGTGGACTCCGCCAGCCTCAGGTGGACGCTGACGATGTCCGAGCGCCGGAACAGGTCCTCCTTGGACACCAGCTCCGCCCCGTGGCCGGCGGCGCGCTCCCGGGTCAGGTGCGGACTCCACGCCAGCACGTCCATCCCGAACGCGTTCGCGTACCGGGCCATCAACTGCCCCAGCCGGCCAAGTCCGAGCAGTCCGAGGGTGGAACCGGCCAGGTCGACCCCCATTCGGGCCTGCCAGGTTCCGGCGCGCACATCACGGTCGTTCTGCGGGATCTCCCGGGCCACGGCCATCACCAGTGCCCAGGCAAGCTCGGCCGGAGCCTGCGTGGTTTTCCGGGTTCCGCAGACGGTCACCCCGCGGGCGCGCGCGGCGTCCAGATCGATCGAGGCGTTGTGCATGCCGGTGGTGGTCACAAGCTCCAGTCCTGGCAGCAGGTCCATCAGCTCGGCGGAGATGGGAGTCCGCTCGCGCATGGTGACCACCACCTGCGCCCCGTTCAAGCGCTCGGCGAGTGCGCCGTCGTCGTCAACATGGTCCGTGAAACGCTCGACGGCGATGCCCGCCGGCAACTGCTCCCACGGGGCGCTGGACAGTGCTACGTCCTGGTAGTCATCGAGGATGGCGATCTTCACGTTGCCAGCGTATCCGCCTGGAACACGGGAAAGCCCCGGCTTTGCGGCGCGCTGCCGGCTCCGAGCAGTTCCGGATCAGCGCCGTTGCCCACGGCGTTAACGCAGCAGGCAGGGCCCGGAGAGAGATCCGGGCCCTGCCTGTGTGGCGCGTGGTTAGTTGGCCGGCAGCACGAAGGCCGAGTCAACCGTGATGGTGACCTTGTCGCCCACCAGCACGCCGCCGGCTTCCAGGGCGGCGTTCCAGGTGATGCCGAATTCCTTGCGGGAGATCTGCGTGGTGGCGGAGAAGCCGGCGCGGGTGGCACCGAACGGGTCAACAGCCATGCCGCCGAATTCGACGTCGAAGACCACCGGCTTGGTGGTGTCCTTGATGGTCAGCTCGCCGGCCAGCTGGAACTCTTCCGGAGTGCCTTCGACGCTGGTGGCCTTGAAGGTCATCTCCGGGTACTGCTCCACATTGAAGAAGTCTTCGCCCTTCACGTGGGCGTCGCGGTTGTCATCGTTGGAGTCGAACGAGGCGGTCTTCACGACGGCCTCGACGGAGGAAGTGGCCAGGCTGTCGCCGACCACGAGGGTGGCATCGGCTTCGGTGAACTGGCCGCGCACCTTGCTGATGCCGGCGTGGCGGACGACGAAGCCGACCTCGGTGTGGGACTGGTCGAGATTCCAAGTTCCTGGGGTGAGCTGAACGGCCATTAAGTGCCTCCTGATTGAAGTTAGGATGTGAAGCTCGGGTGAACTCCATGCTTATGCATTTATCGTAACACGCTGATAGTTGAAGAGTCAACTAATAGCCGGTGAACGGCGGGGCAACAACTATCCGCCCCGCGCGCGGGACCGATCGGCAAACAGCCACGGTGGTTGTCCTGCGGCCTGCTTCAGGTAGATCATCGGATCAGGGCACAGTGCCATCCCTTTGGAGCCACACAGCCCGTCATCAAGCGAAGGACAAGGTCGGCATGGCAGCACCGCCAGCCACGAAAGCCGCGTTGACCGGGTCGACGCCGGCCATGCTGGCGGGCGTCGTGTCGGCGGCCGCCCTCTTTGCCACAGCGGAACTGGCGGCCGCGTTTTTCGGCCCGGCCGCCTCCCCCTTCGGCTCGGTGGGTGCCGCCGTCGTCGAGCTCTCCCCGATCTGGCTGACCGAATTCGCCATTTCCACATTCGGGACAGCGGACAAACTGGTGCTGTTCATCGCCATGGGGATTGTTGCGGCGCTGATCGCCGCCGCGGCCGGCCTGCTCGCCGCCCGGCGCTGGACCGCCGGCGCGCTTCTGGTGGTGCTGCTCGCGGCGGGCATGGCGGCCTGCGTGCTCACCCGGGCCGGGGCGGTGCCGGCCGATGCCATCCCGACGGCGTTGGGAACCGCGGCAGGCCTGCTCGGCCTGCGCCGGCTGATCAGGCTCTTGCCCCGAGCCGCGACCTTGTCCGTTGGCAGGGCGGCCGTCTTGCCGGAGGATCCGGACCGCCGCCGCTTCCTGGCGAACGCCGCGGCGATGGCGGGTGTCGCCGCCGTCCTGGGAATCGCCGCCGGCGCCGTTTCTGCCGCACGGAACACGGCACGGCAGGTGCGCCAGGCACTGGGGCTGCCTGCCCCCGCGCGGCCGGCCGGGCCGTTGCCGGAGGACGTACAGGCGCCGGTGGACGGAGTGGTTCCCTTCGTGACCCCTAACGAGGAGTTCTATCGCATCGACACCGCGCTGATCGTCCCGTCGGTGGATCCGGCGCAATGGCAGCTGCGCGTTCACGGACTGGTTGAGGAAGAATTCAGCATCGGCTTCCAGGAGCTGCTGGAGGCCGAACTTGTGGAGAGCTACACCACGCTGACCTGCGTTTCGAATCAAGTGGGCGGGGAACTGGCCGGCAACGCCCGCTGGCTGGGCTATCCGCTGCGGGACTTGCTGGCGCGTGCACGGCCGCTTCCGGAGGCGGACATGGTCCTGTCCACCAGCGTCGACGGCTTCACTGCTTCGACCCCTTTGCAGGTGCTCACCGATGGGAGGGACGCGCTGCTCGCGATCGGGATGAACGGTGAGCCCCTGCCGCTGCAGCACGGTTTCCCCGTTCGGATGGTGGTGCCGGGACTGTACGGATACGTGTCCGCGACCAAGTGGGTGGTTGACCTGGAGCTCACGCGGTTTGCGGACAAGGCTGCCTACTGGACCACCCGCGGCTGGTCGGACCGCGGCCCGATTAAGACGGCCTCGAGAATCGAGGTGCCTCGCCCCGGAGCCCGCCTGCCGGCCGGGACCATGGCCTTTGCGGGGACGGCATGGGCCCAGCACCGGGGCCTGTCGAAAGTCCAGGTGCAGTTGGACGACGGTGACTGGGTGGACGCTCAACTGGCGGCGGAGGCTTCCGTGGATACCTGGCGCCAGTGGTACTCGGTGCAGGACGATGTTCCGGCCGGGCAGCACCGGCTCCGGGTGCGTGCCTGGGAGGCGGACGGCACGCTGCAGACCGAGGCCGCCACGCCGCCTGCTCCGGATGGCGCCACCGGATGGCACAGCATTGAATTCACCGTTGATTAACCGCCGGGTCATCTTCGTCACAGGGTCTGGGCATCAAGCCCGGGATTCCGCCACCGGTCTGCAGGGGGCGCCCAGCTTCGGTTGCTATGCTCAATACCCCGCCTCCCGCAGCCGCAGGCGGCTGCCCGTTCCCAAGGCGGCACCGCCGTCGTTCCCGGCGGCCCGATTTCCCTACCGTTCACCTTCCCTTCCCTCCAGGAGACCCGCACCCCGATGACCAGCCCGGCAGTATCCGATCAGCACAAGGACCTCATGGACCGCAGGTACGATTCCGGCGTCGCCGACATTAACCGTCTCTGCGACGAACTGCGGGACCTGAAGCCGGGTACCGAGGTCCCTTACGTGGATCCGATCCACGACGCCGATGAATGCCGGATCGTCTCGCTTTACTCCAACATCGGGCAGGCATCGGACACCGGTTTCATCTGGCCCGGGGACCAGGAGGCTGCTACGCGGATGCTCGGACTGCAGTGGCAGCTCGGCCTGCGGCCCCAATATGTCATGCCCTGGAATGTGCACCCGTGGTTCACGCCGGGAGAGGCCAACGGCAAGCTCACCCCGGACCAGATCAGTGCCGGCCTCAAGCCGCTGCTGAAGATGTTGACACTGGTGCCGCGGGCCTCGGTGCTCGTGGCCCACGGAACCGAAGCCCAGCGGCTGGCCGGATTGCTGCTGAAGACCGAGAACCCGCTGCTCTGGCGGCGCGGTTTCAAGACGTACAAGGTCAGGGCGCTCAGCGGCCGGGCGTTCGCAGGTTCGCCGGCCCGCCAGCAGGAATGGCTGGACGCCATGCACGAGGCCTACGCGGACGCGATGGCCCGCACCGGGCTGGGCCGGCCCGCCAAGTAGCCCTTCGGCACCCAGGCATCGCCGACGCCCGGGGCGGCATGCTCGCCCAAAAGTTGGCGCCGGTTGGGGGCATGCCCGCGGATAGCGGCGGCGGAAGCCCGCTTCGACGGCGGGGTACCGCCCGCCGCCGTCGTTGTGCGGACGGTAGCCGGCGGGCCGCTACGCCTGCGGACGGGCATTGCGGTGCCGCCGGGGCGCGGCTACATTACTTGCATGTCTCATGAACCAGGGAGGGGGGCGCCTGGAGCTCAGGGAACCGGGGGGATGTCTGGGGAACCGGACCGTCCTGCGCCGCCGCGTCCGCAGATGTCCGACCATACGCCGCCGCCCATCACCGGGATTTTGGTGCCGCCGCCTGCAGTCAAGAGGGTCCGCTTCTTGTGGATCCTCAGTTTCGTTTCAGGGCTGATTGCAGGAGTATTCGCGTACTTCGCCCAGGACGAGATCCTCAAGCACCTGCGCGGGCTCATCAACGGCCTGGAGCAGGGCGCCGACGAGGAGACCGTGGAAGCCCTCGCGGTGGTGGTGTTCTGGGGAACCTTGGGCATGCTGGCGCTGGTCATTCTGATCGAGGCCGTGCTGCTGCGGGCCCTCATGCGCCGACACGGCAAGGCGCGCTTCGTGCTGCTGGCCTTGCTGTTTGTCCACGGGGCGGTGACCCTGTTGGCCGACGAATTCCTGGCCGCCCCCGGCGATCAGGAATTGCGCATCAGGATCATGCTGGTTCTGCAGCTGGTGCTAGCCGGCACGGCGGTAATCGCCAGCGTCCTGCGCGGGGCCAACCAATGGTTCCGGGCCGAGCACCAGGGGCGACGAGGCCGGCCGACCGCCTGAAGCAAGCTGCATGCCTGCCAGCAGTTCCTCGCAGCTGCGAATGACGGTCTGGCAGATTTCGGCAACGTCACGGCCGCGCAGCGGATCGCCCGCTACGGCGTGCCAACGTCGCACGCACGCCAGGGCGTGCTCCCGCAGGACCTCGTCGGGAGTGTCACGGGGCAGTCCCAGGCGTTCGGGTGCCGAGACACCTTCGCCGCCAATCATCCGTTCAGCTTCGGCGGCCAGCTCCGGTTCCAGCGGCAGCCCGGTGGTGCGCGCAGCCGCCAGCAGGCGCAATTCGCGGAAGGCGTGAGCGCTGGCGAGCAGCCGTTCCAGGCCGGCCGCGACTCCGGCAGTGCCCGGGCGGGGATGGTCGTTCAGCAGCTTTTCGATACCGACCAGGGCCGTGCGGGCTTTGAGCTGTCCGGCCCGGGCTTGGAACTGCCCGGTCATCACGGCCAGCAATTCGTCCAGCCCGCTGCGGCGGGCCAGTTCGTGGGCCAGCTCGGTCGGCTCGGAGATTCCTCCACGGAGCAGCGCCGCTGCCAGCCGGAGCCCGAAGAGCCCGAACCGATCCAGCAACCTCGCCCGCGCTTCCGGTGTGGCGGACAGCGGCCCCTCGGGGCGGACGAAGCGGTCGGCAGACAGCAAGAGCCGCTCCCGTTCCCGCCTGTCCAAGGAAGCGAGCTCGGCGAGGACGGAGTATTCCCCCTGCCGCAGGCTGCGCGCCGACTGGGCCAGCAGGCCGGCGATCGGCACTACCCCGAGGGCCAGTGAACGCAACGCGCCGTCACGGCGGTAGCGCGCCGCGATTTCCCGGGCGGAGAGCATGGCGTCGATCCGGCCGGACCCGACTTCGTCCGCGCGGGACAGCACCGCCAGCGCGTTCACGGTACCGCTCTGGCCGGCCGCGGTATCACGGAAGGACTCCAGGAAGCCCAGGTCGGACGCGTGCAGGTGCCGCAGCAGGTAGATGATTGCATCGGCCTCCGAAGGTGCGTCTACTGGCGTCAGGAAATCGGTGGAGCGGGCCGACACGTCCCGGGAGAGCGAGGCAATGCCCGGCGTGTCGATCAACGTCAGGTCGCGCAAGGTTCGGGACGGCCAGTCCACCACGAGCCTGTCGACTTCCTCTGCGTTGATCCCGCCGAACTCGAAGACCAACCGGCCGTCGGTGCGCTTGGTCGGAAGGTCCCGGGGCGCTCCGGAGCGCGGATACAGGGTAATGCGCGGAGTGTCGCCGTAGCGGTACCAGGTGACCACCCGGGTGCACTCTCCCGTGTCAGTCGGGGCAATCTCCTCGCCGATGATGGCGTTGAGCAGTGTCGACTTGCCGGCTTTGATCATGCCCGCAATGGCTACCCGCAGCGGCTCGTCGAGCCGGCGCGCATACTCCTCCAACACCCGACGCACCGCAGGGTCGTCGCGGTAGGCCTCGAGCGCTTCCCGGACCAGCCCGCGCGCCGCTTCGACGTCCGCTCCGGCTGCCGCGGGGTTCATGCCTGTCCCGCCGGTTGCGGTGCAGCATCCAGCGCCAGTGCCTGCTTGCGCAGCGACTCAGCGAGCGCGAGGGACGCCTTGAGCTCCTTGATCCGCAGGTCGCGTTCCTGGTGGAAGCTGCTTGCGGCCTTCTGTGCCGCCAGCACAGAATCCGCCAGCGAACGATGGTGCTCCTCGGCCAGTTCGGTGAAATGGTCGCGCGTGGCCCGCTGCACGATCCGGAGCCGGTCCTTGAGCTGCTTGCCCACTTGGAACACGACCTCGTCAACTTGTTTCCGGACCAGGGCCTTGGCTTCCGACTGGCGGCGCTTCAACCGGGCTTCCTTGTCTTCGCGGTAAGCCTTGCCGCCGAGCAACAGGCCGGCTCCGACGGAGATCGGGTTGATCAGCGCCATGCCCACGATCCCGGTAAGGAGGCCGAACATCAACACACCGCCGTACGAGCCACGCATGCCGATCAGTATCTTCTGGACCGGTCCCAGGCGGCCCGCATCCAGGCCCGGGATCTCCTCGACCGGGTCGAGCACGTTCTCCGTGGAATCGACCTGCAGCAGCGGCAAGGTCACGTCGTCCTGGTTGAAATGCTCGGCCACCTTTTCCGCCAGCCACAGCGACCGTTCGTTCGTCCACACGAAGGTGTCGGACACGGCAGCGGCCACTCGCTGTTCAAGCCAGTGCACAAACTGCTCCCACTGCGGACCGGGATCCCCGGCATCGATGGACTGTTCGGCTTCCCGCAAAATGCTGCGCAGCCGGTCGCGCAAGTCGTGTTCCATGTCGGAGATGAGATCGCTCATGCCGTCGTTGAGCGTGACCTGCCAACGGGAAGAACGACGGCGGAGCTCGTCGGCGCGTTCCTTGGCCGCCTCCAGCTCGGCCAGCATCTCGGGCGTGCCGTCCGGATTCTCCAGCGCGCTCAGTTCCGACTTCAGCGACAGCCGTAAATGGTCCACGGCCGAAATCAGGTCCTGCGCCACGGAGCGCCGCTGGAGCCGCTCGGTCTGGCCCAGGATCTTTTGCCGGAGATATGCCACCAGCTCCGGAAATCCTGATTCGGCGTTCAGTTCGCTGTCACGCATTTCGGCCGCCCGCAGGCGAAGTTCCGAGGAGATCGGAATCAGCGGCATGTCTGCCCCGATCCGCTTCAAATGGCTTCTGTCCAGTTCGGCCACCTGCCGCCACTGCGGGTACAGATCCGTCTTGGACAGCACGCCGGCCACATTGGGGCAGATTCGTTGGGCCTGCCGCAGGAACCGGATCTCCGGTTCGGTGAATTCCTGGGATGCGTCCGAGACCAACAGCATGGCGTCCGCCGTCGGCAACGCCGTCAGCGTGGTGAGAGTATGCGCCGAGTCCAGCCCCCCAACCCCCGGCGAGTCCACCAACGCAAGTCCGCCCTGCAGGACCTTCCGGGGCAGGGAAACTTCCGCGGCCGCGAGCCGGCGCTCGTTACCCGGATTTCCCCGTTCCGAAACGTGCTCGGCGAGTTCGTCCAAGGCGATCGGGCGACGCTCCAGTTCAACGTCCCCGTCGTTGGATTCGGCGCCTTCCTTCGGCACCAGGATCACGGCTGAGGCAGGCTCTCCGTGCTTCACTACCGTCGGCACCGAGGTGGCGACGTCGTCGTCAATGGGACAAACCGGCGCATTCACCAGCGCATTGATGAGCTGGCTCTTGCCCTGCTTGAATTCACCGACGACGATCACCCGGGTAGTCGGGTCCTGCAATCGCTTGCGGGTCTGCTCCAGGCGCCGCTGCAAGTCTGCGCGCTCACCCTTCTTGGCCAATTCCAGGCCCTGATCCACCAGCTTGACGAGCTCGACCACCGTACCCCCTTCTGCGTCCGGCCAGCCGGCCGGACCGTGACACTGTCCAGCAGGAGGTCCCCCGGCCTCCTGCTGGACAGCTGATCTGTCGTAATTCAGTTATCAGACCGGGTTAGAGGTTGACCTCTTCGGCAACAACGCTGTCTTCGATTTCCACTTCGTTCTCCGCGATGATCACGGAGTCGTTCACCGAGTTGTCCGTGAATTCGGCATCGATGTTGGCGTCCACCTGCACGTCCGTGTTCGTGGAGTTGTCGTTGAACGAATCCTTGACCTCGACCTCGTTGAACGAATCCTCGATCTCGACCTCCTTGTTGAAGGAATCCTCCACGTTGATGTCGGTGGTGGAGTTGTCCTCGTTGAACGAATCCTCGACCTCGATCTCGGTGGTATTGCCGTTGTAGGAGTCCTCGATTTCCACGTTGGTCGAGTTATCCGTCGAGTGGTCGGAGTTGTCGTTGAAGGAGTCTTCCACCTCGACGTCCAGGTCGACATCCGTGTTGTAGGAGTCCTCGTTATAGGAGTCCTCATTGTAGGAATCCTCGTTGTAGGAATCCTCAACGTTGAAGGAGTCCTCCACGGAGATGTCGGTATCGCCGACGGTTACATCGCCCTCAATGTCACCGGTGGTTACGGTAGTGGAATTATCGGTGGAGTAATCCTTCGAGTAATCCGTCGAGTTATCCAGGGTGGCGTCGCCGCCGGCTGCAACAGAGTCGTCGCCCGAGGCAATCACGGCGTCATTGTCGAACCACTGGTTGACGTCGCCGTCCGCCCAGATGTTCTGGTTGACGGACTGGTCCGTGATGGTGTCCCGATCGTCGATCGTCGAGGTGTACGAGTAGTTGTTCACGATGTGAGTCAGCTGCTGGACAGCATGGGCATGGTCATCATGATCGTTGCCCCTGCCGCCGCCGTGACCGTGGTCATCGTCGTCATGACCACCCCCGTGGCCCCCGCCGTGGCCGTGGCCGCCGTCACCGTGACCGCCGCCGCCCCAGCCCCCGCCATTATTGCCGGAGTTGTCGCTGGACCAGTCGCCGGTGTCGCCGCCGGAGTGGTTCCCACCGGTGTTGTACTCCCGGTCGAAGGACGAGCTGGCATCCACGGGAGCGTAGTCGAGGATGACCGGCATGATCGCGTCCACATCATCGGAGCACACGTCGCCCAGGCCGGCCTCGGCTAGGGCGGCCTCCGGGTCCGCCTGGAATTCCGCGGCGGCGCGCGGATCACGGAGCAGATTCATGATGAATTCGAGAAGAGAGCTTGCGAGCGTAGGCATTATATGAATCCCCATTCTTGTTCCTACTGGATCTGGCCAAATTATGGATGGTGGCCCGCCGAGCTGAGCTGCTTGGCTTGATTCAAAGCTACGGTCGGGGTGCTGCCGCCCGCATCGGGGCTTCCTCCCCCGCTACCCGGCCCCTGCAGGGGGATCGCGGTTTCCGGGGACTAGGTAGGCAGGGGTTCCAAGCCCGGAAGTCCGCGGATTTACTGCCCTTGGGAAGTGTCTTCGCCGAGCGCAAGCCGCAACTGGGTCAGCAGTTCGGAGCGGTTCGAAGCCCCTAGGCGGCGGCGGATACGCGCGATGTGGTGCTCGGCGGTACGCGGCGAAATAAAAATCGCGGCACCGATCTCCCGGTAAGTCTTGCCCTCCAAAACCAACCGGGCAACTTCGCGCTCCCGCTCGCTCAAGAGAGCCCCCTCCTGTCCCTGTGCTGCCCCGGCGGGGACTGGTGCCTGCCCTTCGTGCTCCACGGCAGCTGTCTCGGCCGTCGCGTCCATGGTCCCGCGCGTCCCGGGATGAAGGTCCCTGGCGCAGGCCAGGAGGCGGCTCATGTCCTTGCGCTCGTCCGCGTGCGCTGCCGCGTGCCCGGCGAGCCGCGCCCCGTCCCATGTGAGGCCGACGGATGCGAGCGCGCGGGCGGACTCCTCCACCAGCCGGGGATCAATCCGACCGGCCAGCACCGTCACCCACGCCCGGCCGGCCGCAGCAAGCACGCCCGCCAGGCGGTACGTCCCCGAGGCGCGCACTAGCGCCGCGGCGTGCGGGGCGAGCTCGTTGGGGCTGTCCGCCAAAAGGGCTGCCTGGACCGCATACCAATGCAGCGCCGTAGACCAGAGCGCCGGTTCGCCCAATCTCTCCAACAGCGCCCACGCCTCCGTCAAGTGCGGCTGCAGCCTCGCGGAATCGCGCAGGCGGGCAGCGGCTACTGCCAGTTCGCCCAGCGGCAGAAGGCTGTAGAGATCGACGGCGACGTGCAGCAGCCGGCCCCGCGCCCGGTCCCAAGCGCGCACCAAGCCGGCCGTGTCATCGGTTCGGCGCGCCAGCCCGACCCGTAGTGCGTCCAGCAACAATTCGTCGCGTGGTGTGGGAGGGATTCCGCTGGCGGTCGCCTCTGCAATGGCTGCTCCGGCGCTGTCCGGGTGGTCCTGCAGCATGGAGACCCAGGCCCGCAGGAGCAGCAGCCTCAACCGGGCCGCCGGACCTCCCTGCCCTCCGCGCAGTGCATCGTCGAGGATGGATTCCGCTACGGAAAGCTCACCGCTGTGCAGGGCCACCAAGGCCGCGAGGGCAGCCGGGCTGTCCGGGAGCGGAACCGCGGCGCCCGAGGCCGTGAGCATGTCGGAAGCTTGTACCAGGGCCGGCAGCGCCTGCTCGGCGTGCTCGCCGATGGACTCGGCAATGCCTTGTCCCATCAGCGAGACGGCTACGTTCGTCAGTGTTGGCGAGTTGTCGGTGCGGTTGCCGGCAAGCAGGCTTCGGGCCGCGTCGGGCTCGCCCGTACCGATCATGACGACGGCGGCCAGCGCCCTGGACGCCTCAGTGGCGGGAAATCCGAGCCACCGGTAGACCTGTGCGCTGCGCGCCAGCATTCCCCGCTGCGCCCACAGCGACGCCGCCACGTCCGCTCCGCGGAGCCTGTCGGGCGCGTCCGGTTGAGCCAGCACCCGGTCAAGGATGCGGCCGGCTGTTTCGAGGTCGCCGGAGGCCAGGGCCGCCTGGGCCCGCCGTGCCGCTGTTGCCACCCCGTCGGCTCCGGCTGCCGCCGCTTCGTCGTAGAGTGTCGCGGCTACCAGCGGCTCGGAAGCCAGGGCGCCGTCGCCTGCATCTTCGAGGACGCGGGCGACCCGTGGATCTTGGAACCCGTCCCGAACCAGGCCGCGGGCCACATCCAGGGGCGCCGGTGTGCTGTTGTTGTTCGTTAAGCAGTCCGCCAGGGCCCGCTGGGTGGCCCGGACGTGGTGGTGCGGGGTGACGTGAAGCAGGACGCTGCGCATGAGGGGAGCAAGGTTTCCCTCGGGCAGGATCAACCCTGCGGCCGCTGCCTGCGACATCAGCGGCCCGATTCCGCCAGGCAGCTCCCGCAGTCCGGAAGGCAACGGCCCGGTTGGATCGAACCCGACCGCAAGTGCCAGCAGCAGCTCCCGAAGGTTTGGCTCCAGCCGTTCGAGTTCGTAGCCCACATGGTTGACCAACCCACCGAACTTACCCGGATCTGATGGTATTTGGCGGGCGTCATCGGTCGCTTCCAACACATGCTGGACCAGCCAGGGCAGGCCCCCGGTTAGCCGGAAAACCTGTTCAATGACGGGAGCAGGAAGCCGGTCCGAGCGGGCAGCCGCTGCATGGCGGGCGATATCGTTACGGGTCCAGGGCCCCAACAAGACCGGCCGCCGGTGCGCCTCCAACACCGCCGTCAGCCGCTGCAGCGCCGGCAACTGCGGCCACGTCCGATACGCGACCACAAGATTCACGTTCTGCTCGTCGGCCAATCGATGGACGCGCTCCAGTTCGGCGTCGTCCAATTGGTGGGCATCGTCGATCAGGACCGCGGTGCCTTCATCCACAGGGTCTTGCCCCAGTGCTTGCCTGCCCGAGCTGACGGGGACTCCTGCTTCGTCATAGGCTGCCGCCAAGTTCTCCAGCAGAAGGCTCTTGCCCGACCCTCCCGGACCGGACACCGTAGCCCGTAAACGCGACGTGGGTTCCGTCGCGGCTTCCGTCAGCAGTTGCGCGGCATCCCGGTTCACCAGACGACGTGCCGCCGCCGGCTGGGCCGGTATCGCACCTGTCATGCCGGCCCCGGAGCAGGCGCATCGGTGGGGTCACCCGACGGAACCGGCGGCTGCGTCGGATCCATCAAGGCCGGCGCGGTCGGCGGAGGATCGACAACAGCCGTCTCTGACGGTGCCGATGAAGGCTCCGGCGCTGGCTCCGGGTCAGGTTCCGGCGCGGGCGCGGGAGACGGAGGCGTCTGCACCGGATCAGGTTCCGGTGCCGTTGTCGGTGCAGTTGGAACACTCGGTTCCGGCTCCGGGACGGGAGGTTGGGGAGTCGTGCCTGGCTCTGGCGTAGCGGGCGGCACGGGGGCTCCGGTGGTTCCCGGAGCAGGGTTGTTGGTGCCGTTGTCCGGGTTCGTTCCCGACCCCTGCCCGGAATCGCCGGCAGGCGTAGACGCGCCGCCTGGGCCCGTTGACCGGGTGCCGTCCGGCGCCGTCGTCGCCGTTCCCGTTGCCTGACCCTGCGCGAAGTCCAAGGCGCCGCCAAACCCTGGTGAGCCTTCCGGGCTGGGAATCACCCCGCCGGGGGACGTCGCAGCCGGGTTCTCCCAGAAAACCACAGGACTCATGCCAGGCTGCGACGGCTCAGCAGCCATCACGGAATTGGCCGGTCCCGCCCCTTTACTTCCCTGCGGTGCTCCCCCCGGTACGTAGCCGTTCCGTTCCGCTGTGCTGCCTTGGGCAACTCCCGGCCGGGAGCCGAAAAGGCCGAATTCGTGCGGGCTTTGCGCGGCGGTCGCCGTTAAGGCCGTGAGGGCCGCGACCGCCACCGTTACGGCAGCGGCGCGCATGGCCAGCACGGGTTTGCGCGCGCCGCCGGCGCCGTCCACCGCGGACGCGGCGTGGGCGTGGAAGTGGGGTGGCGGGAATGCACGACCTTCAGCGGCGACGGCTTCCGGCTTCGGCTCCGCAGCATGTTCAGGTGCCAGGGCGAGCCGGTTTCGCGCCGCGAAGTATGCGGCGCCCAAGCTGATCGAGGCCTTCGGGTCCGCATCCACGGCGAGGGGACGGTTCAGTTCGGCGGATAGCAATTGGGCAACCAGAGGGATGCGGGAGGAGCCGCCAGTCAAGAGGACCGCGGTGAGGTCCTCGGCAGCTACTTCCGCTGTTTCGAGGGACCGGCGCAGGGAGCGGATCGTATCGCGCACCAACTCGTCAATCATGCCCTCAAACTCGGACCGCACCAGGCGGACGCTTGTCTGCAGATCCGGCAGCAACACAGGGATCGTTGCCTCGGAATCGGCTGAGAGAGCTTCTTTGGCTTCAACGCACTCCCGCCGGATACGGTCCAGTGCCACGCGTGTTTGCGTCGAGTCGGGGTCCACGGCGCTGAGCCCGCCGTCCAAGCTGGCGACGACGTGGGCGAAGACAATGTCGTCGACATCCGCTCCCCCCAACCGCTCCAAACCTTCCGGTTTGCCCAGCAGGGTGAACGAGGACGTGTCGTTCTTGTGCAGAACTGCCGCGTCGAAGGTACCGCCGCCAAAGTCATAGACCGCGACCAGGCTGCCCGTGCTGACGCGGGTCTGGGAGGCGTAATGGAGCGCGGCTGCTTCCGGCTCGCTCAACAGAATGACGTCGGCTAGCCCGACGCCGGCCATGGCATCACGGATCAGGCCGGTCTTGTAGTCACCCCAGCTGGCCGGATGCGACACCACCATGCCTTCCGGAGCTTCGCCTTCGCGTTCGTGGACGCGGTCTACGACCCACCGCACCACCGTGGCGAAAATATCTTCAGGCGTGACGAACAGGTCTCCGACCATCATCGGCACAGCGTCGCCGATCCGCCGTTTGAATTCACGAACTACCCGGTCAGGGGAAGTCGTGCCCCGGCGTTCGGCTGCCTCGCCGACCAGGACTGCGCCGTCGTCGCCTAGATAGATCACCGACGGCACGGCCGCCGCACGCGAACCCAAGTGGACAGCCTGCGGCTGCTGAGGCTTTCGGTCCCCGCTCCGATATCGCGCTATCGCTGCTGCCGTAAAACTTGTGCCGACATCGACACTCAGTACATAAGCCATGAATCCCCTCAGGTACGCCCAGCAAGGAACGTCCCCCACCGCTTCTTTATACTGTCTCCAGAGTCATGCTCTGCTTCCCCGCTAGGCGGGCGGTTTCCATCCGCCCGTGTCCCCATGAAGCCGCTGCGAAAAGACGCCCTCAGCCGCCGCCGGCCCCAGTTCCCCATACATGGATCCGGCGTCCTTCAGAAGCCGTTCCGTTACATTCAGCCTAGGAGGGGATAAGGGGTTAGACAAGGGAACGCTTCCCCGGATTCGAGGCACGCACGCCACCAAAACTTGGTTAATGGTTTACTTCAGGAAGCGCCTTCGCCCTTGATTTTCCTGCCCTCGCGTAATACATATGCAAAGCCGCGCATCTTCTTTTGCCTAGCGCCTGGATGGGTGGGACCACCAAGCGATTACGGGCGGTGCATACAATGATTTTTCGCCAATCTGACCCGGGAGCTCAATGAAAAATAAATGCAGCGAACCCGATTCCTTGCGGTCTTACGCAGTCTTTTTGCGCGGCATCAACGTCGGGGGCATCCGGATTGCCATGAAGGACTTGCAGCGGGTCCTCACCGAAGCCGGCTTTAGCCAGGTGGAAACGGTCCTCGCCTCGGGCAACGTCGTGCTGTGCGCGGAGACCGATGACCCGGGTGCGGTCAAGGAAAGAGTCGAAGCGAGCTTAAGGACGGCTTTCGGCTATGACGCGTGGGTCATCGTCAAGACGCCGAAGGAGCTGTCGGCCATCGTCGACGGCTACCCGTACATCCCGGCCGACGACGGTGTCCCCCGGCACGCTTACGCGGTGCTCACCACGGGTGCGGCTGTTGTGGAACGACTGCTCGGGGATTGCCCGGGACTTTCGCCCGAAGAACGCGCGGCCCCAATTGGCGACGTCTTGTACTGGGAAGTGCCCAAAGGCAGCACGCTGGAGTCGAAGCTGGCCAAGCAAATGGCCAAAACCATGTACAAGCCGGTGACCACCACCAGGAACCTCAACACGCTGCATAAGGTACTGGCCAAGTTCCATACGGAGGACTGAGGTCCCGGGGTCCCTGCTACCAAGGGAGGATCGGAACCGCGCCCAACTCATCCTCCCGGGGGATAGCCGCAGCACCGCTGCGATTCTAGACTCGTCATTGTTGCGGCTTTTGTGGCTGCCGGCGGCCGGGCACGGCCAAGGAGGGGGGATCCTATGCTGTTCGACTCGGTCACGTGGATATCAGCTCTCGTCTGTGCCGGACCGTTTGCCCTTTTCCTGGCGGTCGGAGCGCTGGTCAGCATCGGGCGGAGCAAACGGCAGCGCCAGGCGAAAGCAGGCTGGTCGCTGGTGGTGCTCGCGTTGCCCATCCTTGGCCCCCTGGCGTGGTTCCGGACCGCGTCGCGCCGGGCCGCCGCCGGTGTGCCCCAGCGCGATCCCGGTCAGGCGACGCAGGCGGCGGGACCCTCTCTTCGATGAGCCTGCGCCCGAAAAGGCGCAAGCCGTCCTGGGAAAGTGATGGCCCATGTCCCGCCGGGTATCGGTCCATGCAATATCCGTGTTGGACGCGCTTTGGTCAATGTCCTTACCCTTCTGGCATGACCACCCGCACAGCCGCGCCCGGCGAGACCGCCGCAGCCATCAACGGCAAGCAGATCCTTCAGGTTGGACCGGTGAACCCCGCTGTCGCAGCCGCCTTGGCCGACGAGTTCGGCGCCCTGTTGCTTCCGGACGGCCCGGAACGCGGGGAATTCCTGCAGCGGTACGCCCACGGTATCCGCGTGGCGGTGTGTTCCGGCCGCCACGGGGTGGACTCCCACCTGATGCGCCGACTGCCGAGCCTCGAAGCCATCGTGAACTTTGGCGTCGGCTACGACGCCACGGACGTCGCCCAGGCAAACGAACGCGGTATCCAGATCAGCAACACCCCGGATGTGCTCACCGATTGCGTGGCCGACACCGCACTGGCCCTCTACCTGGATGTACTGCGTCAAACCAGCGCGGCCGACCGGTTCGTCCGCCGCGGCGCCTGGGAATCAGCCCCGTCCTACCCCCTGACCACGCGCGCCTCGGGCAAACGGGTCGGCATCCTCGGCCTCGGCCGTATCGGCCAGGCGATCGCCAAGCGGTTGGAAGCCTTCGACTGCGAGATCCACTACCACAGCCGCCGCCCCCTCAACGGCTCGGGCTACACGTTCCACTCCTCCCCCGCGGAACTGGCCGAAGCCGTCGAGGTGCTGGTCATCGCCGCCGCCGGAGGCCCGGAGACGGTCAACCTGGTCGATGCGGGGGTGCTGGCCAAGCTCGGCCCTGGCGGCTATCTGGTCAACATCGCCCGCGGAACCATTGTGGACGAACACGCATTGGTCTCCGCCTTGGCCGAGGGCCGCCTGGCGGGCGCAGGGCTGGACGTGTTTGCCTCCGAACCGCATGTTCCTGCCGGACTGATGGAACTGGAGAACGTCGTGCTGTTGCCCCATGTGGGCAGCGGAACCCGCGAGACGCGGGCCGGCATGGCCGCTTTGACGTTGGAGAACCTTCGCGGCTTCCTGCGCGACGCCTCGCTGGTGACCCCGGTCTGCTAAGCCTGCAGGGCACTCTACTTGTATAACAAGTAGTCGACTTGTACGATCAGTGCACCAGCACCTCCCGCGTTAGGACCGCCATGCCCTACACCCCCGATACCATCCGGCACGTCAAACTCTCCACAGCCACGCTGCCGCTGGCCACCCCCATTTCCGACGCGAAGGTTTTCACCGGCCGCCAGAAGCCGATGACGGAAGTGGTCTTCCTGTTTGCCGAAATTGCCACCGCACAGGGACACGAGGGCTTGGGCTTCAGCTATTCGAAGCGGGCCGGCGGCCCGGCGCAATACGCCCATGCCAAGGAAGTCGCCCAGACGATGCTCGGCGAGGACCCCAACGACATCGCCAAGCTGTACAACAAGCTGCTGTGGGCGGGCGCGTCGGTGGGCCGCTCCGGCGTCGCCACCCAGGCCCTGGCCGCACTGGACATAGCGCTCTACGACCTCAAGGCCAAGCGGGCCGTGCTCCCGCTGGCCAAGTTCCTGGGCGCCCACCGCGATTCCGTCCGCACCTACAACACCTCCGGCGGCTTCCTCAACGCCTCCATCGACGAGGTCAAGGACCGTGCCAGCCGATCCCTTGCCGAAGGGATTGGCGGCATCAAGATCAAGGTCGGCCTGCCGGACTCGGCCGAGGACCTGCGCCGTGTCGCCGCCGTCCGCGAGCACATTGGCGACGGCGTGCCGCTCATGGTGGACGCGAACCAGCAATGGGACCGCGCCACCGCACTCCGGATGGGCCGCCGCCTGGAGCAGTTCGACCTGGTCTGGATCGAGGAACCGCTGGATGCCTACGACGCCGAAGGCCACGCCGCCCTGGCCGCCGCGCTGGACACCCCGATTGCCACGGGCGAAATGCTGGCCTCGGTGGCCGAGCACGAACGCCTGATCGCCGCCCGCGCGTGCGACATCATCCAGCCCGACGCTCCCCGGGTCGGCGGCATCACCCAGTTCCTGCGCCTCGCCACGCTGGCGGACCAGGCCGGACTGGATCTGGCACCGCACTTCGCGATGGAGATCCACCTGCACCTGGCCGCGGCCTACCCGCGTGAGCCGTGGGTAGAGCATTTCGACTGGCTGGATCCGCTGTTCAACGAGCGCCTCGAGACCCGCGACGGCCGCATGATTGTGCCTGACCGCCCGGGCCTTGGCTTCACCTTCAGTGACCAGGCCCGCGCCTGGACGACGGACAGCGTCGAGTTCGGCCTCGCCTAGCCGCGCCGCGCCTTGGTCCCATGACGACGGCGGTGCCACACTGCCGTCGTTCCCCCTTCCACCTGCCCCAGAGAAAACGGGAGCGATGAAACCGAACCTGACGGCCACCCTGGTTGACGACCTGCGTCGGCGCATTGTCGACGGCGATATCGCTCCCGGCGACAAGCTGCCCAGCGAGAACACGCTGATCGCAGAGCACGGCGTGAGCCGCACAGTGGTGCGCGAGGCCATCACCCGGCTGCAGGCCGAGGGACTTGTGCATACCCGGCGCGGCAGCGGGAGCTTTGCCCTGACGCCGCCGGCGGAAGCGAGGGGACCCCGGGGCCTCCGGCCCGTGCGGACGCTCGAGGACCGGAGGGCGCTGGTGGAATTCCGCACCGGCGTCGAAAGCGAAGCCGCAGGCCTGGCCGCCGCGCGCCGAACAGGCCGGCAGCTAATCGCCCTGCGTACTGCACTCGATGACTTCTCCCGCTCCGACGCCAACCCTGCCGCGGCACTGGCCCACGACTTCGAGTTCCACCGCACCATCGCCGAAGCCAGCGGCAACCCCTTCCTGCTGGATGCGATTGCGGCACTCGGCCCGGCCATGATCGCCATGCCGCGCTACCGGTTGGAGGCCAGCGGGTCCGAAGCCGAAACCTCCCGCCTCTCGGCCGTGGCCGCCGAACATGCGGCGGTGCTGGCCGCAGTGGAAACCGGCGATGCCATGGCCGCGGCCGCTGCCATGCGCACCCACCTGGTCAATTCGCGGCACCGGCTGGATCGCGAATCCGGCCACTGATCCGGGGCACCGCCCGCCGAAACCCGGGCATCACCCTCATTCGTCGCTGAAAGGCCGCCATGGCAGCATCCACCGATGGTCCCGTTGAACATGGAAGCGGCAGCAGACCGGGTCTGCTGCCGCTTCCGTTCAGGTGCGGTGGATCCGATGTGGTCGGGGGCTCTACTCCGTTGCCTTGACGGCCAGCACCGGCCGGTCGGCCTGCAGCAGGATGCGCTGGGCGTGGGAGCCCATGATGAACTTGCCCACCTGGGTGCGCTGGCGAAGGCCGATGACAATCATCGAGACCTCGCGTTCGCTGGCGAGTTCAAGAATCTCGTCGGCCAGGTCGTCGCGGTGCGTCGGCCGCAGCACCTCCGCGGTCACGCCTGCCGCATCGGCCGCCGACTTCAGGCGCAGGAGGTCACCCTCGGACGCCACGGTCTTGTCCACCAGCGCCCCTTCGCGGGTGGAGTTGACGATCAGCAGGTCTTCACCGCGGAGCTTGGCCTCCGCGATGGCGGCGGACACGGCCGCTTCTCCCACGGGGGTGGGTACATAGCCGACGAGGATGCTCATGCGTTCTCCTTGGTTTCGGTAAGGGCTTCGGTACGGGAGTTTTTCCGGCGATCCATCCCCGACTTGACCATCGGCCAGACAGCGACGACCACGAAGATCACCAGCAACGTGGCGGAGATCGGTCGGGTCATGAATCCCGCGACGTCTCCTTGGAGCACCAGCAGCGAGCGGCGCAGACTTGATTCAAGCAGTGAACCCAGCACGAAGGCCAGCACCAGCGGTCCCGGCTCGAACCCGAACTTCTTCATCAAGTAGCCGACCGCGCCGAAGAGAACCACCAGCAGCACATCGAACATCGAGTTGCGGATGGTGTACGCGCCCAACAAGGTAATCAGCGCGGTGATGGGAGCCAGGATGGCGGCGCGCACCCGCAGGATGCGGACGAACAGGCCCACCAGCGGGATCGACATGATCAACAGCAGGATGTTGCCGATGTACATGGAGTTGACCACGCCCCAGAACAGCTCGGGGTTTTCGGTCATCAGCTGAGGCCCCGGGGTCACGCCCTGGATGAGCAAGGCGCCGAAGATGATGGCCATGGTGGCGTTGGCGGGAATGCCCAGGGTCAGCAGCGGGATGAAGGAACTGGTGGCAGCCGCGTTGTTGGCTGTCTCCGGACCGGCGACGCCTTCAATGGCGCCCCTGCCGAAGCGCTCCGGGTTCTTCGCACGCTTCTTCTCGACGGCGTAGGCGGCCAGCGAGGAAATGGTGGCGCCGCCTCCGGGCAAAATGCCGAGGAAGAAGCCGAGCACGGAGCCGCGTCCGATGGCACCGGACGACTGCTTAAGGTCCTTCTTGGACGGCCACACATTGGCCACGGCTGCCGGCGCTTGGGCCGCGCGGTGGCGTTCTTCCAGGTTGTAGAGGATCTCGCCGACACCGAACAGCCCCATGGCCACCGGGACAAAGTCAATGCCGTCAGCCAGGCTCAGGTTGCCAAAGGTAAAGCGTTCAGCACCGGTGAAGATGTCGCGGCCCACGGTCGCGAGCAGCAGGCCGAACGCGGCTGCGATCAGGGCCTTGATCTTGGCACCGTTGCTGATGGTGGCCACCAGCAGGATTCCGACCAGGGCCAGCGCCGTGTACTCCGGCGGGCCAAAGTCGAGGGCGAACCCGGCCACGAGCGGCGCCAGGAAGGTCAGCCCGACGATGGCGACGGTGCCGCCAATGAATGAACCGATGGCCGCAATGCCCAAGGCGGTCCCGGCCTTGCCCTGCCTGGCGAGCTGGTAGCCGTCGAAGACGGTGACCACGGAACTGGCCTCGCCCGGCAGCCGAAGCAGCACCGAGGTGATGGTGCCGCCGTACTGTGCACCGTAGAAGATGCCGGCCAGCATGATGATCGCTGTGACGGGCTCGATCCCATAGGTCAGCGGCAGCAGGATGGCGATGGTGGCTGCCGGGCCGAGGCCAGGCAGGACACCGATGAGCATGCCGATGACGACGCCCAGCAGGCAGTAGAGCAAGTTGGAAGGGTCAAGGACAACGCCGAAGCCGTTGATGACCGGTTGCAGGAAATCCATGCGGGAACCTTTGGATCAGTGGGCAAGGGTGGGGCGCGAGGCTCCCACGCGGCGGCGAAGCCGACACTATGGGAGCGCACGACCTGCTGGAACAGGTGGCTGCTAGAGCAGGTGGGGAATCGAGGTTCCCAAGGCCAGGATGAAGATGCCATAGAAGGCGGCAACAATCAGCAACGAGTAGAGAATGGCGCCGCGCCAGGATTCACCGCCGAGGAACTTCATCCAGACCAGGCACAGGAGCAGCGCGGGAACCTCAAAGCCGATCATCGGCATCAGCCACACCATGACCAGCAGCGTCGCGAAACCGCTGGCGGCCAACAAGGAAAGTTTGGAGAACTTCTCGCCATCCTTGCCCCCGCGCCGCCCAACAACAAGCTGGGCGAGCGCGAGGACAGCGATGATCAAGCTGACCAGGAACGGCCACATTCCGGGCCGGGGCTGAGAGGGTGTACCCAGCCCCAGCCCGATCGAGAGGACGAGTCCGGTCACGCCCAGCACGAGCACCACGATGGATGATGCGAGGTTCGCTACGGGTCCGGCCGGTGGCGGAGCCTCGGCCTCCCATTGGGCGGCCAATTGCTCCGGCGTCAGGTCGTCTTCGACGATGTCGACTGCCTCGGGGCCCTCGGCGGGCGTGTCGCGGTGGGGCGTCATGGATTTACTCGATTCGCTGTGACGGCCGAACGGGGCCGTGCGGGGGTGTTGCTACTCGCCGGCCAGGGAGATGTCGTACTTCTCGGTGAGTTCCTTGTACTTGGCGGCCAAGTCGTTCCACTGCTGGACGACTTCCTCACCGGAGATCTCCTTGGGGGTCAGCATGTTCTTCTCGTTGAAAGCCTTGTAGCTGTCGGCCGACTGGGCTGCCTCGACGGACGCCACGAGCTTGGCCTTCACGTCCTCCGGCAGGCCCTTCGGAGCGGCCAGGGCACGGTACTGGGAGACCGGAACCTCGTACCCTTCTTCGATGGCGGTGGGAACGTCCGGCAGGTAGGTGTTGCGCTCGTCGGAGAAGACGACGATCGGCTTGACGGTGCCCGCGTCGATCTGCGGCTTAGCCTCACCCAGCTGGATGGTGGCGAGCTGCACCTGGTTGCCCATGACCGCGGTCAGCGCCGGCGAACCCGAGTCGAAGGGAACCTCGGTGCCCTTGATGTCGGCCTGGGCGAACAAGATGGCCTGGGCCAGCTGCGAGCCGGTGCCCACGCCGGTGGTGCCGAAGGTCAGCTTTTTGGAACTGTCCTTGACGTCGTCCAGCGTTTCGATGCCGGAGTCGGCGCTGGCCACCAGGACGTAATCGTCCTGGGACAGGCCCTTGATGACGTCCAAGTCGTCCAGCGTGACGGCTTCGCCCTCGGAGACGGCGAGCGGAGTAATGGTGATCAGCGAGGCGTTCAGCAGGATGAGGTTCTGGCCATCGGGCTCCATGGCCGCGACTTCCTGGGTAGCCAGGGCACCGTTGGCGCCCGGCTTGTTCACCACGGGAACAGCTACGCCGAGCTCGTCCGCCATGCCTTCGGCAGTGGTGCGTGCGATCAGGTCGGTAGAGCCGCCGGCGGCCTGCCCGACAGTCAGGGTGATGGGGCCGGCGGGGAAGGCCTCCCCTTCGGACGCGGTGCTGCCGACGTTGCCGCCGCAGGCGGTCAGCGCCAGGGCGGCGGAGGCGGCGGTCATACCGATGATGGTCCGGCGGACGGGGAATGCTTTCACTTCGGGCTCCTTGCTCGATGAACAGCGGTGTTCGAACGGGTGGGCCGTGACCGGGTTCATATGAAGCAGGTCACCTACGGCTCGGTCCTTGAGCTTAGAAACAGACTATGATGCATGTCCAAGCCCATTACTGCATTGAATGATACTTGGAAGGCATCATGTTCACTTTGGATCAGGCCCGCAGTTTCATCGCTGTGGCCGAGGAACTTCACTTCGGCCGCGCCGCGGAGCGGTTGAGCATGACCCAGCCGCCGCTAAGCCGGCAGATCCAGAAACTGGAGCGCAGCATCGGCGTCGAACTCTTGGAGCGTGACAACCGCAAGGTGTCGCTGACGGCCGCAGGAAATGCCTTCCTCGCCGAGGCGCGCAAGCTGGTGGTCTCGGCGGACCGGGCGCCCCGGACGGCGCGCCGCATCGCCGCGGGCCGGGCGGGCGAAATCCGGATCGGATTCACCGCCGCCACGGCCTTCAGCCTGCTGGGTCCTTTGCTCGCCGAGATAGGCCAGGAATTGCCCGATGTCGACGTCGAACTCGAGGAACTCGTGACCGGAGAGCAGGTCCAAGCCATCATGGACGGCGATCTCGACCTGGGCCTGGCCCGTCCGCCCTTCGACACCGACCTGTTCGAATCGCACCTGCTTCTCTCCGAGAACCTGATGCTGGCTGTTCCCAGCGGGCATCCGCTGGACCGGTTGGCGCGGCCGCTGGCCGTGGCCGACCTGAAAGACGTGCCGCTGATCATGCATTCGCCGACCAAGGCGCGCTATTTCTACGATCTGGTGGTACGCCAGATCCCGATCGAGCACCGCAACGTAGTGCACACCGTGAGCCAGATCCTGACCATGGTGGCACTGGTGGCGGCCGGCCGCGGCGTCGCCTTCGTCCCGGAGTCGGCGCAACTGCTGGGTGTTGACGGCGTCAGCTACGTGCACCTGCCGGGGCTGGCCCCGGACTCGGTGGAACTGCACGCCATCTGGAACCGGAACACGCAAAACCCCGCGCTGCGCAGGATGCTCGACAGCATCTGGACCAAAGCCGCGTAACTGCAGGCCGACAATTACGTGCCCGTCAGAGGCCGGCACCTATCTGCCCGTCCCCAGCGCAATACTCTTCGGGCATCAATCCATACAAAAGTGGGCTTGGACAGGCATCATCTGGCCTTTCTAGGGTGGAACCAACGCATTCAACCCCCGCCGCCCGCGGCACCATCGCAAAGGAAGATGCACGTGGCCCAGTACACGCCCCATGAACTCGCAGACAAGCTCAAGGACGGGCTGCTGTCCTTCCCGGTGACGGCGTTCGATGCGGAATTGAACATCGACGAAGCCGCCTACCGCAACCACCTGGACTGGCAGTCCAGCTTCGAGGTCGCCGGCCTGTTCGCCGCCGGCGGCACCGGTGAAGGCTTCAGCCTTACCCCGGCCGAGTCCGCCCGCGTGGTGCGGATGGCCGTCGAGGAAGCGGGCAGCCGGGTTCCGGTGCTTGCTTCGGCCGGCGGCTCCACCGCCCAGGCCATCCAGAACGCCAAGGACGCGGAGGCCGCGGGAGCCGAGGGCCTGCTGCTGCTGCCGCCGTACCTGACCGAATGCGACCAGGCCGGCCTGCTGGCGCACGTTTCGGCCGTGTGCGCCGCCACCAACATCGGCGTCATCGTCTATAACCGGGCGAACGCCATTTACGCCGCGGACACCGTGGCGGCACTGGCCGACCGGCACGCGAACTTCATCGGCTTCAAGGACGCCCTGGGCGACATCGAGCACCTCACCAAGGTCTACGCCAAGAACGGCGACCGCCTGTTCTACCTCGGCGGCCTGCCGACCGCGGAAACCTTCGCCCTGCCGCTGCTGCAGCTGGGCATGAGCACCTACTCCTCCGCCATGTACAACTTCGTGCCGGAGTTCGCCCTGGACTTCTACCGCGACGTCCGCAACCAGGACCGCGATGCCGTGACCGAGAAGCTCAACCGCTTCGTCCTCCCCTACCTCGACATCCGCGACCGGGTTAAGGGATACGGTGTTTCCATCGTCAAGGGCGGCCTGAAGGCCGTCGGCCGCGACGCAGGCTTCGTCCGCCCGCCGCTGCAGGACCTGACCGAGAAGGACATCGCCGACCTGTCGGCCCTGATTGACGCCGCCGGCATCCGACCGGCAGACGTCCCGCAGAACGCCTAGGTTCCACGCCCGGAAGCGGCCGCCCTGACAGGGGCGGCCGCTTTCCGCCGATCAGCCACAGCAGACCATCCGCAGTCCAGAAGGAGCATCCGATGCCCAGCACGCAGACAACTCTGACAGGCCACTCGATCATCGCCGGCGAAGCCGTGACAGGCACCGGCGGCACGGTCAACGGTTTCGATCCTGCCACCAACAACGTCCTCGAACCGGCCTACAGCCTCATCGACGCAGCCCAGCTGGCTACCGCCACCGCCGCCGCCGCGGAAGCTTTCGACTCCTTCAGCACGTTGGATCCGGAAACGCACGCTGCCTTTTTGGAGAAGATTGCCGAGAACATCGAAGCGGTCGGTGAAGAGCTGGTGGAACGCGCGATGGCCGAAACCGGCCTGCCCGCCGCTCGGCTGAACGGCGAACGCGGCCGCACCACCGGCCAGCTCCGCCTGTTTGCCGCGGTGGTGCGCCAGGGCGACCACCGCGGCGTCCGCATCGACCCGGCCCAGCCGGACCGCCAGCCGATGCCCCGGGCGGACATCCGCCAGCGCAAGGTTCCGCTGGGTCCGGTCGCCGTTTTCGGCGCCAGCAACTTCCCGCTGGCTTTCTCCACCGCCGGCGGAGACACCGCCTCCGCGCTGGCCGCGGGCTGCCCGGTGGTGTTCAAGGCTCACAACGCCCACCCGGGCACCAGCGAAATCGTCGGGCACGCGATCGCCAGCGCGGTGGCCGAGGCCGGCCTGCACCCCGGCGTGTTCTCGCTGGTCTACGGCCCCGGCGCCAGCATCGGGCAGGCCCTGGTCGCCGATCCGGCCATCAAGGCCGTCGGCTTCACCGGCTCGCGCTCCGGCGGCACCGCCCTGGTGGCCACGGCCGCGGCACGGCCGGAACCCATCCCGGTCTACGCCGAAATGAGCTCCATCAACCCGGTCTTCTTCTTCGACGGCGCGCTCAAGGGCGACTTGGATGCCCTTGCCGCCGCCTACGTCGGCTCAGTCACCGGTTCCAGCGGCCAGCTCTGCACCGCCCCAGGACTTGCCTTCGTGCCGGCCGGCAACGCCGGGGACGCCTTCGCGGCCGCCGTGAGCCGCGCCCTGGCCCCGGCCGCCGGCCAGACCATGCTGACCCGCGGCATCGCCGACTCCTGGACCGCCGGCGTCGACTCCCTCGGCCGGCAGGACGGCGTGGAACTGGTGGCCCGCGGCCAGGAAGGCAGCACGCAGAACGCCCCTGCCCCGGCGGTCTTCGGCACCGATGTCCGCACCTTCCTGACCAATGACGTGCTGCACGAGGAAATCTTCGGCGCCGCTTCGCTGCTGGTCCGCTACACCTCCACCGAGGACCTGGTCACCGCCGCCAAACGGCTCGAAGGGCAGCTGACCGCCACCCTGCACATGAGCGACGAGGACCACGCCACCGTGGCCCCGCTGCTGCCCGTCCTGGAGCGCAAGGCAGGCCGCATTCTGGCCAACGGCTGGCCGACCGGCGTCGAGGTCGGGCACGCGATGGTCCACGGCGGCCCCTTCCCGGCCACCTCGGATACCCGCACGACCTCGGTGGGCACACTGGCGATCGAGCGGTTCCTGCGCCCGGTGGCCTACCAGAACATCCCCGACTCCCTGCTGCCGGCACCGCTGCAGCAGGACAACCCCTGGAAGCTGAACCGCCGCATCGACGGCGCGCTGGAACTCGCAGGAGAGTAACGCATGAGCAACCAACCCACCATTGCCGCCGTCGAGGTGGTCCCGGTCGCCGGGCACGACTCGATGCTGCTGAACCTCTCCGGCGCGCACGGGCCGTTCTTCACCCGCAACGTGGTCATTGTGACCGATTCCGACGGCCGCACCGGCCTGGGCGAGGTCCCCGGCGGGGAGAAAATCCGCACCACCATCGAGGACGCCGGCGCCTTGGTTATCGGCCGCCCGGTGGCACGCTTCCGCAGCCTGCTGCGTGAGATCGCCGCCGCGTTCGCCGACCGCGACGCTGGCGGCCGCGGGCTGCAGACCTTCGACCTGCGCACCACCGTGCATGCCGTGACCGCCATCGAGTCGGCGCTGCTGGACCTGCACGGCCAGTTCCTGGGTGTTCCCGTGGCCGAACTCCTGGGCGACGGCCAGCAGCGCGAAGCGGTGCCGATGCTCGGCTACCTGTTCTACGTGGGCAACCCGGACGCCACCGACCTGCCGTACCTGCGCGAACCCAACGGCGCGGACGACTGGGAGCGTGTGCGCCGGGAAGAAGCCATGACGCCGGAGGCCGTGGTCCGCCTGGCCGAAGCCGCGCAGGCCCGCTACGGCTTCCAGGACTTCAAGCTCAAGGGCGGGGTGCAGGCCGGCGACCTGGAAGTCGACGCCGTAACCGCACTCAAACAGCGCTTCCCCAACGCCCGCATCACCCTGGACCCGAACGGCGGCTGGCTGCTGCAGGACGCCATCCGGTTGGGCCAGCGCATGCGGGGCGTGGTCGCGTATGCCGAGGACCCCTGCGGCGCCGAAGGCAAGTTCTCCGGCCGCGAAGTGATGGCCGAGTTCCGCCGCGCCACCGGCCTGCAGACCGCCACGAACATGATCGCCACCGACTGGCGCGAGATGGCGCACGCGGTCCGTAACAACGCCGTCGACATCCCGCTGGCCGATCCGCACTTCTGGACCATGGCCGGGTCAGTCCGCGTGGCGCAGCTGTGCAACGAGTTCGGGCTGACCTGGGGCTCGCACTCGAACAACCACTTCGACATCTCCCTGGCCATGTTCACGCAGGTTGGTGCGGCGGCTCCCGGCGAGATCACCGCCCTGGACACGCACTGGATCTGGCAGGACGGCCAGGGCCTGACCAAGGAACCGCTGCTGATCCGCGACGGCGAGATCAAGGTCCCGCAGGCCCCCGGCCTCGGCGTTGAACTGGACCGCGACCGCCTGGCAGAGGCCAACGCCCTGTACCTGGAACACGGCCTCGGCGCCCGCGATGACGCCGTCTCCATGCAGTACCTGGTGCCCGGCTGGGAATTCGATCCCAAGCGCCCCTGCCTGGTCCGCTAAACCTCCCGCCCGCTCCGCACCCTGCGGGGCGGGCGGTCTTTTCTGTTCCGCCGTTTGACTCTCTGTCCGGTTGGCCGCCCTGGGCCGGCCGGACAGAGCCGTGACTTCTGGAGGTCCCGTGGAAGGTGTGCTGCTCGGCTTCGGCGTGGTGCTGGTGATCGTGGCCGTCGGCTTTGCCGCCGCAGCCATCGTGCCGCAGAAGGCGCCGGAGATGCAGCGCGGACTCACGCCGGTGATCTACTACATCACCAACCCGGCGCTGATGCTGGTGCTGCTGTCCAACACGGATCTCGCGTCCGTCGTCGGCGTCTACACACCGATCGCGTTGATTACCGCCGCCCTCGCGGGTGCGGTTTACGCGCTGTTCAGCCGCTTCGTGCTGCGCCGCCCGGCAGCGCAGACGGCCGGCGGCGCCATGGCCTCCACCTATGTCAACGCGGGAAACATCGGGGTGCCGATCGCCCTCTACGCCGTGGGCAGCGCCGATCCGGTGGTGTCGGTGCTGCTGGCACAGCTGCTGATCATCGCGCCCGTGTACCTGACCGTCTTCGCCTGGTGCCAGCGGAAGGCGGCGGCGGGAACGCCACTCAAGCACGACGACGGTGCTGCCGTGGCTGTCCCGTTGTGGCGCACCGTGGTGAAGTCCATCCTTAATCCGGTCACCGTCGCCACCGCCGCCGGCGCGCTCATCTCCGTGACCGGGCTGCACCTGCCGGAGGTGGTCTGGACGCCGGTGGAAATGCTCGGCAACGCGTCCATTCCGCTGCTGCTGATGCTGTTCGGCATGAGCCTGCACGGGCAGAAGCCGCTGACCCAACGCGCCCTGCGGGCCGACGTCGCGCTGGGCTCGGTGGTGAAGCTGGCCCTGATGCCGGCCATCGCCTGGGCGGTGGCGCACTTCGTGTTCAACGTCGGCGGCATCCCGCTGCTGGGCGTGGTGGTCATGGCGGCCTTGCCGACGGCGCAGAACGTCTTCCTGTTCACCAGCCAGTTCCGGATGCAGTCCACGCTGGTGCGGGACATCATCTTCCTGAGCTCCCTGCTCTCGCTGCCCGCCGTCCTGCTGGTCGCCCTGCTGCTGGGCTAGGGTCCGGCCTGCAGACGTGTGGCAGCGAGCCGTGTCAGCGGACGCTGCTTCCGGGGTTTGCCGGCCAGACCTGTGACAGAATCGACTGCTGTTGACGTGGGTGGCTGTGTTGCCGGTGCAGCAGTGCCGTGGCGTGAGCAGGACTCGGCGATGATTGGATGGCAGGCATGACGTTCGCGTTGATACTGGACCTCTTCGGCACGTTCTTTTTCGCCATGTCCGGTTGCATCCTGGCGGCCCGGCGAAGGTTCGACATCATCGGCTCGCTGTTCTTGGGTTCGCTGGCAGGGCTGGGCGGCGGAGTCATCCGCGATCTGATCCTGGGCACCGTCCCCAGCGCTTTTAATAATCCGCTGTATTTTGTCCCGCCGGTGCTGGCAGCCCTGGTGGTTTTCTTCCTGTTCCGGAGCGTGGAACGATTCCAGCGTCCGCTGCTGATCTTCGACGCCGGCGGGCTGGCACTGTTCTGCATCACCGGTACGGTCAAGGCCCTGAGCCTGGGCATGAACCCGGTTGCCTCGGCGCTGCTGGGCCTGACCACGGCCGTGGGCGGCGGATTGCTGCGCGACGTCGTGGCCAACCGGGTGCCCCAACTGTTCAGCCCGGACGATCTGTATGCCGTGCCTGCCATGTTAGGTTCTGCCTTGGTGGTCGTGCTGTGGTTTGCCGGCGTCTACGGGACGGCGGCCGCCGTGGGCGTGGCCGCCGTGGTGTTCGGACTCCGCGTGGTCTCGCTGCACTTTGGCTGGCACATTCCGCACGCCGCCCCGGTATCGCGCCTGCCGCAGGAGGACGACTGATGGGAAACACGATGGTTGAGTTGAGCTGGCTGGAGAAGCAGATCGTGGCGGCGCTCCAGACGGAGCCGCGGGCTTCCTGGCGCACCATCGCTACCGTACTGCGGGAACCGGAACGGACCGTGGCCAGGCGGGGCAGCGACCTGTTGGCTTCCGGCGTCGTGGCTGTGCGGGGCATCCGGTTGATGCCCAAACCAGTCCTGGTCGAGGTACGCTGCGCTCCGGGCACCTCCCGGATGGCAGTCCAGGCGCTGTCCCAGCGGGCTGATACTTCGTTCGCGTACACCATCACCGGCAGCAGCGACTGTCTGGCGGAGATACTGACCGACCGTGCCCGGCTGCACACAGCGCTGTCTGACGAACTGCCCTCCATCGTCGGACTCCAACGCGTGAACACCTATCCCATCCTGCGCTACTTCAAGACCCTCCGTTCGTGGCAGCCGGGCATCCTGACCGGCGAACAGCAGCGCGCGCTCCGCCCGCTCCCGCTGAACGATCCGACGATTTTCGGCGAACACCCTGCCCTGACCGAAACGGACAAGGCGATCGTTGCCGCGCTCTGCGAAGACGGCCGGATGTCGTTTGAAGCAATCGCCCGGCGTGCGGGCACCTCGGAAGCAACCGCGCGGCGCAGGACGGAGTGGCTTCTGGAGAACAACTGCGTGAACCTGCGCGCCCTGGTGGAGCCAGCATCGATGGGACTGCCGGTGGAAGCGTTGCTCTGGATCAAAACTGCACCGGACCGGCTGGAGTCTTTGGGTCAGCGGCTGGCCCAGCTCCCGGAATCGCGCTACGTCGCCGCGATCACGGGCGAGTACCAAATTCTGGCCGACGTCACGGTGGCCAGCAATGAGGCGCTCTACGACTTCACCAGCAGCAGCGACTGGACGGTGGACGTGGCAGCGCTGAGTACCTCGATACTGCTGGATGCTCGCAAGCGCGGCGGGCGGCTCAACCCGGTCATGTCCTAAGGTCCCTGCTGGACGGCGCTTTTCGCCACACGGGCACCTCCTCAGCTGCCCTGATGGCGGATTGCGACAGAATCATGGCCGTTTCCTTCATCTATTGCGCCTGAATGGCCGAAACACGCAAGGTGGGTCCATCCTGTCCAAGTTTGTGAGACCTGCATCACGCCGGAGGAAATATGCTGACCCATTCAGTACCAACCGCCACCAATGGCGGCAGCTCGACGGATGTGTTGGCTTTGGCCAATATGCCGCTCCTGTGGATCTGTGCCGCCGGCGTCTTTGCCGTCATCGCCGTGCAGTCCATCATCTACATGAAGGCTGCACGGAAGGCTGCGCCTGCGGCTGGAATCACGCCGGAGGAACTGAGGGTCTCGTTCCGCTCCGGCGCCATTGCAGCCATCGGGCCATCACTCGCCGTCGCGCTCGTGGCCGTCGCTCTGCTGGCCGTCTTCGGAACTCCGGCGGTACTGGTGCGGATCGGCTTGATCGGATCGGCGGCCTACGAAACCGGCGCCGCGAGCATCGCAATCGGGACCACGGGAGCCGAACTGGGCGGACCAAGCTACACCCAGAATGCCTTCGCCATTGCCTTCTTTGCCATGAGTTTGGGCGGAGCCATGTGGATGCTGGCCACCCTGCTCCTGACCCCGCTGTTAAAGCGCGGCGGCAGCAAGCTCGCCAAGGCCAGCCCCGTGGCCATGGCCATTGTTCCCACCGCCGCCCTGCTCGGCGCCTTCGTTTCGCTGAGCATTGCCGAGGTGCCCAAGTCACTGGTGCACGTGGTCGCACTTCTCACCGCTGCTGCCGTCATGGGGCTGTGCGCCGTGATCGGTCGGTCCCCCAGGCGCGCCTGGCTGCGTGAATGGAGCCTGGGCTTCGCCATCGTGGCCGCCCTTGCGGTCGCCTACGTTGTCCACACCGCCGGCATGCACGCGGCCTGACCCGACCCGACCCGAGAAGGAACCGATATGTCTTCACCCGTTGTCGCCACAACTCCGGACGCCGCAGCAGACGGGCTGGCCGAATTCGACCGCACCACGTCCCGCTGGGGGCGCCTGACCATGCTCGCCGGCCTGCTGTTCTCGCTCGCGGGGCCGCTCTACCTGGTGTTCTTCGCTGATCTGGACGTGACCGCCGCCCAGCTGTGGACGGCCTTTGGCGCCGTCGCCGCTGTATTCGTGATGATCTGGCTGGTGGAGCCGATCACCTACTTCCCGATCCTGGGTCCGGCTGCAATGTACCAGGCCTTCATGATCGGCAACATCTCCAGCAAGCTGCTCCCCTCGGCGCTGGTGGCCCAGAACCGCATCGGCGCCAAGCCCGGCACGCCGCGCGGTGACTTCGCCGCCGTCGCCGCTATTTGCGGGGCCGCCGCCCTTCATCTGCTCTCGCTGGCCGTCTTCGTAGGCCTGCTGGGTACTTGGCTGATCAGTATCATTCCCGTCGACGTGATCGATGTGGTCCGGCTGTACATCCTGCCCTCCGTATTGGGGGCCGTGGTAGTGCAGGCGATCATCTCCGTCAAGCAGCCGCGCATCACCGCCGTGGCCGTGGCTGTCTCGCTGCTGGTCCAATTCGTCCTGGTGCCCCTGGTGCCCGGCACCGCCTTCCTGGCAACGGGAATCGCGGTCATGGTAACCATCGCGCTCTCCTGGCTGGTACGGGACCGCAAGCCGCTGCCCGCCGTCGAGCCCTGACCCCTACCGAAGACCCTCGATCCCCAAAGCGATCCATCGGAGAAACATGACAGACCTACTCGCTCCTCATTCTGCCGCCTCTGCCTCCCTCGCCTTGACCGGCGAGGCCCAGGCGGACATGCACGACTTATATAAGCACCTGCACGCGCACCCGGAGCTCTCAATGCAGGAGCACAACACCGCTGAGCTGATCGAGCAGCGCCTTGCGAAGCTGGGCATTGAACACTTTCGCTGCGGCGGAACGGGCGTTGTGGGGATCCTGCGCAACGGCCCCGGTCCCGTCGTCGGCTTCCGGGCGGACATCGACGGGCTGCCCATCCAGGAAGACACCGGCCTGGACTATGCCAGCACCGCCACCGGCACCTTGCCGGACGGCACGGTCGTACCAGTGATGCACGGGTGCGGGCACGACACCCATCTTGCGGTGCTGCTGACCGTGGCGGGCCTGTTCGCCGAGGCGCCCAGTGCCTGGTCGGGCACGCTGGTCCTGATCTTTCAGCCCGGCGAGGAAACCGGCGCCGGAGCGGCAGCCATGGTGGCAGACGGTTTGTGGGAGCGCGCGCCGCAGCCGGAGATCATTTTCGGCCAGCACGTGATGCCCGGGCCGGCGGGAACAGTGTCACTCTCGGTGGGCAGCGCGATGGCGATGGCGGACTCGCTCAAGGTCACCGTCCTCGGCCGCCAGTCCCATGGGTCGCAGCCGCAGGATTCGATTGACCCGATAGTCCTGGGCGCCCATATGGTAGTCCGGCTACAGACCATCGTCGCCCGCGAGCTCGACCCCCGGAAGTCCGCCGTGGTGACGGTGGGAACGTTTCATTCCGGGCTCAAGGAGAACATCATCCCGGCAACGGCGGAATTCACGCTGAACATCCGCACTTTTGATCACGATGTGCGCGCCAAAGTGCTGGCATCGGTGCGGCGCATCATCGCTGCAGAGGCCGCAGCCTCCGGCGCCCCCGAGCCGCAGGTCGAGGAGCTCTACACCTTTCCGGCCTGCTACAACGAACCGGAGGAAGCTCAGGCACTCGCCGCCGTCTTCGGCGAGCTGCTCGGCGATGAGGCCGTGTCGGTACAACCTGCGCTGATGGGAAGCGAAGATTTCGGGCATCTAGGCGCGGCAATTGGTGTCCCGTCGGTGTTCTGGATGTTCGGGGGCCATCCAGCAGCACTGGTGGACGGTCCCGGCCCGGTGCCGATGAACCATTCGCCGTTCTTCGGCCCGGCCATCGAACCAACGTTGTCCACCGGAGTCAACGCGGCGGTCGCCGCGCTGCTCTCGCGGCTCGCAACCTGACGGAGCCCTGCACCGGCAGCGGCCGCCCGGACAGGCCTAAGTGCCAGGTCCGCCCGATCAGCTGCACGGATTCCGCCCCCGGTTCTGCCGGTGGATCTCCTCGATGATGCGGATGGCTGCCACGGCGTCCGCGGGCTCCACGGGAACGGGGGCGCCGTCGTTGATGGCAGCGGCCAGCTGCCGGTAGAACTCCGGGTAGGCGCCGGCCAGGGAGGGAACCTTGCGGGCATGGCCCGGCGTGCCGAGGGTCCCCCACCGCTCTTCGGGTTCCTCGCCGTATCCGGCTGCGCCGGGAACCGCACCGGCCCCCAGCGCGGCCTCCTGGCTGTCCGTCCCCCAGGAGGTGAAGGCGGCGGCCGAGCCAAGCACATGGAACCGCGGCGCGGGCAGCGCGGAGATGAGGTTCATCGACAGCCGCGAGCGCACGCCCGATTCGTGCAGCAGGGAGACGAAGGCGTCCTCGTCGGCGGCGGATGCTTCGGGGACGGTGTGGCGGGCGGTCTCGCCGTAGACCGTGGCGGCCGGGCCGAAGAGCGTGAGCGCCTGGTCGATCAGGTGCACGCCGAGGTCGAAGAGGATGCCGCCGCCCCCGGTGGCGCCGGCCGTCGCTTTCCACGCCCGCAGTCCCTCCGGCTTCCAGCGTTCGAAGCGTGACTCGAAGGTGTGCACCCGGCCGAGTTCGCCGTCCTCGATCAGCTTCTGCAGGGTCAGGAAATCCGAATCCCAGCGGCGGTTTTGGAAGACGGAGAGCACCACGCCGGCCCGCCCGGCCTTGGCCATCAAGGCCTCGCCTTGGGCGGAGTCCGGCACGAAGGGCTTGTCCACCACCACGTGCAGTCCGCGGTCAATCGCGGCGTCGGCGAGCGCGTAGTGGCTGGCCGGCGGGGTGCCCACCACCACGAGGTCGATTGACTCCGGCGCCGCAAAGAGTTCGTCCGCGGATGCCACGATCCTGGCGTGGGGGTGCGCGGCCGCTGCCTGTGCCGCCCGCTCCGGTTTGGCCGTCACGATGGCGTCCAGTGAATAGTCGCTCGAGGCTTCCAGCAACGGCGTGTGAAAGACCCGCCCGGAGAGTCCGTAGCCGATCACGGCGGTGCGCAGGGGGTGGTGACCGGCCATGGTTGCTCCTAGCATGCTCTGGTGCCGGCCGGAGGTGGCGGCTGCCCCGAGCTTACCGGCGGATCTGCGGTTGCTCGCGCAACTGCTGCGTGAGGATGTGCGCTTCCTCCAGCAGCAACTTGCCCAGGAACTCCTGTCGGTCGGGCCGGAACCGCTGCTCGATGCCGGTCAGTGACAGCGCCCAGGCCGGCTGGCCCTGCCGGTCGAAGACGGCCGCGCCCATCCCCCAACTGCCCTCCAGGATCAGCCCGGGGTTGACCGTATAGCCCCTCTCCCGGGTTTCGGCCAGGTTGGCGCGGATCCGCTCCGGCGCATGGGCCGGGCCGAAGCGCTCGACCCGGGCACCGCCGTCGTCGAGCAGCCGGTCGATTTCCGCAGGTTCCAAAAAGGCCATGATGGCCAGCCCTGCGGAAGCGATGCCCAGCGGGAAGCGGACCCCTTCGTGCAGCACGAAGGAGCGCACCGGGAAGCTGCCTTCCACCCGGACCAGGCAGACGGTTTCGTCGCCCCGCCGGATGGACAGAAAGGCGCTCTCGCCGGTCTCGTCCGCCAGCCGCTGCAGCCGCGGCCGGGCCAGGTCCTCAATCGCGAAGCGGCCGGCGGCCACCGAGCCGAGCACGTAGAGCTCCGGGCCCAAATGCCAGGTGCCCGTCTCGACATGCTGGTCCAGCAGGCCTTCGGCAGCCAGCGAATTCAGCAGCCGGTAGACCGTTGGCCGCGTCAGGCCCGACGCCCGTACGATGTCGGCCAGGGCCGCGCCGGTCTCCGGGGCGCGCCCGACGATCCGCAGCAGCCGGGCCACCCGGCCGACCACCTGGGCACCCTGCACCTGTTTGTCCGGCAACTGTCCTCCTGGCGGGTCCTGACCGGCCGGCCGCCTCAGCTTCGCCGCCAACCAATCCACAATGTGGACAGTCTACCTCCGGCCGTCCACAGTGTGAATCCGGCGCTTGACCCACCGTTGACGGTTCCGCCGCCGCCGCACTAGTCTGCCGGATAACAGCTGTCCACAAGATGGACAAATTCCGCGCCCCTGTGCAGACGAGTGGGCCGGGACGGCACTCAACGAGGAGGAAGCAATGTCCAAACTGACGGCAGGACCCGCCGCCGCACTGGCCGGCGTGCTGCATGACGGGATGACGATCGCGGTGGGAGGATTCGGGCTCTCCGGCATCCCCGCGGACCTGATTGACGCTGTCCGTGATTCCGGGGTCAAGGACCTGACCATCATCTCCAACAACATGGGTGTGGACGGCAAGGGCCTGGGCGTACTGATCGAGGCCGGGCAGGTCCGCAAGGTGCTGGCCTCCTACGTGGGCGAGAACAAGCTGTTCGCCCAGCAGTTCCTGGCCGGGACGCTGGAGGTCGAATTCAACCCGCAGGGCACGCTCGCCGAGCGCCTCCGCGCCGGCGGTGCGGGCATCGCGGCCTTCTACACGAAGACCGGGGTGGGCACCGTGATCGCCGAGGGCAAGCCGCACGAGGAGTTCGACGGCGAGCTGTACGTGCAGGAGCGCGGGATCGTGGCCGACCTGGCGCTGGTCCATGCGCACACCGCTGACACGGACGGCAACCTGATCTACCGCTACACGGCCCGCAACTTCAACCCGGTGGTGGCCACCGCCGGCCGCGTCACCATCGCCGAGGCCGAGGTGATCGTGGAGCCAGGCCAGCTGGACCCGAACCACATCGTCACCCCGGGCGTGTACGTCCAGCGCCTCGTGCAGGCCTCGGACCGTACCAAGGACATCGAACAGCGCACCGTCCGCCCCCGCCCCGCCGCCGTCGGCGCCTGACATTTCAGACCAGAAGGAGCACATCATGGCTTGGACCCGAGACGAGATGGCGGCCATCGCGGCCGCCGAACTAAACGACGGCGACTACGTAAACCTGGGCATCGGCATCCCCACGCTCGTGGCCAACAACCTGCCGGACCGCGTGCGCGTGGTGCTGCAGAGCGAAAACGGCCTGCTGGGCATGGGCCCGTTCCCGTACGACGGCGACGAGGACGCCGACCTGATCAACGCCGGCAAGCAAACCGTCACGGTGCTGCCCGGCGGGTCCATCTTCGATTCGGCCACCAGTTTCGGCATGATCCGCGGCGGCCACGTGGAGACCGCCGTCCTGGGCGCCATGCAGGTCTCCGCCGCGGGCGACCTGGCCAACTGGACCATCCCCGGGAAGATGGTCAAGGGCATGGGCGGCGCGATGGACCTGGTCGCCGGCACCCCGCGCGTGGTGGTGCTGACCGAGCACGTGGCCAAGGACGGCACGCCCAAGATCGTCAACGAATGCTCGCTGCCGCTGACCGGCGTGAAGGTGGTCAACCGGATCATCACGGATCTCGCCGTCTTCGACATTGACGACGACGGCGGCACCCTCCCGCTGCGGCTGGTGCGCCTGGCGCCGGGGGTCACCGTGGCCGAGGTGCGGGAGAAGACCGAGCCGGACTTCGCCGTCGCCCCTGAACTGGACGACGACGCCGCCACACCGGCGGGCGCACTGGAGACAGCCCTGGAAGGAACACACTGATGAGCCTGAAGCAACATTTCGGCCGGGACATCCTGCTGACCGGCTGGGGGCATTCCCCCTTCGGCAAGCTGGCCGACGAGACGCTGGAGTCGCTGATCGTCACGGTGGCCCGTGACGCCATCTCCAATGCCGGACTGGAGCCGGGACAGATCGACGAAATCTACCTGGGCCAATTCAACTCCGGCATGGTCCCGCTGGGCTTCGCGTCCTCGCTGGCCCTGCAGGTCTCCGACGACCTGGCAAACGTGCCGGCCACCCGGGTGGAGAACGCCTGCGCGTCCGGTTCTGCCGCCGTGCAGCAGGGGGCCAAGTCGCTGCTGGCCGGCACGGCGCGCAACGTGTTGGTGATCGGCGCGGAGAAGATGACCCATGCCGGCGCGGACGTGGTGGGTGCTGCGCTGCTCGGCGCCGACTACGAGGCCGCCGGCAAGCCGAGCTCCACCGGGTTCGCCGGCCTCTTTGCGGAAACGGCCAAGCACTACCAGAAGCGCTACGGCGAGGTGGGCGACGTCCTCGGCTCGATCGCCGCGAAGAACCACCGCAACGGCGTGGCCAATCCCTACGCGCAGCTGCGCAAGGATCTGGGCGAGGAGTTCTGCCGGACGGTCTCGGAGAAGAACCCCGTGGTCGCCGAGCCGCTGCGCCGGACGGACTGCTCGCCGGTCTCGGACGGGGCGGCCGCACTGGTGCTCAGCAGCGAGGCGCCGCGCCCCGAGGCCGCCGCTGCCGCAGTCCGGCTGGCAGGGTTTGGCCACGCCAACGACTTCATGCCGGCCGAAAAGCGCGATCCCACCGCCTTCGCGGGCAGCCGTGCCGCCTGGCAGCGCGCCCTGGACATGGCCGGGGTGGGGCTGGAGGACCTGGACCTGGCCGAGGTGCACGACTGCTTCACCATTGCGGAGCTGATCATGTACGAGGTCATGGGGCTGACCCGGGCCGGCGAGGGCCGCCGGGCCATCGAGGAAGGCTGGGTGTACCGCGACGGCAAGCTGCCGGTGAACCTGTCCGGCGGGCTGAAGGCCAAGGGCCACCCCGTCGGCGCCACCGGCGTCTCCCAGCACGTGGTGGCCGCCATGCAGCTGTCCGGCACGGCCGGCGACATGCAGCTCACCGGCGCCCGGCGCGCGGCCGTGCACAACATGGGCGGCCTGGCGATCGCCAACTACGTCAGCGTGCTCGAAGCGGTGTAGTTCGCGGCGTCCTCGCGGCAACGGGCGCCCGGCAACCGGCCGGGCGTCCGTTCGCGTCCCTGGCCCCTGCCGCCGCCTGGGCCGGCCGCGGCACGCCGCCGGCCTGGCCTGCTGGCACAAGCCGCACGTCGCGGGGCCCGGGAGGGGCGGAAGCGGGCCGTGCAGCCTTGCCGCCGGGCAGCCTTGCGCCTGGCAGGCTGCGGCCGACCCCGTGCCGAACTACGTCCCCGCGGATTGGTTGATGCCGGCCGCCAGCAACTCCTGCAGCCCCCGGCGGAACAGCTCCTTGCCGCCATGGGCCGGGTGGCGAACCTTCGGCACGTTGAGCCCGGCTGCCGCGACGCTTCGGTGCCCTATGTTCCCCACGGCAACAACAGTGTCGATGCCGAAAATCCGGGCCAGCTCCTGCCAGAGCGGCAAACCGTCTTGGATTTCGGTGCTTGAGGGTGTCCGGTTGGAGTGCGGCCGGCCGGGCCGGTGCGGGTGGAACGGGTACGCGCTCCAGAGCAGCGGCAGGAAGTCCAGGTCTGCCAGCACGTTCCACATGACCGTTGCCGTCGGCTCCGCCGGGACGGTGAGGACTTCCGGCGGAACCATGTAACCGTTGTCCGGGCCGAACATACCGAACGGGTCACTCCCCGAAATCAGTGCCTTGTTGGTGAAGGGGACTCCGGTCACGGTCATGCCGCGGTACCCGGGGGCCTCCCCGACCAGCAGGACCTGTGGCCGGCATTCCAGCATCTGTTCAAAGTATCTGGTGATGTTGTGCCGGCGCGCAGCGTTCTCCGGCGTCGATGCCGAGAAGAAGTTGCGGCTCGCCGGGCCTGTCTCGAACTCCCCCAGCCGCACCACAAAGTCCCTGATCTCCTGCTGCGCCGTCACCATCCCAACCTATGCGATCTGCGCTGCAGACGGCGGAACCTGAACCCCCGAACCCCTGCCACCGAACTGTCAACAATCCAGTGGCGGGAAGACGCAGCGAAAGGGCCCTGTTCGCTGCATCTTCTCTCCACTCGAGTGCGCAGGGGAATACATGTCAGTGAACTGCTTGCGGGAACAGGCGCCAGGGAGCCCGCCCGGGATTCGTCCCGCCGGCCCACAGACAACGACTCCGGCACCCGGGTGAGGAACGAATCCCCGCCCGGGCACCGGCGTCGTGCTATCAAGTTGTCCAGCTGCAGCGGGCGCGAAGCCTGCCGCCCGCACGCTAGGCGCGGGCAGAGTCCTTGGGCAGGCGGGCCGCCAGCTTCCACGCGGCCGGCATGACGGCTGCCGCGATCAGCGACTTAACGATGCCGCCGATGATGAACGGGTACAGGCCCCACTCGAGGGTCTGCTGCAGGTCGGCGCCCAGGGAAATGGCCAGCCAGGCCATGCCAAAGACGAAGGTGATCACGGTGCCGGCCAAGAACGACACTGTGGCGCCCAGGAACTTCTTGTCCCAGTTGCGCTTGGCCAGCCAACCGGTCAGCCCCGCGGCGGCGATAAAGCCCACCAGGTAGCCGCCGGTCGGGCCGACGGCGGCGGCCAGGCCGGAGGATGCGTCGCTGAACACCGGCATGCCGGCCACGCCGGCCACCCAGTACAGCGCCATCGACAGCATGCCGCGGACAGGGCCTAGGGTGCTGCCGACCAGCAGGACGGCCAGGGTCTGGCCGGTGATCGGGACCGGCCACAGCGGCACCGCCAGCTGCGCCATCACAGCGGTCAGGCCGGCGCCGCCGACAACCAGCGCGGTGTTGGTCAGGGCGGTGCTGGGGACGAGGGCGTCGGCCAGGACACCCTGACGCGCGACGGCGGCTGAACTCATGTTTGCTCCTTCTCGGGGGATATTTCCCTGCGGAAACTGCTGATCCGGTTTCGGCACCACTGTACCGGCAGCCCTCCGCTGCGGAGCCGTTTATGGCGATGATTACGCGGTTCCCTGCTGGCTGCAGGAGGACTACCCTGATAGCCAGGAGCGCTATGGAGCCAATTGAAACCCTGCTGGCTACTGCACGCGATGCCTACGCGCGCGGGGAATGGCGCCCAGCCTATGACGGATTCGAGAAGGCCCGCAGCCTCTCGCCGCTGGACGTGGAGGATCTGGCCCGGCTGGGCGATGCCGCTTGGTGGGTGGGGGATGTCCGCGAATCGGTAGTGGACTCCGAGGAGGTTTTCCACCGCTACGAGAACGACGGCGAGAATCTCGCCGCCGCCATGAAGGCCCTGGATCTGGGGCTGCTGTGGACTCTGCGCGGGGACCTGATGATCGCCTCCGGCTGGATCAACCGGGCCAGGCGCATGCTGCTGGATGCCCCGGAGAGCCCGGTCCACGGTTACCTGCTGTATCTGGACACCGTCAACGCGCTGCTGTTCGCCGAAGACCCGGAGCCGGCCCTGGCCGCGGTCGATGAACTGCAGCAGATGGGGCGGAGGTTCAACGCACCCGTGCTGCATTCCTTCAGTCTCACCCTGGTAGGTTTGGCCGATCTGCGAGCGGGGCGGACCGCTTCGGGGTTTGCGGCCCTGGACGAGGCGATGCTCCCGGTCCTGGCCGGGCAGGTGCCACCCACCTGGGCGGGAGACATCTACTGCACAGTACTCCATGCCTGCTACCAGCTGGCCGACCTGCCGCGGATGCGGGCATGGACCGAAGCCACCGAGCGCTGGTGCGAGCAACTGGCGGGCGGCTTGGTCTATTCCGGCGTGTGCCATATCCACCGGCTCCAAATCCGCAGCATAGAAGGCAATTGGGACGGGGTGGAACGCGAGATCGCCCAAAGCAGCCTGGAGCTGACGGACCGAAACGTGTGGGCCGCCGGCGAAGGTTACTACCAACTCGGCGAGCTGCGCCGGCTGCGCGGCGACCTGCAAGGTGCCACCGAGTCCTATGCCAAGGCGCGCGACCTGGGTGTTGAACCACAGCCCGGCGAGGCCAAATTGCTGGCCGCTCGCGGAAATGTCGACGCGGCGTGGGCCGGCCTGGCAGCGGCACTGGAATCCAGTGATCGGCTGACCCGGGCGCAAATGCTGCTTCCCGCCGTAGAACTCGCGGTGCAGATGCATTTGCTGGCGGAAGCCGAGGAATACTGCCGCGAACTGGAGCAAGCGGCCAGTGACTTCAGCAGCCCCGGTTTCCTGGCCTGGGCCCGGCATGCGCGCGGCGTCCTGCTCTTTTCCGGCGGCCAGGCCGCGCAGGCCCTCTCCGTGCTGAGGTCGGCGCTGCAGGGTTATCGTTCCCTGCACCACCGACACGATACTGCCCGCGTCTACGAACGGCTCGCTGCCGTACGCCGGGAACTGAACCAGCCGGACGCCGCGGCTTCCGAGGCAGCCATCGCCCTGGCCATCTACCGGGAACTCGGCGCGGAACCCGATGTGCGCCGCTTGGACGGGCAAAAGTCCCCGGGCGGATTGACCGACCGCGAAGCCGAGGTGCTGGCCTGCATCGCCCGCGGCGCCACCAACAAGGAAACCGCGGCGGAGCTGTTCATCAGCCAAAAGACGGTGGGCCGGCATCTGGCCAACATCTTCCTGAAGATCGGCGTCTCGTCCCGCACCGCGGCCGCGGCGTGGGCCCACGAGCACGGCATCACCGCTCCCTTGGCGCGGCACTGACGCCTGCATCTTTTGCCCCATCCGCGCCGCCCGAACCCACAGAACTTGCCCGATGTTCCGGCTGCCGCCGGCTCCCTACCGTGGAATTCAGCAGGCAGCAGGTGCCTGCTTCCAGACCACGGGAGAAGTTATGACCACCATCCAGGAAACTGCCGGGCAGTTCGACACCGAGGCCGCCGAAGCCTTCGGGCAGCGCTGCCTGACCATCCTGAACGACGGCGCGCTGGCCATGCTGGCCAGCATCGGACACCAGACCGGGCTGTTCGAAACCCTGGCGGCGTTGCCGCCGGCCACCAGCCAGCAGATCGCGGACGCCGCGGAGCTGGACGAGCGCTACGTGCGCGAATGGCTTAACGGCCTGTCCGCGTCGCAAGTGGTTGTCTACGACCCGGTTGCCCGCACCTACCGGCTGCCGGCCGAACACGCCGCCTCGCTGACCAGGGCCGCGGGCCCGGACAACCTGGCGCGGCTGCTTCAGTACATCCCGCTGCTCGGCGGCGTGGAGGAAGGGGTCGTCGCCGCATTCCGCCAGGGCGGCGGGCTGTCCTATGCCGACTATCCGCGCTTCCACCAGCTGATGTCGGAGGAAAGCTCGGCGGTTTTCGACGCCGGGCTGATCGAGGAGATCCTGCCGCTGGCCGACGGGCTGGTCGAACGCCTGCGCCGGGGCATCGACGTGGCCGACGTCGGCTGCGGCAGCGGGCACGCCATCAACCTGATGGCGCAGGCGTTTCCCGCCAGCCGGTTCACCGGCTACGACTTCTCGTCAGAGGGAATCGCCCGGGCACGGCAGGAAGCGGCGCGCATGGGCCTGCAGAATGCCTCGTTCGAGGTCCGGGACGTCGCCGAGCTGAATGAACCGGGACGGTTCGACCTGGTCACCGCCTTCGACGCCATCCACGACCAGGCCCAGCCGGCGCGCGTGCTCGGCGAAGTCCACGCGGCCCTGCGGTCCGGCGGAACCTTCCTGATGGTGGACATGAAGGCCTCCAGCAATGTGGAGGACAACGTGTCGCTGCCCTGGGCGGGCTTCCTCTACACCATTTCGGTGATGCACTGCATGAGCGTTTCGTTGGGCCAGGGTGGCGCGGGACTGGGCACCGTCTGGGGCCAGCAGCTCGCCCTGTCCATGCTGGCGGATGCGGGCTTTTCCGGGACGGTCGTCAAGGACGTCGAGCAGGACCCGTTCAACACCTACTACATCGCGGCCAAACAGTAACCCCGACGGCGGCTCACCCAGTGAACGCCGAGTGGGCACCCCGGCCGCAACCGGCCGCCACTCCGGCCTGGCCGGCACCGGCTCAGCCGGTCAGGTCCGCGCGGCTCAGGCCGCCAGCCCGGCGGCCTGGGCCGTCAGCTCCAGCGCGCGCAGCCGCTGCGCGACGGTCGGCGCCTGGAACGCCACGATCAGTTCGTCGGCGCCGGCGTGCTTGGCGAAGCCTTCCAGGTATTCCGCCACCGCATCGGGCGTCCCGACGGCCGAGTACTTGACCATCTGCTCCACGTGCTGGCCCTGCGGCGAGTCAAGGATAAGGTCCGCTTCCTCGTCGGTGAACGTCCGGTCGCGGCCGAACAGCAGCGAGACCCGGCTGCGCCGGACAATCCGGAACTGCTCCTGCGCTTCCTCATTGCTGTCCGCGGCGATGGCGTTCACGCCGGCGATCACGTAGGGCTCGGCGAGTTGCTCTGAGGGCTGGAACTCGCGGCGATAGACGGACACGGCGTCCTGCAGCGCATTGGGCGCGAAGTGCGAGGCGAACGAGTACGGCAACCCCAGCGCAGCGGCCAGTTTGGCACCAAACAGCGAGGAGCCCAGGATGTACAGCGGCACGTTGGTGCCCTTGCCCGGTGTCGCATCCACGCCCTTGATGCGCGTCTGCCCGGTCAGGTAGCCCTGCAGTTCCAGCACGTCCTGCGGGAAGGATTCGGCGCTCATCGGATCACGGCGCAGCGCCCGCATGGTGTTCTGGTCGCTGCCCGGCGCGCGGCCCAGGCCAAGGTCGATCCGTCCCGGGTGGAGCGCTTCCAGCGTGCCGAACTGCTCGGCGATGGTCAGCGGGGCATGGTTCGGAAGCATGATGCCGCCGGCACCGAGGCGGATGCTGTTGGTATGCGCTGCCACGTGGGCAATCAGCACGCTGGTGGCCGAGGACGCGATCGACGCCATGTTGTGGTGCTCGGCGTACCACACCCGCCGGTAGCCCAGCTCCTCCGCCCGCTGCGCCAAGGACACGCTGCCGGCAAGGCTTTCACCCACGGTTTCGTTGCTGCCGATGGTTGCCAGGTCAAGGATGGAAAGGGGTACGTTCACGTCGGCGGAGCCTTTCGTTGCGGGACGCCCACGGTGGTTGCCGCGGGCACACATCCTGCACAACGACGGCGGTGCCCGTCTTTATTTCTTCCTCCCGCCTGTGGGGGGCTGGCTACACGCCCGTCGCCGCCGAAACCACACGGGCGTAGAGTCTGCAGGCATGGAGCATCATCACGACCGCAGGGAAGATCCCGACCAGTTCTGGGAATCCTTCTACAGCCAGCGGGACCAGGTGTGGAGCGGCCGGCCCAACGCCATGTTGGTCCGCGAGGTCTCCGGCCTGCGGCCAGGCACCGCCTTGGAACTGGGTTGCGGCGAGGGCGCGGACGCCATCTGGCTCGCCGGCAAGGGGTGGCTGGTCACCGGGCTCGACATGTCCGGGCTCGCGCTGCAACGGGCGGCCAAGCACGCCGATGAAGCCGGAGTTACGGACCGCGTCCGGTGGCTCCGGCAGGACCTGGCCCGCTGGGAACCGCAGGAGAGCTACGACCTGGTCTGCGCCCAGTTCCTGCACTCGCCGGTCGAGCTGCCCCGGAACGCCATCCTCACCACGGCGACCCGCGCGGTCGCACCCGGCGGCACGTTGCTGGTCGTCGGCCACGAATCGTTTCCGCCCTGGTCCGGGCATCCGGAGCCGGAAGAACCGCTGCCCACCGCCGCGGAACTGGCCGGCGGGCTGGGACTCGATTCCCCCGACTGGGCCCTCGACACGCTCGACTCCGTCCCCCGCGAGGTCACGAACCCGGGCGGACAGACCGCCACGATCACCGACAGCGTCCTGCGCGCCCGGCGGCTCGCGGGCTAACCTGCAGCCGGCTCGATGCTGCAGTCGGTGCCCGGGAAGACGATACTTTCATGGCCGTCGTCGAACCTCACGAAGTAGGGCGGGGCACCGTCGTCGCCCCTGACCTCGATGACTTCACCGTGCCGGTCCGCCGATTCCACGGTCCTGCCCCTGATGACGATGCGGTCTCCGGGTGCTGCGATCATGACCGCTCACCTCCTTTCCCATAGCGTAGGGGAACAGGTCGTCGCCGACCAGAGTCAGCGGACCCAGCGGTGCGGCGCGGGACGGCGGGTGCTGGGCAGGGCGTTGTTCTCCCGCCACTCATGCAGCCATTCGGGCAGGACCAGGTCGGCCGGCGGCTGCTGGCCGGCGGCCGCGAAGATTTCCTCAGTGGCGACCGGCCCCTGCTTCGAAACCAGCCGGGTGGCGATGTAGGCGCGGGCATATATTTCGCCGGCGGACACCATGCGCTGCTCGAAAAAGATGGCACGGTCGTCGAAACCGATGATCCGGGTTTCGATGCTGTACCGCTGGCCGAGCGTGAGCGATTTACGGAAGGCAATGGTCTCCGCGCCGACCACCGGCGACCAGCCGTTGCGGCGGAAGATGTTCCACACGCCGGCGCGCACCATCAGCTCAAAGCGGCCCAGGTCCATCAGCGAGAAATACATCCCGTTGTTGACGTGCATGGCGATGTCGATGTCGGTGGGCAGCACGCGCAGGGACAGCGTGGCTGAATCCCAGATGCCGAGGGCGGGCCGGCGGCGAGCCGTCAACAGCAGCAGGAGGGTCCTGAAGATCAGATGCATGCCGCCATGTTACCCGCAGGTAATATAACGCCGGCCGCAACGCGGCCCGTCAGGCCACGACACTGCGGACAAAAAACGCCCCCGGTGCCCCAGGTTCGGTACCGCGCATCTGGTCTATGCTTCTGCTGTGCAGAACATGAGCATCGTGAAGAAGCCGGGATACGCCGTCGATTCGGTGGACCGGGCGCTGCAGTTGATCATCTTGCTGCAGGAGCGCGAGTGGCTGCGGATAGCCGAGGCGGCCAGGGCGCTGAACGTCGCACCGTCCACGGCCCACCGGCTCATGGCCATGCTGGTGTACCGGGGCTTCGCCCTGCAGGATGACCAGCGGCGCTATTGTGCGGGCCCCCTCCTGCGTGGCGACGCCTCCGCGGGCCCGAGGCGTACCCTCGTCGCCGTTGCCCGCCCCCATCTTGAGGCCTTGGCCCTCGCCGTCCGCGAAACGGTGAACCTCGTGGAACGGGTGGGCGTCACCGCCCGCTACCTGTTCACCGCCGAGGGGCCCCAGTTGCTGCGCGTGGGCAACCGCACCGGCACGGTCCTGCCCGCCCATATCTCCTCCGCGGGCAAGGCCGCCCTCGCCACGCTGCCCGAGCCGGCCGTCGCGCAGTTGTACAGCGGCAGGCAAGCGCAGCAGAAAGGCAGCAGCCTCGGGGCCGCCGAACTGCGGGCGCTGCAGCACGAACTTGCGGAAGCACGGGCGAGGGGTTTCGCGATCAACCTCGGACGCAGCGAGGCCGACCTCGCGGCGGTCGGGGCGCCCCTGGCACGCGCGGGCGGGCCGGCAACACTGGCCTTGTCCGTCAGTTCACCCTTATCCCGCGCCGGCGACATCCAATGCCCCTCGGTCATCGGCGCCCTCCACGCCACCTGTGACGCGGTGCTGAAGGATCTGGAGAGCGAGGGGCTGCTGCCGGTTTCCTGAATTCTGTGGAGCAGAATGCCTTGGCTGAAGCGTGGCGCCGGTCACTACGCTGTGATGCACCGCGACCACTACCTTCAGCCCGGGCTGCTGCCCGGCGGACGACCAGGAGCATCATGCAGTTTTATCTCGACGGCTACCACCCCGGCGATCCGGAGCTCCGCCCGGCGGCTGCCGGCCGGCCCGACGAACGGGGCAACCTGCCGGAAGAGGTCGATGTCCTGGTCGTCGGCACCGGCCCGGCCGGCGTCGTACTGGCAGCACAGTTGGCGGAGTTCCCCGGGATCACCACCCGTGTGGTGGAGCGCCGGGAGGGCCCGCTGGCCCTGGGGCAGGCCGACGGCGTCGCCTGCCGCACCGTCGAGATGTTCAACGCGTTTGGCCTCGCCGAGCGTTTGGTCCGCGAGGGGTACTGGGTCAACGAAACCGTGTTCTGGCGTCCGGACGAGCAGGACCGTTCCAGCATCGTGCGCAGCGGGCGGGTCCAGGACGTTGCCGATGGGCTGTCCGAGTATCCGCACGTAATCGTCAACCAGGCCCGGATGCAGGACTACCTGCTCGAGCACATGCGCAAGTCCCCCAGTCGGCTCGAGCCGGACTACGGCCTGGAGGTCGCCCACGTCGAGGTTGCGTCCTCCGGCGATTATCCCGTCCGGGTGACGATGCGCCGCACCGCCGCCGAAGCCGGTGCCGAAGAAGTGACCGTCCGCGCGAAATACGTGGTGGGGTGCGACGGCGCCCGCAGCACAGTGCGCAGGTCGATCGGCGCCGAGCTGCGCGGCGACGCGCGCAACCACGCCTGGGGTGTCATGGACGTTTTGGCGGTCACGGATTTCCCGGATGTCCGCTTCAAGGCCGCGATCCAGTCCGCCCACGACGGCAACATCCTGCTGATCCCGCGGGAAGGCGGCTACCTGATCCGGCTCTATGTCGATCTGGGCGACCTGGACCCGGTCGACCGCGAGGCCCGGAAGCGGTTCACGTCCGACACGATAATCGAGGCGGCCCAGCGGATCCTGCACCCGTACACGCTGGAGGTGAAGGACATTGCCTGGTGGTCGGTCTACGAAGTGGGCCAGCGCATCGCCGACCGTTTCGACGACGTGCTGCCGGAGGAACGTGGTCAGCGCACGCCCCGCGTCTTCATCGCCGGCGACGCCTGCCATACGCACAGCGCGAAGGCCGGCCAGGGGATGAATGTCTCCATGCAGGACGGCTTTAATCTCGGCTGGAAGCTCGCGGCGGTCCTGGAGGGCCGCAGCCCCGAGGCCCTGCTGGATACGTACTCCGGCGAGCGCCGGGCCGTGGCCCAGGAGTTAATCGACTTCGACACCCGCTGGTCCAAGACCGTGAGCGCCCGGCCGAAAGACCCGAACCAGCCCGGCGGCGAAGGCCTGGACCCGGAGGAAGTGGAACGGCAGTTCGTTGCAGCCGGGCGCTTCACCGCCGGGTTCGCCACCGATTATGCACCGTCAATGATTACCGGGCGCGATACCTACGAGCACCTGGCCGAGGGCTTCCCCATCGGCGAGAGGTTCCATTCCGCCCCGGTCGTCCGCCTGGCCGATGCCAAGCCGGTCGGCCTGGGCCATGCGGCGCGGGCGGACGGCCGCTGGCGGATCTACGTCTTCGCCGATTCCGCGCATCCGGAGGCCGCAGATTCCCGCCTTGCCGGCCTGTGCCGCTTCCTCGCCGGTTCGGAAGACTCGCCGGTCCGCCGCTACACGCCGGCCGGAGCCGACGCCGACGCCGTCTTCGACGTCCGCGCCGTCCTCCAGCAGGGCCACCGGGAACTGGACACCAACGACGTGCCGGCCTTCCTGTTTCCACGGAAAGGGCCGTTCGGCCTGAAGGACTACGAAAAGGTCTTCACGCCCGACCTGGCCTCCGGAGAAGACATCTTCGAGCTGCGCGGGATCGACCGGCAGCAGGGCGCCATGGTGGTGGTCCGCCCGGACCAGTATGTGGCGCATGTGCTGCCACTGGACGCCCATGGCGAACTGTCGGAATTCTTCGCCGGCATCATGGTCTAGTTCCCACAGGCCGCACTAAGGACTAAAGGGGGCGGGGCCGGCGTCGCGACGCTGGATCCGCCCCCTGGCTTGTTCCGGCTACGGGTGGTGTCCGTGTTTTTTGCCGTCGCCGAGGTCCTCCGGCAGTCCCCCGGCGGGATGGTCGGGGCCGCCGGAACCATTGATGCGCTCCGGCTGTCCGGCCTGAACGACGGGCGTCTCGGACGTCAAGGGCACCGCAAACGGCACGTTGCTGGGGACGCTGACGGCTCCGCGCACCGGCCCCATGCGCCGCTGCCGCAGCGGATCCCGGCGCAAGTCCACGTACAGCGAGAGGCAAAGCCCGACCATGATCAGCACGAACGGCGTTGAGGCCAGAATGGTGAAAGTCTGCAGCGCGTCAAGCCCGCCGACGAACAACAGCACGGCCGCGACGGTACCGGTGAGAACGCCCCAGAGGATGACCAGCGGTTTCCACGGCTCCTTTCGGCCACGGGAGGAAAGCGTTCCCAGCACGACGGCGCCGGCGTCGGCGCCGCTGACGAAAAACACCGCAGTCAGCACCATCACCACGATGGCTGCGCCGATAAAGAACGGATAGTTCTGCAGGGTCGCGAAGAAGCCGGCCGCCTCGTCTCCGGTCCCGGCAATGTCTTCACCGCCCAGCTGCAGGTGGATACCCGCACCGCCGAACACGGAGAACCAGACAACGCTCACGGCGGTGGGGACCAGCAGCACGCCCAGGACGAACTCCTTGATCGTCCGCCCGCGGGAGATCTTGGCAATGAACGTGCCCACGAAGGGGGTCCAGGAGATCCACCAGGCCCAGTAGAAGATGGTCCAGTTGGCCAGCCACTCGGTGCCGCCGAAGACGGCCGAGTGGAAGCTCATGGGGACGAGGTTGGCCAGGTAGTCGCCGATCGCGGCAGGGACCAGGTCAAGGATGAAGACGGTGGGACCCAGCACGAACACGAACAGCAGCAGCACCGCGGCCAGCACCATGTTCGTGTTGCTCAGCCACTTGATGCCGCGGGCAACGCCGCTGGCCGCCGAAATCACCACGCCCACGGTCAGCACGCAGATGATCAGGATCGGAGCCGCGACTCCGGGGTTCTCCTCGAACCGGCCGGTCCGCAGCAGCGACAGGCCGGCGGCAATCTGCAGTGCCCCCAGGCCCAGCGAGGTGGCTGAGCCGAATTTGGTACAGATGATCGCCAGGATGTCGATCGGCTTGCCCCAGCCCTTTTTCTCGATCCGTTCCTTGCCGAAGATCGCCTGGAAGGGCGAACTCATCAGGTTGCCGCGGCCCATCCGGTACGTCGAATAGGCCAGTGCCAGGCCAACGACCGAGTAGATGGCCCACGGGTGCAGGCCCCAGTGGAAGAGCGTGTAGGCCATGGCGCTGTTCGCGGCCTCGGGGGATCCAGGTGCCGCGTCCACGAAGGGGGGCGGCGAGGCCAGATGGGTGACCGGTTCGTAGACGCCGAAGAACATCAAACCGATGCCCATGCCGGCGCTGAACATCATGGCAATCCACGACATCGTGGAGAACTCGGTTGTTTCGCCCTCCCGCGCGAGCGGAATGTTGCCATACCGGCCGAAAGCCAGCACCAGCGAAAAGACCACGAAGCCGGTGGCGCCGAGGATGAACAACCAGCCGAAAGAGTTGGTCACCCAGCCGAGAATGGATCCGGTTACTTCGGTCACCTGCTGCGTAAAGAAAACGCCCAGCAGGCAGATGGCAACAATAATGCCGCCGGAAACGAAGAAAACCGTCTTGTCGACGGTATTCCAGCCCCGCTGCCCGTCGTCACCCGTATCCTGGGAGACCGTCGGCAAGGGGCCGGTAAATTCGCTGCTCATCATGATCCTCACTGTTGTCACCGGTTGTGCGCATGCTGCGCCCCGGGCTTCCTGCGGCTCTTCGATGTCAAACGTCCCGTCAGTATGATGGCAGGCATGAGTGGAGATGGCGACTTTCAAAGGGATGACCAGACCCGGATGGACCACTATGGAGACACCGGGTACACCGACTTCGGCAGCCACGGCGAGGTGTCCAAGAACGACCCGAGGGTTGTCGGGCATGCCGAAGTGGATGCCGCAAACGCCGCGGTGGCCGTGGCCATGGCGAGCGGGGGGGTGTCCCCGGAGGTCAGCGCCATGCTGGTCAGCGTCCAGAACGATTTGTTCGACCTGATGGCCGACCTGCTGGTGCCGTATCGTGGCAATCACCCTGCGGACGCCCGCATCATTCCCGAGCATGTGGAGCGGCTGGAACGCGCCATCGAGCACTTCAGGCAGGAAGCCAAGGACCTCAGCGGCATGCTGCTGCCGGGCGGAACCCTCTCCGCTGCGCTGCTGTACCAGGCCCGTACGGCGGTGCGCCGCGCCGAACGCGCGGTTTGGGCCGCACTGGACGAGTACGGCGACGTGGTCAATTCCGAGGCGGGCCGTTACCTCAACCGGCTCTCCGGACTGCTCTTCGTGATGGCCCGGGTGGCCAACGCCGAGCACGGGGACGTGATGTGGGTCCCGGAATCCTCCGTTCGCGGCGTCCTCGAGGACCAGTCCGGCACCGAGTAGTGCTACGCGGGGTGTAACCGCCGTCGCGACGCATTGGTCCGGGGGTATCCTCGACGGTGATGAGCATCACCTCCGCCGAGCCCGCAACCGGGGCCAAGACCGAGCCGTCCGTGCGTACCTTGGCGCGCGGCCTGTCCGTGTTGAGCGTCTTCGATGACGGGCACCCGCAGATGCGGGCCGCCGAGATTGCCGCCCGTGCCGGCCTCAACCGTGCCGCCACCGCGCGGGTGCTGCGGACACTGGTCTACCTTGGTTATCTGCGCTGCCGCGACGACCGGTACTCGTTGACCCATCAAGCGCTGGAGCTGGGCCACGGCTACCTCTCCGGTTCTCCGCTGGTCCGCGCCTCCCGGACGGCGGTCCAGTGGCTGACGCAGGAATTTAACGAACCGTGCACTGCGGGCGTGCTGGCCGGCGGCGACGTGATCTGCATCGCGGCCACCCGCGTTCCCGGGATGATCCGCGCGGGCCTGACGGTCGGCATCCAAATTCCCGCGCACGCCTCGTCGATGGGCAAGGTGCTGGTGGCCGGACTGCGCGCGGACGACTTCGGGTCCGCCGTCGACGGCAGCCTCAGCAGGCTGACCGAGCAGACCATCGACAGCACCTGGCGTTTCCGGCAGGAGATCGAGCGGGTCAGGCGGCAGGGCTACGCGGTCAACGACAGCGAGCTGCAGCCGGGCCACCGCACCGTGTCCGTGCCCATCCGCGACGCCGCCGGAGCGGTGGTCGCCGCCGTCGGGGTCAACATGCTGGCCACCCCGGACACGCTGGACGCCGCCACCGCGGCCCACCTCCCGCTGCTGTACCGCGCCGCGGAGCGGATCACCGAAAGCGCCACGCGCTAAGAGCCCGACGGCGGGGGCCTGCGGGCGGTGCGGGATGCGCCCGCAGCGGGCACCGCCGTCGTCGTCCTGCGCTTCAGGGGATCAGGACACCGGATCCGCGGCCGCCGCGAACTGCGACATGTACAGCCGGTAGTACGGGCCTTCGGCCGCCAGCAGCGCCGTGTGGTTGCCCTGCTCCACGATCTTGCCGTCCTCCATCACCAGGATCACGTCGGCGTCCCGGATGGTGGAGAGCCGGTGCGCAATGACGAAGCTGGTGCGGTCCGTGCGCAGCGCGGCCATGGCGTGCTGGACGAGCAGTTCCGTGCGGGTGTCCACCGAACTGGTGGCTTCATCCAGGATCAGCAGCGACGGGTTCGCCAGGAACGCGCGCGCGATGGTGATCAACTGCTTCTCACCGGCGGAGACGTTGTTGCCCTCTTCGTCGATCACCGTGTCATAGCCGTCCGGGAGCGCCCGCACGAAGCGGTCCACGTAGGTGGCCTTGGCCGCCGCCATGACTTCTTCCTCGGTGGCGTCCAGGTTGCCGTAGCGGATGTTCTCGTAGATGGAGCCGCCGAACAGCCAGGCGTCCTGCAGCACCATGCCCACCTTGGAGCGCAGTTCGGCGCGGCTGAGGGCGGTGATGTCCACGCCGTCGAGGGTGATGCGGCCGGCATCCAGTTCGTAGAAGCGCATCACCAGGTTCACCAACGTCGTCTTGCCCGCGCCCGTCGGCCCCACGATCGCCACTGTTTCGCCCGGCCGCGCGGCGAAGGAGAGGTCCTCGATCAGCGGCTTGTCGGGGCTGTAGCTGAAGCTGACGTTGTGGAACTGGACCTGCCCTTCGGTTTTGGCCGGCAGCGATGCGGTGGCGGTGTCCGGAGCCTGCTCGTCGGCGTCGAGCAGTTCGAAGACGCGCTCGGCCGAGGCGACGCCGGACTGCAGCATGTTGGCCATGCCCGCCATCTGGCCCAGCGGCTGGTTGAATTCCCGCGAGTACTGGATGAACGCCGTGGCATCGCCCAGGGTCATGGAACCGGACGCCACGCGCAGGCCGCCCACCACGGCGATGCCCACGTAGCTCAGGTAGGAGATGAACTGCATGACCGGCATGATCATGCCGGAGACGAACTGCGCGCCGAACGAGGCCTTGTAGAGCTCCTCGTTCTTCTCGTCGAACTGTTCCACCGACTGCTGCTCGCGGCCGAAGGCGCGGACCAGATCATGGCCGCTGAACGATTCCTCGATGTGTCCGTTGAGCGCTCCGGTGTTCTTCCACTGCGCGGTGAACAGCTTCTGGCTGCGGGTGCCGATGAGGCCGGCCGCCACGGCGGAAAGCGGCAAGGCAATCAGGGCGATCAGGGCCAGCTGCCAGGAGACGATGAACATCATGATGGTGATGCCGAGCAGGCTCAGCGCGGACATGATCAGCTGCGCGAAAGCCTGCTGCAGCGCCTGCTGGATGTTGTCGACGTCGTTGGTCACCCGGGAGAGCATGTCGCCGCGCTGGCGGGTGTCGAAGTAGTTCAGCGGCAGCCGGTTCAGCTTGGCTTCCACATCGCGGCGCAGCCCGAAGACCACCCGCATGACGATTTGGTTCAGCAGCCAACCCTGCAGCCACATGAACAGCGACGCGACGACGTACATCCCCAGCACCAGCAGGATCAGGTTGCCCAGCAGCTGGAAGTCGATGCCGACGCCGGGGACCAGTTCCATGCCGCTGAGCATGTCGGCAAACTGGTCCTGGCCCTGGGCGCGGAGCCCGGTGATGACTTCTTCCTGGCTGGCGCCGGCGGGCAGGTTCGCGCCGATCGCGCCGCTGAAGATGACGTCCATCGCGTTGCCCAGCACCTTGGGCGCAATCACGTTAAGCACAACTGCCACCAGCACCATGCCCAGCACCAGGATGATCCCGGCCTTCTCCGGCTTCAGCAGCCCGAACAGGCGCTTGGCGGACGGCCAGAAGTGCTGGGCCTTGCGGACCGGCGTCCCGGTCATGAAATCCTGGTCGGCCTCGCCCGGCTGGAACTGTTCTTCCAGCACCTCGGCCTCGGCCTCGGCGGCGGCTCCCGGCGTTGGCGCCGTCACGGGGTCCGGCCCGGCGGCGACCTCGGCCGGGGCTTCCTTGTCCGGCGTCATGCCGCTTCCTCCACCGCAGTCTGGGATTGAACAATTTCCTGATAGGTTTCCGAGCTTTCCAGCAGCTGCCCGTGGGTGCCGCGGGCCACGATTTGTCCGTGCTCCATCACCAGGATCTGGTCCGCGTCGATGATGGTGGCCACGCGCTGGGCGACGATGATCACCGTCGCGTCGCCGGTGGTCCCCTTCAGCGCCGCCCGCAGCCTGGCGTCGGTTGCCACATCCAGCGCGGAGAACGAGTCGTCGAACAGGTAGACCTTGGGCTTGGCCACCAGCGCGCGGGCAATGCACAGCCGTTGGCGCTGGCCGCCCGAAACGTTGGTGCCGCCCTGCGAGAGCGCGGACTGAAGCCGCGTGTCCTTGGCGCGGATGAAGTCCTCCGCCTGGGCCACCCGCAGCGCCTCCCAGAGTTCTTCATCCGTGGCGTGCGGGTCGCCGAACCGCAGGTTGTGTGCCACCGTGCCGGAGAACAGGTACGGCCGCTGGGGCACCAGCGCCACGCGGTCCGTGATGTCGGTGCGCTCCATCCGGGTGACCGGAACGCCGTCAATCAGCACCTGACCGCTGTCGGCGTCGAACAGCCGCGGCAGCATGCTGATCAGCGTCGTTTTGCCCGCGCCGGTGCTGCCGATGATCGCCGTGGTCTGCCCCGGCCGGGCGGTGAAGCTGATGTTGCGCAACACCGGCTCTTCGGCGCCCGGATAGGCGTAGGTGACGTCGCGGAACTCGACGACGCCGGCGGGTTCCCGGGCTTTCTGCGGCTCGTCGGGTTCATGCACGGAGGGCTCGACATCGAGCACTTCGCCAATGCGCTCGGCACAGACCGAGGCCCGCGGGATCATCATCGCCATGAAGGTGCCCATCATCACCGCCATCAGGATCTGCAGCAGGTACTGCAGGAAAGCGGTCAGGGCGCCCACCTGCATCTCGCCCGCGTCCACGCGCAGGCCGCCGAACCACAGCACTGCCGCCGTGGCCAGGTGCAGGATCATGCCGATCGAGGGGAACATCAGCACGAACAGGTTGCCGACCGAGAGCGAGACATCGGTCAGTTCCCGGTTGGCCTTCTCGAAGCGCTTGGCTTCGTAAGGCTCGCGGACAAACGCCCGGACCACGCGGATGCCCGTAATCTGCTCGCGGAGCACGCCGTTGATGTTGTCGATCTTCGTTTGCATCATGCGGAAGAGCGGCATCAGCTTCCAGACCAGCACACCGACGACGACGAACAGCAGCGGCACCGACGCCCACACCAACCATGACAGCTGGAGGTCCTCGCGCAGCGCCATGATGATGCCGCCGACGCACATGATGGGTGCCATCACCATGAAGTTCAGGCCCATCAGCACGAGCATCTGCACCTGCTGCACGTCGTTGGTGCCGCGGGTGATCAGGCTGGGCGCGCCGAATCGTCCTACCTCGCGGGCGGAGAACCCCGTGACCTTGTGGAAAATGCCGCGGCGGAGGTCACGGCCCATGGCCATTGCGGCCTTGGAGCCGAAATAGACCCCGGCGATCGCGGCGGCCACCTGGATAAAGCTGACGACCAGCATGAGGCCGCCGGTGCCCCAGATGTAGTCGGTGTCGCCGCGGGCCACGCCCTCGTCAATGATCTGGGCGTTCAAGCTCGGCAGGTACAGCGCAGCGATGGTCGCAATCAGCTGCAGCACCACCACGGCGAACACGTAGGGAAGGTAGGGGCGGCCGTAATGGCGGATGAGGCGGAGCAGCATCGGGACGTGACGCAACTTTCGGCGAAAAGGGATTGAGGCCAGATAGAGGCTACACCGTGGCCGGAGCGGCTGTAACCCGCCGCGGATGAACTTCTCTCCCCTCTTCGAAGGCACGTCGATTTCCCTGCGGTGGCCCCTCCCGGGCGACATATAGCGGCCGGTAATTGGCCACACATCCAGCCCGCTGGAAGACTGAGGCGCACCAAACCGATACACGGCGGAGGAAACCTCGTGAACGACCAGATGTTCCAAATCATCGCCATGCTGATCTACATGGCGGGCATGCTGGCCATCGGCTGGTGGGCCTATCGGCGCACGAGCGATTTGGACGACTACATGCTCGCCGGCCGCGGCCTCAAGCCCGGCGTCGCGGCACTGAGTGCCGGCGCCTCGGACATGTCGGGTTGGCTGCTGATGGGCCTGCCCGGCGCGCTCTACGTCGGCGGCCTCTTTGAGGCCTGGATCGCCATCGGGCTGACCATCGGGGCCTGGCTCAACTGGAAGTTCGTTGCCCCGCGGCTGCGTGCCTACACCGAGGTATCCAACAACTCGATCACCGTACCCAGCTTCCTGGAGAACCGGCTGAAGGACCGCTCCCGCCTGCTCCGGGTGGTCTCCGGCGTGATCATCCTGGTCTTCTTCACCTTCTATGTTTCCTCCGGCATGGTGGCCGGCGGCGTCTTCTTCGAATCCTCCTTCGGCTCCAGCTATGAGCTCGGCATGCTCGTGGTCGGCGGCGTCACGGTCCTGTACACCTTGTTCGGCGGCTTCCTCGGCGCCAGTTACACCGACGTGGCCCAGGGGCTGCTGATGTTCGCGGCCCTGCTGCTGGTTCCGATCGTCGGTGTTTTCGCCACCGGCGGCCTGGGCGCCACCATCGACTCCATCCGTGAAGTGGATCCGAGCCACCTCAGCCTGTTCACCGGTGGCGCAGTCGCCGGCATTTCAGCTGCGGCCTGGGGACTAGGCTACTTCGGTCAGCCGCACATCATTGTCCGCTTCATGGCTCTGCGCACGCCCGGCGAGGCCAAGGCCGCCCGCCGGATCGGCATCGGCTGGATGCTCATGACGGTACTCGGCGCTATTGCCACCGCGCTGGTGGGTGTGGCCTACTTCCAGCAGAACCCGGGCGCCACCCTCACGGACGCCGAGTCCGCCGAATCGGTGTTCCTGGACCTGGCGCAGATTCTGTTCCACCCGCTTGTCGCCGGTTTCGTGCTCGCCGCGGTGCTGGCGGCGATCATGAGCACCATCTCCTCCCAGTTGATCGTGTGCTCGTCTGCCTTGGTGGAGGACCTGTACAAGATCTTCGCCCGCAAGGACGCGCCGGCTAAGACGCAGGTGATGCTCGGCCGCATGGGCGTGCTGGTCGTCGCCCTCGTGGCGGGCATCCTCGCCTGGAGCCGCAACGACACCATCCTGGGGCTCGTGGCGTTCGCCTGGGCCGGCTTCGGTGCATCGTTCGGGCCGACCATCATCCTGTCCCTGTTCTGGCGCAAGCTCACCGTCGCCGGCGCGCTCTCCGGCATGCTGGCCGGCGCGGTCACCGTGTTCGTCTGGGGCACCTCGGCGCTCTCGGCCACCATGTACGAAATCGTCCCGGGCTTCATCCTCAACGTCGCCGTCGCCGTCGTCGTCAGCCTCTTGACGCACAAGCCCCAGCCGGACATCGAGACGGAGTTCGCCGAAGCGATTCGCCGTGCCGCCGCCGGGAAGCCGTCCATGGCCGCCGCGGAGCGCTGACCGGTTCCCGCCCAACGGACCGCACAGGTGCCTTTCCCGACGCCGGGAAAGGCACCTTTTGCATGGCGGACCACGCGCGGCCCCGCCGTCATCCGTCCCCCGGCAGTGCCAATCCTCGGCCGGTACCGGCCGACGAACCTCCGCCAAAATCACCCGCCTCAAACCATCGACATACCTATCTCCATAGGTATAGAGTCGGAGTATCTTGGAAATGTGCATTGCGTCACACTCCGGCCCGCCATCGAGGAGGACAAGAACCCATGAGCGCCAAGAATCTTCAGGAAGTTTTGAACCAATCCGGCAACACCGTCGAGATGCTGCGCAACTCGCAGATCGGCGCCTACATTTACCCCGTCGTCGCCCCGGAATTCACCAACTGGCGCAGCGAGCAGCGCGCCTGGCGCCACTCCGCGGTGCTGTTCGACCAGTCGCACCACATGGACAATCTGTTCATCAGGGGCAAGGACGCCCTGAAGCTGATTTCGGATACCGCCATCAACTCCGTCGCCAGCTTCCCCGTGAACAAGGCCAAGCAGTACGTTCCCACCACACCGGCCGGGCACGTCATCGGCGACGGCATCCTGTTCCACGAAACCGAGGACCAGTACGTCTACGTGGGCCGCTCCCCCGCCGCCAACTGGCTGATTTACCACGGTGAAACCGGTGGCTACGACGTGGACATCGAGGTGGACCGGCGCTCGCCGTCGCGGCCCATGGGACAGCCGGTGAAGCGCAAGTACTGGCGCTTCCAGATCCAGGGCCCGAACGCCTGGAAGATCATTGAAAAGGTCAACGGCGGTCAGGTTGAACAGCTGAAGTTCTTCAACATGGACCAGATGCAGGTCGCCGGCCAGCAGGTCCAGACCCTGCGCCACGGCATGGCGGGCGCACCGGGGCTGGAGATCTGGGGGCCGTACGAAACCTATGACCAGGTACGGGACACCATCCTGGAAGCCGGCCAGGAGTTCGGACTGCTGGCCGTCGGTTCACGCGCCTATCCGTCCAACACCCTGGAATCGGGCTGGATCCCTTCCCCGCTGCCGGCCATCTACACCGGCGAGGAGCTGCGCCCCTACCGCGAATGGCTCGGCGCCGACAGTTACGAGGCGGTCAACGCGGTCGCCGGCAGCTTCGTCTCCGACAAGATCGAGGACTACTACCTCAACCCCTGGGAGCTTGGGTACGGCCACATGGTGAAGTTCGACCATGACTTCATTGGCCGGGAGGCGCTGGAGAAGATCGACCCGGCAGCCCAGCGCAAGAAGGTCACCCTCGAATGGAATGCCGAGGACATGGCGAAGATCTTCGCCTCGCTCTTCGATACCGAGGGCACGCCGTACAAGTACTTCGATTTGCCGCTGGCCAACTACGGTTCGTCCAACTACGACGCGGTGCTCGACGCGGCCGGCGAGACGATCGGCTTGTCCATGTTCACCGGCTACTCCGCCAACGAGAACCGGGCGCTGTCCCTGGCCACGGTTGACGCCGATGTACCGGAAGGCACGGAGGTCACAGTGGTCTGGGGCGAGCCCGACGGCGGGACCCGCAAGACCACCGTGGAGCCGCACCAGCAGCTGAACGTGCGGGCGATCGTCAGTCCCGTGCCGTACTCCCAGGCAGTGCGCCAGGACTACCCCGGCGGCTGGCGCTCCGGCCAGAAGGCCTGATTCACCCTGCGTTAGGCAAGGACGACGACGGACGGCGGGGAAAGTGCCTGGGGCACCTTCCCCGCCGTCCGCGTTGCTGTGCCGACGCCGACTGGACGCCGGCCTGCGAACCCGCCCGGAGGCCGACCCGCTTCAGGCGCCGATCTGCCTCAGGCAGGGACCGACGACAGCCGCCGTCTTCGGGTGCTGCTCAGCCGGGACCTGCTTCAGCTGCCGTTGTCCTGGCCGCCGGCCTCTTCGATGTACCGCTCGCCCGATTCGGTCTCCCCGACGCGGTAGTGCTGTTCCATGTGCTCGATGGCCGCGGCGTCTTCGGGGCCGGGCGCGCTGACTGGATCGTCAATAGCTGTCCGGTCGGCATCGCCGTAGACGTTCGCCAGGCCCTTCTTGGCGTCCGCGGGCAACTCGCCCGGCGGGAGCAACTCCTCGTCCCGGGAGGTTTCGCTGCCCTGGCTCTCCCGGCGATCCGTCCGGTCGTAGCGGTCCGGGTTGTTGATTTCCTCGCTCATGAATCTCCTTCCCTCAAGCGCTGGTGCGCCCTGCCTTCACCTAATCACAGAGCGGCGGCGCGCAACAGGGCCGGGAACTGCGCACCACGCCCTCTGGAGCTCGATCAGCCGACCTGGGCGGGGCCATGGGGTGGCCCAATCCGGCCTAACTCCGGCCTTGCTAAGGAGCGGCGCTGTCCAAGTATTAAAACCTGCTCAAGCATCGTCCCTTGTCAGGGCGCCATGGCGCACCAAGAGATGGACAATTCCGTCTGAACGTGGACAGCGCAGCCCCCGGGAAGCCCGCTACCATCGCCGCGGCGCGGAGTCACCGTCCCCGATGAGCTTCCGTTCGCGCGCCGCTAGCGGGCGGCGCGGAAGTCCTTGACCCAGTCGGCCGTGGCCTTCATCCCGCCAAAGGTGTAGAAGTGAAGCTTCACGGTACCGTGCACAGCGGGGTCATAGCGGCTGGCGAATTCCTCGAGGAACTTGTCCGGCCCGGCGGTCCCCAGCAGGTTGGTCAGGGAGAACCCGTACTTGTGAACGATTCCGGCCGACGACGCCACTCCGAACCGCTTGGCATAGTTCAGCAGCCTCTTGACCCCGGCCGGCCCGGGGATGCCGATGCGCACCGGCGCGTTAATCCCACGGCGGCGGGCCTCGGCCAGCCACTCGAAGACGGGATCGGCGTCGAAGCCGAATTGGGTGATGATGACCGCTTCAAGGTTTTGCCGCTGCAGTTCGGCGTGCTTGTCTTCCAGCGCCTTCCACAACACCTCGCCGGAAATGTCCGGATGCCCCTCCGGGTAGCCGCTGATGCCGACCCGGCGGATTCCGTACCGGGGCAGGAGCCCGCTGCGGATGACCTCCAGCGAGTCCGGATAGGGCCCCATCGGCTCGACCGGGTCGCCGCCTACCACGAAGACGTCCTCGGGTGCCGCGTCGGCGGACAACGCCCGCAGGAAGTCTTCGAGTTCGGCCCGTGACGCCAACCGGCGGGCGGAGACATGCGGCACCGGCACGAAGCCGTGCCGCTTGACGGCGGCGGCCGCCGCCACCCGTGTCGGCAGGTCCTCGTTCCCCAGGAAGGTGACATTGATCCGCGTCCCCGCCGGGATGGTGCCGGCGGCGTCTTCCAGTGCGGGGACATCCTTGCCGGTCATCTCGAGCGAGAAGTCGTCAAGCAATGTCCGGGCTGCCTGCGACGGGGCGTGTTTGGGGTCGGCCATAGTCGGAAGTCCTTCCACGTGTGGTGCCGGTCACCCTTGACCGACCTGCAGCGAGTCTAGCCGTAAAACCACTACGGATATAGGGGTTGAAGAGTGGTTTGCATTTCTCAATCACTGGGTGGATACTATGGGAGCCTTCCCTTCTAATCCCAGGAACCACCATGTCCACGCCCCGCGCGCTGCGGCCGTTCGCCCACCGCAACTACCGGATCCTCATCTCGGCCCTGGCCATCTCGGTCTTTGGCACCGGCATGTGGGCCGTGGCCATGGTCTATCAGGTCATTGCCCTGGGCGGCGGGCCCATCCAGCTCTCGCTCGTCGCCACCTGCGCCAGCATCGGTTTGTTGGCGTTCGTACTGCTCGGCGGCATCGCGGCCGACCGGCTTCCGCGCCGCCGCCTGATTATCAGCGTGGAAGCGGCCAACCTGGTGGCCATCGGCGCGGTGGCCCTGCTGGCCATGACCGGGCTGCTGCAGCTGTGGCACCTGGCCGCCGCCGCTTTCCTGCTGGGTGTGGGAGCCGCGTTCTTCTTCCCTGCCTACTCGGCCATCCTGCCGAGGATCCTGCCAGCCGAGGACCTGCTGGCGGCCAACGGCATGGAGGGCACCATGCGGCCGCTGCTGCAGCAGGCCGCCGGCCCGGCGGCAGCCGGCATGATCGTCGCCTCCTTCTCCCCCGGTGCGGCCATCGGGTGGATCACGCTGTGCCATCTGGCCGCGCTGATCATCCTGAACTTCCTCGGCCAGGAACTGGTTCCGGATGCAGGGACCAGGGCGTCGGTCGCCGCTGCAGACGAGCCCACGGCCAAGCGGGGCTCCGTGCTGGCGGATTTGCGGGAGGGCGTGGCCTACACGCTGAAGACTCCCTGGTTGCTCTGGACGCTGCTGTGGGCCGTCGTGAGCGTACTCATCTTCATCGGCCCCATCGAGGTACTGCTGCCGTTTGCGGTTGCAGACCAGCTGGGCGGGGACTCACGCACGTTCGGCTTCCTGCTTGGCATCTTCGGCATCGGCGGCGCCACGGGGGCGATGGTCACCGCCTCGCTGCGGCTGCCACGGCGCTACCTGACGGTGATGCTGCTGTTCTGGGGCGCCGGCGCGCTGCCGATCGCCGTCATCGGCTTCACCGGCAGCTTTTGGGCGATGGCCGCCGCGCTGTTCGTGGTCGGCGCGACCGGCAGCGCGGGCCAGGTCATCTGGGGCACGCTGCTGCAGCGCCGGGTGCCGCCGCACCTGCTCGGCCGGATCTCCAGCCTTGACTTCTTCGTCTCGCTGGCGCTGATGCCGGTCTCCATGGCGCTGGCCGGCCCGCTGGGCGAAGTCGTGCCCATCTGGCTGATCTTCCTCCTGATCGGCCTCGCCCTGCCGCTCCTGGCGGTGCTGGCGCTCATTTTCGGCGGAATGCTGAAGGACGAGCTTGAGCACCCGCTGGACCGGACCCTCGAACCGTCGGGGCAGGCGCGCACCTAGCACGGCCGGCCGCAGAGTCGCAGGGGCACATCCCGAAAACGGCCCGATTCGAAGCGGCCGTCTCAGGATCAACATCGATTTTTCGTGGCCATCCGACTATCGATGGATATAGTGATTGGCAACACAACACTGAAAAGGAAGTTGAATCAGTGAGTCTCCGCTATGCGTTACTGGCGCTGCTCAGCGTCGAACCAATGACCGGTTACGACCTCTACAAGGAATTCGAGGCGTCCGTCGGGAATGTGTGGCACGCGCCCGACTCCCAGATCTATCCGGAGCTGCGGCGGATGGAGCAGGAAGGCCTGCTCGACGGGGAGGAGGTCGTCTGGGGCCAGCGCGGCAAAAAGCGCCGCTACCACATCACCGCCGCCGGCCTGCAGGCCTTCCGGGACTGGATGAACACCACGCTGGACTACACCCGCGTGCGGGATCCCGCCCACCTGAAGGCGGCCTACCTGGAGTGGGCCGAACCGGACGCCGCGCGGGAGCAGATGCGCGCGCACATTGAGCACCACGCCGCACTCCGGCAGCAGTGGGAGCAGCGGATCCGCGAGATCGACGGCGACAGCAGCGAGATGCTCAATCGCCGGCTGGCGGGCACCCCGGACAGCGAACGGGCGCGGGTGAAGGCCTTCAAGCGCTTCACCTATGAAGGGCTGGTTGCCCGCGCGGAACAGGAGATTACCTGGGCCCGCCGCGGTCTCGCCCTCATCGACCGCCTTTACGTCGACCAGCCGGACGTCCGTCAGCCGAAGGCCCCGCAGCCGGCCGGCGCCCGCAAGTAGCCCCGCTCGCGAAGGCAGCCCCGGGGCTAGTTCGAGTATTCCTTCCGCAGGTCGGCCTTGCGGATCTTTCCGCTGGCCGTCCGCGGCAGGTCCTGCACGAATACCACGGACTTGGGAATCTTGTAGCGGGCCAGCCGCCCGTCCAGGTGCTGCTGGATCTCCTCGGCGGACACCGAGAAACCGTCGCGGACCGTGACCACCGCGCGTGGCACCTCCCCCCACTTCTCGTCCGGGATGCCGATGACGGCGGCACTGCTGACGGCCTCCAGTTCCAGGATGACCTGCTCCACCTCGGCCGGGTAGATGTTCTCGCCGCCGGAGATGATCATGTCCTTGAGCCGGTCGGAGATGAACAGGAAGCCTTCGTCGTCCACGTAGCCCATGTCGCCTGACTTGAACCAGATGCCGTCGGCATAGCTCTCGGCCGTGGCATCGGGCCGGTTCCAGTACTCGCGGATGACATTGGGACCCGAAATCTGGATTTCGCCGACCTCGCGCGCCGGCAGGACCTCGCCCATCGGATCGGCGATCCGGATGTCCGTGAAGAAGTGTGGAAGCCCGGCCGATCCGGCCTTCGGGCGGGACTTTTCCGCTGCCAGCGTGGTGGCGCCTGGCGCCGTTTCGGTCATCCCGTAGCCGTTGGTGAAGGACAGCCCGCGGGCCTCGTAGGCTTCCAGCACCCGCATGGGCACGGCCGATCCGCCGCAGGTCAGCTTGTTCAGGGAGCTGATGTCCGTCCTGTCCCAGTCCGGGTGCTCGCACAGCAGTTGGTAGGTGGTCGGCACGCCGCTGATGCTGGTCGCCTTGTACTTCTCGATTAGCATCAGGGTCCGCCCCGGATCGAACTTTGGCTCCAGCACCACGGTGGCCCCCTTGAGCAGGGCCGGCAGCACGCCCATGCCCAGGGAGGCAACGTGGAACATCGGGGCGATCATCAGGGCGACGTCGGTGCTGGCCATGTCGAAGTCCACCAGCACATTGATGCTGTTCCAGGTTATGTTGCCGTGGGTGAGCAGCGCGCCCTTGGGCCGGCCTGTGGTGCCGGACGTGTAGAGGATCATGGCCGGGTCGTCCAGCGACACTGCTTCATCGCGGCGTTCTGCGCTGCCGGAGGCAATGACCTCCTCCAGAAGCTCGACGGCGGTGCCCTGCTCCCCTGCCTCGGCAACGGTTCCCGCCGGGGCATCTTCCACCACTATCCGGTGGCTCAACCCCAGGAGCGAACTGCCCCGGGCGGCCAGCGCTTCCAGGCTGCGTGCGTGCACCAGGATGCGGCTGCCGGAATCCTGCAGGGCGAACTGGACCTCGGGCGGGGCCAGCCGGGTGTTCAGGGGGACAAAAATGGCGCCCAGGGTCCCGCAGGCAAAAAAGGTTTCAAGGAACGCCGGGTGGTTCTCCCCCAGGTAGGCCACCCGCTCGCCGCGGGTGATGCCGCGGTCCGCCAGGGCGTTGGCCAGCCGGTCCACCCGCTCGGCGAACGCGCCGTAGCTCAGGTCGCCCGCGCTGCTGATGATCGCGGTCTTCTCCGCAGACTTCATGCGGCGCTTGTAAATCCAGGCGCCAAGCCCTTGATTCTGCATCGTGACATACCCTTCCGACATACCCGGCGAGCGGGTCTGGACAGCCCCGGCAAGCGGGCCCAACTCATAGCCCGGCGGGGCCGAACTCACGGCTCCGCGGTGAACCGCGTCACAGCGGACACTTCCAACCTAGGGCTTTTTAGTTGAGAAAGTCAATAGTTGAGGATGCCGGCCTACCGCCGGCTTTCGGCGCACCAACAACCGAGGGTGTGCGCGCCTTCCGGCCGGCTCCTCTGGGCCTCAAGAACGCGATCGGCTCGGCCCGCCCGCAAAAGGGCGCCCGCCCCAAAAGGCAGCGGGTTCGGCCCGCCCCAGGCCAGTGAAACGCCCCTCCGCAAGCGCGGAGAGGCGTTTCTGCCCAAGGCCCGCCCGTAGCGGCGCCGCCAGGCCCCCGGCAACACGTCGGCCAACGCAGGCCGGTGGACCCTTATTGCTGCGGCAGGAGCGCCTCCATGTCCGGGATCTCCTCGATCAGGCCGTTCTTCAGCGAGATGTCGGCGATCTCCTGGATGGATTCGGCATTGACCTCCTGCGGGAATTTCGGCAGGGTCAGCTGCTCAATGACCGCCGGGTCCAACTGGGTGTACTCGGGCAGGATCTCGCGCACCCGGTCCGGGTTCTCGTCGGCGAACGCCAACGACTTCTTCATCGCCCGAACGAAGGCCTGGGTGACATCCGGCTTCTCCCCGGCGATGTCGTCCGAGGTGAAGTAGGTCGCCACGGTCAGATTTTCCACGGGATAGGCGTAGTTGGAGAACACCGGCACCGCACCGTCACCTTCGACGATGGTCACGAACGGCTCGACCGCGGCGATCGCGTCCACGTTGCCGTTGGCGAGAGCCGCGGGCATGTCCGGGAAGGGCATTTCCACGAAATTCAGGTCGGACGAGTCCGCACCGGACTGCTCCACCGCCTCACGGATCGTGGAGTCGCTGATGTTGTTCAGCGTATTGACGCCGATGCGCTTGCCGGTCAGGTCCGCAATCTCCTTGATCCCGCTGTCCGGCTTGACCATCACGGCGGCAAAATCCTCATCCTGGTTGCCGGTGGTCGAAGCGCCATTGGCCACCATCTGCATGTTCAGCCCCTTGGAGCGGGCAATCACCAGTGACGTGACATTGCTGAAGCCGAAGTCCATCTGACCGCTGGTGATGGCCGGAATGATGGCCGCGCCACCCTGTGCCGGCACGAGCTCCAGATCCAGGCCCTCCTCTTCGAAGAATCCTTCCTGGTCGCCCAGGTAGATGGGGGCCACGTCAACGATCGGGATGACCCCAACGCTGATCGGAGTGAGCCCCCCGGCGGCTTCGGTGCCGCCTGTCGGTGCACCGCCGCCACCGGATGGACTGCCGCCTCCGCAGGCTGTTGCCGCCAGCACTGCCGCCAACGCAGCTACCGTTCTGATTCTCTTCATGGGTCCCTCTCCCACTCACCGCCCCATGCAGCAAGAGTGTGCCTTAGGTCACAGTATCTACGGACATAGTGGAGGCAGTCAACGATCCGGGGTCACCGTGCTCCGGTCCGGGCCACGGCCGGCCCCGGGACCATCCGAGACGTCCGGGCGGGCCAGCTGGGCCCGACGCCCGTGCGGCACGGGCTGAAACACGCCGCAGGGCGGCTGCCGCATCACCGGAACCGCCCTGCCGCTTGCGAAGAACGAAGGCTACTGCACGATCATGGCCGGCACGTCGGGTGCCTTGTCCACGTACTCGTACTTGACCATAAGCTCGCCCATGTCGCTGAGCACCTCGGTGCGGACCTCGCCGTCGAAGACTTCCATCTTCAGGTTCTTGGCGACCTCCTCCGGCATGCCCATGAATTCCGGCAGGACCGCGCGGACGCCGTCGGTGTCACCCTCGGCGGCCTCCAGGGTTTCCGTCACCGCGGCCTTGAAGTCGGCCACGATGTCCGGGTTCTGCTCGGCGTAGCTGCCGCTGGTGAATGTGACCATGGTGGGCAGGCCCGGCAGCGTCTTCTGGTTCGGGTAGCCCAGGAGTTTGTAGGCGTCGTTGGAGAGGGCCTTGGACTGGAACGGCTCCGGGACCCAGATGGCGTCCACGTTGCCGCGTTCCAGCTGCGCTTCCATGTCCGGGAACGGCATTTCGCTGAACTTCAGCGCGGAGGGGTCGGCCCCATCCATCTCGGCAGATTCCATGATGGTCAGGTCGCCCTGGGTTTTGAGCGTATTGACGGCAGTCGTCTTGCCGGCCAGGTCGGCAAAGGTCTCGATTCCCGAGTCGGCCTTGACGATGACGGCATTGTTGTCCTCGCCCTCGGCGCGCGAGGCGCTGAAGCCGGAGACAATCTTCATGTCCAGGCCCTTGTCCACCGCAGTCATGACCGACAGCGGGTTGCCGACGGCGAAGTTCATGGTGCCGGTCGAAACGGCGGGCAGCATGGCAGCGCCGCCCTGCCCGGTCTGCAACTCCAGCTCCAGGCCGTGCTTCTCGAAGATGCCTTTATCGATGCCGTACTGCATGGCTCCCGACGGGGCGATCGGCAGCACGCCCACGGTGAGCTTGGTGATCCCGGAGCCGGCGGCGCCGGACTGTTCCGCCGGCGCTTCGTTCGTCCCGGAGGGGGAGCCGGAGCCGCAGCCGGTCAATGCCATTGCGGCAATCGCGCCACCGGCCAGTAACTTCGCCAAGTGCTTCTTCATGAATTGCTCCTCGCGGTCCTCGGCGCCGCCGCCCCCGCCGTCGGGAGACTGACTGTGATCGGCACCACACCTAGATACAATGTAGATACAATAGTTGAATAAATCAACAGTTAGGCAGGATTTGTAGACCTGCCTTCCATTGCGACCGGGAGCGGCCCGGCGTCAGGCGTAAAAGCGGGCCAAAAACTCCGCGATGACCGCGGGGCGCTCCTCGCCTTCGATTTCGATGGTGTTGTTGGTCTTGATCTGGACGCCGCCTTTGACCTCGGTGACCTCGGAAATCACCGAGTGCATGCGGACCTTGGAGCCGACTTTCACCGGGCTGGTGAAGCGGACACGGTCCAGGCCGTAGTTGACCTTGGTCGTAATGCCTTCCACGTCGAACAGTTCGCTCCAGAGCGGAATGATCAGCGACAAGGTCAGGAAGCCGTGGGCGATCGGTGCGCCGAACGGGCCTTCCTTGGCCTTTTCCGGGTCGGTATGGATCCACTGGTGGTCATCGGTGGCATCGGCAAAGGTGTTGACCTGGTCCTGCGTGATTTCACGGTAGTCCGTGTAGCCCAGGTCCTTGCCGACCAGGTTGGGCAGTTCTTCGAGGCTGACGACGGTGTTGCTCATGGGTGCTCCTTGGGGAATGCGGTGCGGAATGGTTCTAGCGGAATGCGCCGGTGCCGGTGATGGCCCGGCCGACTATCAGGGCGTTGATCTCGTGGGTGCCTTCATAGGAATAGACGGCTTCGGCGTCGGCGTGGAAGCGCGCGACGTCGGTGTCCAGGGTGATGCCGTTGCCGCCAACGACTTCCCGGGCCAAGGCAACGGTCTCGCGCATGCGGGCGCTGCAGAACATCTTGGCCAAAGCCGAGTTTTCGTCCTTGTAGATGCCTTCCTCCTGCTGCTGGGTCAGCCGCACCGCCATGCCGAGCGAGGCCGTGAGGTTGCCGAGCATGGTGGCCAGCTTCTCCTGGACCAGCTGGAATCCGGCCAGCGGCTTGCCGAACTGCCGGCGCTCCTTGACGTAGCGCAGCGCGGCCTCGTAGGCGCCGGCCTGAACGCCGGCGGCGATCCACGCGACGTCAGAGCGCATGTTTCGCAGCAGCGAGGCTACGTCCGCGAACGAATTGACGTTCTGCAGGCGCGCGGACTCCGGTACGCGGACCCCCGCCAGCGTGATGTCCGCGTTCTGCATCATCCGCAGCGAGGTCTTGCGCAGGATCTTGGCGATGCCGACGCCGGGGGCATCGGTGGGGACGAGGAAGCACTTGACCTGTCCGTCCGCCTGGTCGCGGGCAAAGATGGCGAGCACGTCAGCGGTGACGGCCCCGCCGATCCAGCGCTTGGCGCCGTCGATAACCCATTCGTCCCCCTCGCGGCGGGCGCTGGTCTCGAGCCCGCCGGCAATATCCGATCCGTGTTCCGGTTCGGTCAGCGCAAAGACGCCCTTGAGCTCGAAGCTGCGGATCTTCGGGTCCAGCTCTGCAGCCTGCTCGGCGCTGCCGCCAAGGTTCACGGCCGTGCGGAACAGGCCCGACTGGGCGTTGTAGAAGGTGGCGACGGAGGCGTCGGTCCGGGCGAGCTCGAAGTTGCGGAAACCCTCGTAGAGTCCGGAGGGCTTCGCGCCGCCGTCGGTCAGTTCGGTCGGCGCCATCAGGTTCAGGTCATAGAGCGGCCGGGCAATCTGGTACGGAAACTCACCCTGTTCCCAGTAGTCCGCCAGCAGCGGCTGAACCTGCTCCTCCAGCACGCTGCGCAGCCGGCCGAGCACGGTCCGCTCAGCGTCGGTCAGGAGGGTGGCGTAGCCGTACTGGTCGGAGGGATAGAACGGCCCGCCTGCGGTGCCTGCCTTCTCTTCGGCCACCGCGCTCATGCCTGCCCACCGCCCAGCCCGAGCAGGCGCACTGCGTTGTCCTTGAGGATCTTCGGCCGGACCTCGTCCTTTAAGGGCAGGTCCGCGAAGGCGCCCAGCCACTTCTGCGGGGTGATCAGCGGGTAGTCGGTGCCGAACAGCACTTTGTCCTGAAGGACCGAGTTGGACAGTTTTACCAGGGATTCCGGGAAGTACTTCGGCGACCAGCCGGACAGGTCGATGAACACGTTGGACTTGTGCGTGGCAATCGAGTTGGCCTCGTCCTGCCAGGGCACCGAGGGGTGCGCCATGATGATCTGGAATTCCGGGAAGTCAGCGGCGATCTCGTCCAGCAGCAGCGGGTTCGAGTAGCCGAGCTTGATCCCGGAGCCGCCGGGAGTGCCTGCACCCATGCCGTTCTGGCCGGTGTGGAACACCGCCGGCAGGCCCAGCGACTGCAGGGCTTCCCACAGGGGGTAGAACCGCTCGTCGGACGGATTGAAGCCCTGCAGGCTCGGATGGAACTTGAATCCCCGCACCCCGTAGTCCTCGACCAGGGACTTGGCCCGGTCGATGGCCGCCGGACCGGTCAGCGGATCGACGGAGCCGAACGGGATCAGCACGTCGTTGTTGCGGGCGGCGCCCTCGGCGATGTCCTCGATGCTGTTCGGCTCGTGCTTCAGGCGGGTCCGGGCGTCCACGGTGAACACCACGGCCGCCATCTTCAGTTCCCGATACGTTGCTGCAATCGCGTCCAGCGACGGCGTCCGTTCCTCCGCCTTGAAGTACTTGCTCGAGGCGTCCATCAGTTCCTGCGGCAGCGAGACGTGCCCATGGCCGTCGATCTCGATGTGCACATGCATGTCGATCGCGGCCAGCGACGCGACGTCGAGCCCCGGTTCGTAGCGCGTGGGAGCCATGGCTACTTGGCCGCCGGTTCGGGCTGCAGGTCGGCCGGCAGCTCGGGGAATTCCTCGCCCACGCCCTGCAGGCGACCGCCGAACAGGTCGTCGAAGCGCTCGGTCAGCGCCTCGTAGGTCCAGCCACCGTCCATGAACTCGGTGGCGACGGCCTCGGGGTGGGACCACAGCTGCAGGCGGTCGCCGCCCACACCGATCGCCTGCCCGGTCACGTTGGCTGCCGCGTCGGAGGCGAGGTAGGCAACGAGCCCCGCGACGTCGTCGGCCGTTCCGAAGCCCAGGTCCTTGCGGAAGAAGTCGGGCATGGCCTCGCCGCGTTCGTCCGCCTCCACGGCCTTCTGGAAGAACGGCACGGTCTTCGTCATCGCGGTAGCTGCGACCGGGATGACGGCATTGGCGGTAACGCCGGCCTTCTTCATTTCCAACGCCCAGGTGCGGACCATGCCGACGATGCCGGCCTTTGCCGCGGCGTAGTTGGTCTGGCCGAAGTTGCCGCGCTGGCCGGTGGGCGAACCGATCGTGATGATCCGGCCCGCGACACCGTTCTCCTTGAAGTAGGCGTAAGCCTCGCGCGCGCAGGTGAAGGTGCCGCGCAGGTGCACGTTGATCACCAGGTCGAAGTCCTCGTCGGTCATCTTCAGCAGCGACTTGTCCCGCAGCACCCCGGCATTGGCCACCAGGATGTCAAGGCGGCCGAAAGTCTCCACGGCGGCGCCCACCAACTGCTGGGCGGTTTCGGTGGACCCCACCGGGGCAACGACGACCGTGGCCTTGCCGCCGGCGGCGGTGATGCTGGCAACGGCTTCCTCCGCGACCTGCGCGGCCACATCGTTGACCACAACGGAGGCGCCCTGCCGGGCAAGCTCCTGCGCGTAGGCCAGGCCGAGGCCCCGGCCGCTTCCGGTGACGATCGCTACTTTTCCGGCCAAAGACATCTGCTGCTCCTTCGTCCCGCACCGGGGAGGTGCGTTGCGGTTTATGCTGGTCTAAAACCAATGACAACCCATATGATTGAAAAAGTCAATCATTTTGGGTAGTACCGACTTCGAGCGAGGGAACATGTCCGCACCAACCACGGCCGTCCGCCCGTCGGCAACCAACGGCCTCGAACGGCTGTACGGTACCGAGCTGGCCAACGAGATCGAGTTCCTCACGGCGCGGGCGCGTTCGCTGGGGTCAGGCCTGGCCAACACCATGCTGGCCGAGCTGGACCTGAAGGTGCGGTCCTACTCGGTGCTGTCGCTGGCGTGCAGCGGACAGAACCCGTCGCAGCGCGAACTCGCCGACTTCCTGAGCCTGGATCCCAGCCAGATCGTGGCCTTGGTGGACCAGTTGGAGCGGCGCGGTGCCGTTACCCGCGAAGCCGACCCGCGCGACCGCCGCTCCAAGGTCATCGTTGCGACGGCGCCCGGCCGAAAGCTGTACAAGCAGGCCGAAGCAATCATCCGCCAGGCGTCGGACGAGTCCCTGGCCCAGCTGAACGAACAGGAACGGGAGACGCTGCGCGATTTGCTGCGGCGCATCGCCTTCTGAGCGGCGGCACCGGGCCATGAGCGGCACCGGCTCTTGGGCAGCCGATTAAACAGCGGAGCCGGCCGCACCCTCGCGAGGATGCGGCCGGCTCCTCCCTGCCCGGACTGCTAGCTGGCGCTGCCGGCCTGGGTGGCCGCTGCCGGGCGGTGGCCCTGCTTGGCCAGCTGGATCTGTTCGTAGACGTGGTGGCGCAGTTCGGTGAACCGAGGCAGCGCGCGGGTGTTCAACTGGTCGCGCTCGTCGGGCAGATCGATCTGGAGGTCTTCCTGGATGACGGTCGGCGAGGAGGACAGGATGATCACGCGCTGGCCCAGGTAGACCGACTCGTCGATGTCGTGGGTGACGAACAGGACCGTGACGCCCAGTTTCTTCCAGACCGTGCGGATCAGGTCCTCCAGGTCGGCGCGGGTCTGTGCGTCGACGGCGGCGAACGGCTCGTCCATCAGCAGCACCTCGGGCTGGTAGGCCACGGCCCGGGCGATGGCCACGCGTTGCTGCATGCCGCCGGAGAGCTGCCACGGGTAGGACTGCGGCACGTGGTCCAGGCCCACGGCCTCGAGGGCGTCGTCCACCAGCTTGTCGCGCTCGGCCTTGCCCATGCCGGCGTTCTTCAGCGGCAGCTCCACGTTTTCGCGCACCCGCATCCAGGGGAACAGCGAGCGGCCGTATTCCTGGAACACCACGGCCATCTTCTTCGGCGGGCCGGTCACCCGGGCGCCGTCCAGCAGCACCTCACCCTCGGTGGGTGCCAGCAGGCCGGAGATGCACTTGAGCAAGGTGGTCTTGCCGGATCCGGACGGGCCGACCAGGCAGGCCAGCTCCCCTGCCCTCAGGTCGAAGGTAAGGTTGCGCACCGCCTCGATGTCGCCGCCGTCGGTGTGGTAGACCTTCTTGACGCCGCGGACCGAGAGCATGGCCTGGCCTTCGGGCAGGGTTTTGCCGGTCGGAACCGGGGTGGTTTCAGGCTGCATTTTCTACCTCTCGCAGGCCGTGGTACCAGCGCAGGATCTTGCGCTCGGTCCATTGGAAGATGAATGACATGGCAACACCGATCAGGCCCAGCACTACGATGCCGGACCACATTTCCGGGATCGCGAAGGAGCGCTGGAACTGCACGATGGTAAAGCCGAGCCCCGACGACGAGGCGAACATTTCGGAGATGACCATCAGGATCAGGCCGATGGACAGGCACTGGCGAACCCCGGCCATGATCTGGGGCCCCGCCGAGGGCAGCACGAGGTGACGCACGCGGGCCATACCGCCGATGCCGTAGGTGTGCGCCGAGTCCGAAAGCACCGAGTCGATGGCGCGGACGCCTTCAATGGTGTTCAGCAGCACCGGCCAGATGCAGCCGGAGATGATGACCACAATCTTCATCGTGTCGGTGATGCCCATCAGCAGCATCAGTACCGGAATCAGCACCGGCGGCGGGATGGCGCGGAAGAACTCCAGCACCGGCTCGGTGAAGTCGCGCAGCCACTTGATCGAGCCGATCAGCAGGCCGGCGACGATGCCCAGGATGATCGCGGCGGCCACCCCGATGAGCAGGCGGCCGATCGAGGGCAGCACGTCGGACAGGAGCCGTTCGCCGAACCAGGTCTCGGCGAACGCGTCGACGAGCAGTGCCGGCGTGGGTACGAAGAAGTTTGCCTCGCCCAGCGTTGAGGCCCACCAGATCAGCACCAGGATGACCGGCAGTGCCAGCGCGTAGGCAATGCTTTTCAGGACTTTCATGCGATCACCTCGGAACGGATCGATTCATGCCAGGACAGGGTCTTGCGCTCGATGAAGCGCATCACCAGGTTGACCAGCACGCCGATCAGGCCGGTGGCCAGCACCAGCGCGTACATGCCCGCGATCGCGCCGCCGGACTGCGCCAGTGCGATTTCCCGACCCAGGCCAGGAGAGCCGATCACCAGTTCTGCCGTGATGGCCAGAATCAGGGCGACCGCTGCTGCCAGCCGCACCCCGGTCATCAGGTACGGCAGGGCGGTGGGGAACACCACGTGGCGGACCCGGGCGAACCGGCCCAGGCCGTAGGACTTCGCCGTCTGCATTGCAACGTTGTCCACGTCGGCCACCCCGTACAGGACCTGGATGAAGACCTGCCAGAACGATGCGTAGACGATCAGCATCAACGAGGATTCGATCTTCACGCCGAACAGCAGCACGGCCAGCGGAATCAGCGCCACCGACGGGATCGGCCGCAGGAACTCCACCGTGGAGTTGGTGAACTTCCGCAGGAAGTTTGACGAACCGATAATGAAGCCAAGCACCACGGCCAGCAGCACCGCCATCAGCAGGCCAAGGAACCACGCGAGCATTGTCTCGCCCACTGCCAACCAGAACGCCGCCAAACCGAAGTCGTTGAAGAGCACGGCGAGCACCTCGGACGCCGGCGGCAGGAAGCGCGCCTCGACAATCCCCACCCGCGGAACCAGCTCCCACACCAGCAGGAACGCGAGGATCCCGGCAAGCCCCAGCAACTGCTTGGCGGGACGCTTCTTCGACGGGCGCCGGCGGGACCGGCTGGCCGCCGGACCCTTGCTGTCCGTGGTCACCGCGGGGGCGCTCATGAGAGCATCTCCGCGAGGTGCGGCGCCCTATACAGCGCACATTTCATTTCCACTCCTTCTGCCCCGCGGAGAACGGGGATACAGACCGCCCTGTTCGCTAGCCGAACATGCGTTCACTAGCTCCAGTGTGGTCGACGCCACTTGGTGACGTCAAACACTCTAGGCCATCGTTACGCAGGCAACACTGCGCGACGGTGTTTAACGCCAGTGAATTGAAATGATCAACGGTTTGTGCTTGGCAGCTCAGCGCTTTCGGCCGAGCAGGAAGTAGGCCAACGGGCCGATGAAATTCAGGAAGGATGCCGCAAACCACACCGGCTTCGGCCCGTTGACCAAGGCGGCCGGGCGCTTCTTCAAATCCTTGAGTGCGGCCGTCTGCAAGACAAGCTGCAGTCCGGCCATGATGGCCACGCGCAGCCGCTGTCCCCCGCTCAAATCCTTGAAGGACTTCTTCTTCATGGCTTTCTTCATGGCGGCCTCCCGGTCTGTTCTGGCAGCAGGTGCCTCAAGTGTAGGCGTGCACCGGCCGGCCGCGTAGGGGCTCAGCGGTCCCGTTCGTACAGCCACGGCAGCGACGCGGTGGAGAGCCGGTGCCGGGACCCGGCGAAAGCCGCTGGCCCCGGACCGGGATAGGCGTCATCACCCGCCCACACGATGACCTGCCCGCCGGCCGGGTCGTCAATCACGTGGCTCTCATAGTTGAAAGGCTCCGCCTTCCGGGCGGCTTCCAGCGCGTCCGCCACGGTGCCGAAGCGGCCCAGTTCATGCAGTGTCACCCAGGTCGGCGGGACCAGCCGCATCCGGCCGTATTCATGCCGGCGGAGCGCTTCCCCGGGCGGCATCCAGGCAAAGCCGGCCAGCTCGCCGTCGTTGAGCACGATCTCCCCGGCCGGCGCCGCTGCCGCAAAAAACCACGTTTGGAAGCGGCGGACCAAGCTGTGCCGCGGAACCCAGTTCGACAGGTGCACCAGTTCCTGCGCGGCGATCCGCAGTCCGGTCTCTTCGAATGTCTCGCGCACCCCTGCAACTTTCGCCGCCGCCAGCTGCCTGCCATGTTCACCCTCGACGGCGCTGCCGATCCCCGTGCCGCCGGGGGCTTCCGCTTCGGCCGCCAGGTAGTCCCCCGGATCCACCTTGCCGCCGGGGAATACCCAGGCACCGGCGAAGGACCCCCTGCCGGGGCGTTCCAGCATCAGGACTTCCAGTCCCTCGGGGCAATCGCGCAGCAGGATGACTGTTGACGCCAGTTCCGCTTGGTTCGCCTGCTTGTCCTCCGCTTTATCCACGCCCTTAGCTTAGGACGATGGCTGAAGCGTTGGTTCCAGCCAACCCTGTCGCGCCTACTTCCGTGACAGCAGCCGCTCAACCCGCGGCCTGACCTCGGTGGCCAGCAACGTGATGGATTCGATCAGGTGCTCGTGCGGCAGCCCGCCGATGTCGGTCTGCAGGAAGTGGCGCATGTGTCCCAAGTATCCGTGCAGGTGGACAATCCGCTCGGCCACGTCGTCCGGATCGCCGACATAATAGGCGCCCGGCGCTTCGGCCTGGGCCAGGAAAGCGCGCTTGTCCGGCGCGGGCCAGCCACGCAGCCGGCCCATTTCCACATTGAGGTTGTGCCAGCCGGGGTAAAACCGGTCGAGGGCCTCCTGCTTGCTCGGCGCTACCAACCCGAGGGCGGCTACGGAAACCTTGATCTGCGGACCGCTGTGTCCGGCCTGGGCCGCGGTGCGCCGGTAGAGCTCGGCCAGCGGCGCGAACCGGTGCGGGGCTCCGCCGATAATCCCATAGGAGACGGGCAGCCCGAGCTGCCCGGCCCGGGCCGACGAAGCGGCGTTGCCCCCGGTTGCCAGCCAGATCGGCAGCGGCCCGGCGGCGGGCCGCGGCACGACGGCCAGGTCCGTGATGGCCGGCCGCCGGGATCCGCTCCACGACACTTCCGGGGCGCGGCTGTTGTTGATGGTCATCAACAAATCCAGCTTCTGCGCATACAACTCGTCGTAGTCGCCCAGGTCGTAGCCGAACAGCGGAAAGGTTTCCACCGATGAACCGCGGCCGGCGGTGATTTCCACACGGCCGCCACCGGAGATCGCGTCGGCGGTGGAAAACTGCTGGAACACGCGAACGGGATCGTCCGTGGAAATAATGCTGGCGGCGCTCCCGAGCCGGATCTGCTTCGTGGCGGCCGCGGCCGCGGCGACGATTGCGCCCGGCGAGGACGCGGGCATGCTGGTGGTGTGGTGCTCGCCGATCCCGAAGTAATCCAGGCCAACCTTGTCGGCGTGGACGATCGCGTCGAAGAGGTTGCGGATGGCCTCGGACGTCGCCCGCTGGGTGCCGTCCGGATTCAGTTGCGTGTCGCCGAAGCTGTAGGCACCGATTTCCATGTCTTGTCCTGTCCTGCCTGTCGTCGCCGTCATGGACGTGCGGGTTCGTGGGCCTCCGCCAAGAGGCCACGGAGCTGTCCGGCGGTATGGGCCGCGTTGAAAATGCGGGTGCCCGGTTGGAAGACGCGGCCGGCGGACAGCGGGCCGGCATCGACCGGGTCATAGCCGAGGCGGTCGATGAATCCGGCGACCAGGGACTTGGCGTCGTCATCATCGCCGGCAAGAGCCAAGGCCCGGCGGTTGGCGGAGCCCGAGTCGCGGCCGTCCTCTTCGAGTTCCCGGTAGCCAATATGGTTCAGCGTTTTCACCAGGCGCGCGCCCGCCAGGAAATCCTGGATGACCTCGCTGCTGCCGCGCGGGTCGTTCTCGAAGTCGTCGATCACGCCGTCGGTGGGCGCCCAGTAATTCATCACATCTATCACGGTCTGTCCGGCCAGGATGCCCGGATCCAGGGTGCGGTATCTGTGCAGCGGCACCGCGGCGAGGACCAGGCCCGCCGTCACAACCTCGGCGGCGTCGACCGGCTCCGCGCCCGGCGTGATGATTTCCGCCAGCAAGGCGATCTCTGCGGCCGGCTTGGATGTTGCGATCTTCACCCGGTAGCCGGCTTTGAGCGCTTGACGGGCCACGGCGGTACCCACCCGGCCGGCTCCCAGGATGCCAATGGTGCCCAGCTCCATACCAACTCCAGTCTGCAAATATGTTGTCTGACAGACTATATTGTGCGCAGATTATCTGTGCAACTTCGTTTGGTTGGATATCATGTGAGGCATGACAGGAGAACGAGCCGCCACAGCGGACAGGACGCACAGCCCGGTTCCTGGCGATCTCGGCTGGAACCTCGGCATGGTGCTGCGCGGGTACCAGGAAAAATTCGAGGAGGCCGTCACCGGCATGCCGGAAGGCATCCGCGGCTACCAAATCCTCTCCGCCGTCGTGCATCGGGACCCGCCGAACCAGCAGGCCCTCGGGGCTCACTTGGTAATTGACCGAACCGTGCTGACCTACATCTTGGACAAGCTCGTGGCCGCCCGGCTGGTGGAGCGCGTACCCGCCGCCAACGACCGGCGTGCCCGGAAAATCGTCCCCACCGCGCAAGGACGCGAAGCGCTCTCGGACCTCGAGGTCCGCGTCGCACGTGCCGAGCAGGCCCTGCTCTCCGGCTTGTCGCCGGAGGACGTGCGCCGGCTCTCCACCCTGGTCGAGGTGTTGGCCATGGAGATCCACCGCGCGCAGCCGAACTCCAGCCCGTGCGAGGCGATGGACCACCTGCCCTAAACTCGTCAGCATGTGGATCGGCTGGATTGAGTTCGACCTGCTCCTGGGCGACGTGCATTCACTCAAGGAAAAGCGATCCGTGCTGCGGCCGATCGTCGCCGAGGTACGGAAGCGGTTCGATGTTTCCGTGGCGGAAGTCGGCCAACAGAACCTCTACCGCCGGGCCGAACTGGGCATCGGGCTGGTAGGCGCCGACCGGGCCCATGTGGTCCAGGTGCTTGACGCGGCCGAGAACTACATTGCCTACCGCCCCGGCGTGGACTTGCTGAGCACGCGGCGCAGAATCCACTCCAGCGACGACTAAGTCCGGCAGCGGACCGCTGCAAACCGGCCCTGCAGGCAGCTGGTGCGCATCGACCGGCGCGGATATTGGTAGCGTTGGTCACGCCCATGATCCGTGCCACATCCGGAGGCTCTGTTGACCACCCCCGCCACCGACGAGCAGTTTTCTACCGTTGAGGAGCTTGTCCGCCACCGCTATGCCTCCGACAAAGCGTCGCAGCATCTTGGCATCGAGGTGCTCGAGGCCGAAGAAGGCCGCGTTGTAATGGCCATGGGCGTGCAGGACTACATGCTGAACGGCCACCACATCCTGCACGGCGGCTATCTGTTTACGCTCGGCGATACGTGCTTCGCGTTCGTTTGCGAGTCGCTGGGCCGGCCGTCGGTCTCCCGTCAGGCCGAGATAACGTACATTGCGCCCGGCGCGGCGGAAGCCCGCCTGGTGGCCACCGGCGTCGAACGCACCCGCTATGGCCGCAACAACATCGTGGATATTTCCATTCACGACCAAGACGGCCAGCACTTGGCCGAAATGCGCGTCTACGGCGTGCTGGTCCCGAAGAAGTAGTTCCGCCCCGCACCGAAGGAGCATTCCCGATGGTCGTAGTGCCCGCGATCGATCTCAATAACGGCGTCAGCATCCCGCAACTGGGCTTCGGCGTTTTCAAGGTGCCGCCGGCTGAAACGCAGCGGGCAGTTGAAGCTGCCCTTGAAGCAGGCTACCGCCACATCGACACGGCTGCCGCGTACCGGAACGAGTCCGGCGTCGGCGCCGCCATCTCCTCCAGCGGAATTCCCCGTGAGGATCTGTTCATCACCACCAAGCTCCGCAACGGCGAACAGGCCGACGCCCGCCGGGCTTTTGATAACAGCCTGCGCGAACTCGGCTTGGACTTCGTGGACCTGTACTTGATCCACTGGCCGGTGCCCTCGCAGAACCTGTACGTGCAGGCGTGGCATGAACTCGAAGAGCTCTACGCCGAAGGCCTCAGCCGGGCCATCGGCGTCTCCAACTTCCTGTCCGAGCATCTGGAGACCCTGCTGGCCGCCGGAGGCATGGTGCCGGCGGTCAACCAGATCGAAATCCATCCCACGTTCCAGCAGCGCGAAGTGGCGGCACTCAGCCGCCAGCACGGCATCGCCGTCGAAGCCTACAGCCCTCTGGGCCAGGGCGCCGATTTGGAGAGCCGGACGGTCACCGCCATCGCGGCAAAGTATCTGGCGACCCCGGCCCAAGTGGTGCTCGCCTGGCATCTGGCCAACGGCAACATCGTGATCCCCAAGTCCGCCAACCCGGACCGGATAGCGAAAAACCTGACCGCGGCACGGCTCACGCTCGACGCGGAGGACCTGGCCGCGATCACGGCGCTTGACGCCGGCGGTCGCATCGGCGCGGACCCGGCCACGGCCGCCTTCACGCAGCTCTAGAAACGACGGTTGCCGGTGTCCGCGTTGGACACCGGCAACCGTGGGGAACCTGCTGAGCGCTAGAGGCGGCGGTACTCGGCCACCATCGGGCAGTCGAACGGATCTCGTGCCGACAGGCCAACCTTGTTCAGGTACTGGACCACGATGCCGTAGGACTTGGGCAGCGAGGTTTCGGTGTACGGGATGCTGTGGTTGGCGCAGTATTCGCGCACGATCTGGGCCGCCTTAGCCAGGTTGGGCCGGGGCATGCTCGGGAACAGGTGGTGCTCCACCTGGTAGTTGAGTCCGCCCATGAGTGCGTTGATGGCACCGCTTCCCCTGGGGGTGCGGCCAACGATGTTGCGGCTGGTCAGGACCTGGCGGCTGAGGAAGTCCACCTTCGAGTCCTTGGGGATCAGCGGCATGCCCTTGTGGTTCGGCGCGAAGGACGCGCCCATGTAGACGCCGAAAACGGCCAGCTGGACTCCGAGGAACGCGAAGGCGATGCCGGGCGGCAGGAAGACGAAGATGGCCGCGACGTAGAGAGTCAGCCGGGCGAACAGCACGGAGATTTCCCGCTTGCGGCCCTTGACGGGGCCGCGGGCAAACAGCGACTTGATGGAGGTGATGTGCAGGTTGATGCCCTCGAGCATCAGCAGCGGAAAGAACAGGTAGCCCTGTCTGCGGGTGAACCAGGCCATCAGGCCCCGGCGTTCGGCAGCCTGTTCGGGCAGGAAGGAGACGGTGTCCTGCTCGATGTCCGGGTCTTTCCCGATCGTGTTCGGGTTGCCGTGGTGCCGGGTGTGCTTGTTCATCCACCACTGGTAGCTGATCCCAACGACGGCGTTGGCCAGGAACCGTCCGGCACGGTCGTTGGCCGGCCCGGTTTCGAAGACCTGCCGGTGGGCGGCCTCGTGGGCCAGGAACGCCAGCTGGGTGAACAGGATGCCCAGTGCGCCGGCAATCAACAGCTGGAACCAGCTGTCGCCGAGCAGTACGAATCCGGTGACCGCGCCGGCCAGCCCCAGCGCCAGCGCAACAAAGAGGCTGATGTAAAACCCCCTGCGCTTTCGCAGCAGACCTGCATCCCGCACCGTACTCAACAGCTGGGAGTAGCCGCTGGCGGCGGAAGAACCGCGCTTGCTACGGGTAGAAGTTGTCGGGGGAGATACAGATATGCTCATGCAGCCTTCAGTGGATCGGGTCCGGCTTCCCAGCCGTGGAGTAGGGCGAGTGCCCCGTAGATGAAGATCACTTTACGGTAGCAACCTGAACGAGTCCTGAACAGTAGGTGCCGTGGTAGCGCCATTCGGATTCCCGGACAAAGTCCTGTACAGTAGTTCTTGTAGTTGTTGTGTTGCGCATTTGATTTTGAGCAACAGGCCTTTCACCGAAGGGCTTGTGCTTCTCTGAACGGCGGACGAAAAACACCGCTGCAAGCGACCCGTGAAGTCCGCGGGCCGTGTAATTACTCGGAGGAGTACAAAAATGGCAACTGGAACCGTCAAGTGGTTTAACTCTGAAAAGGGCTTCGGCTTCATCGCTCCGGACGACGGCTCGGCCGACGTCTTCGCTCACTACTCGGCTATCGAGAACAGTGGCGGATACCGCGAACTGCGTGAAGACCAGAAGGTCGAATTCGAAACCGTGCAGGGCCCCAAGGGCCTGCAGGCTGCCAACATCCGCGGCCTCTAAGACGGCAGCGGCAACGCCGCTCTAGTCTTTCCAATGGAGCCGGTTCCCGTAAGGGAGCCGGCTCCATTGTTTTGCCCGCTGTCTTGCCGCTGGTGTTTTTGCCCGGCTGTTTTGCCCGGCTGTTTTACCCGGCGATTCACTCCCACTGGCAGGAATCGAGCATCCGGGGGCAAACTTGAGGCATGCCCTTGACACCAGTGCCCGCCAGTACCGGTACCTTTGTGGCCGACATGGTCCTGCAGATCCTGATGTTCACCGGCATCGCCGTGCTGTGCGTCGGGACGGCGGCGGCCGTGACCGTTTGGCTGGTCATCCGCAGGATCCGGCGCTCCCGCCGGTTCCGCAACGGGCTGCGCCGGGGATCTCTCACCGTCCGCAGTTTCACCAAGGACGACGCCGGCCGCCGCCTTGCGCGCCAGCGGCTCGGGTTGCAGCGCTCGACGGAAGCAACGGAACGGACACTCGCCGCCGCCCGGGCGGAGGGCCGCCCCGTCGGGGAACTGCCGTTGGTGGCGGCCAGGCTTGAGACGGCTTCCCGGTCCCTGGACGAACAACTGAAGTTGGCGGAAGGCGAGCCGGTGCCGGAGGTCAAGCGCTCCCTCGCCGCCAGCTTGAGCGGGCGGGCCGAACAACTCACCCGGCTGTCGGGCCAACTGCGGCAACACCTGGTGGAAGCCGGGTACTCTGCCGACGCCGAACAGCTGGAACTGGCCGGACGGCATTTGTCGCGGGAGATCGAGGCGCTGCACGCATGGTCCTCGGCCTACCGCGGTGTCCGTGACGGGCGCACCACTGCTGTCCCGCCGCACCCCCGGTCCGGCTTCCCGCCGCGCCGCCAGCCCGCCCCGGCGCAGCGTCGGCCCGATCCCCTGAGGAGCTAACGTGTCCATCAAGCACCGCCTTGGACGCATCATCCGCGCCAACCGCGCGGCCAAAGAGACTCCGGTCGATCCCCTGGCGGCCATTGAGGCCAGCCAGCAGCAACAGTCCGAAGCGGTGGACCAAGCCCGCCGCAGCGTCGCGGACATCGCGGCCGATTGCCGCCGCATCGGGTTGCTGCTGGATGAGGCCAAAGCAGAGCAGGCGTACTGCGACCGCCAAGCCGAAGAGTGCGTGGCCCGCGGCGACGACGACGGGGCCCGCGAGTTCCTGCACCGGAGCATCACGGCGTCGAAGCGCGTGGAAACGCTCGCCCGGCAATATGAGCGCATGGCCGAGCAGTGGCGCCGGCTGGACGGGGAGCTCGCCCGCCTGTCCTCGCGCATAGGCGAGAGCCGCCTGCGGTACCAGACCCTCCAGGCCCGCCACAACGTCGCCCAGGCCACGCTCGGCATGCAGCAGGCCGCCTCGGCGGCAGCCGGCAGCGCAACCGGAATGCAGTCCGCTGCCCGGGATGCCGAGCGGGAGACCCGTCGCATCGAGGCCGAGGCATCCGCCCGCAACGAAATCGCGTGGTCGGACCCGGATTCGCCGCAAGTGCAGGAGGCCTTCGAATGGCTGGAGGCCAGCACGGAAGTTGACGACCAACTGGGCGCGCTGAAGTCGCGGCGCAACAAGGCGCCGGAAGCCTGATGGCCGCAGCCGCCAGACCCGTCGTCACCGTCCTGTACAAAGACCAACTGCCGCCGGGCATGGAGGACGTCGAGGCCGCCGCGGAGGTGCGTTATGCCACCGCGGACCAACTCGCCGAGGCCCTGGATGGCGCCCAGGTGCTGTTTCTCTGGGACTTTTTCTCCCCCGCGCTGGAGGATGCCTGGCATGCCGCCGGCTCGCTGGAGTGGATTCACGTGGCCGCCGCCGGCGTGGACAAGCTGCTGTTCCAGGACCTGCGGGATTCGGGCGTGGTGGTTACCAACGCCCGCGGCATCTTCGACCGGCCAATCGCCGAATTCGTCCTCGCCGGGATGCTGGCCTTCGCCAAGGACCTGCCCGGCCTGCTGTCCCTGCAGCGGGGGCGGACCTGGCAGCACCGCGAGACCGAACGCCTTGAGTCCGGCCACGCGCTCATCGTCGGCACCGGGGCCATCGGACGCGAAATCGCCCGCGTGCTCAAGGCCCTCGGCCTGCGGGTTGCCGGGGCTGGGCGCACTGCCCGCAGCGGTGACGCCGATTTCGACGAGGTTTACGCATCGAACGAGCTTGCCGCCGTCGTCGGAGACTTCGACTGGGTAGTGATGGTGGCACCGCTGACCGAAGAGACCCGGCACCTCGTCGACGCAACCGTGCTGGAGGCCATGAAGCCGACCGCCCGGCTGGTCAACGTGGGCCGCGGGGCGTGCGTGGACACCGACGCGCTGGTGGCAGCGTTGCAATCCGGCGTCATCGCCGGAGCCGCCCTGGACGTGTTCGAAACCGAGCCGCTGCCGGCCGACCACGCGCTCTGGACGATGGACAACGTGATCATCTCGCCGCACCTCAGCGGTGACGCGCGTGGCTGGCTGCCCCAGCTGGCCGGGCAGTTCGCGGACAATTTCGCGCGCTACATTCGGCAGCTGCCGCTGGAGAACATGATCGACAAAAAGCTGGGTTTCGCCGCCCCAGCAAAATCATGAACGAGCATGCGGGCAGGGTCGATCGGGGCAGCCTGATAATCCGTGCGGCGCCGCCAAAGATCTACCGCGAATGACCGATCCCGTCAGCCTCGAAGCGTTTCGACGCGGGCCTTCGCAAGGTTCTCCCTCTTAGCGCATTTGCTCACCGGTTATGCCGTCAATCAGCACATCAATGCTGGAGCCGTCTTCGCGGTCGATCTCGATCTCCCACACCGGCAGGCCGCCCTCATTCCCCAGCGTCACTTCATCCACGTTGCCTGGTTCTGCCTCCGCGGCGGTTTCAAGCGCTTCAACCATGGAAACCCTGGTCTGCTCCAACTCCCGGGCATGCTCCGGTTCGGCACCCCCGGATTCCCGCTGCTCAAGCACCTCGCTGCCGTCCGGCGAGACCTGCACCTCGACCTCAGCATCGACGTCGAAGACGTCCACTTCCCAGGCCTGAAGCCGGTCGCTGAAGTCGAGTTCGATCGCGGAACTGCCGTGGACGGCATTAACCGCGGTTTCGACAGCGGCTATCGCATTTCGTTCACTTGGCATGGCAGATCCGGTGCCGGCAGGGCTGGGGTTGCCGGCCCCGGCTGGGGTTTCGGCCGGCTGGGCCTGGCCCGGTTCGGGCTGGGATATGTCGTCTCCGGTGGCGTCACAGGCCGACACTGTGACGGCCAGGCCGGCAGCAATCGAAAGGGCGGTGAAGGTCTTCCTCAGCTGTTCCATAGACCGATTCTCCGCCCCGACAACCGGCTTGGCCATGCCCCGGAGCCTCCGCCGGGTCGCCACCCCCGGTAAGCACGACAACACCCGCTGCTGTCCTAGACTGACATGGAATGCCCCCGAGTGATCAGGAGTAGGACTTTGGCCAACAACCCGACGTACCAGAACGTCACGTTCGAATCCGCAGGCACCGAGGCCCACGGCTATCTGGCCGTACCTGAGTCCGGGTCCGGCCCCGGCGTCATCGTCATTCAGGAGTGGTGGGGCCTGGTGGACCACATCCGGGACGTTGCCGACCGCCTGGCCGCCGAAGGTTTCGTCGCGTTGGCACCCGACCTCTACGGCGGACGCATTGCCCACGACGGCAAGGAAGCCGCCGCGATGATGTCCAAGCTGCCGGAACAGGAAGGTGCCCGGTTGCTGGCCGGCGCCGTGGACTACCTGCTGGCCCACGAGGCGGTCACCAGTTCCACCGTGGGCGCCATCGGTTTCTGCATGGGCGGCGGCTTTGTGCTGGCGCTGGCCGCACAGCAGGGCGAGCGCATCAGCGCAGCCGTGCCGTTCTACGGCGTCGGCCAGGGCGTGCCCAAATCGTACGAAGGGGTCCGCGCCGCCATCCAGGGCCACTACGGCGAACAGGACTCGTCCTACCCGGTGGAGAAGGCCAAGGCGCAGGAGGAGCAGATCCGCCGCGAGTCGGGCGCGGAAGTGACCTACTACTTCTACGACGCCCCGCACGCCTTTCACAACGACGAGAACCCGCAGGGCAACTACCGTCCCGAGGAGGCCAAACTGGCCTGGAGCCGCTCGGTGCAGTTCCTCAAGGACAAGGTCAAGTAGCCTCCACGAGTCATAGGACGACGTCGGTGCCCACCTTGGCACCGACGTCGTCCCTTGTGTTTGTGACCGAGTGTCGGAGCGGCTTCCGCCGGCCCGGCCGCAGTCCCCGCACGCGGAAGTAGCCCCTCCCCCGGCGGCGTGGCGGTTCAGCCATGTTGTTCTTTCACAGGGGCCGCTACTCTGTTGACCATGAAGCCCGAGGCGGCGTTGGTCGACTGGTTGCTCGACTCCGATCCGGCACTGCGCTGGCAGGTCGAACGGGACCTCGCACATGCACCCCCTGAACAGTGGGCCGCGACGAAGGCGCGCGTGGCTACGGAGGGTTTCGGCGCGCGGCTGCTCGCGCACCAGGACCTGGACGGCCAGTGGGCCGGCGGAGCGTACTTCCCCAGCGACTTCGACTTCCAGGGGCCGGAAGCAGCCGAGGGTGCCGGACAGCCGTGGACGGCCACCACGTGGTCGCTCAATTCCCTTCGGGACTGGGGCCTCGACGCCGCCGTGCTCGCCGGCACCGCCGAACAGCTCGCCGCCAACAGCCGCTGGGAATACGAGAACCTGCCGTACTGGGACGGCGAAGTGGACTGCTGCATCAACGCCTTTACCATCGCGAACGGCGCGTGGCTGGGTGCTGATGTGGACGGCATCGCCAACTGGTTCATCGAGCACCAATTGCCCGACGGCGGCTGGAACTGCGAGTGGATCGAAGGTTCCACCCGTTCATCGTTCCACTCCACGCTCAACACCCTGAAGGGGCTGCTGTACTTCGAGTCCGCCACCGGCGGCTCCGACGAAATCCGCGCCGCCCGCCACGCCGGCGAGGAGTACCTGCTCGAACGCCGGCTGCTGTACACTCACTCGACCGGCGAACTCGTCGCCCCGTGGGCCACGCACTTCGCCTACCCGTTCCGCTGGCTGTACAGCACACTGAACGCCGTGGACTACTTCAGGTCGGCGACCCTCCATGACGGCACGAACCCCGATCCCCGGCTGGCCGACGCCATGGAGCTCATCGACTCCGCGCGCCAGCCCGACGGAACCTGGCTGCAGGAACGCCGCCACCCCGGCCGCGTCTGGTTCGACGTCGACGTACCCCCCGGCGAGCCGTCCAAGTGGCTCACGTTCCACGGCCTGCGCGCCCTGGCGTGGTGGGACGAGGCCGGCGCCTTCCCGCCTGCACCGGGCTACAGGTCCGAGACCGTGTGAGGTCGATCGCGGCCCCTTGAGACAGACGGAGCGAAGCGGGTGACACCGGGGAGCTCCATTTCAAGCAATTGCGAGGCGGTGGTGCCACCGGATTCCCATCAAGTTGCCGGGTGCAATCTCCCGTGGCTATCCTTGCCTTATCCACGGGCCTCCCGGTCTAGTCTCTGACCGGTTGTAGATAACGGGTGGACACTTCTTTTCGTTAAGGACTAGGGAGTTCTACATGCATTTAACGCCCCGTGAGCACGAAAAACTCATGATTGTGGTCGCCGCCGACCTGGCCCGAAGGCGCCAGCAGCGCGGCCTTAAACTCAACCATCCCGAAGCGGTCGCCCTGATCACGTACGAGCTGATCGAGGGGGCGCGCGACGGCCGGACGGTCGCGGACCTGATGAGCTACGGGTCCACGATCCTTTCCCGCAGCGACGTTATGGACGGCGTGGCAGAGATGATCGCCGACGTGCAGGTCGAGGCCACTTTCCCCGACGGCACCAAGCTGGTCACCGTCCATAACCCGATCCGCTGAGCCTAAGGAGGAGCACCCATGAAACCCGGAGAATACATCCTGCGCGGCGAGCCCATCACCTGCAATGAGGGCGCCGCGACCCGCATTATGAACGTGACCAACCGGGGCGACCGGCCGGTCCAGGTCGGGTCGCACTACCACTTCGCCGAGGTAAATCCGGCGCTGGACATGGACCGGGTCGCGGCGCGCGGCTTCCGGCTGGACATTCCGGCAGGCACGGCCGTGCGTTTCGAACCGGGCGATGCGCGCAGCGTGCACCTGGTGGAGATCGCCGGGAACCGCGAGGTCCATGGCTTCCGAAACCACGTGAACGGGTCGCTGGGCGCCAGCGTCCCCCCGGGCTACACCGAGGCCATCGGAGGCACCGCCGGCATCAATGCGGAGGCCGAGCCCGAACTGGCGGCCGAATACGCCATTGATCTGCCCAACGTTGGCTTCGAGGGGGCCGGCTTCCACACCACGTACGGCCTGGACCCGGTCGACGAATCGCGCGGACCGAAGGCCCGCGGCGCCGGCAAGAAGCCGGGCCGTGGCGAGGCCGCCGAGAAGACCGACGACGGTGCTGCCACCGGGAAGACCAACGGCGGCGGGGAGGAGCAGCGATGAGTTTCGAGATGAAGCGCAGGCACTATGCCGAGATGTACGGGCCGACCACCGGCGATGCGATCCGGCTCGCAGACACCGACCTGCTGCTGGAGATCGAGCACGACTACACCCGCTACGGCGAGGAAGTGGTCTTCGGCGGCGGGAAGGTGATCCGGGACGGCATGGGCCAGAACGGACAGCGGACGCGCGACCAGGACATTCCGGACACGGTCATCACGAACGTCGTGGTGCTGGACTACAGCGGGATCTACAAGGCCGACGTCGCGCTGCGCGACGGACACATCTTCAAGATCGGCAAGGCCGGGAACCCCGACATCTCCGGCGGCGTCGACATCACCATCGGTGCCGCGACGGACGTGATCGCCGGGGAGCACAAGATCCTCACCGCGGGCGGCATCGACACCCACGTGCACTTCATCAGCCCCGACCAGGTGCCGGTTGCCCTGGCGAACGGCGTCACCACGCTGATCGGCGGCGGCGCCGGCCCGTCGGATGCCTCCAAGGCGACGACCGTGACGCCGGGACCGTGGCACATCGGCCGGATGTTGCAGGCGGTCGACGACCTGCCGGTCAACATCGGGCTGCTTGCCAAGGGCCACGCCAGCGCGCGCGGTCCGCTGGCCGAACAGATCCGGGCCGGTGCCATCGGCTTCAAGGTGCACGAGGACTGGGGCGCCACGACCTCCTCCATTGACATGTCGCTGCGGATCGCCGACGAGTTCGACGTGCAGGTCGCCATCCACGCGGACACGCTCAACGAGTGCGGTTTCGTGGAGGACACCATCCGCGCCATCGACGGTCGGGTGATCCACACCTTCCACACCGAAGGCGCCGGCGGCGGGCACGCCCCGGACATTATCCGCGTCGCCGGGCTGCCGAACGTCCTGCCCGCTTCGACCAACCCGACCCTGCCCTACACCACCAACACGCTCGACGAGCATCTGGACATGCTCATGGTCGCCCACCACCTGAACCCGGACATCCCCGAGGACGTAGCCTTCGCCGACTCCAGGATCCGCAAGGAGACCATCGCAGCCGAAGACGTGCTGCACGATCTCGGCGTCTTCTCGATCACCAGCTCGGACGCCCAGGCCATGGGCCGCGTCGGCGAGATGGTGCTGCGGACCTGGCAGGTGGCGGATGCGATGAAGCGCCAGCGCGGCAAGTTTGAGCAAGACCCGGAAATTGGCGACAACTTCCGGCTCAAGCGCTACGTCGCCAAGTACACCATCAACCCCGCGCTGGCACACGGCATCGCCGACTCGGTCGGCAGCGTCGAGGTGGGCAAGTTCGCCGACCTGGTGCTTTGGGATCCGGCCTTCTTCGGCGTCAAACCGGAGATGGTGCTCAAGGGCGGACAGATCGTCCAGTCGATCATGGGCGACGCCAACGGTTCCATTCCCACGCCGCAACCACGCGCCCTGCGGCGGAACTTCGGGGCGTTGGGCAACGCAGTGCACTCATCCTCGATCACGTTCATGCCGAAGATCGCCATCGACGAAGGCATCCCGGACCGGCTGAACCTGCGCCGGACCATCCGCGCAGCACACGGCATCCGCACCCTGACCAAGGCCGACCTGAAGTACAACGGGGAGACCCCGGACATCCAGGTCGACCCGCAAACCTACACCGTCACGGTGAACGGTGAAGTAGCGACCTGCGAGCCCTCGAGTGTGCTGCCGATGGCCCAGCGCTACTTCCTGTTCTAGACCGAGCCATACCCGAAAGGACGTAGTCAATGATCATTGAGCGCGTCATCGCCAACCGGCACGATCTTCCCAACACGGAGCTTGCCGGCCTGCACGAGGAGAAGGTAGCGCTTCCCAGCAGCGAACTGGTCAAGCGCGTCCAGCGCGTCACCACCGATCACGGCCGCGAAATCGGCATCCGCCTGGTCACGCCGGGCGACCTGCGCGACGGCGACATCCTGTTCCGCGACGAGTCGAACGTCATCGTCGTCAGCGTCCTGCCCACGGACGTCCTGGTCATCGCCCCGCGCACGATCCGGGAGATGGGCGTGGTGGCCCACAGCCTGGGCAACCGGCACCTGCAGGCGCAATTTTTCGACGCCGGAAGCGACTACCGCGCGGAGGTCATGGTGGTGCAGTACGACCACACCGTCGAAGACTATCTGCAGCACATGCAGGTGCCCTACTCCCGGCAGGAACGGGTCATGCCCGTGCCGTTTCGACATGCCGAACACACGCACTGAGGCACCCGGCCGCCGCCCGTCGTCGTACCTGCTGCCCCTGCTGCAGCTGGCCGACTCCGCCCTGCCCACCGGCGCCTTCAGCCACTCGTTTGGGCTCGAGACGTTCCTGGAACGCGGACTGGTCCGCGACGAGAAGACCTTCGCGGTCTGGCTCGGCCAGTTCATCCACAGCCAGCTGACCTACAGCGACGGCCTCGCCATCCGGCTGGCCCTGGAAGCCCGCTCGACGGCAGAACTGCGGGAGCTGGACGCGATGCTGGCAGCGCAGGCCCTGCCGCGGCAGGTGCGCGAGGCCGGCGTGAAAATGGGCGCGCGGATGCTCCAGATCGCCTCGGTAATCCTCGATAGCGACGAGATCGAGCAGTACCGCGAAGACGTCGCAAGCGGCGCGTGCAGCGGACATCCGGCGCTGGCCTTCGCCGTCGCCGGGCGCAGCCTGCAGGTTCCGCTGCCGGAGCTGCTGGGCACCTACCTGTTTTCGACGGCGACCTCGCTGACGCAGAACGCCATCCGCGGCATCTCAATCGGCCAGGACGCCGGGCAGCGGGTGCTGCGCCAGGTCCATCCGGAGATCACCGCGGCCACGGCCCGGATCTCCGGACTGGACCGCAGCGACTTCGGCGCCGCCGCCCCTGGGCTGGAAATCGCCCAAATGCGTCACGAGCGGCAGCGGGCCCGCATGTTCATGTCCTGACCCGCCGTCGCATACCGCAAGACCCGGCCGCCCAGCGGCCGGCCCACGGAACAAGGAGTAAGACAATGGAACCCATCAAGATCGGTATCGGCGGCCCCGTCGGCGCCGGCAAGACCCAGCTGGTCGAACGCCTGACCCGGCACCTGTCCGGCGAGATCTCCATGGCCGCCATCACCAACGACATCTACACAATCGAGGACGCCAAGATCCTGGCCGCCAACGGCGTGCTGCCGCTGGACCGGATCATCGGCATCGAAACCGGCGGCTGCCCGCACACAGCCATCCGCGAGGACACCTCGATGAACTCCGCCGCCGTGGAGGAATTGAAGAACCGGCACCCGGACCTGCAGGTCGTGTTCATCGAAAGCGGGGGCGACAACCTCTCGGCGACGTTCAGCCCGGAACTGGTGGACTTCTCCATCTACATCATCGACGTGGCGCAGGGCGAGAAGATCCCGCGCAAGGCCGGCCAGGGCATGATCAAGTCGGACCTGTTCATCATCAACAAGACCGACTTGGCGCCGCACGTGGGCGCCGACCTGTCGGTGATGGAGTCCGACTCGAAGGAATTCCGCGGAGACAAGCCGTTCTGCTTCACCAACCTGAAGACGGACGAGGGCCTGGACAAGGTCATCGAATGGCTCCGCCGCGATGTGCTGATGCAGGACCTGGCGCAATGAGCGCGGCCCAGCCGGCGGGCGTGCAGCTTCCGACCGGTGAGCTGCGCCTGACGGTTGGCCAGCGCGGCGGCCGCGGCGTCGCCACCTCGCAATACCACCAGGGCGCGCTGCGCGTCATCCGCCCGCACTACCTGGACGCGTCCGCGCAGGTCGCCTACACGATCGTCAACCCGGGCGGCGGCTACCTGGGAGGGGACGTCTACGAGATCGACATCCAGGTCGAGGACCAGGCCCGCCTGTTGCTGACCACCCAGTCCGCCACCAAGATCTACCGGACGCCGGGCGATCCGGCCGTGCAGCACACCCGGTTCCGGCTCGGCCCCGGCGCCAGCCTGGAGTTCCTGCCGGACCAGCTCATCGCGTACCGGGAGGCTACCTACCGCCAGGAGACCGTCGTCGAACTCGCCGCGGACTCCTCCCTGGTGATGTGCGACGTGGTCACTCCCGGCTGGTCCCCAGACGGCAGGCCCTTCCGGTACGAGGAGGTGCGCATCCGCAACGACATCTACCGCGACGGCCGCCTGCTCGCCCTGGACAACCTGCTGATCCGCCCCGGCGATCCGGACGCGCCGCTGTCCAGCATGCTCTTCCTCGAGGACTACTCGCACCTGGGCTCGATGCTCGTGGTCGACCCCCGCGTGGACGGTGACCTGGTGCGCGAGTTGCAGGACCTGTTGGCACCAATGGATCCCGCCGGGCAGCTCGGCCTGTCGCTGCTGAACGGCCCCGGCTTCGCCCTGCGCGCCCTGTCCCGCAGCACCGACACGCTGAACGCCATGCTGCACGCCGCCGTCGACCTGCTCCGCCACCGCTGGTTCGGCCAGCAACCACTGAATCTTCGCAAGTACTGACCCGGCGCCGGACACCACCCGCCCTGACTCCGGCCAGGCCCCAAAGGAGACAAAGCATGAACGCACAGCCGTTCCCCCTCGCTTCCAGCTACCTTGAGCGGGAAAAACTGCCGGCCTCGCGCCGGATCGCCACGACCTTCGGCGCCGTCGCCCTGCTGCACGTGCTCTGCCTCGGCCTGCTCGCCTACTCGTTCGCGACCGACACGCACCCGCTGGCCATCGGCCTGTTCTTCACCGCTTACCTGGCCGGCGTCAAGCACAGCTACGACTGGGACCACATCGCCGCCATCGACAACTCCAGCCGCAAATTTGCCGCCCAGGGCCGCTCGCCGGTCAGCGTTGGCTTCGCCTTCAGCCTCGGGCACAGCACCATCGTGATGCTGGCCGGCATTCTCGTAGTCAGCGGCGCCACCATCATGGGCTCGGCTTTGGAGGAAGGCTCCACCGTCAACACGGTGCTCGGCCTGATCGGCGCAGCCGTCTCGGCCACTTTCCTGCTTGTTATCGGCGTCTTCAACGGCGCCGCCTTCCGCCGCACCGCCCGGCTCTACCGGCACGTGCGCGACGGCGGACACGTCACCGCGGAGGAGCTGCGCCCGCAGGGCCTGGTCGCCCGGCTGCTGGACAAGCCGCTGTCCCGCATCAACCGCCCGCGGGACATCTATGTACTTGGCTTCCTGTTCGGCCTCGGCTTCGACACCGCCACCACCATCGCCTTCCTGCTCCTGACCGCCTCCGCCGCCCTCGCCGGCGTCTCGCCCCTGGCCCTGATGGCCCTGCCCCTGGGCTTCACGGCCGCCATGACGCTGTGCGATACAGCCAACGGCATGGCCATGATGAAGATGTACCGCACCGCCATCTTGGACCCGCAGAAGAAGATCGGCTTCAACATGGTCATCACCGGCCTCTCCTCCTGCTCCGCACTGTTCATCGCCGTGCTGACCGCCGGCGGCATCCTGCATGAAGCCGGCCTGAACGATCCGTTAACCCGTTGGCTGGGCGCGCTCGACCTCGGCCACGCCGGCCTGCTGCTGGTCGCCGTCTTCCTTGCCATTTGGGGCATCGCCACCCTCGGCTGGCGCCGCCGGGCCGTAGCCGCCTGACCAGTGCGGCACGGACGCAGCCCAGCCGGCGTAGAACCCCGTGGTTTCTGCCGGGTCAGGCAGGGCGCAAGGGCCTCTTGATGCCGAACCTGTCATTACCGAGGTCCCGGATGACATCGATGAGCCGCGTCTTGAGCTGCTCGACCTCGCCGTCCTCACCCAGCAGCTCCTGTCCCAGTTTCACCACCTGTTGGAAGGTCTCCTCGCCTCGCTCCGAGATATTAACCCGTTGCTCGCGCCGGTCGTTTTTGCTGCGAGCGCGGGATATGTAACCGGTTGCTTCCAGCCGTGCCAGGGTCTTGCCCACGGTCTGTGGCTGCACCCGCACCCGCTTTGCCAGCTGTGCCTGCGCCATCGGCCCCTCCACGGCCAGGATTTCCAGCACAGTTGCTCCGGCATGGGTCAGGCCGAGGGAAGCCAGCTGCTCGTTCCACTCGTATTCGACAAGCCTCGCGGCTGTGGACAGGAGCCGGGGCATGGGCCACTTGGAAAGATCAGGCATGCAGGATTATAAGCAAACTGACCGTTGAGAGGTCAATGGTTTAGCCGGCCTTTTACACCCGTGCTGTAGATTCGACTCAGTGGGCAGGCCTGTCTGTCTACAACACGCAGCAAGCGCTCTCTCACCAGAGGAAGAAGCGCTGCATTTTCCCTTGAAAGGGACATTGATGGATCCCGTGAACGAAACCAACACGCTGCCCATGTCCATCGCGGAGTTGGACTCCACGATCTATACCGGACGGCCAGCGTCGACAGACACACTCCCTGTGGGGCGGGCGCAGACAGTTTCCGACCTGACCCCGGGGCAGAAGAAAGCACTGGAGGCCGTCACCGTCCGCGCGGGACAAGTCGAGGCGGCGGAATGGGCCCTGGACCAGGCGAAGGCCGTCTTCCAGGAGCAGACAGCCGCCGCTTTGGCCTCCGGTGTACCTGCCGAACTGGTTGCCGAAGCCGCCGGAACGTGTGCCTCTGCCCTCGCGGCACCGACCGGTGCGGCTGCCGCGAACCCGCTGAGTCTAGTGGCCATCGGCTGACCTGCTCTGCCGGTACGCCGGTCCGGCCGCCATGGCGCGCTGCGGGGGCCGCTACCCAGTTGACCCACGAAGCCCGAGGCAGGCGATCAGCCTCTGCCACCGGGCGTCGACGCGTCGGTACGAGGGGGACGTTGCCGGCTATGGTCAGCCGGGTCTGTTTCGTTGGCTGAGAGATCACGCAGGTGCTGCCGGTCCGCAGGGTGCAGCCTGGAGTTCCCGTCGATCGCTTCCGTCAGTATCGTCAGGTGCTTGCGGAGCACCGGGACGTGCTGGGGACGACCCGACTCTTGTGACAACTGGATGAGCATGCGGAGTGTTCTCAAGATTGCGGCAGCCACCTGCGGCTGCTCCGTTGCGGCATGCCGCAGCTGGTCAAAAGCGTGGTCAATGTATTCATCCATGTTGAGCTCCCAGGGCCGCAGCAGGAGCCTGCCTTGGCGTCCGGCGATCCTTTCCGGAGGCAGCTCCGAGAGCACCAGTTTGCGCAGGAGGCTTCCGAGCCGCAACACCACTTCGACGGCGGTGTTCGGGTCGTTAATCGCCGAGCTCAGCGCCCGCAGGCCGATATCGACCAACTGCCGAATGGAAAAGTCGATGTCCTGTTGGGCAGTGCGCGCGTTGCTGACCCTGATCACCCCCCTCAAGCGGCGGGCGACGGCCGCGTCGCCGTCAGGCCAGACGGTGGCCAGCGGTTCGCCCTGGTGGATGTAAGCCCCGACGCGGGTCTCGAGCCGGACGGTGGTGCGGGCGGGAACGGCGGCAAGAATATTCTTGCTCAGGGCCTGGGTCACCCAGCCGTCCCGATGCGCGCGGACAATGAATCCTGGTTGCGCTTCCGGCGGCACCGGTGACCCTGTGGGACTTGTTTCGTCTCCACTGCTGTGCAGGACGGTAGCCGCAATTCTTTGGCCTTCGTTGGCGATGGTCCGGACAATTTCGCCCACCTGTAGCCGGTGCGCGAGGTGGTTGAGGTGCGCGATGATGAGCAGCACCGTCCCCACCGTCAGCAGCACCGCAATGGTCATGGATAAGCGGGGCGCGGGGTCGCTGGATTCGGCATTGATGTTCCGCATCACCAGGACGCAGTAGACGAACGATGCTACGAGCAGTCCCACCACGCATTGGCTCAAGCGGTCCCGGACGAAAGAGCGCATTACCCGGGGCGAGAACTGGCTGCTGGCCAGCTGCAGGCTCACGACCGTCAGGGAGAAAACAACACCTGCGGTCGTGATTGTCGCACCCGAAACCACGCTCAATAACCAGACCGCAGCGTTGCTCGACATCCCGAACGTAAAGCCAAGCAGCGGAGTCTCCTTACCCGCCGCGTCAATTGCGCTGGCAGCTTCCGCCAACCCCGCACCGCACACGACGATGATCGCCGGAAGAAGAAACAGGCTCTCCCGAAAGGCATATGCCGCCGCACTGGCCCTGATCCCGAACCTTGTCCACATCATGGGCTGAGACTATGGAGGAGCGCGAGGCCAGTCAAAACACCGTTGCTCGAGCGTTCGGGGACCCAGAAGGGTGGAACCAGTCCTGATGTTTCCCTTCCTTAGCGGCGCCGAGCCTCAGCAGTATGGCGTGATGGGCATTCTGATGGGCCTCGCCCGGGTCGCCTTCGCGATGAGCCGTGACGGCCTGCTGCCGCGGTGGCTGGGCCACACCACCGAGCATCAAAAACCCCGGCGCGGGTGCAGATCTTGGCCGGCGCCCTGGTTGCCCTGGTGGCGGGCTTCACCATCTACTTCCTGTACGGCCGCCAACATGGCTCATCGGAATCGAGAGTGTAGATAGCGTTGGCGCGTCGGTGTCCGGATAGAGGTCGAGGTCTTCCGATGATGGAAGTTCCTACACTGTCCATCC